>CAVJKV010000007.1:0-110043 GCA_963650425.1 Oscillibacter sp. | reverse complement strand
TATGCTCAATATAAACTACAAAATGCTTGAAAAAGCGGTTGTTAAGGATTGACTAAATACGCAGATTGAGGCCGACTTCACTCATTTTCTACCAAATATGCTTTTGCCTGTCCGCACGCTAATAACTCCGGACTCAATATAGAACCTGTCATATTCCGGACGCCCAACATTCGTCACGATTTCTGTGTTCACAACATTTTTTTCGTCGAAAAAAGTGTTAATTTTACAGAAATTTAGGGGAATATGAAAAGAACGATCTACAGCAAACTCATTGATTGGAAAGCACTTCCAGATTCAGAGCGCAAACCTTTGATTCTAGAAGGAGCTAGACAAGTCGGCAAAACGTGGATAGCGCGCAATCTCGGCGAGAATGTATTTGAAACTTACATTGAGCTGAATTTCGAAAAACAAACCGCACTGCGTTCGCTGTTCGAATCAGATTTCAATCTTGACAGAATTCTGCTTGCCATACGAGCATTTTCCGGAAAAGAAGTCATACCAGGAAAGACCTTGCTGTTTTTTGATGAAATCCAATGGGCGCCGCGAGGTCTGCTGGCTCTGAAATACTTCAATGACGAACTGAAGAGCCTGCACGTAATCGCTGCAGGATCATTGCTTGGGCTGCAGGACCACGAGGGAGAATCATTTCCTGTAGGCAAGGTTACTTTTCTTAAAATATTTCCGATGACATTTGACGAATTCCTTATCGCCATAGGCAAGGAAGAACTTTTCAATGTACTTCAGAAACAGGATTGGCCACTGATAAACATATTGGCTTCACAATTTGAAGAATCTCTCCGAAACTATTACTACGTGGGAGGGATGCCTGAAGCCGTAGAAAAATTCGTCACCACGAAGGATTATTCAAAAGTCAGAAAAGTCCAAAGAGAACTAATCAAATCATATAGGAAAGACTTTTCCAGACACGCTTCCAACGACATACTTCCGAGAATCGAACTCGTATGGGACAGTATCCCTGCTCATCTCGCAAAGGAAAACAAGAAATTCATTTATGCCGCGATAAAATCTGGCGCAAGAGCAAAGGAATACGAGACCTCCATAAAGTGGCTTGTCGATGCCGGACTTGCATACAAACATACTAGAGTATCGAAAGGAGAGATACCTTTGGACGGCTTTGAGGATATAGAATCGTTCAAACTATTCGTTCTCGATGTAGGAATCCTCGGTGCAATGTGCGGACTTGACAGGCGAAGTCTCATAAACGGATCAGAGTTCTACAAACAGTTCAAAGGAGCATTGACAGAACAATATGTACTGCAAGAATTGATATGCCGTGAGGATGACGAGAACGAGGTTAGGGTTCATTATTGGGCTCCTGACACAGGACAGGCAGAGGTTGACTTTGTGATTCAGACTGGAGGACAAATCGCACCATTGGAAGCAAAAGCGGAGATATCAACCAAGGCTAAGTCCCTTAAAGTGTTCTCGGCGCAATATAAGACAGCTCTTATTTTCCGGACCTCCCTGCTCCCATATTTCAAAGGCGATAATGTTACAGACATCCCATTATATGCAGTCTCCAAAGTCATTGACATTATGCGGCAGTAGCCGCACGAGGAAACTTTGATTTTGTAAAAAAAAAAGCGAAATTCGCCAAATTTATTTTGACGAATGAAAAACACATACGAAGCACCTCGCGCTGAGGTGAAAGAAATTGAAGTCGAGAGCGTATTTCTTGATGACAGCACACCGACTCCGGCAAGCCGCAGTTTTGATGTGGAAACAGGAAACATTGAGGATTTATCCTGGTAAATATCAATCGGCTATGAACAAGATTTACGTACCTGCTGTAGCATTGGCTATAGCTTCCATATTGTTTTCCGCCTGTTCAAAGACTGAAGTAAACGGAGGCGACGACGCATCCCAAATTCACCATATCACATTGACGGCAGGGACAGCTGAAAGTGACAGCGAAAACCTTTCGGACGGCAATTCCGACAAGGCAAACGGCATAGAAACGAAAGCGATTTTCGCTGCGGATGTAACAAGCAACACTCCCTTCTATTGGCAAAAGACTGACAAAGTAGGAGTATTCGCGAACGGGGCAGAGGGCATTTATCCGCTCACAGTCAAAGAGAGAACTACTGACTACAAAAGCGCAACCTTCGAGGGTGACATCAAGGGAACACTAGGAGAGTATGCAGTCTATCCCTACAACGAGAATCATAAAATCTCCGGCAACACGCTCACATATCACCTGCCTTCGGAATATAACCTCAGTTATATAGCACAAGATTATTGTACATCAGCCACATCGTCAAGTCTAGATTCATATCTCGGCAATGCAACTCCTGCACTTCTCGCAAAGATTTCTGATGACGGCTCCAATGCCGAATTCAAACATCTTGGAGGCGTCCTATGTATCAAAATAACAGAATGGGCAAGCAACGAAGCCGAACTCACAGTCACTGCAGACAGACAGATATGCGGTGATTTTTCCGTAGACCTCACGTCCGACAGCCCACAGATAATGACGACATCCGAAGCCAAATACGACCCCAATGTAGCTGGCGAAGATAACACGATCACTATAACAGGACTTTCTCAAGCACAAACAAAAGGTGGCGTATTTTTCATCCCGATGCCCGTTGGCGAATACAATTTGATAATAAAATTCGGATTCTCAAAAACGGGGCCTAACACCCCTGTTCATTACCACGTCTCAGCACAGAAATCACTTACCATAGCCCGAACAAACATCAAAAGAGCCTCTTTCAGTGCAAAGGCACTGCACAAGAACGGCTATATGCTTGTAAACGGTCATAAATTCATAGACCTTGGACTCTCCAGCGGTGTCCTTTGGGCCGAGACCAATCTAGAAGCAGACCTTCCTGCCGACTTCGGCGGCTATTTTGCCTGGGGCGAGACCGCTTCACACAATCAGGATTCAATAAGGATAATTATAACGTCAGTTCCTTTGAAGATGCCGCCTCAAAACTTTGGGGCTCATACTGTCACGTTCCTACAAAAGCCGAATTTGAAGAGTTATGCAATAAAACCGATCAGGGAGAGACTACTCAGAAAAATTCGAAATCTGAAGATGTCTGGGGGATTATCTTCAAAAGTAAAGTGAGCGGCAGTTCAAATTCCATATTCATACCAAAGAATGGCGACTATTCTGGTGATGTATATCGATCTTGGGATGAGTATCTATTATATTGGACCTCAAATCAGACTTCAAACGAAAAAGCATATTTATTCTCATATATAACAGGGCAGAATAAAGCATATATCTATGAAGTCAATAAGTACATCGGTCTCGGCATCCGCCCGGTAGTGAGGCAATAGACTCTGGAAATACACCAAAATAGCCCCAGAACAAAAGGCTTTGATTTTATAAAAAAAAAGCGAAATTCGCCAAATTTATTTTGACGAATGAAAAACACATACGAAGCACCTCGCGCTGAGGTGAAAGAAATTGAAGTCGAGAGCGTATTTCTTGATGACAGCACACCGACACCGGTGAGCCGCAGTTATGATGTGGAAACAGGAAACATTGAGGATTTATCCTGGTAAATCACAATCGACTATGAACAAGATATACGCACCGGCTGTAGCATTGGCTATAGCTTCCATATTGTTTTCCGCCTGCTCAAAGACTGAAGGAAACGGAGTCGACGACGCATCCCAAATTCACCATATCACATTGAATGCAGGGACCGCTGAAAACGACAGCGATAACATTTCGAACGGCAATTCCGACAAGGTAAACGGCATAGAAACGAAAGCGATTTTCGCTGCGGATGTGACAAGCAATACTCCCTTCTATTGGCAAAAGACTGATAAAGTAGGAGTATTCGCAAGCGGCTCAGAGGGTATCTATCCGCTTGAATTCAAGGAAAGGACCAACGATTACAAAAGCGCAACGTTCGAGGGAGACATCAAGGGAACTCTCGGAGAGTATGCAGTCTATCCCTACAACGAGAATCACAAAATCTCCGGCAACACACTCACTTATCACCTGCCTTCGGAATATAATGACCTAAATAGTTCTTTAGCGCAAGAATACCTATCATCCACATCCTTATCAAATATCGATTCCTACGCAGGCAACGCACACCCAGCTCTTCTTGCCAAAATTTCCACTGACGGCACCTCAACAGAGTTCAAGCATTTGGGTGGCGTTTTATGTATCAGCCTCGACGGATATAAATCCAATGCGTCACTTGAACTCACCATCACAGCAGATAGGCAGATATGCGGTGACTTCTCCGTTGATCTTTCCGCAAATAATCCGCAGATAGAGACAACCTCCAAAGCAACTGCAAACACAGAAGAGGCCGGCAATAACAACACCGTTAAGATCTATGGTCGCATTTTGGATTACAATAAGCCAAGCATTTTCTATATTCCAATGCCCGTAGGTAACTACAATTTAAGAATAGCTCTCGGATATCCTACAGGAGATGTTATTTATTATACGAAAGTTTATTACCGTGTTTCTGCGGAAAAATCACTCTCAATAAACCGCACAAACATCAAGAGAGCTTCTTTAAGCGCAAACACACTTCACAAGAACGGCTATATGCTCGTGGACGGCTATAAGTTTGTTGACCTCGGACTTCCGAGCGGAAAGCTTTGGGCTGAAATCAATATGGGCGCCTCTTTGCCGGGAGACTATGGCAATTTCTACAATTGGGAAGACGCCTGTAAAGCAGTTAACGGCAAAAAGTGTCGCATTCCTACGATCGACGAGTTTAACGAACTGATAAGCAATACCGAACATTCTGCCACAACGCAAACCAATTCGGCGGGTGAGACAAAGAATGGTTGGCTGTTCACAAGTAAAAATAACGGCAAATCAATTTTCTTTCCCTTTACCGGATACTATGATGATGAGTCCGCATACCGGCATGGGAATGAGACCGGAGTTTTCTGGTCTTCGACAGAATATACAAACAATGGCAACACATATGTACACACTTTGTCAATAAACGCAGATAGTAGTAAGCCATCCGTTGATGGCGGATTGGGAAAAACCTGGGGGAAGGGCACCGTCAGAGCTATTGTAACGCCGTAAACCAATTTTTCAGACAAGCACACAAAAGAGAAGGAGACTGAAAATTTCAATCTCCTTCATTTTTTGTATGTAGCCCCGACAGGAATCGAACCTGTATTTAAAGTTTAGGAAACTTCCGTTCTATCCGTTGAACTACAGGGCCATTATGAGTGAAAGCCTACTCAGCGACTTTCTTCTCAATAATCTGACGGCCTCTGTAGAAGCCACACTCAGGACATACTCTGTGATACATTACTGTAGCACCGCAATTAGGGCAAGTTGCGAGAGTTGGAACAGCAGCGAAGTCGTGTGTTCTTCTCTTGTCCCTTCTTTGCTTTGAAAGTTTGTGTTTCGGATGTGCCATTGTTATATAACTTTTAAAATTTTATTCACTTCCTGTGCTCTGTCATTTATCCAATTTCAACCCCTTGAGCACTGCAAAAGGATTGTATGTATCTTTTTCAGAATCAATCTTTTCTTCAAAATCTCCGACCTCATCTGAGCCGCCTGCAAGATATCTTGCCGCAAGAGGATTGCACTCGCCGTCTCTATGGACTCTCTGCATAGGCAGAGCCAAATATGAGAAATCATATATTGTCTGGCTCATATCCATTTCAGCCTCATCTTCGTGAAGGTAGACCGTCTCCCTCTCTTCGCTTACGGTCACCTCATCAGCCACAACCGGTTCTGGTCCGAACTTGACGCTCAATCTCGCCTGAGTAGAAACCGGCATCTCGACATCTTCCAAACATCTGTCGCACGGCACCGTCAAGACTCCGTCGATATTGCAGTCAATTCCGATATACGTCCCCGACTTCTCAACCTCCACATCGACATTCAAATCAGCATCGACGATCTCGTCGTTTCCGAAATTTCTGAAGAACTCCACCCCAATATGCCACGAAAAACACGTTTTTCCTGGCTTCAATCCATTCAAAGGTATGACAAAACCTTCCATCATTCTCCTATAAACAGATTAGGGGTTGCAAAGGTAAGAAAAAGTTTTGGAATATCAATCGAGGTCCCCGCTTTTTCTTTTCCGCTCGGTTGGGTCAAGCAAGGCCTTGCGAATTCTGAGGTGATGTGGAGTAACTTCCACAAGTTCATCCTCATTGATGTATTCCAACATCTCCTCAAGTGACATCTTGATGGCTGGAGGAAGTACAATCTTCTCATCACTTCCAGCAGCACGGACATTGGTCAACTTCTTGGTCTTGCAGATATTCACATTGAGGTCTCTGTCCCTCGTATGCTCACCGACTACCTCACCCATATAAATTTCCTCACCCGGATCGACAAAGAATTTACCTCTGTCAAGCAGTTTGTTCATCGAGTAAGCGATAGCCTCTCCGGTCTCAAGTGACACCAGCGAACCGTTGGTCCTGTGCTCGATCTCGCCCTTGTACGGCTGATAATCCTTGAACCTGTGAGCCACGACAGCCTCACCCTGTGATGCAGTAAGAAGATTGCTCCTCAATCCCATAAGTCCTCTGGTAGGTATTTCAAACTCAAGAAGCGTTCTGTCTCCTCTCGGTTCCATATGGACAAGAGCGGCCTTACGCCTTGTAGAAATCTCTATGGCTGCACCTACGAACTGCTCCGGCACCTCAATGCTGAGTTCCTCAATAGGCTCGCAACGCTGGCCGTTAATGGTCTTGTCCAACACTTTAGGCTGGCCTACCTGAAGCTCGAAACCCTCGCGTCTCATCTCCTCAATCAGCACTGAAAGATGAAGCACGCCACGTCCATAAACCACGAACGAATCCGCATTAAGACCCGGTTTTACACGCAGAGCCAAGTTCTTCTCAAGCTCTTTCTCAAGACGCTCCTTGATATGTCTTGAAGTCACGAACTTTCCGTCCTTTCCGAAGAATGGTGAGTTATTGATAGTGAAAAGCATACTCATAGTAGGCTCGTCTATCGCGATTGGCGGCAAAGCTTCCGGATTCTCGAAATCTGCGATTGTGTCACCGATTTCAAAGCCGTCTATACCTACTACTGCGCAGATATCACCGCACTGAACCTCAGGAACTTCTTTCTTTCCAAGTCCGTCAAATACAAGCAACTGCTTAACTTTGCTCTTCTCGATTCTATCATATCTCTTGCAGAGGCTGACATTCATACCCGTAGCAAGATGCCCTCTCGTAATACGGCCAACCGCGATACGGCCGACGTACGGAGAATATTCCAGCGAAGATATGAGCATCTGAGGCGTACCCTCAACCTGTGCAGGGGCGGGTATCACTTCGAGAATCGCGTCAAGAAGCGGAGTGATGTTGTCGGTCGGATTTTTCCAGTCGTTCGCCATCCAACCCTGCTTTGCGCTTCCGAATATGGTGCGGAAATCCAGCTGGTCTTCTGTGGCGTTAAGAGAGAACATAAGGTCGAAAACTTCCTCCTGAACTTCGTCCGGGCGGCAGTTCGGCTTATCAACCTTGTTTACAACGACTATAGGCTTCTTTCCCATACTCAATGCCTTCTGCAGCACGAAACGTGTCTGAGGCATACATCCCTCAAAAGCATCCACAAGGAGAAGTACTCCGTCCGCCATATTCAGCACCCTCTCGACCTCACCTCCGAAATCGCTATGGCCCGGAGTATCTATAATATTGATTTTTACACCTTTATATACTACAGATACGTTCTTTGCAAGAATGGTGATACCTCTTTCCCTTTCGATGTCATTGTTGTCGAGAATAAGTTCTCCGAGATTTTCCGGCTGTCTGACAAGATTTGCCTGATAAATCATACGGTCCACGAGAGTAGTTTTTCCGTGGTCGACGTGCGCGATAATCGCAATGTTCCTAACGTCCATAAAAATATTTTCTTCTTATAAGCCCTCAACGGCTTGTATTTATATCACACTCAGATACAGAAGCGCAAAATTACGCATTTCTTCGATTTTAATGAAGTTTTTATATTATTTTTGCGCCAGAAACAACGTATTATGGCTGAAAAAATCATCATTCTCGATGCCGGTTCTCAGGTGACCCAACTTATCGGCCGCCGTCTGAGAGAGCTGAATGTCTATTGCGAAATCTACCCTTACAACAAGATGCCGAAGCTCGACCCGTCCGTCAAAGGCGTGATAATCTCCGGAAGTCCGTGCTCTGTCAGGGATGCCAACGCACCGCAGATAGACCTGGAAAACATCAAAGGCAAACTTCCGCTTCTGGGTATATGTTATGGAGCTCAATATCTGGCCGCCAAGTTCGGTGGAAAGGTTGAAGGCTCCATTGCTCGTGAATATGGAAGGGCGATGCTGGATGTCACGGTTCCGGACTCGCCTCTCTTCAAGGGAGTGTCGCTGCATTCCCAGGTGTGGATGTCACACGGAGACACCATCTCAAAGTTACCTGCTGATGCGGAAGTCATAGCTTCGACAGGCGATGTCGTGAACGCGGCTTTTCATTTCAAGAATGAGCAGACGTACGCGGTTCAGTTCCATCCGGAAGTTTTCCATTCCGTGGAAGGCACCAAGATGCTGTCCAATTTCGCACTTGGAATTTGCGGATGCAAGGGCGAATGGACCCCTGCATCGTTCATTGACACTACCATAGAAGAACTCAGGAAGCAACTGGGCGACGACAAGGTAATTCTCGGTCTCAGCGGCGGAGTGGATTCGACCGTTGCGGCAGTGCTGCTCAACAAGGCTATTGGACACAACCTCACCTGCATTTTCGTCAATAACGGACTCCTCCGCAAGAACGAATTTGAGGACGTGATGGCTTCATATCAGGATATGGGACTGAATGTCATCGGTGCGGACGCTTCCAGGGAATTTCTCTCGGAGCTCGCCGGAATCACTGAGCCTGAGGCAAAGCGAAAGGTCATCGGAAGGCTGTTTGTCGAGACTTTTGACAAATATGCACACACTATAGAGAATGCGAAATGGCTTGCCCAAGGCACTATATATCCGGATGTGATAGAATCTGCCGGAATCCCTGGCATCGCTTCCAAAATCAAGTCGCACCACAATGTGGGCGGTCTTCCGGAGAAGATGAATCTCAAGATTGTAGAGCCGCTCAAGATGTTATTCAAGGATGAAGTACGCAGAGTAGGCCGCTCGTTGGGCATCAAGGAGGATCTGGTCGGAAGGCATCCTTTCCCGGGACCATCCCTTGCAATTCGTATAATCGGTGATGTTACGGAAGAAAAGCTCCGCGTATTGCGTGAGGCCGACGATATTTTCATCAAGGGGCTGAAAAGTTACGACTGCACAGGAATGGGATTTCCGTCAGCATCAGATCCGCGTGTAATGGCCACCAATCTCTATGATGCCATCTGGCAGGCAGGAGTAATTCTGCTGCCTATCAAGAGTGTCGGCGTAATGGGCGACGAAAGGACATACGAGAATCCTGTAGCCTTGCGTGCAGTAGTATCCACAGATGCTATGACTGCAGACTGGTTCCACTTCCCTTATGATTTTCTCGCCAAAGTAAGCGACAGCATAATCAACAAGGTCAAGGGCGTAAACAGAGTAGTCTATGACATCTCTTCAAAACCGCCTGCAACCATCGAATGGGAATAGCCGGGCAGGCTACCAACCCTTGACGATATTCTCGGCGACCCGTTTCATCAGACGGTCTCTCGCCTCGATGCTCGCCCAAGCGGTGTGGGGAGTGAATCTCAATTTCTCCGGATGCGCAGTGTGCAGCAAAGGATTGTCCGCAGGAAGCGGCTCATTCTCAAACACATCCAGCGCAGCGCCGCCGATAAGGTCCCGGTTTATTGCCTGAGCGAGAGCATTCTCGTCAATAATCCCACCACGTCCCATATTGACTATAATGGCAGTCGATTTCATCTTGTGGAGTTGTTCTTCACCGATGAGGCCGGCTGTTTTTGCGTTATATGGCGCGTGTATGGAAATGACATCTGAAGTACGCATAAGCTCGTCCAACGGCAGGCTAGGATATTCCGTACAGTGATTGGTCCCCGATGTGGAATAATATACCACTTCCATACCGAAAGCCGAGGCCACTGCCGCCACGCGGCTTCCTATCGTTCCCATTCCGATTATACCAATCCGTTTGCCATCCATCTCGATAAACGGACGGCTCAAATTGGTAAACAGCCCGCTTGACGAATAACGTCCCGACTTTACGAATCCGTCATAATAAGGTCCGTTTCCAAGCAACGAGAGAATGTGCATAAATGTCTCCTGCACGACTGACTCGGTCGAGTAGCCTGCAACGTTGCGGACTATTACTCCGTGCCTTTCACACGCATCAAGGTCAATGTTATTGACGCCAGTCGCCGCTTCACATACAAGCTTCAGGTTCGGTGCGGCAGACAGCAGTTTCTCCGTCACACGCACTTTGTTCACGATAAGCACATCCGTATCACCGACACGCTCCAGTGCTTCTTCAGCCGTAGAGTTCGGCCAACACACCAGTTCGCCCAGTTTCTCAATTTCTGACAATGACGAATCGCCCATCGTCGCCGCGTCAAGATATGTGATATTCATAAGGAGTTGTTTTGAGTTCATCCAACATTGCAAAAAAGCACTCAAAATCAGATGATTAAGAGTGCTTTTCATTGTGCGCGAGATGAGAGTCGAACTCACACGTCGTAATTGACACTAGCTCCTGAAACTAGCGCGTCTACCATTTCGCCACCCGCGCAACTTTTAAGGGATACAAATTTACGAATTGTTTTTTAATTATCAAGCAATGAATTTGCACCTGCGCCAAAAAAGCACGTCGTTTCATGGTTCGGACTCAGTTTTTCAAAACATGAACTCAACTTCACAAGGCCATGCATCAAATCACGACCTCAAAATGTTCTGACTTTTTCCACGCTCCGATACTGAAGTTTATGGAAGTGCGCGCATAATCTATGTTCATCGTAATGTCTTTCAGATTCTCCGAGGTCCAGTCATAGCCGCTTGCCTCGATATAATTGCCGAGAGCAAACGTTCTCACCTTCTCATCCTCCGATATAATATCAAGACAGAGCGAATTGTCTGTCTGCCTTGGCAAATCCACGTAGCCCTCCACCATTCCGGAAGGAAGAGTGTTTTCATCAACATATTTTACCACAGTCCTGAAATCTCCAGCCACAGGATTCCCTTCGAGCGAATATCCGCAGACATTTCCACGAATCTCCATTCTGAACGGGAAGGACTCTCCTGAAGCATCCTGAACAAGCAGAACCAAATGGCAATAGTTCTTCGCAAGAGTGACCGTATGCCTTTCCACCTCCTTCCTCAACAAGACTTTTCTACCGAAGGACCAAAGCTGAGGAGCTTCTTTTCCCAACGGAATATTAAGCAGAGTACCGGAACGAATATCCTTTTCCAATTTCACGGCATTAGGATATACGGCAGATATAATCATATCCCCCTTGGGTGCTTCTGTAAACCATCTCACACATCCGTCGTCCGGTTGTGCGACTACAGTGTCGCGCAGAATATATCCGTCAGCAGAACCGGATATCCCGGAAAGAGTCACTATCACGCCATCTTCGCATTTCGAGGCATCCTCTCCGGAAAATTCCAGTTCCAGACGGCACGGGCATAGTTCCCTGTTCTCCTTGACCGAACAGCTCGGGCAGGTGATTAAAAGCTGGAGGACAGCCAGAAGAACAAGGATTGACATACACCCGAAAACTCCGTGACCATCAGAACACATAGCTCAGAGCGATTATGACATCAGTCGGAAGGACAAAGAATTTCGAGCCTGCATCATCGGTCAATCCGCACACTGGACAGGCATATTTTGAGAACTTGTCCCAACCGCCCCACAAACCGAGTCCGAAATCTATGTTGAAATGCTTGCCCAACATATAGGAATATCCTCCTGACACGCCCGCGCCTACTCTGTCTCCCTCATAAGTCGTATCGGAAAGGAATCCGCCGGAGTTATACTCCTGATACTGAAGCTTTCCAGACAGCCACCAACCGGAATACACATTCCACGGCCACCAGCGCATTCCAGCCGAATAAGTCTGCTGCTTGTTCCTGGCATTCTCCTTACCGTCCCCGAGATTGAATTCAAACGGACTGTAACGGGCCGCAGCATTGACGGTCCAATGTCTGGCGACTGGCAATGACACTTCTACGTTCATAGCCACGAAGTTCACATATCCGACCAAATCTGTGGAGACCGAGGCTTTTTGGGCAGAAACCCGCATAACCGGCAGCAAGAGCAAGAGCACAACTGCCATTGACTTCAATTTCTTAACAGAATAGGACTGCATTTCATTACATTCAACACGTTGTACTTCCATCTCATTCCGCATCGGACAACTGGATTTTGGTCCCGGCATCAGAATATCTTGAGAACACCTGTCTGATTATCACTGCTTTGTCCGGATAGAGCTCCAAAAGCTTCTTCATAAGCGTATCCCTTGAGGTAACGCCCGACTGCAGTGATGCAAACAGTTGTGCCTTGGTTATACCCCTCTCCTCCAGATACCTGAATATCTGAGGATGGAACCAATATGTCATCCCGGCCGACGGCATAGTCCCGCCGTACCTGTCGTGATACATTGAGTTTTGCATAAAATATCCCCACATCTCGCCGACTTCGCAATATCCCGCGTTTGATTCCGTCCCGTCTCCATAAGTTTCTTTACCTGAAGATATGTAAGATGATATTATATACTGGATATATTTATCCCAATAGGACTTTCCGACCTGAGCGAAATGGCTCGCGTGCGCCATCTCGTGGCAGGTTTCCGCATATAGAGTAGAATAGTCGCTCTTTCCTTCCACACCCAGGGTTATGTCCGGAAGAAACAGTTTTATGAGCGCGGCGTATTCTCCGAGAAAACTTCTGATAAGCGTCCCGTCAATGAACGCGCCCTGCCTCATCATCACCGCGCTGCTGACCTTAAGTTTCTGCAATATCCATATTCTCAATGTCTTGGACGGGCGTTTCAGATCCATATCATCCGAGCCGCATCTCTTTATGTAGTCGTATGCAGCATTGTTCACAACGCTCCTGCACCACAGTTTCCTGTCGGAATCCTGGGTAATTGTCACATCCTTGCCTGTAGCCGGTCCCTTTCCCAAAGCGGACATAGATGCCGACACAAGCACAAGGTTCAGCCCGATGGAGAAGCCCTCCTTGTTTTTGAACATCAGTCTGTATCTTGGTTTGGACGTGTAATTCTTGGATATGGAATAATATCCGTCGCGGTCTGTATATGCGGACGAAAATTTCACAAAAACATTGCATACTACTTTCACACCTGCGACACCGAAAGGCTGACCGCCGTTCAATTTACTGTCAATGATGGTAATTCGCCCCGACGGTTTGCCGGACTCGCCTTTTGTCAAAGCTGAAGGACATTCCTCGGCAAGCAATTCATTATTTCCGGTTATGCGGAACGCTTCCCTCTCCACAGCAGCCCAGTCAATCCCGTCTTCCGACTTCGTATCTGCGCCCGGATCAGGTATGTAGCAGTTGTCAAGCACCTCATATTCTATATTTTCAGGCAGAGCAGTGCCGTGGGGAACTACAGCATATTGCCAGGTAATCTCCTCTTCCGACAGGTCCGGGTCGTGATAATAGTCACCATCCCTTACTATCTGATAGTCAAGAGGATGATCCATAAGCTCATATCCCCTGTCTATCAGTTCCAGGTATTCATCCTCCGTTTTCGGCAGGAACCTCACATAAACATCGGTAGGATTGACATCCACCCTGCCCGCCTTGGTCGGATAAAGACTTGAAAGCGCCTTGGTCATATTGGAGACCGAATACGGGTCATCAAGTTTCTTTCCTAGAACAATCATCTCGTGAGACACCGTGGAAGTCTCGGATTCATCCTCTCCCCCGGGACCGTCAAATCCGTTTTTGGAGCATCCTGCCGCAATAGCAGCCACACTCATCAGGATTGCAAATAATTTTTTCACATCAGGTTTCATAGTGCAATCAGTTTTGGTTACAGCGGCAAAATTATCCCTTGTGTTCCGTTTTCAGAAAATGAAAACGCATAATTATATTTTTCGGTCTCTGTTGATATTGCATCGGGGATTCCGTACCTTTGTAAGGAACATTATTACCGAAAAAAATGAGAATAATCAACCGTATCCTGGCCTCCGTGGCCTTCCTGTCCATATTGGGAGGAGAACTTGCAGCGCAAAGTCTGACAGAAAGAATCGCAGAAAACAAGTCACTTGCAGCCGGAGTATATACTACATATCATCACGGTGACCTTACCGACACTCCCGCACCTAAAGGATACAAGCCGTTTTATATCTCACATTACGGCCGTCACGGCTCCAGATACCACACCTCGGACAGTTTTTTCAAGAGCGGAGAGAAGTATCTCAGAATTGCTAAGGATGCGGGACTATTGTCCGAAACCGGTGAAAACCTGTATCGCGAATTTATGACTGTATCCAAAGTCCATAAAGGAATGGAGGGAGAACTTTCTCCTTTGGGTGCGAGAGAGCACAGAGGCATTGCTGAAAGAATGTATGAAAGATTCCCGGATGTATTCAAAGGCAAGGAAAGAGATGAAATTGACTGCATCGCCAGCATCGTACCAAGATGTATCATCAGTATGGCCAACTTCACGATAGAACTTAAAGAAGAAAATTCCGAGTTGGAATTCACGTTCGATACCGGTAACAAGTACTATAATTTCCTCGCCAAGAGATTCAGCGACAATACGTTGTTCGACAAATGCAACGCATACGAGGATTCTACAAGAAAGGCTACCTGCCACTACGACAGTTTCTTTGAAAAAGTTTTCACCGACAAGGAAAGAGCAAAAGAATTGCTTGATGGACAGAAACTTATAAAATCAGTATATCTTGCCGGCTCAATATGCGGAGACTTGGATTTCCTCGGCATTGACCTTTTCAAATACCTTACTCCGGAAGAGCTTACAGAACAATGCGTTGTCCGCAGCAACAAATTCTACGGTCAATTCGGCAATTCCAAGGAATGGGGCAACGTCAGTTCAGATGCCTCTAAAGAACTGCTTGAAGATTTCATAAAGAAGGCTGACAAAGCATTGAAAAGCGACAGCGAGCGTTGCGCAGACCTCAGATTCGGTCACGACACTGGACTTCTGCCTTTCCTCGGACTTCTAGGTGTCAAAGGCCAGGATATACGTTACCCGATGGATGATGCTGACAAGCACGGCTGGATTACATCAGACAAAATCCCTATGGGCTCAAATCTGCAGATGATTTTCTACAGCAGCAAAAAGAGCGACGAAATCCTGGTGAAACTGCTGCGCAATGAAGAAGAAACCCTGATCCCGGCATTGAAGCCGTTCTCAGGGCCATATTACAAGTGGTCAGATCTCCGCGAATACTTCGCGGGACTGCTGAACTAATCTCAGCCGAACCAATCCGAGTTGAACTAATAGGTTCTGAAACAGCCTTTTAGAAGAACACAACTGTCTTCTGCTCGACAGCGGAAATCAGGCTGTTCGCAAGACGGCTTACTCCGAAACGGAACAGTTTGGAGTCAAGCCACTCGTTTCCGAGGACTGCCGACACGATAGAGTAATAGCATACCGCATCCATAGCTGTGGAGACTCCGCCTGCTGCCTTGAATCCGACTTTCCGGCCGGTCTTCTCATAGTATTTCTTTATACACTCGCACATAACGTAAGCCGCTGTAGGAGTTGCATTTACCTCCACCTTACCGGTCGAAGTCTTGATAAAGTCAGCACCGCATTCCATAGCCAGGAAAGAAGCGTCAGCTATCAATTCCGGAGACGCAAGCACACCGCTTTCGATAATGACCTTGAGCACAATCTTGCGGCCAACCCTGTCACCAGCTTCATCCACTGCTTTTCTGCAGGCCCTTATTTCATTTCCGGCAGACTCATAGTCACCTACCATAAACGAATTGAGCGCAAGCACTATGTCAATCTCATCCGCACCGGCTTCCACTGCCATCTCACATTCCTTTGTCTTGACTTCGATGAAGCTCTGGGACGTCGGAAAACATCCTGCCACGGCTGTAACGTGAAGTGCCTCATCCTTGCGGCATTCCCTCACCACGTGGGCCAGATTGGGATATACGCAAACAGATGCAGGAAGAGGATAGTCAGGATACACATCCCTGTAGGTATTTACTTTCTCCATAAGTTTTGCAATGGACTCCACACTGTCGTTATTGTGCAGTGAGGTCAAATCCATAAGAGAGAAACACTTCTTGATAACCTGTTCTGAAGCGACATTGTCCAGATTTGACGCAATCAGTTCCAAACTTCTGGCAATAGCCTCCTTATCCGGAGCATAACCGTAATTCAATGATATATCTTTCATATAGTGCTAATTTTATTTTTTCAAAATATCAAACATCAACCTTTTATCTGCACATTGTACCCTTCTTTGATAAGAGGCATCACTGCGTCCCTCATCTCTTCCTCCGTAAATTTCACAAGCCCTGCCTTCGGAGTCTCGCGGGCAATCGTATAAACCATAATCTCACGCGGACCCAGTTCCCGGACAATGTTCATCCACGCATTCAAATTCTCGGGGGCAGCAGTGTCGAAATCGTCTGTCCGCAAGAACATAGTCTGCATAATGAAATTACCGTGAAACTCCTTCATATCCTCCACTATCTCAGCCACGGAATAATCACACTCGGGATTGTTGATTTTTCGCGCATATTCATCCGTCGCCGCATCCAGCTTCAGAATCGGATTGTCCACTTTCATCAAAGCCCGCCTGACATTCTCCCTGCAAATTCTTGTCGCATTCGTCAATACTGACACTGCAGACTTTGGAAAATACCGGTCTCTCAGTTCAAGTGTTATATCTATCATTTCAGCAAAATGAGGATTGATTGTCGGTTCCCCATCGCCTGAAAATGTTATCGAATCAATGCCCGTACCGCTTTCAATGCAAGACTTTAATTTTGGCTCCAATGCCTCGCGCAATTCTTCGGGCTGCGGCAAACGCCCATCGCTCCGTCCATCCCTGTTCCATCCGCATTCACAATATATACAGTCAAAGTTGCATAATTTTCCGTTTTCAGGCAAGAGATTTATTCCCAGGGATGATCCCAGACGCCTGCTGAAAATGGGTCCAAATACTAATTTTTCTCTTAGCATATTGACTGACACCATATTACACCAATCTCTGCGACTTGCTTGCAGAGGTCAGTTTTCCGTCTTTGGACAGATGTTCAATAAACACAATGCCCGGTCGTTTGCCTTCGTCTATGGCACCCAGTTCGTTCTGCCCGAGAAACTCTGCGCCATTGCGCGAAGCCCACACAAACATCTCAGCAAGAGGCACATCAGGAAAATTCTCCTGCAGGCAATACAATTCCCTCACAATGTCCAGGTCATCGTTGCTGGACAGCGAATCTGTACCGACTGTAAGTTTCAGACCATGCTTGCGCATCATCTCCACTGGCGGCAAAGCATTATGTATAAATATATTGGAGCACGGACACAATGCTATATAGGCATTGCTCATAACTTCCTTCACAGCCTTTGCCCCCTCGTCATTCATACAGCATTCGTGCACAAGGAGTATATGCTCATCAAATGGCGCAGGATGCGCAGCCTTCAGTCTGTCAATAAAATACAGAAGCGAGGACTTTCCGGTCACAGGCGGCACACTCATTCCGGCAGCCTTTCTGTTCTCCCACATCGCGCCGGACCCTGAAATCAGCATATCTTCCTCCTCCTGAGTCTCTTCGCTGTGATATGACAGAAAACCGGACTTCAGACCTTCCCGTGAAACAGCCGTAACCAACTCGGGACTCATTGTATAGCAAGCGTGCGGAGTCGGTGCAGCGTCAAGATGATAGCCCTCAGCAACTTTCTGGAGTTCAAGAACATCCGACATCACCTTTCCACAATCTTCAGGCTCTGTACCGAATACTTCGAGGAATGTCCTTGTATATAACGGTGACTTGGATTTGCATTCAAAAGTGTCGCTGCAGTTGCTTATATCAGCCATTGCAGACACTCCCCTGCGCCACATCAAATCCATCCAATACTCGATGTCCGCTTTCTTCTTCTCCATCGAAGAAGTATCGCGCATAGCATTTATCTGGTCAATGAAACCGGCCATTCCTGTCCCTTTGCGGAATTTGCCTTTCAGATATGACAACTCAAGATGGCAATGTGTATTTACAAATCCGGGCACAAGAGCGCCGTCATAGAAATTTTCCTCTGCCGAGATATCGGACACGGTGCCGACAGACATCACAACACCATCATCAGAAACCTCTACAAAGCCATTTCTTAAAGGTTCCGAATCAACATTGGTATAAATATATTTTGCGCTAAAGCGTCGCATATCGTCAAATTATTAGAAATCCCTTGGCAGGTCTAGAGTCACTTGAACTTCCTCGGAATTGACGGAAAAACAGTTTTGTCAATCTTAACGACATCCGCGTCAAGCTTTCTGCCATTTTTCTTCGGCTGAGTCTTCTTCGCGGAGTCCTCCACCTTCGCAGAATCTACTGCCTTGTTACTCAATGAGTCAGCCACAACTGCAAGAGAATCCAGATAGGACTTCAGCACATAAGACGGTCCACTATATATGGTATCCGGGAGTATTCTTTCCCAGACAAGAACACCGCTGGAATCCAGGCTTATAGACACCGTATCAATCCTTATGGAATCTTTATCCATATCTCTGAATATCGGAGCACGCCTGAAAACAGACCGCTCAATTGCAAGACGAATGCTGTCGGCACGTGCCCTTGCCCTCTCTTCCGCAGTCAATTCCTTGATACGCGCCTCCAGGATGGACTTTGTCTCCTTGAATACCTTGCCGAAAGACTCCGGATCATTCATATAATGGATTACGCTCTTGACATAATCCTTGTCGGTGTATCCAAATTCCTCAAATATCGGAGTATAGAACAGACTCGTGTCCGCGATGCGCATTTTGCCGGGTTCATTTACAACCCACTGGTCAGCGACGAGCATCTTGGCATAAATTTTCGCAAACTTATGCGGTGGAATGACACGGCCGCCGGAGTTGCAAGAAACCGCAGCAACCAGCACAACCGCAACGAGCAATATTCTACGTACCCGAAGCATTATCTCAACACTGCGCCGAATGAATTCTGATAAGTAGCAAGAAGCCTTTCCACTGCCTTCTCCACCTCATTGTCAGTCAAAGTCTTCTCCGGATCCTGAAGGACAAAGTTCAGGGCATACTGCTTCTTTCCCTGAGGAATCTTGTCGCCTCTGTAAACATCGAACAGGGTAACCTGCTTGAGAATCTTCTTCACTGCCTTGTGCGCTGCCTTTGAAAGCTCAGCGTATGAAACCGACTCGTCCACAAGAAGCGCAAGGTCACGCCTTACTTCAGGGAACTTAGGCATTTCCTGGAACTTGACCTTTACTCTCGAAATGAGCTTCAGCAACACAGGCCATACGATTTCAACTGCAAACACAGGCTGACGGACATCAAACTTCTTCGAAAGCGCAGGAGAAACTGTTCCCATTGTTGCAAACACTTCGTGCGTGCCCGGCAATCTGTAAACGATGCCTTCCGCAAATATGTCTGCAGGTGCGGCCTCCGTCTCCATTGAATACAAATCAATCGCATAGCGGCTGCACAACTGCTCGAAATAGCCTTTCAGCTGGAAATAGTTGCCTTTCTGCTCGCCAAGTCTCCAAGATTTGGCATTCGGCCCGGAGAGGAACATCGCGAAGCACTGATGCTCTTCATAAGAAGCGAGTGTCTTTCCGTCAGTATCCGGAAGCCTACGATATACAGAGCCATATTCGAACGTGCGAAGTGAATTTATCTGTCTGTTCGCATTGTAGGCAATAACCTCCAAACCGTTGAGAATCAAAGTCTGCCTCATCACGTTCAGGTCAGAACTGAGCGGATTGACAATCTTAACACAATTTTCAGCCGGGAATGTCTTGAGTCCGTCGTAGTATGCACTCTTTGTCAATGAGTTGTTCATTGTCTCAACGAATCCGTCAGCCACGAGGAAATTGGAAATATAATTTCTGGTAGCTTCGGGATCCGGGTCAGGAGTAGTGCCTATCGACATTCTCATAGTCTGCGGAATCTCCACGTTGTTGTAACTGTAGATTCGGAGAATCTCCTCCACCACGTCGCACTCGCGATATACGTCAATCATATATGAAGGAGCAGCCACTTTCGCACCGCCAGGTCTCTTCTCGACAAATTCGTATGTCAGATATGTCAGGATGTTTTCAATGACATCGTGACCGATTTTCTTTCCGATAAAAGACTCTATCCTGTCGTAATCGAGGTCAATGACCTTACGCTCTATAGGATTCGGATACGAAATCTGAGTCTTTCCGTCAATATGTCCGCCGGCAACCTCCAGGATGAGAAGAGCGGCTCTCTTCGCTGCAAACGGGATTATTCCGGGGTCTGCACCTCTCTCGTATCTGAATGACGCGTCGGTCTGAATTCCCTGTGTCTTGGAAGTCTTCCTGATGGAATGAGGATCGAAATATGCACTCTCAAGGAAAACATTGACCGTAGAATCAGAAACACCGGATTTCTCGCCACCGAAGACACCTGCAATACACATAGGCCCGTCAGCATTGGCAATAACCATATCCGTAGAATGAAGCGTGCGCTCAACACTGTCGAGAGTCACAAGCTTTTCTCCTTCTTCTGCACGTCTAACAATAACTTTTCCTCCGGAAATGCGGTCCGCATCGAAAGTGTGCATCGGCTGTCCAATCTCGAAAAGCACAAAATTCGAGACATCGACGATATTGTTGATTGGACGCAAACCAATGGACATCAACTTTTTCTGAAGCCATTCAGGTGAAGGGCCCACCTTTACGTCTCTTATCGTAATGCCCTCATATTCAGGGGCACCGTCAAAATCCCTGACATCAACAGGTATCGCCCCGTCGCCTGCTCCTTCCTTGAATGATGACACGTCAGGATATGAGAATGTGCAAGGGATATTGTTCAACTGCATATAGGCAAACAGGTCACGCGCAACACCGATATGGGAAGCGGCATCAACCCTGTTCGCCGTGATTTCATACTCAATGACCGCATCCGTCTTCAGATGCAGATAATCTTTCGCAGATGTACCCACCGGAGCATCAGCAGGAAGTACCTTTATGCCGGCGTGGTCATTTCCGATTCCAAGTTCATCTTCCGCGCATATCATTCCGAATGACTCCACGCCACGAATCTTCGATTTCTTGATTTTGAAATCTCCCGGCAACACAGCACCAAGTCTCGCAAAAAGAACTTTCTGTCCCGCAGCAACATTAGGAGCGCCGCAAACAACCGTCAGCAACTCACCAGTCCCATCATTAACCTTGGTTATATGAAGGTGATCTGAATTAGGATGAGCCTCACACTCAACTACTTCTGCCACTACGACTCCGGCAAGTCCACCGGGAATCTCCTCTTCTTCCGAAACCGAATCAACCTCGATACCAATGGAGGTCATAGCTTCAGCTATCTGCTGCGGAGTAAGGTCACATTTGAGATACTCTCCAAGCCAACTGTACGAAAGTTTCATATCTTCAATATTTTATATTTCTATTCAATAGCTTCGCAAGCCCTGTCACAGCCTGCTCGTTTATCTTCAATAATTTTAGCGGCCCGCATATCATTGCGCTACTTGTCGATGTCTTCAGGGTTAAAGAGCGACGAGACGAATTCCTTCTTGTCAAACACTTTCAGGTCATCAATTCCCTCGCCTATTCCGATGAATTTTATCGGCACCTTCAACTGCGAAACGATTCCGACCACGACGCCACCTTTTGCAGAACCGTCCAATTTGGTAATTGCAAGGGACGTAACATCCGTCGCTTTGGAAAATTCCTGCGCCTGCTGATAAGCATTCTGTCCGGTAGAACCGTCAAGAACAAGCATAACCTCGTGAGGTGCATCTGGAATGACCTTGCGAATCACATTGCGAATCTTGGTAAGTTCATTCATCAGATTCACCCTGTTGTGAAGTCGTCCAGCTGTATCAATCAAAACCACATCAGCGTGCTTTGCCACAGCCGAACTTACCGTATCAAACGCCACGGAAGCCGGGTCAGATCCCATCTCCTGCTTCACTATGGAAACGCCTGCCCTGTCCGCCCAAATCTGAAGCTGCTCTACGGCTGCCGCACGGAATGTATCCGCCGCGCCAAGAACGACATTCTTTCCCTGAGCCTTGAGCTTTGCCGCAAGTTTCCCTATCGTGGTAGTCTTGCCGACACCATTGACTCCGACAACGAGCACGACATACGGTTTCTTTGAAAAGTCAAAAGGTATTTCATCCGTAGCCACTCCGGCAGATGAATCCACGTCAAGAAGTTTTGCAATCTCTTCCCGGAGAATCCCGACAAGATCAGTCATCGACATATATTTGTCGCGTTCCACGCGTTCTTCAAGATTGTCGATGATTTCAAGCGTAGTATCGACTCCCATATCGGACGAAACAAGCGCCTCCTCGATGGCATCCAGAACCTTATCGTCCACTTTGGACTTACCAACTATAGCTCTGGAAAGCTTCTTGAAAAAGCCCTCATTTGTCTTTTTTACACCCTTGTCGAAAATTCCCATAAAAACGATCGGATTAACGGACAAAGATAATCAAAACACAGGCAAAACACAAAAAAAGCAGGCACGATGGATAACTCCGTGCCTGCTTCTGATATTTAGAATTTCTCTTATTTCTTGTCGAAGAATTCTTTCTCTTTACCAGCATCAACGAACTGCTCAACAAAGACGTATGCGCCGGTCTTTGGAGACTTGTCCATACGGATGCACTTGACAATGCTTCTCGCGCCTGCTTTGGCTGCGAAGGTTGCGACTGCTTTCTTTGCCATAAACCGTTCTCCTTATTATTTAATCTCACGATGAAGAGTCACCTTGTGAAGGTACGGATTGTACTTTCTACGCTCAAGACGCTCTGTTGTGTTCTTCTTGTTCTTTGTGGTAATGTATCTTGACATTCCAGGTACACCGCTCTCTTTCTGCTCTGTGCACTCCAGGATGACCTGCACCCTGTTTCCTTTAGCTTTCTTTGCCATCTTATCTAGAATTAAACAAGGTTAATATATCCTTTCTTCTGGGCATCTCTGAGAACGCTTTCCAAACCGTTCTTCTCGATGTGTCTGATACCCTTGCAGGTCACCTTGAGGGTGACAAACCTCTGCTCTGACTCAAGCCAGAACTTCTTGTTCTTGAGGTTCAAAGAGAACGCTCTCTTTGTACGAAGTTTAGAGTGGGCAACATTGTTACCGATCATTCTCTTCCTTCCTGTTACTTGACAAACCTTTGCCATATTATGTTACTTTTTAATTTTCTCTAAATAGTCCACACGAACCGCAAATATCGTATAATTTTTTGGTAATTCCAAAACTTACACCAGTTTAAGGAATCTGTTCCACCTGATGTTGAACGGGAATCTCCTGTTGGCATCTGTCGAAAGCCATATCAATGCCGGTCTTCCTACGACGTGATCCTCAGGCACAAAACCCCAATATCTGGAATCCAGAGAATTATGACGATTATCGCCCATCATGAAGTAATAGTTTTGCTTGAAAGTATATTCATCGGTCTCTTCACCGTTGATGAATATCCTGCCGTCTGATTCCACTTTCAATTCGTTCTTCTCGTAAACCCCGATAATGCGCTCATACAGAGGCATATTGTCTGAATTTAACTTGACTGTCTTTCCTGCCTCCGGAATCCATATCGGACCGTAGTTGTCACGAGTCCATCTGAATTTCTCGGAATAAGGGAAAAGCATAAGATACGAATCTGGATAATCCGGCGGATAGACATCCACCTGCTCCTCTATGCTTACAACATTCGCACAAGACTTGATTGCATCTAGCATTGACGAAGTCAAAGGCATCTGAGGATAACCTGGCAGCGTTTCGTCGTACTGCAGTTCTGAAATGTTCAACCCGACTTTCTCCAACAATTTTGAATTGATTCTGGAGCCGTCTGTAGTCACAGTATAAGTCGTCTGAACACCAGGCCATACTTCCTGAGGCACGGAATTGATGCAGACACGACCGTCAACTACCGAGAGAGTATCACCGTGTATCGCTACACATCTCTTCACATAGTGGTCTTTTTTGTCTGACGGACGAACCTTCACAGGCCCGTATGCCTTCACGGCATAATCTTTTCCGTAGAAACGGCAGATAGTGTAATAGTCATCCGCCGGGGCCTTGGTCAGGACGGTATCCCCGTCGGGGAAACCAAATACGACGTAATCGCCACGTTCAACATTTCTGAATCCCTTCAGCCTGCGATAGTCATTGTGAATCAAAGTCGAATAGGACTCCTTTCCGAAAATGACATTGTGGGTAAACGGGATTGTCAGAGGTGTTTCAGGGATTCTAGGACCGAACGCCAACTTGCTTACGAAGAGATGATCTCCGGTAAGAAGCGAACTTTCCATCGAAGATGAAGGAATCTTGAAAGCCTGGAAGAAAAATATATTGATGAACGTCACGAAAACGACTGCGAAAATGATGGCATCAAGCCAATCAAGAAAAGCATTCCGTTTCTCGCCTTCTTTGTAGTCCTTTTTCCAGAACAGCCATTTCACCTTGCGGGTGATATGGTGGTCGAAAATGACAACAAGTCCTAAAAGCCACCAATAGTTTCCTACCCAGATCACCCAAAGCAAGTAGAGGATTGACCAGAAGGCCATCCGCACCCACTTGTTATGGTATAGATCCTTCAGCCCCATTCAGCAAACTATTTTACTTTATTTACTATAGCTTCGAAAGCTTTTGGATTATTCATAGCAAGGTCTGCAAGCACTTTACGGTTAAGACCGATGTTCTGCTTTGCCAATTTGCCCATGAACTGTGAGTATGAAATACCATACTGACGTGCAGCTGCATTGATTCTCTGAATCCAAAGTGCACGGAACTCACGTTTCTTAGCTTTACGGTCACGGTAAGCATAGGTAAGACCTTTCTCATAGGTGTTCTTCGCTACCGTCCAAACATTTTTCCTTGACAGGAAGTAGCCGCGGGTCTTCTTGAGAATCTTCTTGCGGCGAGCCCTTGAGGCTACTGAATTTACTGATCTTGGCATAAAATTTTACATTTTTTGGATACAGTGATCGTCTGTCGATTCTTTATGACTGCATTCCAAGTTCAACATTAGATAATTACAATACCAGAAGCTCTTTTACTCTTCTCTCGTCAACGTGATTGACAAGTGTGAAGTGATCAAGATTTCTTTTCTGCTTCTTGGTCTTCTTGGTGAGAATGTGGCTGTGATAAGCGTGTTTTCTCTTGATTTTTCCCGTTCCGGTAAGCGCGAAACGCTTTTTGGCACCGGAGTTGGTTTTAAGCTTTGCCATTTTACAAAAGTTTTAAAAATTATTGTACAACTCTGCAGGGGCCCACACCCCCACAGAAGTTTATTTTTTCTTTACAGGAGCAATCATCATTATCATCCTCTTCCCCTCAAGCTTCGGCATATGCTCTGCGCGTCCGCACTCCTCAAGCTCCACCGCAAAACGGAGAAGAAGTTTCTCGCCCTGGTCTGAGAACTGGATTGAACGTCCTCTGAAGAACACCGACGCCTTCACTTTTGCGCCCTCGCTCAGAAATTCCTGTGCGTGCTTGAGCTTGAACTGAAAGTCGTGCTCATCTGTGTTAGGCCCGAAACGAATCTCCTTTATAACTATCTTGGTGGAATTCTGTTTCATCTCCTTTGCCTTCTTCTTCTGCTGGTAAAGGTATTTCTGATAATCCAGAATCTTGCACACCGGAGGATCCGCCTTGGCACTGATTTCTACCAGATCAAGATCCATTTCATCGGCCATTTTCATAGCCTGAGCGATGGAATAGACACCGGGTGTCTCAATATTGTCACCTACAAGACGAACCTGAACTGCCTTAATCTCGTCATTGATATTCAGTTCATTCTCATCTTTGTGCCTCGGAGGAGCCATACGCGCTCCTGCGGGTCTTGGACCTGCCGGCTTAGGTGCTCCTGCCGGTCTTGTACCTGATGGCCTAGGGCCACCGAAGTGTGGTTTAAAAGGCGTTGCGATAAATTTGCCCTCCTCAATAGTTAATTATAAACAATTGCCGACTGAGGCCAACCCTAAAACTCACTGCTGCGGGAGTCAGATGCCGCCTTTACCTTGGCAATGAACTCCTCAACAGGGATTGAACCTTTGTCCGCTCCTTCATAACGAACTGAGACTGTATTTTCTGCAGCCTCTTTCTCGCCGACAATCACAAGTACAGGCACGCGGAGCAAGGATATCTCGCGAATCCTCTTTCCCAATGTCTCGTTGCGATCGTCCATTGAAGCGCGAATATCGGACTTTTTCATCAAATCACAAACTTTTTCTGCATATTCAGTGTACTTTTCGCTGACAGGCAGAACTTTAACCTGATCAGGCGCAAGCCACAGAGGCAGATGACCTGCAGTATGCTCGAGCAGAACGGCAGTAAACCTTTCTATTGATCCGAAAGGAGCCCTGTGAATCATCACCGGACGTTTTTTCGAACCATCCTTGTCCGTATATTCGAGCTGGAAACGCTCCGGCAGATTGTAATCCACCTGAACGGTACCGAGCTGCCATTTTCTTCCGAGCGCATCCTTCACCATAAAGTCGAGCTTAGGGCCATAGAATGCAGCCTCGCCATATTCAACGACAGTCTTGAGACCTTTCTCTGCGGCAGCGTCAATGATGCCCTGCTCCGCACGATCCCAATTCTCGTCAGTTCCGATATATTTCTCCTTATGGTTAGGATCCCTCAATGAAACCTGAGCCGTGAAGTTCTTGAAATTGAATGTGCCGAACACGTAGAGTATCAAGTCTATAACTTTCTCGAACTCTTCCTTCAACTGATCCGGACGCACAAAAAGGTGCGCATCGTCCTGTGTGAAGCAACGGACTCTGGTAAGACCGTGAAGCTCACCGCTCTGTTCATAGCGGTAAACAGTACCGAACTCTGCAAAGCGCAGAGGCAGATCCTTGTAGGAACGCGGCTCAGAACGGTAAATCTCGCAGTGGTGAGGGCAGTTCATAGGCTTGAGCATATACTCCTCACCTTCCTGTGGCGTATGTATAGGCTGGAATGAATCCTTACCATATTTTGCATAGTGACCGGAAGTCACATAGAGCTGCTTGCTTCCGATATGCGGAGTCACTACCGGCAGATAGCCATATTCGTCAAGTTTCTTGCGGAGGAAATTCTCAAGTTGGAGTCTCATCACAGCTCCTCTCGGAAGCCACAATGGAAGACCGAGGCCTACGCGGGAAGAGAATGTGAACAATTCCATCTCCTTGCCGAGTTTCCTGTGATCCCTCTTCTTCGCCTCTTCGAGAAGGACAAGATATTCATCAAGAAGGGATTTCTTAGGGAAAGTGATACCATATACACGGGTAAGCTGAGGACGCTTCTCGTCACCTCTCCAGTATGCGCCGGCGATAGCCGTAAGCTTCACTGCCTTGATCATCTCAGTGTTTCTGAGGTGCGGTCCGCGGCAAAGGTCAGTAAAATCACCGTTTTTATAGAAGGTAATCTTACCGTCTTCAAGCTCGCTGATAAGTTCAAGCTTGTATTCGTCACCCTTCTTTGTAAAATATTCAATAGCATCAGCTTTAGACACGTGAGAGCACTCGAATGATTCTTTCGAATGTGCAAGCTCAAGCATTTTCTTCTCTATCTTGGGAAGGTCGGCATCTGTCAACTGTCTGTCCCCCAAGTCAATGTCATAGTAAAAACCGCTCTCAACAGCAGGTCCGATGCCGAACTTGACACCCGGGAACAATGCCTCAAGAGCCTGGGCCATAAGATGGGCTGAAGAATGCCAGAACACACGTTTTCCTTCTTCGTCTTCCCACTTGAGCAGTCTTACAGAACTGTTCTCCTCGATAGGAGTGCCAAGTCCGATAACTGTTCCTTTACCCACAGATGTATCGCCTTCCGCTTTCACTGAAACAGCCAGAACATCGGCTGCCAGCCTGGGGCTGATACTTTCTGCAATCTGATAGCCTGTAACGCCTTTTTCAAAGGCCCTGACGCTTCCATCAGGAAATGTAATGTTAATCATAACACAATAATTAATAATTGAATTGGACTAACCAGTATTTACAAACCAAGTACTTGAACTTGATTAGCCATATTATTAGTCAAGACGACAAAGATAATCATTTTTTCGTATCTTTGCGCACAAACAAAGCAGTGATGAAAGAGACAATCGAGAGCCGCTCCATTTGGAACGAAGCAGCCAAAGCCGGTTTGCTTTTGGGTCTGTTTACGGGAGCGTTTATTCTTGTAAATACATTGATGCCCAAGATATTGCCAAACGGAAAAGTTTGGGCTAGCATTCTGGCTGTAGTGATAAACACCGTGCTGTGGCTTGTCAAATTTGCAGGTTGCCTTGCATTGTTGAGATACTTTATGGTCTGTTTCAGCCGCAAGTTCAATGTACGTTCAGTCTCGACATTGTTCCGCTTCGGAATGCTCACCGCGCTGACCTCCGCATTGATTGTCGCCGGGATAAATCTTCTGAACATCAGATTGCTGTCATCGGACGATATGCAGGCCATAATTGACACCACATTGCAAAATATGCCGCAAGTCAGTGACAGTGACCAGATAATACTGGACAGGACACTCAGCCATCTTCCGCAGATTTCGTTCTTCGTAACGCTCGGATACTGCTTCCTGTACGGCACGATAGCATCAAGGATTCTATCCAATATGGTTGCCCCGAAAGACGAATTCGGTGAGCCTGCAGATGAACAATAAAGCATAGACATTATGGAATACCCACTGGACCTATCTATCATAATCCCTTTTCTGAACGAGAAAGAATCATTGCCGGAACTCATCGCGTGGATTCACAGGACGCTTGACGAAAAAGGATGGAAATATGAGATAATAATGGTGGACGACGGCAGCAAAGACGGCTCCTGGGACACAGTCAAGGAGCTTGCCGCCGCAGATTCGTCCATTCACGGAATCAGGTTCAGAAGGAATTACGGCAAATCCGCAGCGCTTTACCATGGGTTCAAGGCAGCAGAAGGAAAGGTTGTGGTGACTATGGATGCGGACCTTCAGGACTCGCCTGAAGAAATCCCCGAGATGATGCGTATGATTGTCGAAGATAACTGGGATGTGGTTTCGGGATGGAAACAGCACCGCCAGGACAACAAACTGACAAAAAATCTCCCGTCCAAACTGTATAACGCAACGGCCCGCCGGATTACCGGGATACGTCTGCACGATATGAACTGCGGCCTGAAAGCCTATAAGAATGAGGTAATCAAGAACATAGAGGTCTATGGCGAAATGCACCGCTACATACCGTATCTTGCCAAGAACGCGGGATTCGAGAGAATAACCGAAAAGCCGGTTCATCACCAGAAGCGCAAATACGGCAAGAGCAAGTTCGGTATGGAAAGATTTGTCAACGGATTTCTCGACCTGCTGTCACTGTGGTTTCTCAGCACATTCGGCAAGAAGCCTATGCACTTCTTCGGATTCACAGGCATCCTGATGTTCCTCACGGGATTCATTCTCACGGTAATACTGATTGCCGCAAAACTTGTCCATCAGGCGGGCGGATTGCACTATCGTCCCGTGACTGATCAGCCGCTGTTCTATCTGGCACTTCTTGCAGTGGTCATCGGTGTAATGCTCTTCCTCGCCGGATTCATCTGCGAAATGATTTCCCGCAATGCCCAGGAACGGAACATATACAATATCAAAGAAGAATTCTGATAAATGAGACAACAAAAAACGCCGGCGTAAAAGTCGGCGTTTTTTGTTGTATAACTCTCTAATACTTGTTCAGCGGCCTTCCGCTTGTCATCATATGCACCTTTCTCTTGACCTCATCAAGAACTGCATTGTGTTCTTCAAGAGACACTTTCTGAGGCTCGGTAAGTTCACCTTTCGCAGTCACTGCATCAAGATGCGCTGCCGCTGAAGAAAGTACCGTATCTATCAGTTCCACGATATCCTCCATATCCTTCTCCACGAAGCCTCTCGTAGTCACCGCCGGAGTACCGATACGGACACCGGAAGTCTGGAACGGGGAACGGGAATCGAAAGGAACCATATTCTTGTTCACGGTTATGTCAGCCTTTACGAGTTCTGACTCTGCCACGCGACCTGTCACTTCCGGAAATCTCGTACGGAGATCGATAAGCATCAAATGATTGTCCGTACCGCCTGAAACGACTTTATAGCCTTTTGAAATGAACTTCGCGCACATTGCCTGCGCATTTGACACAACCTGCTTCTGATATTCCACATATTCAGGCTGCATTGCCTCATAGAAAGCTACGGCCTTTGCGGCTATCACGTGCTCAAGAGGACCGCCCTGAATACCAGGGAACACACTGGAGTTCAATATCTGGGACATTTTCTTGACTTCTCCCTTAGGAGTCTTGCGTCCCTGCGGATCATCGAAGTCTTTTCCGAGGAGTATGACACCGCCACGTGGTCCTCTCAAAGTCTTGTGAGTCGTGGATGTCACGATGTGAGCATATTTTACAGGATTCTTGAGTAAACCCGCGGCAATAAGACCTGCCGTATGCGCCATATCGATCCAGAGAAGAGCACCTACCTCATCGGCAATTTTTCTCATACGCTCGTAATCCCATTCGCGTGAATAAGCGGATGCACCGCCGATAATCAATTTAGGATGGCATTCCTTTGCAAGACTTTCCATCTTGTCATAATCCACACGACCTGTCTCAGGATCAAGCCCGTATGCAACCGCCTTATACAGAATGCCGGACGCATTGACTGGAGAGCCGTGCGTAAGGTGGCCTCCCTGGGACAAATCCAGCCCCATAAATGTGTCACCCGGCTGAAGCACCGCCATTTCTACCGCCAAATTTGCCTGCGCTCCTGAATGAGGCTGCACATTGGCATATTCGGCATCATAGATCTTGCAAAGCCTGTCTATAGCAAGCTGCTCGATCTGATCAACAACCTCGCACCCACCGTAATACCGCTTTCCGGGATAACCTTCAGCATATTTGTTAGTGCAGACAGACCCCATAGCCTCAAGAACCTGATCGGTCACATAATTTTCCGATGCAATGAGTTCAAGACCCTGAGACTGCCTCTCCTTCTCTCTTTTGATTAGATCGATGATTTGCAAATCCTGTTTCATAATAACTGTGCTTTCTGTTTGTCGATAGGTTTCAGTTCTGACAAATATAGCATTTATAATCTAATTTGCGTGAATTTTGCCAATAGAAATTTCAGAAGCAGTTTCGACTTTGGAAGATGGAACGTATCATTAGCTACGTGACTGATGACAAAGATGGAAATGGCCGGAAAGGCAGTGTAAAAAAAGAGTGGAATTATTTCAAAAGAGATTCTTAGACGCTATTTTTGCAACATCTTTCAATTACGTCGGCACAATGAAAAACAGAAAATTGCTGAATATAGAACTCGGCAGGGTGACTGCTGAAGAATACAGAAACCTGCCGGAATCAGGCATATCAATCATTCTGGACAATATCCGGAGCGCCCACAATGTAGGGTCGGTATTCCGCAGCGGAGACTCGTTCAAGGCCGACAAAATCTGGCTCTGCGGAATCTGCGCCACTCCGCCGTCCGCAGAAATCCACAAATCAGCTCTCGGTGCCGAATTCAGCGTGGAGTGGGAATACGCCGCAGACACGTTGACACTTGTAAAACAGCTTCGTAATGAGGGTTATACAGTACTTAGCATCGAACAGGCCGTGGGCTCTGTATCACTTGACAAATTCATCCCGGAGAAAGGAAAGAAGTACGCCCTCATCTTCGGAAATGAAGTTGAAGGCGTACAGCAAGATGTCGTTGACGAGTCAGACGGTGTGATTGAAATTCCGCAGTTCGGAACCAAGCATTCACTTAACATATCAGTGACAGCCGGAATCGTCCTTTGGCACTTCAGATACAGTCTAGGAATCTGATTCGAAGAAGACCGGCACAGTCTGACCGGCAATTTTTTTATTTCAGAGGTCTGAGCACAAAGCGGAATTCATACTCTGCCGGATGAACCATATATTGGTCGAGAGGAGACTGCCCCCAGGAATCAATACCGCCAACTCCCATTTCCTTCAAATCAAAATTCACATACGTTGCGCCCTCACTGCGCGCATTCTCGTATGACTTTGAAAGAAGTTCCAATGAGTGGGTCGCCCTGCCAGCCTGCCCGTTAGTAGGATTCGCACGTGCTACCGGAGCATCCAACGCACTGTCCATATCCTTCTGGCTGAACGGCAGTGCAGAGCCGCTGAATCGCACATCAGAAGATATTTCCAATCCTGAACCCGCTTCGTTAAGCAATCTCATCCACCTCATATCAGATTTGGTCCCGGACTCCTGAGTCCTCACATAACCATACCAATACTGATCCTGAACTTTCTGGATATAATGTCCGACAACAGCAGAAGACTTCCTGTCGCAGTAATTGTCCCACGGACCGCGGCCATAGAAATCAAATGTAGAGAACTCTCCCGGCATCGCCAGCTTCATACCGAAGCGGAACAGGTCAGGAGCTTTGGAGAGTTCACCGGCATCGTGCATCTTTTCGGTAACGCAGATTGAGCCATCTTCGTGGATTTTGTATGTAACTGTCACGAAACCGAAACTTCCGAACGGTTCATAAACGACTTCAACCGTATAGCAATCAGCTGATTTCGCAGACTTGAACGATGAGACCTTGAATTCCGGATACCGCCACATATTCATTTTCTCGTGGAAACGGGCACCAAGATCATTCTCAAGAGGTGCTCTTCCGAATGACGGCATCAGCGGCTCCTTCATTGTTTCCACACCGCCCACGACATAGCTCGCAAGCGCACCTGTGGACTTGTCAAATGAAGCAGTCCACGTGGAAATCCTGTCGATTCCTTCAGTTCTGTCATATACGAATCTGCCGGAAAACTCCAGTTCTGAAGCATTGTCAGACACCGTAACTCCGTCACCTGCGGAAGCCGTGCCGCTCACATAGGATGCAGACGGAGCCTCATAAAGAGGAATCTGGTCGTAAGCCACCTCATAGCCAGCAGGCAGCAATCCATCGCATCTCTTCAACTGCCAGCTGACATTGAGATAAATGTCGGAGTCAAGGCCGTCAGCATAATTAACTTTTGATGCTTCAGGATTGCCCAATGACGTCACTACAGCTCCGAGAATATCCTCTCCAGTTATTCCCAAACCGACCTGAACCGTCTGCCCCGGCTCGACATTCACATTCTCCAGCACGCCGGAAAGAACCTTCGCGCCGCCGCATTCGATATTCCAGCACATTCTGTAGCGGGACAAGTCTATGAAGAAATTTTCATTATAGACGCTTACGCGAAACTCCCCTGCCTTGTCTCCTGTCATCAAAGAGGGAGAAACCGGATCTGCCGAAGTGTGGATAGAACGGTGCTGATACCTGATTTCATACGCCTGCGGATGTGGCGTGCGGTCAGCGGCAATGAATCCGTTGCAGTTGAAAGACCCGTCGGAAGGATCATATTCATTGCTGTCACCGCCATAGATATAGATATGGTCAGTACCATACTTTGCCGGATCTACCTTCTTATACAACGCCTGGTCAACAAAATCCCAGATGAATCCTCCCTGATATGAAGGATATTTGCGCACAAGATCCCAATACTCCTTGAAATTACCGTTTGAATTGCCCATCGCGTGGGAATATTCACACTGGATAAGAGGCTTTGACGGATTGGACAACAGATATTTTTCGCAATCATCCGGTGACATATACATAGGACAGAATATATCTGTATTGAACTTCTTTTCCGCACGCTCATACTGCACCGGACGAGTGCTGTCGTATGATTTTATCCAGTCATACACTTTCTCGAAGTTCGCTCCGTTTCCGGCTTCGTTACCCATACTCCAGATGATAATCGACGGATGGTTGAAATCCCTGAATATCATTCGTTTGTTACGGATAAGATGCGCCTGATAATAATCGTCGCGATGGGCAAGTGACTCTTTTCCGTAACCCATACCGTGAGACTCTACATTCGCCTCGTCCACGACATACAGTCCATATTCGTCACACAACGAATACCAAAGAGGATCATTCGGATAATGCGAGGTTCTTACCGCATTGATATTCAACTCTTTCATTATCCTTATATCGCGAATCATATCGTCTTTCGTGACAATATATCCCGTATGCGGATTCATTTCGTGACGGTCTGTACCCTTGATGAGCACAGGCTTTCCGTTCACCAAAAGCTGGGCATTCCTGATTTCCACGGTTCGGAATCCGAAAGGCACAGTTGTGCTTTCCACAAGGCCTTTCTTGTCGTATGCAGACACCTTGAGAGTGTACATAGCAGGGGTTTCCGCTGACCATAGAGCAGGATTTGACACCTTGGATTCCGACTGTAGGAGAAGGTTCCCGTCCGAAGTCTTCTGTGCATTGTCCTTTGCGGATAAAGACTGCGAAGCCACCGACTTTCCGTTACCGTCGAGAATCTCATAGGAAACGGTTGTTATACCGGAAGTTACCAACACCGAGAGTTTTGCATTTCCGAACATATCCCCGGAGATATTGACATCCTCTATTCTCTTCTTCTCCCTGGTATAGACAAACACGTCTCTTGAAATGCCTGCAAAACGCCAAAAGTCCTGATCTTCTAGATAGGAGCCGTCGCACCATCTGAAAATCTCTAATGCTATGCTGTTTTTTCCGGATTTCACATAAGAGGTAATGTCAAAACGGGCGTCCAGCTTACTGTCTTCGCTGTAACCTACTTCTTTGCCGTTCACCCAAACCCTTACGTTTGATGTCGCGGCACCGATGCAGAGGCATATCTGCTTGCCATTCCAATCCGCCGGGATATCAAAAGTCCTACGATACTGCCCGACATAATTGTGTTCTTCCGGGACATACGGAGGATTGTTCATGAAATGTCCGCGCCACGCATATCCGATATTAAGATACAACGGGTCGCAGTAGCCGTTGATATCCCACATTCCAGGCACCGGAATTGTACCCCAAGCAGCATCATCGAATGCGATATTCTGGAAGCCGGCGGCTCTTTCAGAAACGGAACTGCAGAAGTTGAATTTCCATATTCCGTTAAGGGACAATGTTTTCTGCTGGTCCGTAACGAATGTAGCCCTCATCGGCAACCTGTTGGAAGCATATACCCCGGGGTCCTGCCAGTCAGGCAATTCGTCAGCTCTCAATTTTTCAGGATATGAGACTGCCGCCAGCAATGCGCATATCGCAGCGGTAAATTTCAAAAATCGCATATACAGTTATAGTTTTAATGTTATCGTTTATTAGTTTTATTGGACCGCCATCCTAACTAATCAGGAGTGACGGAAAGCAGGACGACCGTGCCGTCCATCGTAGACGCAAGAATGCACCTGCGGCCCTTGAATTTAACAGGTTTCAGAGGATTTACCAAAGCCACGGAAATCTTGTGTGCCCAGAGAAAACGTCCGTCCCGGGCATTGAAAGCCACCACATTGCCCTTGTCGGAAGGAATAAGTAGCATTCCGTCAATTTCAGTAAGAGCCGAAGTGCCTATATCATATCCAAGGCTGTCACAGACCTCCCACATCTTGTCTGAAGATGGTAGTGACTTGTCTGGGGACGAGCACATCACATCGGACTCGAAAGCATATACCCTTCCGTGCATAACCTTCGAAAATACAGTGCTTCTATCTCCGCTGACACACAGTGCATCTCTTCCACCGTCCACGTGAAACACCTCTTTGCCTGTCCGTGCATCAACAGCATATATCTTTCTGTCAGGCACAGCGACAAAAATACGTCCCGAAGCAAAGACCGGAACGCAATGCGCCGGAGAATACATTCTGGAACTTTTGCCTACCGTCCATACCCATTGTTCCCTTCCGGTCTGAGGATTGAGGGAATACAGTTTCCTCCCCCAAGTGCCGAACACAACTCGCTCAGCGTCAACATACGGCGTGGATATCGCGTGCCCCTCCACTCCGGAATAGGTCCAAACTGCAGAACCGTCTTTCAGGTTCAATGCCCGGAATGAATTGTCAGAACCGCCTATATACACGATTCCGTCCATTATGATGGGAGATGCAAGTACAGATTTGGACGTATGATAGGACCATTTTACACTGCCATCGGACACATTCAAGGCATAGACATTACCGTCGGTACATCCGAACACGAGTGTATTGCCGGAAACGGCAGGAGTTGAATAAATCTTCGCGCCGAAGTCCCTAGACCAGACTTCCAGTCCATCTTTAAGCGAGATACATTTCATCACACCGGAAGCCAACGGAAAGAATACCCTACCGCCTTTTACGGCAAACCCGGCAGCAATATTCGCCTCGAATTTATGCTTCCATATCTCCGTAGCCTGCGGATATCTGTCATTCACATCGTAACGCATCCACGGATATCCATCTGGAAGTCCATCAGCGTCATAATGCTCATCATCAACGATTTCCGAACCAGGGAACCTATAAGACAACCACGGTGCGAACTCCACGGCAGTCTCACAGTAAATTCTTCTCTCCGAGAGTGTTATATCTTTGTCCGACAATCTGACCACAGTATAGCCAGGAACTTTTCCTGCGGACAATGACGAACGGCACAAGGCACCCGGAATCCCCTGATAATCCATAGCCACATTGCGATGCCAATGGCCACCGATTTCAAACTGTACACCGAGACGCTTCAACTGCCTTGTCACGTCAAAATAGTTGAGCACGGACGAATCCATCGGATAATGATTGATGAATATGCAACGGCCCTCATTATCAAGCGATTCAAGCCAGTCCATAGTCTCCTTTGGCACAAGCCCCGGAGCCATTCTCATATCAGGACCGCTGTTGCATCCGATAAACCGCCAATTCTTGTATCTGAACGAAAAGTGTTCGTATCCGAATACCTTAAGAAATGTATTGCATCCGCTTTCTGACCAGTTGGCATCGTGATTTCCCTGCACCACATAATACGGAAAACGCAATGTATCCAGCATACTCTTGGCAATCGCGATTTCCTCGTCAGTCCCAAAATCAGTCAAATCACCCCCGAAGATTACGAAGTCCAGCGAATCATATTTGTTGATGTCAGCAAGACACGCGCTCAAGTCTGGAATTGAGGTCGTATTTCTGGCTATGTGTGTATCGGTTACAAATGCGAAACGTATTTTGTCGCACGACGATTCCGCCGCGCAAATGCGAGACGCAGCACATAGCAGAATAAGTACTGCAAACGCCTTGAAGATGTGGTTCAGGTTAAATTTCAGCATAACATCCTCTATATGACTTCGATATCACTTTTCTTAATCCATCCCTGACGCCCGTCAGACAACTCGATATTGCACCAGTCCCCGAGATCATCCGAAATTGTCAGTTTGGTACCTTCGTGAAGGACAAACAGATCTTTGGAAGATTCTGTTGACGGCGAACTCTTAACAGACGATACCGGAGCCATTACTATAGCCTGATCCCGTGTCATAAACACGGACTTCTGCCACAACGCCAATCCCAAAGCATTGACGGACAGCAGGAATATCACTATCGCCCCATAAAATCCGAATCGCTTGAATCCAGCTGAATTACCGCGCAGAAACATCAGCAACAAAGCCAATGCAACAGCAAACAGCACAAGCGAAAGTACAGCCCAGTCATTTGACCCCAGAAGATATGAGAGTTTCCGCATCCAGCTCTTCAAAACGAATTCCGGTACGGCATCTATCTTGTCGCGAAGCTGCGCGTTTGCATATTCCAGATTGTACCTCGCGTCTGAATATGAAGGATCCGCTTTCAATGCACGCTCATAATACAGTACCGCGTGAGCGCAATCTCCTGACTTGAAATAGGCATTTCCCAGATTGTAATACAGCTCCGTCGATACGACTCCGGCCTGGTTCATTGATTTCCAAGAGCTTATACTCTCCTCCCAATATCCCTGAGAATATGCGGAAACACCTTTCTGCCACAAAGAGTCCAGATAAGAGTTATCATTGGCATTTGATATGCCCGGCAGAGCCAGCATCAGTGCGATAATCATAGCGGCGCCCCCGGCCCTGACATTTTTCGTATGACCCTTCATTGCTGAATCTATTGAAGAAATAGCCTTTACGGCATCGTTATAATGACTTGTCATAGCATCATTGCCCGCGTCCGGAGAATATCGTGCGAATTCGCACGCATCGATAAGTGATACATACAGTTCCACAAGTTCCTGCGGGACTTCTCGCTGCTGCAACTGAGCGGAGATATTATCCTTATTGAGGTCTTCCACGCTGATATTCAACTTGTCAGACACATAGCCGAGCAATGCCTTGTGCAGTTCCTCGTAGAATGCGGAATAAAGATTCTTCTTGAGATAATCGTCAGCAAGACGCAGTCTGCCGAGCGCCATCTTGGTGGCCTTGCGGTTTCTGCTGCCGACGACATCAGCCTTCCTGTCAGCAAGTCCCTTCAAGGCATACCAAACGCAGAATGCCAAAAGGAGGAGTACAGCTGCAGTTATCCAATAGGACAACGAACCTGCGAAGAATTTGTTGCTGAATTTGTAGGACGGTGTTTTTGCACTGATGAAGCGGATATCTTCGCCCAATGTCTTGACATCCTTCCTGTCAGTTATCGTCAAGCCGGACGAATGGTTGTCCGACGATTCTGAGGCCGTGCCCTTTTCCACATCGAACACAATCGGCTCTGTACTTATCGTCTGGTATTTGCCAGTATTTATGTCGTAATATGAATACTCGATAGGCTCAATCGTAAATTCGCCGTAGCTTCGCGGAATGAAAGGATATTCGAAAGTCTTGCTGCCTGACGTCCCGCCGGCAGACTTGTCCGTATTCTCTGATGACTTGGTGTCATAGACCTCCATATCAGCAGGGAATTTCACGACAGGCGGTTCAAGCAAAGAGACATTTCCCTTACCTGACACCGTAACAATCAATGATGTAGCCTCGTGCGTCTTGAGTTTGTCGTTGCTTAGACGGGCTGAAATACGGAAGTTTCCGACTCCGCCTCCGAATGAAGCCGGTGCTCCGGACGGAAGATTGCGCACATGCACGTGCACCGCCGGTGTAGTCAGCCGTTTGCGTACGGTGGTCGTGCCCGTATCGAAGAAACTGTCGAATATGCTGTTTGTCGAACGGGACGCCGTCCTTATATTTACCAGGCAGGAAAGTTCTGCAGGGTCTATTGTCAAATCTCCAGCTTGCTGAGGGATAAGCACATAGCGGCGAAGCAAGGCTGCATTGTACAACTGCCCGTTCACTTCTTCCCTATGGAACTCTATATTGCTCGGAGCCGCGGTTTCCTGACTCCAGAAGCCGTTGAATGACGGAAATTTGGCACCTTCAAAGCCGGCTATATCAACTCTTTGATAGAGCTTGAGTTCTGCAGTAAGCGGTTCACCGATTACCGCTGAAGTTTTGCTCAATGAAAACCTCAGGAATATGTCCTCTGAAGAAACATTGGAAGAAGCGGCTCTTGTCCCTGAGGATGAACTACTTGATTGTGAAGACGATGCAGAGGAAGCAGAGTTGGAACTTGCCGCAAGAACCTCAACAGGGAAAGTCGATGAATAAACTGTCTCGCCCTTAATCTTTGCAGATGCTGCAGGCAGGTCAAAACGCCCCGTTGACTTTGGCGATACGATGTAGGTGAATGTGTACTGGGAAGACTTAGTGCGTTTGCCGTTCACAATGCTTATGCTGGTGGACTCACCTTTCTGAGGCCCCCACACAAGAGAGAAGTCCGAACCGGTCTCCCAACTGAAACTGCTCGGACGCTCATCCCCTTCGATTATGAATGTTACATTGAACTGTTCGTCAGCACTCACCATATTGGGCGCATCCACCTTAATCCTGGTCTGGGCAAATGCAACTGTACCCCACAACGCCAACACCGACAACAATATCAATTTTTTCATAGACGATACCATATCTGCCATTCCTGTTCTTTCGTGTTTTCTTAAAATTGTTTTGAAATCCGTTACCAGTTCTTTTCTTTCTGTCTTGACTTCAGGGCATCAGCCTTCTCCTTATTGACCTTGTCCTGTGTTTCCTTTTCCTTTGCCTGTATTGCCTTCAACATCTGCTGAGCCTGCTGAGGCGATATTTTCACAGGCTGCTGACCGGCTTGCTGATCCTGACCGTCATTGCCTTTGTTCTGCTGATTCTGGCCCTGATTATTCTGATCATTGTTTTGATTTTGATCCTTGTTCTGGTCCTGATTCTGCTGATTTTGCTGGTTCTGATCTTGATCACCGCCATTATTCTGGTCCTTGTTCTGATCCTGATCATTCTGGTTCTGGTTGTTCCCCCCGCCGCCATTCTTCTGATTTTCAAGCATTTTCTTGGCGTAGATGTAATTTTCCTTTGCATCCATATCGCCCGGATTTCTCAGAAGCGACTCCTTGAAGGCGTCCACTGCGGCCTGCCAGTCTTTCTTGGCAACTGCCACATCTCCGGTATTATAATAGTAATCAGACGCATCCGGCCTTGAAACTGCCATATCCTTTATCTTCTCCAACATCTTTCCCGCCTCGTCATAGCTCTGCTGACGATAAAGCGTATTGGCAAGATTATAATTAGCCGCTACCGAAAGAGAATCCTTCACCAACGCCTTTCTGTAGGAAATATCCGCCTCCTTCCATTCTCCTCTGCCGAACTTTCTGTTGCCGGCACGCACATCCTTTCTGTCCACCTGTGCAGACACTGACAACGAGCACATAAAAACGGCGGCGACAAACAGTGTTATATGTTTCGTATAGTTCATAACCTACTTTTTATCAAACAATTGTCTGAATATTTTGCGTTCCCCTATCAACACTTCCACGACGAGCAGGAACAATGCAATCGCAAAGAAATACATATACTGTTCATCGTATTCCTCGAAAACAATGGATTTGAATTCTTCTGCATCCAGTTTCTTGATATCGTTGATTACAGGATTGAGCCCGAATTCATCATTCCCCGCGTGCACGTAAGCACCTTTACCTGCGGCCGCAACCTCCTTCAAAGTCGCCTCGTCCAGTTTGGTCACGACAATGTTGCCTTCTGAATCCTTCAGCAGACCATCCTTCACAGGTATTGGCTGTCCCTGCGCTGAACCCACGCCGATAGTATATACCAAAATACCCATATCTGCGGCCTGTTTTGCCGCGTCAACAGGGTTATCCTCGTGGTTCTCTCCGTCCGTAATCAGGATTATGGCTCGGCTTTTCTCGCTCTGGCTACTGAAACTCTTGATGCACGTGTTGATTGCATCCCCCATCGCAGTGCCCTGAACCGGAACTGACTCTGTGGAGATATTGTTCAGAAACATCTTGGCTGAAACATAGTCCGTGGTGATAGGCAGCTGCACAAACGATGTTCCGGCAAACAGCACCAGTCCTATCCTGTCCCCGTCCAGTTTATCGACGATACGCGAAATGGCCAGTTTAGCCCGTTCAAGACGGTTTGGGGAATAATCCCTTGCCAACATTGAATTGGATACGTCAAGAGCAATCATCACTTCAGCTCCACGGCTTTGATGTTCCTTGAGTTTGGCTCCTATCTGCGGTCTGGACAGGCCAATCACAAAGAATGCGAAAGCCAGAGAAAACAGAACAATATGGAACCAGCCTTTGGCGCGCGAGTAGGACGGCATAAGCTCCGCTACAAGATTTTCGTCACCGAATTTCTTCAAACGCCTCTTCCGCAAGTACATCGCCAGCCCGTACAAAACCGGAAATACCGGCACGAGCAACAGAAGCAACAAATATTCAGACTGAGCAAAAAATATCATAACCAATATACTTTAAGGAAGTCTGCGTATCACGAACAGCCTCAGGAATGCCTCCAGAAGCAGACACGCAAGAGCTACAAGCGCAAACCTCATAAACAGTTCCTTGTAAACAGGGAAACTGTCAATGGTTGTGCGCGCTTTTTCCATCTTGTTGATTTCGCTGTATATCTCCGACAGCTTGGTATTGTCGGTCGCACGGAAATAACGTCCGCCAGTGGTCTCGGCAATATTTTTCAGCAAATCTTCGTCAATCTCCACTTCAACATTCTGCATCTGCACGCCCCAAGGTGTCATAACAGGATAAGGCGCAGTGCCGTTGGCTCCTACTCCTATAGTATAAACTCTTATACCATAGGTTTTTGCGATATCGGCAGCAGTCTGTGGCGTTATTTCACCGCTATTGTTTACTCCATCGGTGAGAAGTATGATGACACGGCTCTTCGCATCTGAACCCTGCATTCTTGCGACAGCCGTAGCAAGTCCGTTGCCGATTGCCGTTCCGTCCTCGATAAGTCCAGTCTCAATCTCCTTCATCAGGTTTATCAACGTGGCCCTGTCCGTGGTAAGAGGGCATTGCGTGTAACTTTCGCCGGCGAACACTACAATACCCATCCTGTCTGTAGGCCGCTGTGAGATGAATTCTATCGCAATATCCTTTGCCGCACTGATTCGGTCAGGAGTGAAATCTCTTGCCAACATACTGGTAGAGACGTCCATAGCCATTACTATGTCTATACCCTCTGTATCCACCTTCTCCATCTTGGAAGACGAGCGCGGTCTTGCAATCGCGATTATAACCATCGACACGGCGACAATCCTGAGCAGTGCCGGAAGATGACGGACCAACTCCATCACATTGTGTCCGCCTGCTTTCCAAAACCTTATGTCGGATACTCTCAGATGAGGTCTTCTTCCCGAAAGTTCAATATATATGTAATGAACTGTCAGGAGTGCCGGAATAACCAGCAGCCAAAGAAGTTTCGGATATTCAAAAAACATTACTTAACCTCCTCATTCTTTTGCGTTTCAGAGGCGGAGTCTCCGGCATCAGGGACTGCAGACGCATTTGCAGCAACCTCAGCCGCGTCTTTCGCTGCCATCTCCTCTTCTTCCATTTTCCAAGTGGCTGTCACAAAACTTACCGCACGCGGAACCGCTTTCATATTTTCATCATCGGAAACGGTCATCTTCGCAAACTTAACCAGGTCGGACATCACGAAAAGGTCCTTCGTATCGTCAAGCAACGGCTGCGGTATTTCCTTGTCTTTCAATCCGTCAAAGATTTCCGCGGTAGTCATTTCCATCGCACCGACACAGAATCTTGCAGCTATATATTCCCTGAGCACATCAGTAACTCCGCTGTAGAACTGCTTCTGCTTTTCCGGAGCCCAATATTTGTTTCCGCGGAATTTGTCCAACTTCCTGAGGGCAACGATATATGGCGGCTCCTTTGACTCTTCCGTCAAATTTCTCTTTTTCAAGTATTTGGCAACAAGCAACCAGATCAGGGCAATCAATGCGGCCAAAGCCAATCCGCCCAGAATATAAGGCAGCAACTCCTTGAATGTCAAAGGGTACTTGATCTGTCCCTTTATGTCATGGACTTTGAATGTGGCAGTATCCACCGGCATTGATTTCACCTCAAGTCTCTTTCCCGCAAACACGAGAGTATCAACCTGTCCACCGGGTCCGGTCAGTCTTACCGCAATTTCAGGCAAGTCATATTCGCCCTCGTCAAACGAAGTGATGACTATGTTTCCCTCAATATCCGCATCAAGGCTCTTCTTATGCCTTGCAAGAGTGTCGAGCTGCCATCCGCGAACCACCTCAACACTGTCCATCAGACCTTTGGAGAAGTCCGGCAGTTCGATTATGGAACCGTCCTTAACCTTGTCTATACGGAAACCATACTCCAGCTGATCTGCAATCAGCACACTGTCGCGCTTCTGCAACTGCCTTAAGCTTGCGTCACCGGAGGGAATCAGAGACTGCGCCCCCAACGGCAATGCTGTCATTACCGCAAAAAGAGCCGTAAGTATCTTATATCCAAATCTCATCTTCAACGTTTATCGAAAAATGCCATCAGGCTCCTGACATAGTCCGAGCCTGTGGAAACATTAACACTGTCTATCTGATAACGGCGAAGCAGTTTCAACGCCTTGTCATCCGCATTCTGCACAGCCTTCGCGTATGAAGTGCGGACTTTTGCGCTCGATGTGTTCACCCAAGCGGTTTCACCCGTCTCGGAGTCCTTCACATTGACAAGTCCAACATCCGGAATCGTCTTCTCGCGGGGATCGAAAACATTTATGACCGACAAGTCGTGCCTGTTCACCGCAACTTTTATGGCGTCCTCGTATCTCGGATTGCCTTCAGAATCAGCGTCAAGCATATCTGACAGGAGAAAAGCCGTACATTTCTGCTTTATGGCGTTTGTAAAGAAGCGCAAAGCACCGCCAATGTCAGTACCCGAAGATTCCGGCTTGAGCTCAATGATTTCACGTATGATGCGCAGCAGATGGCTTCTTCCCTTGCGTGGAGGGATGAATTTTTCCACCTTGTCGCTGAAGAACATAGCTCCGACCTTATCATTGTTGATTATGGCCGAAAACGAGAGGACAGCGGCAATCTCCGCAATCAGTTCGCGCTTTGTGCTGCCAGCAGTACCGAACAGACCAGACCGGCTTATATCCACAAGAAGCATCACGGTCATCTCGCGTTCCTCTTCAAACACCTTGACATAAGGGGCGCGAAGCCTTGCCGTGACATTCCAGTCCATATTGCGGACATCATCACCGTATTGATACTCACGCACTTCGCTGAACGCCATTCCTCGTCCCTTGAACGCGGAATGATATTCTCCCGCAAATATCTGATGCGAGAGAGCACGAGTCCTTATCTCAATCTTGCGGACCTTTTTCAGCAAATCACTTGCACTGGTATCCATCTTCTGAAAGTTTACGGTACAATCACTGCGTTAAGAACCTGAGAGATAATGTTTTCTGTAGTTACGTTCTCAGCTTCAGCCTCGTAGGTAAGTCCGATCCTGTGACGGAGCACTTCATTGCAAACTGCTCTGACATCTTCAGGAATGACATAACCTCTTCTCTTTATGAAAGCATACGCTTTTGCGGCCATAGAAAGTGAAATGCTGGCACGAGGTGACGCACCGTAAGAAATAAGCCCCGACAGGTCCTTCAGGTTGTAGTCCTCCGGTGTTCTTGTCGCATAGACGATATCCACGATATAACGCTCAATCTTTTCATCCATATAGACGTCTCTTACCACCTGACGCGCTCTTACAATGTCTTCAGGGGAAACCACCGGCTGAGCCTTAGGGAACTCTCCTGTATTGTTCATACGGATGATCTGGCGCTCTTCTTCCTTTTTCGGATAAGAAACCACAACCTTGAGCATAAAACGGTCCACCTGTGCTTCAGGAAGCGGATATGTACCTTCCTGTTCTATAGGGTTTTGCGTAGCCATAACAAGGAACGGCTCCGGAAGTTTGAATGTTTCGTCACCGATGGTAACCTGACGTTCCTGCATCGCCTCGAGAAGTGCAGACTGGACTTTCGCAGGAGAACGGTTGATTTCATCCGCAAGCACGAAGTTGGCAAAAACAGGTCCTTTGTGGACTTCAAATTTCTCACTCTTCTGGGAATAGATCAAAGTACCGAGCACATCGGCAGGGAGCAAGTCAGGAGTAAACTGGATTCTGCTGAACTTTGCGCTTACAGCCTGAGCCAATGTGTTGATTGCCAATGTTTTCGCAAGACCAGGAACACCCTCGAGAAGGATGTGGCCGTTTGCAAGCAATCCAATCAGCAAATTCTCGATCAGTTGCTTCTGACCGACAATGACCTTCCCCATTTCCATTGAAAGAAGATCAACGAAAGAACTCTCGCGCTGAATGCGGTCATTGAGTTCCTTGATATTTACACTCTCCATTAAATATTTAATTTTTATAATTTACAACTTTTTGCCCTGGGCGGCGCGTCCATTGCTGAATGATTGATTATCTTTGCACCCAATTATCCGAAACAATGAAATACGTCATCCGTCTGTCATACAATGGTTCCGCATTTTCCGGCTGGCAAATACAGCCAAATGCTCCATCCGTTCAGGAAAATCTCCAGAGGGCGCTTTCAACACTCCTGAACGAGTGCATAAGCGTCACCGGAGCCGGACGCACGGACACGGCAGTCAATGCAATCGACTATGTGGCCCACTTCGAAACCCGGTCAGAAATACCCATTGAAGCAGAGGTGCTACGCTACAAATTAAATGCCATTACACCGGCGGAAATCGCAGTGCACGAAGTCGCTCCGGCAGATGAAAATTTTCACGCGAGATTCGATGCCACAAGCCGGCAATACAAATACTTCCTGCACCGCAGAAAAGACCCGTTCATCTCCCGTTTTTCATATTTCTATCCCTACGATCTTGACTTGGAGGCGATGAATACCGCGGCTGAACATCTGCTCGGGACACACGATTTCAAGTGTTTTGAGAAAGTCGGAGGGAACAACAAGACCTCAATCTGCACGGTCACCACAGCACGATGGGAACTTTGGAAACCGGAACACGTGGAAATGATGGGATACCCGTGCCGGGAGGGAGACTATATCGTATTCACAGTCAAGGCTGACAGATTCCTTCGCAATATGGTAAGAGCCATTGTGGGGTCACTGTTGGAAGTGGGGCGCGGAAGACACACTCCGGAATGGTTCTCCGAACTGATAGACGGAGGTACACGTTCAGATGCCGGACAGTCAGTCCCCGGCCATCCGCTATTTTTGTGCGGAATCAGCTACGGGCAGCCAAAGCCGAAGCATTGACGGTTATTTGGACATTTTCCGGACAAACAGTTCGATGGTGTTCTCCATAAGGCAGGTGATTGTCATAGGGCCTACACCACCTGGAACCGGGGTAATCACCGATGCGAGCGGTTCAACATTCTCATAATCTACATCTCCGCAAAGCTTTCCTGTCTCCGGATCGCGGTTTACTCCCACATCTATGACGACTGTGCCCGGTGAGACCATATCTGCCGTAACGAAACGCGGCCGTCCAATTGCCACAACGAGAATATCCGCTTCCCTCGTAATTTTCGGAAGGTCCACTGTGCGGCTATGGCATATAGTCACCGTGGCATTTCTGTCAAGGAGCAATTTAGCTACCGGGAGACCTACAATCTGGCTTCTGCCGATAACCACGGCGTGTTTTCCTTTTATCTCCACTCCGGCTTCATCAAGCATTTTCACAATGCCCTTCGGCGTACACGGCACAGAACAAGGCTGCTTCTGCCATAATGCCGCCACATTGAGCGGATGGAATCCGTCCACGTCCTTGTCGCGCGAAATTGCCGCAATCACCTTGTCTTCAGAGATATGCTTCGGCAACGGAAGTTGCACAAGAATGCCATCCACTGAATAATCCGCATTAAGTTGAGCGATGAGTTCCAACAGTTCTGTTTCGCTGATGTCCGCCGGTTTGAGAATAGTGGTATTCTTGATACCGACAACCTCGGACGCTTTGGCCTTGCCCTTCACATAAGACTGGCTTGCAGGGTCTTCGCCGACCAGAATAACCACAAGATGAGGTACTCTGCCATATTTTTCAGGAAATGTCCCTACCAGCTCGGCCATCTCGGATTTCAATTTGAGAGAAAGCTCTTTTCCGCTTATTATTTTCGCCATATAAGTAAGTTATAGTTCAAGTTCCGCATTGCGAAACGTAATTTATACGATTAGCTTCTGCAAGATACTCAATTTTCCGAATATCGTTGCAGAAGCCAGTCAAAGTTTTGCCGAATCAGCGGCTATTTCTATTTTCCGAAAGCCCAGTGCCCTATATCTGTCCTATGGAACAAGTTTTCGCAATCTATCTTCTCCACTGCAGAGAGCGCTTTTCTGTGCGCCTCCTCAAGAGTAGGTGCAGACGCCAGCACCATCAACACACGACCGCCCGCAGTAATAAGCGAATGCCCAGCCTTGTCGAACACCTCGTGAGCAACTCCGTCAGAATCGAACTTCTTCAGCCCGGTGCCCATATGATAGACCTTGACCGAAGAATCTTCCAACGCCTTGTCTATTCCTTTTATCTCATAACCTTTCTTATATGAACCCGGATAGCCTTTTGACGCCAATACAAAACCGATTACAGCATTGTCTGACCACTTCACCTCAGGCATCGGGACTTCGCAAGCCACGTTCCAGAAAATCTCGAAGATGTCGGATTCCAGACGCGGAAGCACTACCTCCGTCTCGGGATCACCGAATCGGCAGTTGAATTCTATAACCTTGATTCCGTCCGGAGTTTTCATAAGACCGCCATACAGAACACCCTTGAACGGTATTCCTTCTTCGACCATACCGGATGCAATCGGTTTCATTATATGCTCAAGGGCAAATTTTTCATCTTCTTCCGTTATGAAAGGAAGCGGAGTATATGCTCCCATTCCACCGGTATTGGGACCTTCATCCCCGTCAAATGCACGCTTGTGGTCCTGAGACAGAACCATCGGCACGACTTCCGCTCCATCCACAAAGCACAGGAGCGAGAACTCCGGACCTGTCAGAAACTCTTCGACAACGACTTTTCCATGTCCGAACTTGTCATCCAAAAGCATATCCTTGAGAGCGGCATCAGCCTCCTCCAATGTCTGAGCGACCACGACGCCCTTGCCGGCAGCCAAACCGTCATATTTGAGCACTACAGGAATTTTACCGGACTTCACGTACGCCAACGCCTCGTCGTAATCTGCGAATGTACGGTATCCTGCTGTAGGGACATTGTATTTCGCCATAAGGGACTTCGCAAAATCCTTGCTTGCCTCAATCTTTGCAGCAGTCTTCGTCGGCCCGAAAATCTTGAGACCACGGGAAACGAATTCGTCCGCAATACCTGCTGCAAGAGAGACTTCCGGTCCGACCACAGTAAGGTCAACACCTTCATTCTCAGCAAAATCCGCAAGTTCGTCCACCTGCGTATCCTCAAGCGGGACACATTTGGCCTGGCGCGATATTCCTGCGTTTCCGGGAGCGCAGAATATCTTTTCAACTCTTTCCGAACGGGAAAGGGCATCCACTATCGCGTGTTCACGACCGCCTCCTCCGACTACCAGGACTTTAGCCCTGCGAGGTATTAAATTTTCTGCCATTGGTTTATCAGTGTTTGAAATGACGCTCGCCGGTGAAGAGCATAGCTATACCTTTTTCGTTGGCAAGCTTGATGGAATCCTCATCACGGATACTTCCGCCAGGCTGAACAATAGCCTTGACCCCGTACTCAGCGGCCAATGCAACACAGTCATTGAACGGGAAGAATCCGTCCGATGCCAGCACAAGTCCCTCATCCTTAATGTCTTTACCTTCTTCCTTCAATGTATTGGCAGCTTCCTTGAGCGCTATCTCGGCAGATCCGATACGGTTCATCTGGCCTGCACCCACGCCGTAAGTCATACCGTTTTTGGCAACGACTATCGCATTGGATTTTACGTGCTTCACGATTCTCCAGGCAAAGGACAGATCCTCAACCTGCTCCGTTGTCGGCGATGTCTCCGTAACGCATTGAGCCGCATTGACTTCTCTGGTATTCACATCCCTATCCTGCACAAGCATACCGCCGTTCATACTCACATACTGCTTACGGACGACATTGTCCTTGGTCATATTCACTTTCAGCACGCGAAGATTTTTCTTGGTGCAGAGAAGTTCCAGAGCATCAGGAGCAAATGACGGTGCCATCACAATTTCCAGGAAAATAGGCTTCAGCATCTGCGCAGTCTCAAGGTCAATTTCCCTGTTGGCAGCCACGATACCGCCGAAGATGCTTGTCTTGTCTGCCTCGTATGCCTTCTTCCAAGCCTCTGCGATGGTCTTGCCAGTGGCGCTTCCGCACGGATTCATGTGTTTCACTCCCACACAGAACGGTTCGTCGAATTCCCGCACGATGTTCAAAGTAGCGTTCGCATCCTGTATATTATTGTAAGAGAGCTCCTTGCCATTCAGCTGCTCAGCCGTTGCAAGAGAGAACGGCTCATCAACCATACTCTTGAAGAACTTTGCATTCTGATGAGGATTCTCGCCGTAACGGAGTTCCTGCTTCAGGTCATATTCAAGGAAAAGTTTTTCCGGAAGTCCTGCCTGGGCGCGCATATATGTGGCAATCGCCATATCATACTCTGCAGTGTGCGTATATGCCTTTGCGGACAGTGAAAGACGGGTTTCACGGGTTGTATTGCCGTTCGCCTTTATCTCAGAAAGCACTGTCTCATAGTCTGAAGGATTGCATACGACAGTGACTGACTCCCAGTTCTTCGCGCTGCTGCGAAGCATTGACGGACCGCCGATATCGATATGCTCTACCGCATCTTCCATTGTCACATCAGGTTTTGCGATAGTCTCTCGGAAAGGATAAAGGTTTACGCAGACAAGGTCGATTGTCTCTATACCGTTGTCTTTCAATTCCTTCATATGCTCCGGAATATCTCTCCTCGCAAGAAGGGCCCCGTGAATCTTCGGGTGCAGAGTTTTTACCCTGCCGTCGCATATTTCAGGGAAACCGGTAACATCGCTTACGCTTGTCACAGGCACGCCTGATTCTTTCAACAATTTCATTGTGCCGCTTGTGGACAGTATTTCCCATCCAAGTGCGACCAGACCTTTGGCGAATTCGACTACGCCAGTTTTATCGCTTACACTGATGAGTGCTTTCATTTATGATATGTTTTAAGGTTTCTATAAAAGAGTTATATCTACGCCCGGTTTGTCAGTAACGCGGCCTATAACTGTTGCTTTGTCTCCGTGCGAAGCGAGTATGTCAATGGCTTTCTGCGCCTCAGATGCATCCATAGCAAGCACCATTCCGATACCCATATTGTAGATGTTGAACATCTCCCGATGGTCGATGTTGCCGTGCTTCTCGAGGAAACGGAATATCGGGAGAATTTCCCAAGTTCCTTCGTCCACGTGGATTCCCTGCCCTTCTCTGAGAATCCTCGGGATGTTCTCATCGAAACCGCCGCCGGTAATATGGGCGACTCCGTGAACATCACAGTTGTGAATGACATCCAAAACCTGCTTCACATAGATTCTTGTCGGAGTCAATGCAACTTCGCCCAGCGGCTTGTCACCGAGTTCCGGATACACCTTGTGAATATCCAGGACAGCATCCGCGAATATCTTGCGCACGAGACTGAAACCATTGGAATGAACACCTGTGGAAGCGATTCCTACAAGAACATCTCCCACTTTGACCTTTGTACCGTCTATCAGCTTCGACTTCTCGACAACTCCAGTAGTGTAGCCGGCTATGTCATATTCACCGTCTTCGTACATTCCCGGCATTTCAGCTGTTTCACCGCCGATGAGGGCGCATCCCGCCTGGCGGCATCCTTCAGCGACACCGGCCACGATAGCCTCAACCTTTGTCGGGATGTTCTTTCCAAGTGCTACATAGTCCAGAAAAAACAGCGGCTCAGCACCTTGCGCCAACACATCATTGACACACATTGCGACTGCATCGATTCCTATTGTGTCGTGCTTGTCCATCGCAAATGCCAGTTTCAATTTGGTACCGACTCCGTCTGTTCCGCTGACCAGAACAGGTTCCTTGACATTCAAGGCCGAAAGGTCAAACATTCCTCCGAATGCCCCGATATTGCCCATCACGCCGAGACGTGAGGTGGAGGATACGTGCTTCTTGATACGTCTTACGACATCGTACCCGGCTTCCAGGCTTACACCAGCCTTCTCATAATCTACTGCCATCGAATTATTTGATTTTAAATGTTTTCCGTTTTTGTCCGCAGCCAAAGTATGACTCCGGATTAAAATTTACCTTCCTTGTTTGCGTCCTCAAGGCTTGAATACAGGGCGGTAGGATATTTTCCGCTGAAGCAGGCCAGACACAGGTCAGACCTCTCCCCCGCCGCATAAAGCGCATCCTCTGAAAGGAACGCCAATGTATCCGCTTCTATTGCCCTGCGCGCTTCGTCCAGAGTCCTGTTGGCGCAAAGCAATTCTTCATAGGTGGATATGTCCACGCCATAGAAACAAGGATATTTGATCATAGGGCTGGCGATTCGCACGTGCACTTGAGTCGCACCGGCCTCACGCAGCATTCTCACAATCCTTCTCGAGGTCGTGCCTCTGACAATGGAATCGTCTATCAACACCACTCTTTTGCCGCCGACAATACTTTTCACCGGGGAAAGTTTCATCTTTACACCCTTGTCACGCATCTCCTGTGACGGCTGGATGAATGTTCTGCCTATGTATTTGTTCTTGATAAGCCCCATCTCATAAGGGAGTCCGCTTGCCTCGGCATAACCCATCGCCGCGCTAAGGCTCGAATCAGGTACGCCGACCACTATATCCGCATCCGCAGGGGAATCCCTGAACAGAAGTTTTCCTGATTCTTTGCGGAATGTATGCACATTCTTGCATTCTATATCGCTGTCAGGCCGCGAGAAATAGATATATTCCATCGCACACATCGCGTGACGCTGGTATTCTGAATATTTTCTCGAACGCAGACCGTGATGATCAATGGTAACAATCTCTCCAGGCTCAACATCTCTGACGAACTCAGCGCCAATGGTACTGAACGCACAGGTCTCGCTGCTCACCACATAGCCATCGCCAAGTTTACCGATTGAAAGCGGACGCAGACCATATTTGTCACGGCACGCATAAATCCTGTTCTGAGTCATTATGAGGAAGGCAAAAGCACCCTCAATCATATTCAGAGCCTCCATAATAGGGAAAATGCGCGGGCTCTTGCGCTCAAGCGGGTCTTTCTTTATGAGGTGTGCCAAAATCTCGCTGTCCGATGTGGACTGGAAAAGGCTGCCCCTGTCCTCGAGATATTTGCGCAGTTGCACTGAATTGACGAGGTTTCCGTTATGGGCCAATGCAAAGTCTCCGGAATTGTGTCTGAACAGGAACGGCTGCACATTTTCAATTCCGCCTCCGCCCGTTGTCGAATAACGCACGTGTCCGATTGACATCTTGCCCTGAAGTGTGGAAAGGTTGTCATTGTTGAACACTTCGGTGACAAGACCAAGTCCCTTTACTCGGCGAAGATACCCTTCGTCGTTGACGGACACGATTCCGCAGCCTTCCTGACCGCGATGCTGGAGAGAATGAAGTCCGTAATATGTAATCTCGGCCGCATTAGCCACGCCATATACACCGAAAACGCCGCATTCCTCGTGAAGACCTCTGAAAGGCTCGCCGCATCCTGCCATTATTTTATTTTTAAGTGTCATAATTCTTTCTTGCATACAGTTCCAAGACGCTCATACACAGTCTTATATGCTTGCCCCACCTTGCCGCAATCCTGGCGGAAACGGTCCTTGTCAAGCTTCATTCCGGTCTCGATATCCCAGAAACGCGCACTGTCCGGTGTTATGTCGTCAGAAACCACCAACGACCCGTCAGGCAGCCTGCCGAATTCTATTTTGAAATCCACTAGCGAAATCCCCGCCTGTCTGAAGACCGGAACGAGTATATCATTGATTTTCTTCGCCACCTCATACACCTCGGCAAGTTCCGCCTTCGTCACAAGTCCAAGCGCAATCGCGTGAAAATCATTGATTATCGGATCGCAAAGTTCGTCAGATTTGTAGCAGATGTCATACACTGGCTCTGACGGAACCAACCCCTCCTGAAGACCTAGTCGTTGCGCCATCGACCCTGCAATCACATTGCGTACAATGACTTCCATCGGTATGACCTCAGTCTTGAGACACAGCTGGTCCGTATCCGAAAGCTTCTCTATAAAGTGCACGGGAACACCGTTCTTCTTGAGAAGCGACGATATCATAGAAGATATGCCGTTGCAGTATTTGCCCTTATCCTTTATGACAGCCTTCTTTATCTTGTAATATGCGGTGATGTCATCGGTAAAGCTGACTATAACCTTGTCAGGCTCATCCGTAGCAAAGATTTTTATTGACACGCCGTCATATATCTTTTCCGTCTTGTTCATTTTATGTCAGACTTATTCACCGGTGAAATATCTTACCGCATTGTCAAACAACGGCTGCTCAAGATTTGCGGCAATGTTCTTAAACAGATTATTCTCGTAACGTTCTGAATGGCCCATCTTTCCGAGAATCTGACCGTTCTTGCTTATGATACCCTCAATCGCGTAATATGACCCGTTAGGATTGTATGGCGAGGTCATCGACTCCGCCTCGTCGATAGGGTCCGCATATTGGAACGCCACCTGTCCGTTCTCGAAAAGTTCCTTTGCAAGGTTCTCATTCACAACGAATTTACCCTCTCCGTGGCTTACCGGTATCGCATATACGTCACCTATGGTCATTCCTGCCAGCCAAGGCGAATTGACACTCGCAACTCTCGTGAACGCCATCTGCGAGATATGCCTGTTGATGTCGTTTCTGAACAATGTCGGAGAATCCTTGGTGACACATCCGAGATGTCCGTAAGGCAGAAGTCCGGATTTCACCAATGCCTGGAAACCGTTGCAGATGCCGAGAATCAGGCCTCCGCGTTCGATAAGCGCCTCGATAGCTTCGGATATTACCTTATTATTCAATACATTGGCAATAAATTTACCGCTTCCGTCCGGTTCGTCACCTGCCGAGAATCCACCGCAAAAAGCAAGAATCTGGCAACTGTCGATATTTCGTTTCATCTCATCTATCGAATCAAATACGTCCTGCTCGGTCAGATTGCGGAAAACACTCATCTTCACTTTCGCGCCAGCCTTTCTGAATGCCTTTGCCGTGTCATAGTCACAATTGGTACCCGGGAACACCGGCAGATATGCCACCGGCTCGGCTATCTTGTCTCCTTTGTATTTCAAGTCCGCCTTCTTTGCCTTGAACGGCTTGACGCCTTCCATACCCTTAGGCAGCAGACGTTTCATATCAGGCGTGCTTGATGCCGGATAGACTTTCTCGTATTTGCTGAATGCGCTTCGGACAAGAGAGTCCATAGATATATTCTTGCCGTTTATACGCAAGGCGTCATTCACTCCGGCCGTAACAGTTCCAAGGAACTGCGCGTTCTCGAAGTCAATGTCCGATTCCGTCTCAAGAATAATTGAGCCATAGCTATAGTCAAACAGTTCATTTTCAGGGACATTCACATCCACTCCGAATGAATTTCCGAAGGACATCTTGCACAAGCCTTCAGCCACGCCACCAAATCCGACAGCCCATCCTGAGACCGCATTACCTTCTTCAATCTGCTTCTCCACAAAAGCCCAGTTCATTTTAAGTTGCTCAACATCAGGCATATAGTCCTTCAATGGAGTATGCTTAATCAGCCAAAGCCTGTTGCCTTCCCATTTCAATTCAGGAGAAATGACATTGTTTGCATTTACTGTCGTGATTCCGAAGGATATGAGCGTAGGCGGAACATTTATATGCTCAAATGTACCGCTCATAGAGTCTTTTCCGCCGATTGACGGAAGTCCAAGAGCAATCTGCATCTTGAGCGAACCAAGAAGCGCGCTCATAGGCTTGCCCCACACCTTAGGGTCGTGAGTCATTCTCTCGAAATACTCCTGACAAGAGAATCTCATTTTCTCGTAGTGTCCACCGGCAGCCACGACCTTTGCACAAGCCTCAACCATCGAATATGCGGCACCGTGATAAGGGCTCCAAGAGGAAATCACCGGATTGAATCCGAATGCCATCATACTTGCCGTGTCGGTGTAGCCGTCTGTAGGAAGTTTCTGCACGGAAACCTGCGTCTCTGTAAGCTGAAGTTCTCCTCCGTATGGCATAAGCACTGTCGAACGGCCGATAGTGGAGTCGAACATCTCAATAAGTCCTTTCTGACTCACGACATTAGGATCGCTGAGGTTATTCTGGAGTTTCTCTTTAAGGGTTTCGCCCTCGACTTTTCTTTCGAACGGATTTTTCTCCTCGACTGCAGCGACTTTCGCCTTGGCATAATGGCGGGCGCCTGCACTGTCAATGAAACTGCGGCGCAAGTCTGCCACAAGTTTTCCTCCATTGTACATACGCATACGCTCCGTATCGGTAACATCAGCCACGTGCGTAACCTCGACATTCTCGCTGTGACAATATTCCACGAATTTCGCCTCATCCTTTGCCTCGACTACCACCGCCATACGCTCCTGGGACTCACTGATAGCCAATTCCGTGGAATTAAGTCCGCTATATTTTACCGGAACCCTGTCCAGATAGATATCCAGACCGTCCGTAAGTTCTCCGATTGCAACGCTTACTCCACCCGCACCGAAATCATTTGATTTCTTGATAAGTTCTGTCACTTCTGGACGTCTGAAAAGCCTCTGGAGTTTTCTTTCCTCAGGCGCGTTACCTTTCTGAACCTCACTTCCGCAGGTTTCCAAAGATTCCTCGGTATGCTCCTTGGATGAACCTGTTGCTCCGCCTATTCCGTCTCTTCCGGTCCTTCCACCGAGCAGAAGAATGACATCACCGGGCACAGGTGATTCACGTCTGACATTTTCAGCCTTGACAGCACCGACCACAGCACCGACTTCAAGTCTCTTTGCCACATATCCGTTGTCATAGATTTCACGCACGTGTGTTGTGGCCAAGCCTATCTGATTGCCATAGCTGGAGTAGCCGTGAGCCGCCTTTCTTGTAATGACGCATTGAGGAAGTTTTCCCTGAAGTGTCTCAGCCACAGGCTTGTATATATCACCGGCACCTGTCACGCGCATCGCCTGATACACATATGAACGCCCTGAAAGAGGATCGCGTATCGCTCCTCCCAGACAGGTTGCAGCACCGCCGAACGGCTCAATCTCGGTCGGGTGATTGTGCGTCTCGTTCTTGAACATCAACAGCCATTTCTCCAACTTCCCGTCAACATCCACGTCCACATATATACTGCAGGCATTGTTCTCCTCGCTTACTTCCATATCGTCGAGAAGTCCTGCTTTACGGAGATATTTTCCGCCGATGGTCGCCATATCCATAAGGTTCAGACCCTTGTTTTCGCGTCCGAGTTCCTTCCTCATCTTGAGATAGAGTTTCAGCGTGCCGTCAATTTCCGCTTTCATAAACGACTCTTCCACACCGACTTCCTCAAGTTCAGTGGTGAATGTGGTGTGTCGGCAGTGGTCGCTCCAGTATGTATCGAGAATCCTAAGTTCAGTCTCGTTTGGTTCGCGCCCCTCTTCTGAAAAATACTTGACCACCTCGCGCAGGTCATCCGCATTCATAGCAAGTCCCATCTTGCGGCAGAACGGCTCCAAATCGCTTTCCGACATTTTCGTAAAGCCGTCCAGAACAGGAACGGGCTTTACCGCAGCATTCTCCGCATCCGTGAGCTTTCCGAGGTCTTTCTCGCGAGATTCCACTGCATTGATATAATAATGCTTGATTTTGGCAAGAACTTCATCGGATGTATCAGCATCCAAAATAATGATTTTTGAGCTCTTGATGCGCACATCAGCCTTAGGGTCAATAAGATGCACGCAGTCAACTGCAGAAGCCGCCCGCTGGTCGAACTGTCCTGGAAAATACTCGACTGCAATATATTTGGCATCCGACAGGTCACATTCGTCCGACACATTATCCGTCACAATCTCACCGAACACACTATAGCGGCTTTTCTCCAGAAGTTCCGGAGTAAACCCGAAAAGGTCATACACGTTCAGGAGCCTGAGCGACTTGAGGTCAAGCTGGAGGTTTTCGTTAAGTTCGGCTTTCAAACTGCCGGCCTCAACCTGAAATTCAGGGTATTTTTCAACAAAAATACGATAGTTAGCCATTTTTGCAATTATTTTTCTATCAATGTTTTACAAATCGATTAGCCCACTTGGCATCATATTCTGCGAGGTTCATAGGCGTGAATGTGATATGAGCCATTTTTCTTTTCGGACGTGATTCTGTCTTTCCGTAAATATGGACAAATACGCCTTTCTCCGCCTCGCCGGAATAGGCATTTGCGCGTTTTGCGATATTCGAGATATGAGTTTCATTCACTATCGCCCAAGCCGCATCAAGGTCCTGTCCCAATATGTTTTTCATTACGGTAGGGGCCTTCAACTCCGGTTGCCGCAACTGTTCGCCCAGCAGGAACCTGCACAACTCGGAATACTGCGATGTGCTGCACCCTTCAATTGTATAATGTCCGCTATTGTGCGGCCGTGGAGCCATCTCATTGAACACAAATTCGTTACCGCGGACAAACAATTCTATGGCGAGTATGCCTCTATAGTCGCAACTGTCCATAAATCCCCGGCACGCGTCAATCATACGTTTCCCCAAGTCCGAAGGAGAGTTTTCAGTATCATATAGGTTTTCTGCAGGAACAATGCAAAGGTCGAGGATGCCGTCTTTGTGGATATTTCTTCCTATCGGGAAGTTTATAGTGTCCTTCCCGTCCCTTACCATTATGACACTGCATTCATAGTCGAACGGAACGAATGCCTCCAATATGCACGGCACTTTCAGAAGTTCAGATGCAGCTTCAACATCCTGCTCATTTCGTATAATCGACTGACCGTGACCGTCATAGCCAAGTCTGCGAGTCTTCAGCACGCAAGGCATACCCAGGGTTTTCACGGCAGAGGCAAGTTCTTTCCGCCGTTCTTCCGCCGTCATCGGGCGCGACACACCTGTGGACGAATCGATTATATCAGGCACACTAGCGCAATCCTCGTCCGAAGAATTTATCGGCAACGCAATATACCCCGGAACAGGCAAGCCGTGCCGCTTAGCATTGTTCTTCTCGCGCAGTCGGTCCTGCGAATCAAAAAGTGGTGCAATACCCTGAGGGATATTGTATTTACCCTCCAGATGCCTCAATATGTCACCCGGGACGTTCTCAAATTCATAAGTCAGGACATCCGTCATATCACCAAGCCGCTCAAGCGCCTGCAAATCGTCATACGCTGCCACGATATGTCCGTCGCACTCGGCAAACGCCGGAGCGTCCGAAGAAGGGTCCAACGCATAAACAACAGCACCCTGGCGGTGCGCCTCCTCGGCTATCATAAGCCCGAGCTGACCACCTCCGATTATGCCTATTCGTTTCGTCATCAGATTGTTGTGTTAGATTTCCGCTTTGAGAACTGAATCTGTCTGATCTTGTCGGAATTTCTCCAGCCGGCCCGCAACTCCGTCATCTTGGAGCGCAAGAATGGACGCAGCGATGAGTGCCGCATTTTTCGCCCCGTTGATAGCAACAGTAGCCACAGGGACTCCGCCAGGCATCTGGACTATTGAAAGCAGTGAATCCAAGCCGTTCAAAGCGCGCGATTTGACAGGAACACCGATAACAGGAAGAGTCGTCATCGCAGCAACCATACCCGGAAGATGCGCCGCACCTCCTGCGCCGGCTATAATTACGCTTATGCCCCGCGCCTTTGCAGTTTTCGCATAGTCATACATCAGATCCGGTGTTCTATGCGCGCTCACAACCTTTTTCTCGAATGGAATTTCGAGAGCTTTGAGCATTTCTTCGGCCCCGGACATAACTTCATAGTCACTCGTGGAGCCCATAATGATTCCGACTTTCATATAGAATATATAAGTATCGTTTCTGCAAAAGCAGTTGCAAATATACGCTTTATTGGCCGCATAAGCAACGGGCAACAAAGCAAGTTTTCAGCATTTTTTCAACGAGTGTTTCCGGTGCTGTTTCAGAAGTAATTTTCGCCGTCAGACCGCATTTCTGTCCACATTTTTATTTTTTTGCAGAGTTTTCTGTTCTTTTCTCTTGCATTATCAAATTTTCTGTTTACCTTTGCAGTCCACTTCGCGTGAAACACAAATTTCATCCGATATTGGAGAGGTGGTAGAGTGGTCGATTACGGCAGTCTTGAAAACTGTTGAACTGAAAGGTTCCGGGGGTTCGAATCCCTCCCTCTCCGCAAAGCACTGAAGCTCAGCGCATAGCGCTGGGCTTTTTTGTATGATGGCCCGTGCAAGCCTACTTGCACCAGGGCTTGAATACAAAAAAACAAGGGCCGTAGGCCTATGAGCTTCAGTGTTTTGCAACGCTCGCCGCAGGCGAGGGATGTCGGAGCGAAGCGACGAAATCCCGAAAAGATATTCTGTAAGCTCAATCAATTAAGCGATTTACGAACAATAGCAAGGTTGTTCGTAATTGTTTTTATTAGGTCGTATTGAACTCCGCATCTCCGAATTTTTTTCGATTCGGTTAAATATAGCTTGTCATTTTAACGATGCGCAGTGAGATAAGCACAATGAGGGACAGTAAGGCTATTACGCCCATCCACATCAAAGCCTTTTGCTACCAATGGAGGATGTTGACCTCTTTCTCGATGACGGTCTCGATGACTTGGACTTTCTGATCTTCCTTGTGCCGTTCCTTGTATGTGAGGTAAATTCCCATCGAATCCACGACTGTCTTTGCCGTGAGGCGGTTGTCTTGGAGGGCTAATGTCTGTTGGACTCTTGCTGATTGTTTGAACGTCCGGATCTCCTCCAGCCTTGCACGTCCTGTCGAATCGCACTTGATCAGGGCCTGAACTATGGAGGAATCGGGCTGAACTTGAATGACGGTATCGCGGACGGTTTCCGTGACTATGATATTATGTTCTGTGTTTTCAGTCTTGTGCGGATAGAGTTTCGGGCAGCAGGAAACTGCCGTCAATGCTGTCAGGAATATGATTCCGTATTTCATTGCGCTGAGATTTAATGATTTGTAATCCACAACGATGACCTGCCTTTATTCTTTATGGCCGCTTGATCTGTTCCCTCAGCTGACGCACTTCCTCCTGAAGCTGCGAGTTCTCCGCGCAGAGCCTGTCCACCGAAGCCTTGAGTTCCTCGTTCTCCCTGCGGACGGCTACAATCTCGGCGTTTACCGCCGTGATATATGGAGCAGAAGTTGTCGTTCAATGTCAAATCGTACTTTGCCAGTTCATTCTTGAATCCATCCGGGTTTTTGAAAATAATTTTTATCAAGGCCTCCGCAACCGGAAAATAAAGATGCTATTCTTTTTGGCATTATGTGTTCCTAATTTCGTTATTACTATTCTTTAAAAAGTCGGTCTTCCAGATGCTTAATAAGTGACCGCCCCTTATATTCCCCCTCTCAAACCTACCGTTCCACCGTGTCCTTAAGCCCGGCAATCCGCTTGACTTCGTTTATTTCAGCAACAAGCTGCTCCGTTGTCGGAAGATACAGCTGGTACTTGCTGGCGAGAATCGTCCTGTTGTCTTCCGGAAGTGCGAGCTTGACGGCCGTGTCATTCTTGTCGGAGCACAGGAGTATGCCGATGGTCGGGTTCTCGTCCTCGGACTTTTCGTGGCGGTCGTAATAGTTGACATAGAGCTGCAGCTGCCCCAGATCCTGATGGGTCAGCTTGTGATTTTTGATTTCTATGACCACGAATGAACGCAGCAGACGATTGTAGAACACGAGGTCGGCGAAATACTCGTCATCTTCTATCAGAAGCCTTTTCTGTCTGGCGATGAAAGAAAAGCCCTTTCCCATTTCGAGAAGAAAGTCCGCAATATGCGAGATGATTGCGCTTTCGAGGTCTCTCTCGTAATACTCCGGGCGTTTCTCCAGACCGAGAAACTCAAGAACCATAGGGTCTTTGATGATTTCAGTCGGGGATTCCGGCTGGCGCTCATTGCGCGCTACCGCAAGAACCTTTTCCTTGTCGTTGCTCATCAGAAGACGCTCGTAAAGCATCGAGTTGATCTGACGCTCAAGCTGACGTTTAGACCAGCATTCGTTGACGGCTTCCAACTGATAGTACTCCCGTTTGTCTGGATCAGGAATGGAGATAAGCAGTTTATACTGAGACCAGTTCAATTGCGAACACAGTGTATTCGCAATCGGATAGATGCGGTAGAACTGCCGGCACATCTCCAACTGACGGGCGGAGAATCCGCTGCCGTACTCCGGCTGCAGCTGCTTCGCGAGGTTCTTGATTAGATATGTCCCGTAGTCGGCACGCTCTTTCCCCTGCTGCTCTTTCTCGGCGATACGCTGACCGATGGCCCAGTACATCCGCACACGGCAAAAGTTCACGCTGCGGACAGCATTGCCGCGCGCTTCATCTATGATAGCCTTGATCCCGCTGACAAATTCGTTCAAAGGAGATTCCAGATCAGTTCTTCTCGATTCCATCTCTTCACAAAAACAACAATTTCACAAATTTAGTGAATTTTCTGATGACTATGAATTCTACTATGCCGAAATGAACTGCGATTGCGGTTCAATAGGTCCGTTGAGGAGGCAGGGTAGCTTTTTTCTGGACGAGCTCTTTCTTGTGGCGGGATATCCAGCGTTCGAAGTCGGCGATGGCATCGTAGCTTGAGATGTGACGGGACACTTCTTCCTTGAGGTCCTTTTCTATCTGGGCATCCTTATATCCGGCACGGCGGAGGTCATCGACATATTCCCGGAATCCTTTTTTGGTGGAGTGTCCGCAGCACCTGCCATACTTAGATCTGTAATAGCCGACGGCGAAGATGATGGCCTGTTCCACGCCCGAAAGGCTCTTCACATAGGAATAGGGTGGCATATTCATAACAATACCTGGTTTCAACGAATATGTCGGTGTCGCAGATACGGTAGAAGTTAGAGTCCCCTCTGGAGACTTTTACGGTGTATCGTCCCTCGTCGAGCTTCGTCGGAAGAAAAAGCGACTTGATGTCCCGCAGGTTACCATAAGCGTCAATGGCTTTTGCTCCGCTGTCGACCTCCACCTTCTCATAGAATCACGCAATGTCGTATTTTTCTGAACCGCTGTCTGATAACACGACCGCCGATGTTAAAGCAGGAACAACCAGCAAGAGAGCGATGATTTTCAGAAATGACTTCATAATTGGATCTTTTTGTTTTGTTTAGACCTACAACTTCTTCAAGTAGGCAATATATTCTTCTCCAATTAAAACATCTCTCCTTTGCTGCTCCCAGAGGTCCGGAAGTTTCCGTTCATCTGCTGCGTAAGAGTATAGGTCAAGATATCATTGTCCATATAAGTCGCACTATCATCCTTCGAATAAGACTCATTCTTCACGAAGCCGCCCTGAATACCATGCAGCATCTTCTTGCCGGAATACCAGCCATTCCCGAAATAGAAGAAAGTCTGGTAGTTATATCCATTCCGAAGATATATCGTTGAGGAGCGCCTCGACTTGATGTAAACGTGACCGGCGACATTGCCTTTCTGGGCCACCTGGACATTTTGGGTGATAGAATGTCCAGGTGGCCGATAATGATGATGTCCCCACGGTATGCGGAATATAATGGACTTCAGCTTTTTATATTCAATTTTGCCAACAAGTTGTGGGTAAAATGTATCCAATTGAGAATAAAGGATATAGAATCTTTTTGCATGCCCAAGATTAGTTGGCGATAAGCCTTTGACTCCGGGTGCAGTTTTCTTGGTAGTCTCTTAGTGGTCTTCCGCACTACCAACACTACCAAGATGCTACGTCAATTCCACCTGTTCGGGGTTATAAGGTATTCTAGATGTCTCGGATACTTTTGCCTTCTCGACGATAAAGGAAAATGATTTCTTGTTTGTCTACCATTTTGATCATTGATTTTGACTCTTGGTTTCTTTGTGCCAACAAAGGTAAACCTCCCCTCAAAATGGTACACTTTTCAATTATTTTCCTGGTACATTTTTCAATTATTATTTACAAACGAAGAATTTCAGAAACAGAATCCACGCTCCCGCAGAATGAGCCGACATCTGTATGACATAGAGAAAATTATGGACACAGATTATGGCAGAGAGGCCTTAATCGATGCTTCTTTATACAAATCTATAGTGGAGCATCGTCGGAAATTCTATCATCTTGGTTATGTGAACTATGATGCGGACTATCCGGCTATAATTGACTTTATCCCGAAAGGGGAAGTTCTTGAGGCATTCAGAAAAGACTACAATGACAATATGGTCAATGGCTATATCTATGGCAAAGCAGTCGATTTCGACAGTATTATCCGGCGAATGAATGATCTAAAGTCACGTTTCCGTCAAATGAGAATGTGAGAACACAGAGATACCGCTGTCAGAGAGTCTCGGCAGGGGTATCTTGGTTCCTACCGGTTTACAACCTTACGACAATCTGCTGCTCACTTGCTGTGCGACGAAGATAGATTCGTGTCGTCTCGATGCTTTCGTGTTCCATAAGGTCAGCCAGAAGGGAAATGTCGTTGAAGCGTTCAAGGAAGTTCTTGGCGAACCTATGGCGGAACGAATGAGGATAAAACCACCTTCTTGTTGATGCTGTATTTGTCAGCGAAATGCTTCAGATGCATCGCTATGCCCCGATGTCTTGTTATCCTGGCCCAACCACTCTACCCCATTTCGAGTAGGAAGTCAGCGATATGGGATATGATTGCACTTTCAAAGTCACGTTCATAATATTCTGGGCGTCTCTCAAGTCCGAGGAATTCCAGAGCCATAGGGTCCTTGATTATTTCTGTCGGTAATTCCGGCTGACGTTCGTTGCGAGCTATCGCAAGGACTTTTTCCTTGTCATTGCTCAGCAGAAGACGCTCATAGAGAATAGAATCGATCTGGCGTTCAAGCTGACGAGCAGAAAATCCACTGCCCCTCCAATCAAGAAGCCGTTGTAAAACAGTACTTTAGTACAACTCCAGGTAATCTGCAACTGCACGGGCGATATTGGCTTTGGCGATGGAGGGTTTGAGGGCTTCGGAAATAGGCATATCATCGGGAGTAACTTGCAGGACGGCATCGAAACCGGCGGCGAGGAGTTCGTCCCGGAATTGCACCTGGCCGGCAAGAAGTACAACTTTGACAGATTTACCGCAATGCTCCCGCACATATTCAAGCACTCCGGACGGGACCTTACCACGGAGAGTCTGCAAGTCAGATTTCCCCTCTCCTGTCAGCACCAAATCACAGTCCTTCAGCATCTTGTCCATCGAGAAGATATCCAGCACAGACGTTACCCCACGTCTCATCTCCGCACCAAGAATTGAATGCAGTGCTCCACCTATTCCACCGGCAGCGCCCGCACCCGGACAATCGCCGATGTCGCCTCTAACAAGCCCGGCGAACCCGTACATTCCAGAATCAAGCCTTTCCACTAATTGAGCGGATGCACCCTTCTGCGGAGCAAACATCTTTGCAGCACCGCCATCTCCGAAGAACGGGACCGACACATCATAAAAACCGAATATTTTACAGTTGTCGAGAAGACTGTTCCGACCGGAACAATCTATCTCATCGATATTCTCGAGTATTGCATTAGGCGCAGTTATCTCCCGACCGCCCGACAGAAATCTGTAACCGAGCGCACGCAGCAATCCAGTCCCGCCGTCACAAGTCGCACTGCCGCCAAGCCCGAGCCAGATTTCACGTGCACCATTTTCGAGAGCGTCCAACATCAGTTCACCTGTTCCGAAAGAAGACGCTATCTCCGGATTAAGTTCTTCTTTCCGCAGAGGCCCGATTCCGCTTGCCGCAGCAGTCTCAATGACGGCGACTCTTCCACCGTGCACAAGTCCATAACGGGCTTCTATCGGACGCAAAAGAGGATTGTGACATAACACCGTCCTGAATTCGCCATCAAGACCTGAAGTGATTATATCCGAAAAGCCCTCACCGCCGTCTGACACAGGGATAACGGAAACCGCTCCGTCAGAAAATGCACAAGCCGCTGCCCGTCCAGCCTCCTCAGAGGTCAGGCACCCCTTGAACGAATCGATGGCAATTACGGCTTTCATACAGGTATAAAGATAATCTTACTTACTGCCGCCAAGCGGCTGCTCTTTGGAGAATCCAGGGAAAACTCTGACAAGAACGACTCCGTGAGGCGGCACTTCAGTGTCAAACCTGTCCTTGTCGTTGGTAATTTCAGCGACATTTTTCTGTCTCCACACATCGCGCACGATAATCTTGTCTCCTACCACACCGACAGACCTGGGCTTGAATCCAATTTTCTGAACAGTCTCGCTGAGATTGAACATTGCGATTGCCAATGAGCCGTCTTCAAGCGGCTTGAAATAAGTGGCATACGTATCACCCTCATATATTCTCGTAGCGGCGTATCCAAGCGGATCCTGATTGATGTCGATTACCTCATTGTTACACAGAAGACTCTTTGTAAAATCGTCTGCAACAGCCATATCACAGCCAATGAGAAGCGGAGACGCCTGCATAGCCCAAAGCGTAACGTGAGTATATTGTTCGTCCGGAGTCAGACCTGTGTAATGATATTTCTTGCCCCAGCCGACATTTCCTATGACCAACATATCACCGTCAGGCCAATGCCCCGGTCCGGAATATGGAGCCCAACTGCTGTTTCTACCGAATCCTATGCCCGAAACGCTTTTCCAATTGTCACGAATATCCCCGGTTGTCCGCCAACAGTTGGCATATTTGACATATTCGTCAGCCATCGGAAGAAGCGCAGAATTGGAAAGGCTGTATACAATGTCCCTGCCGCATTTTTCAAGTTCGTCGTGCATCTGCTTCATACTGTACCAGTCGTGCGGATTCCAGTCATACTTAAGATAATCAATCCCCCATTCAGCCCACTGGCGCGCATCCTGTGCCGCAAATGAATATTTGCCGTGATACCAAAGCTTATCCCTTGTCTGTTCTCCGGAAGGATCGACCATTCGGTAGTTTTCATTTACCAGACCCTTCTGTACCCAATCATAAGTCCCCTCGGCATTGTCGCACCCTGTGCCGATATGCGCAGCATAAGTAGCCACCCACGGTCCGGAATATATGCCTACCTTGAATCCCATCGTATGAAGAGAATCCACAAGACCTTTCATATCCGGGAACTTTATATTCGGCTGAATGGCATTCTCCTTTCCGCCCCTGAGTCCCTGCCAACCGTCATCAACGTTGATATATGACCAACCATAGTCGGCAAGACCGCTTTCCAATATCGACTTGGCGGAGGACATCACTTTCTCCTGGCTCACAGTGTTGCCCCAACAGTTCCAACTGTTCCAGCCCATCGGCGGAGTCAATGCAATCTTGTCCCCAATCACAATCTTGAAATCCCTGACGTATTCACCGAGGTTATTGGAAGCCTTAAGCGTTACATTGTAAGTGCCTGCCTTCTTTACCTTTCCAGTGATAATTCCGGTCGCAGAATCTATTTTCAATCCCCTAGGCAATTTCTCCGCAGAGAATGTCATAGGTCTGTCTCCCGTAGCCGCCACTCTGTAAAGAAAATCGGAACCCGGTCGGGCACCATATACCTTAGCTCCATTGATTCGCGGAGTGTGAGGAGCCTTCGGAGTAAGTATATAAGCTGAATAATCGGGAACTTCTACTTTGTCGGATTGCTCCGATGATTGAGCTGAAGCTGAGACACTTAGCAGAACTGCAAGTGCACTTGTCAACAGGATGGAGGTTTTTGTCATAATGTTATTCATTGTGTTTAAGAGTCAGCAAATATAACCTTTACACGACACTTTTCATAGAGAAGGTTGTCCGGAGAGGCAACAAAATTGGCTATCTTTGCATCTTTGTAAAGTTGAAGAATAACGAACCATTAAAAACACAACAGTATGAGAAAGACCTTTTTGGCGAAAACCGCCATCGTGGCTTTATGCACTTTGGCCCTGTCGGCCTGCCACAAATCAGGCAAAGACACCCCAGAAATCCTTACCTTCAAACTTGAAGTAACGGACATCACCTCAACCTCCGCACACACTGCTGTCACTCCGACAATCGAAGACGCTACATACTACTTCGACGTACTCGGAAAAGAAGGCTTTGATTCCATCCGTGACGACGTACAGTCCTATCTGGATTCAGAAGTAAAAAGAAGAGCGGAAGCCTACTCAATCACGGAAACAGAAGTTCTCGAAAAAATTCTTTCAAAGGGAGTGCAGACATTTGATTTCAAATCGCTTTCCCCGCTTTCAGACTACTATCTTATCGCATTCGGCGTAAGTTCTGAAGGAAAAGTGACCGGAGATTTGGAATATATGGATTTCTCTACCGAAGCCGTTAGCCCGTCAGCAAACGTTCTCAGTATAGATCTCGGAACTATCTATGCCGATGGTGCAGACTACACGGTAACACCAACCGTAGATGCCGATTCCTATGCTGTGGATATCTGGAGTAAGAGTATGGTCGATGAACTCGGCGACGGCGGCACTATCAGCTATTTCATCGAGTACAATTCCTACCTGATGTTCTCGCTCACCACTTCCGGAAAATTCGACTTTAACAATGAACAGGACGGAAAGGTTTGGCAGCCAGGCAGGGAATACTATGTCGTTGCATTCGGATATGATATGAATTCCGGGGAAGCCACAACCAAACTTTTCAAGAAAGAGTTCAAGACAGAGGGCGGAAATCCTGCAACCTGCACATTCAAGTTCACTACGATACAGGCAAATTCCACGGTCAAAGTAAAGGTTGTTCCTTCCGACAAGAAAGTGGTTTACATTTGGAATATTATGGATATGACCACTTTCAATAAATATAAAACCACATATAAGACCGACGAAGCTACGCTCGCATTCCTCCTTAACGGAAATATAGAGGAGCAGATGGAATTTGATATGTGCAAACGCCAGCAGGCAGTTGAGGCTCTCGGAAGATGGAGCGGATACACATCTTCTGATGAGGAAGGTGCAGACAATGAGACATTCAGAGATCTGACATCCGGAGAGGAATTCATCGCTTGGGCAGTAGCAGTAGATGCTGAAGGAAATCCTGAAGGAAAATTCTACACTGACAAATTCGTCGTAGAGTAGTCAAGGCCGAAGATTTCCAATAATATAGCAATCAGGGTGGCTAAAAAGTCAATCGAACTTTTTGGTCACCCTAATCGTTTATTCATTATAACGCAAACACATTGATATGTATCATCTATGTCGAGCTGGTCAAGTATACGACGGCCTACGAGAGCCCCCACATATCATTCAGGAGAGCGATGGCTGAGGGAGAGCGAAAGACCTTGTCTCGGAAATTTGCAACAGCATCCGGTGAGAGATTGTCCTCAAAAGAATTGACAAGGAAATCCGCCTCAAGCAGGATACGGTGGTCTGACGCCGTCACGCCGGTATAAGTGTGGTGATGACCTATCAACCAGCATATCCGCTCGACCTGCCCGGCAGAGAAGCCTCCTACCTCAGAAAGCAGTTTACGCGCTTCACCTGGTCCAAGTTCCTCCTGCGCCTTTCCATTGCAGTTTCCATACATCGCTTCAGCAAGATGGATACCTATATCGTGAAGAATTGCAGCCGCTTCAAGGACAAACTGCGTTTCCTCATCAAGCCCTTCACTGACACCTATAGTCGCGGCAAAATCGTGAACCTTCACAAAATGCTGTATCCGCCGCACGTCACCGCTATCGTATCTGACCATTGCCCGCATCAGCCGGGCTAGTTGTGCATTCATAATGGAGCGGCTAAATTTCTATAACTCCATTGTCGATGAGAACATCACACAATGCCCTCGCATCCTTTAGTGCAGTCTCGTATTCGACCTCGTATTTCTCACAGAGAAGATCTGCAAGCGCTTCTTCGGTAAAATCAGCCTCCCCTACAGACTCTAGCAGATAAGCGGCCGAGTCATTGAGTTTCACCAACTTGCTGAAATTAACATTCTCCGCGCCCTCACCGGAAAGCACTTTCAGTCCACAAATTTCACGAACCACAAAATCTTTTTTCAGTCTCATATCGTAAAGTCTTTGATAATCATTGTCTGTCTCGACTCAAGACAAATATAGCAAACAAGAAGCTGTTTTGAAATCGCGATTACGCTTCCGCATCTGCAAGTTCCGCCTTACTCTTGCTGGCCGTCACGAGATATACGCCACCGAATATAAACAGCACGGCTATCACCTTGGTAACATTGAACGAATCCATTCCAAGATAGATGGAAACTATGCTTGCGACTATCGGCTGCACATAATTGTACATACCCGCAACTGTAGGTCTAAGGTTCTTCTGCCCCACGACAATCAGCATATAGCTCAGGAATGTCGCACAAACTATCACATACAGTATGGACAGGATTGCGTCAGTATCCAGCAGATGCCACTCTGTGGACATCAATGAGTTATAGGAGAATGGCAACATACTCAGGAACGCGAATGTGAACATCCATTTCATAATCGTGATAAGCGAATACTTGTTCACAAAATTCTTGAAAAGCACGATATACGACGCATAACTGAGCTGAGCCAACAGCACAAGGAGATCGCCCCAGATCGGACTTGAGCCCGATGACGAATGCGCAGCGGAATTGCTTCCAAGTATCAACAGCAACGCACCACCCGCACCGAACAGTATTCCGAGCACCTTCTTGCTTGTGATAGGTTCCTTCAATATAAATGCAGCCAATATCATTGCCCACAGGGGCATACTGGTAGTTATGATTGAAGCATCCGCAGGAGATGTCAGCCCCACGCCAAAGATAAAACAGCCCTGATTAAAGACGATTGCAAGCAGGGAGGCCACAAAAAGACGTATCATATCGTGCGACTCGACGTGTTCTGGCTTCCTGAAAAAAGAAGCAATCCAGAACAATATCATAGCTCCGAATATACGCAGATCACTCAGCACCAACGGGCTCACAATACCGCCGACCATCACAATCTTAGCCACAGGAGACATAAGTCCCCACATTGAGTTTGCAAGAAGCATCGCTCCGTGCCCCTTAAAATTGAATTTTTCCATTTTACAACAATCTTACGAACGACGGGGTTCATCTTGCCTCTCCATTCGGGGCGCAAAAATAGAAAATTCACACGAGGCATCAAAAAAATAGTGCCGATTCATAGAAGAATCGGCACCATAATATATTTAATCGAAATACTTTACCGGATTGCTGCGCCCAGCAAATACTGACTCCACATTGACTCCTGCCATAGGATTCTCTCTAACCTTCTCTCCTTCAAATTCATATTTGCCCGGCTCCCCAGCGGAAGGTATCCAACGGACAGGCCTATACACAGCCACAGCCTTCCCTTCGGATATAGCCAGAACATAATCAACGGATTCCGCACGTTTCAGCGAGACCTTCCAGGATTTGCGCGCACACTCGTAAGTGGAGCCCCTGCCGTCAGCATCGTGACGAAAAGGATAGATCTTTGAGATGTTTACCGCCAAAACTTTCTTTCCAAACAGGACTGTGTCCTTGAATATAGCTTGTGTTGCTGGCATAATGTTTAAGTTTTAATGCTATCAATGCCGCTATGACAGGCTGCGGCAACCGCCTGCCCCAAAGCAAGGTGAAATACACCCGGGCTCGAAGCACTGACAATATAATAATTATATTCATTGCTTGTTACACCGGAGCACAAAAAAAAGAAGTCCATTTCTGAACTTCTCTATTGCAAGTCGGGATGATGCGACTCGAACGCACGACCCCTACGTCCCGAACGTAGTGCGCTAGCCAACTGCGCTACATCCCGCTATGTGCGGAAACAAACTTACGCAAGCTTATTGATATAGAGAGCAATACCGCTCTTAAGGTTGGAAGCTTTGTTCTTGTGAATGATGCCAACTTTTGCAAGTTTGTCGATCATTGCATAAACTTTCGGCGCATTAGCTTCGGCAGCTTTCTTGTCTGTCGTATTTCTAATCGCACGAATTGCATTCCTTGTTGTCTTCGCATAATACTTATTATGCAATCTGTGCCTTTCGCTCTGGCGAATGCACTTTTCTGCAGATGCGTTATTTGCCATTGTTTTTATTTTTTAATATTTAGTAGTGGGTAGGAGAATCGAACTCCTATTGCGAGAATGAAAATCTCGAGTACTAACCGTTATACGAACCCACCAGACTAACCTTCAAATCCTCATAAGAAGTTCAAAGGGATTGCAAAGGTATGTATTATTTTCCAATCCGCAAAATATTTTCTGGAACAGCGACCATTTTTTCCTCAAAACGTCAATTTTCCTCTGCGCCGGATGAGGCTTTGTCCGTCTTGTCCCATTCAAAAGAATACAATATCGCCTCAACCTGTCTGAGGTACTGGCGTTTATCGTATTTTGGAGCATATACGAAGCCGTCCAATACGATTATATCCTTGCCGTCGCGGCTATAAAAGGAGTGCGAAACAAACGGTCCGCCCATAAAATCGCCATAGACCTCCCAAAGTCCCCTCGTTTCCGCGAACTGCCTGCCGCGAAAGCGGATGAATTTAACTTCCGGAGTAGCTACTTCATTGGTAATCATATAGGTATTGTCGAACATACCGGGCACATATTTCTTCAGGAACTCATTTCTATGGGCAATGATATTCTGCTCGGTAAAATTTTCTTTCGAAGAAGCCGGATACTTATAGACAAACACTCCCTGCGTGGTATATTGCTTGTCATCCGAAATCCAGATAAAGTCGTCGGTTTTCTTCCTGACCTTGTATCCCATAGGGAAATATGCCCTGCCGCCGGTCATCTCCTTCACAGCCTGTCCGGCCTCTTTAGCCTCATATCTCTTGGAATTTGTAATGATCCTGTCACGCTCGGCCTGTTCGATGGCCCCTACTACTCTCTCACCGTTTCTTGAAAGAATCACGGCGGCAGAGTCTGCACAAGTAGCTGAAATCTGTATAATACATTGAGGATAAGCCCATTTGTCGTGCACAAACATTACTCCGCTTTTCTGCACGTCTGCAGCAATATTGAATATCACTATATTCCTGTGAATCTTGAACAAGTCCGCAAATCCGGTTGTCGGCACGTTGACCACCGAGAAAAGAGGCTCGCGCTGCGGAAGGAAAGGATAGTCGGCCGCTAGCAGTTCCCTCGTTGAACTTCCCAAATTGCCGTCCCAGTCACTCTTGTCCATCACCACAATCACTTCTCCAGCCTTGCCGCTCACATTCGGTAGCAGCGGCTTGTCAGTTCCGCCGCAGGATACTAGCGACACTATAGCGGAGGCAACCGCCAAAATTTTGGTAAAACTACGTTTCATATATAATTCCAAGTTTAACAAATATGAATCACTCGTCACCGGATAAGTCTTCCGATGTCATTTCCGAAGGCAAGAACCATTATCGCCAGCAGGATGAACATTCCGATAATCTGTGCGACAACCATAAACCTGTCGCTAGGCTTGCGCCCCGTAATCATCTCGCATATAAGGAAAAGCAGATGTCCGCCGTCAAGGCCTGGAATAGGAATAAGATTCATCACGCCCAGCATTATCGACAGCATTGCAAGCAGATTTATGAAAATAAACCAGTTCCAATGCGACGGGAATACCTGCCCGATGGCAATGAAACTGCCCACCGACTTGTATGCGCCCGTGCTTGGCGTCGCCACAAGCTTCACATCACGGACATAGCCCGAAACCATATCCCAAGTATATTTCAAGCCTGCCGGAACAGCCTGCGCCAATGTATATGAACGTTTCTGTACACCAGGGACCTTCAGAGCCACGCCGACTTTTCCCGCAGAGTCCACCTGAAGCGGCACAGTGAGAGTATCGGCTCCGCGAACCACAGTAGCATCTACGCTCTTGCCTGCCTTGGACAAGAGTATCTTCCACGCATCCTGAACATAAGCGACTGATGAAGAATCGATTCCGATGACGACATCTCCGTTCCTGAGGTCAGCCCCGGCATTGACCGAGCCTGCTGCCAAAGAATCCACTGCAAAAGGAATAGCCAGAGAGAACATTCCCGGAGTGTCCAGGACCTTGCCTATCATACTTCTGTCAATGTAAAGCAGCACTGTATCCCCATCACGGAGAAGTTCTGCAGTCTTGACCGAACGGCGGGCCAAATCAGCCTGAAGCATCGAGAAATCCTCCGGCACATAATCGTCGAACTTGAGAATCTTATCACCGGTCCGGAAGCCCATCTCATACGCCAAATCATTGACATATATACTATTGTCTCTATTACTAAGATAGTCGTTACCCCAACCGTAGAGCACGAATATATATAGCATTATCGCCAACAGAAAATTGAAGAGAACGCCGCCCACCATAACCAGAGCACGCTGCCACGCCGGTTTTGAACGGAATTCCCACGGCTGCGGCTCATTTGCAAGACTCTCCACGTCCAGAGACTCGTCCACCATTCCGTTTATTTTGCAATATCCGCCTATCGGAAGCCAACCGATACCATATTCAGTTTCGGCATCCTTCATCTTGGGGAAGAGACGGACAAACCATTTGGAAGTCTTGGTGCTGAACAGCTTGACTCCTCCGGCATCAAAAAACAGGAAAAACTTGTCAACCCTGATTCCGAACAGACGGGCAAACACAAAATGCCCCAATTCGTGAATCGCTATCAGAACAGAAAGAGCAATAAGCACTTGCAGCACTTTCATCAATATCGCCATAAAAAGCTGTTTTGAAATGGTTTTCTATGAAATTCTACAGTCTCCCGCACATCTCGCGGGCACGGGCAAAGACTTCCCGATTGCACTCAATCAGATCCTCGACCGTCGGATTCCCGGCAAATTCCACGCCTGACATACATTTGCCGATAATCTCGGGAATGTCATAGAACTTTATCTCGTCGCGAAGATACGCTGCAACTGCAGTCTCATTTGCCGCATTCATAGCGCACGGCACATTGCCGCCTCTCGAGATGGCATCAAACGCCAGCTGCAGGCAAGGGAACTTGTCCATATCCGGCTTCTCGAAAGTCAGCGAGCCCAGTTCCGCAAAGTCCATCTTCTTGTTGTTCAGCGACAATCTGTCAGGGAAACTCAATGCCAGCTGTATCGGCTCACGCATATCCGGATGTCCCATCTGGGCAAGCACCGCCCCGTCCTCGAATTCCACCATTGAATGGATTATTGACTGCGGATGGACCACGATATTTATCTTTTCCGGAGACACGTCGAAGAGCCAGCGCGCCTCAATCATCTCGAAGCCCTTGTTCATCATTGTCGCGGAATCGATTGTGATTTTCGCGCCCATTGTCCATTGAGGATGCTTCAGTGCCTCATTCTTGGTCGCAAGCGCAATCTTTTCCTTTGTCCAGGTACGGAACGGACCGCCTGATGCGGTAAGATGAATCTTCACCGGCTTATTGCCTGACGCACCGAGAAGGCACTGGAATATGGCGGAATGTTCAGAATCCACAGGCAGAATCGGAACCCCGTATTGACTTGCAAGAGCCGTAACTACACTTCCCCCTGCAACAAGGGTCTCCTTATTTGCGAGAGCGATGATTTTGCCGGCCTTGATGGCGGAAACCGTAGGTCGCAATCCGCTGAAACCGACAAGTGCCGTAAGCACAATGTCAATATCTTCTGCCTGCACCAGGTCGCATACCGAATCCATACCGGCAAAGACCTTTATGTCGTGCGGCTGCAAAGCGTCAGCAACCTCCTTATATTTATCCTCATTGCAAATGACAACAGCATTCGGACAAAATTCAAGAGCCTGTTCTATAAGCTGTTCCGAACTGTTATTGGCTGTCAGCAGCTCCACCTCGAACAAATCCTTGTGCTGCCTCACGACGTCCAGAGCCTGCCTTCCTATCGACCCTGTAGATCCCAGAATGGCGATATGACGCCGGACATTGTTATTCAATTCTTGCACGTGTTATATCCGTTAGAAATTTATGTATTTGGTAGGGTCCACAGCATCGCCCTTGTACCATAGTTCAAAATGGAGATGATCACCGGTAGTCAGCGACCCAGTATTGCCCACAAGCGCTATAGGCGTACCCGCTGACACCTTGTCTCCGCTCTTCTTCAGCAACTTCTGATTGTGCTTGTACACGGAAATCATATCGTTGGAATGCTGTATCAGAATCGAATACCCAGACTCGTCACTCCAACCGGCTCCGATGACGGTGCCGTCCAGAATCGACATAACCACAGAATTCGCCGGAGCGGTAATATCAATATACGGATGAAGCAGACGGTCATATCCCTGTGAAATGACGCCTTTCAGCGGAGTAAAGAAATGCATTCCCTCTATAGGCAGCACCCGCTCCCGTCCGGAAGTCAATCCGAACCGCTCCTCGTTGCGCACATTCGCACGCATCAGAGAATCCTTGATCTCAAGCTCCCGCCTTGCCGTTGCGGACAGCCTGCCGTCCTCCACGGATGTGCTTATTATGCTGTCAATGGAGACAGGTGATGCGCCCTCCATCACTTTTTTCAGATTGTCAGTGTAGAACTTCCACGTATAGATGACGTTCTGTAGCGAGTCTATTTTCAAGGCATTGTTGATGGCTGTACGCTTCGTATGGGCATCCGGGTAGCCCGGAATGAACGTCCTTATCGGAGTATATGCAACCAATGAATATGACACAGCCACAATCACCGACACCACAGAGATAATCGCCAAAAACAGAGTGGTCCGATTGAAACGCATAACCCACAACTGCTTATGAGTCATATCATCTATGACCGAAATCCTGAAATGCTCCACTTGCGGGCCCTTTGGTGATTTGCTGGATGCCATCCGTGATTCAAGCGTTATTAAAATATTTGCTAAATTTGCAGGTATGGACAGGATTATAGGAATAGATTATGGCAGAAAAAGAACTGGCGTGGCAGCCAGCGATCCCTTGCGCATATTCGCATCCGCCCTGGAAACCGTACAAACTGCAAAGATAATAGAATATCTCAAAAAATACTCTGAGACCGAGACGATTGTCCGGTTTGTGGTCGGCTATCCCATCAATATGAACGGGCAACCGTCCGAAGCCGCCGCAGATGTGGAGATTTTCCTGAAACAACTCGCCAAATCTTTCCCTGACATTCCAGTATCCCTTGAAGATGAGCGGTTTACATCTGTCCTTGCTCATCGCGCAATGATTGACGGCGGAATGAAGGCATCGGACCGCAGGGACAAGGCCTCCGTGGACAAGATAAGCGCGGCGATAATTCTCCAGGGGTATTTGGACCGGACATCCGGGAGTTCCTCCGCTGGCATATCTTTTGCGACAATGTCCGCGCCAATTCCTGAAACGCTGTCCCGGAACGTGTCCGGCAAACAGCACCGCAAGAAATGACGCAGCCCGCTTTCAGCTGCATTAAATACTGATTTACAATATGATACAACCTATATATCTCTACGGCTCAGAAGTTCTCAGAGCCAAGGCGGAAGACATCGACCTCAACGACAAGGAAGGCATTGCAACACTTGTACAAGACCTCAAGGATACCCTAAAGCACTCGGATGGATGCGGTCTCGCCGCTCCACAGATCGGAATCAGCAAAAGGGCTCTCATCGTTGACGGCACCGGAATGACAGACGTTTACGATTACCTGAAAGACTTCAAGCGAACAATGCTCAATCCGGTGATTCTCGAGCAGAGCGACAAGGAAACAGAGTATTCAGAAGGTTGCCTCAGCATACCGGGAATATACTGCGAAGTTCGCAGACCGGCCTCAATGACAGTGGAATATTACAACGAGAACGGAGAGAAGGTAACGGAAACATTTGACAAATTCGCTTGCAGAATGGTGCAGCACGAGATGTCGCATCTGGACGGAGATATGTTTGTGGACCACGTCGCACCGATCAGGAAGAAGATGATTTCCAAGAAATTGCAGAACATTGCCAAGGGCAGAGTATCGACACATTACAACACTAAAATAAAATAACACTATTATGGGAGCATTCCACGCATACGACATAAGAGGAATCTACAATGTGGATTTCGACAAGAACACAGTCTATAAGGTAGGCTATTTCATCCCGAAACTTCTTAACGCAAAATCAGTTCTGATAGGAAGGGATTGCAGGGTTTCATCGGATGAAATCCACGAATATCTCATCAAAGGCATTACAGATGCGGGCGCAGATGTTTACGACATTGGATTGAGCACCACGCCTATGGTCTATTTCGGCACTGCAAATTACGGATTCAAGGCTTCAGTCCAGATTACCGCATCTCACAACTCAAAGGAATACAACGGGTTGAAAGTTTCGTGCGAAAATGCACTTCCTGTCGGATATCATAACGGACTGAACCTGATCGAGTCTTGGATTAACAAGAACGAGCCGACTCCTGTGGCCTCAGTATCGGGCAAAGTCTACACCAAGGACATCCACAAGGATTATTTGGATTTCCTGCTTAAATATAAGTCCGACTACAGCGGTCTCAAGATCGCTTTCGACCTTTCCAACGGAATGAGCACATTGTTCGCGAAGGAGATTTTCGGAGACGAGCCAGAGTATATTTTCGACACGATGGACGGCACATTCCCGAACCACGACCCTAATCCGCTTGTTCCGGCCAACACGGCTGCACTGAAAGAACTTGTCAGGAAGACAGGAGCCGATGTCGGAGTGATTTTTGACGGTGATGCAGACAGGACCATGTTTATTGACGAAAAAGGTAATTTCGTCTCCCCTGACCTTATCATTGCCGTACTTGGACATTATTTCATTGACGAAAGACACGAACCGGGCACTGTAATCGAGGACATCAGAAGTTCCAAGTCAGTTGCCGAATATCTTGAGCCAATGGGTGCGACAATATACACCTGGAAAGTCGGCAGGGCAAATGCAGCCCACAAACTCCGCGAGTTGAACGGTGTATGGGGCGGAGAATTTGCAGGGCACTATTATTTCAGGGATTTCTTCTACTCCGACAGCGGTCTGCTCGCATCAATTCTGGTGCTCAGAGTCCTTGCGTCAATGAAGCAGAATGGCGTGACATTCAATCAGTTGATAGGCAAAATTTCCAAATATCAGGGGTCCGGAGAAATCAATTTCAAACTCGATGACAAAGACGGTGCACTGGTTGCGGTAAGAGACTATTTTACAGCTAAGGAAAAACCGGTCAAGGTGATGGATTTCGACGGATACCGTGCAGAATTCCCGGAATGGTGGTTCAACATCCGGCCATCAAACACAGAACCATACCTGAGGTTCATCTGCGAGGCGACTTCAAAAGAACTTCTCGACGAGAAAGTAAGCGAAGTCAAGAACCTACTCAAAACACAATTCAAAGCTGAAATTTAAGCATTTGCGGGACATTCAGAATATCTGGACTCCCGCAAATCGTATAGATACATACATAATGACGACAAAACACATTTTCGAATATGCAGCAGCCCTTACGGGACTTATGCTAGCGACAAGCGCAAAAGGACAGGATACATTGATGACTATGAGCAGGGCTTCCCTTCTGGTTCCCCGCGCCGCATTGCAACCGGTCAAATCCATTGACCCGTCATCAGCCGTCCCGATAGACACACTGGATACCGGCAACCCTGCGGTGAAAATCCTTTTGATGGAGGACTATACTTGGAAATACTATAAGGATCCGTCTGTGACATTGAGGTCGGAAGTATTCACAACGAATTGGAACGAGGAATATCCAAATCCATACAAAATGGAACTCAAGGACCTTCAGGACGACATTTCGCTGTGGCTTGTGGACTCGCTCAGCGAATATCACTGCCCTTACCAGACAAAGGTATATTCTCCGTTCGGATACCGTCACGGTCGCAGACATATGGGTGTGGACCTTCCGCTCAAAACAGGCACGCCTGTCGTAGCAGCATTCACCGGAAAGGTCAGACTTTCAAAATATTACAAGGGTTTCGGCAATCTTGTCGTCATACGCCACGACAATGGACTTGAAACATTCTACGCGCATCTGTCCAAAAGGCTCGTGAAGCCGGGAGACTGGGTTACAGCTGGACAGACAGTAGGTTTGGGCGGCTCTACAGGACGTTCCACAGGCGCCCATCTGCATTTTGAAACAAGATATTGCGGCTTCGCATTCGATCCCCAATGGCTGATAAATTTCGAGGACGGCACTCTGAGACACAGACTCTTTATACTGAAGAAGAGATTTCTGGATGCAGGCAGCAAATATATTCCGGAAAGCGATGAGGAGGACTACCTCATAATGAAGGAAGATTCAACGTATTACGCAGCACGCGCCGCAGAGCAGGAGCTCAGAGAGAAAGAGGCCGCACAAAAGGCTGCAGAACTCGCAAAGGCGCAATACTATAAAATCCGTTCGGGAGACACCCTCGGTTCCATTGCAGTGAAATACCATACTACGGTGAAGAAATTGTGCGCTTTGAACGGAATTACCACAAAGACGACATTGAGAGTCGGCAAGTCTCTAAGAGTTAGATAACGGCCAGTTTATAATCTCCAGTTCTTCCGGAGTGTACAGGATGGAATCCACGAAATCAGGGGCGGTGTGAGCCAGTATGATAAATGCGGCCAATGCTGTGATTGCCAAGGCAATGAGAGCCACTGCTGTCCAGATGAGAGCTTTCCATCCGGTATTTTTTGTCGCTGACTTATTGCTGTCCAGTACACTTTCCACTGATGTGCTCTCACTTGGTTTTTCGCCCGACTGCTCAGCGATTGCAACATTCGCTGACGAATGATTTTCTTCCGCAGAGGCCTCACCTGCCGAACTTATGCTTGAAGGTTCGTCATTAGGATTCGTACTCAGCACAACCTCTTTTAACGACTCATCTGTCGAAATGCTCTCATTCACTTTCGCAAGAGAGTCCTCGGCAGTCTGTACTTCAGGAACGACTTGCACTTCAGGCACTTCTGACACTTCCGCATTGACTTCGGGTTTTGTTTCCTCGCCTGCACCATGCCCGTCCAACTCATCCGGTTCTTGCGACGCCACAGATTCCACCGATTTCTCAGATTCCGCTGGATTCTCCGGCTTCCGCGGTTCATCTGCGTCCTCCGGATTCAAAATCGAACGCAGGGCTGACATCGTAGCTGAAACCTCGGCAGGCGACTCTTCGTGTGTTTTCAAGGAAACAGGCTCTAGCCCGAAACCCTCCGGATATATGTCAAGGTCTTCATCGGCAACGAAGAAAAAATAATTCTCCTTTGTCGCCCTGAGTTTGCCAAGCCCGGGAAATATCACAATTTTCTTCTGCTCAAGCACGTTTCGCAGTTCCTTAAGGAATTCCTCAAGGACTCTGGTGGCTGTCGGAACATCAAGATTATTGTTCTTTGCATAGAAATCCACAAGACAGGCATTGCCTTCAGCAGATTTATTCTTGAAACTCAACCGCTTATATGGAGGATTGATGGTGAATCCCCTGTCCGAAAACGCAGCAGGCACAAATTCGGCAACAAACGAGCCGACGCCCGGCAATGCGACTTCATCATTGTCAAGAATCAATTCTTTGACCATTTTAGACAGGAGATCAATATCCATAAAATCCGAGTTTCGTTTAGTTCTTCAAAATCAGGCTCGACAAAGTTAGCAAAAAAACGAAAAAAAATTTGCAGGGAAAATATTTTGTTGTACCTTTGCAATCCCGAAACGAAATGACGGGTAAATTCCTGAATAGCTCAGTTGGTTAGAGCATCTGACTGTTAATCAGAGGGTCCCAGGTTCAAGTCCTGGTTCAGGAGCCAACTAACGGCAACAGCCGAAAGCTTGGGAGCATAGCTCAGTTGGTTCAGAGCGTCTGCCTTACAAGCAGAGGGTCGGGGGTTCGACTCCCTCTGCTCCCACTTCGGAAACATCAGATTTCCACATTATTAAGCAGCGACGTCTTATTGGCGCCGTTGTTTTTGTCATTTCCAACATAATCATCGCCCCGGTTCGTTATAACATATTGCAAATTTGTTATAATATATATACCTTTATAAAAACAGACAATATGGCACATACATTCGTTCAAATAGGAAACAGCAAGGCGTTGATTATTCCAGCGAAGATTATCCGCGCGAAAAAATACGACAACAAGACTGAGTTCGACATCATTGAGACTAATGATGGTTTTCGCATAGTTCAGAAGCGACATTCTCTTGACTCCCTTACATTCCCAAAGACGGCTCGACCGATTATTTCTCAGAAGATTAAAGGGATTACCGGCGTGGTGAATTTCACTGCTGAGCAATTGGAACAAGATGAAAGGCTTAAATATATTCTGTCGCGATGAGAATCTTTCTTGACACCAATGTCCTGCTTGACGCACTCGTATTACGGGATAATCCGCAGTTTGCCAGAGATGCAGCCACAATTCTCAGTCTCGGCGAAAATAAGACTATTGAATTGTGTATGTCGTCACTATCCATCCAGACAATATGGTATGTGCTTAAGAATATGTCACCTTCTGTCAAGAAAACCATAATAAAAGACATCGTGGAGATAGTTAAAGTGCTTCCGCCATTGCCGTCACACTTTGAAAATATGTTGTCTGGACCTATGAGCGACATCGAGGCTGCCCTTCAGGTTCAATCTGCACTCAAAGGGGGTTGTGACATAATAGTCACAAGAAACATTCACGACTTCAAATTATCTGAAATTCCGGCAATTACTCCAGATGATTTACTCAGCCGCATCATTAAATAGCAAACGAAGTTATTTTCGATTTATGGACATTTTGTTCTACATTTGGTAGCGTAATGGCCCAACAGCAAACCCCGTGTAGGCTAAAAGTTTAAAAATTATGAGTTATTGTTCAAAATGCGGCGCCAAGATTCCAGAAAGCGCGAAATTCTGCCCAAACTGCGGAGTGCCGGCGCCGGAATCACAACCTTCTCAGCCACAAATGCCGGTTTCACCGACAATTAAGAGCACCAACAAGGAAAATGAAGACAGGTGGACCATAGCGCTTGTATTGTGTGCTGTACCGCCCCTTGGTTGTATGGGGATTCACCGTTTCTATACCGGCAACATCGCAACCGGCATACTTATGCTGCTGACAGGAGGAGGATGCGGAATCTGGACTCTGGTAGACTTGATAATGATTGCCTGCAACACATTCACAGACAGCGAGGGAAACACCTTAAAATAACACCTATATGAAATATTGCACATATTGCGGATCTGAACTTCCCGAAGAAGTCAAATTTTGTCCAAATTGCGGAAAGCCCATAGTCTCTGACAATTATGACGCCTCTCCCGCGTACCGTCCGGAAGCGGTCAACAATTCATACCCTGCCAACAACGCCTGTTGCCCTCCGACATATCTTGTATTCTCAATCGTCGTAACACTGCTCTGCTGCATTCCTTTCGGAATCATCGGCATAGTAAATGCCGCCAATGTTACAAGCAGATTCAACGCTGGCGACATTCAGGGCGCAAGTAAAGCAAGCCGCAATGCGAGATTATGGAGCACCATAGCCCTATGCTGCGGAATCATCGGCTCCATCATATATATTCTCCTTGTAATTCTCGGAGTGGTTATAGACAACAATCCATTTTATACAGCGTAACGCATTCTACAGACTGCCAGTCAGTTATCTCCTGTGAATCACTCTAAAATCAAAGTCATATTGTTGTCCTCGATTCTTATATTGGGCGCAGCGATGGGTTTGTTTATCTACGGCAGATTCAATCCTGAAACCAGCAACCTATTCCCCAAGTGTATTTTTCTTCAACTAACGGGCTATAAGTGTCCAGGTTGCGGCTCCCAGCGCGCTATCCATAGTCTTCTTAATCTGCATCCTGCTGAGGCTTTCGGATATAATGCACTCCTCGTTTCGATGCTGCCCATACTTGGCCTCTTGGTATTTGCAAGTATCCGCAGAAAATCTCACCCGAAACTATACAGCGCCCTCAACAGTCTCCCGTTCATAATTTTCCTGCTCTGCATCACCATCATTTGGTGGATTCTCCGCAACATTTATAACTGGTAGCATACTCTTCAGACCCAATTTACCGAGAGTCCTCAGTCTTGTTTTCCATAAGTTCAAGACTCCTTCGGACGGTGCATTCTGGACACATATCGCAATGTGTATCAAAAGATTCCGCCAAGATTCAACATTTCAAAAAAATATGCTATCTTTCGGGCTAGACCACAATAACACACAACTGATATGAATAAGAAACTGCAACCACACATTTTAGGGGCAATTCTAGTCTCTAGTATTTTAGCCTCCTGTCAAAAGAACGTTTACTCTAACGAAGATAGTTCCGATAAGGTAGCATCTTCTAGAATTGGCATTTCAAGGGCATCGACCGAATTATCATCCTCCGATGCAGAAACAGTAGCAAAACTATATCTTGGTGAGCAAAACCAATTGCAGACCAAGAATTCGGCCAAGTCAATTAAAAACATTGTTACTGTTACTGACAGTACCGGAAAACCTGCAATATACGCCATAAACTTCAATGACGGATTCATTTGGATCTCAGCCACAAAAGACTATTATCCAATTTTGGCTGAAGTCGAACACGGGACATTCACATCTGGAGACACAGGCACCGGACTCGATTTTATCCGGGACGAGCTTACATATTCGGTAGTAAGTCCAAAGCCCGATTCCATCATAACCAAGATGAGAATGCTTTGGCAGAAATATGAACTCGCAGAGGAAGGCGAAGCCATCCGCACTAAAGTAAATTCTGAGTACGAAGAGGCACTAGCTGAACTTAAAGACATTGCTATGGACAATGGCTACAAATGCTATCCTTTATCCAAGGCTAAGGAAAACGGAATGAGCGAATCCGTTTACAATACCTTCGAAGAAAAAGCAATTGATGCCTATGCAGGTGGCTCCTACGATGGAAGCGATGAATATGATTATGACGCCACAGCATATATCTTTGAAAAAAATTATAACACGAACGAAGTGATTAATCCTCAAGTTACTACTCATTGGGGGCAGGAAGATCCTTATAATTCCGATGTCCCAGGAGGAAAAGCACTAGGCTGTGTAACAGTAGCAACCGCTCAATTGATGAAATTCTACAAACTTCCTATCTTTTATAACTGGGATGCGATGCCTAACACCGGTTCAAACGATATTCTCTCCGCTTTCCTGGCAGATCTAAGAATAAAACTTAAAATTGACGATAACGGAAACGGCCTTATTAAAAACGCAGTTTCACATCTCAATTCCTTAAGTAACAAATATTCATTTAAGAGTATATCCTATTTAAATTCAACTCTTGTGAACAACATCAAACAAGGCAACGTAGCTATAATGTATGGCAATACAGGCGGCAATACGGTCAATCACGCTTGGATATGCGATGGCTATCGCATAAACAAATGTGGTTTAGAATACATATTATATGTCTTAAATCCAAGTTCAAGAGACTTTGACTATATAAAATGGCATACTGAACGCACTCCGACCCTACAAGATTTATATACTTTTCATATGAATTGGGGATATAGCGGTGATAAAGACGGATGGTTCTACGATGGCAACTGGATTGTAAACGGTTCAAACTACTCATATAATAAAGGAATGGTGCTTAAGCAATAGAAAGTATGAATATCAAGTCACTAATAATTATACTATTGGGGGGCACTCTTATCTCTTGTGAAGTAGAACAAAAAGACGCCCCTGATATTCCATGCGGACCTCCAGCAGGAGATATTTACATATTCTGCGGCAATGATAGTGTAATTGCAGCGCACGATGCAGTTCTTGTTATACCGGCAGAAGTCACAGAGCTCAACTTGGACATACTATCATTCGGGCTTGGTTCTATTGAAAAGACGGGAGGCTCCGAATCGATAACTGTAAAAAATCAGGAATTCTCGTTTCCGCCCGAAGATAAATATTATTATAACACGGAAGATAATCCATATTACAAGTTGTATCGTTACCGACAACCGATTACTTTTCTTTTCGGTTTTGAAGAAGAAAGGGAAGAGTCAATATCTGCCTCGTTCCGAATACACATTGCAACATACAATATGTCCTATGCAGACATAACAATCATCAAAGATAAAAGCCGCCAAACGACTTTGACCAACTAAAAAACCAAACATACAATGAGCAGAAGAACCACATTCTTAATTTTACTTAGTGCTTTTACAATAAGCGCACTAAGTTCCTGTCAAAAAAACTTCTACTCTAATGAGGGGAGTTCCGACAAGGTAGCATCTTCTAGAATTGGCATTTCAAGGGCATCGGCCGAATTATCATCCTCCGATGCAGAAACAGTAGCAAAACTATATCTTGGTGAGCAAAACCAATTGCAGACCAAGAATTCGGCCAAGTCAATTAAAAACATTGTTACTGTTACTGACAGTACCGGAAAACCTGCAATATACGCCATAAACTTCAATGACGGATTCATTTGGATCTCAGCCACAAAAGACTATTATCCAATTTTGGCTGAAGTCGAACACGGGACATTCACATCTGGAGACACAGGCACCGGACTCGATTTTATCCGGGACGAGCTTACATATTCGGTAGTAAGTCCAAAGCCCGATTCCATCATAACCAAGATGAGAATGCTTTGGCAGAAATATGAACTCGCAGAGGAAGGCGAAGCCATCCGCACTAAAGTAAATTCTGAGTACGAAGAGGCACTAGCTGAACTTAAAGACATTGCTATGGACAATGGCTACAAATGCTATCCTTTATCCAAGGCTAAGGAAAACGGAATGAGCGAATCCGTTTACAATACCTTCGAAGAAAAAGCAATTGATGCCTATGCAGGTGGCTCCTACGATGGAAGCGATGAATATGATTATGACGCCACAGCATATATCTTTGAAAAAAATTATAACACGAACGAAGTGATTAATCCTCAAGTTAATACTCATTGGGGACAGAAAGCTCCTTATAATTCTGATGTCCCAGGAAGAAAGGTATTAGGCTGTGTAACAATAGCAACCGCTCAATTGATGAAATTCTACAAACTCCCTATCTTTTATAATTGGGATGCGATGCCTAACACCGGTTCTAATGACATCTTATCAGCTTTTTTGGCAGATTTAAGAGTAAAACTCAAGATTGATAACGATGGTTCTGGACACATAGAAGATGCCAAGACCTATCTCAATTCATTGAGCAGTAAATATAAATTCAAAATTATAACATACTCCAATTATGAATTAGCATGGTCACTCAAACAAAAAAACGTAGCAATTATGCGTGGATACAGTTCCAAACTGAAAGCCGGACACGCTTGGATTTGCGATGGATATACTTACGTAGATCACGGAATGGAATATCTGTTGTATGTTCTGAATCCGAGTACAAGAGATTTTGATTATATAAAATGGCACACTGAATACACCTCAAACGGATTAAGTGAATATACCTTCCATATGAATTGGGGATGGAACGGACAAGATGACGGAAATTTCAAAGAAGGATATTGGCCAAGTGATGATTATAGTTTTTCCTCAGACAAGCGATTAGTTCTTAAAGAAAACTGATATGAATACGATTATCAAAATTTTAGTAATAGCCATCATTGCCATATTATCCGGTTGCTCAAAAGAGGTGGAAGATAATCCTGATAAACCAGAAGGCGGACCAAGTCCAGTAGGACTTTATTTTTTCTGTGGCGAAGATGGAGTAACGGAGGCTCACAACTCAACATTGACAGTATCAGCCGACGAGGGAAGTTTAACAGTAGATATTCTGTCCTATGGACTCGAATCAATAACTAAGACAGGAGGTTCAGAATTTATAATTTCTGAGAAGGAAGAATTTCCCTGGCCGACGGATCCGAAATATTATTATAACACCGTCGATAATCCATACTACAAATTCTACCGATATCGAGAGCCTGTCACATTCCTATTTACCGATAATGGGAATTCAACCAAGCCTCTGACTGCAACATTCCGAATCGAAGCCAGTGGGTTCAACGGCACCTATGCAGACATAACCATAATCAAAGACATTAAACGGAAATGAGAAGAATATTTATAATTTTATCCGCCCTATATTGTTCATTACTCTGCGGATGCACAAAGGATGACTCTCCGAATTATAGAAACATTTATCTCAAATGCGGAGATTATGGTCTGATGGAAGAAGGCAAATGGACCATTTACGCATTCTATGAGCAGGGTATAGTAAATATCAACCTCATATCCAGCGGCATAACGAACGTGACTAGGCTCAACGGCGAGAAGGAGATAAGACTCGCAAAAGAAGAGTTTCCGATGCCATTGGAGGATGCAGAAGAATATAGCATCCCGGGACCCGACGGGCAAAAAATGTATGTACAGACATTGACTTTCAAGCACACCCTGAATAAATATACAGACAGAAGCAGAATAGCGACATTCAGAGTGTATTCCAAAGATGGGCTTGCAGATATAGTCATTGAGCAGGAACGGAATTGGGTGCCGAGAATATAGTCTCATCATTATAACACTCCAACAATACCAGCCATCTTGATTGAACACTATCTACTAAAATAACAATAAAATGAGCTACAGAACCACATTATTAATTTTGTTTAGTGCGTTTACGATAAGCGCATTAAGTTCCTGTCAGAACAATTCATATTCAAAGGAGGAAATTATTGATAAAATGCCCTTAACTAGAATCGGCATATCAAAAGATATAACAGAATTATCTTCGGCCGATGCTGAAATAGTAGCAAAACTATATCTTGGTGAACAAAACCAATTGCAGACCAAGAATTCGGCCAAATCAATTAAAAACATTGTCACTGTTACTGACAGTACCGGAAGACCTGCAATATACGCCATAAACTTCAATGACGGATTCATTTGGGTCTCAGCCACAAAAGACTATTATCCAATTCTGGCTGAAGTCAAACACGGAACATTTACGTCTGAAGATACAGGTACCGGGCTAGATTTTATCCGGGATGAACTTACATATTCGGTTGTAAGTCCAAAGCCTGATTCCATCATAACCAAGATGAGAATGCTTTGGCAAAAGTATGAAATTGCCGAGGAAGAAACCATACGAACGAAAGTAAACTCTGACTATTATGATGAGCTCACTGAGCTTAAAGACATTGCTTTGGACAATGGCTACAAATGCTATCCTTTATCTAAGGCTAAGGAAAACGGAATGAGCGAATCCGTTTACAATACCTTCGAAGAAAAAGCAATTGATGCCTATGCCGGTGGCTCCTATGATGGAAGCGATGAATATGATTATGACGCCACAGCATATATCTTTGAAAAAGAATATAGCACAAACGAGACAATTGGCCCCCTTGTCGCCACAAAATGGGGACAACAAGCGCCATACAATTCAGCGGTGCCGGGAGACAAGAAATTAGGTTGCGTGACGATAGCAACAGCTCAGTTTATGAAATTTTACAAACTCTCGGCAGACTACAACTGGGAGGATATGCCAAATACTAGCTCAAGTAGTACATTATCAAATTTTCTCGCGGAATTAAGAACAAAATTAAAGATCAATGACAACGGCGAAGGATATATCTCTGACGCCTTAAAATATCTCAATAGTTTGACCAAAGACCCGCAATTCAGCAAGTCCAAGTATTCAAGTTCTTCATTATTAAATTATGTTAAGAGAAACAATGTCGCCATTCTTTATGGATACAATACGGCGAGAAATGTAGGACACGCTTGGATATGCGATGGGCATTCATACCAAGATCGTGGCACAGAATACCAGTTATACGTTCTTAATCCAAGCGCTAAAGAGTTCGATTATATTAAATGGCATACTGAAACCATCTCCTACGGATTCGATATACATTTATTTTCTATGAATTGGGGGTGGTATGGCGCTTACGACGGATGGTTTAAAGAGTCTGATTGGCCTTCAAGTACAATGACATACTCTTCAGATAAAGGAATGATTCTTAAGACGAAATGATATGATTAAATTATTCAGATTCGCATTCGTTATAACAACGGTTCTAACGCTATGCGTAGCGTGTTCGTCTGCCGAGATTGAGGAGCCGATTGAAATAATTGGAGGAAGGGACAGCGAGTCAATATATATCTTCTACAATTCAGATAGTGTCGTTAAAGCGCACAAATCTACTATCACAATAGTGGATAACATAAAGGAATTTCAGCTTTATATTCTATCTTATGGACTCGAGTCCATAACAAAAATCGACGGCAGTGAATATATAACAACAGAAAATCAAGTATTTCCATATCCTGTTCCCGATGAATTTTATTATAGCACTTCAGATAATCCTGTTTACAAAAGGTATCGATACCGGCAACCTATAATATTTTTATTTCAAGATAATCTTGAGACAAAAAAACCTACAGTTACAACATTCAGAATTAAAGCCAGGGGAGAGAATGGCCACTATGCTGACATAACTATAGTCAAGGATCCGTCCAAATGAAATCAACAAGAAAACTCTTGAATATCTTCAGCGCTGTCACAGGATTGTTCTTGGCATCTTGTGAGCAGGTTGTTCCGTATCCCGATACAGGGGCCAAGGAGCAGCTGTGCCTGCGAGGCGTCATTGGAGATATAAATTCAAGCATCATCATTCAGAAACTCCACCCTGTCACTTGGCAGACTCCTCATTTTGACAATTTCGAGTCATCCCTTGAAATGTCATTAAACGGAGAGAAAATAGATGTTCAATGCAAGCAGGGCAGCACATATTACAGATTTTATACAGAGCGCACATTCAATGAAGGCGACGTAGTCTCAGTCACAGCATCATCATACGGAATGCCTGAAGCTACAACTAAGGTAGCTATTCCAAAGAAGCCGCTCATCGATAGTTTCTCCCTCTCGGATCCAAAATCGGAGAGTCCCAGAGAGGGTTTCATAAAGTGTTATCTAACAATGAATAAGCCTTCAGAGAATTCTACATACGGCTACACTTTCTCTTCAGAAGTGGAATACAGCGTGACTGTCTATAAAAACGGAGCGTATGACTCCTCAAGAACTGAATACTACGAATCAGGAATGACTCTAAGCGAAATCTACTCGGATTTGTCATATCGGCTTCTCAGAATATACACCTGCGGCAAAGACATCCCGGAAAAGATGACAGCATCAGGACTTGTAAGCTTATCCGGCTCTTCCGAAGACTATGTGAACGGAGACATAATCCGCACCGAGTCCACTGCAACCAGAATCAGATTCCACATTATGTGCCTTTCGCCCGAGCTTCTTACATGTGCCCGATACTCAGCACATTCCGGAGATACTTTGCTTGATTCCGATGTCGCATTCAGCACGCCTATTGAATACACCAATATAACTGGAGGCAAAGGATATCTCGGCGCTGTATCCAAGACTTCCTCCGAATGGATTGAACTATGAGACTGTACAGAACAATTATGGCGGCAGCTTTGACACTGTCATTGGTCTGGCAGGCCGCAGGACAACCCCAGGATGGACGCCGCAACAGTCAGATTCGGACGGATACCTTGAAGTCTTCCATCATAATCGAAGACATTCGTCAGGCCGGCAAACGCACGCAGACAGGATATCTGAAGCTCATACAAGATGATTTCACATTCAAGTCCGTACTCAATTCTCCTGACGTAATGAAGACTCTGCAGATGTTGCCTGGGGTCTCCGCCGGAACTGAAATGAAATCAGACTTGTATGTAAGAGGCGGTACCGGCTATGACAATCTGTATCTGCTCGAAAACGCGCCGATCTATCAGCCGGGCCATTTCCTCGGAATGTTCTCGGTCTTCAACACCGATATGCTGAGTACCGTAGACTTTTACAAGAGCGGATTTCCGGCAGAATACGGAGGGCGAATTTCATCGGTAGTCGATGTTCGCATAAAAGAAGGCGATTTTACAAAAAGGAACAGTATGTTTTCCTTAGGTGTTACCGATGGCAGATTTATGATGGACGGACCTATGAAGAAGGGCAAGTCATCTTACAGCATTGCTTTTCGGCAAGGCTGGGTGGAAGCCTTTCTGCGTCCTATGCTCGGCCATTTCAACGTGGATGCGGCTTATTACTCAAGTTCCATAACAAAGAATGGGAACTACGCATTCAGTGACCTTGACGCCAAGCTGACTTGGAGACTCTCCCCTACAGACAAGATAACATTGAATCTGTTCGCGAGTTATGACTTTATGAAGATGTCTGGCAAAAGCAAAACGGACTATGACAACAAGTACGGAAATTCGCGATGGGGCAATGCGGTTGGTTCCGTCAATTGGCACAAGACGCTGTCTCCGTCCACAAAATTCACAATGACCGGATATATCTCCGATGGGATGTGCGACATATATAGCAGACGAAAGCAATATATCTCTGAAAAAACACGTCACACAAGAACTGACAATATTACGGGAACACTTGATGCCGGAGTCAAACTGAACGCCGCCACAGCCATGGGGATGCACAATTTCACCTATGGGGCTTCCGCTGAGTTCATAAGGTATAGTGCCAAAAGATCCAGTGTCACCGAAACAGTAGGAAAGAACTATAGCAAGAAAGAAACCGACCGGTTCAACAGCGGAAAAAATGCAGCCCGGCTGACAGTCTATGCAGAAGACGAGATGAATTTGACACATTGGCTGTCGATGAGTGCCGGATTCCGGTATCAGATGTACGCCACCGCCGGCAAAATCTACAATTTCCCTGAGCCGAGAGCCGCCGTCAGTCTCAAGCCATTCAACTCATTGTCATTCAAAGTCTCCTACTCAAGAATGAATCAGCCGGATCATCTGCTTTCCTCATATCTTCTCGACATCCCCGGAAACTTCTGGATGTCATCGGACAAGAGAATGCGTCCGCTTTCGTCAAATCAATATTCCGCAGAACTTGATTTCAGGCCGAACAGGATATGGTACGTCTCGCTGTCCGGATTCTACAAGGATATGAAAAATGTTCTGGAATACTTCGGACAGCCAAGCATTTACCCCGAGGTAGACACGTGGAAGACATCCTACGAACAAGGAAAAGGGCGGTCATACGGCGCTGAACTGTATGCAGAATTCAGGAAGGGGAAATACGACCTCTCTGCGTCATACACATTGTCTTGGTCTGAAAGAAATTTCCCGCAATACAAATCAGGCTGGTATCCGGACAGATATGACAACAGGAACAAAATCACCGTCAATCTCATATACAAGGCGCACGAACTGATAAACATTTATGCAAACTGGACTTACCACACCGGCAACAGGCTCTCGCTTAAATCCTACTATGTCCCTGAAGACTATGTTGATGATATGCTGCTGTTCCCAATCAACGGAAGTTCATCTCCGAACAATTATCAATTCCCGGCATACCACAGACTTGATATCGGAATCGATTTCAAGGCGACAAACCGCAAAGGGCACGACTATCTGGTAAGTTTCGGATGCTACAACGTCTATGGACGCAAGAATCCAATGTATGTCACACTGGAGCCATACGCCTACGGCGGTTATGCAATCAGGCTGACGTCCGTATTCCCGGTCCTGCCTACGTTCAGATATACGATGTTCTTTTAGCCGCTTGATTGATTTCGGGGCATTCAGACAAGTCTGATGGCGTTGATGTTGCGTCCGCAGGAAGCACCTTCCCTACGGGCCGAATAGAATTCCGGACTCGCATAAGTGCAGATACCCGCCACCTGGATATTTTCCGGCTGAAGTCCGCATTCTTCCAATGTTATACGGCACACCTCGAACAAATCAATGTGGTGCCCTCCTTCCATACTCCCCTCTTTGCGGGGGCCCCGAAATGCCCATATCCGTTCAATAGGAAATCCTGAAGCCTTGAAAAGTTGTGCGACATCCTCCCCCACCTGGAAGTTGTCCTTACAGATTCCCGGACCGATTACAGCCTTTATATCTGTCGGCTTAGAACCGAAATTGCGCATCATCGCCAGAACTGTCTGCCCGCATATCTTATTGATTGTTCCGCGCCATCCACTGTGCGCTGCACCGACAGCCCTTGTGACTGGGTCATATAACAGCACCGGAATACAATCGGCAGTTCTCACCCCGATGGCTACACCGGGCAAATTTGTCACCAACGCATCAATTCCCTCAAGTTGCTCGCGCGAATAATCCGGCCTGTCTATCACTGCAACATTGACCGAGTGGGTCTGATGCGGCTGGATGACAGGGTATGGCAACTCTGAATCCCTCCTTGTGGTGAACGCCTCAACACCGTCACCAAGTTCGTATCTTAACAATTCACTATAGAACATCTTCAAACCTCGCAAACTCTCCTTATTCAATTTCAACCTTGCCTATGTACGCTGCCGGGCCGGTAAGCCACACTTCTTCCGCATTGAACGGAAGTGTCCGCGACGGAATGAACTCCACCACCAAATCAGATATGCGGGCGTGCACCTTCACACTGACTTTTTCTCCTGAAGCCTTTCCTTCCGAAAGCCGGCTCTCATTGCGCACGAGCCAAGTCGCCAACGATGAAGCCACTATTCCTGTCCCACAGGCAAGCGTTTCATTCTCAACACCTTTCTCATAAGTTCTCACCTTGATTTCGTACTCATCTTCGTTACCGAACACCTGTACAAAATTCACATTATCCCCCTCGGGAGCAAATCTTGAGTCATATCTCAGGCTACGCCCCTGCCCTGTTACGTCACAAGAAGACAGATCCGGCACGAAGCGCACCAGATGCCTTGTGCCAGTATCCAGAAACCAGTCATCACCATATTTCACGGCGCCGCAGACATCCCGCATTTTCAGTCTCACAGTCATCGGCTCTGTCGAAAAGCAACAATCCCGTTCGTCATCAAGCTTCTGCGCATACAAGGGGCTTTCAATTTCGGCGATATGCCTGCCGTCAGGTGCTTCAAATTCAAAATGCGAATAGTCGAGGGCAGCGGCAAAAGCCACTATGCAACGGCCACCGTTTCCGCACATCATCCCACCCGAACCGTCTGAATTGTAGTACCGCATCCTGAAATCTGCCGTATCGCTGCGTTCAAGCACCATCACTCCGTCTGCACCTATTCCGGTATGTCTTTCACACAGTGCAGCAATGCGTTCAGAACTCAAATCAATCTTCTTGTCCCGCCCGTCAGCAATCAGAAAATCGTTTCCTGCACCGTGATATTTGTAAAAAATCATATACTTTATCTCAACAAGTCTTCCAACTCCACCGACGCGTCAGTCTTGTCATCTCTGTATTTGACAATCACCGGAGTATATATCTGAATGCCAGCCTCTGCGCCCGGACCTTTAGCCACAGGACGACTGCCCGCCACAACGACTGCTCCTGAAGGCACTTCAAGCCTTCCCGACTCATCTGCACGTATATAACCGCCGTTTACTGCATCGAAAAGCGCAGTGGATCTGTTGATTATTACGCCTGAACCCAGCACCGCATTTTCACGCACCAGCACACCCTCATAGATACCGCAATTTCCGCCAATAAAAACATTGTCCTCTATAATCACCGGCATAGCTCCGACAGGCTCAAGCACTCCACCAATCTGCGCAGCCGCCGCGATATGCACATTCTTTCCGATCTGCGCGCACGAACCCACAAGTGCGTGAGAATCAATCATTGAACCGGAATCCACGTAGGCGCCTATATTGACATACGCAGGAGGCATCATTATCACGGACGGAGCCAGATATGCTCCTCTTCGCACGGAACTGCCGCCCGGCACTATGCGGACTTTATCTTCCACAGTGAATTTGCGTATCGGAATCGTATCCTTGTCAATGAACGAGAGTCCGTCGCCCGACATATCCACAAGATGGCCGAGGCGGAATCCGTTCAGAATTTCTTCCTTAATCCACGAATTCACCACCCATTGCCCGTCTATTTTTTCAGCGACTCTGATTTTTCCGGACTCCAAGTCAGCACAGACCTGCAGAAAATGTTCTCTATCTGAGTTCATACATATTATTTAAGTTTCGCAAGTATCCTAACTTATGTTTATTAAGTTTCTCAAAACTTCGCGGGTGCTCTCAACTGCAGGAGTCAGCGGCAGTCTCATCTCATCGGTACAAAGTCCCATAATCGACAACGCCGCCTTGACCGGAATCGGATTACTCTCCAGAAAACAAGCATGATATAAAGGCATAAGCCTGTTGTTCAGCTCTATAGCCTTGTGCAAATCACTTTCGCCGACAGCTCTTACCAAAGCCGCCATCTGCAGCGGTAATATATTGGAAGCCACGCTGATAACTCCGTCTATGCCGCTTGCCATAAGAGGCAGTGTCTGGTCGTCATTTCCGCTCAGCACGTTGAAGCCTGACGGCGCCTGGCGCTTTATGTCTATTATCTGGAACACATCACCTGAAGCCTCCTTCACCGCAACAATATTCGGGATATCTTCAGCAAGTCTCAAGGTCGTTTCCGCTTTCATATTTACAGCGGTGCGCCCGGGTACATTATAGAGAATGATTTTATGGTCAGTTTCGCCTGCTACAGCCTTGAAATACTGATAAATGCCTTCCTGCACAGGCTTGTTGTAGAACGGCACGACCACAAGGAACGCATCTGCTCCGCTGTTCTCCAGCACGTGCATATTATGCACTGTTGCAGACAATGAATTAGAGCCGACTCCCGCCACCACAGGCAACCCACCAGCTTCTGCCACAGTGATTTTCATAATCTCGACTTTCTCATCATCTGTCAGACAAGGAGTTTCAGCCGTTGATCCGAGAGGGACCAGAAAATCCACACCGGACTCTACCTGACGACGGACCAACCCTTGATAGGCCTCATAATCAACCGCACCGTTCCTGAACGGAGTCACAAGTGCAGTTCCAAGTCCCTTGAATTTATTCATTATGATAAATTTAATTATTCAAGTTTCGCAAGCTAAATGCAAGTTAATCAGAAGACAGAAACAGAGTTTTGAACTCAAAGACATTACCTGTCCTTTCCTCGCGTGAGGCAATGCCGTCAGCCATACCGGCCGCAAGAACAGCCCCTTCCGCAAACCCTTTGCGCGAGAAAGCCTCGTGTTCAAGCGTTATCCGGTCGCACTCTCCCTCAAACCCGACCGTATGGATGCCCGGAAGTTCTCCCACTCGGACAGATGCCACGTCCGTTTTTACAGACATATTTCCGTCGATGATTTTTGCCAATGTCTTGGCTGTACCGCTCGGAGCATCAAGTTTATGGCAATGATGCTTTTCCACGATATACGGTGCATAACCGCCTGCTTTGCCGAGCAGCTTAGACACAAGTTCCACCGCAGCGGAGAACACATTCACGCCCACGGAGAAATTCGATGCCCAAATAAGCGGAGTGCCGCATTTTTCGAAATATGCGAAGACCTCGTCAGCAATGTCATACCAACCGGTGGTACCTACGACTGCCGCCTTGAAATTCTCCGCTATGAACTTGTAGTTGGCTCTGAACGCATCCGGCACAGTGAAATCAATGCACACGCACTCTTTCGACAGCCCCTTGTCCACTGCCTGAATGTCCTCCGATTTTCCGGCACATTCGATGCCCTTGTCTGCCAGCACCGCCTCTACTATATGTCCCATACGGCCGTAGCCGCTGATATAGACCTTCATATTTGTTATATTTAATTTTGCACCCTACGTTTTCAGCATTTATTTCCACAAATGCTGATGCAGGCGACGTACTACATCTCCGGATGCCGCCCTGTCAACGACAATGCTGGCGCTCAAGAGCGACGGGCTTTGGCAGGACATACATATCCCGCAATCCTTCGCCGACGCAATCAGTTTGCCAATCAATCCGTCTGCAAGGACCACATTTCTGCCAATCACCGACACCTCGGACTTATCCCTGTAAACCATTACGTTGAACACTTTGCGCAACTGCTCGACGAACGTTTCCATCCCGAACTGACCGGACTCCAGCGTCAGACCTACTTTTGACTCAGAAGAACTTATGGACACAATCCTGATTCCGTTGGCGGAAACGCATGAGAATATCTCCGATAGCATCGATGACACTCCCACTATTTTCGGCGACGATATTTCCAGATAGTCGATATCATCCCTTGACGCAACCGTCTTTGGTCCGCATTCCACATTTTCGTGTGTTACCACAGACCCTTTCCCGTCAGGAGCCGTCGAATTGAGCACATATACCGGTATATTTCTGCGCCTTGCAGGTTCTATTGTAAGCGGATGCAAGACTCTGGCACCGAGAAACGCCATTTCCGACGCTTCCTCATACGACACTTTCTCCACTCTCTCTGTATCCGGCACAATACGCGGGTCGGCACTTCTGATTCCGTCCACATCTGTCCATATCTCAATTCTTTCCGCATCCAATGCCATTCCGAAAATAGCCGCGGAATAGTCAGATCCCTCAAATCCAAGCACAGAAGGAAAGCCCTCTGTCGAAGAAGCTACAAAGCCCTGCGTCAGTACAACTGAAACACCTTTTGACGCTTCCGGAACAAGTCTCTTCACGTTGGCTTCAGTCACCTCAAGGTCAGGAACTGCAGACATATACCGGCAGTCAGTTACAATCATCTTCCGCGCATCGAGAAGATGACACGACAAGCCGTTCACATTCATAGCAGCAGCCACAATCCTCGAAGACAGAATTTCACCGGTGGAGACTATGCGCGCATTGCTTCTTGGTGAAAGTTCCCCAAGTTGGCACACGCCACGCGCAAAATCCGCAAGACTGTCACATATCCCGTCTATATCCGAAATACACTGCGCAAGCACTTGACTGTCAGAGGACAACAGTTCCTTCGCAAGCTCCGTATGCCGTACTCTGAGCGAATCAAGAAGCTCATCAACCTTATCCCTATGCTGTGCCTCAGCCTCTTCCGCAATGCTGCAAAGCACCCTTGTCACCTTGGCAAGCGCGGACACCACCACCAACGGCCTGTCAGACATTCTGCCACGCACTATCGATATTACCCTGAGTATCGCTTCCTTATCTTTGACGGACGTGCCGCCGAATTTCATCACTATCATTTAGAAGCTATTTTGACAATATATCTCTAACCATATCAGAATACTGGTCTCCGGCTTTCTCCAAATCACTCACAAGCACGTATTCGTCAGCCGTGTGCGCCACGAAGATTGAACCCGGTCCACAAAGCGAACGGTTACGGAATTTGGTGAGCCGCGGCGTATCACTGCCGAAAGCGACAGTGGTCGTCCCGAATCCCGGGAAAGTGCAGTATTCCAATGGAGTATCTCCTCCAAGATTCTCTATTTCAATATCTTTACTACGCATCGCATCCATCGTCTTGCACACGACCGGGTCTGAAGCCGCAGTTGTTCTGAAGTACAGTCTGAATGTGAGCAAAGGACTCAACACGTTCTGGGGATTATCCGAAATCAACTTGCCGATATTCCAGGTCGTTGCTCCTGTCACAGGGTCCTCAGGAAATTTAACGGACTTCAATTTTTCCACAAATTCCACAAAAGAGTCCACGGCACTGTGACCCAATTCCGGATAGCCTGAGTGACAAGCCTTACCGTGAATCCTGACGACAAAGGACTTTGTCCCTTTGGATGCCGTAACCATCTTGTTGTCAGTAGGTTCTCCGACAATTATCCATTGAGAACCCGGGCAGTCTCTGTCGAACGCCTTCGCCCCATAAGACCCGGTTTCCTCCCCCGCCAATAGCAAAAGTCCGAAACTGTGGAATCCGCATCCCGGCTCTATAATCTGGCGCGACAGTTCTTCGCAGGCAGACCACATCGAAAAGAACTGCCCCTTGGCATCACAACTTCCGCGTCCTTTTATCAGGACATCGTCAGTTGCCGCCACTTTTCCGTCCGGCAATACGGTTCCTGACGGAATATCAAGAAATTGAGGCGGAATATATGGCGGGACTGTGTCCAAATGAGAGCAAAGCAGCACCTCCGGAAGGGGCGTGGACTGGTCTGCGACAGCATCGCTTCCTGCCGTACGCCATCTGAAAAGGAGATTCAACGTGCCGTCACCAACTTCATATCGCACACATTGGCACATCGGATTTACTTCGCAGAACCGGGATTCGAGAAACTCTGCCAACGAAAACTCCGTTCCGCTGGTGGATTCAATCTGCAATATTTCCTTAAACAAATCCAGGTTCATAATAAGTATCTTGTTTCGCATTTGCAAAACTCAAGAACATAACTTACAAAAATAGCAAAAAAATGAAAATGGCTGGAAGGGCGTAGTATGAAAAGGGAGGATTTTTTTCAAAACAAATTCTAATACACTATCTTTACAAGATAATGATGACAGCATTGCTCTATGCAACCTTCCACAAACACAGATACGCTTCCGCAGATAAGGCTCGGAATGCTCAAGGCATCAGACCACGCCGTGATCCTCAATGACGTAATCATCATTGACGACAATCTCGATCTTGAACCGGGAGACAGAAGAAACCGCGCGCCTATCGACAAACCGTTGCCGACAAAGATTCTCGTGGCTCTGTGCATCTGCTGCATAGAAGGGACAATTGATATGACGCTAAACCAGACCGAATATCATCTGGAAAAGAACGACTGCGTATTGGGAATGCCAGGATTCATTGCAGAAAGGCTTAAAATGTCCGGTCAATGCAAAGTCATCGTAATAGCCGCAGGACTGGATTTCTTGACAAAATCGCCGATGAAAGGAGTGGAAGCCGCCCGTAAATGGCTCATACATAAAGGAGTGCCTACGGTTGTCCATTTCCCGGAAGAGTATTGCCAGACATTCACCAACAGCTACCGCAGTTTCAGAAGAATCTATGCAATCACTCATCCGGACTTCTACCCGGACCTCATCTATTCGTTCACGCACAGCGCGCTGACAATGCTTTCATCTTGGCTGACATATTCCGGTATCAAGAACGAATCGCTCTCAATCCCGAGAAAAAAGGACATTTCCCTGAAATTTCTCAACAACGTCCACGAATTCTGCTGTAAGGAAAGAAGCGTGACATTCTATGCCGAACTCAGCTGCCTTTCCCCGAAATACTTCGCCAGAATAATAACCGAGACTTTGGGAAAGAAGCCCGGAGACATCATAAGAGACAATGTAATTCTCGAAGCAAAGGTAATGCTGCTCACCAACACCTACTCCATCCAGCAGGTCAGCGACAACCTCAATTTTCCGAACGCTTCTTTCTTCTGCAAATACTTCAAAGCCGCAACCGGCACGTCCCCGAGAAAGTACCAATTATACGGCGAAGCCGCCATCACAAGCAATGACGACAACTCCACAATAGAGATTCAGGAATAACTGATTTACTGATTAAGAATCACTTGGAAACGACTTCTAACGTGACGGGATTTTGAACACGTCCTGAGGGAATGAAGTATTCTTCTTGATTTCCTTCAGTTCGTAGGTTGTGGTAATACCCGTAAGCTCCACCATCGTCATATTGACAATGACACAATCGGATTTTCTGTAATTGATTGTTATCTTGGAATATCCGCGGTGGCTGTCAGGCTGGGCAGTCAATGTGACCACATAGAATTCAGACGTTTCCGAAACTGTCAAATCCGCGTTGTTGTCCTTTGCGACTTGTGATGGATTTCCCTTGAAACTGTTGAGCAACGTAGCGGCTAGACTTCCCATAAGCGCATTCTTTGACGTATCGAAGGTCATTGATTTGCCGCCTTTGTTCATAAAGAACTTGTTTCCGCTGACAATCATAAGCTCACCGACCGGCTTGGAATATCTCATCGCCAATTTGCCGTCGGAAGTATAGAACAAAGTCCCTTCAGATTCAATCTTTTTCCCGGACACCTTGAGTGTCTTGGTCTGCGAGAACTTGCTCTCTATATTCTTCACTGATGCGTTGGACTGTTCTATCTTCGCGGTCAATGCGGAAGCAGCTACAGCGGATGACGGCACGTTTGACTGAAAGTCAGCCGCATACGAAACAGTCGCACCGCCCAAAATCGCTATAAGTCCGACAGTAATTATATTTTTTCCAAACATAAGATTTCCTATTCGTAAAGTCCACCATTTATGGCTATTGTCTGCCCGTTGATGTAGGCTGCCTTGTCTGACGCGAGGAATGCTACAAGCTCAGCGACTTCCTCAGGCTCGCCGAAACGCTTTGCCGGAATTGTCTTCTTCAATTCAGCCTCGTCAAGCCCCTCCACCATATCAGTGCGGACAAAACCTGGAGCCACGGCATTGACAGTCACCTTTCTTGCCGCAACTTCAAGCGCAAGAGCCTTCGTCGCAGCTATTATTCCGCCTTTTGCAGCCGAATAGTTGGTCTGTCCCGGCAAGCCCTTCTGTCCGGAAAGGGATGCCATATTGATTATGCGGCCGTTCTTGTGTACTACCATAGGCTGAAGCACTGGACGTGTCACATTATAGAAACTGTCCAGGTTTGTCTTCATCACCTTGAACCAATCATCCTGTTCCATCCACAGAAGCAGATTGTCACGTCTGATGCCCGCATTGTTCACAAGCACAGCGATATATTCGTCAGGATTTGCCGTCTGCCATCCCTTGATTGCAGCGACAGTAGCCTCGTTGTCACTTACGTCAAATTTAAGCAGTTCACCTGTGCCGCCTACCTCCTGAACCTGAGACAAAGTGGCCTGAGCGGCCTCGTCATTTGACACATAATTGATTATGACGTGGTATCCCTCCGATGCAAGTTTCACACATACTGCACGTCCTATTCCGCGGCTTCCGCCTGTTACCAATGCTGTTTTCATCTGTTTCAAAGTCAATTTTCAGAGTGCAAAGATAATAATTATCCCAATATTTCTTTCTCGAGGACCTCCGGGCCAAGAATGAACCCGCAAGTGATGACGGAAGTTTTGGAGACGCCCAATATTCCGTGAAGATTGAGGCTCTGCCCGGTGAGGAGCAGATTGCTTATCGGCGTCCTGGGTGAAAGGAATGTCACGAGAGGATTATGATAATCTTTAGCGACACCGTAAGCCGAACCCTCCGGTGTGGCAGTATAACTTTGCCACGTCAGCGGAGAACTAGTATAAACCCTGTCAATACATTCACGTATCCTCGGAAGACGCGCGGAGAGAAGATTCAGACATTCCTCAAGCTTCTTCTTCTTGATTGCTTCGTATGTTTCTCCGCGCAGGCAAGGTTTCCGGTCTTTCCACTCCGCAATCCCGTACCAGTCCATAAGGCTCATCACGTCAATACATTCCGCATACTTGCAGTTGTTCTCCGGCGGATAGAAATGCACCATAATGCTGTCAGTGGCGGCCGGATTCGGATGCCACAGGTCCGCTCCGTAACGATGCACGAAAAGATTTCTGTCCAGATACGGCAACATATTCGGCTTCAGGACAATGTTCGCCGTGAATATGGCGTGAGTATTTTTCAAATCGGCAATCCTGTGACGGAACACTTTCTTAACCTGCCTGCATTCATCAACGAGGTCCATAGTAACGGCAGGATGCGCGTCAGATATGACCCAGTCTGCAGTAAAGATTTCGCCGTTAGCAGTCTCCACTCCGGACACTGTGCCTTCCTCTGATACGTGAATCGCCTTGACGTCCTTGTCCGGAAGAATCTGCCCGCCCATTTCAACAATCTGATCCACAAGCCTTTTCACAAGCAGTGCGCCGCCTCCGAGTTTCGCCTCCTTGTCATATCCCATTCTCCAGGCGCTGTCAACGAAAGAATTGTTGGCCTGCGCAAAGGCATACATAGGGAGCATATCGGCATTCAGTTCCATCTTCATAGTTGCGCCGCAGACAACATCCCTCAACCTCTGGTCCGAGATGGTATCGTTCACAAATTCTATGGCCGGTTTTGAAAACAGTTCAAACATTTCCGAATTCGGATGGAATGAATCGAACATATTGTCCCCTATCTTCTTGAGGATACGCGAATATTCAGAAAGTTCATCCCTGTTGAGCGGAAAAAATTCAGAAAGATGGTCCGCGAAACGCCTGTGTCCCGAAGCGTGGGGATACATTGACACACTCGTACCTTCAGCGTTCACAAAATCGACCTCATCATAACAGTCCGGGCTCAACTGCTTCCAGGGAAGTCCGTCTATGAGATTGAAATATCTGAACAATGAATACAGCGGCTGCCCAGGCTCTAGTCCGCCGACATAATGAAAACCGGTATCAAAACTATGGCTGACACCATCAGACCCCTTTCTGATGAATGTCTGAAGGCTTCCCCCGATATTGTGCTCTTTCTCCAGCACGGTCACGCCAAAACCGTGTTTTGCCAGAATATATGCGCACTCGAGTCCGCCTATTCCACTGCCTATTATGATTGCCGTCTTGTCTGCCATACTATTTCTGTACTGATTTGCGGAACCTTTCCCACTTCATAAGAATGCGGAAGAAGAACGGTTCGAGAGTATAAGTGATAAGTATGGTCGAGCCCATACCGATAAGAGTGCTTATTCCAATGGATTTGATTGCAGGATGCACTGCAAGGAACATTGACAGGACTACTACGATGAGCACGAAAGCCGAGAAAAATATAGCTGTCTTATGCCACTCCAAAAGGCTCTTTCTGCCGGAACGCGCCTCCGCGAGCAAACCCTCCATAACAAATATGCTGTAGTCCACACCTATACCGAATATGAATGTGGAAATGATGATGTTTATCAGATTGAACTGCAGTCCGAACAATGCCATAAACCCTTCCACGACATACCAGCTGAAGAACATAGGCATAAATGCCAGCAAGGACACAAGCACGTTTCTGAATGAAAGCAGCAGGACTATCAGCACGAATATCGACGAAATCAGCAGGATGACATTGAAGTCATCGTGAATTATCGACACCATATTGCCCGTATAATAGAACGGATCTGCAACGATGATGTGCGGCAATTCGGCAAGCCTATCACTCACCGCCTTTCTTTCTTCCTGCGACACCTTTACCGGAGTAAACACAAGGTAGCGCCCGTCATCAGTCTGTTCCACAAGCGTAGTCTGCAGTCCGGCAGGAAGTATTCCGGCGTCGAACAGCGAAGCAGGCTCATACTGCGTTGAAATCATATCTCCGAAAGGAGCAAAGACCGAAGGATCAAGATCATAGCGTTTTGCCGCCGCATCTACCAAAGCGCGCGCACGCGATGCCCTGGAATCCTTCCCTCCTTCATTCCACCACTTATTCCAGCACTCAATACGCTCCTTCTGTTTATTCTCAGGCACAAACAGCAGTGAGGCCATCTGTGAACAGGACGAAATCTGCCCCGCCCTAAGCATTGAGTCACACACTGATGCGAGAGCCTCGTTATTGACAAGAGCCTCGTCCAATGTACTGCCGGCAGCGGCAAAATACACCTGTACATCAGTACCGAGATTCTTTTCGGCATACAATGCCTCCGAACGCTTGACCTCGTCAGACACATAACCGATATTCTTCAGATTGGTGTCAAACGTGACTTTGCCGGAGAACGCGACACCGACTACAATCATCGCCACAACCAGAGCTATAAGCCATTTGCTCCTGTCGTAAGGATATTCGTTAATCTTGCCGACAAGCGCAAAAATCTTTTCATTTTTCCTCGTGTCACCCTTCTTCAGGAAATGAGGCAGGAACACAAGCCCAAACAAAGTGCTGGCTACCAATGCTATGGAAGCGAATATACCGAAATCGCGAAGAAGATCGCTCTCCGTAAACAGAAGACCGAGGAATGCTCCGATGGTAGTTATACATCCGAGACATACCGGAGTCGCCTCATCTTCAAGCACCTTTTCAGGATCGCCCAAATACTTGAAATGCGTGAGCACGTGCAGTATATAGCTTATCGCAACGCCAAGAATGATGGAACCGATTCCTAATGCCATCAGCGACATCGTCCCTTTCAGGAAATACATAAATGTCAATGCGAAGAACGCTCCGAATGCCACAGGAATGACATTGAGAGGTATGAATGACCAACTCTTGAACGAGATGCAAATCACGATGAGAATTATCAGCAGCGACAGGCCCACCGTAAGGAAAAGATCCCTTTTGACAATGTGCGAATTGCCGTAACTGCGGACGGGAGCGCCGTGATAAAGCACTTCAGCGTCCGGATGCAATGTCAAGAACTCATCTGCAAGAGACTGGATTTCTTCCACGAGCACAGTGCTCGCCTTGCTGTCAAACGAATTCATTGCCGGAGAGACGAATGCCAAAGCCACGGTGCTGTCTGCACAGAAAAGGTACGAATCTACTACCGTGAAGCCTGCGGAAGATTTGCCCGAGCGTCCTGTCAGCGAACCGAGCGAAGATATGAGCACATTGCGGAGTCCGAGAGGGTCTGTCGTCACCATCTGTGTGGCGGAACCGGTCTCGTCGTTCATAATAGTCTCGTAGTTAACCGCCATCATACTGTCCACAGACTCGCGTTCCAGCATTTTCCCGAACTGCTCATAGCACGATGTATCGACAAATGACGGAACGTGCGACAATGCAAAATCCACAGCCATCACCGGCAAGTCATCATCAATATGATACAGCACATTGTCGATGCAATGCGACGCCGAGTCCCGGACTGCCAGCGAATCGACAAATTCTTCAATATATGAGGACAACGTATATGTATCCAGAAGGGAGTCCCTCGATGTTATCTGTATGAATATCTTGTCCTTTACCTTGAGGTTGCCGAAAGCAAGACCGCTGTCTGAAGTTGCAGCGGAAGGAAGAAGCTTGGTAATATCTTCCTCATAGCTGACCTTCAGTCCAAAATAGACCGAGAAAACTACCAAAGCACCGAGCAATACGGAAAGAAACACCTTGCGCTTTGCAAAAAAGCGATAAATTGATAGGAAGATTCTTGTCATCTTTATTTCAAATCAGGAAATTGAGACTTCCATTTCCGGTAGAATTCCGGTTCGGAAGGTTCCAATACGCCATCTGTGGACGTAAAAAGTTGTATCGTAGATGCCTTGAGCACAAGCGCTCCGTCTCTCTCTCGACGGATTTCGTAGTCAAAGCATAATTTTGCACCAAGCGAAGGCTTGTATTTTATTGTCACCAGCAACACGTCATCGTAAGTCGCGGAATGAACAAACCTTACGTGATAGTCGTAGATAGGGCAATAATAACCGCTCGCCACTATCTGCATATAGCTGAGACCATATTTGCGGCCGAATGCCTCACGGGCATCCTCCATATATTTCAAATAATTGCCGTGCCAAACGACACGGATTGAATCCACTTCCGAAAAGCGTACAGGTATTCTGACTGTTTCGACTAACTCTAACATTTCTCTCGGAATTGCAACGATCCGGGAACCCGGACTCGCATAACATTGCGGATTATTCCACAATAAAAATTTTAATGTCTCCTCCGGCAATCTGTTCTGCCCCGGAGAATGTTTCAGTATGCACCAGCGACATCCCCATCGCCTCTCCTGTAACTGAAATCTTTGTGCGCAGAATTTCACCTGCGGCAGGGCATCTGTTTATTTTGAAAGTCTTTATCTCACCGATAAGACCTATATGCGGCTTCTCGCCGGCCAGATAATACCTGTAACCCGCAAATGCGGCTGCACTCTGTGCTGAATGCTCAATGATTCCCGGTTCTATCAGATGATCACCCATACAGAACACATTGTCCTCTGACACTGTGAGTCCTGTTTCGCCACCGTTTTCGGAAGCGCTGTACAGCGTGTCCACCATCGTCATAGGCGGACGCTGGGGGATAAGTTCGAATATCTCCTCCCCCTTCGCCAATACCTTGTCATCCATAGAACCCGAATCCATTGAATAGCCGAATTACTTCATTCTGTCGTAAACGAAGTCGTACAGAGCGGCAAATGTCTGAATGTGAGACACCTCTGAGCCCTGAATCTTGATACCGAAATTTGATTCGATCAATGCTACAAGGTCAACAAGGCTAAGGCTGTCAAGCTCAAGAGTTTCCTTGATAGGAGCATCCGGAGTGATGACAGACTCCTCTACTTCAAACTCGTCTGCAAGCGCAGAATTGATTTTCTCTATTAGTTCCTGCTTTTCCATTTGTATATGATATTAAATAATTTATTCTTAAAGATTTCTGACAATCAAAGTGGAGTTTGTACCGCCGAAGCCGAATGAATTTGAAAGGAATGTGTCAAAATGCTTTTCGATGCGTTTTGCAGGAATGAGCAGTTTGGCTGAATCCTCATCCGGATTTTCAAAATTAAGGTTGGCGGCGATGAAGTCATTCTTCATCATAAGTATTGAATAAATAACCTCACTTGCACCTGCCATCCACATCTCGTGTCCTGTCTGGGACTTCGTACTAGTAACTTCAACTTTCTGGTCACCGAATACATTGAAAATCGCTTTAGCCTCATTGGTGTCGCCCACGTGTGTAGAGGTTGCGTGAGCATTGATGTATCCGATTTCCTCTTTGCTGATGCCAGCACGGCGGATAGCCATCTGAAGTGAACGGCTAGGACCTTCCACATTCGGAGAAGAGATATGGTCACCATTGCCTGAGAATCCGTAACCGAGAACTTCGGCAATGATCGGAGCACCTCTGCGGACTGCAGACTCATAGCTCTCGATGATTACGGTAGCAGCACCGCCTCCCGGTACCAGACCGTCGCGGTCACGGTCAAACGGACGGCTAGCCTTTTCAGGATCGCTTTCTCTTGTGGAGAATGCCGAGATGCCGTCGAACGAGCCGACTGAGAATGGATTAACTTCCTGGGCACCACCGCAGACTACCATATCCTGAAGCCCGTTCTGGATAAGGAGCGCACCGAGACCTATTGCGTGGGAACCGCTGGCGCACGCACCTGAAACCGTCAGATTGATGCCCTTCAGTTTGAAGATACAGCCCAAGTTCATTGTAACCGTACTGTTCATCGACTGGAATATGGCACCAGAACCACAAAGAGTGGTGTCCTTCTTCTCACGCATAATGTCCACCGCACTGACTACAGGCACTGTTGAGCTGTCGTTTCCATAAAGGAGGCCGACCTCGTGGCTATTGAGATAGTCCTGATCTATTCCCGCATTTCTGAGGGCGTCTCTTGTCGCACAGTAGGCATATTTTGCCTGCTCCGGCATAAATACTCTCTGCGAACGGGAAAGCTCCTTCTTCAGGTCAGGCTCCACCACCTTTGCGGTAAGGGCTGAACGGAAGCCCATAGCCTTGCGCTCAGGGTCAAATATGATTCCCGACTTTCCGTTGTAAAGAGAATCGCGTACCTCATCCAATGTGTTTCCAAGGCAGGAATAAATTCCCATACCTGTAATTACTACTCTATGCTGTTCCATATAATCTATTTTTTCAAACAATCGTTAATGCTGTTATACAATTCCTGTCTCCTCTGTGCAAGGTTGCCCAGGTCACCGGACTTTGCCGCTTTCATTGCCTTCAAATCCTGCACAAGTTCCTTCACCCATCCAGCGTAAGTCCATTCGAACAGACAGAGCGCAGGGAAGAGGGCGACGTAAATTACCGCCGCAAGGAAACTATACTTGACCCAGGTCACGATAAGGGTCACCAGACCAAGTACCGGGAAGATAAACAAGGCGTTGAGCGCAATAATGAAAGTGCCTGAGAACATATTGTCCTCAGCCTTATCGGAAAAGTGTTTGGGGATAAACCAGGAGAAAACCGACGGCCACAATGCAAATACTGCCAAAGGTGACAGAATAAGCAGCACCAGAATCTGAACCAGAATATCAACAGTTCCGGGAGTCTTGTCAAGGTTTCTGTCAGCAATTCCTGCAGCTTTCATATCGGCAGAAAATCTTGATGCTGAATCATATACGGCCTGAACTCGGTCGTTGTCAGCCGCCTTTGCCTCCACAAGAGCCGCAACAAGTTTCTTGTCGGACTCGAGTTTTTCCGGCAATGAATCAGGGTCAAGTCCAAGGGATTTGGCATAACCTGCTCCATAAGGAGATTGCCTTATATAATCGATGGCATCGTAATTTTCAAGGTCCTCGATATTCAGCATTAGCCCTTTAATCTGTTCGCGCACGAGTGCATTGACTTCGCGCTGAGCAGTCCTCGGCTTGGTCTTATACAATTCGTAATAAGGCTTCAAAGATATCGGAGTGCCATACTTCACCAACGAATCTGTCCTCAGACCTGCATATTCCGAATAATGATTGCAACTCGGAAGTATGAAAACTTCCTTCTCAAAATTGCTCAAAGCTGCGGCATCAAATGCCATCTTGGTATAACCGTATGAGAAGGTTCCAAGCCAATGCTTGTCCTGATGCCCTGCCTCCGGGAATATGACAACTGTGTCACCGTCAATCAGAGACTGTTCGGAATCGTGGAAAGTAGCGTCATTGTTCTTTAACGCACCTTCACCTTCATAGTTCAAACGGAAAGCAGGAAGAAGCCCAATGGAACGCAAGAACTTGTTGGCAACAGGGCTGAGCGCAAAAACATCTGCGCGGACTATGAAATGAACTACGCGGTCCCACATTGACATAAGCACACCGAACGCATCATTCATAGCATTCTGATGGTCAGACACTATCAGCAGTGGCGTACCGTCAGCCGGTATATTTTCCTTGTCAATATAATGGACTCGCCTATAGTATACTTTTTCCGACAAAAATTTAAGGTAAATCTTAAACCATCGGTATAAAAGCGGCATATTAGCCTTCGACATAATAATCAAATTTTCAATTCCGCAACGCGCGGAGGGTCAGGTTTTACAAACTATCCTGCAAATATAGTGATTTTTTTTGACTACGGGCTAAATCAGTCTCAACGAAGGCGTTTTGCACATCAGCGGTCACCAATTGAACATAAATAACCGCCATACGGACATACGCCAGGGCGCAATTTCTATGCGAATAAAAGAAAAACAGCGGCGCAGTTTGAAGCGTCGCTGTTTGATATGTTGAAACCAGAGGTTTCAGAAGTGGAGATAGACGGAGTCGAACCGACGACCCTCTGCTTGCAAAGCAGATGCTCTAGCCAACTGAGCTATATCCCCAAAATTTGTAGACCTGAGCAGATTTGAACTGCTGACCCCTACATTATCAGTGTAGTGCTCTAACCAACTGAGCTACAGGTCTATATATAAATAATGAAAGATTAAGTACAGAAAAGATACCTTTCCTTGCACTTACAAACCGCGAGCTCGTGTCGAATCTCACTCCAAAAAGGAGG
>CAVJKV010000006.1:0-120759 GCA_963650425.1 Oscillibacter sp. | reverse complement strand
TCCTGCTGGAGGCAACAGGGAGCGAGCAGCAACGTAGCCTCCGTTACATTACATACTTGAAAAATCAAAAAGTCCCCAAATCGCCACTACAGCGGTCTGGGGACTTGATATATCAAATCGGATGTGTCAAAGATGAGAAGATACGCACTTTTTTATTACCTCCAAATTTTTTCAGACATTTTTTCGCATTTTTTTAGCAAAAACATTTTACATCTGGTTTATCGAGGCTTCGGTGTGTAATCTATAGATAAACAACATAAGTTTTGCAAATGCGAAACTGTGCTGATTATGAAGCAAAGCGACAGAAAGGGTTTCGTGGCATTAAAAAGTCGTCATCAGACAACGGCCGGAGCTGGCGAGCAGGGAATATCAGAAGCACGTTGGGGAAGTGTGAATGAGAAGGTTGAAATTAGTATAAAGGATAAGCATAGCAACGCATTCGGACGTTTGCGAAACTTAAGTTTAGTAAGCGCTACAAAAAGTAAGGCGGAGACCTTATTTGATGGTCCCCGCCTTATGTCACATTCCATATCCGGCAAAACAGCGAGATAGGAAAACTATTGCGTGTTAAATTCTAACGCTCAACAATCCAGGTTCTTACCCAACGCTGATTGTCATAGAACTCTTTCCATTCGTAGAACTTGAGGTCTTTACCGCCCCATCCGGAACCGTCTATAACAGCGATACCTACATATCTCGGAACTATATCGTCTTTTGAGGTTCCGTTATACGAGATAGTCTTGTCAATTCCAATGCAACGCCAATCAGCTGAATAATACCCACTCTGGATAGCGATAATACCCTCCCTCTGGTCACCGCCGAAAGGATTCCAAAGATAACCGTAGCAGTCAGCTTCATACAGGAGAATGTCAGATATATTTTTTCTTCCGCCGTAATATTCGAGAATGCGGGTTATCTCATCCACTGTAAACGCCTTGTTATAGTACTCAACCTGATTAGGACCCCACATAAAATACTCGACTTTTGAACCTCTTGTCCACAGACAAGGTATATTGCACCAGGTAGGGTTCTTGTAGAACGGATAATCAAACCAAGTGCGTTTCATCACGAAGTGCGTACCCTCAATCTGACAGATGACCATATCATCGTGACGGTCAACCGGACGATTCTTGATATAGTCCGAGAATTTGTTGAATCTGACGATGTTTTCTGAAAGAATTTTTGCACGCGAAACATCGTCGATATCGTCCCTCACCTTGTGATAAAGCTGTGTAAGATATAGAGTTTGTGCGACGGTCGCGATATCTCCTGCACGGAGAGCCTCTCTGACTGAATATCCCTGACGTTCCCAAGCGTGGGTGTTGTAGGTGTAGAGGTCATACATATTGAAGATATCCTTCTGCTCGATAACCGTTTTGAGCAGGAAGTCTATATAGTTGAGACCCTGGACAGCCACCGGATTTCCTCCGACAGTATTCTTTGCCCACGCGAGGACTATTTCCTTTACCTTTGCCTCGGCTTCTTCCTCGTTATCAGTCTTTACATTGCTCAAACGGGTAAAATATTCCGAGTTGCAGTTCATCAACTCGCTCACATACTTGCTTCTTTCATTGAGCTTTGCCTCGTAGGTCGTATTCTTGTAAAGAACCGTCATCTGAGTAAGCTGATCGCTGATGTCGTTCATCTTTGCAAGAAGGTCGTCAAGAGTGGTCGTTTTCCCGGTTGCAGGGAAGAGTTCGTCAAGAAGTACGCCCACTCCCTTGCCCCAGGCGGTTGTTGCTGCAGTCTTTCCCGCCCACTCAAGGAATTCGACCCAGTCGAAGCTCTCATCCACAAGTTCAGACGAGGCAGTCAATGACAGAGACATTGTCCTAGGTCCCGAAAATTCATTATCGTGTGGGAGCAAGCTCTTGAATGAGGCCATCTGCTTGTAATAGGAGAGATTGTTTTCCGTAAGGATGTAGGAATCACCAACTTCCGGCTCGTCAACGGCTTCAGTAATAGCACCGTCCTGGTACGTAAATGTCTGTGATTTCTCACCAAAAGTGAAACTTACACGCGGCGGCGTTTTACCCTTGCCCTTTACAGTATATACTGAAGACTCCTGCTTTCCTTTGGTAACATAGCCATTATTAAGGGAATATGTCATATCGTAAAGTGTTGCGGCATCGCCGTCAATGCTGAGAATTTTCACTGAAGTCTCTCCATCTTCGGAAACTGTCATAGGTCCTTCCCAAACACCGTCAAAATTTACTGTTTGACTTTCGGCTGAATGGCGATGACAGGAAGAAAATGCGCATACGGCTATCAGAAGAGCCGCTGCTAACAATCTGTTACGCATAGAATTCATTTTTATTAGATTATACTAAATTTTTCAAAAATACGTACTTTTTCATTTTGTCCAATATCCCCAAATCAATTTTCTCGTATTTTTTTAATACAAAACATTTTAGACGATATATTAACAAAAACGAAAAGGCTGGCAAGGCCGTGTGCAAAAGAGAGGAATTAAGAAGATTTTATGTAAGTTTGTATGTGGGAAGATGTGTGGGTTCATTGAAGATAAATCTTAAACATATAATAATCTTAAATAATAAATGGAAGAGCACAAGACATCTCTGCCCGAGAATGCGCAGAGGGAACTTAAACCGGGAGAAAAATACGAGCCGCTACTGAGCCCGCAGAAGAATTATCCGGAAGTAACACCTTATTCAGTATGTGTAGGACTACTGATGGTGATAATATTCTCGGCAGCGGCCGCATATCTTGGACTGAAGGTCGGGCAGGTGTTCGAGGCGGCGATACCTATCGCAATCATCGCAGTAGGACTCACAAGCGCATTAGGCAAGAACAATGGACTGAACCAAAATGTGATAATACAGTCAATCGGAGGATGCTCTGGCTCAGTGGTGGCCGGCGCCATCTTCACACTTCCTGCCATATATATATTAGGAGTGGAGGTGAACTTTATGCAGATGTTCCTGTCATCGCTTCTCGGTGGCATTCTCGGCATCTTGTTCCTCATCCCTTTCAGAAAATACTTCGTAAAGGAGATGCACGGCAAATATCCTTTCCCTGAAGCCACGGCCACCACACAGGTACTTGTAAGCGGCGAAGGCGGAGGCAGCAATGCCAAGACACTGGTACTCAGCGGAGTAATAGGTGGACTTTACGACTTCGTCATTGCGACATTTGGAGCGTGGAGCGAGACTGTAAGCACAACGGTAATGTCTGTCGGACAGCATATTGCGGACAAGGCAAAATTAGTTCTCAAGCTTAACACTGGAGCTGCGGTACTCGGACTGGGATATATTGTAGGTCTTAAATACGCTTTCATCATTTGCTGCGGAAGTTTCCTGGTATGGCTTGTCATCATTCCTCTTATGAACCTCATCTGGGGCGGACAGGTTATTGACTTGATGCACAGCGGTATACCCCAGACTATCGGGGATATGTCGGCAGACCAGATTTTCAAGGAATATGCTAGGCATATCGGTATCGGAGGCATTGCAACAGCTGGCATCATAGGAATCATCAAATCCTTCGGAGTGATAAAATCTGCTGTAGGTCTTGCCGCAAGCGAATTCACCAAGAAGCCGGGCGCAACGACAGCATCAACAGAGCGTACTGACGAGGATATGCCGATGAAAACTATTGTCTTCGGCATCGTCATAGCATTGCTGGCAATCTTCGCATTCTTCGCTCTAGGCGGCGTTGTAAACAACATTTGGCAGGCAATTGTCGGCGTGCTCATCGTGGGCATAATTTCATTCCTATTTACGACAGTCGCCGCAAACGCCATCGCCATCGTCGGGTCGAATCCTGTCAGCGGAATGACATTGATGACATTGATTATCGCATCGCTTATTCTTGTGGCTGTGGGACTTAAAGGCAATGCAGGAATGGCTGCAGCACTTGTTATCGGAGGCGTAGTCTGCACCGCATTGTCAGTAGCCGGCTCTTTCGTAACCGACCTGAAAATCGGCTACTGGATCGGCAGCACTCCAAAGAAGCAGGAAGTCTGGAAATTCGCCGGTGTCGCAGTAGCCGCAGCAACAGTTTGCGGAGTAATGCTGGTACTCAACAAAACATTCGGATTCACCGGAGACAATGCCCTTGTAGCGCCTCAGGCCAATGCAATGGCGGCAGTAATCCAGCCTCTTATGAATGGCGGCGGCGCTCCGTGGATTCTCTATGGAATCGGTGCCGTAATCGCTATCGTGCTTACTCTATTCAAGATACCTGCTCTTGCATTCGCATTGGGAATGTTTATTCCTATTGACCTGAACCTGCCTTTACTGGTAGGTGGAGCGATTTCCTGGTATGTCAGCACACGCAGCAAGAATGCGAAAATCAATGCGGAAAGACAGGAGAAAGGCACGCTTATAGCATCCGGATTCATCGCAGGTGGAGCACTGATGGGAGTGGTGAGCGCTATCCTGAAGTTCGCCAACATTGACCCATTCCTCACGCAATGGAATGAGAATTACGGTGAAGCCATCGCGATTCTGCCATACATTGCCATCATCGCATTCTTCATCGGAGCGGCAATGAAGGTCAATACAAATGCTGAAAACAAATAAGACTTTTGCAAAAGGTAAAGACTTAAATATCAATATATACTATGGAAAAGATACTTGACAGATTTCTGAGATATGTCTCAATCGACACTCAATCTGATGAAAATTCCGAGTCTCAGCCAAGCACGGCGAAACAGCTCGACCTGCTCAAATTGTTGTGCAAAGAGCTGAATGATATGGGCGTGGAAGCCACTTTAGACGAATACGGATATGTAATGGGCTCCATCCCGTCAAACATTGACAAAAAAGTCCCTGCAATAGGATTCATCTCACACGTTGACACATCACCTGACGCATCTGGAAAGGACGTCAAACCACAGATAATCAAGGATTATGATGGCAAAGACATAGAACTGAAGGGCGTACCGGGACTGGCTCTGAAGCCGTCTGAATTTCCGGAGCTTCTCGCGCACAAGGGCGAAACCATCATTACGACTGACGGAACGACTCTGCTCGGTGCAGATGACAAAGCCGGTGTAGCGGAAATAATGAATGCGGTGCAGTATATCGTGGAGCACCCCGAATTCAAGCACGGGGATATCAAAATCGGATTCACTCCTGATGAGGAAATCGGACGTGGTGTCGTGAAATTCGACGTGAAAAAGTTCGGTGCAGACTATGCCTACACAATGGACGGCGGCGAGGTCGGAGAACTTGAATTCGAGAATTTCAATGCGGCATCGGCAAAGATTCACGTTCAGGGACGCAATGTCCATCCGGGATATGCAAAAGACAAGATGAAAAACGCCATTCTCATCGGTACGGAGATGAACGAACTTCTCCCGGTCGGCCAGAGGCCTGAACTGACTGAGAATTATGACGGATTCTTCCACATCGTAAGTTTCAAGGGAACCGTAGAGGAGGCTGATTTTGCATATATCATCCGTGACCACGACCGCGCGAAATTCGAGGAGAAGAAGGAGCTTATCCGCAAATGCGCCGAGTTCATCAACTTCAAATATGGAGAAGGAACCGTGACTCTTGAGGTCAAGGACCAGTATTATAATATGAGGGAGCAGGTGGAGCCTTACTACTTCGTTGTGGAGAAGGCTGTAAAGGCTATGGAAATGGCAGGAATCAAACCGAAGATTCAGCCTATCCGCGGCGGCACTGATGGGGCGAACTTGTCATTCAAGGGGTTGCCTTGCCCGAATATTTTTGCCGGAGGTCTGAATTTCCACGGAAAGATGGAGTTCGCGCCGCTTGAGAGCATTGAGAAGGCCTCAACCGTCGTGCTCAACATCATCAGTCTTTACGCGGAATAGCCTCTCTGTAATATAACATTGAAGCGACAGATGTCCGAAGCGAATTTTTTCTGAGCGAAGGACGCTGCCGCTTTAATTTTATTGTGCAGAAACTCTAGATGATGCAATCTCGCAAAACAGATAGAAGGGACAGATACCTGGTTTTTTCTATGAAGTCGCTATCACTTCAATTGTATTGTGTAGCACGAGACGACATCTCATCTGTAAAATCAGCAGGAAGCGGCAGATACCCGGAACGAATTTTCTCTGAGCGGAGGGCGCTGTCGCTTTCGGCTATTGTACTATAGGAGTTACGACAGTTGGGTCTGCCTCAACTGGAAGGTCAGTGCTTGTAGAAAGTTCTTCAATGATGTCAGCGGCTGTGTCGGCAGCCGATTTATCCACCTTGGCATTGCGCGAAGAAGACTTGCGAGACCGCGCCGCCTTACGTGCCGCTCTACGTTCCTCACGCGCCTTCTGCTTCTGATATGCCTCCCTGAACTTCTCCAGACGGGCATTATCCTTGTCATTCTGCTCATCAATCGCCTGCAACTGCTTAAGTTTCTTCGCACGATTCTTCGCCGCAATCCTGTCAGCCTTCTGCTGCGCCTTTGCAGCATCCAGACTGTCGAGCCTTGCCCACTTGGCTTCTCTCGCGGCGATTTTTGCAGCACGTAGAGAATCTCTCTGAGCCGCCTTGATTTCTTTCTCAGAAAGCTGTTTTATCGCAGTAGAGCTCTGCGCAATACTTTCTGTACCAAGGCTGTCACTCTGCACGTTCAAGGAATCGCCTGCGACTGACAAAGAATCAGATACAGCAGCAACGGCAACAACGCTATCCACAGGGGAAATCACCTCTGCCAATGTCGAATCAGTCACAGTCTCATCCGTCTGCTGCTTGGCGGCACGTTTCCGTTCTTCAGCTTCTGCCTTTGCAGCCTTGCCTCTGGCAATCTGCTTATAGACATCCGACATATATCCCGGATAATATCTCTCCGTAAAATCAAATGACGTCCTCGGTCTGGAAGCGTATGAAGTCCTTTGCGACGAACGCAGAGAAAGCGGTGTAATATCCTCCTTCCCTTTTGGACGCCTGTCGGGCTGCCAGTCGAATCCTTTGAGAACACGCTCATCGTCACGCATCTGAGCCACAGGATAACCGTCGTTTTTCACAGACTCAAAATAATACACCTTATCCAAGTCGCCATCCTTAAACTCGGCATAAAGCATCTTCGCCTCGCTCTTATTCACAGTAGCATAGACACTGTCCTCTTGCAGATAAAACACCGCATTGGCGTCACCCAAAGCATCAAAGCGACGGAGAGCACCTGTCGTATCGAAATATGCGAGCATCTCAGTCGCACGAATCTGATCATAGCAGAGAGAATCTTCACGGACAATGATAAACGCATTGGACATAAGGCTCGCCTTCTGCATCGCCCTGTCCTTGATGACGGCATAGATACTGTCGGCTGAATACTGCCTGTTGGTCTCATTCCAGACGACAGGGTTCTTATACATTCGCACAAGCGAATCCAAGTCATTGTAAACCAGCGAATCGCAAGCCAGTTGAATATCATTGCGATACATCCTCGCGTTTCCGATGCCGGTCACAAAATTGAATTTTGTGGAATCCAACGGAGCCATCAGCGAATCAGCGGGAACCGCAAGGGAATCTAACGGAACAGATAAAGAATCAGCCAAAGCCGACAATGAATCTGACGGAGCAACAAGTGAATCCAACTGCATTCCCAAAGAATCCGCAGACATTGCAAGCGAATCAAGATGAGCGTCCAATGAGTCAACCGGAACCGCCAACGAGTCCGCTGCAGCACCAAATGAATCAGCAGTCAAACGATTACTGGAATTCGACCCCTCAACATCCGCTTTCTCTAGAACGGTATCCTTCGCACCAGACTCCGGCGCGCCCTTTTTCTCCGGAGCACCTTGCTCAGTGGCATCCCCTTGTCCCGGAGCACCGCCCTTTCCCGGACGAGGCCGGTTAGGGTCTTTTTCCGCCTCCTTTGCCGCAGCCTCCGCTGCCTCTTTCGCTGCTTTCTGACGATAATTCTGCACCGCATCCACCGCCAGATTATCCAACCTCGACTTGGAAGCAGCCAACTCGTTCTCCTTAATCTGAAACTTCATCAACGACCTGGCAATCAGCGTGTCAGCGCCAAAATATACAGTATCGGGCGCCGAATTTTCACTTCGTGTCACACCGATGACAGCCGGATCCCTTGACATAAATATCTGCGACAGTGAATCCGTATAAAATATTCTTCCCGCAAGAGCCGACACATCACGCGTCGTGTCCGTCACCTGCGCATTGCCCAGTAATTCAATATTTCCGCTCTCACGATAGTAGAATAGCGAGTCCGCCCAACCCTCCTGGGTGTCACTCATTCCGTGGACACGGTTCCTGAAAAGGAATATTTCTCTGTTTCTGTCGTACCATCCTGCATTGGAAGACAGCATATTGTCCTCTCGCCAGGCATCGGTCTCGAAACCGAATGTCGCAACATTGGTATTGGAATCATAGACTATCGATGAAGACTTGACGAATATCGAATCAGTGAACATATTCACATTGTCAGTAAACGTGAACGTCTTCAACTTTGAGTCATAAGTACCTGTATTGCTTTCGATTATCTGTCCATCACGATCCTTCATCGAACCGCCGTTGAAGAACACCGCCACACTGTCCTTCGTGTTGTAGTCCAGATATTCCGTACGCAGGATATTGTGGTCCTTGTCCTCAAGCTGCACCAATGAACCTCGGAATTCAGCCAAGTCCCTATCCACATAATATGTAAGCCGGTCTCCGGTCAGCACAGTCTGGTCCTGAAGAATCTTGACATTGCTTATGGCATAAATCTCATTGTTGCGCATATTCCACAACGCCGTGTCGCAAATGAGATATGTATCATTGTGCAGGAATCTCGCAGGGCCAGTCACCTTTCTGTAATCAACTCCGTCTTTTTCAATAAGTTCCATAGACTGAGCGCTCAACAGGCGCACAAGAGAATCCACCTGACTCCCCTTTTCCTGGGCAGACAGGCGGAATATCGCTGACAGAAACGCCAATACGGCTATGAGACTTCTGCGGAAAGACATTGACTGCAGGTTAGGCTACTTTTCCGATGAACCGCTCGCCGCAATTTTATTCCACCCCTCACGGGAGAAATTGCAGTCCTTGAACAGAGGATCAATGACGATGTATGTAGTCTTTATCTTGCTGTCGATAAATTCGTCAATCGCCTCAGTCTGAAGCTTTGCCTTCGCCTCATCGAGCAACTCGCTGTAATCATGCTCAAAAGAAGCTGTGTGTGAAGGGATTATCTTATCGACACGGATGATTTTATACACAGTATTTCCGCTACGTCCTTCATTGTCAAGAGACTCGACAGGCTCAGAAATCTCTCCCTCCTTGAGGTCCTTTATCGCCGCATAATCCTGCGGCTTCAACTGGTCAATCTCGAAATATGAAGACCCGGTGTTAGGGTCAGCCATCTGGCCGCCGTTGGTCTTGGTCTGTGAATCCTGTGAATAGAACCTTGCGGCAAGCTCAAACGACACCGCCTTGTTCTCAATCTCTGTCTTCAGCGAGTCCAAAGTCTTGAAAGCCTTCTGCTTATCCTCATCAGTGTAGGTCGGTTTGATGAGAATGTGACGCGCATTGAACATATCGCCCTTCTTCTCAAGCACTTCGATGATATGGAAACCGTCCGGAGTCTCTACGATCTGAGAGATAACTCCCGGCTTCAATGACATAGCCGCATCGGAAAACGCAGGCCAGAAAATTGATTTAGATGCCAAACCGAGTTCTCCGCCCTTTCTTGCGCTACCCGGATCTTCCGAATAAATGCGCGCAAGAGTTGAAAACTTCTCGCCGTTGATAATTCTCTCACGGATATTGAGAAGCTTCTCCTTCACTGCGAGGTTGGCAGCCTCTCTGTCCGGATAAATGCAAATTTGGCTGAGCTGATATTTCACAGGCACTACCGGCAGATCGGCAGGGTCCGTATCCTTTATATATTCCTTAACATCGTGAGGCGTAAGCTCAGGCACGTCACCTGCAATCTGTGACTGCATCTGCTGCGTCAACGACATATCCTCCAGCTGCTGTTTCCACTCCTGACGGAGTTTGTACATAGGCTTTCCGTACGCCTTCTCGACATTGTCGTCACCGCCGAGCTGGGTACGCATCTGGTCAATCCTCTGAGCCAGAGTACTTGTCACCATATCCTGATTGACAGTAAGGGAATCGACCCTCGCCTGCATCAGAAAGAGCTTGGACTCCAACATTCTCTCCAACTGTTCGCAACGCATATTCCTGTCGGAATACATTCCCTGCATCCTCATATAGAGTATCTCCTGCTCAAGTTCCGACAACGATATCATCTCATTTCCGACAACAGCTATTGTCTTATCTATGAGTCCGTTCTCATATTTCTGAGCCCAACCTGACAGAGGTAGGACCATAAGAGCAAAGGCCGAAGCCAGCTTTATAATTTTTCTCATAAAATAACAAAATTTTCCTGATTGCGTGCGTTCTCTAACAAGTCCCGTTCCAAAGCGGAAAGGAGGGCCTGTTTTCTGGTTCCCAATATAATGTCACGAATCTGTTCCTCATAATATTCGACCGGACCTATGCTTCCAGCGCGCTGCATTTCAGCGATATATGCTACGTTCACATTTCCGTTGCCGTCCGGCATCTCCACGAAATGGTCCTTAAGCGAAGCGAGAACAGAGCCGTAGTCCGTGCCGAACTCCTGCGACAACGTAACCAAATCCACCCATTTGCCGCCGAAAGTCGTGTAATACAATGCGGAGATACGTGCAAGACTGTCCGCCTCCACCATATCCTCAGGCTTGGAAGAAGCAATCTTCTTTTTAAGCACAGCAAGATTCGGGGAATCCTGGGATATTCTGAAGAATTTCGCCTTCACGACAGGCAGCTGCAAATGGAAATTATCAATGTGTTCCTCGTAATATTTCTCAATCTGGGCGTGCGAAATCGCCGTGTCAAGGCGTTGGTTCACATATTTTTGTTCATAACGGAACTTCAGAAGAGATCGCTTGTAGTCCTGCAGCTCCTTCTCCACGTCCTTCTCCGACTTGGACAACTCCCTCTCTGCCACATCGTTGAACACCATATCCGATGCCCACGTGTTGATGTACTGCAACGCAAGTCGGGTGCTATCCTCAGGGCTCGCCGTACTCGGAATATACGCTGCAAGCTCTGATTCGTACAGCTTATGCTCACCGACTTTCGCCACAACTTTGCCGTCGTGAACAAACGACGTAATCGTCTTGCACGAATTCATCAACGGCAAGACGATTACTGACAAGCAAATGCTTACTATATGTAAACCTCTTATATTAAGCAACTTATCTTGAATAATTAGGAGCTTCCTTAGTGATTGTCACATCGTGCGGATGACTCTCGAGATAACCTGCATTGGTAATGCGGACGAACTTGGCATTCCTGAGTGACGGCACATCTTTAGCTCCGACATAACCCATACCTGCACGCAGACCGCCCACCAACTGATATACAACCTCGCCTACAGTACCCTTGAACGGCACCTGAGCAACGATTCCTTCCGGCACAAGCTTCTTGACATCCTCCTCCATATCCTGGAAATATCTGTCCTTGGAGCCGTGTTCCATAGCCTCGAGAGAACCCATTCCTCGGTAAGCCTTGAACTTCCTGCCGTTAAGAATGATGGTCTCGCCAGGAGACTCCTCAGTGCCGGCAAAGAGTGAGCCCGCCATAATGGTGCTTGCACCAGCCGCCAACGCCTTAACGATATCGCCCGAGTAACGTATTCCGCCGTCCGCAATGACAGGAACGCCTGTTCCTTCAAGAGCTTTGGACGCCAACATAACAGCTGTAAGCTGAGGCATACCGACACCGGCAATGATTCGTGTAGTACAGATGGAACCAGGTCCAATGCCGACTTTGACCGCACTTACTCCGGCATCAGCCAACGCCTTTGCGCCTTCTCCGGTAGCGACGTTTCCTGCAACTATCTGTATATCCCTGTTCCTGAATGCCGCACAAGCCTTTTCAATCACTCCGAGCACTCCGACTGAATGGCCGTGAGCAGTATCAATCACCACTGCATCCGCACCCGCACTCACGAGCATCTCAATTCTTTCCAATGTATCAGACTTCACGCCGACTGCGGCAGCCACGAGAAGACGGCCTTTGGAATCTTTTGAAGCGATAGGATTATCCTTAATCTTCATAAGGTCCTTATAGGTGATAAGGCCTACAAGTTTGTTATCCTCGTCCACTACCGGAAGTTTCTCGACCTTGCTTCTGCGAAGAATGCCGGTAGCCTCCTGGAGACTGATTCCCTTCTTGGCTACAACGAGATTTTCCTTGGTCATTATTTCGGCGATAGGAAGTTTCTTATTGTCCTGGAAACGCAGGTCCCTGTTAGTAACTATGCCGATAAGCCTGCCGCCCTTATCTACAACCGGAATACCACCGATATGGTGCTTTGCCATAAGTGCAAGAGCGTCGCCCACAGTCGCATCCGGCTCGATAGTCACAGGATCGTAAATCATTCCGTTCTCTGCCCTCTTCACCCTGCGGACCTGATCGCACTGCTGTTCAATGGTCATATTCTTATGAATCACTCCGATACCGCCGGCGCGTGCCATAGCGATGGCCAATTCAGCCTCAGTGACCGTATCCATAGCAGAAGACACAATAGGAGTGTGCAAAGAAATGTCTTTTGTAAACTTTGTGGAGACATCTACAGCTCTCGGGAGAACCTCGGAGCGTGCAGGAACGAGCAAAACATCATCGAAGGTGAGTCCTTCAGGAATTTCTGTATTTACGAACTGCATTGTAAAATATATTTCGGCAAAGATACGAAATATCCACCTAAAGACGAAAAACATTTTTGTGAGAACAGAGAATTGTATAAATTTGCACGCGTTATCCAAAACGGCGTGAAAAAAGTCCTTAATAAAACTGATATGAATGCTCTGGCGGCACGAGTCGTCACGCGCTTTTTCGCCCCTCATTCGGACGTCATAGGGGGGGGCAGGGACAATAGCCTGATTTATAGAGACATATTGAAGAGGAAGACTGAGAACAAGTTTCGGTCTTCCTCTTTCTCTTTATTTTGCGCCCATCCACCTCGCTACGAAAGTATCGACTTTCCGGTCAGCAGTTTTTCGCTTATTCTTAATCCAATAATATCTTTAACAAATGACAAAAAACATTCTTAAACAGGAGTGCGAGGCGTATTGCGCTCCTGAGTGCGAAGTAATCGCAATCACACCTGAAAATGCTATCGCTAGCAATCCTGCCGCCAGCATTAACGACTGGGCCGATGATGGCGAGGACGATATTGTTATGTTCAATTAACCCATTCGCCTGCACTATGAGAACACGTTTTCTTTCGCTCGGGGCTGCTCTGACCGCAGCTTTCGTCCTCTCTTCCTGCAATACTGAAGAGGCCTTTGTCCCGACTCCGGATCCTTCGACAGAAGGCACTCCGTTCGAGATTTCCACCATATTGACCAAGACGACAAATGACGGTTTGTCTACCAAGTGGGCAGCTGATGACGCCATCAATCTTTTCCACGCCGAGGCCGGTAGCACCACCTACGTTTCAGACAGTAAATTCACTGTAGATGAAGGACTTGTCGGCAATTTCTCCGGCACTCTCAACGGGAATCTTGAGGAAGGAAAGAGTTATGATTGGTATGCTTTTTATCCATATACAGAACAAATTATAACTCCGGCGAACACGAAAGGAGGATATGCTTATATCGGCGGAAGATCAGATAAGGCACAGACCCAGGACGGCAACGACAGCAAGGAGCATCTTGCAGGCTCAAACTGTCCGCTTTACGGTGTAGCAAAGGGCGTTGCTTCTGCAGACAAGCCTTCTCTTGCTATGCAGCAACTCGCTTCCGTAGTGGCTGTCAAGGTAACCAATGCGCTTGATAATGACCTCATTGTAAGCAACGTATCCTTCACGTCCACAGAAGATATCACTGGTCAGTATTACATTGATTTCGCGAAAGAGACACCGGATTACAACGCCACTACATACGTATCCAAAACCGCAAATCTTACCGTTGCTGACGGCACAGCCATCACCAAAGGAAGTTCTGCCGTTTTCTACATCGCGATTAAACCTCACAAAGTCGCTTCCGGCTCCACTCTGACTCTTTCCGTGAACGGTGCGAATAAGACCGTCACCCTCACCAAGGACGTCACCTTCACCGCCGGACATATTAAGACGTTGGCGTATAATTTTGATACAGAACCCGAGGATTATAGTGGAACGTATTTTATATTGAATAAAGATAAGACCAAGGTTTGTCCGGCATATACAAAGGGGAATAATATTTCCGCAGAATCTTATGATGCGACTAATGAAAAGGATTCTTGGAAAATGACCATTGAAAAAGGTAGTGACACCAATATGTACACAATCAAAGATGCTAATGGGCTATATCTTTCTACTGGAGCAACAAATGGGAAAAATCAGCTTGTTGGACTATCTTATGCAGACAAAGATAGAAGTTATTGGAGCATTACTTCAAGCACTGACGGCTCTACCTACTCTATTGAGGCATCTAATTCTTCCTATAACAAGGTAATGCAATATAACTCTTCAGCAAATTTGTTTTCTTGTTATGCAAGTGCTAGTCAGACTGACATCACTTTGGAAAAATGCTTACCAAGAATCGTTGCACCTGAAACAGTAGAAGCAGAAGTAATAAATCATAATTCTATTTATGTGTTATGGGATACGGTCGAAGGCGCAAAAGACTATACTGTATCTTGTGGTGACAAGTCCGAGACCGTATCTGGAAACGACTATACTTTTACTGATCTTTCTTACTCTACAGAATATACCATAAGTGTAGTTGCAAATCCTACTGATGCTGACAATTATCATTCTTCACTTCCTGTCAGCAAAACACTTAATACTCAAACGCCTTCAGGACAGTACTCTGCAACTTATACTGTTACGAGCACCTCTGAAGCAACAAAAACTGGTGCAGCTCCGATAGGTTCTTCTGTCACTTTTACGAGCACCTCTAAAAATAATAAAGACCAAATGACTGCCGACAACAGTCAGACTTACACATTGTCAGGGTATGAGGGCAAAGTCATCAAGAAAGTTGTTCTTTCGATGAAGTCTAATTCAAAAGCTGGAGCAGGAACCTTCTCGTTAACAGCAGGTGAGATTTCGTTAGCAGCCATATCTTCCGCAACTACTTTCGATAAGTGGTTTGACAATACTGTATATACTCAAAGTTATAAAAATGTGACAGTCGAATTAACAAATGACAGTTATCAGGTTCAGGCCGGAGAAAAAGTAGTACTGGTTATAAGCGCAACAACAAATTCTCTTTATTGCCAATCTATCACTATCACTTACGAGTAGCGGCCCTTCCGTCTAACGTTTATTCCCGCCCTGGCAGCAAACACTTCCAAGACGGGAATTTTCATTATCTCTTATCACCTTAAGGCTTACACTATAAAACCCGCGCGATGACTATTTTCCAAATAAGTCCGAATGAGTTCCGGGGTCAGCGGAGAATCTGCGTGAGCATATCTTCAGCATTGGCAGCGCTATAGATGCGCCCGGCTTTGATATCTTCAAGGCCGAGTTCCACTCCATTCTTTTTCTGCGCAGTAATCTTCCACCCCATTCTTCTTGCCATTTTACGAAGAAAAGGGAGGTCTTGCCTAGGCACATTGATTTGCACATTTGATGACTCCATAACAAATACTGTTTCTTACGCGAAATTAGCAAAATCATCGATTCAATCCAAATCACAGGCATACAACCCATTAGGGGCTAGTGTATAGTGCTGTCGTCTCAAGGCATAACCTATCTAAAAATGGGAAGTTTACAGCTTACACTATAAAACCCGCACGATGACTATTTTCCGAACAAGTCCGAATGAGTTCCACTCCATTCTTTTTCTGCGCCGTAATCTTCCAAATCACAGGCATACAACGGGATATTGGTCAGCCAATCCTGTTGCCGGTATGGAAGCATTGAAAAGCGAACAGCGTGCAGGGATGGATTGTTACTTATGAACGTGCGCAAAGATTTCGACTTCACATTTATTTCCGCCTTTACCTCTATGGGAATCACTTTATCGTTCCATTGTGCAAGAAAATCAATTTCTATGGTTGAATTATCCACGGAATGATAATAGAGTGGCACCTCACGAGCTCGCAGTTGAGTATAGACATACAATTCAGTAAATGCACCCTTGTATTCTGTAAAAATATCGTCTCCTACCAGCATTGATTCTGCCGAAACGCCCACCATTGCCCCCATAAGTCCCACATCCAACATAAAGAGTTTGAAGGCTTCACGATCTTCATAAAATTTCAAGGGCGAACAAGGTTTACTGACTCTTACCACCTTGTACGCCAGTCCGGCATCTATCAGCCATTGTATAGCTGTTTCGAACTCATTAGCTCTTGCGCTTTTCTTTAAGGCGCCATAAATAAACTTCTTATTTTCTTTTGCCAACTGCGCCGGAATACTGTCCCAAACCATATTTATGCGCGGCACTTCTCTTGAGGGTGCGTGCTTGGAGAAATCACGGCGATAATCATTCAACATCTGTGACTGGATGCGTCTAACTTCTTGCAAACCACGATGCTGAATGTGAGCTGATACTGCAGCTGGCATCCCCCCAACGTAATAATACTGTCTTAACAACGGAACCAGCTCACTGGAGAGCATATTAACGACTGACCAGTTGTGCATTTCCAACATCTTGACCAGTTGGCTCTTACCTAAAGCTTCGAGAAATTCGAGAAAGGTCATAGGATAGAGTCTTAGTTCATCCACTTTTCCAACAGGATAGGAAACACCACTATGGAGAGATAACCCCAAAAGCGAACCAGCTACAGCGACGTGTATGTCGGGAGCGTCCTCACAGAAGAATTTCAATGCTTCAAGTGCTTTGGGACAGTCCTGTACTTCATCAAATACAACAAGCGTATCACAAGGAGTTATGTCAACCTTACTTATAGCGGACAATGCCATTAGCATATCTTCCGTAGAGCCTCCTGATTCAAACACCTCAACGGCTTTTTTATCTCGGTCCAGACTGAAGAATGCCACTTTCTTATATTCGTTTCCCCCGAATTCGCGCAGGGTATAGGTCTTGCCGACCTGCCTTGCTCCATTGAGAATCAAAGGTTTGCGGTCGCTTTTATTCTTCCACCTCAGCAAATTTTCGTATATATATCTTTTCATACTCTGCACTTTTTCTGACGAATAATCACTGCAAAGCTACACTTTTTCTGACGAATAATCACTGCAAAGCTACACTTTTCCTGACGAATCAGATAAAATTTGGGGATTTTTGTCAATTTCCGTCAAATGTTTGTCAGTTGTTGCTTATATCCAACTTTTTCTCTACATTCGGGGAGACTATATAGAAACAGATTCTCAACCTGACTTGAAACGACATTTATTCATACTCCTCCTGATAATTCTCGGACATATCTGTTCAGCATCAGCAGTCAAGCAGGACAGTTTGGCCAGGATTGTGGGCGAAGTGCGTCAAAAGCCAAATTCAGTTCTGTCGGAGAATGTTACTATCCCTCTTGGAGGATGTGTCATTCAACTTTTTTACGAGAATGATGGACATCTAGACTCCTTATACACAGTTTCCGCACCCGATAACGGACGTTTCTCCTTCAAAAGCATTCCTGTTCAGCGGATAATACTCAAGTTCCAATGTCTTGGTTATGAGACTCAAAGCGGAATATATGACTTAGGGATAGGAGACAATGTCTTTTTAATGACTTTGAAAGAGAAAACTGAGAATATCCAGGAATCTAAAGTCATTGCAGAAACACCTCTCCTGACCAGACTGCGAGACACCACCATCTTTAACACACAAGCCATTAAATCAATGTCGGGAGACAGACTGCGAGACGTATTGGAGGAGATTCCCGGTTTCAAGATTTCCAACAACACAATCAGCTATAACGGAGAGCGTGTATCTAGAACCTATGTAAATGGATTGTTGATATTCGGAGATGAGGCTATGAATGCTGTCAATTCACTTAAAGCAGATGAGGTCACTCAAGTGAAAGTTTACGATGAACAGTCAGCCATAGATAAGCATCGCGGTCTTAAAAACTCACGCAAAGAACGTGTCCTCAATGTCATCACCAAAGAATCATTATTGTCATTGACGCAGTTCGGGATAGCAGCATCAGGAGGCGCTGACAACTCCGGACGAGGGCGTTATGCCGGTGCAGCTGCAACCTCCTTCAACTCCGAGATGTTTAATATGGAAGCCGTCGCCTGGGGTTCAAATATAGAAAATGCTTCCAGCAATAATACGATATACTATACTGACGGCATTCACTATTTTTCAAATTTGTCAGACCGGGATCCGCTGAAAGAATACACGGAGAGAGAGAACGTCTCAACTACGTTTTCAAAGCATTGGAAGAATCGCAGTTTCGGAAATTCATTAAGAGGCAGTTATGATTTCAGACACGCATACACGCGCAGCACATCAAATTCAATCACTGAATATTTCAGCAATGAATCTACTCCTGCGATGGTACAACTCGATTCCGCTTTCGCGGCCAGCTCCATTACGGAACACAATTTTACACTCGATTTCAATCTGCTTGACACTCCTATAAAATCGTTGGATATTTATTTTAGCGGGTCACTCTCTCGAAATGAAAGCAATAGTAGGTCAATTTCCGCAAAAGAGGTCGACAACTCTGAAAGCTATTATACACACGAAGTCTCACCGTCTAAACTCCGTTCCTGGTCTTTGAATAGCAACATGACCTGGACAAACAATGATGTTGTCAAATGGAGGCCAGAAGCTGAGGTAGTAGTCAATTTCGCCAGAAATACGAATTTGTTCTGGAATGTTGACACTCTTGAAACTTCTTTCCTTAAAAGGCAACTGCACAGCGACGGCTACGGAAACGAGATGAAGTTATATTCAAAAATTGGAGTCTCAGCAAATCTGATGAACACATTGGAACGAACGTTTCTTTTCACTCTATATGCCAGCACCGATTACATTCATAAAAGGAGCAGACAAGTGACATTGGATGAATGGAATGTTCCGACACCTGTCATAAATCTCGCCAACTCTTATGATTACACTAGAAACGAGATAACTACCAGTGCAGTAAGCGGTTTTGATTTCGCAACTTCAAATGATGTGAGCATTATTGGAGCCCTTTCCCTGAATAGAAAAATGCTTCTCAATAATGAATATTATCCTATAGATTTCAATAAGAGGAAAACATTTCTGTATCCTGAATATAATTTAAGCATAAAAATCCCAAGATGGACAATATCCTCTGCATTAATAGCTTTAACGCCAGCTATCGAGCAAATAAGCAACAGAGTATCTGATAACAATCCGCTAATTCTTACAGGTGGAAATCCATACCTGCGTCAAGCCTTCAACTTAAAGGGGCAATCAAGTTTTTCTCCTAATATTTCTTCCAAAAAGAAAGGGAGTGTCCGCTCTTTCTCCATCTTGTCATCCGCCGAATGCACATTAAATCCTATTGTCAACAAGATAGTATATTTTGACTCCGACACCGTGCTTGATAAATGGGATGGTTATGAGGCCAAGGCTGGATCTATGCTTTATACTTATAGTAATGCTTCCAGGCCATCCTGGAATATTGAAGCCACAGGAGAGTACTCGCTATCTATGCGTTACAATATTTACAACCTACGTATTTATCTATCAGAAAGTTATTCACAGATAAGCCAATTTTCGGGACAAGATATGATTTGGGTGGGTAACTGGGCTAGCAAGTTAAACACGGCATTCACGTATCGTCCAACTAGGAAATTAGGTATAATTGACCGCGCAGGAGTCTCCTATGTGCAATCAAATGACAATAACGGAGCGAACCTTTCTTCACGGTTTATCTTTTCAAATTCCTTGTCAACAACGTGGGACATTATCCGAAAAAAGCTGAAGCTCGAATGCAATTATAGTCTAACCGATTTTGATTACGTCAAAGGCTTTGGAAAGAACCACTTTTCACAAAGACTTAATGCCGAACTGCAATTGACCTTTTTGAAAGATTCTTCTCTAAAATTATCATTACAAGGATTGGATCTTCTCAATTCCGGGTCATCATATACTTCTATAGTGAACGCATCATATATGAAGCAGGACTGGAATCCAATATGCGGAAGATATTATTTACTCAACCTCAGTTATATTTTTCGCAAGAAACGGTAAATAGCAACCAATAGATGTCACTTTGAAGTTATACAATTCCGAAGAAGCTTAAATTATTGCTTCTGACGATAATAGCTACAATCTTATCGCATCAAATAGTCTTCCTTGCCAGGTGGCGCGGGAGGAGAGTCGGGAATCGAGGAGATGAAGTATCTGGAAGTTGCGGATAAGGGAAGGCCAAAGGCCCTGGGAGTTTGAGAATGAAAGTGTTTCCAATCTCGCACATAGTTACTGAAAAATGTCTACCTTTGCGCAAATTTAGAAACAATGACAGATGCTTTAGGGGTAGCATACCGTCTTCGCCTATTCTCTTTGCGTGAATTTACCGATGCCATAAAGGGAAGCAATCCTTTACAGGCATCAAAACTGTTGCAACGATGGTTGCAGCAAGGTATTGTAGTGCAAGTACGTAGGAACCTCTATTGTATGGTTGATTTGGCAACGGGATTGCCTATATGCGGCAAATATGAGATAGGTAGCCATTTATCTGAATCGTCATATATCAGTTATCACACGGCGATGGAGTATCTTGGTTTGGCTCATCAACCCTTTAATAAAGTGTTTGTGACAAGTCGTTCACGATTCAATCCATTTCAATATGATGATGTTGACTACATATATTGCCAACGAACAAACAACCTAACAGGCATAATGAAGCCTAAAGGAGACCCTCTTGTACGTGTAACTGACATAGAACGGACATTACTGGACTGTTTCGATCGCATCGACCGTGCCGGCGGTACGGAAGAACTCCTACATTGTCTAGAGGGAGTAATCTTGCTTAACGAAGAAAAGTTGACTACATATCTTGCTACTTTCAACAAGGCTTTCCTATATCAGAAGACGGGTTATATGCTGGAACGCATACGGAAACAGGCGCATATCTCCGACGCATTTATTGACCTCTGTCATAAAAAGGGGACAAAGAGCGTGAAGTGGCTTACCAACAATGACGAGTCGGACACGTTTGTAAACCGTTGGCGGCTGTACGTACCACAAATATTAACCGAAAAAGGAATGGAGTATGACCCCATATAACAAACAGACGCTTGATGCAATAGCTAAAGAGCACGGTTTTATACGTGACAACCTGGAAAAGGTTATGCGCCTTGTAGATATCCTTCATTATTTCCACGAAAGCAAATTATTATCGAAGACATTGGTACTGAAGTGCGGTACTGCAATAAACCTGACTATTTTTGAATTGCCAAGACTTTCGGTCGACATAGACCTTGATTTCTCTGTAAACTGCAGTCGTGACAAGATGCTTGCCATCCGACAGCAGGTAAACGATGAAGTACTAAGATATATGCAAAGCGAAGGTTATCGGTTGGCGCCGTCCTCAAAAAGTCCTCACACACTTGATTCTTGGGTATTCCATTACACCAATGCGGCAGGCAACAACGACGGAATAAAGATTGAAATCAACTATTCTGATCGCTGCCATATACTGCCGACCGTAGATACGCATATAACAATTCCGTTTTTGAACGACGTAGTTGTGCGTTCCCTTGCGCCAATTGAGTTATTTGCGACCAAAATAAATGCGTTGATAAGCAGGAGTGCTGCGCGTGATATCTATGATGTACATAATATGATAGCGCAAAGGTTGTTTACAACAGACGAAGAACTCAACCTTCTGCGGAAAGCCACAGTGTTTTATCTCACAGTTGGTTCAAGCCGTAAGAACAATGATACTCCGACAACTTATACGGAATTCCCATTGATTGACAAGATACGATATCCGCAGATTCGATCTCAACTTCTTCCTGTTTTGAGGCGTTCTGAGCATTTCGATATTGAGCAGGTGAAAGAGGAAGTGAAATCATTCCTTTTAAGTTTCCTTGTGCTCACTGATAATGAAAAAGAATATGTGGAAACATTCAACCGAAGAGAATACATCCCAGAATTACTCTTTGATAATCCTGATATCGTAGAGCGAGTAAAATCGCATCCAATGGCCCTTTGGAAAACGGGAGCGCACTGATAATAAGCAAACGAGAACACATAACAACCTCTTGATAATCAAGTTAAAATAGTCTTCCTTGCCAGGTGGCGCGGGAGGAGAGTCGGGAATCGAGGAGATGAAGTATCTGGAAGTTGCGGATAAGCCCCCATTGGGTCTCGTTTACAAAGCGCGGTGGAACTTCGCCGGCGACTCGTTCGATATAAAGGTCAGGGCGCAGACGTTCCAGAATATCTATCACAAGATCCAGATAGTCAGGCAGGTCCAGGCGCAAGAAGTCCTGGGACACAGCGGCATATTCCTTTTCAATCTTGGTTCCGCGGACAATCTGAAGCTGATGGAATTTGACTGAATGAAGCGGAAGAGAATTTATGAAAGCGGTTTGTTCCACAAGCATATCCCTCGACTCCCCGGGAAGTCCGAGAATGAAATGAGCCCCCGGTTCCAGTCCGCGCTCCGCCGAAAGCCTCACTGCCCGCTCTGCAACAGCCACATCGTGACCACGCCCGACTCGCAGAAGAGTCTGATCATAACAGGATTCTATGCCATATTCAACCTTGACCACTGGCGCTGAAAACCCGTCCCTATGCCACTGAGGCAACGCTTTTCCGTCCTTCAACTCTGCAAGCCAGTCAAGCTTCTCCTCATCCACGCAATCCGGGCGTGTACCTATGACGATCCCTACAATCTGGGGATGCGACAATGCTTCCAGATACAGACTCTTCAACCGCTGGAGTGGAGCGTAAGTATTTGAATACGACTGAAAATATGCGAGATAGTGACGTGTGTTGCGGTAACGGACCTGATGAAACTCAATCCCTTCGTCTATCTGCTGTGCAATGGATTTGCCGGAAGTGCTGTAGGACGGATGAAATGCGGCATTGTCGCAGAATGAGCAGCCGCCATAGCCCACAGTCCCGTCCCTGTTCGGACAGGTAAAGCCGGCATCTATGACCAACTTCTGCAGACGCTCGCCATAGAGCCTCTTGTAATAGCCAACAAACGTATTGTATCTTTTGCCGTCCGGAAAAGTCCCGGGAATCTCACTTGTCTGCATATTCATCTTCCAACGCAGTTTCTCTACTCTCAAAGGAATGCAAATCTATCAAAAAGTACGTATCTTAGCAAGATATGAAAATCAGGAAAACAATCATCTCGGCCGTTGCAGCACTGGCATTGTGCAGCGGTGCAGCCGGACAGCAGAAATACGGCATTGTCAAATATTCGGCAAACTTTATGCGAACATACCCAGATTATGAGTCCGCACTTGAAACTCAGTCGCTTATGGGAGTTCCCGTGAAGATTCTTGACCGGCAGGGATATTGGCTGAAGATTGAATCTCCGGATCCATATATCGCGTGGGCTACGGATATGGGAATCGTACAGCTGGACAGCCTCCAGATGAAGGACTACATCGCAAGCCCAAAATATATATGCACTGCGCTATGGACTGAAGTATTTGAGAAACCTGATGCCAATTCACAGAGAATCAGCGATATGGTCGCGGGAGACCTTGTACGCATAGCCGGAAAGGGCGCAAAGCACAGGCAGTTCTGCGAAATCATTCTTCCTGACGGGCGAAAGGCTTACGCAAGAACAAGTGATTTGTGCGAATTCCGTTCGTGGGCAGAATCAAGAAAAGCCACGCCTGAAAATGTGGTCAGCACCGCCAAAAAATTTCTCGGCACCCCGTACTTTTGGGGCGGAGCATCTCCAAAGGGTCTGGACTGCAGCGGATTGACAAGAACTGCATTTATGCTGAACGGCATATTGCTGCACAGGAATGCCTCTCAGCAGATCAAAGAAGGCATCGAAGTTCCGCTCGACGGATTTGTGCCAGGAGAGAATGAGGGCAATCTGAAGCCCGGGGACTTGCTTTTCTTCGGCAGGAAAGCAACTGCCGACTCAGGCGAAAGAGTCACTCACGTGGCGATGTATATAGGCGGAGGCTGCATAATCCATTCGTCTCACGAAGTAAGAATCAATTCCTTGAATCCAGATGCGGGCAACTATTACACCGGGACCCCACGACTGCTTCGTGCACGCAGGATGTACGACGAAAACGGCAGACCATACACCTCTACCGGAATCCTCGACAGCCCGGCATATTTTCCGCAAAATTTTGTAACTTTGTGACGGATCGGGCGCAGCAGTATCAGTACTGCAGGTCGATGAAACATTTAACTATATAATATTATGAATCTTAGAGATTTCAAGAAGGATGTCGAGTATTTCGTAGGCGAATTCGTCGATGATTGCTCTCTCTTCATCACACTCAACCCACACAAGAGTTCAGAGAAAGTTGCAGAAGTCATCAGCGAGGCTGTAGATCTCTACAACGATATGAAAGACAGAGCCAATGCGAAAATTGAGCCTGCTCAAAGAAAGGCTTGGTTCGCAGGTCTCCGCAAGGAAATGTTTGAGAAAACTGATGCTCTTTACGAAAAGCTCAGTGCTATCGTAACAGCAAAGGACGGCGAATAATCATTTCGTGGCAGTGGCGCGGGCAAGAAGGACGATGACATCGTCTATGAACTTCCGCACTGCCCTTTGATTTTCAGGCATATTGTTGGTCATTATCGAGAAGACTATCGTGTCCTCCGGTAATGACCATTTCCGTTGTATATCAGGAAGACGCACTCCGTTTGTCGCAGGCAGAATGTAACCGGAAAAGCACACGACTCCGTTCATAGAGCCGCTTTTCATACGGATTCGGCTCTTGACTGCATCGGGTTGGTCCTTCAGACGTGACGCCATCGTTCCTCGTCCGGGACCGCTAAGACACAGGAAATATTGTCTGGCGACAGGCGTAGAGGACATAGCGGTCAGGAACCGGCAGAGAAAGTCAGGTGAAATATAGTTATGCCTTGACAGCCCGCTGCCATCCACCATCTGCACGCCGTATGAACCATCGACTCCAAGCGAGTCCAACTCTCTATAAACGACTACTGCACAGGAATCATACGAAGCCGAGCCTGTACACTCTTTAGAGAGTCGTCGCAGAAGAGTCTCCGCATAGAAATTGTCGCTGCGCTCATTGGTAACTTTGGCAATCTCCCAAAGCGAAGGCGATGTGAATGACGAAATCATCTTGAGCGAAGACTGCGAAGCCGCCTGCCCGATGGGACGAAATCCCCATTCGGGAGCACTTTTCTTCCAAGCCGATGCAGAACGCACATAGCCGTAACTGTCAACATCCGCAACTCCCGAAACGGCTACCCCGGACTTTTCAAGATATGACGCAAACTGCCAGGCACAAGTCATCGCCCCGAATTTATTGCTGCAATGCTCTACACGCGGACCTTTATCTACCGCAATCGAGCCTCTCATTTCTGCAACTGGGGCATTGTCTGTATTAAACAAATAGAGATTGTCACCGGTGCCGGCAATTGAGGTTACCGTATTGTTACGAACTTCCAGCCACGGGGTTTCCGGACTCTTGACTGAAATTTCGGCCCGTTTTCCGACAGATGCAGGTACCGCATTGAATATCTGAATATTACGTCCAAAGCAGAGTCCGTTACAGCCGGCACCGTAATCTGTCCCAATATCTTCATATCCCCAGCCGGCATTCTCGATCGGGCCGTCGAAACTTCTCCCGTCACCTATCACTCTGCCGCTTATTTTTGAGATGCCGGCCTTCTTCAGCGCATCCCGCCACATCGCAAACAGGGAATCGACAGACGGCGCCATTTTGTCTCCGCATCCGATTGTAGGATCTCCCCCACCGACAATATACAGGTCACCGCGCAAAACACCTCCGCTGATATTTCCAGTGTAGCCTAGTCGGGTGACAAACTTGAAATCCGAGCCAAGTCCGCGCATAGCCAAACCTGTGGAAATCAACTTGGTATTCGATGCCGGCAAGAGTTTGTGCAAACTGTTTACATCGGCAAGAGTATCGCCTCCCAGTGTTACAGCCACTATGCCGGTAAGTCCCGAACGGAATGGCTCCTGCGACATTTTTCCTTCAATAAATGCACTGATTTCACTCCGTTTCCTGTCAAGGTCCGGTATCTGCGCCTGTGCAACCATGCAGACAACAGACAGCAATAAAGACAATACGAATATATGCGGAGTATGGAGAATTCGGTATTTCATATCAGTGATTTCTACGGCGTTGCGGCAACAAAGTTAGAAAGATTTTCACTATATTAGCGGACTCAAATCAGATATAATTTTTTTGATATGAGCAAAAGAGTTCTCGTTTCCGGAGGTGCCGGATTCATCGGCAGCCACGTCACTGTGGAGCTGATTCAAGCTGGTTATGACGTCGTTGTCGCCGACGATATGTCAAACTGCGATATAGTTTGTTTCCAAGGAGTCAAGAAAATAACAGGCAGGGAGGACATCCCGTTTGTAAAGATGGATTTCTGCAATCTTGACGCTGTCAACAAGTTGTTTTCCGACTTCAAAATAGACGCTGTCATTCACTTTGCCGCATTCAAGGGTGTGGGAGAGTCCGTTGCAGAGCCGATAATGTACTACAAAAACAACCTTGAGTCATTCGCAAATGTAATCGAGGCTGCAAGGACACACGGCGGATGCAACATCCTGTTCTCGTCTTCAGCGACTGTTTACGGCGAACCAGACAACCTTCCTGTTACGGAAGAGTCGCCACGCAAGCCTGCTGAATCGACTTACGGCAACACCAAGCAGATCTGCGAAGACATTCTCAGGGATTCAGTGAAGGCTTATGCCAGATTCGGAGACAAGGTGGAGCCGGGCACCAACAAACTCGGCTGCATCAAGGGTATAGCACTCAGGTATTTCAATCCTATCGGAGCACATCCGAGCGCATTGATTGGTGAACTTCCGAGAGGAGTGCCTAACAATCTCGTACCGTATATCACCCAGACCGCCATCGGCAAACGCGAATGTCTGACCATATTCGGCAATGACTATCCGACCCCTGACGGCACTTGTCAGCGCGACTACATAGACGTTGTTGACCTTGCCAAGGCTCACGTATTTGCAGTGGCGAGAATGCTCGACGAGAAGATGGAGAAAGATTACGAAATCTACAACATCGGTACCGGCACACCGCTGTCAGTGCTTGAGCTTGTCAATTCATTCGAGAAAGTAAATAATGTCAAGCTGAACTACAAGTTCGGTCCACGCCGTCCTGGAGATGTTATCTCCATTTGGGCAGACCCTTCACTTGCCAACAAAAAACTCGGCTGGAAGGCCGAGCGTACGATTGACCAGACTCTTGCAGCAGCTTGGGCCTGGGAGAAGCATCTCGCAGAGAACCAGTAGCCGTTACCTGACTACAGTTCTGAGCGAATCAGCTTTATCAGTATAGAGAATACCGTCCAGGTGATCACATTCGTGCTGGAAAATAATAGCCGAATAGCCTGAGACGGTATCTTTTTTAGGCTGCAATGTCTCAGGGTCATTGTAAGACACTATAACAGAAGAATATCTGTCAACATTACCCCTAAGTCCCGGAATGGAAAGACATCCCTCCGGTCCGTGGGTTATAGGACCATAGAGAGAATCAAGCTTTGCATTCGGATAGACCTCGAAAGGTTCACCAGGCTTATCGACACGGCAAACCGCTATGACTCTGCGGTTTATTCCGACCTGTGGAGCAGCTATCCCGACTCCATCGTTTTGAGGGGCCTGCACTGTACGCAACATTTTCTCCGCCAAAGACTTGAATTCAGGGAGAGAGAGTTCCGACTGATCCAATGCTATTGATTTATTTCTAAGTACGAGCGAATCAGCCTGGTTTGTCACGAGAAGCACTCTCATCACGCTGTCAGACTGCATTATAAGCGATTTCTCCGCGTCAGTAAACAGTCCTGTGCTGACTGCATCTTCTTGACTCTGAGCTTTTTCCATCTTGCTTGTCACCGACATCAGACAGACGGTGAATACGACAATCACCAATGCGATAAGGATTGACAATCTGTCCAGATTTTTCTGTTTCATATTTCTGTCAATTTTTGAATAAACTACGTACAAGTGCCGGAATATCAGCCACTTTAACCACGGATATATTTTTCGTAGCCACACTGTCCAACGAAGTGTATGACGATATGTATATCTTCTTAAAGCCAAGTCTCGCGGCCTCGGTAATGCGCCTGTCCGCCTGATTTACCGGACGTATTTCCCCGCTCAATCCAACCTCACCGGCAAAGCACACGTCAGCAGGTATCGCGAAATCAAAGTTGGAAGAAAGCACAGCGCACACGACAGCCAGGTCACAAGCAGGGTCAGTAACTCTCAAGCCTCCAGCCATATTGAGGAACACATCCTTCATATTCAACTTAAATCCGGCCCGCTTCTCGAGCACGGCAAGGAGCATATTCAGACGCCTCACGTCAAAACCTGTAGCAGACCTCTGTGCGGTGCCATACGCCGCTGTGCTCACAAGTGCCTGAACTTCAAAAAGAAACGGTCGCAAGCCGTCAAGCATTGCGCACACCGCCGTACCGCTGAGACCTTCTTCGTGCATAGGAATCAGCATCTCGGAAGGGTTGGTAACTTCGCGCAGTCCTGTTCCCGTCATCTCGAACACTGCTAGTTCTGAAGTTGAACCGAATCTGTTCTTTATACTGCGTAAGAGCCTGTAAGAGCCTTTGTTGTCGCCCTCAAACTGCAGAACGACATCCACAATATGCTCCAATATCTTAGGGCCGGCGATATATCCGTCTTTTGTGATATGTCCGATAAGGATGACAGGAACGCCTGATACCTTGGCATAGTGAAGCAGTATCGCAGTCACTTCCTTGATTTGCGATACGGAACCGGCTGAAGATTCCACGTTAGCGGAAAACATCGTCTGCACCGAGTCGACCACCATCAAGTCAGGCTTGAGAGCATCCGCCTGCGAAATAATATTATTTATGTCAGTTTCGCTGTAAATGAAGCAGTTGGAGTTATCCCCGCCGAGTCGGTCCGCACGCATCTTCACCTGTCGTGCACTCTCCTCACCGCTGACGTACAGCGTTTTCAGGGATGGAGACCCAAGGGGAATCTGAAGCGACAATGTGGATTTGCCGATGCCAGGCTCACCACCGATAAGAACAAGCGAGCCCTTTACTATACCACCACCGAGAAGTCTGTCTATCTCACCGAGTCCCAATGAGATACGGTTCTCTGACGATGCGTCTATCTCCTTCAAGTGCATCGGTCTGTGACCAGGTGAGGAGACTGACGCAGCCTGATTTCTGGACGGTTTCCCTGTCGCCACCGTCTGCTCCACCATAGAGTTCCATTCTCCACACGCGGGACAGCGCCCCATCCACTTGGGGCTTTCGTTACCGCAGTTCTTGCAGAACCACACTGTTTTCTCTTTTGCGCTCATATTTTGCAAAGATACTAAGCTGAAGATAGAGGACAAAAAAAAGCAGCATCCTGAGTTGCCTCAAGGTACCGCATTCATTGGCGCCCTCCTCCGGACGCATCAGGCTGTAACTCTGAATTATTCAGCGACTACAGAATCAGCAGCGTGGCAGCAGCAAGAATCAGCAGCTGATGCGCAAGCAGCACAAGCAGCAAGGCTGTCAGCAACCTTTGCGCTGTCAGCTTTAGCAGCAGCCTCAGCCTCAGCTTTCTTTGCAGCGTTGTTACCGCAAGATGCAGCAGCAACCATCATAGCTACAACTGCCAAAGACATAAACACCTTTTTCATGGTTTTAACACTTTAACTAGTTAAACTTTGAATTTTTCCAAGGCGCAAAAGTACACACACTTTTATTAAACTCAAAGAAAAATTTTAAAAATTTACCTTCTGATTCTTCGGCTCGCGGAAGAGTTCCATATCGTGAATATTGCCGTTATCGATATGAAAACGCAATGCTGTGCGCTCCTGATGCCATCCCTGAAGGCCACAAGCCCCGGGATTGATATACAGGAGACCGGCGGACTTGTCATATTTCACCATAAGAATGTGGGAATGGCCGCAGATGAAGATATCAGGGTGATATCTGGCAATCAATTCTCTAGCCTTGAAGTCATAACGGCCCGGACGACCGCCGATGTGCATCATCAGAATGCGTTTTCCTTCACACTCAAAGCACTGATATTCAGGATAGACCAGACGGATATCCTGTCCATCGCAGTTGCCGTAAACTCCCACAAGCGGTTTGAATGCAGCTATCTCATCGGCAAAATTCACGCTTCCGCCGAAATCCCCGGCGTGCCAGACCTGATCCACTGGAGCGAGAAAATCCTTAAACTCGGGGCTGAAGATGCCGTGTGTATCTGAAATGATTCCTATAAACATTTACAAAGAGTACTAATTTTCCAATTTCTTGCTATTCTTACCATTAACGCCTCTTTCAACCTCCATATTCACACATTTCCAACGCACTTTCTTCTCAACCCTCAGTCGCCATAGCGACAGCTCCCAGGAGCACGGGGAAAGTTTTCCCCGATACCACTTCTGTCGCTTTGCTCCATAAAACAGCAGAGGTGCGCAAATACGCTTATCTCAAATACTTGTAGTAAACCATCGAGACGGCGGCGAGGGCGGCGGTTTCGGTGCGAAGTCTGGAAGAACCGATATGCACGGGAATGTAGCCTGCATCTATCGCTTTTTCAGCTTCTTCTTTGGAGAAATCGCCTTCCGGGCCTATGAGGACAATCACCGAACCTCCATTGTACGACTCCAATTCGTCACGGATGGAATGTCTCTGCTCCCCATCTTCAAAACAGTAGGCGATAAGTTTCAGAGCATCCTTCCCCTCCGTGGCTTTTATGAAGTCAGAAACCGACATCGCTTCAGACAGTTCCGGAATCGATGCCTTCAGTGACTGCTTAGTCGCTGATAAAATCACTCTCTCCAAACGCTCAGGCTTTACGGCTTTACGCTCCGAATGCTCGCCTATGACTGGAACAATCCTGTCCACACCGAACTCTGTAGCCTTCTCTACAAACCATTCATACCTGTCAATGTTCTTTGTAGGGCATACAGCCGACGTCAGATGATAGCCATGCCCTCCCCAGTTCTCAAAGCGACGTAGAATTTTTGCCTGTGCAGATTTTGGAGAAGCGGAAACCAATTCACATTCATACATCGTTCCCATTCCGTCTATGACGGAAATTGTGTCCCCGACACGATGCCTGAGGACACGGACGCAATGTGCGGACTCGTCTTCTCCTAGATTGCAGATACCGCCGGATATGTCGTCAGTCCAAAAAATCTCCATTATTCCCTGATGATTTGGATTTCACCGTCAATGCCAACCTTTAGTATCTGAGAGGCCTGTCCGGACGATGTTTTCTCAAGAGCCGGTTCAACTATATAATCCACAGCGGAACGTATTTCTTCCGGAATATCCGCAAACTTGTGCGGAGTAGGCTCGCCGGAAACGTTTGCTGACGTTGACACAAGCGGACGGCCAAGTTTATACACAAGGTCCTTACAGAAATCCATATTCGGAATCCTGATGCCGACTGTTTCGTCCTCAGCCACAGCATTATATGCAAGAAAATGTCTGTCGGCAACAGCTTTCTCACCGTCTTTTGGAGCATTGCCGTGAATGGCTCCCGGATAAATCAGCGTCATCGGTCTGTCGTTCACTTCGACAAGCTGCTCCGCGATATCCGGAATAACTTTCACGAAACGGCAAATCATATCCATATCGCTGGCGAGAAGGACAAGTGCCTTGCTGTCAGAACGATGCTTGATGTCATATACTCTTGCGACCGCCTCTGGGTTTGTCGCGTCGCAGCCGATTCCCCAGACTGTATCGGTCGGATAAAGAATTACTCCGCCTTTTTTCAGCACGTCCAGAGTCTCTGCCAATATTTTCTTAATATCTCTCATAACGTCATTTATTATTCAAATATCTCAAGTATCCTAATTCTTGCTATCCCCACACTTTACCATAATCTCAACCTCCACTAGCTGACTCACTTCTATTTCCGAATCACAGCCTCAACCGGATAGTGATCCGAAAAGTTCTTATGTATAACCTTGTGTATCACGGCTCTATACGATTCCGGAAACAGGATGTAGTCAATTCTAAGGAAAGGACGCAGTTTGTAGAACGTGTACCCCGTGCCACTGCCGGCATCCACGAACGAATCTCTACCTGTACGGCTGAGACGCCAATATGTGTATGACATCGGAGTATCATTGAAATCGCCCGTCACGATGACTTCATAGTTGCAACTCTCAATATCCCGCATCACGCTTTCAACCTGACGCGGTCTGCGGACTATGGACTTTCTCATCTTCTCCTCAGTGGCAAGCACTGCGCTGTGATAATCCTTCTCCAACGAAGCGGCCAACCTTGATAATGAAATGCTGTAACTCTCGAAATGACAGTTATATACCCTTACACGTTCACCATCTATCATATAGTCCGAATAGAGTGCGAGATTAGAGCTGTGGTCGAAGTCAATTTTACCCTTTCCCAGTGCCGGATAACGGCTGAGAGTCACATTGCCATAGCATCCGCGTGCATCCACATTGACGTAATACTCAACATCATAGCCTTTCATCTTCTCCTCAAGAAAGGCCTTCACACGGCCAGGATTTTTCATATAGAATTCCTGGAGACAGATGATGTCAGCATTCTCGTTCCGCAAAAAATTGAATACGGAATCCGTGCACGCCTTGATGTCCTGACGCATTTCCCCGTCAGGAGAGACGAAGCGTCCGACGTTGTATGACACTATCTTGAGCCCGTCTTCAGTCTCGACTCCGGAAGAGCGGAACTGAAAGAATTTGCCAAACATTATGGCCGTAGGCAACAATGCCAGAAGCGGTATGACTACTGCGGATGATCTTCTGAAAATCGCCCAGCAAACAAGAACCAGATTACAGAGAAGCAGAGGAAAAAAGAACAGCCCGAATATGGTCATAAACCAGGCCCTTGCCGGGTTCACAAACATCGAAAAGAAACTGACCAGCAGAAGCGCGGCAGATATTGTCATCAATGTCCGCGACGTTATGCCGAAAAACAGGCTTCTTTTCCTTGGCTTGCGCACCATAAGCACCTAATTATCAATACAACTGCCCGTGCCTTTTCCACCATCTTATCAGAAGCCAGCCGAACAGCATTCCTCCGAGATGGGCGAAATGCGCTATTCCCGACTGAATTCCGGTTATACCTGTAAACAATTCAATGACAGCGAATATGATGACGTACCACTTGACGGTCATCGTAACCGGCGGAAACAAAAGCGTAAGCCTTGACTCTGGAAAGCACATTGCAAAGCCTATCAGAACTCCGAAAATAGCTCCGGATGCTCCAAGCGTTTTGATATTGAGAAGGCTCATATATGCTGCGGCATTTCCAACACTTATGTAATATTGAGCCTGAAGCCACTGAACTCCGGTATGAAGGGCGACCGCGCCCAATCCTGTAACGAAATAGAATATGAGGAACTTCTTCGAGCCTATGCGGTTCTCCAACACCGTTCCGAACATCATCAGGGTGTACATATTGAAGAAAATATGCCAACTATCCCCGTGCATAAACATGTGCGTGAGAATCTGCCACGGCCTGAACCAATGCGAAGCGGGATAGAACATCGCAAAGTTCGCTATCATAAAGTTCTCGTTGATACACGTTGCGATGAACAGCAGCACATTGATAGCCACCAGATTCTTAACCACAGGCGGAATAAATGACAAGAAGCCTCCGCGACCGCTTCCGTTATAGTATGTCATAATTTTCAGAATATCTTATCCAAACTGTCCACTGAAAGTATGGACATTATCTTGTGTCCGCTGCTCGTATATTCGGAATTTGAGCAGGCGAAAAGCGTGTCAGTCAAACTCCGTGCCTCGACAGGAGATTCCACCGGCTTACATTCCGATGCCGCCAGTCTGGCAAACTTTTCCGCCATTGAGGACTCTATCATCTCTGCCAGCCCGGTATGATTCTCCGTCAATGCAATCAGCACATCAGCCATAGCCGATTCCACGCTGCTCTGGTCCACCTGAAATCCTTCAGGCATTCCGTTCACCACTATCGTGTCCACTCCGAACGGCGATATGTCGAACCCCAGAGACTTCAGCATCTCCGCGTGCTCGTCAAAAATCAGCCTGTTGTCCGCTCCGACATTAACCTGTACTGGGAACAAGGCGCTCTGGCTCACGTGTTCACCACCTTTCAACGCCTTGAGAAAGCGTTCATAGAATATGCGTTCCTGCGCCCTGCGTATGTTAATGACGAGAAGTCCTGACTTGGACGTGGTTACTATATATTTCTTCTGTACGACAATCTGCACCGGCTGCGAAGCGACTTTGTCTTCGAACAGCTTTCCGTAATCATCCCTTTTGTCTATATACTTGGAGTATTGCCCTCCGCCTGGCTGAGATTGCGGAAATCCTCCAAACTGAGAACTGCCATCGTGCTGCGCGCCTCCACCGAAAGATCCGGAGCCAGTGCCGTGTTGCGTCTCACCCGGCATCGCAAAAGGATTATACTCTTCATCCAAAGACACCTGCGGGGCCGAAACATCCGGACGGTATTCGTCGAATTTATTGCTGAACGCCGGAATCTCCACCATATTCTGCGAATCGAAGTCAATGCTGGCTCCGAATGAATTGCGCCCCAGTGACTCCTTCACACAGGCATACAATGTCTGGAATATGATGCTGTCATCGGCGAACTTCACTTCTGTCTTAGTCGGGCTGATATTTACATCCACCGAATGCGGATCCACCTCAAGGTAAATGAAATATGACGGCGTCGCCTCCTGCGGAAGCATACTCTCGTACGCATTCATCACAGCCTTGTGCAGATATGGGCTTCTGAAATATCTGCCGTTCACAAAGAAGAATTGGTTGCCGAGAGTCTTTTTCGCCTGGTCCGGGCGTCCGATATAGCCCTTGACATTGACTATGGAAGTGTTCACTTCCAGGTCCACCACTTTGCTGGCGATGCCGATTCCCAGCGCATCCTGAATCCTGAATTTCAGCGACTTGGCAGGCTTAAGCACAAAAATTTCCTTGCCATTATGGGTAAGATTGAAGCCTATTTCCGGTCGTGTGAGAGCCACGTGGGTAAATTCCTCTATCACGTGCTTCATCTCCACATTGTCGGATTTCAGGAACTTCCGCCGTGCCGGCACGTTGTAGAACAGGTTTCTTACAGCGAAATTGGAGCCTGCGGGCGTGGACACTTCGTCCGTGGATATATGTGTGGAATCAGCGAATACGACCTTGCATCCCACCTCATCCTCCGCGCGTCTGGTCCTCAACGTCACCTCGGCAACAGCCGCTATCGAAGCCAGAGCCTCACCTCTGAAGCCGAAAGTCGTGATGTCCGCAAGGTCTTCTGCGGTGGCTATCTTGGATGTAGCGTGACGCTCAAAGCAAAGTACAGCCTCATCCGGAGTCATTCCGCATCCGTTGTCAATCACTTGAATCAGCGTACGGCCGGCATCCGCGAGAATGACTGACACCTGGGTCGCCCCGGCATCCACGGCATTCTCCATCAACTCCTTAACCACGGAAGACGGTCGCTGAACGACCTCTCCCGCCGCAATCATATTGGCTATATTGCTTGGTAATATCCTTATATCCATCGCTTGTGCTTGACGACCGTATTCAGACCTACAGCAAAGAATAGAACTTGGCGACATATATCATCACGACTGCAAAGAGTATGAGTCCAACCAACGTGATGATTTTCTGCGCCTTGTTTGACGAGCGTTTCTTAGGTCCTTCCCGGAAGGAGCCGCGAAGATACGAACCCGGCACATATTTGTCTGGGGCAGGATCCGAGGACCCGTCCACCTTGCCGAATTTCTGCTTCAACTCTTCTTTTTCCTTGTCGAAGTATCTGGGTTTGTAGTCGAAAACCCTGTGTTCGTTATCTCCGAACCATCCGAAACTTGCCATAACCAACTTTAGATAAGCGGCTCAGCATCCATATCTGCCGGCTGAGGTATTCCCATCAGCTTGAGTACAGTAGGAGCCACATTGCACAATGCACCGTCTTTCACGGTCTTGACCTCATCGCCTGCATTTACGACAATGAACTGAACCGGATTGAGCGAGTGTGCGGTATTCGGCGTGCCGTCGTCATTGACAGCATAGTCCGCATTTCCGTGGTCTGCGGTGACGAGAACCACATAGCCGTGCGCAATAGCCTCGGTCACAACTCTCTCGACACAGCTGTCGATATATCTGACAGCCTGGCAAATAGCATCATAAACTCCTGTATGTCCTAGCATATCACCGTTGGCATAATTCAGAATGATGAGGTCTTCTTTGTCGCTGTCGATAGCGGCAATGAGTTTCTCGGTAACTGTCGGAGCACTCATCTCCGGCTGAAGGTCGTATGTGGCCACCTTAGGAGACGGAACGAGGATCCTGTCTTCATTTTCAAACGGTTCCTCACGTCCGCCGTTAAAGAAGAATGTAACGTGAGCATATTTTTCCGTCTCGGCAATACGCAACTGGTGCTTTCCGGCTTTAGCAACTATTTCTCCTAGGGTATCCTTCACGATTTCCTTGTTGAAAAGAATGTGAACGCCTTTGAAATCAGCATCATACGGAGTCATACAGCAATAGTACAGATTCGGCACTGTGTGCATACCCTCTTCCGGCATATCCTGCTGGGTAAGAACCATTGTAATCTCACGCGCACGGTCATTGCGGAAATTCATAAATACGACAGCATCACCATCTTCAATCTTTGCAAGAGGAGCTCCTGCTGCGTCAGTGATGACAATCGGCTTGATGAATTCGTCGGTAACATCCGCATCGTATGATGCCTGAACACCATCAACTGCAGATGTAAACGCAGCGCCCTGACCGTTTACCAGAAGGTCGTATGCCTCCTTGACGCGGTTCCATCTCTTGTCCCTGTCCATCGCATAGAAACGTCCGCATACAGATGCGACCTTTCCGGTGCTTTCAGCCATATGTTTTTCGAGGTCTGCCACAAATCCTTTTCCGCTGTGAGGGTCCGTGTCACGGCCGTCCATAAAGCAGTGTACGAACACTTTGTCAAGACCGCACTCTTTTGCGACATTAAGGAACTCATAGAAATGATCCAAAGAACTGTGGACACCGCCGGTAGAGCACAATCCCATAAGGTGAAGCTTCTTTCCGGTCTTCTTCACATAATCATAAACTCCCTTCACTTCAGCCCTGTCGAGAAGCTTATGCTCCCTGCAAGCCTTATTTATCTTCATAAGATCCTGATACACAATACGGCCGGCACCGAGATTCATATGACCGACCTCAGAGTTACCCATCTGTCCGTCAGGCAGTCCGACATATTCGCCGCAAGCCTGGAGGTGGCTCATAGGATATTTTGCCCTGAGAGAATCAATAAACGGTGCACCCGCTGTGTAGATGGCATTGGAATGGTCGTGTCTTCCTTCACCCCAACCATCAAGAATCATAAGTAGAACTTTTTTGTCCATATTTTTAATTTTTTGATTGTCGATATAATTTTCTCAAATGCGAAACTCACATTATCAGAGCAAAGTTAATGAAAGTTTAAGACTTTCTATAATACTTCACGTCCCGAAGAATTTGCAAGACCGGCCTTTCATTTTATAATCAAAGTTTGCAATTACGTTCGCAATTATCACGATTTTTGGCACAGCCACAATCCGACATCGCTAATATACAGACAGTTGTACAATTTTTTTCTGCAATATTTTTCGATTACAGATTGTTAGTTCTAAAAAATTTAATTATTTTGCGAACAAAGGTTGCAAGCAGTATTAAACATCTACTCCTCCGCCGATAAGAACGAAGGCTATCAGGCGGAGAAAAACGTAGAAATTCTACTATCAACCAATCATATTTGTTGTGGAGACGGAAGCCGCTGAGAAGTGGTGACCGTCTTTTTTATGCGAACCTTACAATTTCAAATACCGTACCCGATACTACAAAAAAACTTAAGTTTCGCAAACGCGAAACACCGCTGTTAATGGAGCGAAGCGACAGAAGGGGTATCGGGGAAACCTTTCCCCGTGCTCCTGAGAGCTGTCGCTATGTCGACTGAGAGTTAACAGAAGTGCGTTGGCCAAGTGTGAATTATAGAGGTCGAAACAGGCGCTAAAGACGGGAATAGCGATGAATTTAGATGCTTACAAAACTTGAACTATAGAAGGAACACAAGATAGCCTGCGCCGAGAAGCATTGATAGGATAAAAGTGGAAATAACAAGCAGAGGAAGCATACCGTCGAGTTCCTTGCCGGTGCTTATCCACACCCCCACAAGATGTTTAATAAAAAGCGGAAGAGTAATCACGAAAAGCCAATGCCATACGTCCGGAAAGCGCATCAGATTGAACGCCACAAGGCAAAGCCATCCCGCCACCACAAGAACAGTCTGATAAATGCGCGCCCCCTTTATGCCGATTCGCAACGGGGTCGTCACACGTATCCCGGCATCGGTCTCCATATCACGTATATTATTGACATTCAGTACCGCCACGCTGAAGCACCCTATCGCAACAGCCGGCAACACCATTATCCAGGAAAGAATCGTATGCGCTGCGACAAAATATGCTCCCAGCACTGACACGAGTCCGAAAAAGATGAACACTGAAATATCCCCGAGTCCCCTGTAACCATAGGGATTCTTGCCGAGGGTGTATTTTATGGCTCCTCCGATCGCAGCGGCTCCGAGAGCGATGAGACAGAGCGGCTCGATTGCGAACAATGTACCGAACGACACCCGAAGCATAAGCAGTCCGGACAATGCGCAAGCGACAGCCGTCACAACGATGAACCTCTTCATCTGAGGAATCGTAAGTCCGCCCTCTTCAAGCGAATACTGCGGACCGTTGCGGTTCTCTCCGTCCACTCCGCTGAGCGTATCCCCAAGCTCGTTGGATATGTTTGAAAGCACTTGCAGGCATATCGTTGTAAGCATAATCAAAAGCGCGACTTTCCAGCTGACGTGATAGTCAGCGGCCGCAAGCATTATTCCGAGGCAAACCCCAGCGAGAGAAAGAGGCAACGTTCTGAGCCTCATAGACTTGATATAGTATTGTATTTTAGACATAGTAAGCCTGTATTTTGTAAATATTCGGAAAAATAGGGACTGCTTCTAATTGGCGCTCTTGGGAAAGAACACTTTGACGGCGACTGAAAGCCCGTGGAAAATCGCGAAGACAAAGCCTCTGCTACGCATATCATAACGGAACTGCTCACGGGGCGGACGTCCTTTGGGACTATGGAGATATGCAATCCTGTCCTTTAGAGGGACAGCACGGTCACGCCATTTCGGCACACCGGGATTACGGTCGCATTTGCACAGGATTCCTGGGGCTACTACGCGGACGACATTCGCCTTGCACGCGCGCACGCCGTAGTCATAGTCTCCAAAGCTATGATGATAATGCTCGTCAAGCATTCCAAGAATGCGGTATGCGTGGGAAGGCACGAGAACGAGATTGCCGTTAAAGGTGTAACACGACACGGGGATGACAGGGTCCGGCTGCACCAGACGTCCGGTTTTAGTCCTGCCTCCATAGCTCAGGGCGCCACGTGCATTCTCCGCCGAACCGACCACTATTGCCTTGTGTCTGAGGAATGCCGACGTTTCCATAACCGTGGCGAGCGCACCTTCTTTCAAAATGGTATCGTCATTGAGCCACAGGTAGAAATCATGTCCATCGGCTGCAGCGGCAGACCACGCCGCCCGCATCCCCTGATTCCAGAAGAGCGAGCCGTCTCCGCGTATGATATGAGTCTGCGGATAGACTTCCGATACAGCTTCCGGCGTACCGTCAGTGCATCCGTCATTGACCATATATACGGAGAACTCATAAGTCCCATCGCCCTTCATCGAATCTATCTGCTGATAGCAGTTCTGAAGGCACTCGAGTGTCTTTTCCCGTCTGTTATGGACTGTCAGCAGTATGGCGACTTTAAGCATTATGAATCGAGTTTAAGAACCGCCATAAATGCGCTCTGAGGCACCTGCACGGTACCTATCTGACGCATTCTTTTCTTTCCTTCCTTCTGTTTTTCAAGAAGTTTCCTCTTTCGCGTAACATCACCGCCATAGCACTTCGCCGTCACATCCTTGCGAACCTGACGTACGGTCTCACGGGCAATGATTTTGGCACCGATTGCCGCCTGTATCGCTATGTCAAACTGCTGTCTCGGAATAAGGTCTTTCAGTTTCAGGCATATCTTCCTGCCGAAGTCGTATGCGCGGTCCTCGTGTATCAGAGTCGAGAGCGCATCGGCCGGATCCCCGTTCAGCAATATGTCGAGCTTTACAAGTTTCGCAGGTCTGTAACCCTTTATGTGATAATCAAATGAAGCATATCCTTTCGAAATGGTCTTCAACTTGTCATAGAAGTCAAAGACTATCTCCGACAACGGCAGTTCATAAGTCAGTTCCACCCTGTCTGCGGTTACGTAATGTTCACCGGTCAAGGTACCGCGCTTGTCGATACAAAGCTTCATTATCGGGCCGTAGAACTCAGTATTGGTGATAATCTGCGCCCTTATGTACGGTTCCTCGATATGGTCTATCAACGTCGGGGCAGGAAGTCCGGATGGATTGTGCACGTCTATGCACTCGCCTTTCGTAGTATATACTTTATAGGAAACGTTCGGGACTGTCGTAATGACATCCATATTGAACTCGCGGAAAAGCCTTTCCTGCACAATCTCCAAATGTAGCAGACCTAGGAAACCGCACCGGAAACCAAATCCGAGCGCCATTGACGACTCTGGCTCATATACAAACGAAGCGTCGTTCAGCTGGAACTTCTCGAGCGTAGAACGCAATTCTTCATATTTATCCGCCTGCACCGGATACATACCGGCAAAGAGCATCGGCTTGACCTCCTCGAAACCTGCAATAGCCTCCCTGCAAGGATTTTCCACATGTGTGATGGTATCACCCACCTTGACCTCTGCTGCAGTCTTGATTCCGGAAATAATGTAACCCACATTGCCACAACCCACTTCTTCTGTCGGACTCAACTTCATCTTCAGCACTCCGACCTCGTCAGCAACATATTCCTGTCCTGTATTGAAGAACTTGACCTTGTCCCCTGTCCTGATGGAACCGTTCTTAATCTTATAATATGCAATGATTCCCCTGAATGAGTTGAACACAGAATCGAAAATCAATGCCTGAAGCGGAGCGTCGGGATCTCCCTGCGGTGCGGGAATTTTCTCAACAATCGCGTCCAACAGCGGCGGGACACCCTCGCCGGTTCTCGCGGATACCTGATATACCTCTTCCGGCTTGCAGCCCAACAGTTCGCAGACCTCGTCTGTCACTACATCAGGACGCGCCGAGTCCATATCTATCTTGTTCAGCACGGGGATTATCTCCAAACCGTGCTCAATAGCCTGATAAAGATTGGAAATCGTCTGCGCCTGAACGCCTTGCGTGGCATCGACAACCAACAGCGCACCTTCACAGGAAGCGATGGAGCGTGACACCTCATAGGAGAAATCCACGTGGCCCGGAGTGTCAATCAGGTTGAGCACATAGTTCTCCCCCTTATAATTGTACTCCATCTGGATGGCGTGGCTCTTGATGGTTATGCCCTTCTCCTTTTCCAGGTCCATATCATCCAGGACCTGATTCTCCATCTCTCTGGCACCCAGCGTCTTGGTGAGTTCAATAAGCCTGTCGGCAAGAGTGCTCTTGCCGTGGTCAATATGCGCTATTATGCAGAAATTCCTTATTTTCTTCATTCAGAACTGTTTTGTAATCGTCAATCCTATCCTAAAGTATCCTCCTTGGACAAATCCTCATTCAAATCATCCAATTCCTCGTCCATATCCGACGATGCCGACTTGAGCATGCTTACGAGTTCCCGCTTGAGCTCGACCGTCTCCTTCTTGGCACCGCCTGCATCCATCTCGTCAATGAGATAATACAGGAACTGGCAGCAGGTGTCAAAGTCTGAACTTGCATATTCATAGAACTCCATATAGAATTTGATTGACTTCAGAAGTTCATTTGCCATCTTCAGACCAAGTTCCGTCGCTTTCTCAGGTGCGCCTACCGCATAATAGTCGCTGACCATATTGACGACCATATAGTCATTTGTGGTAAACCCGAGAGGAATGGACTCCAACGGCCAAACATTGTCCGGCATAGATTCCTGGCACTTGTCAAGGACTTTCAGAGCACGTTCTTTGTCTCCGGCTTTCAGCAGTGCGTTTGCGGTAGACACGAACAGCTCACGCTGAGGAAGCACGCCGAGGAATGTATAATAGTTCTGATAATCAACATCATAGTTATCCCTACGTATGTCATTCCAGGTATATACGTTCATCATCTTGTCGTACAGTTCGTCAAGATCAACCAGTCCCGGGTCAGCAGCGCTGATTTTGTTCTTGAACGGAACAAGCTTGCTCGAATATCCTTCAAACATAAGATAATCCTTGATGCCGATATTGAGGTCGCCGCCCTGACTGAGCATATTTATAGGCCTGTCCCACTGATAATTGGATAGAAGGTCAAGCAGGAACAACTCCGGCTTCGAAATATAATTCTTGCCCTTAGGTATTTCGAGGACAATCTGATCCGGAATCATATCCGCAAACTTAGGGCTCACGATTCCCGACTTGAGAGCATTCTCCTTATTGACAGGAACACTTATCTTTCTGGACATTATATAGTCCACAGTCTTGCCGCCCTCGAGAACGAGTTTCGCGTCAGGATGCTTGAACACAGTCATCACGTCTGCAATAGGAATGACCTGATTGCGGGTGTCAGATATATAGATATAGTCGTTGGTTCCGTACAGATACTGTTCCGCACTCACTGTCAGAGGCAAAGGCTTGGACTCGTTGCAGGCCCATTTCATCTGTCCGATATGCCAGTCAGTACCAAGCAGAGAGGTATTGCAGATACGCACGTCCGGACGGACATTTTCGACCTCCTGGGCATACCAGAGAGGGAAAGTATCGTTGTCTCCGTGAGTAATCAGAATACCCTGTTCGCCGACTGAATTGAGATAGTTCTTTGCCATCTCCACAGATGTGCGGCGGTTGCTTCTGTCGTGGTCATCCCAGTTCTGCTGCGCCATAAGAGCCGGCACGAAAAGGCTCGCCACCGTAAGGACGCCCGCTGTCGCAACGGAATGCTTGCGTGCCAATGCTCCGCCTATCCAGTGGTACAATGCCATCGCACCGAAGCCAACCCAGATTGCGAACGCATAGAACGAACCAGCATAGGCATAATCCCTCTCACGAACCTGATATGGAGGCTGGTTCAGATACAGCACAATCGCTATGCCCGTCATAAAGAAGAGCAGGAATGTCAGCCAGCACCCGCGTTTATCCCTTTCAAACTGGAAGAACAATCCGAATATGCCAAGCAGAAGCGGCAGAAGATAGTAGTGGTTCTTGCCTTTGTTATTTTTAAGCACATCCGGGGCATCACTCTGATCACCGAGGCGCATTTCGTCAATAGGCTTGATACCGCATTCCCAGTTACCGTAGAACAGTTCGCCAGGACTCGGGCTATGAATATCATTCTGTCTTCCGGCAAAATTCCACATAAAATATCTCCAGTACATCCAATTCATCTGGAAATCCCAGAAGAACCAGAGATTGGCGCCGAACGAAGGTTTCTTGTAGTCTGCACCCGGTATTGTACGCCCCTTTCCTTTGGTGTACGATTCGTAGAATTTGATGTATTTGGAATCGCTGTTCCACATTCTCGGGAACAACATTTTTCCTGAAGCATCATAAACAGGATCAACAGGAGCATCTACATACTTGTACTTTCCGTTTACAGGTGCCCAGTATTTCTTGGTCACAAGCTTGTACGGCGCGCCGTAATACTGTCCATAAACCAATGGCGTGGTTCCATACTGCTCACGTGAAAGATAGCGCACAAGCGTAAAGGCGTTGTCCGGCTGATACTCGTTGGTCGGAGGCATCACATTGGAACGGATAATCACTATAGCAAATACGGAAAATCCGATGACGATTGTCGTCAGGCTGAGTATGACAGTGTTCCAAAGGGCCTTGCCGCGTTTGTATGTCCAGAATGCTCCATAGAAGCAGAGCGCAAGCAATGCAACCATAAAGAACGCCGCTCCGGAATTGTACGGCAAGCCGAATACATTGACAAACAACAGGTCAGCGTATGCAGCCCATTTCGGCAAATACGGAATGATGACAAAGAACAGCAAGCCGAGAATGACCACCGAAAGTGCCATAATTCCGACATACTGCCAGAATGTATAATGCCCGTTCTCGCGCCTCCTATAGAAGAACAGGAAAACCATAAACGGAATTGTCAGCAAGTTAAGCAGATGGACTCCTATGGAGAGACCCATAAGGAAGGATATGAGAATTATCCACCTGTTGGCGTATGGGCTGTCAGCCTGTTCATACCATTTGGTCATCGCCCACACTACGAGCGCAGTGAATAGGGAGGACATCGCATAGACTTCGCCCTCGACTGCCGAAAACCAGAATGTATCCGAAAAGCAGTAAACCAATGCGCCCAGCGCACCGCTACCACATATCAGGATCGTTTGACTGAGACTCCAGCCGTCTTCCCCTTCAGGCTTTCCGGCAAGTCTTTTCGCAAAAAAGACTATTGTCAGATAAAGCAGGAATATGGTCGCCGCAGAACACAGTGCACTCATTGCATTGACGGCAACGGCTGCGTGTGCTGCCCCTGTAAACATTGTAAAGAAGCGTGCAATAAGCTGGAACACAGGGTTTCCAGGAGGGTGTCCCACCTCCAGTTTGTATGAAGAGGCGATAAATTCACCGCAGTCCCAGAACGATGCGGTAGATTCGATTGTGGACAGATAGGTCACTGCGGCTATCACGAAGACTACCGCAGCGGTGATTCTGTTCCAAAGTCTGAACTTCTTGTTATCCATAAAAATTACGTCTTTTCGAGTATTATCCGAACTAACAAAGTTAAAACAGATTAACTATCTTTGCAAAAAGAAATCGGGGCATTATGGCAGACAACGATTGGAAACAGCGTCTGGGCGTGGTCTATTCGACCAATCCGGACTTCAAATACGAACAAGGAACAGGCGAAGAAGAGGAGACTCTTCCGCCGGAGAAACAGAAACTGACAGTCACCATAGACAGGCGTTGCCGTGCAGGAAAGCAGGTCACGCTCGTAAGCGGATTCGTCGGGAGCGAAGCTGACTTGAAGGAACTAGGCAAGACCTTGAAGGTCAAATGCGGGGTCGGCGGGACAGCAAAAGACGGCGAAATAACCATACAGGGCGACTTGAGGGACAAGATCACCGCACTCCTTACCGGTATGGGTTACAAGGCAAAGAGGGGCAACTGACATATCTTTCACGACCGTGCCGACAATCTCTTCTGAAATAATATCGGTGGATACGCTGCAGATCAAACCTGCGGCGCAGGCTTTTGAAGGCGGTCAGCTCTACACGGGAGCTCCCGCTGCTGAGCAAATTCAGGCGGCTGCAGACACTTGGAGTCTGTCCGCGCTGAACTGGGGGCTTATGGCGTTCTGTATCATTCTGGCAATCATCGCCATGAGAAGATACATCTCCGTATTTCCTTATGTATCAGGAGGTTTCTTCAGATGGAAAGAAATTCTCAATATGGAGAACAATATGAGACTCAGCCGTGAGCGAAACTCCGTTGCCGCTGCTGCAGTCCCTATATGTCTCGTGTGCGTTTCCCGACTTAACCTCATAAATGCCGGATTTATGGACGCTCTGACGCCCGGGATGAGGACATTGTCAGTCATAGGAATTCTCCTGGCATTCCTTGCAGTCAGATGGCTTTTCTCTCTTGCCATCCCTTCCGGACGACTCCGCGGAAACACGGCACGCGCCGCTGACGGAGCTTGGGGCAATTTCACCATCGCTCTGTCGTCCGCACTGCTACTGCTGTTGGTAATCCGTTCTGTCTCTGACGGATGCGCCCAGACGGCAGAATCCATATCCCTTTATGTCACAGCCTTTCTATGGGTTGTTTTCTTGGTTAGAAAATATCAGATATTGGCTTACGATTGTGGTCAATTCAAGTCATTTTTGTATCTTTGCGGCGTTGAAATTTTACCTGCTGCGATGCTGGTGGTTTCATCCTTGTATTTGTAATGCGGATGCCGCGTGCGAACGTATGCGGATGTGTTGAGGATATAAACGAATTATGGCAATTAAGAAGATTTTGATCTCTCAGGAGTCTCCGATGAATATGGCTCCGTATGAGACGCTCAAAGAGAAATACGGTGTCCAGATAGACTTTATGCCGTTTTTTCTGATTGAACCTCTTACATCAAGAGAATTCAGAACACAAAGACTTAACGTGCTTGATTATACGGCGATTGTCTTTTCTGCCAGGCACACGATAGACGCTTTCTTCCAAATCTGTGAAGAACTGCGGATAAAAGTTCCTGAAACAATGAAATATTTCTGTACGACAGAGGCTGTGGCGATGTATCTCCAAAAGCATATTGTCTTCAGAAAGCGCAAGATATTCTACGGAAACGGTACACCGGCATCAGTTCTGGAACAGATTGGGACAAGGCATAGCGAAGAGAAGTTCCTTATCACTACGTCGGACTCAAACAGTAACGATGCACTCAAGGCGCTGTTCAGCAGCAGCAAACTGAACTTTAACTCCGCTGTGTTCGTCAAATCCGTACCTCAGGACCTGAAGGGCGTCAATCTGTCGTCATACGATCTTGCGGTCGTTTACAATCCCGCTGACGTACGCTCACTCTTTGAGAATTTTCCGGAATACAAGCCTGAGCACACGAAGTTCGTCACCTTCGGAAAGCAGATTGTGAAGGCTATGGAAGATGCAGGATTGCCTATAGAAATCAAGGCTCCGACTCCTGAAGCACCTTCTGTCGCCCGTGCACTTGAACTTTATCTTGAAGCCCACAAGAACGGCTGACGGTATCCTGATATGGAAACAGTTGTCCGCAATACGTTGTCGAAGAAGGAGAGACTTTCCAATACAAAAGGTCTCGCCGCTTTGTTTGCGGACGGCAGATACGGAAGAACGGACGGATTCAGATATTGTTGGAGAACCGGAAACACATTGTCATTCAATCGAATAGTAGTTTCTGTACCTAAAAAATGCTTCAAGAGGGCTGTAAAAAGGAATCTGCTCAAACGAAGAATTCGCGAGGCCTACAGGCTTAACAAGTCGCTTCTGCCAGTAGTGCAGGAGAACGGAGGAACGGATATACTGTTCATATACAACACTCCAGAAGTACTGGATTTCAATGCTGTAAGCACATCCGTAAAGGCCATTCTCTCCGCAGTTGCCGGAAAGATTAAAAGCCCTGATAATGTCTGAAACTGAGAACACATCCGGCCGGCTTGCGAAAATCAGGGATATCGTGAAGAAAATCTCGATATTTCCTTTCATCGTGCTGATAAAGTTCTACAAGGTCTGCATATCCCCTTATAAACCAGTCACTTGCAGGTTCACACCGACTTGTTCCGAATATGCACTCCAGGCTTTCCGCAAATGGGGTCCGTTCAAGGGTCTTTACCTGACTATACGCAGGCTACTGCGCTGTCATCCATGGGGCGGAAGCGGATATGATCCTGTCCCGTAAAAATGCAAGTCAAAAATAGTATCTTTGCATTTGCAGATTACGCAATATCCATATAGACTTATGACAAACGATATATTATTGGAAATCAAAGGTCTCCACGCATCTGTCGGAGACAAGGAAATACTCAAGGGCATTGACCTGACCATCCGTAAAGGCGAGATACACGCCGTGATGGGACCTAACGGAGCCGGCAAGAGCACACTGTCTTCCGTGCTGACAGGCAAGCCCTCTTACACCGTCACAGAAGGAAGCATCACATTTATGGGCAAGGATTTGCTCGCAATGTCTCCTGAGGAGCGTTCCTGGGCCGGGATATTTATGTCATTCCAATACCCTATCGAATTGCCTGGCGTTTCCATCACCAACTTTATGAAGACCGCCATAAACGCAAAACGCAAGGCAGACGGTCTTGAGCCGATGAAAGCCGGTGATTTTCTCAAACTTATGAAAGAGAAGATGGCCTTCGTACAGATGCGTCCTGAGTTCTCCAAGCGCGACGTCAATGTGGGATTTTCCGGAGGAGAGAAAAAGCGCAACGAGATTTTCCAGATGGCGATGCTGGACCCTACCCTGTCTATCCTTGACGAGACCGACAGCGGCCTGGACGTGGATGCGCTAAGAATCGTGGCTGAAGGTGTACGCTCGCTGCACACACCCGAGAAAGCGGCAATCGTCATCACGCATTACAAGAGATTGCTTGACTACATCGTGCCGGACATCGTGCACGTGCTCAAGTCAGGCAAGATTGTAACGACCGGCGGACGCGAACTTGTGGACAAGATAGAGGAGAACGGTTATGACATCTTCTAAAGGTCCGGCAATGAGCGAGATAAGAAAAAAAGAAGTGGATGCGGGACATTATATCGACACTCCCGTACTGACAGGCGAGAATACGCTGGAGATAGCGGAAAGCTCTGCTTTCAACGAGGTCTATGTCATTTCTGACAAGAGCGCGCTTCCGTTCAGCAATGTAGTCGTGAATGCCGGCTCAACTGCGCATATCACAGTGCTGGTTCTTCCCGGTGCAAGTCACGACGTCAATCTCGATATTGACATAATTGGAGAAGGCGCGGACGTGACTATCTCCGGACTGTACTTGTGCAACGGTGAGGAAAAACTCCGCATACGCACTGATGTGCGCCACAGAAAGCCGCATTGCTCATCCTATCAGATTTTCAACGGCATAGCCGCAGGAAAATCAGATGTCAAATTCTATGGAAAGATAATCGTCGCTCCCGATGCACAGAAGACTGAAGCCTATCAGACAAATCACAATCTGGTGCTGTCAGAGGGAGCCCACGCCGAATCCAAACCGCAACTCGAGATATATGCCGATGACGTGAAGTGCTCACACGGAGCCACCGTCGGACAACTCAACGAGGATGAGCAGTTCTATATGCGCTCGAGAGGTATTCCTGAAGAGGAAGCAAAGGTGCTTCAGATGATTTCATTCATAACGCCTGTGCTCGACAACATCACGGACGAATCTCTACGCTCCAGTATGTGCGAGACTGTCGAGTCGGCTATCCGCAGTTTGTAGCAAACCCATACGTTAGGGAATCACCCAAGCAACGAAAGCAATAAAAAAAAGGCGACCGGATCGGCCGCCTTTTTTACTTTATGTAAAGTAATATTACTCGCTTGCAGTTATCCAGCTCTGAGCATAAACGTTCAGCTGCTTATCATTCTTGTAGACTGACGGGATGCAAACTAGATCAATCTTGCTTCCCACTGCAGCCTGAACATAGTACCAAATCTTGTTGCCATTGAATTTACCAGTGCTCTGGTGGTTCAACGCTAAAGTGTAGTTGCCGTCTGTGATTTTGCCGCTGCTTGTGACTGTTTCATAATCAATATCAATAGCTTCTGCAACGGTCAAACCCTTAATCTTCACATAGCGGTTGAGATAACTGTCATAGCTATCGCAAATCTCCGCAAGAGACACCTCTGTCGGTTCAACAGGATCCTCAGAAGTCGTAACAGTCGCAAACTGAAGATTGAAAGCGGTTGCTTCCGGAAGATTGTTATAAGCGTAGCCTTTACCCCATACACGGCCTTTAACAACCTGACCTACCTTAAGATTAACATCAGAACTGTAAACGAGAAGACAGCCTTTGGCATCCTCGAGGAAGAAGTTGTTACCATTCTTGTATGTCACTCTAGCATCACTCTCAAGTGTTACGTCGAAACTTGCAGGGGCCTTGCTGGTGGCTCTAAAAAGGGTTTCGCTGATTGCTCTGAGATTGGACTTGACAGGTTCTGTACCCATTTGTATAATGGTTACAGGAAGTTCTGTCTCATCGCTGCCCTTTGCGCTCTTGAACACAAGCGTACCCTCACGTGATGCGCCAGTAGTGTTTTCAGTTGCCTTCACAGTGAATGTGAGATTTCCCTTTCCGTCTGAAGTGTAGCCATTTCCTTCAAATGTAAGCCAATCAGCCTGGGACTCGAATGAGAGGCTTTCGCCTTTCTGTGCAACTTTGATTGTAAATGTCTCTGCACCCTTTGAGATGTACTTGGAAGCATCATCACTTGCAAGAAGCGCCTTCTTTACAGAAATGAATGTAGCATCCTTGAGCTCTATAGTGCTGCCGTAAACAACCTTGATACCCTCAACTGTAACTTCGTCACCGAGTGCGATGTTGAAACTGCTCCAGTTGTATGAACCGGAAGCATCCACAGTACCGTAGATGTAAAGTGTGTTTCCGTTGCCGTCAGACATATACCAGTTACCGTAGGTGGTATTGGAAATGATTGAGCAGTAACCTTTCACGCGGTAAGTCTTTTCCGGTCCGGCAAGAACGTCGGCTATAGGGGTTATTTCCACTCCTGAACTTGTCACTTTCTGGGCAACTACAAGATTCTGCACCTTGTCACCTGCCTTGATTGTGATATTGGATGTCCTCGATGCCGTTGTAGCCTCGGCAGAGAATTTGACTGTGGTCTTACCCTTGCCGCCCTCACGGACAGAAGCAGTAAACCAAGAATTATCGTCTATGTCGAGCTGCTTGACCTGTGTAGTATCATTTACGATACCCTTCACCTTATCAAGTTTTTTGCCTATGACATTGACATCGAAGTCCATTGTCCAGGCCTCAGTCGCTGTAACATCTACAGTAACCTCGCCCCCCTCAGGGCTAATTGCTATGTAGGAAGTTGACACCTGAAGATTGTCGAGATAGAGATTCTCTTTCTCGGAGCAACTTGCAAACATTGCAACAGCAGCTATGACTGCAGGAAAAATATATCTAGATTTCATATTCGTGCTGCAAATGTATTAGTTGAACATATATTTGATACCGATAGAGGCGTACCAGCACTGACCGATAGCGTGGTTAGCAGTGAATGTCTTGGTAGAGCCGTTGATTGCTGACGGAGTTGAGAATGTAGCATAGCCGTCTGCATCAACACCCTCATATTTGAGGATTCTTGCCTCTGAACCGATAGCAGGGTTGATGATTTTCATTACACCCCAGTTGGAGTTGAAGAGGTTCATAAGATTCTTGATATCAAAGCCAAGCTGGAGAATGTTGGTAGTCTTGCCTGCCTTGATCTTGAAATCGTGCTTGTAGCTGAAGTCAAATCTGTGAACCCACGGAGAATATACGCTGTAAGCTTCAGCATACTCACCCTGATGCTTGCTGAGGTATTTGTCCTTGTGAACGAATGCCATAAATCTGTCACGGTCGTTGTCTGACACGAAACGGAATTCCTTGTTGGCTACCTGGGCATCTGTAGGAATGTAGATTGCATCGTAAGCGTATCCGTCACCGTTCATATCGTTTGTAGTCATATACGAGTAATTGCTTGAACCTTTCCAAGTCTCGTAGATGAGGCTGAAGTGGTTGCCGCAATGGTCGTTGTGAGTTATGGAAGCGATGAATCTTTCGGGGATGACGTTGATTGCGTTATGAAGCTTGATGTTGTTAGGACCGGCGTATGTAGGCACGTATGTGAACGCAGACTCTGCTGCTGAACCCGGCATACTTGTGATTTCCTTTGAAACGGTATGCGTGTAAGCTGCCATAATGTTCAACTCCGGAATAGGAGACATATTCATTGAAGCGCTTGCAGAATAGCCGTAACCCTTGTTGGTATTCTCAAGGACGAATGCCTTGGTACCGTTGCGGAAGCTTTCAGGATAGATAGGACGGTTATCCACACCGTTGAATTTGGCGAAACCGCGTACATCCTTGATACTCCAGTCTGAAATCATCACACCGTTGATTGTCTTGTTGTAGATTCCCTCAACAGACATTGAGAATGGGAATGAAGTAGGGAATGAGTAATCAATGGCGAGAGAGGTCTTCCATACCTGAGGCATTTTGAACTTGCTGTCAACTGCACTGATTGAAGAAGGAACTGTACCGTCTTTTGAGGTGTAGTTTGCAGGATAGCCGAGGCTTATGAGTTTCTTGTACAAAGCGTCAACTGTTGCCTTGCCTTTTGAATCTGTAACAAGACCGCCGGCGAACTCTGACATTGAGAAGCCTTTCTTAGCTGCATTGGAAGCATTGATCTGTGCCTGATACTGAACAGAACCGCTGTTGGTCGGCATATTGGTGAAGAATACGAGCGGAAGACGACCTACGAAAAGACCGGTACCGCCGCGAACCTTGAGGCTCTTGTTTCCGAGGACATCCCAGCTGAAACCTACACGAGGAGAGATGGAAACCTGTGTGTCAGGCCATTTACCTGTGTCGATGTGCTTGGCTTTGAAATCGTAAACCTTAGGATAATAGGTAAGCGCCTTGATTGCATTGTTTGTAACAAGGTCACCATTGTCAAAGAACAGTCCGTCGAAACGCACACCGTAAGTAAGTTTGAACTTCTCGGTTGCGGCCCACTCGTCCTGTGCATAGATACTTGCCTGGTGGAAACGTACTGTTGCTGCAGGGTTCTTGTCACCGTTGTAACCATAAGTAAGGTTAACGATCTCAGGCTCAGCACCGTTGAGGAAATCATCAAGAGTCTTGTAACGGTAATATCCGGAACCGTTTCTCATATAGGCATTGTCAGCCAACTGATACTCATAGCGAAGACCTCCTGTAATTGTATGGTTTCCAAGATACCAGGTAATGTCATCCCTTACATTGGCAACAGTGTTGTGCACTGCGTTGTTCCATGTAAAGAGCTCATATCCGAGGGCCATATAGTTCTGGCCGTTTCCGTCGAGAATATCGATGAACGGGAATTCGTTCGATTTGGTATCGCGCACGTCATCGAGTTTGGAGAATGTAGCGAGGAACTGGTTTGAAAGCTTGTCGTTGATACGGCTGTTCAAGTCAAGTGAAACTGAATGAACGAGGTTGTCGACTGCGTACATTGAGTTTGCGAAAGACATTGAGTACTGTGAAGTACGGTATCCTGAAGCTCTGGTACCACCGTCCATTGATGTTCCGTTAGGAGCGTTCCAACCTTCATTCAATGTGTAGTTGTATCTTACTGCGAGATGGTTCTTCTCGTTGATGTTCCAGTCAATGCGGGCGAGCACTTTCATATTGCTCTCATCTGCAGGGAAGCTAGTCCAAGAACCTGTATCGTAGCCGTATTTCTGTTTTACGAAATCTGAAACAGCCTTAAGGTCAGAAAGTTTCGTACGTGAGAGATAGTTGTTGGCATCGGCAACGCCATCCTCTGAACCTCTCCATCTGTTAGCGACTGTAGGAGTCTTCACATACTCGAAGTTCACGAAGAAGAAGAGTTTGTTCTTCACGATTGGCCCGCCGAGTGTGAAACCGTATGTAGTTTTACGGTCTTTTGCACGTGCGCCGGAAATCTGCTCGCCTCCGATTGTGTCACCACGGAGATTCTCGTTCTTATGATATACGTAAGCAGTTCCCTTGAAGGTGTTTGTACCTGATTTGGTAATCGCATTGACACCGCCACCGATGAAGTTGGTCTGACGTACATCAAATGGAGAAATCACCACCTGAAGTTCATCGATTGCATCGATGGAAATAGGGCTGCCGCCACCAGGAAGATTTGAGCTAAGACCGAAGTTGTTGTTGAAGTTCGCACCGTCAACAGTGAAGTTGGCTGTACGTCCGTCAGCACCTGCGAAGGACATTCCGTTTCCGCCGTAAGGTGAGAGTCTGGTAACATCGGTGATGCTTCTGCTTACTGTAGGCAGCGAAGTAATCTGTGAATTATTGATGTTGGTAGCGGCACCGGTCTTTTCATTGCTGAATTTTGATTTTGCAGTACCGACCACAACTACCTGCTCAAGAAATTCGGTAGACTCCTTGAGTGTTGCGTTAAGATTGTAGTTCTCAGCAAGCTGAAGAGTTACATCTTTGAAGACAATGGAGTTGTAACCGAGCATTGAGACCTCAACTTTGTATGGGCCTCCTGAACGCATACCGTTGATGGTATACTGACCGTTCTGGTTAACAACTGATGCGTAAACAGTACCTGAAGGCTCGTGGACCGCTACAACAGCGGCTCCGGTCATCGGCACTCCCTTTTCATCAGCGACACGTCCGCTCATCGAGGACGTGGTCACCTGAGCATAGGCTAGCGTGCCTGCCAACATTGCGATGCCGGCAAGCAACAAATGCTTTAAAGAATAATTCATAGAGATTGTTATTATTTTGCCGCAAATTTAGGATTTTAATTACAATTCCAAAAACCTAAAACCATTAAAGTTTTATTCCAACACAGCTAAGACTTAATGATTTATAAAATTCTCAACCTGAAAAATGACGCTGTAGTGCTCTATGACCGATTTAAGTCCTCATTCGGTTTTTTCAGGCCACATTATATCCGATAAAAATATTTGTCAATATAAAATCGGCGTTGTACCTTTGCGCTCACAATCGTGGAGAGATTTGCCTGCTTGCAACCACGTAAAAAAATGCTAAAATGTTGACTTCGGCAGCCGTACAGGCAGCCACTTTTCATATCAATGTTTTGTGTTTTTGTTACGTCTCCACGATTGTGGGACGTTTTTTTGTGTCCTGAAGAAGCTGGTTCAGTACACAAATTGGATTATAAAACACATATATGCATTATTTATTTACATCAGAATCCGTATCGGAGGGACATCCGGACAAAGTTGCCGATCAGATTTCAGACGCCGTTCTTGACGAATTTCTCCGTCAGGACGCGGAATCAAAAGTAGCTTGCGAGACATTCTGCAGTACCGGACTCGTCGTAGTAGGCGGTGAAGTCCGCGCGGAAAACGCATACGTGGACATTCAGGGAACAGTCCGCAAAGTCATCAACAAAATCGGATACAACAAGGCCGACTACATGTTTGACGGCAATTCGTGCGGTGTGCTGTCCGCAATCCACGAGCAGAGCGCTGACATAAACAGAGGTGTGGTACGGTCCAACCCGGAAGACCAAGGAGCCGGTGACCAGGGTATGATGTTCGGATATGCCTGCCGCGACACTGAGGAATATATGCCTCTTCCGCTCGCCCTCTCACATCTTACGCTTCAGATTCTTGCGGACATCCGAAAGAAGAGTCTGGAACTTATGCCGTATCTCAGACCGGACGCAAAGTCGCAGTTCACGATAGAGTACGACGAACACAATCACCCTGTACGCGTACACACTATTGTGGTTTCCACTCAGCACGACGAGTTTGTAGCCCCGGAGCTCGGCAATATGAAGTATGACGAGGCTGTGCGACAGTTCGGACAGGTGAGAGTTGACAAGGCAATGCACGACAAGATAGAGAAGGACGTAAGGGAGATACTGCTGCCGAAAGTCATAGCATCGCTGCCGGAAAAGACTGCAGAACTCTTCAAAAACGACTTCATTCTGCACGTGAACCCTACAGGAAAGTTCGTCATCGGCGGGCCTCACGGGGACACCGGCCTCACCGGACGCAAGATAATCGTGGACACCTACGGCGGACGCGGAGCACACGGCGGCGGAGCATTCTCCGGCAAAGACCCTTCAAAGGTGGACCGCAGTGCAGCATACGCCGCCAGATACATTGCCAAGAACCTGGTAGCGGCAGGAGTGGCTGATGAAGTGCTTGTGCAGCTCGCCTACGCAATAGGCGTGGCAAAACCTGTGAGCATATTCGTAAATACTTACGGCACAGCTGTAAAAGGATTGGATGACGCATTCATCGCCGAGAAAACCGGAGAGATATTCGACCTGCGCCCGGCAAAAATCATCGAGAAATTCCAGTTGAAGAACCCTATTTACGAACCGACTGCAAGTTACGGACACGTGGGCAGAAAGCCTTACACAAAGGCTGTGAAAGTCATCCGCAACGGAAAGGAAGTGGAGAAAGTGCTGCAGTTCTTCGGATGGGAACTTCTGGACTCGGTTGACAAAGTCAAGGAAGCGTTCGGACTATAACGGACTGGCGGGCTACAGCGCCTCTCCGCGGTCCATCGCGCGGCGCAAGTCCTTTTCCTTTATGGATTCACGCTTGTCGTACTGCTTCTTGCCCCGCGCCAGTGCGATTGTAAGCTTGGCATAGCCGTTTTCTGAGATATAGAGCCTTACCGCAACGATGGTGAGGCCCTTTTCTTTTACTTTCTGCTGAAGATGAACCAGTTCGCGCTTCTGCAGAAGCAATTTTCTGTCGCGGAGAGGAGCGTGCTGTCCCCAGGAGCCCCAGGCATAAAGTGCGATGTTGATGCCGCGCACATAGAGCTGTCCCTTGTCGAAATAGCAGAAAGCATCGGACATCGAGGCTTTTCCGGCGCGGATTGACTTTATCTCCGTACCGTACAGCACAATGCCGGCCTGATAAGTCTCAAGGAACTCATAATCGAATGAGGCCCTCTTGTTGTTGATATTGACTCTGTTCTTTACTTTCTCTTTTCGCATAAGACGCTGTTTTCGACCGACTCCGGCACGTTCGCCGGCACACGGAGCGGACCACAAAGATAATGAATACGGCAGGAAATGGAAAATTCTTTATAATTTTGTCGGCACCGGATACAGCCAGTCCTTCCGGATAACATTATGCCAACAAAGAATCCATACAGCAACACCTACATCGCAGATTTACCCGAGCCGGAGACGATTTCCGCGAAAGAAATTCTCGACAAAATCAAAAACGGGGAGATTGACCTCATCTGTGTACTCGGACCGACCGCATCCGGCAAGACGAAGTATGCGGTGGAACTTGCACGCAAACTCAACAGGCTTATGAGACTGGACAATGACCGTGCAAAAGGCTGCGCTGAAATACTCTCCGGGGACTCCAGGCAGGTATATAGAGGTATGGACATCGGCACTGGCAAGGACCTTGGCGAATACGGGGATGTGCCGTACCATCTCATAGACATTGTGGATGCTGGGACCAAGTTCGACCTGTACCAATATCAGCAAGCATTCGAGAAGGCATACAAGGATATTATGGATAAGGGCGGTTTGCCCATATTGTGCGGAGGTTCAGGACTTTATCTTGAAGCCGCAACCTGCGGATATTCCATACCGGACGTGAAGCCGTCGCCGGAACTGCGCGCCACATTGGAAGAAAAGACGATGGAAGAACTTGTTGAAATGCTGAGTTCGCTCCGCCCGCTGCACAACAAGACAGACATAGACACCAGAAAAAGGGCAATTCGCGCCATTGAGATAGCACTGTGGAGCAAGGAACACCCTGTCGAGAACACCTGTTATCTTCCAAAGAACACATATTATATAGGTACTCTGGTTTCGCGTGAGGAACGCAACAGGAGAATTGACGCAAGGCTGGATGCAAGACTGGAAGAAGGAATGGCTGACGAGGTGCGCAGACTGCTGTCAAGCGGCATCCCTGCGGAAGACCTCACCTATTACGGACTCGAATACAAGTTCGTCACCCAGTACGTTTTGGGAATTATCAATATCAATGAATTGAAGACCTTGCTCGGGAATGCGATCCATCAGTTTGCGAAACGCCAGATGACATGGTTCCGTGGGATGGAACGCAAGGGCATCAGGATTCACTGGGTTGAGCCGTAGTCATTGGCCTGCCGCTGCCGGGAAGGAAACGGGGAGCTTCGACGGAACGCCAATATGCGGCATCAAAATCTGGATAAACAAATTCTCCGTCCTTGTCGATTACGAACGAGCAGTAGTTTATCTTGAATCCCTGCGAAAGGAAATTCTGCTCATAGAAAGTCTGCACTTCAAACAGCGCGTCCACAGCCGCCTTTCCGCAGACTGACGACAGCGGCGAATTGTACAAGGCGCTGTTGTAAAGGTCGGAAGTCGATGCAAGGACTCTTAGACCGTTATCCCTGCACACGGCCATCGTGTATTCATAAAGGAACGTGCTGTCCGTCTTCAGATGTATAATTCCTCCGGGCTTGAGAAAATGCCTGTACCGCTCCAGAAACATCGGACTGGTCAGACGGCTGTTTTCGCTTTTCATCTGAGGGTCGGAAAATGTGAGCCATATCTCCGAAATCTCTCCCGGCGCAAAAAACGCTTCGATGAACTCTATCCTTGTGCGAAGAAATGCAACATTGGGCAACGCCTTTTCCGTGGCATATTTTGCGCCTTTCCACATTCTCGCGCCCTTAATATCCACTCCTATATAATTTATGTCAGGATTACGCTCCGCCAACGCCGTGGTATATTCGCCTTTTCCGCATCCGAGTTCCACCACAATGGGGCAGTTTCGGCCGTGAAACATCACTTCGTTCCAATGCCCCTTGACCGGATGGTCTTTCAGGCTCAAAGGAGACCACGTTTCCCCTTCCTTCCTGTTCAGGACTTCTTCCGAAGAAGGCTGAAGCAGGCAAGCAAATGTCGAATTTTCGCTGAATTTCTTTAATTTTCCGTGTCCCATAGCATTAGAAGCTGTTTTGATGACATTGCGTCACGTTACCGTGAAGAATTGTCTTTCCGGACAATAATCCCGACGCCGGAGAGCCCGTATTTTTTCAATGAATCTTCCGGAGCCTTGACAAATAGTTTCCACTTGCCGTACCGGACAGGCACAAGTTTTTCTCCCACTTCTTCCCGAAAAGTCTTTGCATAATATGACGAATCGTTCATGGCAGAGCGTGCAAGGCTCATAGTCCCCTCATAACTCACTCCGTCGGGCGATTCCCATAACAGACTGATAGGCAAAGATCTAAACGAAACGAATTTTCTATCCGCGCAGGCAAACGATGCAACAAGCGAGACATCGTATGAAGCAAGGGAGTCCTGCATATCCACATTGAATTCATATCTGCCGTAAGCATCCCGTGAGCCCGTCTTCACGAATTGGCTTCCGCTGACAGGTTCGGAACACGAAACGAACAATAACAACATTGCGGGTATGATGGAAAGAAGAATCTTATTCATTTTTAGTTGGCTGTCCTTCAGAAGCCTGTGGCTGAGGCCTGCCGCCATTTCTGCGCGGTCCTCTCTGCCTGTCGAATGACCTGTCGCCTCTACGTGCGCCACCGTCCCTGCGTTCCCCGTCTTCTCTGCGGGAACCGTCATCCCGGCGCGAACCGTCATCCCGGCGCGAACCACCATCTCTGCGGGAGCCGCCGTCGCCGCGTGAACGTGAACGCTTTCCTTTTTTAGGAGAATCGAAACGGGTTATACTGTCGTCGCCCACCGCCGTGATGAATTCCGGAGTTTCAGGCTCCGGTTCCGTCTTGAGGGACTCAGGCTTGACACCGTTGCGGTTCATCTTTATAATCTCCCTGACTTCCGATGCTGCAAGAGGGAAAAGACTTGCCATTGAGCCTTTGTCGTATGAGAAATACATCACCTCCTTGAGAATGTCCGTCTTCATCAGGTATGCCAGACCGTCCTGGAATTCCAATGGTTCAGACACGCGCGGGATTCTTGAGTGGGCGTCAAGATATGTAGCGACCTCGTAATTGAGACAGCATTTGAGTTTACCGCACTGACCAGCCAGTTTCTGCGGATTCAACGACAGATCCTGGCAACGGGCTGCCGCCGTGGTTATCGACTTGAAATTGGTAATATAATTGGCACAGCAAAGTTCCCTTCCGCATATTCCCAGGCCGCCGATGAGTCCGGCTTCCTGACGCGCGCCAATCTGCTTCATTTCTATCCTGATACGGAACTCCTCTGCAAACACCTTGATGAGCTGGCGGAAATCCACTCGACCGTCCGCAATATAATAGAAGATTGCCTTGGTGCCGTCGCCCTGGAACTCCACATCTCCGATTTTCATATCAAGACCGAGTTCCACAGCAATCTGCCTTGCCCTTATCATCGTCTCCTGCTCTCTGGCGATGGCCTCCTGCCACTTTTCTATGTCGAGGGGTTTCGCCTTGCGGTAGATTTTCTTGAACTCGGTGTCTGCATCTATGCCTTTGCACTTCATCTGACGTCCGACAATCGGGCCCTCGAGTGTGACAATGCCCAGGTCGTGACCGCTCTGGGCCTCGACAATGACCATATCGCCCATTTTTATGCTTTGTCCGGAAGCATTTGCATAAATTCCCTTGCGGGTATTCTTGAACCTCACTTCAAAGAGGTCTGAGTACTGGCCCTGGGAAATGCCTTTCAGCCAGTTATAATCTTCAAGTTTGCAGCATCCGCGCCTGTATGTGCAGTTGAGTTCGTCATTGGCGTCCCTCGTGACCATACAACCGCGACTGCAGTCAAACTGTATATTTTCGTTGTTATCCATATCTCACTATATATTAACTCACGAACAGGCGGTCAACCAGATTCGTGAAGACTATTTTCTGATTTACATTGCGGGCAATCATCGAATTGGCCCTGCTGATTGAAGCGAGCGCCCTGTGACAGAACGCCGGTCCGCATTTGGCCGCCGCAGTCTCATAAAACTCCTTATCCTCCGGTCTTATTCCGGCGACAGAAGACATATTCTGCTGAAGCATATATATTTTGCGGATTCCCTCGCTTGCAAATTTACAAAAAGCTTTCTGTTTTTCCCTTGAGTCGAACGAAGCCATAGCCTCGCCCGCTTCCAGCACAGACTGGAAATCACGAGAAACTATGCCGTCCATAAGCTTCATGAAAATGTCCATCATCTCGACATTTTCATCCCTCTCCCCCAGGCTCCTTATCGCCACTCCGATACTCCCCGAAGCAAACTCTGCGGCATATTTCGCAGCATCCGCATCAATTCCGGTCCATCTCGGCAACGCGGCTGCAATTTCCTCTTTTGAAGACGGAAGCACCCGTATAAGCTGACACCTCGACCTTATGGTCTTGAGCACACGTTCGGGCTGATGGGTTACAAAGAAGAACAATGTCTTCTCCGACGGCTCCTCGACAATTTTCAGAAGTCTGTTGGAAGCCTCCTGATTCATCTTTTCCGGAAGCCATATCACCACGCCTCTGTATCCGTCGGAAAATGAAGACAGCGAAAGTTCGCTGAGTATGGTCTTGGCATCAGCCACTGATATGGACGATGACTTCTTCTCAATGCCAAGAGCCTCGTACAGGTCATTTTCCAGAAAGAACGGATTGCGGACGAACAGTTCCCGCCACTGCTGTATATATGTCTGGGAAGTAACTTTCTCGCCTGCAACGGGATACACAAAGTGAAGATCGGGATATATAAGCTTGGATATCTGGTTGCAGGTAGCGCAGACTCCGCACGAGTCTCCATCCGTGTCCGATTTGCAGTTGAGATATTGCATAAAGGCGACGACAAGAGCCAATGCACCGCATCCCTCGTTTTCGTGAAACATTATGGCGTGCGGAACACGTCCGCTGTCGGCCATCTTGACCAGCGCAGACTTCACTTCCGCATTTCCTATAACATCCGAAAACGTCATAATATAAATTTTCTATACCTCCCTGACAGCGGTAAATTCCGCAATGTCAGCCAGCATCGAGACCTCATTGGATTCGCCGAGCGGTCTCAATGCTATTTTCGCCTTGTCAACATATTCTCGAAGCCTCCTGCGTGCATATTCCAATCCACCGGCTGACTTCACAAACTCCACAACCAACTTCTGATACCCAGGATGTTCGTCAATTTCGCACACCATTCTGCGAACTTTCGTCGCCTGCTCCGCATCAACCTGAGACAGAGCACCCAAAAGCGGAAGAGTCATCTTCCTTTCCTTCAAATCCATTCCGGCAGGCTTGCCTGTCGAAGCATTATCCTGATAGTCAAAAATATCGTCCCTTATCTGGAAAGCTATGCCAAGACACTTTGCATACGCCTTCACTGCTTTCAATTTCTCCTCATCAGCACCTACCGACAAAGCCGCAGAGACTGCAGAGGCAACGAACAGCGAAGCCGTCTTGCTATATATAATCTTGTAATAGTCAGTCTCCTGAGCATCTCCACTGTCAGCCTTCTGCAACTGAAGCAGTTCACCTTCGGCAAGATCCGACAGAGTGGAAGCGAATATCCTTATGACACGTCCTGACGAATTTCCACCCGACAGAATGACCTCCATAGCCTTCACAAGCCAAAAATCGCCAAGCAACACCGATGCGCGGCCGCCGAGAAGCGACATAACCGTAGGCATTCCCCTGCGCATAGGACTATTGTCCGCGACATCATCATGCAGAAGCGTGGCATTGTGCAGAAGCTCGCTCGCCGCCGCATAATTCACGGTATCCTTGGACACGAAACCTCCGGAACAAGCCTTTGCGGTCAGCAACGCAAGAACAGGACGAATCTGTTTCCCGGAACGCGACAGAACCATCTTGTTTGTCGAGTCGAGCAATGAGATTTCACTTGCCAGAGATGACTCTATGACAGAGTTCACCCTGTCCAGTTCCTCTTTCAGATATGCTTTTATACTTCTGAAATCCATAGGCTACAACAGGTCCACTAGCTCATCCACCGAGTTCGGGAAAGCTATCATAGTTCTGGACACAGAATCAAGCATATTTTTATCCACGTAGAAGTCAAGCAGCTCCGCAAACTTATCGTAGAATCCGTCTATGTTCAAAGCGAATATTTTTCCTTCGTATTTATGAAGTTTCGCCAATGTGAGAGTCTCCACAAGCTCATCGAGCGTGCCGATTCCGCCGGGCAATGCCACAGCAACACAAGTACCCTCACGCATCAGTTCCTTTCTCTCGGACATCGTATCCGTCCAGCGTACTTCCGTAAGGTTTTTCGCCACAAACGGCTCCATAAAGTGGGGTATAACGCCTATGTGACGGCCTCCACAAGATGCCACGGCATCCGAAACCACACCCATAGTCCCCTTGACGGCACCGCCTGAGACCACCGTATAGCCTTTGGCTACTACTTTTCGCACAAGTTCTTCCGCAGCCTTATTATACTCGGGGTCAATGCCCGCAAGACTGGAAGAACAGAATATGACTAATTTTTTTTCCGCCATAATTTAGAATAGGAATGCCAACGAAAATGAGATTCCGTTGAAGTTACGACCATCTTTGAAAGCTTCCTTGACTTGCTGACCGACATCTGTCATCTTGCCGCTGTCGGAATAGAGGGAACCGAAATTCCAGTAGTATTTCACCGAGAACTGGATTTTCCATACTTCTATGCCGGCACCGAGACCGAGACCATATTCCCAGCGGGACAATCCTGCCTTGCTGAATGAATTCACATCGAATTTAGATCCTTCCAACTTGCCTTCCGAGGACGCATTAAGTCCGTAACCGATGAACGGTTCTCCAAACACATACGGCCTGAACGCCAACAGATCCGGCCCCCACTGTATCTGCACAGGAATCTCAAGATAGCCCACTTTCGTATCCATCTTGAAATTACGGAGTGAAGCATCTTTCAATCTTGTACCTTTGGTCTGATAGAGAACGGACGGCTGTACCGCAAATCCGTACGCTATCGGCAATTTAGCCGTAAGTCCGACGTGATAGCGGCCAATGGAGCTTGCATCCACGTGTTTCGCATTGGACGAAGAAGATGTAAAACCGGCCACCACACCGAAATGAGCCCCGTCACCATCTCCTGCACGGGATATTAACGGACAGAGCACAGCGGCCAACAGCGCGATAGCCAGAGCAACTGTCTTTTTCATAAACGAGTGATTAAAGCAGTGTATCAATCTTAGATGTAATTTCAGATTTCGGCACAGCACCGACGAGTCTGTCAACGAGTTTGCCGTCCTTGTAGAAAAGAAGGGTAGGAATGTTTCTGATGCCGCATTTTGCTGCGACCTCTTCACAGTCGTCCACGTTGCATTTTACGACTTCCGCTTTACCTTCATATTCTGAAGCCACTTCTTCCACTATCGGAGAGATGGCACGGCACGGACCGCACCAGGTAGCCCAAAAATCAATGACTACAGGAAGTTTCCCTGAAATGATATCTGAAAAATTTTCGTCTGTAACAACTTTTGCCATAATTACGAATGTTTTATTTTTACTACTAATCCAATTTACAAATATAATAATTTAAGTCTCTCAAATAGCCCAACGACTTGCGTTTTATTGTCTTTATTTCAGACCCATCTATGACGCACTGTCCAGACGCATATCTCCGAATACCGGAGACAACAAAAGAGCGGCTAAAAATTGTTTAACTTTTAGTCGCCCCTTATATCAGTTTTATTTTAGAATGTTGCGTCAGAATGCCTTTTGAGCATCCCACACGAAAGCCCTGAGTCCCAAGTCATTGGTCTGTTTATCCTTAGCCTTGAGGTCGGCTATTATAGCCTGGACCTTCTCATCCTCGACAAATGTCAGAATGGCGTGGTTCTGCACTGGCCAGGCGTGGTTGCCATAGTGCGGCTCGCCATCAACAGAGCCTCTGCCGTCAATGTCCTGCCACCGGGTAAATCCGCGCTGCGAATGAGCGTCGAGCACATCAACGATTTCCTCGTTATATGCCTGATTGTATGATATGAATATCGCTTTCATTTCGTTTCATTTTTAGCAAGCATTTTGAGGCTTGCGTTCATTATATCTATGCTTTAAGGGCTGCTTTCTCGGCAAGTTTCCTCTGCTTGCGTTTCTCCTGCCGGGTTGCGAATACGCAGTAGATTGTAGGAATCAGCACCAGAGTAACCACTGTCGAAATGGTAAGACCCCAAGCGACTGTGATACCGAGTGACCTCCACATCTCCGAACCTTCGCCCTTACCGACAGCCATAGGAATCATACCCAGCACAGTGGTAAGCGTAGTCATAAGGATAGGACGGAGACGGCTTCTTGCTGCTGCAACAGCCGCGTCAAGAATGCCCATACCTCTCTCCCTCAACAGGATAAGATAGTCAATCAGCACAATACCGTTCTTCACCACGATACCGATAAGAATCAGGATACCGATCATCGCCATCACACCGAGAGCCGTATTGCTTGCCCAAAGTCCGAGCACCACTCCGACGAATGCGAACGGCACTGAGAACATAATCACGAACGGACTCATAAACGACTCGAACTGCGATGCCATCACCATATAGACGAGTATGATGATAAGTATCATAAGCGTTATGAGGTCGCTGAACATATCCTGCTGGTCCTCATAGTCTCCGGCAACCTTCACGTCAAGTTCTGAAGGAATGTCGGTGGCATTTATCGCACGCTGCGCAGCCTCGACACCCTCACTCATAGCGTGAGATCCTGCAATGACTCCGGATACGGTAATAAGACGCTGCCTGTTCTTACGCTCGATGGTAGGCGGAACATCCGTTTCCACTACTTTGCCGAGGTCTTTGATTCTGATTGCATTGCCGGCACCGTTGTAGATGATGATATTCTCAATATCCTCAACGCTGGTTCTGAAACCTTTGGCGTAGCGAACCCTGATGTCATATTCCTCACCGTCCTCTCTATAATAAGACCCTACTGAACCGCTCATCGCAGCACTCACGGCAGCCGCTGCAGTAGTGGTATTAAGCCCGTTTGCAGCCAGCTTAACCCTGTCGAAATCAACCTGATACTCAGGCGTGTACTGATCACGGCTCAAAGTAACCTGAGCGAAGGCCGGTTCAGAAAGGAGCTTGGTCTGAATCTCCTTGGCCACCTGGTCGGTAGTCTGGAAATCATATCCGTATATCTCGACATCGACGGATGAGGCACCGCCCATACCGCCCATACCTTCAGTAACGGTTCCTTTGTGCACCTCAGGATATTCGGCCAAGTCCGCACGGATTATATCTGCAATATCACTGGCAGAACGTTCACGGAGTTCCATACTTCCGAGGTTGATGTTCATCGAAATTATATTGGAGCCGTTGGTCTGCATACTTGCGAATGCGTTGTCTGAGTCAGCCTGACCGAATGTGTAGCTACAAATCTTTATCTCAGGCACTTCCTCACAGACTCTGTTGTAGAAATTGCGGGCAAATTCTCCCGTAACCTCCTGCGAAGTACCAGCGTTCAATTCTATGGACACGGTCAGTCGGCCCTGGTCGGCGTGAGGGAAATACTCCGTCTTGATAGACGGTCCGAGAAGCGCCATAATGACGACGAATATCGCAAACGCACCGAAAATAACTGTCTTTCTGTTTCTTACAGCCCAGTTGATAATCCAGGCGTAGCCGTCAGATATAGCATTGAGCCCCTTGTCGATAGGTGTGAACAATATGTCGTGAAGCTTGCTCTTCTTCCTGTCCGCGCGAAGCATCTTTGAACACAGCATCGGCACAAGGCAGAGCGCTCCGAGCGTGGAGACAATCATAATGATGCTGACAATCCAACCGAGCTGACGGAACATGATTCCGGACATACCGGAAATGAGCGTAAGCGGAAGGAACACGCAGAGCATTGTCAAAGTGGAAGCGATAATGGAAATACCGACTTCCTCGGTTCCGTGCACCGCAGCCTCCTTAGGTTTCTCGCCGCGTTCAATATGTGTAGTGATATTTTCAAGAGCCACAATGGAGTCGTCCACGACCATACCTATCGCAATGGACAAGGCTGACATCGATATGACATTCAACGTGTTGCCTGTCGCGAACAGGTAAACCAGAGACGCCATCAGGGAGATAGGGATGGAAAGTATGATAATGAATGTCGCTCTCCATCTGCCGAGGAACACATACACCACGAGCATAACGACTATGAACGTGATTATGATGGTCTCCTTGAGGGAATTGATACTGTTCTGGATGTTGCTTGAACTGTCCATAACAGTCTCTATCTGAATATCCGCAGGCAAAGTCTTCTCAATGGATACGAGCTCTTTCTTCACACCGTTGATTACATTCACGGTGTTGGCGCCGGTCTGCTTCTGGATGACAATCTGCGCTGACTGTATTCCGTTTGTGAAAGCCTGCTGCTCTTTCTCCTCCTGGCCATCCTTCACCGTTGCCACATCCCTCAGGTATACGGCATCCCCGTTTCTGTATGCAAGCACAATGTCCAGCAGTTCAGATGGGTCAGTGAATTCTTTCTGTATACGGAGAGAATATGTCTCGGAGCCAATATCAATGCTTCCGGAAGGAACGTTCCTGTTTTCTGCGGAAATAATGCTTGACACCGTGGAAATCGAAAGGCCATAAGCCTGCAGCTTGTTAGGGTCGCAGTAAACCTGAATCTCTCGCGTAGGAGCACCAGTGACTGACACGGTACCAACGCCCTTGACTCTGGAGAGAGGTGTAGTCACCTTGTCATCCAGAATTTTGTCAAGACCGGGAAGGCTCTCGTTTGCCGTTGCAGCCAAAATGAGAATAGGCATATCATCGGCGCTGAACTTGAAGATGACCGGAGTCGTAGCCTGATCCGGCAAAGAGGAATTGACCATATCCAGCTTGTCGCGGACATTGTTCGTAGCCTCTTCAATATCAACTCCATAGTTGAATTCCAATGTAATGATGGATATGTTTTCCTTTGATTTGGAAGTCATATCCTTCAAATCACTCACACCGTTAAGTCCATTCTCGAGGACTTTGGTGAGGTTTGTTTCAATATCTGCGGCACTCGCTCCGGGATATGACGACATCACAAGGATGACGTTGGCATCGAAGTCCGGGTAGAGGGCTATAGATGTTTTCATAAACGAGAATATACCGAAGATTGCGAAGGCAATGAATACCAAGGCAGTCGTTACCGGCTTATTCACCGCTGATCTATATAGACTCATATTTGTTTTCAATTAAATGATTGGGAGACGGAATTATTCCTGGACATTGACTTTCGCGCCGTTCTTAAGGCTTGCCTGACCTTTGATGACAACTTTGTCACCTTCTGAAAGGCCTGAAAGAATCTCATATTCGTTGCCGATATGACGGCCCAGAGTCACAACAGTTTCCTTTACGGTGCCGCCGTCCTGCAGAACGAATACAGAACGCACACCGGAGCCCTGCTGCTTCACGATACAATCGTCAGGCACGGTAACATTGTGGTTCACACCGAAATTCACCGTCACTCTCGCATACATTCCCGGCCTCAACTGGCGGTCTGTATTTGCAACATTGACCTCAACGGTGAATGTGTGTGTCGCTGCATCCATTGTAGGGAAAATCCTTGCGATACGTCCCTGGAATGTCTTTCCCGGAATGGCATCAACTGTCAGCGTAACAGTATCATTTTTCTTCACTTTGGTATAATCTACCTCCGATATGCCGACATACATCTTGACCGGAGTAATCTGCGCCACCACATAGATAGGTGATGCAGCGTACATATCGCCTTTGTCATAATTTCTGGCAGTGATAACGCCATTGATAGGCGAACGGAGAACCGTATTCTCGAGAAGATTCGCATACTGGCTGCGTGAAACATTGTATTTGAGTTCCATAGCATCGAAGTCAGACTTTGACACGCCGCCCTGCTCATACAGACTCTTCAAACGGCTGTATTCGAGTGAGTCATTTGCCATTGAGAGTCTTGACTGGTTCAGGCTGACCTCATCCATTCTTGCGACAATCTGTCCGGCACGAACAAAATCACCGACCTCAACATAGATTTTCTGTATTCTGGAAGGGCTCTGCGGTGCTATATTATTGGTTGCATAAGCCAAAACCGTAGAGGTATATACTTCATTCTGAGGTACATCCGTTGCAGTCACGGACATTACTTTCACATTTGACACTTTTTCCTCCTGGGGAACTGCCTGCGCTTCGCCTTTTCCGGTGTTGCCGTTTGCGCAACCTGCCGCCATCACGGCTGCAGAGGCATAGAGAATGGTTCTGAATTTCATATTTTTCATTGTCTTATTATCTATTGTTAAGGTCAACATTGCCGTCTTCATCTATAAAATCGTGACCGATAACCTGCTCGAGGTTTGATTTTGCGACGACGTAATTGTAAATGCTTTGGGATACGCTCAGTCTCGCCTGGGTCAACGCAAGCTGCGCATCGTTCAAATCGGTAATTGTGCTACGGCCGACGTTGTAGGATTTCTCCGCGATGTCGTATGCCTTCTGCGCTGTCTCAACTGCTTCCTCGGCTGCGGAGTGGCTCTTCATCTGAGTTTCCATTGTGTTGAGATACTGGCGGATGGATATTTTCAGCTTGCGCTCAGTATCGCCTACCTGAATAGCCAGTTCTGAAGCCTGCACCTTTGCCTGGCGAACGTCATTGTAGCGTTTTCCGCCTGAGAATATCGGAATGCTGAGGCTGAGTCCCACGTATGAATAAGGAGTCCACTTGTAGTCGCTGAATTTAAAATCGTTGGTCATCGCATTCAGACTGTATGAGAATGTCAATGCCAAAGTGGGAAGGTACGCATATTTCTGAAGACGCACTGTTTCAGCAAGTTGGTCAGCCTGAATGGCGAGCTGACGCATAGTCGTGTTGTAGTCCAATGTCAGCTGCTCTGAGTTGTAGTCATCCTCTGCGACAATGCCTGAATAATCTGCCAGCTCTCCTGCAACATCTATCTCCTGATCAAGTTCGACGCCCATCACCGCTTTGAGTTGCCACAGTGCAAGAATTACGGAACTTTCAGCGTTGTACACATTAGGCACCGCACTTGCCACTGTTGATTTCGCTCTGGTGAAATCGAGTTCAGATGCCTTCTGTGCATTGTAGCGCATCTTTGTCTGCTCAAAATTCTTCACCGCATTGTCATAGACATCCTTATATACGTTCAGTGCCTCTTTGGCAAGAAGCACCGCATAAAAGGCCTGCTTTACCTGTGTAACCATATCAAGTCTGGAAGAGCGCGCCTTCTCAACTGCAAGTTCCACTGCCATCCCCGAAATCTTGATGCTTTTCCACAGCTGGGCATTGACCAAAGGCATTGAGGCTGTGATACCTGCATTGTATGTATTCCACCTGCCGACTTCGATTCCGCCTCCGCTGGACTTGGATGAAGTCCCCGAGTCCGTACCTGCATCCGAGCCTAAGCCAGAACCGTCATCAGTACCGCCGCCCATAAAGCTGCTCATATCCATATCCATATACATCACCTGCTTCTTGATGGTTCTCATAAACGACCCGGAGAGGTCAATTTGCGGGAACAATGAGGCATAGGTGCCCTTCTTTGCATAGCCACTGCGTTCAATCTCCTTGTCCGCGACTCTCACAGAGGCGTTTTCGCTCAACGCAATTTTCAATGCGTCATCCAATGTAATGACCGTTGCGGTCTTGACGGTGTCAACTTCCTGCGCACGCGCGCTAAACGACACCATTGCCGAGACTGCAGCAAGCATCAGTCCCGGAAATCCGGTTCTCATAATTTTTCTCAATTTCACTGTTATTTTGCATCTATGAAGCCGTTTTGAAACAAAGACCTTTATTCCAGAAACGAGATTCAACTGTAACCAACGGCGGCGTTTTGTTGCAAAAAACACACCGCAAAAAGTCCATAATTGGCGCCTTTTGGACTATTTTATGCTCTAAAGGTTCAAAGCTCTCGAGACAATATGCTCAAAATTTCTCCTTACTGTCTTTCACCTATACTCTACGCATCTGAACCACGGAACAATCCAACTCTGATTATCGTAAAAGAAAAGAGGATAAATAAAGTACTTATCTATCCTCTTTCCCATTATTTTCTTGCACCTTGCTTGACAGGCACCAACGCCGCGGGTTGCTTCCTCACATAGGCGTATATCAGAAATCCTATACCCAGAAGAACAAACGGAATGCTCAGCAACTGTCCCATATTCAGCATCATATCGTTCTCGAATTCTACCTGCGGCTCCTTTATAAACTCTATGAGTATTCTCATTCCGAAGCAGACTATGAAGAAGATGCCGATGAACGTACCGCGATAGAGTTTGTCCAATTTATACTTATACAGGCTTATCAGGCCGATTCCAAGCAACAAGTAAGTCAATGCCTCATAAATCTGGGTAGGGTGCTTTGGCTCGGTCTCGTGTCTCAGGTCGAATATGAATCCCCACGGAAGAGTCGTGACGTCACCGTAGATTTCCGAGTTCATAAGGTTGCCCAGACGGATGAATGCGGCGGCAAATGCCACAGCAATGCAGAGCCGGTCAATCAGCCATACGAAATCAAAGTTATTCTTGCGGCCGTAATGATGCGCATACCAAATCATTGCAAGCAGAAGCGCAATCGTGCCCCCATGACTTGCAAGTCCGCCTTTCCACGGCATAAATATCTCCAGGAATCCCTGCCAGCTGCCGAAGTAATAATCAGGCTGATAAAATATGCAGTGTCCGAGTCTTGCGCCGACGATGGTAGCTATCAGCAATGTGTAGAGCAATGAATCCAACAATGTCTCCGACACGCCCTCCCTTCTGAAGAACCATCTGAAAATGAACCATCCGAGGATGAACCCCGATATGAAGAGCAGCGAATACCACCTTAGGCCAAAACTCCCGAGATGGAATATCACAGGATCAACGTGCCAATGAACGAACAACAACTCGAACATAAAATCAATTTTTCATTAACCGCGCAAATTTATGGAATAAAATCAGTTTTTCCTATCCGTTCAAGCCGTACCGTTTTCACAAAAAGAGTGTGCGACTAAAAGTCTAGTCACACACTCTTTTATTTATATGAGGCCCACAACGCTAGTAACGCCGTAGCCCGTTATGTTCAGGCATTAAAGATTTGCGTTGTCTTTCTTCCAGTCTGCAACTGCAGGAACGATGCCGAGCTCAACGATCTCATCACGCATCTTGCAAAGGTGAGCGTAAGAAGCGTCAAGAGCTGCAAGCTCCTCTGCTGTGCCCTCAGGAAGAACATAGTGGCAACCTGTAGCGTCAATCTTTGTAGGCATAGCCATCATCACGTTCTTGTACTTCTCTGTGTTTACATAAGTACCTGCAGGAAGTGTGAAAGGCTCTCCGCCCATGGCAGCCTCAATCATCTTGACTGCATTGTAGGCAGGGCTCTGGAATGAAGAACGTCCGCGAAGTTTGATGATTGCAGAACCGCCCTGGATTGTTTCCTGTTTAATCTCAGCCATTCTCTCGGCAGAAAGGCCCATTTCAGAAAGAGGTTTGCCGTTTACTTTAACCTGAGATGCGAATACTGCCATCTGCTCGCCGTGTCCGCCGTATGTGTGTGCACCGGTAACTGAGCTCTGAGGAACGCCGAACTCTTTTGCGAGATTGCTCTGGAGACGTGTTGAGTCAAGAGCTGCAAGAGATGTGAGCTGCTCAGGCTTCAGACCTGAATGAATCAAAGCTGTAAGGGCGGTAACGTCAGCAGGGTTGAAGATAACAACAACGTGCTTAACATCGGGGCAATATTTCTTGATATAGTCACCGAACTGAGCGGCGATCTGGCAGTTACCTTTGAGAAGATCCTCACGTGTCATACCTTCTTTACGTGGGGCTCCGCCTGAAGAAATGATGAATTTGGCATCCTTGAATGCAACCTCAGGATCAACTGTCCAAGTAATGTTCGCACCCTCGAAACCGCAGTGGTACATTTCTTCCGCTACACCGTGAACACCCGGCTCGAAAATATCGTAGAGGCAGATGTTAGGTGTGAGACCAAGCATAAGAGCTGTCTGGGCCATATTTGAACCGATCATTCCGCCGGCACCAACGATGGTCAACTTCTCATTAGTCAAATACTTCATAATTATACTGAAATTTATTTAGTAATACTTTCCTTTCAAATCGCCGCAAATATAACAAATTCCGAGGATAACTGCTTTCATTTCACAGCTTTTTCATACATTTTTCCTGTATAGTCTAGACCAAGTAAAAATCGACCAGAGCCCGTTCACGAGGTACAGACCACAGACGACAGGCATAAACACGTGTCCGACGGAAATGTGCATTGCAAGTTGGGCGATATTTACAAGCAGCCATACAATCCAGCAGTCCCATTTTTTCAATGCGGACAATGTCTGGGCGACAAGTATCAATATGGTCGTGCAGGCGTCCAGATAGGGAATCGGGTCAGATGTGAACTTGCCCGGGAAAACAGCGTTTCCAACAAGGCTTATGACCCAGCCCCATACGGAAGCGGCAAGAAGTACAGACACCAATATGACCGCTCTCTGCGTCCACGTCAGCATAGAAACTTTCAGTGATTTGCTGTCGCCGGCACTCTCCTCGCCTTTCTTTGGATGAGTCCAGCGATAATGCCCCATAATGTTGATTCCCAACGATATAGGCTGAAGCAGCAGATTCGCGTAAAGATTCTTGTTATAGAACATCAAAAGCAGCAGGAAGGAATAGACATATCCCGCCCAGAAATTGTACTTGCTGTTGCGTCCCGCCAGAACCACGCAGGTGAGGCCTATGGCAGATGTCAGCAGGTCAATCAGAATCACGGGATTGTCCCCGCCGATTGTAAACACCGTGTAGTTTATCCAATCCATAATATTACCTTACCGCTAACCCACAGATCCTTCCAGAGATACTTGCAGCAGTTTCTGCGCCTCTACGGCGAACTCCATAGGAAGTTTGCTCAACACCTCGCGCGCATAACCGTTCACGATAAGCCCTACGGCATCCTCCGGACCGATTCCGCGCTGATTGCAATAGAACAGCTGGTCCTCGCTTATCTTGGAAGTCGTCGCCTCGTGCTCCACCACTGCTGAAGCATTGTCGCTCCTCACATCAGGGAACGTATGCGCACCACACAGGGAACCGATGAGCAGACTGTCGCATTGGGAGAAATTCCTTGCGCCTGAGGCTCCCGGAAGCATTCTCACGAGGCCACGGTAACTGTTCTGGCTATGTCCGGCGGAGATACCCTTGCTCACAATACGGCTTTTCGTACCCTTGCCCACGTGAATCATCTTGGTGCCCGTATCCGCCTGCTGGTAGTTGTTGGTCACCGCCACCGAATAAAACTCTGAAGACGACCAATCGCCCTTGAGAATGGTGCTAGGATATTTCCATGTAATCGCGGAACCGGTCTCGACCTGCGTCCAGGAGAGATGGGCACCCTCCATACAGATTCCTCTTTTGGTGACAAGATTGAGGATTCCTCCCTTGCCGTTCTCGTCTCCCGGATACCAGTTCTGCACCGTACTGTATTTCACGTCAGCATCTTTCATTGCAATGATTTCCACAACTGCTGCGTGTAGCTGGTTCTCGTCACGCATAGGAGCCGTGCAGCCCTCCATATAACTGAGAGTTGAGCCTTCATCCGCCACGATGAGCGTTCTTTCAAATTGTCCTGTACCTCGGGCATTGATTCGGAAGTAGCTGGAAAGTTCCATCGGGCATTTCACCCCTTTCGGAATATAACAGAATGACCCGTCGCTGAATACGGCGGAATTCAATGCCGCGAAATAATTGTCTCCCGACGGCACGACTGTAGCCAGATATTTGCGTACAAGATCCGGATGGTTCTTGACGGCTTCGCTGAAAGAGCAGAATATTATGCCTCTGTCAGCCAGTTCCTTACGGAATGTAGTAGCGACAGACACGGAATCAAACACCGCATCTACGGCCGTACCTCCCGCCAGAGCCTTGCGTTCCTTGACCGGAATGCCCAGCTTGTCAAAAGTCTCCTCCAGTTTCGGGTCTATCTCAGTCTGTTCTCCAGATGCTTTCTTTGGCGCGGCGTAATATATAATATCCTGATAATCAATATGCGGCATATCAAGATGGCCCCATTCGGGCATATCCATCTTCTGCCATTTGCGGTATGCGTCCAGACGGAAATCCAACAGCCACTGCGGCTCTCCCTTCCTTTCGGAAATCAGCCTTATTATGTCTTCATTCAGTCCTTTAGGGATGAACTCCTGCTCGACATCCGTTACGAATCCTTCCTTGTATTCGGATTTCGTGATATTGTCCAGAAGTTCTTTCTCTTCGTTAATGTCCATTATAGTTAAAGTAACTGTATCGTAATTATCACTTCGTTCCCTACGTGGGCCTCTATCCCTACATAAGTTTCAGCAGATCTGCGAGTACGATGGCTGTCATCGCCTCCACTACCGGCGGAGTCCTCAATGCAAAGCAGGCGTCGTGACGTCCGGGAATCTCTAGCGTCGTCATCTCTCCAGTCGCGAAATTGAATGTGCGCTGTGATTTGCCTATGCTTGAAGTCGGTTTGAACGCGACACGGAATACAATCGGATTGCCGTTGGTAATACCGCCGTTGACTCCACCGGCTCCGTTCTTTGACGGATGACTTGTGCGGAAATTCTGCAGGTCTATGCTGTCGAACGGGTCATTGTGCTCGGAGCCTCTCATTCTCGAAGCGCCGAATCCGTCTCCGAATTCTATGCCACGGACTCCGGGAATGGAAAATATGGCGTGGGAAATCAGAGATTCAACCGAATCAAAGAACGGCTCCCCCAATCCTGCAGGGGCTCCGGTGACTGTGCATTCCACAATTCCTCCGATGGAATCCTTGTCTGCGATAGCCTCGTCAAGCGCCTTCTGCCAATTGTCCTCCGTGCTTACTCCGCCCACTTCGATGAGCCTTGCGTGAATCTCGCACGCGCACATTTTCTTGGCTACAACTCCGGCCGCCACTATCGGCAGGGTGAGCCTTCCAGAAAAATGTCCGCCACCACGCGGGTCATTGAAATCCAGCCATTTGACACTTGCGGTATAGTCTGCGTGGCCGGGGCGTGGGACCTCGTTGAACAATTTGTAGTCGCCCGGTTTGGTATTGCGGTTACGGAATATTATTGCAAGAGGAGCTCCGGTGGTGAGCCCGTTGAAGACTCCGCTGAGTATCTCGGGTTCATCTGATTCAATGCGCGGCGTGGTACCCTTGGGACCGCTTTTGCGCCTGAGTATGTCATCGGTAAAATCGTCTGCCGACAGCGGAAGTCCCGGCTGCACACCGTCCAGAACAACACCTATTGCCGAACCGTGAGACTCCCCGAATATGGAAACTCTAAATTTTCTGCCAAATGAATCCATTGTATATTATATTTTCACAATTTTCCTGAACAAGTCCCCGAAAGTGGGAAATGATTTTGCCACACAAGCCGTGTCATCAATCTCGATAGGGCTGTCTGCGCCCAATTCCGCTACCCTCAACGCCATCAGCATCCTGTGATCGTGATACGATGAATAACTACCGCCTTTCAACAGATTGTCTGTCAGGCATCTCTGGGCAAGCGAATGGCCTTCGACTATCAATCTGTCACCCTCTATCTTTGACCTCACGCCCATCTGTGTGAGCATTGACAGGATGGCTTTACCCCTGTCGCTCTCTTTGTTCGCCAGTCTTCCGACACCGGCAATCCGGCTAGTGCCCTGACAGAATGCCGCCAGAACGGAGATTATCGGAAACAGGTCTGGACAATTGCTCGCATCTATGTCAAAAGCGTTGAGCGGAGCGCGCTGCACGTGTATCGCACCGTGCGGATCGTTGTCCCCGTCCTGTGACAGACTGGCGCCAGCCTCCATCAGAATGTCCATTACTGACAAATCCGCCTGAAGCGAACCGGTGTCAAGCCCGGATATGTCCATTTTTCCGAAGACCGCTCCCGCCACAAGGAAATTCGCGGCCGAACTCCAGTCCCCTTCAATGTCCAGCTCTGCCGCCTTATAAGTCTGTCCGCCTTTAATATGCAGGACTATCTCCGTACAGTCGTTCCAGTCCTGGCTCTCGGCGAAATCCTGCCCGCCTTCCATATCGCACCAGGCTTTCACTCCGAACGCCTTCATCACGTCCATAGTTATGAAGATATACGGAATGCTTTTAGGATCTTTTATCGTAACTGTGGATTCTCCCTCAACGAGAGAAAGTGCCATCAGCAAGCCGGAAATTATTTGTGACCCACCCGCTCCGGAGATAGTGGCGTTACCGCCCGTCAGATTTCCCTCCACCTTGAGCGGAACAAACACTTCACTGTCAGAGGTGCCCTTCTCAGCAGGCTTCAGTTCAATTCCGAATGCGTGCATTATTTCCCGAGCTCCTTTCAACGGCCGTTTTGTCAATGTGCCCTCGCCGGTTATTTCAGTCTGCCCGTTGCAAATGGCTGCAGACAGCGGAATCATAAGTCTCGTCAGCAGACCGGATTCCCCCACGTGCAAGCGGCTGATATTCAGCGAATTTTTTGTCGCGCCAATCCCCTGAATGGTCAATGTGGACGCCTCTTTTACAGGTTTCCCGTCCTTATGCAGTATGCCGAGTCTGACATCTGCGCCCAATGCGCGTGCAACCGAGATTGCAGATTCGTTGTCTCCGCAAGGAGAATAGCCCCGGAGTACGGATGTGCCCTCTGCAAGTGCCGCTGCAATGATGGCGCGTTGTGCAAAGCTTTTGGATGCAGGCATCTGGAGACCGACTTCTGCGTAATCGTCATCCGATACGGACTTGAACTTCGCCGGTTCTCCATATACGAGCCGTCTAATCTGCGCGGTATCAATCTGTCCCGGCGCGGCAGCATCATCAGAAGTCAGAGACGCATAAGTGTAAGGTGCGCCCTTGGCAAGGCATTCTATTCTGGAATCACGTCCATCCCCGCCCATCGCAAATGCAATGAGTTTGGCCGGGTCGAATGAATTGTAAAGTGCAAGAACTCGGTCTGCATCCTGCTTGGAAGAGGCTGTAGTGACGATTTTCGCAATGTCCGCACCTATACTGAAGCATTTCTCAGTCAATGCCTTGAGCGCTTCCGACGAATCTGTGCCGGAAAAATCGTGGTATGATCTGACGAGTATGGTGCCGTTTTCATTGGCCTCGCGGCGTATTCTTTTCGACATCATCGGAGGCGCTTCTATCTCCAAATCGACAAAGGCGGCACCCGCGTGTATCGCCGTGGTGAGCCTGGATTCGGCAGCCTGAACCGCTTTCGTGTCCAATTTCCTGGCTTCCTGAGCATTGCCCTCCATATCGCCGGCAATAGCCGCTTTCATTTCACTGATGCGGCAGGTCGCCACCAAAGGGACGTCCGACGAAGAAAACAGCGTCTCAATATCGTCAGGAGTCAACGGGCATCTGTCAAGTCTGATTTCAGCCATTTCCACGTCCCCGCCTTCGAGAATCGCGAAAATCTCATCTATGTTTTTATTTTGTATTGTAGTGCAAATCATCGTTCCGCAAAGATAGTGAAAGCGCACCGAAATGTGTAACTTTGCCTCCCGAAAAGAAAAACAGCTTCTTATTATGGTTCAATTCCCTGGAGAATATTGGAAAGACTACGAGCTGGTCGATTCCGGAGATGGCGAGAAACTTGAGCGTTTCGGCAATTACTATATGATAAGACCTGAGCCCAAAGCATTGTGGTCCAAGTCATTGTCTGAAGAGGAGTGGATTCACACAGCACATACGCGTTTTCGTCCCGGGGCCGGATTTTCCAAAGCCGGAAAGGAAGACAGCGGCACGTGGGAACGTCTCAAACGCACTGATGACCAGTGGTATATAAGATATAAAGGTGCACAGAAGGGACTGGATTTCAATCTGCGTCTCGGTCTCACGGCTTTCAAGCACGTAGGCGTTTTTCCCGAGCAGGCCCCTAACTGGGAATATATCTACCGCGAAACATCCGCCCATGTAAAGAACGCTGCCGGAAACGGTGCGGAGAAACGGCCTAAAGTGCTGAATCTCTTCGCATACACAGGGGCCGCGTCATTGGCGGCAAAAGCTGCCGGCGCTGATGTGACGCATCTGGATTCAGTGCGTCAGGTCGTGACGTGGGCACACGGAAATATGGACAGCAGCCATCTTCAGGACATCAGATGGGTGGTTGAGGATGCAATGAAATTCGCCAAGAGGGAAGCGAAGCGCGGCAATGTGTATCAGGGAATTATCCTTGATCCGCCGGCATACGGACACGGCACTGACGGCGAGAAATGGAAGCTTGACGAATGTCTCTTTGAGATGATGAAAACGGTCAATGCGATTCTTGCACCAAAAGACAGTTTTATGGTACTGAATCTCTATTCCAACGGTTTCTCTCCGGTTCTCGGTGAAACAGTCGTGCGGGAGGCATTGGGTCTGAAAGGGCTTCCGGAAACCTCGTTCGATTTAGAATCAGGTGAGCTCGCATTAAAGGACAGGTCCGGTAAGATATTACCTCTCAGCATATTCGTAAGATTGAAAAGGTAGAAACATTATGCCAAAGAAGGAAAACATACAGGGGATGTTCGACAATATCGCCCCTGACTATGACAAGCTTAACCATATAATGTCTTTGGACATCGACAAGACGTGGCGCAAAAGGGCATTGAAATGTATATTCCGCCCCAATGCAACTGAACGTACAATGGCGGCAGGCGGTGACAGCGAAAACGGTGGGCTTCACATTCTGGACATTGCCTGCGGCACCGGTGACTTTTCCATCGCAATCGCCCATGAAATGTTGAGGAGGGCCACAAGGATTCAGGGAAATGCCGGGGCGCACAGCATTGAGGCCGATGCTGATACCTGCACAAAGACCGGCGAAAATGAAGTCGCCGTCACTGGCGGATATTGGCCCGGACACGTCACTGGTGTGGACCTTTCTGAGGGAATGCTCAAGATAATGTCTGAGAAAGTGAAGGCGGAAGGACTCGAAAAAATTGTGTCCTGCGAGCAGGGTGACTGCGAAAAGCTCCGTTTCAATGACGGAAGTTTCGACAGAATAACTGTAGCTTTCGGGGTGAGAAATTTCGAGAACAGGGAGGCTTGTCTCCGTGAAATGCTCAGGGTACTGCGCCCGGGCGGAGAACTTGTGATTTTGGAACTTTCCGTTCCGTCCAATGCGGTTCTGCGCTGGCTTTTCAAACTGTATTTCGTTCATATCTTGCCGATTATCGGAGGCAAGGTCTCTGGAGACAAGGCAGCCTACAGGTACCTTCCGGCTTCGGTACTCAATTTCCCTGGGAAGACTGAATTTCAGCATATCCTGCGTTCGTGCGGCTACCGCAATGTCCGCCACAAGGCATTCACACTGGGCATCTGCAGGATGTACACCGGAGAAAAGTGACATTTATCGCTGAAAATTATTACATTTGCGAGATTATAAATCTTAGGTCCACACTTTGTAGGACTACAAATTATAGATTCAAAGTTATAATTAACAATATTGTTTTTTACTATGCAAAAGCACATTGATACTTACGATTTTACAGGCAAAAAGGCCATCGTGAGAGTTGATTTCAACGTTCCTCTTAACGAGAAGTTTGAGATTACAGATGACACCCGTATCAGAGCTGCACTTCCTACACTCAAGCAGGTGCTCGCAAAAGGCGGTTCACTCATCATTATGTCGCACCTCGGACGTCCGAAGGGAGTAGATGCAAAGTTCTCCCTCAAGCACATTGTTGACCACGTCTCAGAGTGCCTCGGCGTTCCTGTTCAGTTCGCTGACGACTGTATGAAGGCTGACGCTCAGGCTGCTGCGCTCAAACCGGGCGAAGTGCTTCTTCTCGAGAACCTCCGTTTCTATGCTGAGGAAGAGGGCAAGCCAAGAGGATTGAAGGACGATGCTACAGACGAGGAGAAGGCTGCAGCAAAGAAAGCTGTCAAGGAAAGCCAGAAAGAGTTTGTAAAGCATCTTGCTTCTTATGCTGACTGCTACATCAATGACGCTTTCGGTACAGCTCACCGCGCACACGCATCTACAGCACTTATCGCAAAATATTTCCCTGAGGACAAGATGTTCGGCTTCCTTATGGAGAAAGAAATCAAGGCCATTGACAATGTCCTGAAGAACGCACAGCGTCCTTTCACAGCAATCATCGGCGGTTCCAAAGTTTCTTCAAAACTCGGCGTCATCAAGAACCTTCTCGGCAAAGTTGACAACCTCATCATCGGTGGCGGTATGGGTTATACCTTCATCAAGGCACAGGGCGGAAAGATCGGAACATCCCTTCACGAGGATGAGCTCATCCCTGAGGCACTCGAGGTCATGAAAGAGGCTAAAGAGAAAGGCGTAAATCTTTCATTGTCAGTTGCTACAGTCGCTGCAAAAGAGTTCAGCAACGATTCAGAGCACAAGGTAGTGGACATCTTCGACATTCCTGACGGATGGGAGGGAATGGATGCAGCTCCAGAATCACTCGAGAACTGGAAGAAGATTATCCTTTCTTCAAAGACAGTTCTTTGGAACGGTCCTGTCGGCGTATTCGAGATGCCTACATTCGCAAAAGGTACTCTCCAGATTGCAGAATACCTCGCTGAAGCTACAAAGAACGGCGCATACACACTTGTAGGCGGTGGCGATTCAGTCGCAGCTGTCACCAAGATGGGTTACGCTGACAAGGTTAGCTACGTTTCTACCGGTGGCGGTGCAATGCTCGAGGCTATCGAGGGCAAAGTTCTTCCTGGTATCGCTGCTATCGAGGAATAATTTGGAATAATAATGGCGCGCTCTCATTTTTGAGATGCGTTGCCAATACAAAAAAAAGAGGATGACTAAATGTATTTAGCCATCCTCTTTTAGTATATTTTAGACTAAGTTTCGCAAAAGCGAAAGCATCCACGTTATCGGCGCTGTTACAACAACTGCCACATAGTAGGGAGCGGCTTCGCCTCGTTGGAAGGGTCTCCTGCGATTCTGGAGACACACTTCACATTAGGCTTGTCAAACCATTTGTCATTTACCTGATATTCAGAACAGCATCTCTGTCTTACCACAAATTCAGACGTAGGGCTCTCAAGCGTTACGGTGAAATCGACAACTTTCTGTTCCGTAGTGAATGCGATATTATACGTTATGGTCTCGAAGCTTAGTGGCAGAGTCTCTGTCTTCTGCTCGAACGCAGGAACAGGCTTAAACTCATTTCCATCCTTATACTCTATCATCCAATACTTTGCGCCATAGCTTCCAGGATTGTATGTATAGCGCATACGCAACTGGGTACCCTCCGGGAAATCATAATTGCCGGTTGTCTCAAACTGCCACATATCACCGGGCATTGGTCCGCTCATAACCGGCTGACCACCGTTGGATGCTTTGAGAATACTCAGACCTGCCGCATCTCCCGGCCAGCTGGTCTTGTCTATCTGGATATAACTGAGTTTGCCGTTGCCCTGTCCGTTCGCATTGTAATAACCGCGTTCTCCCGGCTCATTGCTGAAGCGATATACTCCAGGTTCTTCCTGTCCAGTCCACGTCATTATACAACCGTCAGACTTAGCTCTGTCAGGTGTAAAGTACCACTGTGCCAAAACTTTGCCGCTTTCTTCCTCCTTGTCTTCTCCCTCAGGTTTCACGAAGTATGAAAGGTCTGTCACTGTGAACGGATGCTCGCAAGCCTCATGTGCCGCAGTCTGGCAGACTCTAGCGGTCGTATCCGATATGGTCTCAGGATGGTAACTGTTGCCGACTACGCTCTTTCCCATAATCTTTTCATACCATAAGCAGCCGACAGTATATCGTCCTGTCGTATAGTTCAGGTGCCAGCCGTCACGGTTCATATTGTCACCTATATATGACGTCCTGGCATTCTGCACGGCATCCATACTGTTCATAAACAGACTGAATTCTGGGTGAGCTTCCAGAACCTCCTTAGTTGCAGTACAAATCATATTGTACATAACAGTCTGGTCATAGCCGTAATAACTGAATTTAACTCCCGTATATCCGGTCTTGGCCGCCCAAGGAGCATGATATACAAGCTTGGCATCCTTGCATTTCTCACGCACTTTATTGACAAGAGTAGTCAAATCCGGCTCCATCGAATGGGTAATCCCATTATACGTCGTATTATAGAATCCGTGATAACCGGCCCCTTCCTGCACACTGACAAATGTCCAGTCCTCATCAGTAAGGGCTGTAGACATTCTCACATCAGCGGTCTTCGTGAGAGTTCCGTTTACGATTTTCCTGTAACTGTATACAGGATCATCAGAAAGCGCATTGGCCGCGTGCTTTTCAAGTGGGCAACCGCCTATGTACAAGTCGCCTATGATGACTTTCTGGCCTTCTGCTTCGAATAAACCGTAAAGTTCCTGTTCCACTGCATCCGCCGAGAAACTGTTGCCGATGGCAAGAATCTTTATAACCTCGGGAAGTGACGGCACGGGTTCGTCAGGAGTCGGTTCCGGTTCCGGCTCTGGCTCCGGTGTAGGATCCGGATTCTCCGGCACGTCTGGATTTGATGGGTTTTCTGCTTGAGTTGGACTGCAGGACAATAATGCAAATGCCGTAGCAGTTGCGAGAATAAAATGTAGTTTCATTGTTGAAATTATGTAATTGGGACAAAGGTAGTATTTTCCGTCCATAGGTTTTTTGGTTTTCGTAAAAAATTGCATTAACTTTGCGCAGAATCAAATACGTTTAAGGTTTTTATATGGAGCCTCCCAGTTCTGTAAATAAGGAACAATCATTGACTTCGGGAACGCCGGTTGACGACCCCCTGTCGAAATTTTCTACCAACGAATCCTATCTTGTAGTTACAAGTTTTTCTGATGACAGTCAGGAAGATGATTATGTTGTGTGCGGATATTCTCCGTGCACGGGTTTGTCGTATATAGGCACTGCAAGGACTCTGTGGAAATCTTAACGCAAAGACATTATGGCACTATATCTTAAAAAAGCACTTGAAAATAAAGCGGAAATCGCCGTTTGGCAGATAACTGAAACTGAAGAAGAGCTGAAAGCATTGACATCCACTCCAAGCGACGAGATGGAGGAGATTTCGTGGATAAAAAGCGAATCAATGCGCAAGCAGAGACTTGCAGTGAGAGCACTTCTCAATGTATTGTTCGACGAGAAAGTCTATCTCAGCCACCACGACAACGGCAAGCCTTTTCTCGAGAACAGAGTTACCAATATAAGTATCACTCACACAGATAAATATGTGGCTGTTATCCTTCACGAGACTGAGGATGTGGGTATCGATATAGAATCATTGGACAGAGATTTCACCGCAGTGGAACTAAAGGCCTTGTCTGAAGACGAAATCGATGATTTGGATGACGACAAGAGAAATGAGCAGCTCGCCATATACTGGTGCGCAAAAGAGGCCATTTTCAAAAGGCTGTCCCTCTATAATGTAAACTTTGCAGAGCAGATTGAAGTGGAGCGCTTCCATCCGAGAGGAGAAGGCGAACTGGATGCAACGTTCATTCACAAGGACGGGTACGAAGAAGAGTTCGAACTGGAGTACATCACATTCGACAGACACGTACTCGTTTGGGTAGTAGGCTAACAGACAATTATTTGCGAGTCAGGAACATACCTGATTCAAATTCCAGACTTGCACGGACAAATTCACGGGCTTCCTCTTCGGGGAGCCCGTTTTTCAATAATTCCTCTATCATAGTGAATATCCGGACTACACTCATATAGATTTCAAAATCAGAGATGCCGGTGTTCACGTTCGCTTCCGGGTGGGCCTGTGACATATTTTCCAGACTTTCCCTTATTCCGGAAAGATGTTCTCTGGCATATTTGCTCGGATAATCTTCGAGTGCGGAGCCGTTTGCGTGCAGAAGCAGTATCTTGAGCGGTGTGCTGAAACTTTCAATCAACTCCAGATATTCTTCAGTCACCGCGGACAAATCTCCGTTATTGACGAGCGGTTCGGTATAGTTCAGACGATGTTCTCTATGCGATAGCGCAATATCTTTCAGAGCATTGACAGCTGGCGCAGTCACCACCTCGAGAAGTTCATCCTTGTCGCGGTAATAGTTGTAGATATTCCCGACCACGATGTCACACCTCCTTGCGATTTCACGCATAGAAGTCCCCAAAAAACCTTTCTCCAGGAAAAGCGCAGAGGCCTCCTGGAGTATTCTGGTAGATATTTCGACTTTTCTTGTCTGCATCTCCGCAAAAACTTTTCAAAGTTATCGCAGAGATGTCTGACCATCAATCCCAATAAATTGGGATTTCAGCAATATAATGCCGTCGGCTCCGCACCGGAAATGCTTGGGAGCATTTTATCCGATGTAGCTCGTAAGAAGTTTCATTCCTTCTGCCGGGGTGAATGTCACGCCCTTTGATGTGGCAGGAATCAGAACAGTCTCTCCCTGATGAACCGTCAAAGTATGATCAACGTCCTCGTGGTCTGTGAGTGTGCCCTTTCCTTCGAGACACATCACAACAAGGAACGAGTCAATTTTCGAGAGGTCCTTGGTGAAAGGCTTGTCGAGATTGTACTCACTGGTGGTGAAATACTTGCATTCTACAAGAACATTCTCGCTGTCCTTCTTCTCGGTGTATTTCGTCTTGTACTCAGGATAAACCGTGTAGTCAATGGCATCCTTGGCCTGCTCTGTGTGCAGTTCGCGAGGCTTTCCGTCAAGACCGAGACGGCCATAGTCGTAAATTCTGTAGGTAATGTCGGATGTCTGCTGGATTTCAGCAATGAAACAGCCGGTTCCTATGGCGTGGATACGTCCTGCAGGCAGGAAGAACACATCGCCTTCCTTCACATTGAAGTTTGTCAGGACATCAGTGATGGTATTGTCCCCGATACGCTGCACATATTCTTCAGGAGTGATATGCTTTGAAAGTCCTGAAAGGAGATGGGCGCCCTTGTCTGCTCCGACCACATACCACATTTCTGTCTTGCCCTTGGAGTTGTGGCGTTTTGCAGCGAGTTCGTCATTCGGATGAACCTGAATGGAGAGGTCGCTCTTCGCGTCAATGAACTTTATGAGAAGCGGAAATTCATTGCCGGTATTGGCATAAACCTTCTCACCTACAAGTTTTCCTTTGAATTGCTCCACAAGTTCTGTTATGGTCTTGCCTTCGAATTCTCCGTTGGCGATGACGGATTCGTGTCCCTTCACGCCTGAAAGTTCCCAACTTTCACCGATATTGTGCTGGTCTGTAACGACTTCCTTATATGGTGCTATTTTTTCGCCTCCCCAGACAACCGTCTTGAGGATTGGCTTGAATTTCAGAGGATACATTTCTTTAATCTATTATACGCACTTATTTTAATTATTTGTCCAACTGATTGAGTGCGAAGGTGTAAGCGCCGAGAGAGATTGCTTTGCTTGCGCCGATCTTCGACTTCATAACACCGAGACGTTTCTGCGGATCGTATGTCACAGTCCTGTCGGAGCCGTAAACCTTTATCTGTCTTGCATCTCCTTTTGCGAATGCCGCAAACTCCTCAGGGTCATCGAGATTGTAAACTTTTGGCTGCACCTTGCCTATAGTGTCGCCGGAAACCGTCTTGACTGTGGAACGCATTGATTCCAGAATGCCAGGCATAATGTACTTGTCACTGTGCATAAGTCCGCCGCCGATGCAGATGATTCCGTCAAACAATGATGCTGCGATAGCCATTCCGTCACCTGCTGCCGCTCCCAGATCGTGGAAAGCCTTGAGGGCTGCTTTCTTGTCGCCTTCCCGCTCGCCATTGCATATCTCGGCAATCTCCTTTGGTGTCAGGCCGTGGTTCGGATTTCCGCTCTCTTCTCCGTAAACCCTAACGACTGCACGGATGGACGCGCTATCCTCAAGAATATAGCCCGGCATCCTGAAATTAGGCAGACAATATGTCTCCACACATGAATTGTCACCCTGATTGAGCTGGCCATTGATGACGAAACCGACGCCGAGACCTGTTCCAAAGGTGTAACCGATAAGGTTGTGGAACTGCTTGCTGCTGCCTGCCTCACGCAATTTTTCATTGAGATATGGTAGCGCGCCGCCGAGAGCCTCACCGTAGGCATAGAGGTCTCCGTCATTGTTGATGAATACAGGTACACCGAATTTGTCCTGCAGGAACGGACCCAATGCCACGCCGTCGCGGAATGACGGAAAGTTCGGAAGATAACCGCCGATGATTCCGTTAGGATAGTCGGCAGGGCCGGGGAATGCAAAACTGATTGCCGCCGGCTTTGCGTCAAGTTTTTCGATGATTGCGCTGAAGCCTTTCACCAAAGTCTGAAGACAAAGGTCAAGGTCCTTCGCATTTGACGGAAGTGTCAGAGGGTCAACGATATATTCTCCTCCACGCATAGCGCTGAACACCATATTGGTTCCTCCGGCATCCAGAGTCAGCACGATTCTCTTGTCTGATTTATAATCTTTCATATTTGTTTTGTATTTAATTATCTATGAAATCAATACCACAACTTCGGCTCTGCGCCCATCTTGAACACGAGACTGCCGCCGCGGAAAATATCCGAATACTCAATGTAAGGAAGTTTATAGTCCTCACCGTTGAGCGTAATGCTCTGAATGTATTTATTTTCAGAACTCATACCTTCTGCCGTCACCGTGAACGTACCGCCCGGAACCTTCACCACTGCCTTGTCAAACGCCGGTTTTCCGAACCAGAAACGAGGTACCGCCGGCTCGGCCTGGTAGAAACCGAGACTTGAGAGAATGTACCAGGACGACATCTGTCCTACATCCTCATTGCCCGCAAGTCCGTTAGGGTCATTGAAATAGAATTCCTTGAAAATCCGGGATGCGAGATCAGCGGTCTTCCACGGCTGGTGAGCCATCGTGTAGAAGTAGATAATGTGATGGCTAGGCTCGTTGCCGTGAGCATATTGACCGATAAGACCGGATATGTCGCTGGATTTGTTCTCACCCTCTATCTTGCTGTCGGCAGCGAACAGAGAATCAAGCCTTTCCGTAAACTTAGCCTCCGAGCCATAGAGTTTTACGAGGCCTTCAAAATCCTGCGGTGCAAGCCAAGTGTATTGCCAGGCGTTACCTTCGCAATAGACATCCGCCCTATGTTCGGACCTGTACGGATTGAACGGCTCGATAAACGTACCGTCTGCATTTTTGCCACGGATAAAGAGCGTGGTAGTATCGAAATAATTTCTGTATGAATGGCTACGGTTGAGGAAATAGCCATAGTCGCTATCCTTCCCCAAGAACTTGCAGGCCTGCGCCATAGCACCGTCTGCAATGGCATATTCCATATCGTATGCAACCGACTCGTCGAAATTCTTGTCTGCAGGGATGAATCCGTATTGCATTCTCAAATCCTGCCCCCTGTCTGGTCTCATCTCGGAATCCTTGAGTGCATTATAAGCCAGGTCCTTGTCGAATCCGTCAAATCCCTTGACCAGAATGTCCGCCAATGCTATAACACCCGGGTTGCCGACCATACAGTCAGTTTCATTGCCCCAGAGATGCCAAACCGGGAGTTTGCCCTGCTCCTTGTATATGTGCAGCATCGTATTGGCGATGTCATTGATTTTCTCCGCGTGAATGATTGTCATCAACGGCATTGCTGCGCGGTAGGTATCCCACAATGAGAATGTCGTGTAATTGTCAAAATCCGCATTGGTGTGAACCTGGTCATCAGAGCCTCTGTAGTCGCGGTTCACGTCGTTAAATTCTGCCGGCTCAATCATCGAGTGATAGAGTGCCGTATAGAACACTGTGCGGGCATCATCGTCATTTGTCTCAATCTTAATTTTGGACAATTCGCTGTTCCAGGCTTTGCGTGCAGCCTCTGCTGTCGCTTCAAAATCCCAACCGGGAAGTTCAGCAGCCATATTTGCTCGCGCACCATCCATACTTACAGGAGACAATGCAACCTTTACAAGAATCTGCTCGCCGTCACTTGTGCGGAAATCAGCGCGGCTGAAATTCTCTGCCGTCTCGAGCCTGTCGAACGGTTTGCTGAACTGCGCATAGAAGAATACCTTCTGGTTCTTAGCCCAGCCGGTGGAATATCTGTATCCACGGATTGTAATGCTGTCCACACGTTCCGTCAATGTCGATGTCGCCTTGTCCCAGCATCCGCCGTTTTCAAGATCGAAAACAATTGCAGATGAATCGCTTGCAGGGAATGTATAACGGTGCAGTCCGACCCTGCTTGTGGCGGTCAGTTCCGCAATGATTCCGTAACGTGTAAGAGGTACGCTGTAATATCCAGGTCTGGTAACCTCCTTGGTTCTGTCCGCATAAGACCAAAGTCCGCTGTGAAGGGCTTCTTCTGTCTGCTGAGGAGTCGCATTCCCGGCAGGTTCCTCACCACGCGCATATTTCACATCACCGATTACAGGCATAACCGTAACATCAAACAAATCACCGATGCCTGTTCCCTCAAGATGGGTATGTGAAAATCCTATCACCGTAGAATCACTATCGTGATACCCGGAGCACCAGTCCCAAGTCTGCGGAATGCTGGTAGGCCCGAGTTGAACCAGTCCGAATGGGACATTCGCCCCGACGAATACGTGCCCGTGTCCGCCCGTACCTATCTTGGTATTGACATACTGAGTGTAATCAGCCGAATCAATGCTTGTTGCGCAATTTGTCATTATCAGTAGCGGCAGCGCAAGTACCAACGCTTTATATCTCATATCTTGTGTTATTTCGTTCGTATGCAGTTAAGTATCAGTTTATTTCCTGTAGTCAAATCCTTATGGCCGATGCGGTATGATTTGTTCGTCCTGCCGTTAAGAGTCATAGAGCGGATTCTGTCATAAGAGCCTTCTTCGGCCAACTGTTTCCCTCCGGAAACTACCTTGCTGACAGTCAGTTCACTATGCCCTTCATACCATTTCGGATCAAGAGAAATGACGACTTTGTCAAAAGCCGGTGAGGTGACAGTGTAATACGGCTCTCCCGGACAATCCGGATAGAATCCCATCATCGAGAACACTGCCCACGCTGACATTGTTCCGGTGTCATCATTGCCTGGAATTCCGTCAGGACAGGTCGTAAAGTATTTTGCAAGAAGCTGGCTGACAGTCTTCTGGGTGCACCATTCCGAGCCCTTGAACCGGCTGAAAAGATAGGCGTATGCTATATCCGGCTCGTTCGCAGGGTCGTACAACCCGTCATCAAACACCTTCTGCAACTTGGACAGGAACACTTTGTCACCACCCATAAGACGTGCATAACCATACACATCATGAGGCACGAAAAACGTGTAATTCCAGGCGCTGCCCTCGTGGAAGCCGGGCACTTCTTCAAAGTTCTCCCCCTGACGCGGATTGAACGGTGAAAGGAAGGTGCCGTCAGCATTGAGAGGACGGAGCGTACCGGACTCCTTGCTATAGTAATGCCTGTAATTCAGTGCTCTGCTTCTGTACAGACGCGCATCTTCCTCCTTTCCGAGATCGTTTGCAAGAAGTGACAACGCATTGTCAGCGACATAGTATTCCAACGCGTGTGATACAGAATTGTCACCGGAGAAATCCCCCGCGAAATATCCGAGCGGAATATATCCGTCCCTGACATAAGGAGCATTGTCCGGACGCATAAGATTAGCGGATGTCGTATCGTTTGCCGATTTGACAAACGCCTCGTATGCGCTATCCATATCGAAATCACGCAACCCCTTAAGCCAGGTGTCTGCAATAACCGGGATGGACGGGTCACCTTCCATCGTAAACGTTTCCCTTCCGTAGAGTTCCCACTTCGGCATCCAGCCCCATTCCTTGTACATAGATACCATTGAGCGCACCATATCCAGTTGACGTTCCGGGAACAGCAACGTCATCAGCTGGTGCACATTACGGTAAGTGTCCCAAAGTGAAAAGACCGTATATCTGTTGTGACCCGGCTCAACTTTGCCGATGCCGGGCTTGCTTGTATCGTAATATTCCATCACAGGATATTCTCCATTAACGTCATTGAGAATATTCGGATGGATAAGAGTGTGGTAGAGAGCCGTATAGAAGACATATTTCTGTTCTTCAGTACCGCCTTCCACCCGTATGCGCGACAGGTCACTGTTCCATTTTGCGACTGCGTCAGCACGCACCTTGTCGAAATCAAAGCCGTCCTGTTCAGCGTCAAGATTTTCCCTGGCATTCTCGCAACTTACGAATGAAACACCAATTTTGACTTCAATCTGCTCACCCTCAGCCACATTGTCGTAACTGTACCAGAATCCCACGTCATCACCCTCTATTTCTCTGGCATATCTGGTATATAGTTTATATTTCCCCTGATCCTTGTCCCAAGCCGCTTCTGCAGTCATAGGACGCTGTTTTTTCCAATATCCGCTGCGCGAAGGAGTCTTGCTCACGCGCATCACGAAATAAATCGGGAACACCGCCTGGGAATTGTAGCAAAATGTTCCGAGAACCTTTGTGCCTTCAATTTCGGTATCGCTCACCTTGCGGACCATCGCTCCGGACTCGTTAGTAAGTCCTTCCCCTAGGTTTATCAGAATGTTTGCCTGACCTTCACGGAATGTGTAGCGCTCAATGCTTGTGCGCATAGTGGCCGAGACCTCTGTCTTGATGCCGTATTTCACAAGAGTGTTGGTGTAATACCCAGGAGATGCGCTCTCCGCCGTGTATTCAGACCCGTATTTACGGTAATCCACTTCCAACGCACCCGAAGTCGGCATAGTGAGAAGCGAACCGAGTTCCGGACATCCCACGCCACTCAGATTCACGTGCGAAAATCCAGTAAAGAACTTGTTTTCATAGCAATACGGAGTGGACCACCACCTGCTGTCCTTGTCCCATACATTCTTGTCCGAGCCCATCACGTTGAACGGAGAAACGCTCATCATACCGTTCGGGCACACCGCCCCGGGATTGGTCGTTCCGAAGTTTGTAGTGCCGACAAACGGATTGACATAGCCGACGGGCGCATCTTCAGCGGCTGCAGAAGAAGAAAATCCCTGCCCGAGTGACAGCACCAGGGCAAGGAATATTATTGACAAGTATCTTGCAGTCATAAGATTACAAGATATTGGTTCTCTTGGTAAATTCTATGATTTCCGGGATATAGCCGAATGCAAGACCTGTAACGGTGTCGGCACATCCATAATAAACGGCAACTCGTCCGGTATCAGGGTCGTGCAAAGCGGCGCAAGGGAATGTAACGTCAGGAACATCTCCGGTAAGTTCATAGATTTCGCGCGGGGAAATGAGATACTGACCGCTTCTTGCAATGACCTTCCACGGCTGTTCCAAGTCAAGGAGAGCGGAACCGAAGGCATAGACATATCCGTTGCAGGAATGAAGCACGCCATGATAGAACAGCAACCATCCCTCTGACGTCTCGATAGGGACCGGACCTGCGCCAATCTTCATACACTGCCAGGCGCTTACCTCAAACGGCGCCGGAGCCATAACGTGACGGTGATGTCCCCAGTACTCCATATCAGGAGATTCAGAATAGAATATGTCACCGAATGCAGTATGCCCGGTGTCGCTCGGACGCGAGAGCAATGCGTATTTGCCGTTTATCTTTTTAGGGAAAAGCACACCGTTGCGGTTGTACGGAAGGAATGCGTTCTCCATCTGATGGAATGTCTTGAAATCTGTAGTCCACGCAATTCCGATGGTCGGGCCGTGATAGCCGTTGCACCAGGTCACATAGTATTTGTCTTCAATCTTTGCGACTCTAGGGTCATAGCCGTACACCCATTCTGCAACCTCAGGGTCAGCGCCCATAAACTTGACAGTATCGGGATTGATATCCCATTTGAATCCGTCCTTGGAAAATCCCGCGTGAAGCGTCATTCTGCGGTTCTTGTCATCGCAGCGGAACACTCCAGCGAATCCTCCTTCAAAAGGCACGACAGCCGAGTTGAATATACTGTTGGAATCCGGCAACAAGTCTCTTGGTATCACAGGGTTAGCAGAGAAACGCCACAACGGGTCAGAACATCCTGCCGGACGGTCCTGCCAAGGCATATTAGGGAGGGATTCACCCTGAATCTTTATTGAATTCATAATCTGAATCGGTTTGTCTTACAAAGATACAAAACCTTTCGGAGATTCTTGCCTATGGAATTTTTATTGGGTATTTTTGCGAAACTTGAATAATTATCAAATAGATGAAAGTAGCAGTTGTAGGTGTCACCGGACTGGTGGGCACAAGAATGGTGGAAGTGCTGGAAGAGCGCAATTTCCCTGTAACAGAATTTCTTCCCGTAGCTTCGGAGCGTTCTGTCGGACGCAAAGTAACATTCAAAGGTAAAGAATATACGGTAATCAGCGCGGAACAGGCGATTGCGGCAAAACCCGATGTCGCCATATTCTCTGCGGGAAGCGGACCGTCCAAGGAACTCGCTCCAAAATTCGCCGAAACAGGATGCTATGTGGTGGACAATTCCTCCTGCTGGAGAATGGATCCGACAAAGAAACTTGTCGTACCGGAAATCAATGCTGACGTACTGACGGCGGACGACCATATCATAGCCAATCCTAACTGCTCCACAATCCAGATGTTGCTGCCGCTTGCACCTCTGCACAAAAAATATCACATAAAGAGAATTGTAGTCTCTACATATCAGAGCGTTACGGGAGCTGGCAACAAGGCTGTCGCCCAGATGGAAGCCGAGAGAAACGGCGCAAAGTGGGGTGAATACGCAGCCAAATTCCCTTATCCTATCGACCAGAACATCATTCCGCACATTGACGATTTCCTCGAGAACGGCTACACCAAGGAAGAGATGAAGATGGTGAACGAGACTCACAAGATATTGGGCGACTATTCGATAGGCGTATCTGCAACCACAGCCCGTGTTCCAGTCATCGGAGGCCATTCAGAGTCCGTGAACCTCGAATTCGAAAATGATTTCGAACTGGAAGATGTACGAAAGATTTGGGAGAACACTCCTGGAGTGACCGTGCAGGACGACACTTCCAAGAATATATATCCGATGTGCAAATATGCTCTCGGACACGACGATGTCTTCGTTGGAAGGCTGCGCAAGGATTTCTCCGTCAAGTCAGGACTGAATTTCTGGTGCGTTTCCGACAATATCAGGAAAGGCGCGGCCACCAATGCCGTCCAAATCGCAGAAGTCCTTCTGCAGAAGGGCTTTATCGGAAAATAATAAGGTCGCCAGCCCTGACAACACAAACAGAACACCGACTGAATCCAGAGGCGAATTTTTCTGAGCCGAGGATTTAGCCGGTGTTTTGTTACTCAGTATTGAGCTATGCTATTTATATTCTGCTGATATTCAGACCGCTACTTGACAGAGGCGGTAATATCCTTCTTCTCCGCTATGACATCCTTGTCTTGCTCGTACATAGGACTATACTTTCCCCTCGGAATATCCCTGAATATAAAATAATTGGCTTCGCGTGCAGCCACAATGTGATTGGTCACCGCAGTGTTGATTGCAGATGCTGCCAATGAAATCAGCGCGCCGAGCCCTGATGAACTGCCGGATGACACCGACAAGTCGAGATAGAGCTTGCAACTTCTGTCGAAGATAGTCTCCCCGTCATACGCAGACCGGATAAAATAACGCAGGTCAGCCTCGATTCCGAAGCCCTTCTTTGTCCACTTGTTAATCTCGGAAAACACTACCGCGTCGCAACCGAAATAGTCCTTGAATACATTGAGTGGCCCCTCAACGAAGTTCTCGGAATCGTATGCACTCTCCGCCTTGAGAATATCAATCGCAAGAAGAGGTGAAATCACATAGTACCCGGCTTCAGCCAAAGGCTTGCTTATGGACGTATACAAATAGTCCTTCGCCTCCACATTCGACGTATTGTTGATAGGAGGCATAATCAGCAGAGTCACCGGCTTGTCTTCATACATCTTGGCATACTGCTCGCCTCGGGTAATCTTGTTGGACGGACCGCAGGACACTGCAAGAAACGCTGCGGCCAACATCAGACTTATAAGACTTTTTCTCATAATCTCTCCTTGAATTTCTTGATAAGAGGCAATATAAACTTCTGAGATTCAGGATAATACTCTATTTCCTTCTCCATCATAAGTCCTCCGCGCTCCCTGAAGTCGGCAGTGTAGTCAATATCTCCGAACACCTTCTTCTGCGCAGCAGTGGCGTGCTCCGCAAATATAGCGGCAGTCTCCGGATTGAGAAGAAGATAACCGTATTCGGCGCATATTCCCGGAGGCGGAACTTTTCTGGAACCGCCCGGATTGCTTACCATATTCTGATATGCCACCAGAAGCGCACAAGTCACCTCCGGCGTCTGCTTGTCAAATGTCTTGTAGGCCAGATTCTCATACACGGTCGTGCCGTTCGTATTGCCGCCCCAATAATAGAGAGGACCGGATGCCGTCACACCGCACGAGCAAGCCATAAGGCAGAAGGCCAGCCCGATAAATAAATTTTTCATAGTATCGGGAATTGTTATAGGTCAATCACCCTGTGCTCCGAAGCTGACAGAAACAATTTCTTGCTGTAAACCTGCTGTCCTGAAACATAGACAGTCACATCGTGCTGACCCGGAGAGAGTGTAATCGTGTTCTGCGCAGTAGCCTTGATTTTGCGGTCAGACTTGTAAGCTTTCTGCTTTACAGTGTAGAGGCTGAACTCAGATGACCCGTCAACGACCACGAGAACAGGCTCGCTGGAAGCAGCAGTGAATGACAACGACGCTATATCTTCCTTACCTGATGTAACCGAGTAAGAACCGACGCCGCAGCTGCAAATCGCCATTGCGGCAATGAGAATTATAATAATCCGTTTCATAACTACTTGTCAGATATGTAATAATCACTGAAAGAATCATTGTTCAGAGCATCGCCCGAATATGAGCAATACGAAATCTCGCTCTCCGGCGTATCGCCCATTGTCTGAAGCACCGTGACCGTGCCGAGTTTCGTTCCCGGCAACTCGATTTTCAGACCGGTCTGCGGATTGGTAACAATCTTGCCTTTCTTGTATACATTGAACGTATCACCGGCTGCAAGTCCCTGTGAAGCGCCTCCGGAAATAACATACGAGCCTCCGTCTTCAGCCAGGATGTAAGACTTCCACGGCTTGTCCATACACTTGTTGATGATGTTCTCCACAAGCTTGCCCAACGCAGCCGAAATCGCCTTGTCGCTCAATGTCGCGTCATATCCGGCTGTGCCACCGAGTCCCATCGTCTGCTTTGCTGTAGTCTCGGCATAACCTTTAGCCTCGTCAGAATAGATAATCAGTCCTGTAGCAGCCTCAACGATACGTATGCTTACACCCGCCTCAACAGTCTGGGTCTTGGTGGAAGAGAACACCTTCTGCTCACCCTGCACCTTGCGTCCGAACTCAGTGATGGAACCGAGAATGATATAGTCAGCACCGATTTTATTCATATCCGAGCCGGCCTCCTTGACAAGCACATCCAGATCATCACGCTCAAGAAGAATGAATTTACCGCTGGCCGCCAACTTGGAGGAAAGAATGTCGAGAGCCTGCTTCCTCATAGGATCATTGTCCTTGTCATAGAACAGCCCCTTGGCATATTGGGTCTCATTGGAGAACCTGCCGATTGCGACTTTTCGCTTGATTGTCTTGTCCGTCTGGGCATAAAGCGGAGACAGACACACGCTTGACAGCAGAAGAGCTGCAAACAGTCCGAAAATCTTGTTCATACGCATAACGTTTTTTGGTTATAGTTGTTATTCAAGTCCACGTGCACGGATAAGCGCCTCTGGATCAGGGTCCGCACCACGGAATTCGTGATACAGCACCATCGGCTCCACACTTCCGCCCTTTTCAAGGAAAATACTCCTGAATTTGCGGGCCATCTCCGGATTCCAGAGACCGTTGCTTTCCCAAAATTCAAACGCATCCTTGTCCAGCACCTCCGCCCAAAGATAACCATAATATCCGGCACCGTATCCACCTCCGAAGATATGATTGAAATAAGTGCTTCTGTAACGCGGTATAATCTCGTCAATCAACCCCATATTGGCGCAGACTTCCTTCTCAAATGCCTCAACATCAAGGTTCGACCAGTCCGTATCGGCACTGAGTTCGTGCCATTTCATATCAAGAATGGCGGCGGCGCACAGCTCCGTGGTCATAAAGCCCTGGTTGAACTTGAGGGAATTGTTGATCTTGCTTACAAGCGAATCCGGGATAATCTCCCCGCTTTTGTAGTGACGGGCATATTTTGCAAGCACCTCCGGCTGGAAAGCCCAGTTCTCATTGAACTGTGAGAATGTTTCCACGAAATCGTGCGCTACATTTGTGCCGCTGACATCCACATAATGGCATTTTGAAAGCATTCCGTGCAACGCGTGGCCGAATTCGTGGAACGCCGTCTGAACCTCGTCGATAGTGAGAAGCTTTACCGTATCTTCAGGCTGACCGAAGTTGCAGACATTTATAATGATAGGCCGCACGTCATTTCCGTCGGCATCCACATACTGCTCCCTGAAATTGGACATCCACGCACCCGCACGCTTGGTACTGCGCGGAAGATAATCTGTTATGAAAGTACCGAGTTCACTGCCGTCCGCATCAGTCACTTTAAACACCTCAGCTTCAGGATTATACACAGGCAATCCGTGCAAAGGAGTCAATTTTATACCGTACAGCATTCCTGCCGCCTCAAAAACGCCCTGGCGCACATTGTCAAGCCGGAAATACTGCTTTGTCTCATCCTCATTGAGATCATACTGGGCCTTGCGCACCTTCTCGGAATAATACCACCAGTCCCAAGGCTGAATCTTCGAACCGGCAGGGACAATGCCCGCAGCAATGTCCTTGTCCATAAATTTCTGCATCTGGACTATCTCGTCCTTTGCCTTGGCGACAGCCTTAACCATTATCTTGTCAAGGAACTCATCCACGGTCGCGTGATCGTGAGCCATCTTGTCCGAGAGAATCTGGTCTGCAGAGCAGGAATATCCAAGAAGCTGAGCCCTCTCCGCACGCAGACGGGCAATGTCCAGAAGCACCTGGTTGTTGTCATTCTCATTGCCGTGGTTTCCTCTGGTGGAATATGCCTTGAATGCAGCCTCACGCTTTGCCCGGTCCTCACAGGAAGTCATAAACACAGGATAGGAAGACACCGGAATACCAATCTCAGACTTGAACGCATTGCTCTCCGCAAGAAGATTGTTTCCGAACTTCTGCGACAATGCTGCAAGGTCTGAACTAATCTCGCGGAAACGTGCCTGTTCAGCCTCTCCAAGAGCCACACCATTGTTCACGAAACGTTTGTACAACTTCTTCGTAACCATATACTGTTCGCCCGTAAGCGAAAGAGAATCAGACATCACCGTCTTCACCCTCTCAAAGAAGTCCCTGTTCATAAAGATGTCATCGCTGTTTGCAGTGACAAGCGGAGTGACTTCCTCCATTATCGCCTGAATCTCATCCGTGGCATCCGACTCAGAAACATTGTAGAGCACGCCAAGGACACGGGCCAGCACCTGTCCAGAGAGTTCATACGCAGCCACTGTATTTTCAAATGTAGGCAATTCGTCGTTGTCCACAATCTCCTTTATCTCAGCCTTCTGCGCATTGATTCCGGCCATAACTGCCGGCACATAGTCTGAATTTTTGAATTTGTCGAACGGAGGGAACCCGCCGTTGTCTTTCCACTCTTTCAGGAATGGATTTCCGCTACAAGCTGAAAGCATAATGACACTTGCGCCTAAAATTATCGATTTTTTCATAACTCTTCACCGGACTATTACTGAATTTCGACTCCGTCAATATCTATGAGCGTGAACTGCGCCTTGCCGCTGTAAACCGTGAGGATACCCTTCATATTGACCTTAGCGCCATCAAGTATCGCCTGATCAATCTTGGTATCAGCAAATTTGGCATAACCGCTCGTACGCACCTGCACATCGGTCGAACCCATCTTGAAATACTGGCTCACAGAATAAGCCGAAGCGTTATTAAACAATTTGTCCTTCAGTTCCAAATCCGAAACAGACTTGGAATAATCGGCGAGAGTAGCCTCGTCAAATGAACCGGCATTCAGATAATTGATGAAGCCCTGTTTTGTCATTGCCCAGGTTGTTATTCCCCAGGTCGGGTCTGAAACCGGCGCGTAATTCTTTCCTGTACTCGAGAGGAAAATGCGGTTCGAGTTTGCCTTCGTGTCCTTATTTGAATCAACATAGATAAGGCAGAACACCTCATTGCCGTAAGTCAGGCCGTCAAGCTCCACATAGCAGCCGAGATTCTCCTCTTTCAAAAGGTCAGCTTCGGCAACTTTCTTCGCTTCCATAGGCGTATCCAACTCTCCTCTTATCACGTGAGTATCAATGATATACTGAACATCAAGATATGAAGTCTCATAGTCTCCCGTAGGGTCCTCGAAGCCAATCTGGAGCATACCGTTGTAAGCCCCCAGAGTAAGTCCGCTGCACTTGACATACACCCACTGGCCAAGCTTGTAGTCATTGTAAAGGCCGGTCTTGCCAAGCTTCAGCTCTATGCCTCCAGTAGCATCCTGGATGTACAGACTCTTGTACACATTGCCGGAACGGTCCTCGGACACAACCTGGCCTCCGATTATGATATTGTCGGAGATTTTCACAGGTTCCTTCTTGTATAGCACCTTCAACTCAAGAATTGTCTTGTTGGGCACCAGGGTCTCCGGCTTGTAAACATTCGCTTTGCCGTAATCGCCCGTGAACACAGGCTCCCATTCGTCGCAAGAAGACAGAAGCGATACAGATGCTGCAATCGCGCCGAGCGCATATAATATCCTGTTCATATTAGAATCTGAAATAAATGTTCAACATATAGTTGATTCCGCTCATATAGAAATACTTGGAATCAAACCTGTAGTAGCGCTCCTTGCTGACAGTGTTGTCCACGAGACGAGTCTGTTCATAACCGCCTGTGCGGACATCCTTCTGGTTGAGGAGGTTCTTGACCTGCAATGAGAAACCGAGCTGATAGTTGCTCTTGATGTACCAGGATTTGCCGACACTTGCATTGACAAGGACAGCACCCTTGAACTTCTCCTGAGCTGCCATATACTCAATCTCCTGAGGAGTAACCTGACCGTCAGGACCGGAAGTGGCCATATCTGTTCTGTACAGAGGGTTCATATCGAGATATGATTTGTCGAAATAGTCCACGTCCGCGTCCACGAACCAGTAGTTCTTGTTCCACGCGAGACCGAGGCTTGCAGCGAACTGAGGCGTGCTAGGGACGTAATGCTCCTGATTGTGATCAACAACATAATCTCCTTCTTCATCTGTAACGTATCCGCCATTCTCCTTCTTGTAAACCGGGTGGCTCTTCCAATACGGAATAGTCACGCCGTAAGTTCCGTCAACGACTTTTGCACTGTTGTCGTATGTCTGATACATCACAGGATTTGAGGTATAGACATATTTACCATAGGACAGCACACCCTGCACGGAAAGGTTCGGAACAGGAGTCGGAACCTTGAAGCCGAGTTCCATACCAACGTGACGCTCGTCAATACCGCTCATAGCGAAGTTAGTGAACGAGTTCTGTGCATCATCGTAGAAACTCATCACGTCAGACTGGTCCTTGATGGTTGTATAGAATCCAGTGACACGTACGTCATAGCCTGAATTGCTGTAGGCATAGTTGATGTCGGCTGTGAAAGTCTTGGTAGTCTTGAGGTCAGGAACAATGGAGTTTCTGGTTCTCGGGGAGACGAACGCCTGATTGAATGTAGGCGCATCTGCAATGAACGCCGCATTGGCATAAACTCTGTGACCGCCCCTGAGCACATAGCTGAGATTTACTTTGCCCGCACCTGTAAGGAAATCCTTGATTTCGGACTTGCCGAGCGATGTGATGACATCACCAGTAATAGGGTCAATGCTGGTGATTGTATCGCCGTTATAATCAAAAGGATTGCCTTCTGTGTCAAGGCCAGGGAAAAGTCCCTTTCTTACAAGACCCTCTCTCCAGAACTTGGTGTAACCGAGACGTCCTGCAACAGCAGCGTCAAGACCGGCAATTGTAAAACGTCCGGTCGCCCACGCCTCTGCACGATGCACGTTGGCGTAATAGTCATAGCCGTACTTGTCGCCTTTGTGGAGAATCTGCGCCTGTCCGTTGTGACTTATGAAGTAGTCAAGGTCATTCTGGTACATTGCCGCGTTGGCACTGTAGTCACGCTCCGCGAACTGGTCGATATTGACATAGTAGTCACCTCCGAGAAGGTCATCCAGAACCTTGTAGTACTCAGTCCTGTTCCATTTGTAGGAAAGTCCCCCGGTCAATGTAAACCAGCGGTAAGGATTCCATTTGGCATTTGTCGCAAAATTCAGGTCCTGTTGGTCAGTCCTGCGCTCCTCTATCACATACTTGGAACGGTTGCCGGTGGAAGTGGAGTTCATCGAGTTCACAGCATAGAGCCTGTCCCAGTTTATGTGTGTAGTGGTGGACAAATCGCTTTCCCACGCTTCCTTTGCCCACATATACTTGGCGTAGTTCTGACGGTCGTAGTCAGTGTTTTCCATATAGAAGTAGCTAGGAAGGTTTCTGTAATAGTCAGGACGCGGATCCGGAGCATCATACCAGTCGATGGCTGTATAGCCGTTCTTTCCGAATCGGTACAGCACCGCTGCAGACGCCTTGAATTTCTGCGACTCAGGAGTGAAGTCATACTTGAGAATGGCAATAGGCTCGTGAGATTTCTTCACGCGGGCATTGCGGACCTTGCCGTTGTAGTAGCCCCAGTTGGAGTTGTACATATTGTCGCCCATAAGGTCATAAACCTCCTGGGTAGAGCTGTTCTGCACTCCCCTCTGGCCCGGCGCTGCCATAAATGTGAAGCCTAAGCGGTGGATGTCATTGAAATTCTTCTCGACAGAACCGTAATATGCGAACGAACGGTAGTAAACGCCTTTAATCCAATCGTTTCCGCCAAGACGAGCAGAAGCGCTGAACGCATAGGACCAGCCATTGTCAAGCTCACCGGAAGAATAGGTAAGCATCAGGCGGAGACGATACAACGCGCTGTTGGTCAGCACACTTCCTCTCCATCCTGTACGCACTTTGGAAGCCATCGGATCGATGTTGGTGAGTCCGTTGTAGCCGCCGAATCCGTAATCGGAAACTTCCGCACCGTTCACTGTCTCCTTGTTGCGGGTAGCCTCGTTAAGACCGCTCCACAATGAATACGGAGTGTATCCGGTGATGGCGTCATTCATCCTCACGCCGGCAAGATACACATCCTGTGACTCGCTGGAATATCCGCGTACACGGAAGCGAACTGAGCTGAAATTGTAGCCTGCTATATTGTTGAAGACATCATTCTGTCCGAAAAGAATTGTAGGGCTGTCAGAATAACCTGAATCATCCATATCGAACTCGGTGAAGCTTGCATCATCCACCTCGCCTACTTTGCTGACCGGAGTCAATGAAAGCTTGAACATATTCTTCACATAACCATCATTGACAGTGACGTTTACGCGGGACTGCAGATAGCTGGAGTTCTCGATGACAAGGTCATACACGCCATCTTTCAGTTTCGGAATGAGAAATGAACCGTCCGGACCGGTCTTCACCGTAGCGATTTCCTGCGAACCGGAATACAGTTTCAGGACTGCACCGTCAACGGCAGTCTTGGAAGACCTGTCCACAATTGTTCCCTTCACGCCGCCGGTAGGTGTCTGCGCTGACACTGCGACGGAAAGAAGCAATGCTGAAATGGCCAAAAGCTGTTTCTTATTCATATTTATAGACATTAACTTGCTGATTATTTATTACTTACCACAATGTATGTTGGATAGTGGTCGCTGTAGCCTCCGATAAATGTACCGTTGGAGAATGTGCGGAATGGGGTGCCTTTGTACTGCCCTTCCTGCTGCACCATAAACGGAGCGTTGAACACACGTCCGTAGTATTTCTTCTTCACGATAGGGACTATGCGGAGTTCACCCTTTGGAGCATTGACAAGGCTCTCGTTTACGAGGATTATGTCATAGATGTTCCAGGTTCCCCTGTATGCAAGAGAGCCGTAGCCCGCCTTGAGCATCGAAAGGAACGGAGAAAAGAAGTCTTCGCGTCCGACTTCTGATGTAAATTCCTTGCCGTGCATATATTTCACCATACTGTCGTCGGTAGGGTTGTCGTTCATATCCCCCATCACCATTATCTTGATTCCAGGATATTTCTTCATAAGATCCAGAGAATGCTCGTAGATAATTTCCGCGCCACGGCTTCTGAGGTCCTGCCCCTTACCGCCGATTCTGGACGGAAGGTGAGCAACGAAGAACGCGAACATTTCCCCGTCAATTTTTCCGCGAACCATCAGCACGTCACGGGTACGGAAGTAGTCTTGCTCCTCCTTGTTCATCGTGAATGTAATGTCTGTGCTGTTGAAGTCGAATGGTATGGAGAGGCTCTCCTCCAAAGTAAACTGGTCAGGACGATACAGGAGCGCAACATCAACGCCTCGTCTGTCAGGTCCGTCATAATGCACAATCTGGTAGTTCGCCGACTCGATTTCCGGCTGTGAGACAAGGTCCTCAAGCACGTGACGGTTCTCAACCTCGCTGAGACCCAGTACGGTATGGAATGCCTTGTTTTCTTCCGCCATAGCCTTGATGACAGTCGCTACGTTGTGCAGTTTTTTCTCGTATTTCGGCTCGGTCCACTTGTTCTTTCCGTCCGGCAGGAACTCATAGTCATTCTTCCCGTCATCGTGGTATGTGTCGAAAAGGTTCTCGACGTTGTAGAATCCGAGGACATATCTTTTCGGAGTCCCTGCGCACGCTGTCATACAGACAAGCAGCACCAGAATAATTGTGTAAAGTGATTTTCTCATTATGCAGTCATATTTTAATTATCACGCCGTTACCACCACCACGAGACTTTTTTAGGGTCCTGCGCCTCGACGGCTGCAGCCGCATCCTCGCCTATCACAGTCGGAAGATTGACAAACAGGTCTATTCCCAATTTCTCTTCAAGTTCATCTATCGACATTGAGTATGAGGAAGTTACCTCAGCATTGTCATAATCCTTGTGATCAAGCCACACAGCACACGCCATATAGCCGGAACGACCGAGAGTTGAATTGCGACTGTACCTCAGGACTGCCTTGTAATATGCGGTCGGGATAGTGACCTTCTTGTTATTGTTGTCAAGACAGTAGGTCGTGCTGCCTTTAGTCACACAACCTGTAACTACATAGCAGGTATCGGACGATCTTGCCCAGGTACGCACCATATTTTCAAGGTTCGCCCAGATTGTTCCGTTGAATTTGTCCTGTCTCTGAGGCGTCATATTTGTACCGTAGAACGTCATCTGGTTGCAGCCACTCGCAAGTCTGTCGGCTGAAGGTATCTGATGTCCCCTCGCGTGCCATCCAGCATTGCCGGCACTGAATCCCTTGTACAGAACAGGCTGCTTGCTTGCCGGAAGGAGAGGGTCAAGCCCCCAGTCATTCGTTCTGCTGCCCGAGCCTATGTTCCAGTTGCTGAGCGGATATGCCACCCACGGGGCTACAAGGTTGTCATAGTCCCAGATGAACGAATAGTTTCTTGTCGTCACTGAACCTAGTTTCATACTGTGTGAAAAGAAGTCCCAGCCTTCAGGCACACCAGGAAGTTCAAGCCAACCAGCCTTAACAGAAGGCGTTGGAGTAGGATCCGGCGTCGGAGTCGGGTCCGGATTTGGTGTAGGTGAAGGAGTATCAGATCCGGATTTTTGTTCCAGAACAAGTGTAGTTGAATGCTTTGAGACCTTCAGCCATATCTCAGCCGTTCTCAAAGAACTGCTGGTGTTTGCCTGCACCGTCAAGATAACACTTGACATGCTGCCATTTCCGCTTGCCGGCTCAAAGGTAATCCATTCAGCGACATCACCGGTCTCTGCATCGGTTGCAGTCAATGTCCAATTGCCGGACGCCTCCACTGAAAGGAACTGAGATCCCTTTGCGGACTCCATCGGATTCACTTTCACCTCAAGTATCGGCTCTACCCAATCGTCTGTCTTGCTCTCACAAGAAGAAACAATGGGCATTGACACCACGAGTGCCAATGCCCATCCTGCTATGTTTTTCATTATACTAATCACTCAGTATCAATATATTACAAGAGAAGACACACGCCTTTCCCTTCTGTTCCGATTTAGACGGACAAAGGGCGCTCCGTCAATCCGGGCTGCCCTTCTGTCCTTTCATTACCTAATTATTTGTTTATTTTACCGCCTTATAAGTAACCGACAACTTAGTAACTCTCATCTGGTTTTCACTCGCTGTATATTTCACAGATGAGGTGTTTCCTGAAACTGTTATAACGCCTACTTTACCTTCAGCCGAAGATGTTGAAGTCGCACCGTCATCCACTGTTACAGGGCTTGTTGTATAGAATCCCTGCTTAGCTCCCGCATTTCCGGAACAAGTAAGTTCAACTTTTGTGATTGTATATCCAGCAGCGGCCTTTATTGTCAGATTTTTTCCCTTATAAACCCTAAGCTCCGTCACTGTAGTTGTTCCGTAATCACTGTCGTTCTCATACGAAATCACAGAATCAACCGAACCGGACTTATTAGCTTTCAAATAATCTTGCTCCGCTGTTGCAATAACCTCGTCCGCGGCTGCAGCACCTGCGTGCACAAGCGTAATCTCATAAGACTTGGTCGCAACATCTTCCGTGGTCGAAACAGTGAGTTTCACTGTCTTTGCTGCATCTGAGGTATTGGCTGCAAATGAGACTGTAACTTCAGCCTCACCCTCACCCGAAGCAGGAGATACAGTGTAGTCTGCATTGTCAGAAGCGACTGTCCATTTCACATTGCCGCCAACTTTGAAGGACGCTGAAGTATCCGTCGCTTTTGCTGTCAGGCTTGTCGCGCTGACTGAAAGGTATTTGGCAGTCTCATCCGCTTTCAATTCAGTAACCATAGTACTGATGTACTTGGAACTGGTGAGGCCGATAAAGAAACCTGTCACTTTCACCACCTTGCCATCGAAAGATGAAGCGTCAAAACTTGCAGGGATATATGCGAGGCTTCCGGTATATTTTGTTGCCCCAGAAACTGTCACATTGGTGTAGTTTCCATCCACGGCCAAAGTACCGGTATAAGTGATGAGCTCAATCTTATCTGAAGAATAAGCATCAAATGCAGTGGCATCAAGGGCCTTCGGCTCCGGAAGATTAAGCTCGTTGTCTGAAGATACTACAGTAACGGTAGGACTGGCAACCTGAACAAGACCACCAAAAGTTGAAGTTGTACCGGTCACAGTAACTTTATCCTTGACTGAAGCAGAACACTTTGTGCCTTCGTACACAAGAAGATAATCCGTGCCGTCGGTAATGACAAAGCCTCTGGCGTATGCCCCGGCAACAATTCCTTCAACTTCCACACTTGTTCCGGCTGTAGCGGCAAGCACCTGCGCGATAGTCATCTTGGTGGAAGGGGTATCATCCTCCGTATATGACAGAATCTGGGCATCGATAGCCTCATTCTTATCGTCATATTTTTTGTATTTGCCTGCGATTTCTACAGTGCCGCCATCTTTTATCTTATCCACGTATGCAGTCTTGGATTCGTCAGTAACGCTATACACGTAGATTGTGCCCGTTTCGTCCGTGAGGTCAAAACTGCAATACTTCGAATTGAAACTGCTCACTTTTCCCTTCAACTTATAATAAGTGGAAGTATTTGCTGCGGCGATGAATTCAGCGACAGTCTTTGATTCGGCCTTGCTATAGTCATCCGAACCGCTGCTTGACCCGCCCTCAAGCTCCACACCCTTGGAAAAGTCAATCGCTGTACCTGATACAGAAGTCTCCGCAAGGACCACGTCATCAAGACGATATGCACTTCCTACATCACTCTTGAAGTAAAGGCTAAGAGTGGTAGTACCTGCAGGAACCGTGAATGTAGAAGAAGCCTGATCCCATCTTCCGTCTTTGTCACCATTAGGGAACGCATATTCCAACTCGACCCATTTCTTGGCGTCGTTGCTTACATAAACGTGGAATTCCTCATGATTGAACGTATTTGTTTCATTCTGGACATATCTTTCAGAACCGAATGTCAGAGTGTAGTTCACGCCGGAAGAAAGAGCTATATTCTGAACTGAGAAATAAGAAGATGTTCCAAAGAACATATTGTTCGAGCCAGAACCCTCATAATCAGAATAGTTGCTACTGGAAGTGGAGTTGGCACGCACGGACATTCCATTGGATGTATAGGTTACATTGGCAATACCGCTTCCGGTCTCGTTCTTCCAGCCCTCAAACTGATCGAGATATGGCCAGGACTCATTTGATGAACCGTATGTCTTGGTAGCAACCTCTTTGTCAAAATCATTCTTATATACGATGGCGCCGGAAGCGGAACCTGTACCTTTCTGATTGATTGTCAAAGTTTTCTCATCAAAACCGATTGTCACCTTAATTGCGGCAGTACGGTCAAGACCAGTATTCTCGAGGACCGTAACCTTGACATCCTTGCCGTTTGTAGCCTTTCCGCTTTTTGGTTCGAATGCCACCCAATCAGGAGCATCCTGTACTTTCCACGATCTTGTGGCTACGACCTGAAACGTCTGGCTTGAAGAAGCCATCTCGAATTCAAGTGTTGATGGATTGATTTCAATCGATGGTGCGCCGGACGGCTCATCATTGTTCTTGTTGCAGCTCGATGCAAAAAGCACTGGCAGAAGCGCAAGCGAGGTCAGAAAAATGTTTCTTATTTTCATAATGAATACTTAATTGCCCGTATTTTCAACGCAATTCCGCAAATTTAAGCATTTCAAAACCATTCTAACAAGAAATACTCGCCTAATTTATAAAAAGTTTGCCCGTACATATCACACATATCCCGCTATGTCGGTGGCTGTACGAAATATGACTAATATAATGTCAACCTTCTTTTCAGGGGAGGTCAGTAAGCCAGTGATCTGCGACAATTTTCTGGCAATTTTGCTAAAAATTGTTCGCAGAATTTTTCTTATCTGATTTTGTGGCCAATGACGGAGGAAAACGACATTATATCCAGTCAGCTCTGTCTATACCTGATGACGACAAAAGGAAACAGGAGACCGCATCACTTCTGAAAATAGAGGATTCCTTCAAAAAAATCATCGTGGTCAAAGACGATATAACCCCTTGGCGCGACGACAATGGTATTCTTACGATTGGCCTCTTCGATTTTCTTATGAGCAAGGAAAACCTGGAAGGATGAGGCTTGCTTTATCTTTCTTATCGCAGGGCGCGCATAGCGTTGAAGACTGCGAGGACAGTGACACCGACATCGGCGAACACCGCCATCCACATCGTGCTCAGCCCTACCGTAGCAAGCAGAAGAATCGCTATTTTTACCCCCACTGCAAACCAGACATTCTCGCGCGCGATGCGGATAGTCCTTCTGGCAATGCTTACAGCTACAGCAATCTTGGATGGCTTGTCATCCATAAGCACTACATCAGCAGCCTCAATTGCGGCATCACTTCCAAGTCCACCCATAGCGATTCCTACATCCGCACGCTTCAGCACAGGGGCATCGTTAATACCGTCACCGACAAATGCCAACGAACGCCCTTCAGGCTTTGTTCTTAGCAGCGATTCCAGGTGCTCAACCTTGTCTGTCGGAAGCAATTCCGCATAAAACTTATCTATTCCAATCTTGCCCGCCACATCCTGCGCAACAGCCCGTCTGTCACCCGTAAGCATTACCGTGCGACTCACGCCTAAACGTTTCAGCTCCGCAATGGCATCCGCGCTATCCTCCTTGACTTTGTCGTTTATGACAATATGCCCTGCATACTTACCGTCCACAGCAACGTGTATAATCGTGCCGACACAGTGGCAGTCGTGATATTGCACACCCAAATCCTCCATCATCTTCGGATTGCCGACACATACACTTCGGCCTTCGACACTAGCACGTATACCACGTCCGGCAATCTCCTCTACATCAGATACTTCACATCCGTCAGAAGCCTCTTCGGGAAATGCCGCACGCAACGCTTCTCCTATGGGATGAGTCGAGAAATGCTCAACGTGCGCAGCAAGATGCAGCAATTCCTTCTCGTCGAACGAATCAGGATGGACAGCCGTCACGGCAAACTCGCCGCGTGTCAGAGTACCCGTCTTGTCGAATACGACAGTCCCCATATTTGCCAGCGCGTCCATAAAATTGCTGCCTTTTATCAGGATACCTTTGCGCGATGCTCCGCCAAGGCCGCCGAAAAATGTCAGCGGAACACTTATCACAAGCGCACACGGGCAGGAAACTACTAGAAAGATGAGCGCCCGGTGCAGCCACATCTGAAATGCAGTTAGATAGCCAGCCGATGAAAACACAGGAGGGATAAACGCAAGAGCCAATGCGGCAAACACCACAATCGGAGTATAGATTCTCGCAAACTTGGTAATGAACGACTCGCTACGCGACTTGCTCTCGTCGGCATTTTCAACCAGACTGATAATCTTGGAAACCGTGCTTTCTCCGAAATTCTTCGATGTTTGGATGCGGAGCACGCCCGACATATTCACACATCCTGAAATGACGTCATCTCCGACGGTTATATCTCTCGGGGCGCTTTCGCCGGTCAATGCAAGGGTGTTGAGCGAAGATGTTCCCTCGACCACCTTACCGTCAAGAGGAATCTTTTCTCCCGGCTTCACGACAATGACTTCACCCACATTTACTTCCTCTGGAGAGACTTCCGATACAACGCCGTTCCTTTCCACATTTGCGATGTCCGGGCGAATGTTCATAAGATGTGCAATGCTTTCACGGCTTTTTCCTTCTGCATAGCCCTCGAACAGTTCTCCTATCTGGAAAAAGAGCATCACGAATACCGCTTCCGGAAACTCGGTCTCCGCTCCCGGCAGAAATCCTATGCAAAGAGCGCCGAGAGTAGCTATAGTCATAAGGAAATCTTCATTGAACATATCCCCTTCCAGCACTCCTTCCGCCGCTTCCTTGAGGGTGTCGAAGCCGACAAGAAGATATGGAATAAGATATATGAGAAGCAGTTGCCACGTTTCCAACGCGAATTTTTTCTCAATGAATACGGCGATGCCAAGCAGTATCGCCGCCGATATGATAAGTATTATTTTTCCGCGTGGACTTTCCCCGTGCTCGTGATGCCCTTCCTGAATGTGCTTTTCCGTTTCCATAACGATATAATGTGTAATAATGTCCTATCAAGCCGCAAAATTACACATCATTCCCTGCAACCAGGTTGCAGCATCAACTCACAAGTTTGGGAATTTTTTTCTCACAAGTTTGGGAATTTTTTTCTCACAAGTTTGGGAATTTTTTTCTCACAAGTTTGGGAATTTTTTTCTCACAAGTTTGGGAATTTTTTTCTCACAAGTTTGGGAATTTTTTTCTCACAAGTTTGGGAATTTTCGAAATTATGACTACTTTTGAGCAAACTAAACCATTATGGGTAAATACCTTAGGCGTTACATTGAAAAAGACATTGAACGCAAGCTAAAGTCATCGGGGGCAGTCGTTATAAGCGGGCCTAAATTCTGCGGAAAAACGACCACAGCCACAATGTTTGCAAAAAGCATTGTCAAGCTCAATACGACACAAGCCATCGAACTTGCCAAGCTTGAGCCTAGAAACACATTGACGGGAGAACAGCCAAGACTGATTGACGAATGGCAAACCGTTCCGGATCTATGGAACGAAGCCAAATCCATAATTGATGAGCAGCCCGACTTCGGGCAGTTTATATTTACGGGGAGCAGTACTCCTGCCGACAAGACTCAGATTTATCATTCCGGAGCCGGCAGAATCGTATCACTCGCTATGAGGCCTATGAGTCTATACGAATCGCTTGATTCCAAAGGCACCGTATCCCTGGAAAAACTTTTCGAGAATCCAAAGGACAATATATATGACCTCAATGATGGGTGGAAACTTTCAGATATTGCATTCCTCTTGTGTAGAGGAGGCTGGCCGCTATCACTGCAGGATGGCAGAGAAATCGCACTGGAAGTCACAAAAAACTATTATCAAGGTTTGTTTAATTTTGAGAATAGCGAGAATAAGAAATTCAGGAACAAGAAGCCTGATGTTCTACGAATGATTCTGAGAAGCTATGCCAGAAATATTTCGACAGAAGCTTCTGCTCAAACATTGATTTCAGACATAACCCAATCGAATAACCGTTCAACATTCGACACGAAAACATTTGACGATTATATGGATGCGCTGAAAGATCTTTATATTCTTGAAGATATTGACGCCTGGAACCCCAACTTGCGCAGCAAAACAGTAGTCAGAACTACTATGACCAGACATTTCTCAGACACATCGATAGCCTGCTGTGCTCTCGGAATATCACCTGCAGACCTTATGAACGACCTTAATTCGTTCGGATTATTTTTCGAAGATATGGCAGTCAGAGACCTGAAGATTTATGCTTCGCATTTAAACGGAACAGTTATGCACTACCGCGACAGCAGAGGATTAGAAAGCGATGCTGTAATCCATCTTGAAGACGGGCGATGGGCATTGATTGAAATAAAGCTCGGCGGAGACAAATTGATTGACGAAGGAGCCGAGCACCTACTGAAATTGAAAGAAGATATTTCCTACGCAACTCAACCCTCATTTCTTATGGTCATTACAGCCATCGGACCGGCCTACCGGAGGAACGACGGCGTATATGTTGCGCCTCTAAATTGCCTTAAGGCCTAGAACCGCAGCGCTGACGGGCATCTTCTCGATTCGGACGTCGCCGATGCTGTGAATCAGCACAAAATTCACAGCGTTACCGTCTGCTTTCTTGTCCTTGGACATCGCTTCGGACAGAGAGCCTATCGGGTACGGACAGGCGACAGGGAGTCCGCAGGCTGCGAAATCTGCTATAAGTCTGTCCGCCAGACCGCACTGAACATCAGGATAATAAGCCTCAGAGAGCCTTGCTGCCAGAATTATACCCATAGCGACTGCTTCCCCGTGCGAGATGTCCGCGCAAGCAGTACGAGACTCCCACTCGATGGCGTGTGCGAATGTGTGTCCAAGATTAAGTTTGCGGCGCTCCCCGTGTTCGAACTCGTCTCGTTCCACGACACCGGCCTTTATCCTCGCCGCTGCACCTATGAGCGATGTCAGATCTGAAAGATTCTTCCGGACAGCAGCCAGAAAGTCTTGAGCAACAAATATCTCCGACAAAATCCGCACTGCCTTTTCGTAGTTATCCCCTGCATTGTCGATTATGAATGTCTTGAGAAGTTCAGCGATACCGGACAGAAAGTCCCTCTTAGGTAACGAAGCCAACACTTCGGCACTTACGAATGTAAAATCCGGCTGACGGATAACACCCAAGATATTCTTGTAATTATCAAAATTGACACCGGTCTTTCCCCCTACAGCCGCATCCACCTGAGAAAGAAGCGTGGTCGGAACGTATGCGAAACGGATTCCTCTCTTGTAAATGGAGGCAGCAAAACCAGCCATATCTGTTGTGATACCGCCACCGACGGCAAGCAACAAAGCGTTGCGGTCAGCATTTTCGGTCATCAGCCAACTGCATATATCCAAAACCGTGGACATTGTCTTGTTTTGCTCGGAAGCATCAATTTCAAGCATGCTCCTTAGCGCAGTCCCTTTTAGCGTTCCCCCAATCTCACTGGCAAAACCCTTGACATTTTTGTCGGTGACAATGAAAATTTCCGGATATGATTCAAGACAATCAATGATGTTTGTCAGGTGTTCGCCCATATAAACTCTGCAGACTGGCATAAGAAACTGTTTTAGAAACGAAAAATATACCGCTAATATAGCATTTCTTCTTCAGATGCCGTTTTTGAAATAATCTAATTAATTCCTATCTTGCCAACGTATGAAACGGACAATGACTTTTTTAACAGGCCGACTCATTCCGGTCCTTCTTACGATATTCTCTGTTGCGCTCCTGTCTGCAGCAGAGGCTCCGCAACCACAAGATAAAGTCACAGGTAAGGTATTGGACAGCAACGGCGAACCGCTCGCCGGAGCCAGCGTTATGATTCGCGGCACCAAGACCGGCACCACAGCAGATATTGATGGACTTTACAGCATAGCAGCACCAGGTCAAGGGGAAAGTTATGTGCTTGTATTCCAATATCTTGGTATGAGAACCACGGAAATAACCGTAAGCACGCAGAGGAGTGTGAACGTGAGGATGGAACAGGATAACGAACTTGAAGGGTCTGTGATAGTGGGAGCATACGGCACCAAGCAGCGTCGCGAAGACCTCATCGGAAGTGCTTATCAAGTCAATTCCGACCAGCTTAAAGACAAGCCTAAGACACGCATTGACAATCTGTTGCAGGGACTTGTGCCCGGTATGACCATCGACCCGAACACGGATGCCGCCGGGACCACGCGAAGCAGATACGAGACCAGAATCCGTGGAGAAGCATCCCTCAGCGCATCAAACGAACCGCTTTGGGTGATTGACGGAGTGCCGATGTACACGGGCGGGAATACGAACCTGATTCCGGGAATGTCCTACACCGTTTCTCCGCTTTCATATCTCAATCCCGATGATATAGAATCGATTACCGTACTGAAAGATGCCGACCAAGTTACCATTTATGGCGCCGACGGCTCCAACGGAGTCATTCTAGTGACCACAAAATCAGGCAGCAAGAACAAGCCGCTTACGGTTTCAGCCAGACTCAATTTCGGTGTATCAAGCGTTGACCGCAGCACAATGTTCAAGATGATGAACGCGCAGCAATATATGGCCGTGGCAAAGGAAGCCTGGACAAATGCAGGCAACAAAATGGAGTCGTTCCCGTATCAGGACAACGACTACAACTCTTACTCCACGACATCGACATATTGGCCCGACGAATATCTTGGCATAGGAACAGAACTCTACGCGGACATCTCGCTGACAAGCGGTTCAAACAAGACATCCAATTATCTTTCAGGCTCTTACTACCGTACAACCAACACTGTGAAAGGCGACAGCCAGCAAAGATTTTCTCTAAGGACGAGGAATGTCTATGATTTCACGCAGTGGCTGAAGTTCACTTCGCAACTCTCCGCGTCATACAATGACAATGACCTTTTCCCTCTTTACAGGTACTATCTTGAGGCTTTGCCGATTTTCGAGCCATATATGAGCGACGGCTCGTTCCGACTCTACAACAAGGTGTATGACAGCGAATCCGGCTCCTGGGTGATGCGCAAATTCCACTCAAACCAGATTCCGGAACGAGAGGCAAATACGAATGCGCAACGTTCAGTGATGACCTCCGCCAACTTCTCTTTGGAAGCGAAAATCATTGACGGGCTTAAATTTACATCCCAATTTGCCATTGACTACACGCACAGTCACGAAGACATATATTACTCACGCCTGACTTTGGACGGCATAGATTCCAATGGTGAGCCGCAGGGCAGTTCGAGGCGCGGTGATGCTTCCTATATGAACTGGACCAATGTGGAGAGGCTCAATTTCGACAGGAAGTTTGCCGAGCGGCACAATATCAGCGCATACGTCGGTATGGAGCTCAGACAGATGAAATACAAGACTTTGTACGCCACCGGAACAGGTTTTATGAATGACAATATCCAGGAAATCAATTATGCCACCGAATCTTCACGCAAAGGCGGAAGTTCATCCAGCATTGACCGCAAGATGTCATTTCTTGGACGTGCAGTATATTCTTATGATTCAAGATATTATGTCTCATTCAACTTGAGACGTGACGGCAATTCAGACTTCGGAGAATACTCCAGATGGTCAAATTTCTGGTCTGCCGGCCTGTCCTGGAACATTCATAAGGAGAAGTTCTGGAATAGCGAACTGATTAAAATGCTCAAGCTGAAGGCATCCTACGGATTCACTGGAAATTCCAGAGTTGATGCATCCGGGGCTGACGGCACGTATTTGTACGGAAGCAGCTATTCATACGCAGGCAATACCGGTGCTGTAATCGGGGCTATGCCGAACCCAGGACTTTCCTGGGAAAAGACAAGGATGATAAATACCGGAGTACGCATCGAGTTGAAAAAGATAATGGACATTGAGATAGAGTATTATGACAATGTCACAAGCGACCTCTTGAGCAAGATATACGTATCACGTGTACTGTCGTCCGACAGAATATCCTCAAATATCGGGAAACTGCGCAACAGGGGTGTTGAACTCAATCTCAGCAGCACCAATTTCGCGAAAAAGGATTTCACTTGGACAACATCGTTCAACATCGCGCACAACTCCAACAAAATTCTCAAGTTGTACAACGGCGTTCCGACAAGCTTCGGCTCATACGCCTGGATGGAGGGCTATGACTCACAGACCTGGAATCTCGTGCGCTGGGCTGGGGTTGATCCTTCTGACGGATCTCCGATGTGGTACGACAAGAACGGCAACATAACCAGAAGCTACAGTACAGCCAACAGGGTGCCGTACAAGACCAAGACACCTATGCTGAGTGGAGGACTTGTGAATAATCTGAGATGGAAAAACTGGAATCTTTCATTCCAAATCAATTATACCATAGGCGGTTACGCTCTGCCGACATACGCATCCGTATATTTCAAGGATGGCTATGATATCACAGGAGGCAACCAGGCCGTAGAGGTTTACAAATACAGATGGACTACGCCGGGCAAGGCTGCATCTTTCCCGAAGGTATCGCAGACATCAACAAAGTCCGCTATGAATTCGACCAGATTCCTCTACAACAGGACAAATTTCGATCTGACCAATGTGGCATTGACATACAACATTCCTACCCGTATCATCTCGAGATTACGCCTGAAGGAGGCATCCGCATCGCTTGTCGCAGACAATCTGTATTTGTTCACGCCAGACCAAAAACGAGGATTAAACTCCTATAAGACAATGATGTACGGCTATCCGCGCACAAGGACCGTCACCATCGGACTGAATATAGGATTCTGACCGTGATAAATTTCAAAATAGCTTCTTAATGTTTATGACGATATACAGGAAAATACTCATAGCGGCGGTTGCGCTTCCACTTTTGGCATCCTGCCATTTTCTGGAGGTAGAGCAGACCGGGAAGACATCCATAAAGGCTTTCTTCTCCGACACCTACGCTCTTGATGCCGCCGTAAATGGCGCATACAGACTGACTTACACCTATTACGACAGTTATATGGTGTTGTACCCGGAAGTTGCAGGCGACCTCGTACGCCTCGCTTCAGGGACATCCACGTGGAGACAGCAGTTCGACTATATATCCGATGAGAGCGAGGAGACTACACCGGTGGGATATATCTGGAAAAACGGCTACGAAATCATCTCCAACACCAATGAGATTATCAAATACGGTCCTGAAGTGTCCGAGCGTTATCCGGCTCAGAAAGCGACGGTGAACAACTGCATTGCCCAGGCCTATTTTCTTCGCGCACTTGCGCATTTCAATCTTTGCCTTGCATACGGCCAGACCTATACCTATTCGGACAACGCTTCACACCTCGGCGTGGCAGTGATGACAACCATTCCAGACGTAAAGTCAAAGATTGCGCGCAGCAGTTGCAGTACCACATACGCGCAGATTATCAGCGACCTCAACACTGCTGCGGAACTGTTTTCCAGCAACACGGTACAGGACGCGACGAAAGCCTCTGAAGCGGCATGCAAAGCATTGCTGGCCAGAGTTATGCTCTATATGGGCAATTATTCTGAAGCCGCCGCACTTGCACAGAATGTCATTGAAGATTATGGGCTTTCACTGACCCCGCGAGACTCGTATGTGAATATGTTTTGCCGCAGAGAAGCCGGCGCTGAGGCAATTTTCCGGCTGAACGGATATTCTGCCGGAAGCAATCTTAGGTCCACATTCGATTATCGAGAACCAAAGATGTATCCGTCCGGCAAACTGCTTGATATCTTCACAGAGGATGCTTCACGCTACCCTGGCACGGACGTGCGCAGCGAACTGCTCCGATACAGTTATAACGGCACAGAATACTCCGGCGTATGTATGAAATTCATTGATACGGAAGATATTACTGAATCGGAGAAGCATTACGACCCGTTCGTGATGAGGTTGTCGGAGATGTACCTCATTCATTCGGAGGCTTCATTGAAGCTCGGAAATCTTGAAGTGGCTGTAAAGGATATCGCCATACTCGAAGCAAGGGCAAGAGGTGTTGAGGCGTCGAAAATAACTGTGGATTATTCAGATGCAGAGGCACTTGACAAACTTATCGAACGTGAACGGATAAAGGAGCTTTTCCTTGAGGGGCACAGGATGTTTGACATCACCAGGAGGCACGGAACATTGACAAGGGACAGCGGTTGCGGATCATCTGTGCTGACATTGTCCTACCCGGATGACCGGTTTATCCTGCCGATTCCGCTCGTGGAACTCGATGCCAACAAGAATATGCAGTCAAATCCTATCAACAGCACAAAGCAATGAGCATAAGAAGTTATATTTCGCATTTAAGAAACACAGGTTTACGTCGCAAGACGACCGAAGCGGGTTCGGGGAATAATCCTTTCTCCGCACTTATCAGAGCTGCCGTTATGGGAACATTCGTTATCGCTACGGCAATATCCTGCAATAAATACGTCACGTTCACCGACTCTTTCGTCGCATTCGACAGCACAAAGTCTTCTGTCGTCTCTGTTGATGCCGAGGGCGAATTTACGGGCTCATACGTTGTGCACTTGACAGGAGAGAAACCGGATTCTCCGGTAACAGTCTCATTTGAAGTAACCTGCGGAGACGGGCTCAAAGAGGGTGTGGACTTCGAGGTGGCAACAACTGGAGGCAAAATCACCTTTCTGCCGGGCATCTACGACAATTCGATAAAAATCAACTGGTTGCCGCACGATATAGACGCATCAAAGGACAATACTGTTACCATCAGCCTTGTGGATGCCGGTGGCGTAACGCTCGGTATGCCGGGGCCTGACAAATCGATGAAAAATATCACAATACGCAAGTATTCAACAAAATAGCATATAATAACAACTATTCAAATTCTATCAGTTATGTTAAAACGAACACTTTTGGCGGTTCTCGCGGGAGCAGTTCTCCTTACCGCCTGCAAAAAGGAAAAAGGGAAAGAAGTAATCCCTGTGTCCTTCTCATCATTCGGCTTTACCGCCGCCAGCAATGCAAATTATCTCAAGTCAGACCAAATTATTGACGAGGTCTCCGCAGATATGCTTTCTTTTATTCTTCCTTACGGAGTCGATCCTGAGGCCGTAACAAAACTTGTCCCTACATTTGTCGCAACTGAAGGTGCTGCAGTAAAGCTTGAGGATGGAACCGAGGTCGTCAGCGGGGAGACTGCCGTTGATTTTACTTCTGACGTGCAGTTCATCATTTCACTTAAGAACAACTACAAGTCATACACTGTTTCTGTCAAGATTGCAGAGCCTGCGAAATGGACAAAAGTCGCAGAGTCCGATGAGGGTGCGGCAGGAGATCCTGTGCTGACCATCAATCCTAAAGACGGCGTGCCGTATATGGTTGGTTCTATGACTTGCTCGTATACAGACAGCAACGGCAATGCGCAGTCGCGAAAGGAGCCGCATCTGTTTAAGTTTGAGAAGGTTACGTTTATGGATATGGCCGGCGCCCTTGCGGAAGTTGATTCCAAGTGTTTCGCACTCGACTTCAATCCCAGCGGAGTGCCATATGTTTCGTTCTATGACGGCACACTTGCGAAACAGTCTGTTATGAAAGTTACTGGTGTAGGTGAGGCCTCATACGTGGGAGAAGCCGGCCCAATGTTTAAGACAGGTACCGGCGCCAATTCGTCTGTTGCCGTATTCCCTATTTCGGACAATGACGTATGGTGCGCACAACGTAATGACGACAGAAATGTTGCTGTTGCCCGCCGTTCACTTAATCTTGCTCACTTCGATGGTTCTGTATGGACAAATAACAACCAGATTACAGGACGCACCGCATCTGATTATGCATATTGCGTGCTTGGCAGAGTAATTTCAAGCGTTCCATATCTATACGTATACAATCAGAACAACCAAAGCATCTCCATCTACAAGTATTCGGACAGCGTTTGGTCTACAGTATTTGAGAACTTGAAGATTAAACAGGCCGATGGACAAACTGACGCAATTCTCGACCTGTATGCAATGGATTTCGATATCGCATCTGATGGAAGTATATATGTGATGACCGGAGCAGATTATTCCACAGTAAAAGTTTATAACATTGGCGTAGTACGAATCTCCGCTGACGGCTCCAGCCAACAGCTAGTCGGAGGTGAAATGACTCAGGTAAATATCGACAAATACCGCAACGCTTCTATGAGCCTCGACGCCAATGATGTTCCATACGTAATTTATACGAAACCTGATGGCGAAGGGACTAGCAAACATCTGTATATCACCCACATAGATTCCAAGACAAAGACATGGGCTGACGAAGAGCCTCTCGGCACCGGCACCTGCGATTTCGCAGTCATCCGTTTCGACGAGAACGGTGTGGGATATGTAGCTGCAAAGGTTTCCAATCCGTCTGCAGACGGTTCTTCTACAGTTGTCAGATACGAGCTTTACAGCAGCGCTGAAGCCGAATAGCGTTTACACGATTTGACTATAACATTGGCATCCTTCAGTGGCATTGACACCCGGAGGATGCCTGTTTTGTAATCAGCTTTGTTTTTATCCTGATTTTCTTGCGTATCTTGTCGCTATGACTTCTTTCGCTTTCATAAACTCACTAATCAGACGGACGCTTTTCCGGTCACGTTGCACTGGATACCTCATATCATTTGCAGTTCTGTGTGGAACGGCGATAAACGTTTATTCCGCACAGAAGAGTCCGTCACACCCTTTACGTATCGCATTTGTCGGGGACCCGCAGGTGAATGACAGCACAGAAATGTCGTATGCGCGAAGGTCTATATATCGTGAACTGGCTAGCAGAAAAGACATTGACCTTGCCATTTTTCTTGGGGACCTTGTAAATGACAATATGGCTCTAATTCCGGAATCGGTGCGGATTATAGACTCACTTCCCTATCCTTGCCTTATGATTCCAGGCAACCACGACCGCGATGTGTACAGAGCAGGCAAAGGCGCATCGCAAAAGGACAAAGGAAATGCACCGTTCCGTACCAGAGACCTGTCCACTTGGAAAGAGACGGTCGGATATACTGATACGTCCTTTACAGTCGGGCGCATACGTTTCATACTAATGAACAATGTCAGAGCACGCAATGGAGGAATGTCAGACTATGAGGGAGGGTTTACGCAGCGACAGAAGCATTGGCTCGACTCTTTGCTGAATCAGTGTCCTAATGACGCATATCTATCTTCTCACACCGGAACATCTAACAATCAAGTACTTACCATTCTGGCAACACATATTCCTTTCAGCCAGATGAAAGGGCGGGATTCTGTACTTGCACTGATTCCAGACTTGTCAAGAATGTTGTTCGTGTCAGGGCATACACATTCGGTAGCGAGGAACTGCATATCCGATAAGTCACAAAGTGATGAATCTGCCGTGTCAGCCGAGGAGATAATTGCAGGGGCGACTTGTGGCAGCTGGTGGAGAGGCGTAAAAGACGAAAATGGAATTCCGTATGCCTTGCAGAATTGCGGCGCGCCTCGCGGATATTTCGTGGCAGACATTAGCAAAACCGGGAGATATACACTTGATTACAAATGTGTTGGACAACCTAATTCCGATCGACTTACGGTATGGATGGTTGAAGATTCAAAGTCTTCCCTCATAGGTAGTGACAGAACTGGTTCACATGCTGACACGTTTGACGACTATGCCAAACACTTCAGACTTGAAGTAAACGTTTATGGCGGAAGCCCTTCGGGTTCAGCGACAATTCGTATTCCCAAGAAACTCGCAAAGAGGGCAAATCTTAACGGCAGAACAATCGACTGCTCATTAAGCAGCGATGCTGCGCCTGAAGTTCAGGAAATCATAGATGCTAATGCTTCCGTATCCCGAGAGTACCGGAAGGCCCACCGGGACGAGTTTATTCCTCTCCGCCGAAAGCCATCACCTCATTTGTGGGAGAGCGACAGCATAACACTCCGACAAGATGAAGACTTGCAAAACATCTATGTAACAGTGCAGTACAGCGATCCCTCTATGAAAATCCGACTCCGGCGCGTCCCTGTGCAATTCAGATAGCCGTAAAGAAATTTTTGGTTATTCGGCAAAATATCCTAACTTTGCCATTCCAATTGCGGTATCGCCCGAATGGCGGAATTGGTAGACGCGTTGGACTCAAAATCCAATGTCCTTTAAAAGACGTGCCGGTTCGAGCCCGGCTTTGGGCACCAAGCCGCGCTGTCAGCAAGATCTGGCAGCGCGGTTTTTTATATCACATTTCGAAATATAAAAAAACTTTGTACCTTTGCATTGTCATTATGATTATGACATCGTTAAGAAAGTAAGGCAGGTATCTATCCCTTAAATGGGTACCTGCTTTTGTCGTCTAAAGAGGGGAGGTGCTTGAACAAGCCGAATTTGTCTTTCACACTTAACGATAATCATAATGAAAAGAAGACAACATTCTATAATCGTCCATATCTCCATTGGAGTGGAGGTTTTCAGACTTGTCTGGGTGAAGACGTACAAACGGCTTCGCTTCGGTAGGATTGAAAAGGTGAAAGGACATTATCGCAAATATTAAGGGTATTGGCGATTTTTAGCCCTTAGCCTTGTGCCTTAAAAGGCACTCTACTCTATCCCCTCTTTTTTATTTCTAACTAGTCGTTCCTTAAAAAGCGTTCAATGGTTTGAATTTCAATAAAATAAGCACGAT
>CAVJKV010000005.1:0-123114 GCA_963650425.1 Oscillibacter sp. | reverse complement strand
TCAGAAATTACTCAACAATCTGTTATGAAATCAACCGACTCTTGCTATCTTTGAGCGCACTTCAAGTGGTACACTTTTTAAGTAGAATCTGGTACACTTTTCAGTTACTATCTACAATACCTTCGCGACACTGGCACTGAACGGTGAAGTCGATGTGAAGACAATATCGACGCTGATGGGACATTCATCAGTGCTGACCACCGAGAAGGTTTATGCCACTTTGATGCCATCGACCATTGAGAAGACAGTCGAGCAGAAGCTGAACTTCCATTTCTAGACAGCACATATACAAAGACATCCGGAGAGAAATCTGCCACCGCGGCAGGCTTCTCTCCGATCTTGTTTATGCTCCATTTACTACTCTTATTTCAAGGGGGATTTGCCGTTTCATTGGATAGTAATTGGGTAGTTTGAGCCTGTTTTCAGCCCGAAAAAGGGGCGATTTCGGCACGAAAAAAGCACCGGGACTTCCCAGTGCTTCAATCATAAATTATTGAAAATCAATCAATAATATTTCAATAATGGGTTAATACTCCTCCTCGTTAAAGAAGAAGTCGTCCTTGGTAGGGTAGTCCGGCCAGATGTCCTCGATGCTTTCATACACCTCGCCGTCGTCCTCGAGTTCCTGAAGATTCTCAATGACCTCCTCCGGAGCGCCCGAGCGGTTTGCATAATCGATAAGCTCGTCCTTTGATGCCGGCCAAGGGGCGTCATCAAGACTGCTTGCAAGTTCAAGTGTCCAATACATATCCTGTTCTCCTTTTAATAATTATCTAAAAATCAACAATAAAGCATTCCCCTAACTCCTAGGGGCGGCAAATATATATAAAAAAAACATATAATGAACTTTTTTTATCTACTTTTGCATCTGATTATTTCTACAACTTTATGGGATACATTTCAGAGGATATATACGACGAAAATACAACGAAAGAAATTGCGGTGCACATGAAGGAAATACTCAGACTGCTTGGCGAGGATACGGGGCGAGAGGGGCTTCTGAAGACGCCTGAGAGGGTCGCCAAATCATTGCAGTTTCTGACAAAGGGATATTCGCAGGATGGTGAAATGATAATAAGGTCTGCGCTGTTCGATGAGGAATATCAGCAGATGGTGCTTGTGAAAGATATAGAATTGTATTCGCTGTGCGAGCATCACATGTTGCCGTTTTTAGGAAAGGCTCACGTCGCTTATATCCCGAACGGCAAGATTACCGGACTCAGCAAGATTGCACGCATTGTGGAGACGTACGCAAGGCGGCTCCAGGTGCAGGAGAGGCTGACGGTGGAGATTCGCGACTGTCTCGAAAACGCTCTGAAACCTCTTGGCGTCGCAGTGGTCATAGAGGCTACGCATACGTGTATGCAGATACGCGGAGTGCAGAAATCCAATGCAATTACCACGACTTCAGCATTTTCCGGTGCATTCCTGACTTCAGACAAGACGAGGAACGAATTTCTGAACCTTATACGTCAGTGATTCTACTTGAATGTAAACGAGCCAACTCAGTGATAGAGAATCTAGTTTCCATAGAAAAGTTGCGTACGCGAAAAGAACGTTGGGTTTTGGATTGAGAAGAGGAAAATAAATGAACACGAAATCAGAGCGATAGTAGAACAATGAAAGCCATAATTATAGGTGCGACATCCGGCTTGGGCCGCGCGACAGCGGTTAAGTTAGTACGCAAAGGATGGACAATAGGGGCGACAGGACGACGCGTGGATGAGTTGGAGAACCTTCAAACTCAACTAGGAGCGGATAATGTACATATTGCCGAAATGGATGTGACAAGACCGGAATCAACCTCTGCCCTTGATGCTTTGATTGAGGAAATGGGCGCTCCCGACCTTCTGTTCTATGTCGCCGGAGCGGGACGTCAGAATAAGGAGTTGGAAGAGGATATTGAGATGCGCGCGATACGGACCAACTGCGAGGGAATGGTGAGAATTGTGGACCATTTCATCAACTATGTCAGGTCTCACACTGACATATACAGTAAGAGTCATAAAGCTCACGTTGCGGTGATAACCTCGGTTGCTGGAACTGCTGGAATTGGCACATGTGCTTCATATTCAGCGACAAAGAAAATGCAACAGACATATATTTCCGCATTGGCACAGTTGTCACGAATGGAAAAGATACCTGTCATCTTTACGGATATAAGGCCTGGATTTGTGCAAACCCCAATACTTAATCCTGACAAGAAATACCCGATGCTGATGAGCGTTGAGGATGCGGCTGAATATATTGTGAAAGCGTTGGAGAAAAAGAAGCGCGTGTACACTTTTGACTGGAGATATAGAGTGCTGGTCTTCGTCTGGAGAATGATTCCGATGAGGCTGTGGGAACGGTTCTCTTTCGTGTCAAATTAGTTTCGCAAATTCATCCATGAAAGATTTTCTGTATTCAAAGTTCAAGGAACACCTGAAATATGAACCGACCGGGAGTCAGGATGCTTTTCTGCATAAAGCGGGGGAGTTTCTGACCTCTGATGACGGTGATATTCTGGTGCTGAACGGATATGCAGGAACAGGAAAGACGACAGCAATCGCCGCTGTCATATCGGCATTGAAGGAACTTAAAATCCGCAGTGTGCTGCTTGCGCCCACAGGACGTGCCGCAAAAGTGCTTTCGCTTTATGCGGGGCAGCCTGCCTATACAATCCACAAACAGATTTATCGCCAAAGTTCAGTGACCTCAGACGGCTTGGGACAATTCAAATTGGCGCCCAACAAGATGAAGGACACCTTGTTCGTTGTGGACGAAGTGTCTCTGATCGGAATTGACAACGCCGGCAACCGTTCAACTGCCCAGTTCGGAACGGGCAATCTGCTTGAGGACCTTATAAAATTTGTGCGCAACGGTGTGGATTGCAGGCTGATACTCATAGGGGACTCGGCTCAGTTGCCACCTGTCGGACACGAATATAGTCCGGCATTGTCAAAAGAATATATGGACGGCTTCGGGGGAGTTTCGTGGTCGGAATTGACAGAAGTGGTAAGGCAGAAAAACGAATCAGGCATATTGTACAACGCAACAATGCTCCGCACGATGATTTCGGAAGATTACGACTCCGGAGGAAATCTGTTTCCGGTTGATACCCTTGAATTGACCACGGATGGATTTTCCGATGTACAGAGAATCAGCGGAGGCGAACTGATTGAGGCTCTTACGGATGCGTACGACCACTACGGCGAGGATGAAACTGTAGTGCTCTGCAGGTCAAATAAGCGGGCGAACAAATACAACGCCGGTATCCGCGGTTCAGTCCAGTTCAAGGAAGAACGTCTGGTGCGAAACGACAAACTGATGGTCGTCAAGAACTGCTACCAGTTTTTGGAAAAGGTGGAGGATATTGACTACATTGCCAATGGGGATATCGCCAAATTGTTGTCTATCAGTCATCACGAAGATCGCTACGGTTTGCATTTCGCACAGGCTAGGCTTGCTTTTCCGGACTACAATGACCAGGAAATCTCGGCTAAAGTCTGTCTGGATACTCTTGAATCGGAGTCAGCCTCACTCACTTACGAGCAGCAGAACGCATTGTATCAGGGCGTATCGGAGGATTACAGTCACATCGCATCCAAGAAAAAGCGCTATGACGCCGTGCGCGAAGACCCATTCTATAATGCTCTTCAACTTAAATATGCCAATGCAGTCACCTGTCACAAATCCCAGGGCGGACAATGGCGCTGTGTGTTCATTGACAATCCTTTCTGGCAGGAAGAATTTACAGTAGATGACTATAAATGGCTATATACGGCATTGACAAGAGCCGTTGAAAAAGTATATCTTGTCAATTTCAAAGACAAATATTTCGTATGATACACGTTTCATCTATGCGTCTGTCCTTAGTTGCAGCCGCCATATCACTGATAGCCTTGCAGGCAAACGGACAAGATTTCAACAAGATTCCAAGAGCGTGGAAATGGCTTGACAATAAGAAAGTTGCATTCAGTTATGACGGCTCTTTCACGGATTTCGATGCCTTTGCGGTTGATGCGGCTTCACATAAAGTCGTGAAAGGAATAAAGGCGCCGGCAAAATATACGACTTTCCCAGTCAATCCGGAAGGGGCGGTAAACCTCACTTACTCGCCGGACTCATCCAAACTGGCATTTACCCGGGATAATGACTTGTATGTATATGATATACAGACAGATTCTGAATTGAGGCTCACATACGACGGCTCTGAAACCATACTTAACGGTTACGCTTCCTGGGTTTATTACGAGGAGATTCTGGGACGACCGTCCAGATACAAGGCTTTCTGGTGGTCACCGGATTCGCGTAAAATAGGCTTTTACCGCTTTGACAATAAGAATGTTATAGTGTTTCCCATATTTTCGCCGTTCGGCCAGGACGGTTCTCTGAGAAACACACGTTATCCAAAGGCGGGGGAGTCCAATCCGGAAGTGAAAATCGGAATAGTCACTATACCGGAACTCAATGACAATGCTCTTCCCAAGACTGTATGGGCGGACTTTGATGAAAAAGATGACCAGTACTTCGGAATTCCGTTCTGGGGAGCGGACAGCAAGGATATGTTCATCGCACGTGAGCCGCGCATTCAGAATACTCTTGATCTTTACCGTGTTTCAGCCACCGACGGCAGCAAGTCGCATATTTATCACGAGGAATACAAGACTTGGCTCGATTGGATAGACGGGATGCTATTCACTGACAATGGATTGTATATGGCAAGAAGTTTTGAGACCGGTTGGCAGCAGATTTATTTCCTGTCATACGACGGTAAAACGCTTAAACGCCTGACTGATGGCCCCAACTGGAGGATTTCACTGAAATATGCCGACAAAAAGGGAAATGTGTTTTTTACAGCGTGTCGAGATGCTTCTGTCCGGCACTGCCTCTATGAAGTCAATGCTGAAGGAGAAATCAAGGCGTTGACAGATACGTCATTGACGGTTTCAGACGTAACTTTTGCTCCTGACGGAAAGCATTTCATAGCATCCGTTTCCAATTTTACTACACCGACTCAAATCCGGCTGTATGAAACTGCGAATGCGTCGCAGGCGCGGAACCGTGGGCGACATACATCTTCTTTTCTTGTAGCGGACCTGAAAGGACCTTCATACAATGCTGGGAATTATGCACTTGCAAAGCTTGTCCATATCGAAAACGATGGATTGAGGCTTCCTGCCTATATTGTATATCCTAAGAATTTCGATCCGACAAAAAAATATCCGGTGCACGTGGACATATACGGCGGGCCTGACAATCCGCTTGTGCGTGACAGATGGATTCAGCCGAATTCGTCCAACCAATGGTGGTCTGATAACGGTATCATCGAGGTTACAGCTGATTGCAGGGCTGCGGGCCATAATGGCCGTGAAGGAATGGATCAGGTTTACAAGCATCTGAACAATAAGGAATTGGATGATTTCAAGGCTTGGGCTCACTACCTTCAGTCATTGCCGTATGTGAAGGCAGACAAGATTGGTGTAGAGGGGTTTTCTTTCGGCGGTACGATGACCACAATGCTTCTTTTCACTGCGTCTGATTGTTTCCATTACGGAATTGCAGGCGGCGGTGTCTATGACTGGTCGCTCTACGACACTCATTATGCCGAGCGTTTTATGGAGATTCCGCAAACCAATCCTGAAGGATACAGAGACTCAAGGGTAATCAATTATGTGTCAGGTTATCCTGTCAGTTATAACCCGGACCGGAATTCCGCCGGGAAAACCGGCTCGGGCTCGACAGCCATTACGGACGAGCCCAGGAACAATAGAACCGATATCGAGCCTGTTATGCTGAAGATTACGCACGGCACCGGAGACGACAATGTGCATTTCCAGAATACGTTGCAGCTGATTGACGAGATGCAGAAGCAGGGCAAGAAATTCGAGTTTATGATTTATCCTGACGGAATGCACGGCTATCGCGGCTATCAGGGTGCTCATTTTCAGTCCGCCAACCGCGAATTCTGGCTCAAATATCTCTGCGAAGACTAGTTCGCGCAAAAACCTATCCGTTTGCCCGTCTTTTTCGAGATGGACTCTTCTTCGCACATTGTTGTCAGTTGCGAGAGCGATGGCTTGTCGCCCTTGATGACTTCTTGCATAAGGGCCTTTCTGGCGATATTGTCAATCTGACCGCCGCTGAACTCAAAACTGCTTGCAAGATATTCTGCGTCAGTTTCTGAAAGTGCAGGCAACTTATTCTTTGGATTCACGTTCGCAAAGATAGAAGTTCAAAATGCCAAAATGTGGCAGAAAGAAAATCGATAAGCAGTATATTGGCAAAAATCAGGCAGATTTGCGCGTTTTGTGTTATTATTTTCGTATTTTTGCGCTAATTAGAGTCTAATTAAAACTATTATTGCAACTAACTAGGTTGACTGTGTTGTGTTCGGCTTTCAGCCTGGATTGTACCAATGTAATTATTTCAAAATAGATTCTAATAATCACGCGATGAATAACCGTATTTATCTCAATTTTGCAGCCGCTTGCTGCTTGTTATGTGCTTGTGCCAAAAGTGAAAGCGCTTCAACTTCTACGGCACTTCTTTCTCCAACGTCCGTAGCGGTAAAGCAGCTGGATGAGAGTAATTTTAATGTCAGTTGGCGTGACAACAGTGACTCGGAGATTGGCTACGAGGTATATCTCATAGAACCTGATGATATAGATAACCTTCAACTGAAAGCGACTCTGGAGGCGAATGTGACCTCTTACACCCTCACGGAAACTCTAATCGCGGACCATAGTTATTATATAGGAGTAAGGGCTATTGCCAAGAATTCCAAATATAACTCTCGTCTTATCAAGACCCTCTTTAAAACTCAGGCTCCGGATGACCCTGATGCTCCAAAGGTTACGTTGCTCAAGGCACAGAGTCACGATGTTTGCATAAAGGTAGAGTATAATCTTTCCAACATAGCCAAAGATGCAGAAGTAGGTGTGTGCTGGAGTGAAAGCGAGAACCCTACCATAGCCGATGCCCATCAAATCGGCGCTCCGCTTGCAGATTCTGACAAATCCGAAAGGATTCAGGTCATCTCAAATGTGCTCTTGGAGTATGAGCATACATATTACTTCAGAGCTTATGCTAAGGTTGGCAGTGAGATTTACTACAGCGAATCGTCCCAGTGTGAACTTGGACGTGAACTTGAAGCCATTACTTTTGACTGGAAACAGGAAAGTTTTTCTTCGCTTCCTTCAAGCGTTAAGGTTTACAGTTATGACGGACTCCTTAACGGACGTAAGTGCAGAGCGTGGTATGCAAGTGCAGACCTTAGTGCGGGCGATGTTGAGTTTAAGGTGAATATTCCGGATTCGCCGGCTACTATAGATGACCAGGCTTCCAGTTCAGGTAATTGTCTGGTGATAGTCAACGGCGGTTACTTCTATAACAAGAGCAATACGGGGTTAGGTTGTGTGAACGGTGTCATATCAGGAGGCGTGAATGCTGTGCGCGGCTCACTCAAGACAGGAGACGAAGAGTACAATGTTATGTATAATGTCACTCGCGGTGTTTTCGGCGTCGATGCTTCAGGCGTTCCCGCTGTTTATTGGACTGGCGTTGATGCCGGAGGCAAGAGTCTGTTTTTTGACAGGCCTCTTCCTACAGTTAAGGGTGAAGCCAAGTATCCGGCAGTAACCACTACTCTTCCTACGTCCAATGTCGTATGGAGTCCTCTGTATGCACAAAGCGCAGGTCCTCTTCTCCTTATGAACGGCAAGTGTCCATTTGATTTCGAGAATACTTCAAAAGGCGAGGATTACTATCTTACTAATTATGAGGTGATGCCTTACGATATTTTCGGACCTGATGTTAAGCCTGACCGCACGGCGGCCGGTTATACTAAGGACGGGAAGGTGATTCTTTTCATTGTCGACGGGCGAATAGAGACGAGTGACGGTGCGACATTGGTTGAATTGGCTCAGATAATGAAGGGATTGGGTTGCGTAGGCGCGGTAAATTTCGATGGCGGCGGTTCTACGGGTATGGTTGCAGGCGGAAGTCATCTTAATGATCTTACCGGAGGCAATCGCCCCGTGATGTCAACGCTCGGCATATATAAAAAGTAGTCAATATGATAAGGGTCATTCTTATGATAGACTCTTCCAGCGAATTTGACCGTTGTCTTCTTCGCGGAATGATGCGCTATTCCCGTGAGAATGGTCCTTGGACTTTTTACAGGCTTTCATCAGAATATCAGGCTGGAGGCAAAAGTCATTCTGAAGTGGTTAATCTTGCGCGCCAATGGGGCGTGGATGCAATTATCGGCAGATGTGATGAAGAGGACTTGAAAAAACTTGACAGCCTGAATATCCCCATTGTTCTGCAAAATTACAGGAATCGTTCGACCGTATATTCCAATATTACAGGTGATTATAAAGGGACCGGAGCTTTGGCCGCCAAATATCTTTATGGCAAAGGGGCTGCGGATTTTGCCTTTTTCGGTATTAAAGGAGTGTTATGGTCAGATGAAAGATTGCTGGGGTTCAGACAGGAAATTGAAAAATATGGCGGTAGACTTTATACCTACGATATAGCCGATCCGGGCAAGGAGGACAGGGGTGATATTGCGGCTTGGCTTATGTCTCTCCCAAAGGGTACCGCGGTTTTCTGCTGTGATGACGAGCGCGCGCTTATCGTTACTGAAATCTGTAAGATATCCGGTATAGAGATTCCTTCTCATCTGTCAGTGCTGGGCGTTGATAATGACGAACTTATGTGCTGTATTTCCGACCCGCCAATCTCGTCCATACAACTGAATGTGGAACAGGGCGGTTATATGATATGCAAGCATCTTGATTCTCAGATTAAGGATCCTTCTTCAGAACATTTCAGTATTTCCATTTCGCCGGGTGAGGTGGTTGAGAGGGCATCCACTTCTGTCATTTGTTCTGATCCCTTGGTCTTTAAGTTGCTTTCTTCCATACACAAACGCTTTTGCGAGGATATAAGTATAGAAGAGTTGTTGAATGACATACCCCTGTCACGTAGATGTATGGAGTATAGGTTTAAAAAGGTGATGGGAATGGGTATATACCAATATGTGATAGAGTGCAGAATCAATAAAGTTGCACAGCTTCTGGTCACTACTGCAAGGCCACTTTTGGATATAGCTATGGATGTTGGTATCTCTGATTACAATACACTATGTCGTCTATTCAAGAAGAAGAAAGGGTGTTCACCGAATGAATACAGGAAGAAAAATTCAAACATTGCGTTTAATGTGTACTGATTTGCGGAATCTTGCGTGATTTTACAAATGCGCAAAATTATATTTGTACATATTATGACCGCATAATGATAAATTTAATTATTAGTCCAATGAATTCTAACACTAGGTATTTCCTTACCGTGTTGATTCTAAGTTGCTTATGTGCTATTACGTCATTTGCGCAGAGCAACTTGGTAAAAGGTAAGGTTACAGATGAAAACGGTGATCCTCTTCCGGGTGTCAGCATTTACATCAAAGGCACCACAAACGGTGTAGTCAGTGATCTTGACGGTTCATACTCTATCTCTGTCAAGAACTCTGATGTCTTGGTTTTCAGCTCTATGAGTTATGTCACCGAAGAAAGGAAAATGACAGGTCAGAAGAGACTGGATGTTGTCCTTCGCGAAGATACAAGCCTTCTGGATGAGGCGGTGGTCGTCGGCTACGGCACCCAGAAGAAAGCGCATCTGACAGGTTCCGTGGCATCAGTAAGTCAACAAGAGATACTTAAGACTACGGCGAGCAACGTGTCCCAGGCTCTTGTAGGTAAACTTCCGGGCATCGTGTCTCAGCAATCACTCGGCCAGCCTGGATCGGATGACGTTACTATGCTCGTGCGTGGTTATTCCTCTTATCAGGGAACAACTCCGCTAGTGCTTGTGGACGGAGTCAAACGTACTATGAGAAGTGTTGACGCTCACGATATTGCATCAATTTCAGTGCTTAAGGATGCGGCTGCCTGTGCTGTTTACGGTATGGATGGCGGTTCAGGAGTTATTCTCATTACGACTAAAAGCGGTACTGAAGGTAAGGCTACGGTCAACTATAGTGGAAGCGTGACTTTCTCTCACGCCACAGCTCTTCCAAAGATGATGAACGGTACTCAGTATATGCAGTACTATAACTTGGGACGCGTTCTTGACGGTAACGAGCCGTACTTTACTCAGGAACAGATAGATATGACTTCCAATGGTGATACCTCTGACGGTCTTGAGAACACTGACTGGACATCGCCTCTTTATAAGACCACCACTATGCATCAGCACAGCGTGTCGGTAAATGGCGGAAACAAGAAGGTCAAGTACTTCATCAGCGGCGGCTATCTCAGTCAGAACGGTATCATTGAGAATCATAAATATCAGAAGACAAATATCCGTTCAAATGTTGAGGCGACGCCAATCGAGTACTTTAAGATAAACCTTAACTTAGGTGGTTATCTGGCTGACAGTTACATTCCCGGTGCCTACTCTTATGAGAATCAGAAGTCTTATAATGTCTTCCACCAGATGCTATATTCTCTGCCGTTCGTGCCTAAGGAGATCAATGGCCAGCCCGTTTCCGGTTACCGTACCAAGAGCAATGCAGCAAATGCGGTATATGGCTCTGCAAATTCAGGATTCCAGTCAACAAAGACTTACAAGTTTGAAACTTCCGCCCGTGCAGAATTCTCATTCCCGTTCCTTACACAACTTAAGGCATCTATGTTCTTCAGTTGGGACTGGAAGGATGCGGAATCCAAGTCTTTTGCTTATGCGTACCAGCTTCTGGCCCCGGATTCGTTCGGCAGTACTTCCTATTCAATGGTCAACTCTGCAGGTCTTATCGACGGCGGTAATATGTACAAAGGAGAACAGAAGAGTCAGCAGGTGGTTCTTCGTCCGCAGATCTCGTATAATGATACATTCGGAAAGCATACGGTAGGAGTCCTTTTCCTCTATGAGCAGATGAAGAGCAACAGTTCGGTGTTTACAGGTTCCCGAAGGAATTTTGCCTTCTACGATCTTCCATATCTTAATTTCGGTGACGCTTCCACAGCGCAGAACTCCGACAGCTATGGCCATACCGCACAGGCGGGATATGTAGGCAGACTCAATTACGTTTATGCGGACAAATACCTTGTTGAGGCGTCTGCCCGCTATGACGGCTCTTATCTTTTCCATAAGGATCATCGTTGGGGATTCTTTCCGTCTATCTCACTCGGTTGGGTGATGTCCAAGGAGAATTTCTTTAAACGTGCGCTTCCTGAAGTGGAGATGTTCAAATTGCGCGCTTCCGTAGGTACCTTGGGCTCCAAAAATGTAGGCGCATTCCAGTATCGCAAGAGCTACAGCTGGTCTGCAAACAGCGTGGCGTTCGGTACTACACCTACTGCGCAGAACACACTCTATAACGCAGTCGCATATCCTTTCGAGGAACTTACCTGGGAAAGGATGCGTTCTTCCAACGTGGGATTTGATTTGAGCGCATGGAAAGGCAAACTCTCAATTGAGGCTGACTACTTCTACAAATACACGTATAACATCCTGAATTCAATCAGCAGCGTATTCCCTCCTTCTCTTGGAGGTCATTATCCGACACAGGAAAATTCCGGTGCCTTTGACAATCAGGGATTTGATCTCATCATTCGTCACCGTAATCGTGTGAACAAATTCAATTATGGTTTCACCGGTACTCTTACGTATGCGCACAACCGCATCTTGAGCAAGAAGCAGAGTGATAATATTCTGCCTTGGCAGAGTGTTCTCGGAGCATCTGTAGGTTCAATATGGGGATATAAGTCCGACGGACTGTATCAGAGCCAGGATGAAATCGACAATGCACCTAAGCCGGCAAGTGTCACTCCTCGCATAGGTGATATCAAGTATGTGGATATCAACGGCGATGGTCAGATAAATTCTGAGGATATGGTTAAAATCGCACGCAGTACTATGCCGGAGATGATATTCTCATTCCAATTCGATGCGGATATCGCTGGATTTGATTTCACTCTACAGTTCCAGGGTGCGGCGCTTTGCGACAAGATGCTTATGGGCTCCTGGTCAAACTTCTCGGGAGTTACTGACTTGACCCCACTTACTGTTCCTTGGTATGCCAATTATGACAATGCACCGCTTTATCTCGTAGAGGGCAGTTGGACGCCTTCTCACACTAATGCGGAGTTTCCAAGGCTTTCAGTTGACAAATCGTCTTACGCCAACAACGGACTTCTTTCAGACTTCTGGAAGAGAAACGGTGCTTATCTTCGCTTGAAGAACGCCACTTTGGGCTATACGATTCCTGCCAGGTTGCTCAATAAGATAAAAATCGACAGGCTTCGTGTCTATGTTACCGGAACCAACCTGCTTACATTTACCCAATTCAAATATATCGATCCTGAAAGTACCAATGTCGTGACCGGATATTATCCGCAGCAGAGGACTGTAAGTGTCGGTGTCGATCTGTCATTCTAAAGGAGGATTTGAACGATGAAAAAGTTTATAAATAAAGCCATTATGGGACTTGCCGCAGGAACGATAGCCGTTACTTCGTGCAATGTCCTGGATCTCGACCCTACGGGATGGTATTCCGAGACTGTTCCTTATTCTTCTGTGGTGAAGTTGGATTATTACGTCAAGGGATTCTACTCTACGCTCTACACCAATGCGGAGATTTCAATGGGATATTCTCTCACGGACGGTATGTCGGAACTTCTGAAGTATTCGTGGTACGGTGATAAGGGAGAGTTCAACAGAGTATTCTACAACGACAATTATGTCACAGTGGAAAGCAATTTCCTTTCCAACTGGTCTTCGATGTATACATATATCCGCAGACTTAACGAGTACTTTTACGACTTGAGCAATGGTCGCGCATCGTCATTGAATGCGGATGACGTGAAGATCAGAACTGCGGAAGTCCGTTTCCTGAGAGCATTCGCTTATCAGGAACTTGTCCTTCGTCACGGCGGTGTGATTCTGCGTGTGTCAGAAGATTATGTTGACGGTCCTAACGAAAGGGCAAAAGCGCGCTCAACCAAAGACGAGTGCTATTCATTCATTATTGATGAATATAAAAAAGCGGCTGAGGACCTGCCTGAAACTTGGGATTCTTCCAATACCGGTCGAGTTACAAAAGGCTCCGCTTGGGGTATGATAGCCCGCGCTTGCCTTTATGCAGGTCAGTGGAATGAAGCCATCGCGGCTTGTGACAAGGTGTTTGAACTTGGCTATGATATGCTCCCTGTCAAGTCTGTAGATGATTATAACAAGATTTTCAATACTGTCGGCAATAAAGAACTCCTTCTGGCGGTTTATTTCCAGCAAGGGACCGGCGGTGCAAGTGCAAGACAACATAATTTCAACACCTATTTCTGTGCTCCTGGAGACGATACCGTGCTTGGGGTTCCTAATTCAGGTGTTGGATGTTGCGCCACTCCTACTGACGAGTACGCTTCTTCATTTGATATCAAGGTGGGGGACACTTGGGAAGAGTTTTCCTGGAACAATTTGGATTCCTATTCCAACAAGCCGTATGCTAACCGTGATATCCGTTTCTATGCTTCCATTCTTTACGACGGAGCAACTTGGCTTGGCAGGGAACTTAATCTTAAGAAAGATAGCGGCAATTATATGAAATTCGCCACCAGTGGCCAGGATAACGTGCATAAGACCACAACCGGGTATGTGCTTCGTAAGTTCTTGTCTGATAGTAAGAAAATCAATTTTACAAGCATCCTCAGCGGTCAATATTGGATAGAGCAGAGAGCTGCAGAGATTTATCTTATCCGCTCGGAGGCTTATGCGCGCAAAGGTGATTTCGGCTCGGCTTATGCTGACCTCAATAAGGTACGTACGCGTGTCGGACTTCCTGAAAAGGCTGCTACATCAACTTGGGATGACTATCTTCCGGACCTCAGCAAGGAAAGAGTGTGTGAGCTCGGCATAGAGGGACAGCGTTTCTTTGACTTGGTAAGATGGGGTAAGGCGAATGAGACTCTAAACGGCAAGAGACTGCACGGAGTCGAGATTAGCAAGAACGCTGACGGAACAATTAAGTATGAGAGAGTTGAAGTCGATACTCAGGACCGTAAGTTCGATACCAGACTGAATATTTTCCCTATTCCTAAGGGAGAATTGAGAAACAACAATCTCTGTACTCAGAACCCTGAATGGGAATAGTAGAATAAGTAATGAGATAACGAATATGAAAATCTATAAATTAGTCATTGCGACTCTGGCGTTTGGAACTCTTCTGTCTTCTTGTCATAAGCCTGATGAACTTGTACGTGAAGACAATGAGAACGTGATGCACTTGAGCATAAAGGCGACATTGGTGCAGAATGGAGTGGATTATGACGCCACGATTGACGAGGAGAACGATGAGGTTATTCTCGGTATCCCTTATTATATAAGTGATACTGAAGAGATTATGTCTGATCTTTCAGAGATTAAGCTTCGTGCGACTATGCCTTTGGGCGCCACATTCAATCCTGGCCTTAGCGGCATTCACGATTTGAGTGAGGGAAAGGTGTTTACCACCAAGCTTTGTTATGAGGACGGCACATCGGTTCCTTACATATTCCGCGCAAACAGGGAGAAGTCGAAGGCTTCCACCATTACTGCCGTTGGACTGGCTGATGAGGATGTGCGTGTTGTATTCAATGTCACAGCTCCTACAGAAGATAATCCTAAAGGCAAGCTTACCGTGCTGAAAACCTCGGCTTCAGTTGAAGCAGCCCTTCAGCAGGTTAAAATTTCAGTCTCGCCTTGGGCTTCAATGGTCGCGTATGGATATGATGCGCAGACGGGGTATCTTAACCTTAACAATATATCGGAAATCAAGGTCATTTCGCAGAACGGTGTTGATTATACCGTTTACGAAGTGTCTATCGAGACTCCGGCGCTTGTGCCGTCAGGACAGGTAGGATATGTGTCAGCACTGTTCGGAATTCAGTGTACCGCCGCCAATACTCTCGGTTTTGAGCCTGATGCCAACTGTGCAATAGCTGCGGTGGATAATTATCTTATCGTAAGTAACAAGAACGACTTCAACAGGATGGCAATCTTCAACAGGTTCTCCGGTCGTCAGATTACTGACGTTACAATCAACACTTCAGGAATAGACGCAAACAGGCAACTTCGCGCTATAGGTGCGGATGACGACGGCAATCTTGTTGCAGCTACATATACTTGTACGAAAGAATCAACAGAAACAACCATAGCAAACGGTTGGGATTATCTTTTGACAGATCCGGCAATCAAGATTTATGTATGGCTTAACGGCCTTCAGTCAGCGCCTACCTGTGTTATGGACCTCAATATCAAGAGCGCTGAGATGAATGCTCTGCCTTCAAAGGCTACGGAACTTTTCAATGTGCTCGGCGTTAAAGGCAGTTTCCGTTCAGGTAATGCTGTAGTGACATCAACAGATGCCGGAGTCGCAAGAGTGTTTGCGTTCTACTTTGAGAACGGTAATTTTACAAAGGTGCAGCAGTATTGTCCTTTCAGCGGAGGCAAGGCTTTCTGGCTTTCAACAAAGAACTCTTCAAAGGCGGATCCTCTGAACACTTCGTCTCCTCTCACTTTCGTTATGAATGGTGATTTCCGTCCGCAGGTCGCTTTCTATGACGGAACAACAGGTGGCTCGTGTGTCTTTGACCAACCAACTTCACATTGGTGGATGTCCAGCGGAAATTATGACTATTCGAAGAATCTTCGTGGCTGTGCCGGTGCATTCTTTAATGGTACCTATGTTATAGCTGTTGCAAACGGCCAGTTGACAAACGGTATTTGGGGACATAGACTCTATTTCTCAAATATCGGTGCAGTTCCATCGGCATCTTCTTTCAAGAACGGATTTCTGTTTGATTCCAGAGAGGGTGATCTTGACCACGGAGACGAAAGTAAGGGCGGTCCTACAGGAACAGGATATAGCCCTTCAGGTATGACTTCTACCTATCCTTATGTGTCTGCTGACGGTAAATTCGGCGGCGACAATCTGACCAAACGCGGTGATGTTATATGTGTGGAAAGTGCTGACGGCAATTCACTTCAGTTCTATATGTTCACTTGCAATGCCGGAATCCTCGCCTATGAGGTTACTCGCTATGATATGTAATTATAAACACTAAATAGTAATATTGACAATGAAAAAGTTATTTTATTTGATCGCCTTGTGCTTGCTGGCGTTTTCGTGTCAGAAGTATGACGACTCGAATCTCACAGGTAGGGTTGATGACCTTGAGAAGAGAGTGACTGCACTTGAGAAGCTACAGTCTCAGATGACAGAGCTTCAGAATCTGGTGAAAGCTATCGAAGCTAAGGATTACGTGACAGCTGTACAGCCTATTATGGAAGGCGGAGTTCAAGTCGGTTACGCTATTATGTTTACGCAGAGCGATCCAATAGAGATTCGTAACGGAGCTGCCGGCAGTGACGGTACCAACGGACAAGATGGCGCAGACGGTAAGGACGGTTCCGTAGTAAGCATAAAGCAGGATACTGACGGCATCTATTATTGGACTATTGATGGAGCCTTTACTAATCCTAAACTCAGGGTGGATGGTGTTACTCCGTCATTCAAGATAGATGAGGAGAATTACTGGTGCGTTTCTTACGACGGAGGAAAGACTTGGGAACGCCTGGGCAAGAGCGGTGCGGAGGTTACTTCCAACACAGATATAACCTATGACGATGATAATGTCTATATTACTTTTGTAGATGATGACAATTATAAGATCACGATTCCTCGCTACAAGGAGTTTGCACTTTCCATTGCAAGGTCCGGCGGAATCGGAGTTGGCGCGGGTGCTACTGTGAGCATTCCTTATGTTCTTACCAATGCGGACGCCACTGCTGTAGTGGAGACTATCAGCGAGAACGGTTTCAAAGCGGTTGTCTCCAAGACTTCTGATTCCGAAGGTGTTATCAAGGTAACAGCTCCTGATCCGTTCGTGGCGGGTAAAGTACTTGTATTTGCGTCAAAGGGTGAGAAGACTTGTATGAAGGCTCTGTATTTCGAGGAGGAAGAGTTCAAGATAAGCACTACGGCATATTCTATAGGTAAGGATGGCGGTAATGTGGAAGTTAAATTCAATACTAACATAGAGTTTAGTTTGTCTGTTCCTACGGAAGCCGCTTCCTGGCTTTCGCTTGTGGAAACAAAATCTCCAGAGCATACAGCCGTTCTTAAGGTTGAAGCCAATACAGGTGAGAGCAGAAGCGCATTGGTTGACATTAAGAATGCTGAGGGAACAACGCTTCAGAGTGTAACAATTACTCAGGATCCTTATAAGGAAGGTGTTATAGAATCTCTGTTCGGTTTCCAGGTGTATACTGATGATACTCACGGCTTTACACAGGATGCCAACTTCACTATGGCTGTAGTCGGTGATTATCTTATCCTTTCCAACAGTAAGAATATAGCAGAAATGCCTGTCTACAATCGTTATACCGGTGAACTTCTTACAGATGTCAAGGTCAATACAGAAGGCATTGACTGTACTGCTCGTGAGTTCAGGGCAATTGCATCTGACGATGCAGGACATCTTTTTGCCGTCGCTTACACTTCTACTATCGACGATGATACATCCAACAACGATGTCCGTGCTTTTGTATGGAAGAATGGTATAGATCAGAAGCCAACCTCTTTCATTTGGGCTTCACTTGCCGGTAGTACATATACGAATGCTCCTTATGGAATCAACGGCGTGACGGCGTGTGATATCTACAACACTGTTCACGTTTATGGAGATCTTACAAAAGATGCTGTCATAGCCACTTCTTCTGACAAGAATTATCGTCCTGTGTTCCAGTTTGTGAAAGATGGTAAACTTCAGTCCAAGGCTTATGTATATTGGCCTGGTGACAAGGCAGTTGTATCTTTTGGAAAGATGACAAATGTCGTTCCGCTTGCTTTCCCTAATGATCTTACCGCTCCTACCAATATGGAGTTCTTCTACAATACCGGTAACCATAATCAGCAGATTATTTCAGTTTCCAATTCGACTACTGCATTCCCTTATGACAGGCCTACATCACACTGGTGGACATATCAGTCAAATATTCAATATCAGCGTCCTTGTCTTGGTCTTGATGCCATAAAGATTAATGGAACCGTAATAGTAGCTGCTCATAATGCTTCGTATGCTGGATCGTCCTCAGCTGCTGGTACTTTCCGTTATTACTCAAGGCTTTATGTCGCTAATGTGGGACTTAGCTCTACAGCATCTTCTCTTAAGGATGGCTTTATCTTCGATTCTCGTGAAGGAGACAAGACAGGAGATGAGTCCAAGGGTGGTCCTAAGGGAACAGGTTATGCAGTAACAGGTATGACCTCTCCTAGTTCATTTGTCAGTGGAAAGACTATACTTGCGGAGAATGATAATGCAGCATTCTATGTCCTTCTTGCTCCAGGAAAGGACGGGCATAGCGTTCAGGCATATATGCTTGCGCAGAACAACGGATTGATTGCTTACAACATTCCGTTCAGCAAATTTTAATAGTTGATATTTTTTGCCGGTAGGAGGGTGAAACTTCCTGCCGGTCCTAATTAAATTCGAGTCTGTTTTATGCATAGAATTTCCCAGATATTCGCAGTCGCAATACTCGGTTTCACTGCAGTTTTCTCTTCCTGTACGAAAAAAGAAGTGCGACCCGACATCATTCCTTACCCTAATAATGCCGTTGTAAGTGATGCTCAAGTAGATATGGCTTCCCTGAAGGCGATATCCTACCCGAAGTCCCTTCTTTCAGATGCTTTATATCTTCAGAAAGCTCTTTCCGATAGAGGGGTTGCTCTTAAAATGGAAGAAGACGGCAAAGCTGGTAAGTGCGTGATATCTTTAAGTCTTGATTCTAATAGTCTGCTAGAGGGGTATACGCTTAAAACAGATAAGCGCTCGGTAGAGATTAGCGGTGGGTGCGACGGTGTATTCTATGCTATGCAAAGCATTCTTCAACAGATAGATAATGGCGGCGTTAAGGTCGGGACTATAACAGATGCACCTCGTTACGCATGGAGAGGTTTTATGCTTGATGAAGCCAGACATTTTTTTGGTGTACAGAGCGTCAAGCAGCTTCTGGATATTATGGCTTATTATAAGCTTAACAAGTTCCATTGGCACCTTACCGATGCACAGGGTTGGAGAATAGAGATAAAAGGCTATCCTAAACTTGCTGAGATAGGCGGAATCGGGACACATAGTAATCCCGATGCTCCGGCACAGTATTACACCCAGGAGCAGATACGAGAGATTGTCGCTTACGCCACTGAACGCCACATAGAGGTTATCCCTGAGATAGATATGCCTGGACACGCTTCAGCGGCCAATAGGGCATATCCACAGTTTAATGGCGGCGGTACACCTCAGTTTGAGGATTTTACATTCAATGTCGGTAAGGAAGAGACCTATGCTTTTCTTACGGCAGTGCTTCGTGAAGTCGGCCAACTCTTTCCATCTAAATACGTGCATATAGGAGGGGACGAGGTCTTCTATGGAAGCGACGCTTGGAATCGTGATCCTTATGTTAAGAAAATGATGCGTCGCGAGGGACTTAATTCCATACAGGAGGCGGAAGGATATTTTATCAGGCGTATGAGTGATTCTCTCAAAGTTATGGGCAAGAAAGTCATTGCTTGGGATGATGTGCTCGCATTCGATCTTGATAAGGAAAATAATGTAATCTGCTGGTGGCGCCACGATCGTCCGCAGTCTCTGCGTAAATCACTTTCAGAAGGATATGCAACTATCCTTTGCCCGCGTAAACCTATGTATTTCGATTTTGTGCAGGATTCCACGCATACTTGCGGCCGAATATGGGACGGATTCTGTCCGTTGGAGGATGTATATGCTTTCCCAGATGCCTGGTATGAAGGTTGGGGACTCGGTGAGTCCGATATGGAAGGTAAGGTGATGGGCGTTCAGTCGAATTTGTGGACTGAACTTGTTCATAACAGAGAACGTTTCGACTTTATGATTTTCCCGCGTATTTGTGCTCTCGCCGAATCGGGCTGGACTTTGGCTCAGAACAAAGATTATGCAGACTTCTCCCGTAGAATGGATTCTGCTTATGCGCATTTCGACAGTTTGGGACTTTATTATTTCGATACCAGAGATGCTAAGCACCACATTGAGCCGGAAGGCCCTGTGATTAAGAAAAGAGGTGCTGCCCAGAAGCCAAAAATGGATTATAGAGATTAAAAGTGAGAATATTCAGAGTAAATAAATACCTGTTTTTACTTCTTTTCCTTAGCCTGTTCAGAGGATTTGCTCTTAAAGGAGCGTCTTCTGATGTCGTTTTGGAAAATGGTGCGATGAGACTGGTTCTGTCATCAGAGGGCTATGCCAAGAGCTTGTTGGACAAGGCTTCCGGTATGGAGTGTCTTGATACTGTTTCTGGTGTTATTCCCTTTTGTACACTGACCCAGAACAGGCCATACGATAACGAAAATTTTCTGATGTATCCGGCCAAGCCTAAGGTGTTTCCCTCCAATAAAATATCATTCGACGGAAAGTCTCTTCGGGTGGAGTTTGAAAATACTGCGGACATAGCTGTCATCGCAGTCGGAGACGCAGATGATTACCTTGGTTTTACACTCGAACGGGTTGATTATAATGTTGAAAAAATAGGTGTCAAACGTAGAACGGAAATTGATGCTCTCTCTTTTATACAACTTCCTGTAAAGCGGAGACGGCACTATGGCGAGTGGCTTAACACGACTTGGGATGACAAGAGCGGAGTTTGTCTCATGGGAACCTGTCCGGAGACAAGGATTGATTCCTATTTTGACAGAGGCGGACTTGTGATGTGGGCAGGAGCCGACGTGAATGTGTCATTGAGCGGTGTGAGTGCTGCATTGGTTGTGTCTTCCGGCTCTAATATGCTTTCCAAAATAGGGGAAGTCGAGCGTGATTTTAATCTTCCACGCGGTGTGCAAAGCCGACAGGGCGAAAAATATTTGTGTTCATACTATGAACTTCGGGATGTATCGCTTTCGAATATCGATGAACACATTTCCTATGCTCTGAAGGGTGGATTCAGGACAATGGTCATTTACTATGTTGATTTCGCCCACACTTGCGGAAATTTCCTTTGGAATGAACATTTCCCCGGCGGAATCGAAGACCTCAAGAAAATAACGGTCAAGATCAAAAAGGCAGGTCTTGTCCCCGGATTCCATATCCACTATTCAAAAGTCTCCATTGATGACCCGTACATCTGCTCAGGAGTGCCTGATGCCCGGATGAATTATCCTTTGACGTTGCTTCTGACCTCTGATGCACTTCCTGAAGATACTGATTTGCAGGTGGATGGCTTTGTCCGCGGTCTTTATACTGAAGATGGCAGAAGGATTGTACGAATAGATGATGAACTTGTCGAATACGAGTCTGTCACATCCACCAGGCCTTTTGTCCTGAAGAATTGTAAAAGGGGAGTTCTTGGAACATCGGCATCTTCACATAAGTCAGATGTTCCGGTAAGGCTACTTGATGTGGACACGTGGCCAAGATTTGTAAGGATTGACCAGAATACGGACATTCAGGATGAGATAGCCTCCAAATTGGCAGATATTTACAATCTGGCGGGTTTTGAGTTCGTGTATTTTGACGGAGCAGAAGATGTGCCTCAGCCATATTGGTATAACGTGTCAAAAGCGCAGATGAGCGTGTATGAAAAGCTTTCGCCGGAACCTCTTTTCAGTGAGGGGGCGCTCAAATCCCACTTCGGCTGGCACATTCTTTCAAGAGGAAATGCCTTTGACCTTTTCCGCCCTGAAGACATCCGAACAGCAATGAGGCGTTATACTCTTCCGTGTGCGGAAAGACTTTCAGATGATTTTACTTCGGTGAATTTCGGTTGGGTGGATTATCTTTCGCCAAACGAGCAGACCATAGGTATGCAGCCCGATATGTATGAATATATATGTAGCAAGGCTCTTGCCTGGGATAGCCCGCTCTCTGTAATGGGTAAACTTGATCAGATTCGCAGCCATCCGCGAACGGATGATAATTTCGATGTCATTGAGCGCTGGGAAAATGCTAAACTCGAAGGCGTCTTTACCGAGGAACAGAAGCAGATTCTCAAATCTCCGGACAAGGAGTTTATTCTGTTGTACGAGAATGGAATGCCTCGTTTTTATGAATATGAGCTGGTAGTAGACAGTGACGTGGTCCGCGCCTTTTCGTTTATCAGGAACGATAAGACTTGTATGGTGTATTGGGCTCCTGGCAGGTCGGCGAAAACTGAATTGCAACTGCCTTATGACAAACTGAAAGGGCACGTCAAGCTGACGGATATAAATGGCAAACGCATTAGTGTGCAACATAAGGATGGTTTTCTGGTTTTGCCTCTCTCCGGAAGGCGTATATTGGAAACAGACCTTTCTGCAGATGAATTAGTACGATTGTTAACAGTGGAAATAAAATAAAATTAAGAATGAATAAAATTGCATCAGTTGTATTGGCATTATTGTGCTTGGGCGCTGCCAGTCTCAGTGCTCAGCCTCTCGCAGATGACATAGTGCTCAAGAATGACCGTGTGGAACTCAGATGGGGTGGATCACCAAAGAATTATTTCTTCCGTTATTTTTATTTTGACGGAGTGAATATTCTGCCGAGTTCAGGCAGTACAGCTCATCCTTGGGAGGTGACTCTTCTCGGACCAAAGGGGGAAACTCCCGTGCTGCAGCCGAAATTTACGCATTATCTCGGTGGGCGTAAGGATGTCGAGGACGGAGTCCAGGTTGCAAGTTTTTCCTGGAATCTTGTCTTGGAAAACGGATTATGGCCTCTTACCATCCACATTGCATTGGGACCTGATGATGAGATGCCACGCTGGACAATTGAAGCCAATCTTCCGAAGAACTGGGTGCTTACGCAGGCCGATTATCCTCGCATTACTGTAAAAAGACTTGAGGGAGAGACTAAGGGGATACTTCCTTTCGGCTATGGTGCAGAATATGATATGCCTACCCAGGATCAGCTTCGGTCCTGCTATCCTTCAGCTACCGGTACTATGGAGATGGTGATGATGCATAACGGGCACTCCACAGTCTATTTCGCGGCTGATGACAGGGAAGGGTGCAACAAGTACCTTGCAATGCGTGGAGATGAAGATCAGGTTACATTCTACCAGGAGGTTACCACTTCTTACGCGTGGAGTGATGGCGGCCACTTCACACTGCCTTGGGGTGTGGTGATGGGCTATAATCCTCAGAATTGGCAGAAGACTGTCACGAAATGGTATCGTCCGTTCTCGTTTACTACCAAATGGGGCGAGAAAACTATCGCTCAGAGACATATAGCTTCGTGGATAAAGACAGCCGATATGTGGCTACGTCCTATAGACGTTACCGAGAGTATGCTGACCTCTTTGGATAAGGCTCTGGCGTATTATGGCAAAGGGGTCGGTCTCCATTGGTATTTCTGGCAGCACCTTCCGTATGACACGAACTATCCGGATTATTTCCCCGCTAAGGACGGATTCAAGGAGGCTATCGTGAAGGCGCAGAAGATGGGCGCAAGGGTGACACCATACATTAACGGGCGTCTTTGGGATCCTGCAAACCATACTTACGACGAACTTAACGGCAAGGACGCTTCTTGCCGTCAGAAGGATGGCAGCCTTTATACTGAAGTGTACAGCTCAATGGTGGCGAATACCGTTACCTGTCCTTCTTCTCCAATCTGGCAGAAGATAATGTATGAGACGAACTCGAGAATCTTGTCAGAACTCAAGACTGATGGCGTTTATATGGACCAGATAGGTTGTGCAGCCAGTCAGCCTTGTTATGCGGCAAATCACTCGCATTCTTTAGGAGGAGGTTCCTGGTGGCCGGAGTCATATCGCGAGATGCTCACCGACATTCGCAGTTCTCTCTATAAGGGTAAGAATCTGTCCCTCAGTACAGAAGAGAATGTCGAATGCTATATGGATCTTTTTGATATGATGCTCGTGGTGAATTCTCCTCACAATCCAAAGGTTCGTATGATTCCGCTTTTCCCTATAGTCTATTCGGACAGATGTATATATAGCGGATTTACATACATACCTTGGAAACTTAACGACGGCTCATTTAACTACATTACGATGAAGAGCCTCCTTTGGGGGTCTCAACTCGGTTGGGTAAGTCCAGAGCTTCTTATGAGACAGGGTAACGAAAATGAACAGGTGTTCCTGAAAAATCTAGCAGAGTTCAGGAAGAAAAACCACGACGTTTTCCTGGGGGGCAATTATATTGACGAGTTCATTCCTCAAGGAGACAACCCGGAGATAAATGTTCCTAACTATCAGAAAACAAATGTTGTAGTGGGGGCGGAGTGGCTTAGTGTAAATGGCAAGAAAGTCTACATCCTTGCAAATATGAGCACTAGTGACAGGACTGTTACTGCACTTGACGGTAATAGCGTAACGGTGCCTGCTCTGGGAGCTATCAGAATCAATGTTAAATAATTGTATTGATGAGAAGATTTGCATTATTTCTTCTGGCGGTATGTTCGCTTGTATTCGCTTCTTGTCAGGAAAAGGCGCATACCGTGCCTGACTGGAGAGATTACACCAACGATGACGATGATCCGGTGGTTCCGCCTTCAGGAGACAAGATACCTTCGGATATGGTGCTTCTTTATGGCGGAAGTCACCACCGCTCTCCATACAAGTGGAGCGGCTCCTATCTTAAGGATTATGTCCTTTATAAAGATGCCGAAGGCGTTTCCCATTATCTTTTCGACGGATTCCTTCTTTTGGAATTTATGAATGTGGAAAATGGTACGCAGGAGAATAGAACCTATATCACAGGTTACAAGTATAATAATGTCTCGCTTCCTTCGGCACGGAAAGACGATTGGCTATCGCTTATCGAATATTATTTCGATTCGGACGGGGGGACAGATGCAATAGAACAGGCAATTTCGCTCAGCGTAAAAGAGAGCGGCAAGGCTCCTGACAGCAAGCGGAAAGTTGTGATAGGCATACCTGAACCAATAAAGAACGTTCAATATTCAGATGCTTCATCATCAAGCATTTATTGGGGTGAGTTAAGCGGTACACAGATGGATTTCTCGAAGACTGCGGATCGGGTTTCAGCCTGCAAATGGTATATAGACGAGATTATCAGCCGCTTCAATGCCCGCAAATATACTTATATCGAACTTGCAGGATTTTATTGGGTTGCGGAGAAGGCCACAAATACTCGTGACATTATGAGCAAGATAGGTGAGTATCTTGATGGTAAAAATCTTACTTTCAACTGGATACCATATTATACTGCGGATGGATTTTCCGAATGGAAGAATTTCGGGTTTGACTGTGCATATCTTCAGCCTAATTATTTTTTCAATACTTCTGTGCCGGATACAAGACTTTCTGACGCTTGCACGCAGGCACTTAGGTTCGGTATGGGTATGGAGATTGAGTTTGACGGCAATGCTCTTGAGTCAAATGGACGTGGCTATAAGCTTCGCAATTATATGGATTATTTCAAGCGTTACGGTATCTGGAAATCTTCGCCTCTTGCCTATTATCAGGGGAGTTGGGCTCTCAAATGGTTGAAAAACAGCTCTGCTGCTGCCGACAAGCAACTTTATGACGATTTCTGCGAATTTGTAATCACGCGTCCCTACAGGACCGCTTCGGATAAGTAAAATACAATAATGACAAACAGCGGTAAAAACAATCTCGGCGCGATGATTATTCTCGCAGTGATGTTCTTCATCTTCGGCTTCGTGTCGTGGGTGAATTCAATCTTGATTCCATATTTCAGAATCTCCTGCGAACTTACGCATTTCGAATCCTACTTCGTTACATTTGCCTTCTATATCGCCTATTTCATAATGGCCATTCCTTCAAGTGTTTTGCTTAAGAAGGTTGGTTTCAAGAGCGGAATAACCATAGGCTTTATGCTGATGGCTATTGGAATGTTCGTGTTCGTGCCGGCCGCATTGGTAAGGGAATTCGCTATTTTTCTTATAGGACTTTTCCTGATCGGTACCGGGCTTGCAATACTTCAAACGGCCGCAAATCCTTATGTAACTATCATAGGGCCGATAGACAGTGCAGCCCGGAGAATAAGCATAATGGGAATCTGCAACAAATTGGCAGGCATACTCTCTCCTCTCATTTTCGCAGCGGTTATTCTCAGCCCGAATGACGGAGAACTTTTCTCCCTTATCGAGAGCGGGACACTTGGCGAGGCGGAAAAAAATATCATTCTTGACGAACTTATAAGGCGCGTTATAGTACCGTATAGCATCTTGGGCGCAGCTCTTCTGCTTTTCGGCTTGTTCATCAAGCATTCCTCATTGCCTGAGATAGATACGGAGGAGAAAAACGCATCTGAAGATGAGAGGGAGTCGCGCAGGAGCGTATTTTCATATCCGTATCTGGTGCTCGGAGCGATAGCAATTTTCTTTCACGTAGGAAGTCAGGTCGTTGCGATAGATACTGTCATCAATTATGCCGATTCGATGGGTATCAATATGTTGGAAGCTAAAGTCTTTCCGTCATATACGCTGACCTGTACGATGATAGGATATATTCTGGGAATATTCCTTATACCCAGGGTAATCTCCCAGCGTCAAGCTCTTGTCCTGTGCTCTTGTTTGGGACTTGTTCTTTCACTCTGCGTGGTGTTTGTTGACTGTCCCGTGTCGTTTTTAGGGCATAATGTCAATCTGTCGCTTCTTTTTTTGTGCGCTTTGGGTTTCCCAAATGCACTTATTTATGCTTCCATCTGGCCCTTGTCTATCCATAATCTCGGTAAGTTCACCAAGATAGGTTCGTCCATCCTTATAATGGGCCTGTGCGGTAATGCAATTATGCCTCAGATTTATGGTCTGATAGCCCGAGGCACGACGTTAAGGATGGGATATTGGGTGCTTATCCCTTGTTTTATCTATCTGATTTTCTTCGCAGTCAAGGGATATAAGATTAATTATTGGACAAAACATAGTTGATAATGGATAAACTGATAGTTAGGGGAGGAAGACTGATTTTTCCCGGCAGCATAGAAGACGGTCTGTGCCTGGTCTGTGACAAAGGCAGCGGAAAGATTCTTTGTGTCGTGAAAGATGGCGATTTCTCCATTGAAAGTGCAGATGAGGTGATAGATGCTTCAGGTAGGTATGTGAGTGCAGGCTTTGTGGACATTCACGTGCACGGTGGCGGCGGCTATGACTTTATGGACGGCACTGTGGAAGCATTCCTTGGCGCAGTGAGAATGCACGCTATGCACGGTACGACCTCAATAATTCCTACGACATTGACTAGTACGGACGAAGATCTTTTGGAAACGTTCGATGTGTTTGAAAAGGCATCTGCTCTAAATAAGGACGGTGCCCAGATGCTCGGACTGCATCTTGAAGGTCCATATTTTTCCCCTCAAATGAGTGGGGCGCAGGACCCTTCGTACTTGAAGTGCCCAAAACCTGAACATTATATGAGGATACTTGATTCCTCAGACAAGATTCTTCGTTGGAGTGTTGCTCCGGAACTCCCGGGTGCTATGACTCTTGGCGATGAACTTTGTCGCAGAGGAATACTGCCAGCAATGGCACATTCGGATGCAATCTTCGAGACTGTTGAGGAAGCCAGCCGTCACGGGTATTCGCACATTACTCATTTGTATAGCGCTATGTCCACTATAGTGAGAAGACACGCGTACCGTTATGCCGGAATGACGGAAGCTGCCTATCTGCTGGATGACCTTACCGTCGAGATAATCGCTGACGGTGTGCATCTGCCTCGTCCTCTCTTACAGTATGCCTACAAATTCAAAGGTGCTGACAAGACGGCGCTCTGTACGGATGCTATGCGGGCAGCCGGTATGCCAGACGGAGAATATATTCTTGGAAGCAACAAGAATGGTCAGAAGGTGGTATCGGAAGATGGAGTGGCCAAACTTCTGGACAGAAGTGCCTTTGCCGGCAGTGTGGCTACAACTGACCGTCTGGTGCGCACAATGGTGAATGTTGCAGGAGTGCCGCTAGTTGATGCGGTTAAGATGATGACACTTACTCCTTCGCGCATAATGCGTGTTGACGATAGGAAAGGAACTCTCCTTTCCGGGAAGGATGCAGATATCGTGATTTTTGACGATAATATAGAAATAGATTTCACTATTCGTGGCGCCAAAGTTATATATAAACGAAACTAACTGATAATCAAAATGAAAGAATTTAGTAAGGATTTGTTGAAAGTTAAGGTGTATTCTACGACAGAGAAAATGGGGGAAGACGCTGCCAATGACGTGGCCGATAAAATCATAGAACTGCTTTCCAACAAGAGCGAAATCAATATGATATTCGCGGCGGCTCCATCGCAAAGTGCTTTTCTTGACTGTCTGATAGCAGATTCACGTATAGAATGGAACAGAATCAACGCTTTCCATATGGACGAGTACATAGGTGTTGATTTCTCTCAACCTCAGAGTTTTGCAAATTTCCTTTCCCGCAGCATTTTTTCCAAAGTCCCTTTCAAAAGTACAAATTATATTAACGGGGCAGCTGCTGACCCGCAACAGGAGTGCCTGCGTTATGCCAGTCTTCTGGAGCAGTATCCTGTTGATATCGTATGCTTGGGGATTGGTGAAAACGGGCACATCGCGTTCAATGACCCGGCGGTTGCTCTATTTGATGACCCTCAGGTAGTTAAGATTGTATCTATGGATGAAGTATGCCGCGGTCAGCAGGTAAAAGAAGGGTGCTTTCCAACGCTCGAGGACGTCCCGCGTCAGGCTATAACACTCACGATTCCTACGCTTCTTCGTGCCGACTGGATGTTCTGCATAGTTCCATTCGAACATAAGGCTCCGGCAGTAAAGAGAATGCTCGAAGAAGAAATTTCCCAAAAATGTCCTGCTTCAATTCTTCGTAAAAAAGAGAATTCTTGCTTATATTTGAATAAAGATAGTTCATCACTTCTTTAATTGCGTATGAAACGGATTTTATTACTTTGTTCGCTTTTTACTTTTCTCCAGTGCGGTTTGCTTAATGCACAGCAGAGTGACGTTGTCAAGATTGGCATAATAGGTTTGGATACTTCCCATTCTACAGCTTTTACCGAACTTCTTAATTCTCAGAGCGATGACCCTTACGTTAAAAGGTTTGAAGTTGTGGCTGCGTATCCTTATGGTTCCAAAACCATAGAGTCAAGTTACAAGAGAATTCCCGGATATATAGAAGCAGTGAAAAAATTCGGTGTGGTCATTACTGATTCCATTGATGAACTTCTTTCACTGGTGGACTGTGTCCTGCTTGAAACTAATGACGGCAGGCTTCATTTGGAGCAGGCTGCCGAGGTATTCAAGTCTGGAAAACCGGTTTATGTGGATAAGCCAGCAGGCGCAACCTTAGGACAGACTATTGCACTGTATAAACTGGCGGAACACTATGGAGTCAAGACTTTTTCGACATCAGCTCTTCGTTTCTCTCCCCAAAACGTGAAGATAAGAAAAGGCGAATATGGTCCTGTATTGGGTGCTGACTGCTATTCGCCACATCATAGCGAGCCGACACATCCGGATTTTGGATTCTATGGAATCCACGGTGTGGAGACTCTGTATACAGTGATGGGAACGGGATGCAAAGAAGTGAACCGAGTTCATTCTGATTATGGAGATATAGTTTCCGGTGTATGGGAAGACGGCAGACTTGGCACATTCCGTGCCGTGTCTCAAGGCCCTAATATTTACGGTGGAATTATCGTTACTGAAGACGGTACTGTTCTTTGTGGCGGATATGAGGGATATAGGGTCCTGCTTAACGAAATTCTGGACTTCTTTACCACAGGAATACTTCCAGTAAGTCCGGAGGAGACTATAGAGATTTTTACCTTTATGAAGGCCTCGAATATGAGTCTCGAAAGAGGCGGTAAGACGGTGCGACTGTCAGAAGCCTACAAAGCCGGAGAGAAGGACGCTAAAAAACTGTTGGCTGGATATGGTGTCAAATTTTAAGTCTCTTGCACTTCTGTTTGTTTGTGCGTTCATTTTTTCTTCCTGTGCAAGAGAAAACAAGGTGACCCTTACGGTCATAGATCCGGGGCATTTTCACGCATCTCTGTTACAGAAGAATATGATAGAGGGACTTAGCGAGGATGTTCAGGTTTATGCACCTCAAGGCGAGGAACTCAACAGTTATCTAAACACCATAGAATCTTATAATTCACGTCAAGAGAATCCTACTTCTTGGCGCGAATATGTGTATGAAGGTGAGGATTATCTGTCAGCACTTCCTGTCTCTTCCGATTCACGGGGCGTTGTGATGCTTTCCGGGAATAATAAGAAGAAGACTGGATATATCCTTGCAGCTGTGGACAAAGGCTATAATGTGTTGTCTGATAAGCCTCTCGCTATAAACGAGGAACAGTGGGATACTCTGAAGGATGCTTATATTCTTGCCCGGAAAAAGGGACTGGTTATCTACGACCTGATGACCGAAAGATATGATACTCTTAATATTCTGGTCAGGAAGATTATTGCAGACAACAAACTTTTTGGAGAACTGGATTGTAGCAATGGACCTGCAGTCAGAATGACAAGCGTACATCATTTCTATAAGGAAGTGTCAGGCGTTGCCCTTCATAGACCAACGTGGTATTATGATGTTACTCAGCAGGGAGAGGGAATAGCTGATGTCACTACCCATCTTATAGATTTGGTGTTTTGGCAGTGTTTTCCCGGTAAGTCCATCACGACGGAAATGGTAAGTGTGGATTCTGCTTCGCATTATCCTACGCCAATAAGTCTGGAACAATTCAAACTGAGTACTTTGTCTGACAGTTTCCCGTCTTTTCTTTCGGGTGTTAAGAATGGGAACCAGATAGATGTCCTATCTAACGGTACGATAGATTTCAGTGTATGTGGTGTGCCCGTTCAGATGAATGTCAAGTGGAACTGGATGCCGCAGCCTGGGGCGTCAGATACATTTGAGGCTGTATATAAAGGGACCAAGTCCACTGTCATTGTCCGTCAGGACTCTACCACGGGATTTGTTAAACAGGTTTTTGTGTGCCCTGACGGGGGTAAAGAACAGATGTTGGATGTCCCGCTTGACTGCAGGATAGGTCACGAAGACCATTTTAATCTGGTGGCCGGTTCTTTCCTCAGATATGTCAGGGGGGAAGATGTTGTTCCTGAGTGGGAGTCGCAGAATACTCTTACTAAATATTATATCACAACTACTGCAGCGAAATTGGCCTCAAACTAATGGAAAACGTCGGGTACACATATTATGAGGAGGAAAAGTTCTTCCACGCGTATGCGGATAATATAATGGGTACCCGCTTTGATATGCTCTCATTAGGTCTGGATGACGATGTTTCGCGACTTCTTTGGGAGGAGGTGACCATTTTGCTGAAAGACGGAGATAAGACATTCAACAGGTTCTCCCCTGAAAGTGAGCTGTCCAAAGTAAATGAAAGTTTGCGTGTTTATGGGAGCGTGGAACTTGGCCCGGTCCTCTATGAGCAGATTCGTAATTGTTTTGACTATTATGAGCGCACGCTTGGATTGTTTGACATTACACGTGGGTATTTCCGATGCCTTTCGCTTAAGGGAAAGACCTTGAGTATTGTAGCTGACTCATATAAAGAAATTAATCTGGATTTTGGCGGCTATGCAAAAGGGTGGGCGCTTAAAAGGATAGAAGGTATCATTAAAAAGTATGGCGCAAGTTCGGCTTTTGTCGATTTTGGTGGAAGTTCAATCTATGCTTTCGGCAATCATCCTTCAGGGAATGGTTGGCAAGTTGATCTTCCGTCACCTTTCGACGGACATATAGTTGCTTCCTATTTGCTTAGCAATGAGTCGCTTTCTACTTCAGGCAATACCCCTTGGTATTCGGGACATATCATAAATCCAATTTCCGGGCAGAAGGAGTGTTCCCGATCACTTGCTACTGTAAGGTGCAAAGATCCTCTGCAGGCTGAGATATTGAGCACTGCATATATGGTATGTGACACTTCGAGGAGAGAACGGCTGGAGAGTAATTTCCCGGAAGTTAAATTTGAAAAGTTCAATTTAAATGGAATATAAGGATAAGTTGGCCCTGGATATGGGGCGAAGGGATTTTATAAAGCAAGTAGGTTATCTGGCAGGCGGTGCGGCGCTTTTATCATCAGCGCCGTGGCTGACGTCCTGTATGCCGGAGAAATTGTCGATGACCGGAAATGAAATTGCCCGTATAGCTTTGATTGGCACAGGCTCCAGAGGTCAGTACCATATTCACAATCTGCTTCTGATGCCGCACGCCAAGATAGTGGCACTCTGTGACACATACGATGTCAATCTGTACGCCGCTTCTGCCCTGTGTCCTGATGCAAAACTCTATACCGATTACCATCAGGTTTTGGATGATAAGCAGATAGATGGCGTGATAATATCTACACCGTTAGGCTCACACGCACAGATAACCCTGGATGCTCTTTCGGCAGGCAAACACGTTTTCTGCGAGAAGGCTATGGCGCGTACTCTTGATGAATGCAAAGCTATCTATGACGCTTATATGAAAAGCGACCGTGCTTTGTATTTCTGTATGCAGAGGATGTACGACCCTAAATATATAAAGGGTATGCAGCTGATAAGAGACGGCCTCATAGGTGATGTTGTCGGGATGCGTTGCCACTGGTTCAGAAATGCTGATTGGCGACGGCCTGTGCCTTCTCCTGAACTTGAAAGACAGATTAACTGGAGACTTTACAAGGAGTATTCCTGCGGCTTGATGACAGAACTTGCCTGCCATCAGATAGAGGTCTGCAATATGGCAGTCAGCAAGATTCCTTCTTCTGTAACAGGTATGGGCGATATTATCTACTGGAAGGACGGACGTGAAGTCTACGATGCGGTGAATGTAATATACCGTTATTCAGATGGCCGTAAAATCAATTATGAGTCTTTGATATCCAATAAGTTCAATGGTATGGAGGACCAGATACTAGGGCATAAGGGAACAATGGATCTTACTAAGGGCGTATATTATCTCGAAGAAGACAATAGCCGTTCTGGAATAGAGACTCTAGTGGATAATGTCAGGAATAAAATATTCTCGTCCGTGCCTCTCGCAGGTCCAAGTTGGCGCCCTGAGGTGAAAGGGAACGCAATTCCGCACGCTATCATAGAGGGTAAGGTCAGTGTTAATGGCGGACAGAATATGATTGGCGTGGACAATGACGCATCAGATACTATCCTTTCGGCTTTCTGCACATCGTGCATCACCGGGGAGAAAGCTCCGGATGTTGTCGAAGAGGCTTATTGTTCCACTGTTCTTTGCTTGTTGGGCAACAAGGCAATGGAGGAACAGCGCACCATTATTTTCCCCGATTATTATAAAATTCCGTATATGAAGTTCTGAATATGAGAGATATAGTTATTCCTTCGCACGTGGTGCGCAGAGAGTTGATAATAATGTTAGTCTGCTTTTTGGCATCGTTTTGCACCAACATAGGGGCGGTCATCGCATATCATAAGCCCTGGACAGAGATTTTTTCACAGATAGGGTATGTGGTTGTGATAGGTGCTGTGTTTTATGTGCTGTTGTGGGTGATAAGAGTGATTTGTCTGATAATACGTAAACTAATAAGAAGATAATATGACATCAAGAAGAGATTTCATCAAAAGTGCAGCGCTTGCAACTGCAGGTCTCACACTGTCTAACTTGGTCCCATCGTTCGCTGTTTCCAAGAAAGGTTCTATCCTGGGTGCCAATGACCGTATCAGGATAGGAGTTATTGGCGTGAATTCCAGAGGAAGCGCCTTGGCGCAAAGTTTTGCGAAAATGCCCAAGTGTGAAGTTACATATATCTGCGATTGTGATACTGAGGCACTTGAAAGATGCCGGGCCCAGATAAAGAGTCTGACCGGAAAACTTCCAAAGGGAGAAACTGATATTCGCCGTATGCTTGAGTCTGACGAGTTCGATGCCGCGGTTATCGCGATGCCTGACCATTGGCACGCCAAGGCAGCCATTATGGCACTGCAGGCCGGCAAACACGTATATCTTGAGAAACCTACCAGTCATAATCCCGCTGAAAACGAGTTGCTTATGCGTGCGGCTGTGAAGTATGGAAAAGTGATTCAGGTGGGCAATCAGCGCCGCTCATGGCCTAACATCATAGCTGCCATTGACGAACTTAAGGCCGGAAACATAGGCAAGGTTCATTACGCAAAGTCTTGGTATGTAAACAATCGCCCTTCTATAGGCATAGGAAAGGTCGTCAGCGTCCCTTCTCATCTTAATTGGGACCTTTGGCAGGGACCTGCTCCCCGTACGGAATACAGAGATAATATTGTCCACTACAATTGGCATTGGTTCTGGCACTGGGGAACCGGCGAGGCTCTGAACAACGGCACACATTTCGTGGATTTGATGCGCTGGGGACTGGATGTCGATTATCCCACGTTGGTAAGTTCTGTGGGAGGAAGGTATAGATTCCAGGATGATTGGCAGACGCCGGATACTCAACTTATTACATATCAATTCGGAGATAAGGCTGCTGGCTCCTGGGAGGGAAGAAGCTGCAATAATTCCGCAGTTGACGGTGCCGGCGTCGGTGTCGCTTTCTATGGTGAAAACGGTACTCTTTATCTGAACGGTGGCAACGAGTACAAGATTCTTGACCTCGGTGGCAATGTAGTCAAGGATGTCAAGAGCGAACTTAAGTTTGAGACCGGAAATCTTCTTAATCCTAGCGAACAGTTGGACGCATTCCATTTCCAAAACTGGTTCGATGCTATCCGCAAGGGGGAGAAACTTCATTCAGACATCAACAGCGCTTGTGTCAGTACGCAACTTGTTCAGCTTGGCAATATAGCGCAGAGAGTAGGGCATTCGCTTAAGATAGAGCCTGTAAGCGGGCATATCATAGGAGATGAAGATGCCCAGAAGCTGTGGGGCCGCGAATATGAGCCGGGTTGGGGAATAGAACTCTAATACAGTCTCTCTACTCCATATATTTGACTTTTTTGAGGTCGCCTTTTTCAACCGATTTGTGCAGTTTTTTGCAATGTGCAGTTTGTGAGTTGGAAGAGGCGTTTTCCGTATGATTCTCCACCTCCCGCGCACTGGTTTCTGTATCTTTGTTGTTGATGTCGAGAATTGTGTTTTTGAAAGCTAAACGATAAAATTACAAGCGATGAAAAGGAATTTCGGTCTGGGAATGATTGTTTTGGTAGTTTGTATGATTACGTCAAGTTGCCGGCCGGAACCGACCGAAAACTCCTATGCGACTATTTGTCAAACAGATGCTTTATTTAATGTGCTTCCCCGGACTTGTGTGCCCGTAATGCCTGATGATACTTTGCGTTCTGCAAGAGGGGAGAATTCCGTGGTCCAATTCGTCATTGATGCAAGGAAAGACCTTTTCGATTTGGATGCGGAAATCCGTGTTAAAGGCAAATCCCTCGGGACGCGAAAGTCAGCGAAAATAATGTCGCGTACACTATCTGCCGGTTGGGTGCATTGTGTGCGTTCCTCTCATCATTATAGATTCGGCTCACCCGATTCGCTTTTGTCCCCAACTGGACTGTATCCGGATCCTATCATCACCGACAGTGCGGAAACAGTATTTGCCGGAGGAAGGTCTTTGCTTATGGTTGACATTCCGGTTGGAAAAGAAATTGCTCCTGGTATTTATACGGGGAATGTTGTAGTAAAAGGGAACAACGGAAAGGTGCATCTTGAAAGCGAATTTACACTCAAGGTTTATAGTGCAACACTTTCAGAGCAGAAACTTTCAGTTACCAACTGGTTCTTTCCGGAAAAGTTCTCTTTTATGAATGGCGGTGAGCCAGTAGAAAAATATAGCCCTGAGTATTGGGAATGTTATAAATCTATCATAAAAACAGCTGAAGCATACGGTCAGAATGTTTGGATTATATATGAGAATGCCAAGCCTGTACTGAAAGAAGGGATGCTTGCTTTCGATTTTACAGATTTTGACAGACAAGCAGAATTCCTGCTTTCGAATGTAAATGTCCGTATGATAGAAGGGGCGCATATAGCTACCCGAAAAAGCAATCGTTGGGTTGATCCTTTCTGGGTGGAAGTCGCTTTGCCTGATAAGGATGGCAGAGAGCTTGTAAATCAAAGGCTTCCGTATGATGCTCCGGAAGTTCGGGAGTATCTTTCCGCTTATTTTAAGGCACTAGAAGACCATTTGAAATCCAAAAAACTTAAGGATGGAAGGAGTTGGCTGGATATTTATGTTCAGCATATAGCAGACGAACCGGTGAATGAGAATATAGGAACTTGGGAAGTCCTTGCATCCATTGCCAAAGAGGCAGCTCCGGGTATCAGGATTATAGAAGCCTATAGGGCAGAGTCATATAACAGTGATCTTATCGATATAATTGTACCGCAACTCGATGAACTTTCTTGGCCGAGCTACAAAATGATACCGGAAAATCATCAGTGCTGGTTTTATACCTGTATGTATCCCAGAGGGAATTATGCCAATCGTTTCGTGACCTTGCCATTGATAAAGACCAGATTGTTGCATTGGCTGAATTTCAGATATGGCAATCCCGGTTATCTGCATTGGGGATTCAATTATTGGGGCGAAAACGGTGATCCTTTAGGTGACGTTTCTGCGCCTGTGAACGACTGGCCGGGAGGAGATGCCTATATCGTTTATCCGGGCTTTCATAGAGTATATCCGTCTGTCAGGTTGACAGCTATGCGTGACGGAATAAGAGATTACGATTTGTTCTGCCTGGTAGAGAATAAGATACCATGTAAGGGTAAAGAGCTTGTCAAGAAAATAATTTTGGATTACGACAGTTATGATACATCCGTATCGGAGTTCAGAAATGTGAGAAAACAACTCCTTGAAATTGCTTCCGGAGAACAGATTGTAGAAAAATATGGTGCTGAAGATATCTCTAAAAATGTTGAATACATTGATTGCAGTAGCTATTCTTTGCTAAAACAACAAGGAGGCAGCGACCTTGGATTTTCACGTACATCAGGCTTGAAAATTCTGTGTCAGGATGGATTTGCATTCAAAGACCATAATCACAACGGCATACTTGACCGATATGAAGACTGGCGACTTTCACCTGAAGAGAGAGCTGCAGACCTTGCTTCAGGGCTACCGATAGAAAAGATTGCCGGGTTGATGCTTTATAGCAAGCATCAGGCTGTGCCTACAGATTCAGTAGGATTCTGGTCTTCCACATACAACGGCACTACGCTCAATCGTAGCCGGCTTCCACATTCAGCGCTCTCAGACAACCAGAAACAATTCCTGAATGAAGATAACTTGAGAGCGGTGTTGGTTGTTCGCGTTGAAAGTCCTTCAATCGCTGCCGAATGGAATAACAATCTTCAAAGTTATACGGAAAGTCTTGACTTTGGTATTCCAGTCAATATCAGTTCGGATCCGAGGCACGAGACCAAGGCTTGGGCTGAATTCAATGCAGGGGCTGGCGGCCAGATTTCTCTATGGCCCACTTCGATAGGATTGGCTGCGACGTTTAATCCCGAAACTGTCAGGCATTTCGGAGAAATAGCATCAAGTGAGTATCGGGCGATGGGCATCGCAACTGCGCTTTCTCCCCAGATTGACCTTGCAACAGAACCGAGATGGTGCAGGTTTGGAGGTACATTCGGAGAAGACCCTTTACTTGACAGTGATTTGACCAAAGCCTACATCGATGGTTTTCAGACCTCGTGTGGCGAAAAGGAGATTGCATCCGGGTGGGGCTATGAAAGTGTGAACTGTATGGTGAAACATTGGCCTGGCGGGGGACCGGAAGAGGGAGGGCGCGATGCTCACTATAGTTATGGTAAATTCTGTGTTTATCCGGGTGATAATTTTGAGCAGCATCTTGTCCCATTTCTTAAAGGAGCGTTCAATCTGAATGGAAAGACACGCAAGGCATCTGCTGTCATGCCGTATTATACAATCTCTTATGGCGTGGATCCTTCGGGAAATAATGTCGGCAATAGTTACAGTAAATATATTATCGGAGATTTGCTACGCGATAAATACGGTTATGATGGCGTCGTTTGTACCGATTGGGCGATTACTCACGACTACAGTAAGGTGGAGGATGCTGAGGGAAAGTGTTGGGGCGTTGAGGAGATGAGCGAAGCGCAACGGCATTATCAGGCACTCAAAGCCGGCGTAGATCAATTCGGAGGAAATAATGACAAGAATCCAGTATTGGATGCTTATCGGATGTGGTCGGAGGAATATGGAGAGGCTTCAGCAAGAGCGCGCTTCGAGATGTCAGCCAGGAGACTGCTTATGAATATGTTCAGAACAGGTCTGTTTGAAAATCCTTATACAGATCCTAAAGCCGCGGCTTTAACTGTCGGTTGCAAGGACTATATGGAAGCCGGTTTCAATGCCCAGAAGGAATCGGTTGTTATGCTCAAGAACAAGAGTCATATTCTGCCGATTCAGGGACGGAAAAAGGTGTATCTGCCGAAGACTACAGAGAATGGACGCATTGATACTGAGGTTGTTGAAAAATATTTTGATGTCGTTTCTAATGCAGATGACGCAGATTTCGGTATGGCTATTGTTGATGAACCGCAAGGTGGAACCGGATATAGTGTAGAGGATAGAAATGAGGGTGGAAACGGATATGTCCCTATTAGTCTTCAATACGGACCGTATATAGCGAGTGCTGCAAGAGTGCATAGCATTGCCGGGGGAGATCCTCTCGAGCCTTTTCTGGACAGGGGCTATAGAGGCAAATCGGTGACTTCTGCGAATGCGTCAGATGCAGAAGCAGTGGTAAAAGCAAAGTCTGCTCTGGGAGATAAACCGCTGGTTACTGTCGTATATGCGACGAAGCCATTTGTTCCTTCCGAGATAGAACCTTATTCCGATGCCTTGTTCGTGGCGTTCGGCGTTCAGTATCCTGCGATTTTTGAGATAATAAGCGGTGCGTATGAGCCATCCGCACTGCTTCCGATGCAGATGCCGTTGTCTATGGCGACAGTCGAATGTCAAAATGAGGATTGCTTCGGCGATATGGAATGTTATGTTGATTCGGAAGGAAATACCTATGATTTTGCATTCGGTCTTAATTGGAGTGGTCAGGTGAAGGATTGGAGGTATCGGAGATATCATCGTCAGCATTGATGTTGGACTGATTGTCGTTTGCGCTTTTGTCAATAAGTTCTTTAGGCGACATTCCGAACTTCGCTTTGAAGCGTTTACTGAAGTATTTTGCATCGCTGAAGCCGACGGAATATGCGATGTCAGACACCCGGATATGCTCTTTGTTCTCCGTAATCATCTTGTAGGCGAGTGTAAGTCTTGCATTTATAATGAACGACATAGGCGAGAAACCTGAAAGGTTTTTCATTTTCTCGGTCAGGACAGTTATTGACATTGCCATAGCTGCGGCAAATGACGGGAGATCAAATTCAGAATCAGCGAGGTGCCCATTTACAACTTCTACAGCCTGTTTAAGGAATTTTTGATCAGCTGAGGTATAGTCAACATCCTTGACATCAAATACGAGTTTACGTTTGAACTCATTTCTTCCTCCTTCTGTTTTTCTGTCAAGCAGGTTGTGGATCATAGCTGACAGAACCGAGTAATTGCAAGGCTTTGCGAGGTATCCGTCGGCTCCGTGCCGGTATCCTTCTATGCTATAGTCGTCTCCGGTCTTGGCAGTGAGAAGTATGACGGGAATATGACTGAATTTCAGCTTATTCTTGATAGTTGAACATAACTGCAAACCGTCCGTATCCGGCATTGATACATCTGAGACCACTACGTCAATTTGTTCAGTTTCCAGAAGTTCCAGTGCTTTTGCAGCGCTGTTGCAAGTCAGCACATTGAATCTGCGTGACATTACGCCTTCGAATAATTCTGTAAGTTCCTCACTGTCATCGACAAAAAGGACTGTCTTGTCGCTTTTGGTTATTGTCTCTGTCAGACTGTGCGCGAGAGGTATCCTCGTATCTATATTCAGGTTTTCGTCAATTTCTTCCGGGGAATAACTTTCCTTGGATATAGGGATGCGGACGATGAAGCGGTTCTTTACCGTCTTGTTGCTCACAACTTCTATGTTGCCCTTATGGAGTGTGACAAGGGACTTGACAAGAGACAGTCCAATACCGTTCCCGATTGTCTTGAACTGGCGGTATTCTCCCTCATAAAAGCGTCTGAATAGTCCGGAAATCGTTTTTTCGGACATTAGTTTGCCGTCATTCGAACAATCAATCTCAAGCATATTTTCACTGCATAACGATACTTCAACGGAAATGTTGCCTCCATCAGGGGTGTATTTAACGGCGTTTGAAATGAGATTGTAGGCGATCTTGTCTATTTTGTCAGTGTCAAACCATCCGTCAATATCGTCAGGTTCGCTATTGAATGTGATTTTCAAGTTGTGCTTTCTGACAAGTGGAGTAAATGATTCTACACAGTGGCGGATGAATCTGGAAACATTGCCCTGTGAGACAAGTAATTTGAGGTTTCCGCTCTCTGCTTTCCGGAACTCCAGAACTTGCTGGACCAATCTCATCAGTCTTACTGCATTTGATGACATTATCAGATGAACATTTGCCTCTTTCTTGTCTTTTGGCTCCAGACTCTCCATCCCTGCCAGTATTATGCTAAGCGGAGTCAAAAATTCGTGTGATATATTAGTGAAAAACTGAAGTTTAGCCTGGTTGATTTCCTGCGCCTTGCGTTTTTCGAACTGTTCGAGCTCTATACGCCTGCGGAACCGATAGGTAGAGCGAATTATCAGAAAGGCGACGGTGACTATACCGATTAAGATTAAAGTGTAAATTGCTATTGCCCACCACGAAAGCCACGGATTTCCCAATACACGTATCGTTACTGCTGTCCCCACGCTGTCCGTGCTTTCTCCGCTGCGAGTGCCGTATACTTCAAATATATATTTCCCCGGAGGAAGATTTGAGAATATCGCGTAATTATGGTTCCCGTTCACTATTTTCCAATCATCTGAAGATGTCGCCTGCCTCTGTCTCGCAAGCCTATAGCGGTAAACATCTCCTGACGGATTATGAAAATCAAATAAAGAGAACCGGATGTCAAGTGCCGAAGCATTGTGATTTACAACAATATCCTTATTGGCCACTATACTTTGATTGTCGATTTTGACATCTGTTATGTCTATTGAAACAGTGCCGGTCGTGTCGCATTGCTGTGTGCAGGAAAAAAATCGTATGCCGCTGAAACATCCGAATGCCATACAATCCTTTTCCGGGACATAGATAGCTGTATTGTGGCTGAAGAAATCTATGTCATCGTTGCTTGCTATATCATAGTACGAGATGGAGTTGAAACTGCCATCTTCGCTATTTATGAATGAAATGAGTGCGTTATTTGTTGATACCCATATTCTTCCGTAAGGGTCTTCCGAGATGTTTGTTATGCCTTGACCGTCAAGGAGAACGAAATTGCTGACCTTGCAGAATTTGTCGTTTTCCTTGTTCCAACGGAAGAGCCCGTCCCACATTGAACCGGCCCATATATTGCCGTAAGAGTCGGCATAAATGGAGTTGAAACTGCCTATTCCTTGACAAGCGTCGGATTTATAGAGTTCTATAGTTTTGGAACGGTCCTTTGGACAACGGATTATTCCATCGTGTGCTGTTGCAATCCAGATGTCCCCTGATATAGGACTGACTGAAATGCTTGAAATGCTCTTCTTGAGGTCAGATATGTCTCCATTTCGAATTTTGCCTGACAGCTCAATTGCTGTCTTGTCTGGGGTTATAATGAAAATACCTTCTCTTGTACCAATCCATACGTTTCCTTCCGTATCTTCTGAGAGGGCTCTGATACAATCATTTGTTATCGCTGACGCTGTCGTTGAATTCAGAATTTCTGTCAGTCCGGTTTTGGTGTCATATATCCAGACACCCTTATCGTAGCTCCCGAAATATATTTCGGGCTTACCGTGCCGGCGAAGTATGGAATCGAAGTTGTTTGTATAAAGGAATCCTTCAAATTCGGAAAGTTCGTTATATCCGGAAAAAAGTCCATCCGAAACGGAATACTTGATGAATCCATGCCCCGAAATTCCAATCCACCAAGTGTGATTATCCTCACAGAGGATGCTAGTTACAAAGCTTGTGTTATATTTGCGCCGGACACTCGACAGATCCAAGTGCATATCTCCGGCATTGTTTGATTCTGCCTGAGATTCTGCTTTGCATACACAACCTCCGAACATTCCCAAAAGCATACAGTCGTCTTTTGTCTTGAGAATGGAATTGACTTCATTGTATGGAAGATTTCCATACTCAGGTTGAGGTGAGCGGTTTATAAAATTATCTGCGAAATGCCCGTCAATATATTCCAGAATGCTGAGACCGCTGCGGTTTCCAATCCAGACGTTCTTTTCAGAATCAAATGCTATTGTGTAGATTATATCGTCCAGAAGAGAATCTGTTCGGAGAGTGGTGTGGCGATAGTAGTTGCATACTGGTTTCCCTGAGTATAGAGAAGTCAGGCTTGCACGAATCAGTCCGTATCCCCAGGTGCCTATCCAAAGACTGTCATTGTCGTCAAGTGCAAGAGTATATGCGTGACTGATGTCTGAATCACAAAACGAATATAGTTTTCCTTTTTCTGTGTCATATCTGAAAAGTCCGCTCTTCCAAGTCGTAATCCACAATGAACCTTTTCTGTCTATGAGCAGATCAACCACATCGGTTATATGTTTTCCATCCGGAGTCCTGAAATCCATTTTTATAAAGCCATCCTTTGACGGATTTTCCATAAACACGCCCTTGTCTCCACCCACCCAAATTCTGCCAAGGCTATCTTTTTCCATCGCAGATACGTTAAGATGTTCGGTCGTATTATCTTGAATTTTTTGGATGGAACCAGTCTTGCTGTCAATTTTGATCAGGCCTCTTTCTGTCCCGACTAGCATTGTTCCGTTACTTTTCTCAATAATGCGGTGCAGGTAGCCGTCGGTGACTTCAGAATCCTTGTCTGACGGATACGATTTCATTTGGTAACCGTCATAACGGACAAGTGAGCCGTACGTGACAATCCAAACATATCCCTCCGAATCTTGATACAGATCCGAAACATCATTGAATTGGATGTTGTCGTTCTTCAGAGGGAGGAAATTCATCCTCCGATTGATGCCATACGCAGATGGGTTGCAAAGTAAGGTAAGGGACAATAGAAAAACCGACACATTCAGTCGGAGCATTTTCCACGTAAAGGTAGTCCTCATTAAAAATTAGCTATTCTGTGGTTGAATCTTCCAAAGGTAATTCACTTGCTCCGTTTTTGCAAGACTCCGCTATCTGTAAAGGTAGAGTTGATTATGTTAGACTTTTAGTTGTTTGCTTGGCAAATTTGGTCTATATTTGTAAATGAAGTATATTTTATTAGACTTATGAGTTTGCGTGAAGTAATGAAAGAACGACGTAAGATTCTCGGTCTGTCACAGAATGACCTTGCCGAGATGGCCGGCGTAAGCCTTGCAACTATAAAGGACATAGAGCGAGGCATCGGCAATCCGTCATTGTCAACTGTTTCGAGGATAGTGGACATCCTTGGAATGGAAATTACATACACAATCAAACGTGCCATATTATGAGACAGTTGGCAGTATATCAGAATGACAGGCTGGCAGGAATCCTTACGGAACTTCGTCCGGGAGAAGGCTATATCTTCAGTTATGACAGCAATTATCTGCTGCGAGGCGGGCCATCAGTTTCGGTTACACTTCCCAAAAGAGAGAATAGCTATGAAGCGGAAAAATTGTTCCCGTTTTTTACCAATATGCTTCCAGAGGGTGCCAACCGCAAGGCGATATGCCGAGCATTGAAAATTGACGAAGAAGATTTTTTTGGAATGCTCGCCGCTATGGCGGACAAAGATTTTATAGGTTCAGTTAATATCAGAACAGTGAAGTAGATTTATGATAAACATTATAAGTTGCCCATCAACACTTTCGGAGGGATATTCGACTTACAGTCTAAAGGCTCGTAAGATTCTTTTCGATGGCCATAAGGTGAGTCATATACTTGATTTCAACATAGACGAGTTCCGGAATACCAGTGAGATTGTGAGTGCTATGCACCGGATTTCCGTGTCTGGAGTCCAGGAGAAATTTCCCGCCGTCATTGACAAAGGGAAAATCAGAATAGCTTCAGATGAAGACAGATCAACATATATTCTCAAGCCTGCTCCGTGGGACAAGACACTGGTTGAAAGGAAGTCGGTCCCTGCTAATGAGCACTTGACTATGCAGATTGCATCGCAGGTATACGGCATCGAGACTGCGGCAAACGGCCTCTGCTTTACTCCAGGCGGCCAAATGGTATATATTACCAAGCGTTTCGATATACAACCTGACGGAACGAAACTTCCGATGGAAGATTTCGCTTCGGTGATAGGCCGAAACGAACAGGAAGTCGGAAAGCATTTCAAGTACAGCGGCAGTTATGAAGACATTGCAGATGCATTAAAGTCAAATGTTTCTGCCTGGATGGTCGATATGGAGCGTTTCTTCGATCTGGTAGTGTTCAACTACATTTATGCAAACGGTGATGACCATTTGAAAAACTTCTCTTTGATTCTTCAGGGAGATGATTATCGACTGGCTCCTGCGTATGACCTGCTGAATACGAGCATCCACGTTAACGGTGATGATCTTGGACTTGATGGGGGACTGTCACCCAACATCAGAAGAAGTGACGTGTATGACAATACTGGACATCCGTGCCGTGTGGATTTCGAGAGATTCGCAGAGCAGATAGGACTTCTTAAGCCACGAGTAAAGAAAATTCTGGACAGGTATATGGCCTTGCCCGAAACGTCCTCAGAACTCATAAACCGGAGCTTCCTTAATGATAAGTGTAAACGCCACTATCTGAGAATTGTAAATGAAAGGATTGCCCGTTTTGTAAGAGAATCAGACTAATCGGTAGATATATTCAGTCGTTGAACGGATACCAGAACATCAAGTCTTCGCCTGGAATGGTTTCAGCCGTCCTTGAATATGAAACTTGTCGTTCCCCTATAAACGCTGCGGCGTGGATTACGCACTTCTCAGTGATTTTGACGGGTGCGCCATTCCACAGTTCGGAAGAATAGTCCGGAGCTCTTCCGTCAAGCGTAAATCGAATTTCAGCCGCTGAGTTTTCGCAGTCCAAGAATAGTTCACTTGTTCCGTTTCCGCAAGACTTCGCTGTGATGTAGGGGGCATCGTGAAGATTATAAACATTTAATCCTCTTGATTTCAACGATGGAATCTGAGCATTTACCCTCAATTTGAAATTATTCCAATCGCGCTTGACTTCCGACCACGCCAATTCCGACACAGCAAGTAGACGTGGAAACATCATATACTCAAGATGACTCTCAGTCGGAATATATTCAGCCCAGGTGCAGCCCTCAATACCATAGACATTTCCTGCGTTTTCCGGGAGAATGAATCCGATAGTATCAATGCTCTGTGGTGAACCTTTTATCAAAGACTGATTGAAAACTGAAATCTCAGCTGTAGTTGGTTGAGGCTCGAAACTGTACATTTTCTTGAGGGGACTGTAGCCATACATAGCTTTCGGTTCCTTTGAAGGCTCGGCCTGATACCAGTCGAAATACAATACTTCACCGGGTGTCATTATTGCACGCAACCCTCTGTTGGCTGCATCTATTCCACCTTTTTGTCCACGGTATGAATAAATCATAGTACCGTCCGCAAGATCGGTATTCTTGAGAATTTCATCCCAGCCGGCCATTGTCCTGCCGTGAGAAAGGAGAAAATTCTGAATCTTGCTTACTGCGTGACATTGCAACTCATCATAGGAATGCAGTCCCTCCTTTTTCATCAAGGCATTACATACGGGACAAGTCTTCCAAGCAATTTTCCTGGCTTCATCTGCTCCGATATGAAGGACTTTTGACGGAAACAATTCCATAATCTCCGTAAGTATTGACTCGGCAAAACGGTAGAAATTTTCATTGGCCGGACAAAACTCTCCTTTATGTTTGTAGGTACCTATGCAACCGAGTTCAGGATATGCGGCCAGTACAGATTCAGAATGCGCTGGAAGTTCAAATTCCGGTATAATATTGATGTGGAGCGAATCCGCATATCTGACAATATCGCGTATTTCCTTTTTAGTATAGAACCCGCCATAGCAACCTGGAGTGTCGGCTGAGCAGAATTTCATTCCTTGTTGATTCCAGTTGTCCCAGTCTTTCTCAGTACGCCAAGCACCTATCTGCGTCAGGAGAGGATAACTCTCAATCTCAATTCTCCAACCTCCTCCGTCTGTTAGATGCCAATGGAAATTGTTGAACTTGTAGTATGCCATCTCCCGAAGAATTTTTCGGATTTCATCGGTGCTGAAAAAATGGCGAGATACATCCAAGTGAATGCCTCTGTATGCAAACTTTGGCATATCTTCAATTTCTGCGCATCGTATTCCCAAACTGTCTTTCAACTGTCGGAGAGTCTGCATTGCGTAGAAAATTCCGATGGGGTCTGATGCTTCGGCAATGACGTTATGTCTTTTCACTTTGAGCCTATATCCTTCAGAGCCGAACCGGCTGGACATTTCAGGAAGGATTCTGATTGTCACCCCATTAGCGCTTCCGTCTGCCGGAACATTGCAGTCAGTATTGTGACAGGCATAGTAATGAGCGCGGTACGGTGCCGGAACTATATAGTCGTAATTGACTTCATTTTTGTTGCAGGACACTGCTGCTGACAGAAGTGCCGTCAAAACCAATATCTTCGTGTGTTTCATTTTACTGGAGTCTCTACCATCCTGTGTTTTGAATAAGATTCCGGTTCTTGTGCCTTTCTGTTTCCGAAATTGGATACCAATACATCTTGTCGTTCCAATATCTTGTTTGCACAAGTTTGCGTTCAGTTACTAATGAGCCGTCTTCTCTGCTCCGGATATCCAGACCGTATATCTTTTCTGTTACATTACCGGTTTTCCATCTCCGTATGTCCCAGAATCGATGCCCCTCAAAGCACAATTCAGTTCTGCGTTCGTTGCGAAGCCTTACTCTAAAATCATTTGCATCCAGCCCCGATGGAATTTCGTCCAGGGAATAGATACGGCGGATTGAATTTATTGCCGAACGAGGTGACATCGTGTAAGTTACATTTCCGAGTGCTCCTGTGAATTCAGGATTTCCCGTGGCCTCAAAAAGAGCTTCTGCATAGTTAAGATAGACTTCAGAATACCTGAAAATCGGGTATATGTGCTGATAGCTGATGAGGTTGCCTGCAGTAAGACTTGTGGCTTCCTGAATAAATTTCCTCAGATAAAATGAAGTTGGCGATGCGTTGTCCTTTGGAAGTCCATTGCGACCTCCGTAGAAGCTCTCTATAATCTCATTTTTGAAGGCGTCTCCATTTGCAAGTACTGCCTTTGACAGTCGTTTGTCCCCTTCATCAAAGGACTCGACAAGGTTCAGGCTTGGGCATATTCCTGAATTGCCGTTCTCATAGCCAACAGGAAAGTTGTTGCGTTCAAATATCGAGGATACGGACTCTCGTATGCCGAAAATCAGGTCTTTGCTTTCGCTGTTGAATGTCTGATCTACAAGGGCATATCTAAGGGTGCTTGCGTTTTCGTCAATCATCTCCTTTGCGGCGGCTGCAGCTTTCGCCCATTTTTCTGATGATCCGTTAGGGTTGTTCAGAGTGCTTGCTGCATATAGAAGCAGTCTTATGTTAGCCGCCTGGGCAAATCCTTTGGTGACTCTGCCTATTTCTGAATAATATGTTCCGGAATATGTCGCAGGAAGTTTTTTTGAACACTCAACAAGCTCTGACGAGATCCATTCGACAGATTCGTCATAAGAGCCCGGAATCAGAGTATTGATTTCGTTTTCCTTGAATGTCCTGTCAGCGATAATTATGTTTTTGTACCTTTTGAGAAGTTCGAAATGATAATATGCCCGAAGTGCTCTTGCCTCCCAAGGATAATTTTGCAATTGTTCTAGATAAATCGAATACTGTTCGTCCCAACGTGCTATTTCATAGTCGTCAGGACAGTTTTCTAGCAGATAGTTTGCGGCGCGTATGCCGGCATAATAGTGTCCCCATTTGTCATCCACTACATTATTTGCAGACCAGCTGCCGTCGTAATAATGTTTAAGCGTATCAGGGGAATTGGCATAAACGGCATCGTCAGTGGCACACTCCTGAAAATTATAAAAACCGCTTTCAAGGTAGCCATAGACATTAGTCATCACTTCCTTTACCTTATCGAAGTTGCTGAACTGATATTTTTTAGTGTGGTACTGTGATTCGTTTAACTCCAAATCAGAGCATCCGCACAAACTGCATAAGACCGTTATGGCAACTGAAATATTTGTTATATGTATCCTCATATCTGTTTCCTCCTCTGATTAAAAATTAACCCTAAGTCCTATGGAATAGGTTCTTGCAGTCGGATAGTTAAAGTTCACAGCTTCAGGATCCAGAATTTTTATGTGGTCAATAGAAAATAGATTGTGCCCACGGAAATATAGTCTTATGTTATCCATTTTGAGCGTCTTTGATATTTTCTCCGGTAAATTGTAATAAATCTCCAGCTCGCGAAGTTTAAGAAATGCACCGTTTTCGGTCCAAAGATTACTGCTTAAATAGTTGTTTGCATTGTCGAGTGTTGTCAGTCTAGGGTAACGTCCGTCCGGCTTTGAATCAGTCCAATAACTTTTTAGATAATGTCCGGAAATGTTTTTGTCGCCTGCATACAAAGGTTGGTATATGCCTGCAAGTGTAGTTTCAATTCTGGCGGAAGCGACACCTTGAAATTGAGCATTGAATCCGATACCCTTCCATTTCATATCGACTCTGAAGCCATAATATAGTTCAGGCAATATCGGCTTAAGTTGATAGCAATAATCGTAGTTGTCTATTTTGCCGTCTCCATTAAGGTCGCGGTATTTTACATCTCCTGGTTGTACGGAAGCGAAAGTGTTTTGAGGTAAATCGGAAAGCAGTTGTCCATTTTTGTCGAAATCGGTCTTCTGATAGAAACCATCAGCAACAAGTCCGTAAAAACTGCCAATGGAGAGCCCTCGTTGATACATATATTCGTTTGGCTTGTACTCTTCCGAGATATTGTCTATCCGGCTTCGCGCAAATGATAATGTGCCTCCGATGTGGTAGTTGAAGTCTGAAATTGTTTGTGACCATTGTAAGGCTGTTTCTATACCATAATTTAATGTTTTTCCTGAAAAACTGTCGGATGCTCCGATTCCGAGTACTTGGGAAAGATCATTAGTCGCGATTGTCCTGATGTTTGACCGCTTGTTGCGGAATATGTCGATTTCTCCAGAGAGCCCTTTGAACAAGGTGAAGTCAAGTCCCAGATTGGCCTTTACATCAAGTTCGGGCTCAACTCCTGCAGAGGGGAGTGACCCTTCTGATGCGCCAGGATAAACCGTTGGCTGTACAAAGATGTAACTTTTGCCTTCGCCATTGAATTGTACGTTCATATCGTAGGCGAGAAACTCATCTTGTCCGACAACTCCAAACGAACCCCTTAATTTTAAGAAATTTACGATGTCGGAATTGCGAAGGAAATCTTCTCCGCTGACAATCCAACCGAGCGAAACAGCCGGATAGAAGCGGAATTTGTCTCCTTTTGGCATACGACTGCTTCCGGAATAGGATGCTGTAACCGTGGCAACGTAGCGGTCTGCGTAGTTATACGAAGCGGAAAGTATGTAGTCGTGGTGAATAAAACTATTGTTTGCTCCGGTAAGAGACTTTTTGTCCCGGTTGAAGAGGAAAGCAGCATCTATGTGGTGTCGTGCAAAGTTTCTTGTCCATCCCAATTTTCCCCAAACCGTCATTCTCATATACTGGGAAGCCAATGCGGTTCCGTATGACATTTCAGTGTCATTACCATATTGTATGACGTCATAATCGCTTATGTTTCCGGAATTGTCATATAATGGGCTGAAATTATACCAACTGCTTCCGAAACTGCGGTTATCGTTGACATTGGCGGAATTATCGTATGCTATCTTTATTTCTGCTGACAGCCCTTTGAGTACCATATCCAACCGTTGCCTTATTCCCAAATCTGCAGACAACATTCTTCCGAAAGTTACGGTACCGCCTGTCCCCAAAATATCCTGAACCGGATTGCTGAATTTGGTGGAACGCGCCCAAATGTTGTTATATTTTATAGGGAAACCTACAGGTGGGGCCTGGTAGAAGGATTGAAGTGTTGTTCCGCTTGATGGACCAGACTTTTGCTGAATTCTCGCTGCAAGGTTGACAGTGACCTCGGTTGTTGATGTCATATCAATGTTCAGATTGGTCCGCAGCTTGAGCCCGTCGTATGAATTCTGAGTATCGATTCCTTCCAGAATGTCGGTGTTTTTGTAGAATCCTCGGTTACTATTGTATCCGGCATATACGAAATATTTTATATGTCGGGTAGAGCCGTCCATTGTGAGTCTTGCGCTGTTGTTGAACCCGATGTTTCTGAAAATATGATTTTTCCAGTTCACGGAAGGGATTATTCCTGAAGTGCCGCTCTCAATGGAAGCGATATCTGAATCTGAAAACCAAGAAGTTAGACCATCATTTTCACGGGCCTCGTTAAGGGCGTGTGCATATTCTGCAGGCGTTGCCATTTCAGCAATCTTGAATGGCGTCTGAACGCCGAAATTGTATTCCGCTTTCAGATTGAGTCTATGGCTTCCACCACGTCTTGTCGTAATAAGCACAGCCCCGTCCGCTCCCCTGATGCCGTAGATGGCGAGAGATGCGGCATCCTTTAATATTGTTACATTCTCAACCTCTTCTATATCAATGGTGGACGGCTCTCTAGGGATGCCATCTACGAGAACCAATACGGAATTTCCGCTAAAAGAACCCTGTCCGCGAACGTTAAGGGATGGCGTACAGTCTTCAGGCCACTCTCCGGAACCATTCTGCCTTACTGCAAGGCCGGGAATCAGACCATACAATGAGTTCATAATAGTATTTCCAGAAGAATTCTCAAAGACTGCCCGTCCGACACCGCTTACTGCGGAGGAACTGGTCTCTTTGGTGGCAGTTGCTCCGTATCCGATACCCAATAACTGATGGCGATTGTCAAGAGTTATTGTCATCTCTCCTGAATTCAGGTTCACACGGCGGAAGTATTCGTTATATATAGACAATTCTACATCAGTGCCATAGGGCGCGAACAGTTCTGCAATTCCGTTTTCGTCTGTAATAACAGGTTCTGAAATATCAGGAATAGAGACTTCTACACCTTTTAAGGGCTTTCCATTATTATTTACTACAGTGAGCCGTATTTGTCTGTCTTGTCCAGAAAGAACGGCAGGTAGAATGAATAAAGAAATGAGTATTATGCTTATTTTCTTCATAGCGATTTTTCTATGTGATCTCAGATTACCATCCAGGATTTTGGACAAGACCATATCCTTTGTTTATTTCCTTTGTAGGGAAAGCACTCAGGTACCACTTGGGATCCCAGTGCGTTGCCCAATATCTAGAACTTTCCGCTATTGGTGCTGAGTATCGGAATGTGGATGCGTATGCGTCAATGTCATCATTTTCGTCGATGACTCCGTCATTGTTTGTGTCTGTGGTCCGCACCCCGCCGCCTTCAGGAATTGTGATCTTTATACCGTACAATGTTTTTTTGAATATGTCCTCTCTTTTCCAACGGACAATATCATACCATCTGTTTTCCTCGAAAAACAGTTCTCTGGCCCTTTCGTCGAGAATTTCTTCACGAAGTTCACTATTGCCCTGAAGAGGTTCCGCATAAACTGGCAATGTCTTTCCTGTCTGCACCTCAGCAAGCTGAATATCATTCATCTCCGGAAGGCCGACTCTTTCGCGTACCTTGTTGAGCCATTTGTACGCTTCATCCTTGCGGCCTGTCTCGTTGAGTGCTTCAGCGTAGGTAAGGTAGATTTCAGGAAGTCTAAGGTAAGAGTAGTTTGTCGGACGGTTCATAAACGTTTCGTCGTTATAATCCCAGATGTACTTTCTGGAACAGAAACCAGTGATTGCTCTGTTCAATAATTCGGCGCCTCTTTCCAGACCTCCTACCCACATTTCGGCCGGCCGTCCCTGGAAATGGTCTCCGATAATCATAACTGATTCGTAGAGTCTTGGATCCCTGTCCCTAAACGGATCGTCGGCAATTTTGCTGTCTCGGCCCGCCGTTCCGGCCCAATCTGCGTATCGTATTACAGAACCGTCCGATTTTGGAAACAGATCTACTAAGTTAAGCGTGACGCATCCACCGCCATATCCTCGTCCTGCATTTCCGTGGTCGCTTGAAACTCCGAAATAACATCGGAGATAGGTGCTGGCAAATGTGTCATAATGTCTGCCGGTTTCCATCAGGATCTCACCATTATAACGGTCTGCGTAACTAGTGTTCCAGGAATTCCTATAATCATCAGCTGTTGTTCCAGCAGCTTCAATAAGCTTATAGGTGTTTCCGTTTGCTTCATTCTCCTTGATGAAATCCTCACACGCTTCTACTACTTTCTGCCATCGGGATGCATCGTATTCGCCGAACCAGTACATCTTTTGGATATTGTCCTGTGAAACGTGATTTGCATTTGCGTTTTTTGCTACCGGCGTTTCAGCCGAGTAAGGCTGGGATGAGTTGAAAAGCGGGCTGGCTGCAAAAAGAAGGGCTCTGCATTTTAGTCCCATGGCTGAAGCCTTCGTAAAGTGCCCGTCTTCAGCTGCTGAGACTGACCACGGAAGTAATTTTGCCGCTTTGTCGCAAAGCTCGACTATGTAACTGATAGTTTCGTCAGCGGTCTTTCTGGAGAAATCGTATGACATTACATTGTCGGCAGCGATTGACTGTTGCAACAGCGGAATTCCCCCATAGTTTCTGAAAAGGTCAAGATAATGGGATGCAATGATAACATACGCTTCGCCCTTGCCTGCGTCCTTTTGCTCCTTTGTCATATCTGGCACCTTGTCAACGTTCTCAATGTATAGGAATGCCCTGCGAATTCCGACCCAGTTATATTCTTTGTCGGGCACAAAGCCCATTTTCGTCCACGAAACATTGTCTTCTGCTTCCGCACTGTAGTTTCCTGCAGCATATTCTTTTCCTCCGCTTGACCAGTCATTGTGCGATGACATCAGATCGGTTATAGCGTCGAAATTGTCGTTGTCCAACTGGCTGCAGGCACGATCGTAGCTTCCTCCATTGTTATATCTTCCGGCGCTGCCCAACGGCCAGGCTGAATTATGTACAGGCCACCCACAGCGCATAGTGCTGTAAGCTGAAACAAGAGCTCTGTCAGCATATAGCTTGGACGAGAATACCGTGTCAATGGTGACATCAACACCAGGGGCTTTTTCGAGAAAAGCATCGCCGAATTTAAGGTCGTTGCATCCTGTCAACAATGACGCAAGAAATGTTGTCCGGATTATAATCGATGTTATATTTTTCATCTTGCTCGTCTTTTAGAATGATATGTTGAAGCCGATGTTGTAAATCCTGACGTTAGGATATGAATAAACGTATTCACCATTCAGGTTGGAGCTTCCTGTCATTTCCTCAGGGTCGATATCAATGTCGGCTAGCTCCGAGAAAAGAGTAAGAAGATTATACCCGCTGACGTATGCTCGGAATGAACTGATTCCCAATTTTTTCAAGAATCGTCTGTTCTGAAGGGTATATGACAATTCTACGTTCTTGAGACGCAGGTAGGAGGCATCCATAAGCCAGATGTCTGAATACTGATTATACCAGGATTTATTCATAAACGTTATACGTGGAAAACGGGAGTTCTGGTTTGTCTGAGTCCATCGTCCGTCAGCCAGATATTTTAAGAGGGCGCGGTCATTTGTCATACCGAACGGTTCCTTGTAGTCTATTCCAAGTACACGAGATGCGTTCCAAGCACCTGTCCACTGCATTGAAAAGCCGAAGTTTTTAAAAGTGAACCCTGCGATAAATCCCGCAACGTATTCCGGTCGTTGTCCATATCCGAACCAGGTGTTGTCATCTTCGTTAATCTTACCGTCGTGGTTGAGGTCTTTGAATATCGCGTCGCCCGGGCGCGGATTTCCTATAGTAAGCTTCGGTACAGTACCGCCTTTGTCAATGGTAAGAAGTTCCTTTGTCTCCGGGTCAAAGTCATTTTCCGTCAAGTAACGGTCAAATATGTAACCGTATGACATTCCGGTGCGGCGTCCAGTCTGAGCCATATACGGTTCGTTCGGGACGACCTCATCCATATAGATGATTTTGTTTCGAGAAAATGACAAGTTTCCTGTGAGATTGTAGCTGAAATTATTCACCGGTTTGGACCTCCATCCCAGAGAAAGTTCGTATCCCCAGTTATTGACCTTTCCAAGATTGAGTAGTGGAAGGCTTATATCAGTAATGTCCGGAAGAGTATTCCTGGTGGAAAGAATGTCATAGCGCTGCTCAAAGAACAAATCACCAGTAAATGAAAGTTGTTGATGGAACATTACCAAATCTACTCCATAGTTTTGTTTGCGGCACTTTTCCCAAGAGACAACCGGATTTCCGACCGCGTTTTCTACAGCGTCCTTCAATACAACATCACTATACATTGATCCAAACTGCCACGACCCATATTTTCCGAAGTTTGCGTTTGAGTGCAGCGGGTTCCAAGAACCATTCAGATAGAGAAATCGGGCACCGCTGTACTTGTCGTTTCCCACCAGTCCATAGGATGCGCGTAATTTAAGGAAATCAACCCATTTGCGGATAGGCGCAACCCAAGGCTCTTCTGAAATGACCCAACCGACTGAGCCTGCCGGAAAGAAGCCGTAGCGATGCCCCGGAGCGAAATTTTCGGAGCCGTTAATGCCCGCGTTAAGGTCAAGAAGATAACGACGTTTCCAGTTATAGGTGATTCGCCCTACGTATCCGACGTAGCCTGTCGGTATTTCCGGGAAATTGGACGGATAGTAAGTCTTGGATTGATTGTACAGGAGTAATCCGGACACTTCGTGGTTGCCGAACTGTCTGGAATAGTTGAAGCTGCCCTCAAGGTACCAGTTCCTTCCGTGACTAGTCCAGTTAGAGTAGGATAGTGGCTCGTTAAGGCCGTCAACTCCGGAAGTGATGAACACGTGTTCATTGTCGAACATAGGATTATCTATTGACATACCGGGTTGCGTATAGTGCCCTTTGTAATTTACACTTTGCCAGCGCATAGTCGAAGCCGTGGGAGTGCGGCTTACGTAGAGGTCGTATGTTGAATTGTATGCGCCTTTCAGATTGAAACTTAGACCTTTGGTGATGGAATTAAGGTTTTGGGAGACCTGTATATCCAAATTGAGAGTGTTGGAGATGTCTTCAGAGTATCCGTAACCATAGTACAAGTCAAGTCCGCTTGTTCCTCCACCTATCGGAATGTAGTCGCCAACAACAGGTCTTGTATAGTGACCATCTACGAATCCTGGACTCGAGAACGGAGTACACCACGTTATGTATTTCCAAATGTTGCTGCCATATCCGTTAGGCTCGTGCCTTTGGCTTACGCGACCTCCGATATTGAGTTTGAGTAGGGTGGTTTTGGTCAAGTCTACATCAACATTCGCTCTATAGTTGTAGCGGTTATAGGTGTAGTTTGAATTGTAATTCTCGAAGCTTTTAAGCATACCGTCCTGATGAAGGTATCCTACGGAGACAAAATATCTGATTCTTTCCGCTCCTCCTGATACGCTTATATTGTGCTGAGTTTGCCAAGCAAGTTTCTTGAAGAGAAATTCATCCCAATTTGTATTTGGAAACATAATCGGGTCCGAGTTGTTTTTGAACATCTCAATCACGGTGTTTGAGAATGTGAGCGGAGTGGAAGGAGAATTCCAGTTGTCAGATAACTGAGCTTCTGAGAATACCTTGGCGTGTTCGTAACTGCTTGTGGTTGTGAGATGCCTTAGGGCTTGTGTCAATCCGAATGATGAACTCCAATTTATTTTGGCTCTACCTTCTTCACCTCTTTTTGTAGTGACAAGGATAACTCCGTTTGCTCCTCTTACACCGAAAACGGCAGTTGACGCAGCATCCTTGAGTACTGTTATGTTGTCAATTTCATTTGGGTCCATTTGAAAAAATGACCTTTCGACACCATCTACTAGAATTAGTGGTTTTGACGCTTCATTGGTAAGAGAGCCGGCTCCGCGTACATAGATGTCCGGATCTTCAGCTCCTGGCTGTCCTGAAGATTGAATCGAAGAAACGCCAGTGAGCGCTCCAGATAGTGAATTTGCTACGCTTCCGGAAGGGGATTTCAGAAGATCGTCAGAACTGATAGATGTGATGGCACCTGTTACTGAAGTCTTGCGTTGCTGACCGTATGCCACAATCTGGACTCCCTCAAGCACGTTTAGGTCATCAGACAATTCTATAACAATCTCCTTACCCTTAACAGCCATCACTTCTTTCGTTTCGTAACTGACATAGGAAATTTCCAACAGGGGAGTTTTCCCTTCAGGTACTGAAATTGAAAATTTTCCGTCAATATCAGTGGCGACACCGGTAGTGCTGCCTTTCATATAGATAGACGCGCCAATAAGAGGCTCTTTTGTCTTTGCGTCTAGAACTCTGCCTTTATAGACTGTCTGCTGACTTGTAAATGAGGCAGAATATGTCTTTTTACCGGCTAACTGAACCGGTAAAGCTGTTGCAGTTCCGGCAAGACACAGGGAAATAAGAAGGAATTTTCTTAACCTTGTTGACGTGTTCATATCTGATTTGCGTGAAAATGGCAAGAAGCCGTCCGTATCAGGGACGGCTTCCCGTAAAATAAGTTTGTGCAGTGGATGCTCGTGAGACGTTATTTGGCGTCAACAGCAATCGCGTAAGAGGTGTTTTTAACCACAGCGCCGTCAATTACGGATTTTCCATTCACAAGCAGAGAAGGGGTGAAATCTCCTGCCTCGCTGAAGGTGTTGCCCAATACTGCAGCATCTCTCCAACCAAGTTTCTGCGCAATCCAAAACATTTGCTTAATGCTGTATCCCTTGAAGCGGACGCCGTGCTGTTCATACCCATTATATCCATTTGATGTGAAATCTCCACCGTCATAGCTGTGACCGCCACCTATATTTATCATAAATGCAAGTTTGCCATCGTAGGTGATTCCGGCGAGATTGTGGTTGCCGTAGCAGTGATCACCCCAACCCATTCCAAGTACGCCGAGGTCAGAAACGTATTGAGATGCGTCATTGTTGATGATCTCTTGTATTTTCATAGACTTTCCGGCTCTTACGCCCCAAGCACAAACCCAAGCTACATCTGATGCTGTGATTTCCTCAGTGGCTGAATTAAGAAGGTCTTGCTGATTAGGCTTTTCAGTTTGGAATGGTATGGAGTAGAGTTTGCCGGACTTCTCACCTGCTGTGACAAATGAAAGTTTGCCATTGTCTGCGGCTACAGATGCACGATATAGAACGGCGTGGTCGCCTTCTGGATTATTGATGAAAGTATTATTGTCTTTTATAAGGTAGTCTATATTTGCGTTCTTAATCCAACCGCTTGTTACAACCGCACTTTTAATTTCTGTCGGATTTACTCCATCCTGAGCGGATTTAAGATCCGCTTTTACTTTACCGGCGTCCACCGTTACAATGGCTATGTCTCCAAAACAGTTCATCGTAGGACGGTCGTTTGCCCAATCTCCAGGGAACTGGAATACATCGTCTTCATAGCCGGTGTCAGCTGGGCTTACGCTCCAGTCTCGAGGATTGGCTGTCGATAATCCGTAGCCCATCCAGCCCCAATATCTAGACGTTTCATAAAGTGCGATAGGTACAGAGGAAACACCGCTTGCAGAGTAAACTTTGATGTAAGACTGATCTGCGTTCACGAAATTTGACGATACATCGAGAAAACCCATTTGCTCAGGAGTTGCTGATACATAGGATGAGACATCAAGTTTCACGGTATATGTGCGGTCGCCTCCAAGTTTGAGGATGAGTTTATGCTCATTGCCTTGAGAAAAATCGAATGCGAGGCTTTCAGGCAATTCAACGCCATTCTGAAGCGAACCATCATTGAATATGAGCTCAATATCATTGAAATCCATTTTAGATTCATCGAATTTGATGGTGATGGTCTTCGTAGTGTTATCTACAGTAAATGACTCGCCTGCATTAAGCCCTTTGATTTGAATTTTAGAAGGATCAGTGATTGGAAATGCGTTTGAAGAGAACGAAACAGTGTACCTTACAATAGCATTCTTTGGATCAGTGAAGCGTAGAGCCGGAGTGCTTTGGAGGTCTACACCCTCAAGTGTCGTCGGATATGTGAGGGTCCAGCCGTTATTCAGTTCAACGGAAAGATTGACATTCGAAAAGTCTTCAGCGTTGTTGAATGTGAATGTGACAGTTTTATCAGTGTCGTTCACAACTCCGGTGACAGTCTCTTCACCACTTGTGACTGAAATCGATTTTAAAGGATTTTCAGCGTACTTAGTCTCCTCTTTCTTGCAGGATGCTGCAAGAATAAGTGAACTGGCAACGAAAAGGTAAAATAACTTTTTCATCTAGTTAGTGTTATTTTGTTTTTAATGTTAAAAATTCAGGAAAGTCTAGATATGTGGTAACTGAGTCTTTCCTTTCTGCGAATTTACCGAACGGCATCAGTGATAGGGGGGAATTTTATTCGGAAAATTCTCCAGGCGCTGACTTGGATGTTATATGCTTACGAGTCATCCGTTAATAAACGTTCGAGATTTGTCAGGTGGGGTAAAAAACCGAAAAATTATACACTCTTTACCAAGATATAAAGTATAAATTGCAAATGTAAGTTTATAAACCACAGGAAACACTATGAACGTGAGGCTCCATTTATTGCTATTATTGACTTTTTGCGTTGTTTCGTGCCGTTCACAAGCCCAGGAAATAGGTTCAATACGATATGACTGTATAGAAATTCCCACACTTACTCCTGACGACTTGCTGGAATGGCCTGCGGCGGTTTTTGTTTTTCGCCACGGTCAATGTGCATCGTTGAAAGAATTCGAATCTTTAGGGAATCTTCGCAAGATTGATGACGCTCAGAAAGGTGACAGTATTGTATGTGTTGCAAGCAAGTCTTTATCTGTCATCGATTTTTCTCGTTTTGTTTCCGGAGGGGCAGACAGTGAGTATTTCCTAACTTACGTTGAAAATTCAGAGATTTTATCAGCCTGCTCAATAGTTGAAAAGCCAGGTTCGTTGTTGTCTCAAATGCTTACACCTATTACCGCAAGGGTTTCTGTAGAATTGGTTAATGCACCGGAATCGGCAAAAGCAAGCATTGTACTTCCGGAAATGTCGGATACCTGGTTTATATCCAGGAATCAGTATAAAGTCAGTAAAGAATGCGCGGGACGTAAAGTCCGGTCTGGCGAAAAGGTGACTGTATTTCCGCAGGCTGATGATTCGTCAGGCTGGTTCCCAAATTTTGAAATTTGTTGTGGAAGCGATAATCTCAGACCTTTTGTGCCAAAAGTAAGACGAATTGAAGCGGGACAGAGCATTGTTTTTACCGTGGATATGAAAAATCTTTCGACAAATAATACGTATAATATTTCTTGGAAGACAACCGAAACTTATGGCGGGAAAGCAATTGAGGAAGGGGAATATGAATTTGTCGCAGAACCTGAGTCTAAAGGATTCTATAGTGTGTCCGTGTTTGATGACGGAGAATGGGTGCCACTTCAAGTTTATAAAACTCTTTGCTCTGATGCTGCTAAGCATTCATTGATATGGAATGACTGGGAAAATGCAAAAGTTGCACGAGATACGATGTCCTATTGCATATTTGAGAATGATTTTAATGCGCCTGTCAGATTACGTGTTGAGAATCTGCGAGGCAACGTTTCTTCGGTTGAAGTGAGACCATCTGAGTATGGGATAGAGACAAAATCTGTCTCCTCAAACACTATTGAGTTTATCATTCCGTCTTACGAAATGAGAAAACTCAGTGTTGAGTTCGGAGGTGACAGACAACATAACCTCTTTATCTATGGTGCAAAACCAGATAAAGATAAGCCATCTTCAAGTTCTGCCAATGTCAAGTATTATGGGCCCGGGACATATAATGCAGGTACAATAAATCTGTCAGCCGGACAGACGCTTTATATCGACTACGGTGCAAAGGTCTACGCTAATGTCAAGGCTAAAGGTGACAATATCACGATTGCAGGAAACGGCATTCTATCCGGAGAGAAGATGAAGCATTGGGGAGACAGTCAGTACAGTTGGGGCGATTTCCTTGTAGAATGTGAAGGGAGTAAAGGTCTGAACATTAAAAATGTTACTTTTATTGACAGTCCGGGGTGGAATATGATAGTGAGGAGTATTGATGAGGTCAAAATTGAAAATATCAATATGATAAGTTGGGAACTGAACGGAGACGGTATTGACATAGTGAGTTGTAAGGATGTGGAAATCAGCGGATGTTTTATCCGAACTTATGATGACTGTATAACGCTGAAATGCCGCTTTATAGTTACACCTATTACTGATGTAAGCAATGTGCGTATTCACGATTGTCTGATTTGGAATGATTATGCTCGTGGAATAGTCATTGGACCGGAAGCCGGAAACGTCAATTACAGCGGTCGCATTCATAATATCAAAGTGTATGACTGTACGTTTCTTCAGCATAAGAATAGCGGGACGGATGACTTGCGTGCCGCATTTGCCATTGGCCAAGGGACTGATGGCAGTACGTCTCTTTGGAACGGTTCTATCGCACCGACGGAAATCAGTGATATAACCGTAAGTAATCTCACCTTTGATAATATAGACAATACAGGACGTAATATTTCAATCTGGCAGTATGGAGGGGAGCAGAAAGTCAATATGAATCGTGTGACTTTCAATGGAATAAAAGTGTTAAATAAAAATGGTAATCAGTATCCGGCTTTTAATGTGATGACTCACGGAAGTTATATCGGCGGGCTGACAATCAAAGATTTTACTGTGAACGATAAAGTTGTGACAGATGTCGGGAGTCAGTTCGAGATGGATAATCCGTCTAACGTTGAAGCACTATTCCAATAAACGTATTGAGTTTTAAGTTGTTAGAAAATAAACTATCTGGCACGAATATGAAAAATTTAACAATATATACCTTCTTTGTTGCAATTGCCATAGTTGCGTCTGCAGGATGTAAGGAAGTGCAGGAAAATCTGAATGCGGCGCAGTCTGAAGTGTCGGGGGTGGAGGTGAGCCCGGCTCATATAACACTGAAAGAAGGAGAAAGCTACACACTTGTCGGCAAAATCAGAAAATGGAACGCTACTGCTGGACGAACTATAATGTGGTCTTCATCCGACGAGACAATAGTTTCAGTGACAGATGGAGGAACTATAACTGGTGTCGCTGTCGGGACGGCAGATATTAAGGCTTGTGTAGGTGATATATGTTCATTATGCAGCGTGTCAGTTGTCAGTTCACGAGTTCCGGCAGAATCTATCAGCATAGAACGGGAGCAGCTTATTCTTGCTGAAGGGACATCGGCTGCGCTTTCGGCGATAATCTATCCTGATAATAGTACAGACAGAGTCGAATGGTCTTCGTCTAATCCTGAAGTCTTGAGCGTTGATCAAAGTGGTAAAGTGACAGCGAAATCCGGTGGATATGCAGAAATTACGGCATTGGCAGGAGAAGTCAAAGCATCGATTAAGGCTCTTTCTCACGGTAATCTTTGGATTACTCAGATTGATGCTCTTACGAAACCGGTGTCATTTGAAGAATTCGGTTTTGAAACTGACACTATTCGTGTCGCAAAAGGAGAAACTGCAACATTGCAATTCATTGTTCGCGCTGAAACTCAACAGGGGACAGTTGTTCCGTCTGTTGTAAAGTTCGCCCCGGTAGGGTCAGAGGGATTACTTTTGGCCCCTCAAATATGGTGGGTGAGAGACGTAACCGCATCTGAACATTGGGATGCTTGGGCGGGAGGCCCTCCGCCAGCCAGATACCCGTCTGCTCAGAAAATGATACCTGATGCGCTTATGCCCTTGGAAGATTGGAGTGTTTCGTTATCGTCAGGCGAGAAAGCTGCTTTTTGGATTGAAATTGATATACCTGAAGATGCTCAGTCAGGTATTTACAATGGTGTTGCTTCAGTTCGAGGCACAGACAGTGTAGAGTTGCCTTTTGTGGTTCAGGTTTATGACGTCGTTCTTCCAGAAAAGCAGACTCTTGATGTCGTGCATTGGATAAATCCTGATCTTAAGGCAATGAATGGCGGACAAAGCACAGAAATGTACACTGTCTATGATATGATAGAGAATAGAATAGTTCCTTTTGTATCGAAATATGGGACCAATAGTTTCAAGACACTTTATTTCCATCGTTATGAGACAAATCCGGTTTTAGTCAAGAATAGCGAGGGCGAGTTTGAAATGCAGGCGGATTTTTCCAAACTTGGGAAAGAGATAGAAATGTATTATCGTGCTTGCCCTGACTTGCATTATGTCCACGGAGAAAATATAGTTGGAAATAGGGAAAATATGACAGTGAACGGTTTGGAACTTGACACTGACGGTAAGATCATAGTTACGGACAATGGTAATGGAACTTATACTCCGAATTATACTTATGTGTCACAAAAGGATGCCGGTTACAGTCCGGAGGCAGAAGCTTACATATCGCTTTATTTTGGTGCATTGCAGAAATATCTAGAATCAAATACACTTCCTGACGGAAGAAAGTATATAGATGTTTATCTGCAGACTCTTTATGATGAGCCTACTGACGATTATGCAGAAGGATATCAATATTTGGCGTCTTATGCCCGCAAAGGTGGTCCTAACGTGAAAATTATGGATCCTCTTGAGACGTTGAAAATCAATTCGGAAAGTATCGATTTTCCTTGTCCAGGGCTTATGCACCTTAAAGGGGAGCGCGGTTATGAATGGTCTGATAGTCAGACTCGTTGGATTTATCAATGTATGAGTCCGCAAGGAACAGGCGTTAATAGGTTTATCCGTATTCCTTTGTTGCCTACACGATTGACGCATTGGATCAATTTCAGATACAATACGACAGGTTTTCTTCATTGGGGATTGAACTATTGGGCAGGCGCAAAGAATGAAGATCCCTGGACAGATGCCGGCGGTAGTTATCCGGCAGGTGATATGTGGATAATTTGGCCGGGAGATCACAAAGTCTATCCTTCAATACGCCTTGCGGCTATGAGGGATGGCATCCGTGACTATGAACTGCTAAGAATTCTTAACGATAAATCTTCCGCAGAGGCTGAAGCCATTTGCCGAAAGATTGTTACGGATCCGTATAATTACACATTGGACGTCAAGGAGTTCCGGTTGCAACGAAAACATCTTCTTGAACTGTTGTCTCACTAATTGGAACTCCTTAATATATTACCTTACTGGAAATTAGCTACTCCCTTTTACTCCACAAACTTGACTTTGCTGAGGTCGCGGGGTTTGGCGTCGGGCTGTTCGTCTGGATGGCCGACTGCAATTACAACCCTGAGTATATAGCCTTCAGAGAAGTCGAGTTTGTCCAGATATGGCTTTGCTTCCAGTGTGTTGTTTAGGAACATTGCAGGGCTTCCCATAATGCAGGTTCCCAGTCCGAGGGATTGAGCGGCAAGGCAGATGTTCTCGCTCATAAGTCCCACATTTTGAAGCAGCATTCCTGCCTCGTCTTCCGGGCAGGCAATGAAAAATGCAGCTGTGCAGTTGCGGAAGCCGTTTCTGAACTTGGGATCATTGGTATTGACCGCGAACGGCATAGACGTTTTCATTAACTTTGTGACTCCATTAAAATAAGCGGAGTCATCTACTATACGTACCTCCCATTCCTGCTTGTTCATTGCATTTGGGGCATTGACGCCGCACTTCGCGAGTAGCTGGAGTGTGTCTCTTCCGACAGGTGTGTCTGTGTAATGTCGTACGGACCTTCGTGCCATAATCGACTCGATTACAGGATTTTCAGTTTTGATAACGGTGCTTGTTCTCGATGTGCAGGCGCCTGCAGAAAGGCACACGGAGACGAGTAGTAAGATTCTTTTCATATTTTGTTGGTCTAAACGGATTCCAATAATCTGAACATTTTTGTTTCGCGTTTCACGATTGGCAAAAATATCAAATTTTCTTCGAATTAGAAACTTACTTTCGCAAATGCAAAACACCTCTTTGAGGCCTATTAACCCCCGCAGGCTTACCTGCGACCCCTATTAGGGGGACCTCGCACCTATCCGGTGCAGTCCCTGGGGGGACTATTTAGTCTCCGTGCTCCTGGGTGCTGGCATGAACAGAGCTGCGATGTCGTCATCAGACGACGGCCGGAGCTGGCGAGCTGGATGCTGATTCGGTGCGTTGTTAAGGTTTCAAAGTCCTGAAACGTCCGATTTCTCTCTGCTAGATAACTTAACAAAATACTATATATTATCATTTGCGTTTCTTAATATAACTTTACAATTCTAAAATAAATGCAAAGAATATCAATATATTAGATAATAATTAAAACTTAACAATACTTTGCAGTGGTAGAGTCTGTTGTAGCTATCTATTTTTATATAACGTTTCCATTGCATATATTTGTGACAAACCAACCACTACAGCGGTAATGTTTACAAAACGCATAGATAAGACAATATCCAATATTGATAAGATTTTCGATACAGTCGATCAGGCGCAGCTCGTGTTCAAGGAGGGACTGAAAAATTACCTTTATAATGAGACGCCTTCGTTCAACGACAATCTGCAGACTATTCTTCAATTGAGAAATGATGCCGAACTGTTGCGACGTGAGATAGAAAACGACCTTTACAGCCAGTCAGCTTTCGTGCGTATGCGCGGTGACATTATGAGACTTCTTGAAAGAGTCGAGCATATTGTATTGAAACTCAGCAATAATCTCGAACAGTTCGATGTCGAGTTGCCATATATCCCGGTAGAACTCAATACTGATTTTATCAAACTTGCTGAATTGTCAACTCAGGCAGTAGAAACCGCAATTCCTGCGGCGAGAGCTTATTTCAGATCGCCGGAAGTTATTTTCGACCGCGTCCATAGAGTCTATTTCTATGCAAACGAAACCGGCAAACAAGCGCAGTCTCTCAAGAGACACGTATTCCACGAGATTGATACTCTTAAACTCAGCCAGAAGATCCATCTCCGCTATTTTGCCCTTCATATTGAGGAACTTTCAGCAGCTGCAGCAAAAGTGGCAGATCAGCTTTCCGTAATGGCTATAAAGAGGACCAACTGATATCTGAGTGATGTTTTCAGTAATTTACATATCAGTTGTCATTTTAGCCGGAATCCTTTTCTCTCTTTCGGACTTCTCAGTCGTGCTTGCGCCTGCTTCCAATTGCTATGTCTGCAAAAGAGATACTTTGCGACCTCTTATGATGGTTCTTGTCTGTGCCGGAGTAATGCTCGCTCATTCCTTGCCTATTGGTGATGCGTTCAAAGGTATGCGACTCGTCGGGGGATGCTTAAGTACAGCTGACTATGCAATCCTTGTTTTGTCTGCGGCAGCCGCTTTTGGACTTGGCAGAGTGATGTGCCGTTGGTCTTCACTGGTGCTGGCTCTTTCCGGAGCCGTATCTGCACATCTGCTTCTTACGGACGGACCTTCACTGCAGATTCTTGGATTGCCGCTTGCCTGGTTAATCTCAGCCGTGCTAGCCTTGCTGATTTCTGCTGTCATTTCTCAGTTGCTCAGATATTTGACCAGCAGGTCTAACAGGCATTATCTCCTTCAGATGTGGATGCTCGGCAGTGTGTCTACATTTGTAGCTGCTATTATGTTTTTTGCTATAGGACTCAATTTGGGAACTCTTGTGAAGCCCGTGGGAATGTCCGGTTTTTCGTGGGAAGCCCTGCTTATTGCTGTCATACTTGTATGCCTGTTGTCCCGGCCATTTGTAAGTCGCGCGCTGCATCATTTGACAGTGAGTCCATTTGATATCAGTCCTGAATCGTCCCTGTCAGTCATAATTTCGGTAACTATTGTCTCTCTGATATTTACCTCAAGTTTTGTATCCGGACAGTTCGACTGTCTTGCAACCCCTCTTTCACCGTCATTGCTTGCATTTTCGGCACTTGCCGGTTGCGGACTCGGGCGGAACAACGCTGTCATTCAGCAATCTGAACAGTTTAGAATAGCTGTTGCGGCTGTAGTCGTGCCTGTCGCTGGCTTCATATTCTCATATTTCGCCTCGGTAGCCCTTCATCCTGATGCTTTCGACCTGTCTTCCGGGTTGTTCCTTTCACTCGTTGTAGCCAGTTCAGTGCTTGTCGTGGTCGTAATGGGCTTTGTTATTGTCCGTTTCTTCATTTCATTCCGTAGGTCATCACACGCTCTCAAGGAAGCGGAAGACTGCCTGAATGAAAACAGGCGTGCGGTCAATGTTATGGAAATCAAGACAATGCGAGTAGAGAATGAATATCTCCGCAACCATCTTGAACTTCAGCACAAGGAAGTTATGAGCATTGCGATGAATATCAGCGAGCAGAAAGAGTTTATGGAAAAACTCTACGCGATGGTGAGAGATGCAGAGAATGAAAATGACATTGACAAAAAGAACGAGGCTTTGCATAAGGTCTCTGCGGAACTCAGCCTGCGTATGAATTTCTCCAATGAGATAGACGGATTCTACACACGTGTGGAGCAGCTGCACAAGGATTTTGCTGTGCGTCTTCAGGAAAAATATCCTAATCTGACAAAGCAGGAAAAACGGCTTACAACGTTGCTGAGGCTCGGTTTCTCTTCAAAATATATAGCCGTTCTTATGAATATATCACCGAAGAGTGTAGAGATATGCCGCCATCGTCTCAGGACTAAATTCGGCCTGGGCCGTCAGGAAAATCTCATCGGATTTGTAAAAAATATATAAACATTTATAATTCAAATAATTAACTATTGACCGCAATAATTAAAATGCACTTTTTTATGAAACGAGTTTCAATTATTATCCCTTTGCTCTGCGTAGCCGCTACAATGTCGGCGCAGACTAGACCGGAAGATGATGTTGTCGAGTACAACCAATACGGCCAAAAAGTCGTGTCAACACCGGCACACGCTACTGTTCAGGACGGTATTCTTGTGTTCCAGGCAAAAAAACTTGATTACAAGATGTGGTTTGACATCCGTATTCAGGGTGACGGCGCCGTATATTTCGGTGCGCCTGATTTCTGTGCCAAGGAACTTGACGGCAAGGAAAATTCCAATCACATTGGAAATGGCGCAATCATACGTCGTGCGCGTTTTGCCGTAAAGGCCCAGCTCGGCAAAAACTGGTACGGTGAACTTGATACTGACTGGACAAGCGGTATCCCTGAGATCAAGGATGCTATTCTCTCGTATACAGGTGTCCAGGGGCTTGAAGTGAAAGCAGGTAACTTCAAGGAGAATTTCTCGATTCAGAGAAATACTACATCCCGTTATCTTATGTTTATGGAGCGTCCTATGGTGACATATCTTGCACCGTCACGTCATCTTGGAATCAACGCAGCTTATTCTTACAACTGGCTTTGGGCTTCAGCCGGAGTTTTCGGACCGGAGCTCAGCGGTTCGGAGGAGCAGACTGCGATAGAGGACAACAACAAGGATTATGGACGTAATACTGGACTGTCCTATACGGGTAAATTGGTTTTCCGTCCTCTCTACAAATTCAATGACGCCTGCCTTCACATCGGTGGTGCATTCTCTTACAGAGAGCCGAAAATCAGTTCTACAGACGGCTACAAGGTCGCCCGTTACAGTATGCGTAACTCCACCTCAATCAATAGGAAAAAATACCTCGATACGGACAAGATCAACGGATTGGACCACGAACTTCTTTGGACCGCCGAGCTTGCCGGTTATTGGAAAGGTTTGAGATATGAGGGCGCTTATATCGCACGCGGTGCATATCTTGACAGAAATGTGAACGACAAGGGTGCACAGTGGGCAGACGGATGGTATGCCCAGGCTTCCTACCTGCTTTTCGGCGGACGCCAGAACTATGACTCTGACGGAGCGAAGCCGACAAGAATCACTCCGGGCCGCAAGTGGGGAGACATCGAACTGGCTTTCCGTTACGAGTACTGCGACCTCAATACTGCTGACTACTTCGGCGGTTCAGCTGAGGCTTATACTTTCGGTATCAACTTCTATCCTACCAAGAACGTGAAGTTTGCCATCAACTACCAGTACAATAACAATGACCGCTATGCAAACGGAAAGGGCAAACTTTATGTGGGTTATGACAAATCCGGAAAGCCGACTTCCGACTATCGCTATGTAGTTGCGGGCAAAGGCAAGGCAGGTGTGGACTATCATATGCTGGCAATGCGTTTCCAGGTAGCATTCTAAATTCTTGAGAAAGTCTAATCAATACGAATCAAATCATTATGAAAAAGATATATGTGATGTTTGCAGCGGCTGCGGCGTTGTCAGCAGTGTCCTGCGTGAAGGATGAGGTTTATGACGGAGAAGTTCCCGAGGTGGTTGTCAAGCAGACTCTGGTTATAAACGAAGTATGTCCTCAGTCAAAGCAACTTGAATTTTATAACTACGGCACCGAAGAAATTGATCTCGGAGGCTGCTATATGATAAAAGACGGTACCGACCAGTGGAATATGCCTTCAGTGAAACTTGCAGCAGGAAAGGTGATTGTGTTTACCGCAAAGAGCGCTGATGCTGCTGAAGGTCCGTCTTTCGGACTCTCCGCGACAAAGGGATTTCTGCTCGAGCTCTTCAATTCAAAGGGCGAATCCATTGACAAACTTGACAACTCCAAAGGTGCCGAGAATTTCTTCGCTTTCACGGAAAGTGACGATGAATCAATGGTTCAGTCGCTTGGCCGTAAAACTGACGGTGATTCAAAATGGGTGATTTTTATGCCGGGAAGCATCGGCAAGAGCAACTCTCAGGGAACTTACCTCCAGGATTGGGGCGCTGCAGCTCCTACGCCAACTGCCGGTGTTGAAGCGCTGAAACTTAACGAGCTTAACGGTAACGACAAGTTCATTGAGATTGTCAATCCTGAAAAATCAGCAATCAGCATCAAGGGTATAAAGATTCTCAAGGATACTAAGGATGTCTGGACTGCTCCTGATATTCAGATTCCAGCCGGAGGTTTCCTGTTGCTTTACAGCCAGGATGTTGTGGCTGCAGGTCAGGCGCACGAGGGGTATGATGCGACTCTGGTTTTCACAAGCGGACTTTCAGCAAAGAAGGCTGTGCACGTACAGCTTGTAAAGGAAGACGGGACAACCTCTATAGATGACTTCAATTTCGCCAAGCATCCGGGTACGGCAATCGCCGGTTCATACGGACGCAATGCTGACGGAAACTGGTACATCCAGCCGACCGCAACTCCTGGAGCTGCCAATGTTGACGGTACTGAGCCTATCACATTGGGCGAATAGTTTACAAGGCTTTTACCAACGAAATAAACGATTAAAATACAATTACATACCTATTAAACATATAAACAATTATGGCAAAGGAAGAAATGAAAATTGGGGAAATTTCAAAACCCCGTTTCGAATTCCGTTCATTCGGACAGTGCTTCTGTGAAGCGCACAAAAGAATGGCACGTCTGTCAGTGCCTGTTCCTGAAAAGGTTTGGGAACGTCACAGCGACGAGATCTACATCATCTCCCGCAAGAACGACATAAACAATACGAAGATTCGCGACGGCAAGATGGATATCAAGACATTTGTACGCAGCGTTGACGGTCTGGAGCAGTGGAATCCTCTTATGAAGGGCGAGTTCCCGATCTCCCGCGAGGTTCTCGAGAAGGAAGTTTTCCCTGCATTTATGGTTGAGATGCCTAAACTTGACAAGGATGTTTACACATACGACGAGTTCATCGCAATGGTGAAGGCAAATCCTGATCTGGCTGCCGTCAGAGTTCACAAACAGCGTTTCGGCTATATGGTGAACGGCACAATCTGCGAATACGGCAATGTGCTCATCAACGGCGCCAAAGTAGTGACAATCAATTCTGAGTCCACTGAAATCGAGGATATCAAGAAGACCGTTGCGGATTGCGGTCTTGAGGGTGTGGAGAATATCAACTACCTTCAGGCTATCAAACGAGTAATCGGAATGTCAGATAAACCACTTGCAAACGAATAAATTATGGCACAGGAAATAGAAAGGAAATTTTTGGTGAAGGGTGACTTCAAGAACGATGCGTTCAAGGCTACCCGCATTACCCAGGGCTATCTCTGCTCAGTTCCTGAGCGTACTGTACGTGTACGTGTAAAAGGCGATAAGGGCTATATCACTATCAAGGGAATCGGTTCTGCTTCAGGAGCTTCCCGCTTCGAATGGGAGAAAGAAATCCCTGTTGACGAGGTGAAGCAGCTGCTTGAAATCTGCGAGCCGGGTGTCATTGACAAGACCCGTTATCTCGTAAAATCAGGTGAGCATACCTTCGAGGTGGATGAGTTCTATGGCGACAACGACGGTCTTACTGTGGCTGAAGTCGAACTTCACTCCGAGGACGAGGCTTTCGTTAAACCGGAATGGCTCGGTGAGGAAGTTACCGGCGATGCGAAGTATTACAATTCAATGCTGATGAAGAACCCTTACAAGAATTGGGTTAAATAATTTTATTACTATCCTCTTGGATTCCTTTCGGGAGACCTTTACAGTTTCCCGAAAGTCTTTCCGGAGGAGATTTTCATAATAACCAATTGATTACACGATGACTGAAACCGATAACATACAGGAGCAGGTTTTCGACCCGCTGGATATGAACAACTACAAGGTCGAGAAACTTCCGAAGATGAAGAAATCGGCGCTTGAAACCTGGCTGGCAAGGCTGGGCGGCCCTCTTGCTGTATTGTCCTTCATTCTCTTCAGCTGGGTGTTCGACATTAGTTTTCTGCCTGGACAGGCCGAGAAATATATGCTTGCCATATTCGTTTCCGGACTCATTCTATGGATGACAGAGGCGATTCCGAACTATCTTACCTCGCTAATAATCACCTTGGCAATAGTCCTTACGGGAGTAACGACACAGAAAGAAGCATTCGCGCAGTTGGGACATCCTGTGATGTGGCTCAATATTTTGTCTTTCGTTCTTGCCAGTATGCTTGTCAAGACCCGCGTGGCGAAGCGTTTCGCTCTGTGGTTCGTGCTGAAGTTCGGAAAGACCGCAAGGGGAGTGTTCTTCAGTTTCATCATAATCAATCTTGTTCTGTCGGCATTTATTTCTGCAACAACGGCGAAAGCCAGCATATTGCTGCCTATCTTTATGGTTGTCGCTGCCATTTACGGTGCGGCAGACGGAAAACGCAATAATTTCGGACGTAATCTCGTGCTGCAAAATCTGTTTCAGATAAATGTCGGCGCGACAGGATTCTTGACAGGTTCAGGTGCGCATCTTCTTGCAATTTCGCTCTTTATGGGTGCATACGGATCCGGTATCGGCTACAGCGACTGGTTTGCGGCCTGCTTCCCGCTCACTATTCTGATGATTGCCATCGGATGGTTTTTGGGTGTAAAGGTGATTTTCCCGCTTAAAAAGGAGGATTGCAAACCTCAGATTGAGGGAGGAATGGAGAGGTTGCGAGACGAATTGTACGCAATGGGCAAGATGACAGTAGAGGAGTATAAGGCAATCGCGATTTTTGTCGGCGTACTGATTCTCTGGTCCACTGACAAGCTCCACGGACTTGATGCCACAACAGTTGCGTTCATCGGTGCAGTCATAGCCTTGATGCCGGGAATAGGCGTCGTTAAATGGAACGACGTGGACATTCCTTGGCACTTGATGCTGTTCTCTGCAGGTGCTTACACCCTCGGTGCGGGACTTTCCGCAACAGACCTTCCGGCAAAACTCGTAAACCGGTTCTTTGACAGTCTCGGAATCGCCGAAGGAACGCCTTTTATGGTGCTGTATGTGATACTTACGTTCTTGATGATGTTCAGCGGACTGATTTTCCAGTCAAAGACAATGCGTACTTTGGTATTCGTGCCGATTGCGATAGGTGTGGAGCAGAAATTCGGTTTCCCTGCACTCAGTCTCGCTTTCCCAGTGTCAATGCTCATTGAGCACGTCTATGTGCTTCCGTTCAACAGCAAGCCTGCAGCCCTTCTCTACAACACCAACCAATATAGCTGGAGCGATACGTTCAAGTTCGGAATCACGATGATGTTCATCTCTTGGCTGCTGATTCTTCTTTGGGGCGATACAGTTCTCCGTTGGCTTGGCTACACTCCTGGCGTGTTCTTCTGATAATTACGTTATCCACGATAAAATTTGCTAACTTTACCTGTAGTTCACAAACGCTGATCATTGTTAATTCGGTGCTATGATTGATGTCAATACAAAAATACACGACCGCTTTTCGATCGAATTCAAGATGGGCTTTCTCACTCGCAGGAAGCTCAAGAGGAACGATTTTTCCGTGTATATGTGGCTGTTTCTTCCGAACAGCCTTGACATAAATCCTTCGACATATCCCAAAACACGTTTCTATCAGGATATCAAGTCGAATTATCGTCTTGTGACCCCGCAGTTCCTGTTACGCGAGATAGCGGGCGGCAGTGCCGTGCCTCTCAATAATTTAAAGGCGTCTTTCGAGGAATTAGCGAAGAATCCGACAAGGACACTGATAGCCGAGTACGAGTATCAGATCAAGATGTTCGCGGCTATCATCAAGAGTTCCCTGAGAGAGGAATATGCCCATATCTGCTCTGCTGGAAGATTTGAAGACGATACGGATTACCTCAGCCACAGTTATGTTGAAAATGTGCGGAATATACTCTCGTCATATAGGGAACTCTGGAAAATAATAAATGTGCCTACTGTAACTCAGGAGGTTCGGGAGTTCTTCTTCTTTGGAGATGATTTCATCAGCAGTGTGGTAAAAGGCCATACACTCAAGATTCTCAACAGCCTGTCCCAAAAGGAGTCCGGCGTCAGCAACAAGACACTGGATGATTTGAAGGCTCTGATAGAAGAGGAGATGGCTTATAGAGAACGTTCGGGCTACGGGAATCTTAAATCCGGTGATACGAAGCACAACAGGGACGTGGTGTTCCGGCACGGTGTGCTCAAGAAGTACATAGAAAGCGATTTGTTCCTTCTTGCACCGAAGAAAAAGGACGGCGTTTTGGTGGAACAGCTCTATTTCAGCATAGCAGCCGGAATGTCAATGATTTTCGCAACGGTCGTGAGCTTCTCTTTTCAAAGGACATTCGGCAATTTCACTCTGCCACTTTTTATAGCCTTGGTTATCAGCTATATGATGAAGGACAGAATCAAGGAGTTGATGCGCTACTATTTTGCTCACAGGATAGGCAGCAAATATTTCGACAACAAGGCTTCGGTCATCATTAAGGGCAATAAAATCGGGCATATCAAAGAAGGCGTGGACTTTATTTCGGAGGATAAGATTCCGTCCGAAATACGCTCTATACGGTATGGAAAACGTCTTCTGGATGTCGAGAACCGCATATCTGACGAGAAAGTCCTGCTTTACCGCAAGTCTGTGCAGATTGATCGGGAAAAACTGGAGGCTAACAGTATTTACGAAACGAGAGGAATCAACGACATTGTCCGTCTCCACGTGAACAGTTTTCTCCAGAAGATGGACAATCCTCAGATTGGCTTGTTTGAACTTTCGAACGGCGGGACTCTTGAGCGGCTTCTCTGCGACAAGGTTTACTACATAAACATAGTGCTTCAGCTTTGCACATATCCTTCGGGCGACAGGAGGGGAAATAAACAGGCGCCTGAGACTGAATTCAAGCGTTTCCGTGTTGCGCTTACCCGTGACGGCATCGATTCGATAGAGCCGGTGGAACTGTAAATATTCTTGACATCAGTGTAAAGATTCTTTACACTTCGGGGGGGGGAGGAGACGCGTAGTGTGTTGACTGTTAGTTAATAATGTGCTTTGGCACAACGCGTGTTCAAAGATGGAGTAAAAAGACTGGAAGATGAAATACTTTTTTCGCTATCTGAAGAACAATCCCTTCTATGCGCTGATCAATATAGTCGGTTTGTCTATCGCTTTGATGTTCGTTATACTTCTTGGCGACTATACCTACAGGCAGTTCAATATAGACCGTTGGCATCATAATGCAGACAGAATTCAGGTGCTTTCTGTCACAGGGGGCAACTTGGCTTCTTGGCCGGAGTCAACCCACGCCCTGCAGGGACTGTTCCCTGAAATTGAATCTACGTGCTGTGTAAATATGCACATAGCGAAAATAAAGTATGAAGACAAGTCTGCCGGCAGTAGCGCGGGGGAGGGTGATGGCAATGTGATGTTGGCTGATTCCACGTTCTTCGACTTCTTCGATTTCAAATTTATCTCCGGTGACAGGAAAACAGCACTCGACAGTCCTGAAAAATGCGTCATAACTGAATCTCTTGCCAAAAAATTGTTTCCGGACAAGAATCCCCTCGGCCAGCCGCTTTCAATCGTAGGGTCAAGGTATGTCACCATAAGTGACGACTCGGCGGGTGACCCTTATGACTCGACATTGGTCTATACCGTGTCCGGTGTTATGCAGAATCTTGACAGGACAGTTTTCCTCAATTCCACTGAACTCATCGCAAACAGTGAACGCGCACCTCAGGTTCTCGGTTATCGCAATACTGGGGAAACGTATGTTTCCGGACCTCTTGGCGGTACGTTTTCATTTTTGATGACGGCCCCAGGTGCGGAGTTGGATGACAAGACTGCGCAAATGTCAGAATTTTTCAAGAACCAGGTGCCCGCTCTTGCGCTTTACGGAGAGGCCCCGAAAACGAAACTCATACCTCTTGATGCGCTGATGTTCGCGCCGCAAAATGATGGCGACGGAATTCTGAAAGGCGACAGGAGCCTGTTGAAAATCCTTCTTGCTGTCGTCTTGGCGATTTTGCTTTTCTCGGTTACGAATTACATCAATCTTACGACCGCGAATACCGGATTCCGCGCAAAGGAGGTGGCTGTGCGACGCCTTCTCGGCAGTAATGCCCGTGGAATAAGTCTGGAACTGGTGGCTGAATCGACAATTATGGTAATTGTCTCGTTCTTCATAGGTTTTGCACTGGCGCTGTTCTTTGAAGGTACATTTACCGAAATGTTTCAGGGAAAGATTGACCTGATAAGTGACATCTCTTTCGGCACAGTCTCTGTCTGCATACTCTTTATCCTGTTCGCCGGTATTCTTTCCGGTGTCATCCCTACGATGATGCTGCTGAAATTCAAGCCGATAGATGTTGTCAAGGGGACTTTCCGCCATCGCTCGAAGATGCTCTTCAGTAAAATATTCATCGTGCTTCAGAATATCATTACGGTGACGATGATTACATCGGTCATTACCATATATCTGCAGATAAATCACTTGATACAGGCCCCTCTCGGCTATGACGTCAAGAACCTCTACTATATTTCTGCTGACGAGAGCGACCTGATGAGGCACGAATTGGAGGCTCAGCCATATATCAAGGCAATAGGAGCATACAATGGTTCAGCGCTTGACGGTAACAGTTCCAGAATCTCGGGCAGAAAATACAAGGATGCAAAGACTATGTATGTATATGTGTTTTCATGCGATAGCACATATCTGAAAATATCTGGGCTTAAAGTGTTGAGGGATAATCATCTTTCTGGAGATGTTAAGTATATAAGCCAAGCGCTTTCCGACAGGTTGGGACTCGAAGATGACTGCTTGGAGATAGAGTGGAGCGACAGACCGAATACCATGATTGCGGGTGTTCTTGGCAATTTCCACAGCGCCAATATCCTTGATTCCTACAAAAATGTGGAGATGACTCTTAGGCCGACGGAGGAAATCAGGGATGCCAATTATCTGGTGCTGACTGACGGTTCGCGCGATGCCTATATGAAATTATGCGAATTGGTGAAGAAAGTGGACAATAGCTCCGAGGAATTGGATTGGAAAGTTCGCGATATTGAGAAGAATATAGCGGAATCTTTTTCAGATGAAAGGAATACGATGAATCTGATAGTTCTGTTTACGTGTATAGCGTTGCTCATTTCTGTGCTGGGATTCATCGGAATGTCGCTGTTCTTTATAAGGCAGCGCCGCAAGGAGATAGGAGTAAGGCGTATTTTGGGTGGCACTGTCAGGGAGATTCTCACGCTGCTTATCAAGAAGTTCTGCGCACCGCTTTTGGTATCGTTCGTGTTTGCTGTGCCGATTTCGTATTTCCTTATGAACAGGTATCTTGAGAACTTCTCCTACAGGATCGGTTTGAGCCCGCTGATATTCCTGGCCGCTGTAGCCTTGTCATTGCTGGTAGCCGTGCTCTCCGTTCTGCTCCAGGCTCTCCGTGCCTCCCGCGCCAACCCGGCTGACTCAATCCGCACGGAATAACGGCGTTGGACGACATAGGCTCAAAATAACTTCATCGGATCCATTGCGAAGAATTCTTCTGCCTTGATGCCGCCGTCACCGACAATGAATGATGATGTCGGTTTGAAAAGTTCGCGGAACTTATTCAGGCCTTCGGTACGTTTTTCAGCATTGCTCTTGACTTCTATCGCTATCAATGAATTCTTCTTGCGAAGAATGAAATCCACTTCGTCATTGTGATCGCGCCAATAAAACACGTCGAAACGGCAGGTGAATGCCTTGCTTACAAGGTATGCACCTATACCGGACTCAAATGTGCGTCCCCACGATTTTCGATCAAGAATCGCTTGATTGAATGGCATTGTGCTGTATGCCATCTTCAATGCGTTGTTATAGACCTGAAGTTTCGGAATACTGGCTTTCCGTCTGGCCATATCAACACTATATTTTTGGAGACCGCATAGAAGTCCGCTTTCGTCCAGAAGATTAAGATAGCCGGATAGGGTGGATGTGTTCCCTGCATCTTGCAATGAACCTAGCATCTTGTTCAAGGACAGGAGTTCTCCGGAATAGGCTGCCCCAAGTTCAAACGTCTGCCGCAGAAGGGCTGGTTTTCCAATCGGGGTGTCCATCAGGATGTCCTTGTTTATTGTGGCATCTATGATTGCTGACTGAATGTATTGTTGGAAACGGTCTTCATCAGAAATAAGCGATGCTGCGCCTGGATATCCGCCATAATAAATATACTGGTCTAGAGACCAACCGAAGCAATCACGCATCTCGGTGTAGCTCCAATGGCTCATTCGTATCTCCTCAAAGCGTCCGGCCAATGATTCGGAAAGGCCTTTTTCGAGTATGACACGGCTGCTTCCAAGAAGCAATACCTTTATGTTTCTGTCATTGAACGAGTCATCGTCCCATTCCTTCTTTATGGCTTCGCTCCAGTTTGAGATTTTCTGAATTTCGTCTATTACTAGAATGACACTGTTCCAGTTATTGTTCCTTTTTAGGCTGCGGACGGACTCCCAGCAATCTGAAATCCAGGCTGTATTTATGGCTGGTATATTGTCGGCCGAATAAAACAGATAAGGTAAATCAAGATCCTTGAGTACCTGCTTCACAACAGTTGATTTTCCTATCTGTCGTGCACCAATCACGACTTGAATGAACTTGCGGGGCTCTTCTAGTCGGCTCTTAATTATCTGATATTCTGCTCTTTTATACATTCCTTTACATTTTACGCAGTGGATTGCGAAGATTTACGCAATGCAAATATAACTATTTTATTTGCCTATTACAACCGTTTTATATGAATTGCCTTCACTTCCTTCCAAAAAGCAAGAAGCCACTGCTTGATTCTATCAACTATGTTAGAAGCTCCACCTTCGGCTTCAAGTTTCTGAATTATAGAAGCACCTTGTTTTCCTGTGAGTCTTGAGTGAATTTCAGAAGCAATAAGATTTTCAAGACGCTCTCCAGTAATGCCCAGTGCCTGCCAATTCTTTCCGTAGTTTTTACTGTTAAGAATCTCGTCCCACAGACTTGATTGCTTCATCAGTGCAACTCCACGATTCCAAAGTTCCGGATTGCGCTTCTGCACAGCCCTATCCCATAGATGCGTGTATTCGTGTATAGGATGTTCCGGAGAAATCTTAGTCTCATCGAGATAGATATTTCCCTCTTTATCTACAAAACCATAGACTTCTCCCTGCGGAGTAGTGAAAGTCTCTATATCATCATTCCCAATTCTGCTCGTCTGTCTTGTGCCTTCTTGACTTTCTCTGCCATCAACACCACGTCCGTAGTTGTCAGTTTCACTCCTTTCTCCTCCATTTGATAGAACCACGCTATCATTAGCAGTAGAGACCATCTTGAGTTCAGCAGCAATGTCAATCCCTCGCAAGTGTCTGTCCGTAATTCCGACTTTAGACAATACATTATAAATACTTCTTGCAGAGTAGTTATTGGAACTTGCGAGGTTTCTAATAATTTTTCTAATGTCATCAGATGAGATAGTATCTAAGTTAAACGTATCCCGTATTCCAAAACCATCACCGTTATTCAGATTATCTGATAGTTCAGCATTTGATATTTACGCAGTGCAAATATAATAACTATTTTATTTGCCTATTACAACCGTTTTATATGAACCGCGAATACGTGCTTAAAAGTGGATATAATTCACTACATTTGCAGTGAAATTAACACATAATAACCATTATGAGAAAGTTTATATTCACATTGCTAGCAATAGCTTTTTCGTTTGCGGCTTACGCGCAGCAACAAATTACTGATAAAATACCAGCAATTCAAGATACTTTCTTTGGAATGAAGATGGGGACAATACAATCATTATCAACATTGAAGTCTTCGTTATGGCATAAGGGTGAGTATCTTAATGAACAATATGATTCTTTCGGACGTAATGTGACATTTAGGAAATTGACTTTTGCGGGGAAGACGTGGGATTATGGTGATTTTCGGCTCTCTGATAAAGGAGAATTATATGAGGTGTCAGTTTATGATAGTATTAATGATGTTCTTGCCTCCGAAGATGTGAAAAAGGAAGCAGAACAAATATATGCGAATTATAAAGAAAAGCTTGACGCAAAATATGGATATCGCGATGAAAATTCTTCAGAAGACGGCAAGTATGTAATATATTATGGCGAAAATGATATGGTGGTAATCTTGTCAAACGTGCGCAGGAAGTCTCAACGTGGAGAGTATCGACGTTATGTGGAAATTGACTACATTCAAACAGCTATCAATAAGCGTCTCTCTGAAAAATGTGATGATGAATTATGACAGAGGAAAATGGAATCAAAGAATGGTGCAAAAGCCATCCTGCAGAAATTTTAGCACTGATAGCAAGTATTCTAGCACTTTCAGTAAATTCACTTGAAATTTTAATTACACTATTCTATCAAAATCAAATGACTGTAAGTTCTATGACTGGGAGAGGTAGAATGGCGGTCCTTGGATACTACAGTTTAGCATACGTCTCAACAATTTTATTCGTGATGCTTACTGTTTTTTCAATAACTTTGATTTGCATAAAGATATTTAAGGAGAAAAGGAGAAAACCATAGGTTTCCTAGTATTCATCATACTCTTGCTCATCATAGGAGTTATTAAAATAATTGATAGGTTTCTCTCTTTCTATAATAGGTTCTGCATACTGAGCCCATATTTCTTACACGACTCCATCCGCACGGAATGACGCCTCAGATAAAATGAAAAAGAGTCCGATTGGAAACAACCGGACTCTTTTTGTGGAGATAGACGGAGTCGAACCGACGACCCTCTGCTTGCAAAGCAGATGCTCTAGCCAACTGAGCTATATCCCCATTGCGCTTGCAAATATAGGCACTATTTCGTAAATTTACAAACTAACCGCAAATTTTTTTAGAAAAATGGATGCCATATATGTGACCCCAAGGGTCGAATTGCGCAAGGCAAAGCCTGCTGACGCGCAGTTCATAGCGGACGTTGTGCTGTCCGGAATGGGGTATAATATCTTTGACAATAACGACTTGGATAATGAGATTACGCATTTCGGTCCGGCCTCGCGCATTCGTGAGGCGCTAGCGAAGGTATGCCGTAAAGACAATACCCTGTATAGTTGGAAAAATACCTGCATTGCCTTATGTGGAGACAAACTTGCAGGCGCTCTCGTTTCGTATGACGGCGGCGACTATGCGCAACTGGGCGAGAATACATTCCCCATACTGGAAAATATCCTCGGCTGCGACAAGATTACTCTAGGGGAGGAAACTGCTGTAGGAGAGTATTACCTTGATTCATTGGCTGTTCGTCCGGAATTTCGGGGTAGAAGCATAGGTAAAATCCTTCTGCGTAATTCTTTGGAAGAAGCCCAGGCTCTCGGATTTACAAAGGTTACACTTCTGGTTGACGTCAACAAGCCGTGGCTGCATAAGCTTTATGACAGTGTGGGATTCCAGAAAGGCGAAGAAGTCCTTTTTTGCGGCGAACCGTTTATGAAGATGTATCAGGACATTTAACACGTCGGAATCGTATGTTCGCATTTGCGAAACACCGCTGGATATTGAGCAAAGCGACTAAACGGGGCGCAGGGAAACCTGTTTCCGTGTTGGTTGGGTTATGCGCAATTCTGCTTTTTATGCAATCTCCGTTTTGTGCTGCGCAGAACGGAAGTATTGTGACCGATGAATGGCTGAAACAGAATTATACAAAGCGGGAAGTGCTCGTCGAAGTGCGAGACGGTGCGCGTATTTATGCCGCTGTGTTTGAGCCTGTTGACGAATATCTGGAAAGTCTAGGCCGGCCGTTCAGCCCTGTTATGGTGACAATGACTCCGTATTCGCTGAAACCCTACGGCTTAAGTGATGGGGAGATATCCAATCCATTTTCCCATTCCGGCTATCTTTCAGGCTTGAAAGGTGATATGGCGAATTATGTAGCTGACGGCTATATTATTGTGTATCTGAATACAAGAGGTAAATTCCTCAGCGAAGGCGAATATGCCAATATGCCGCCTTATGTCTCGGGACCGGACGGAGCTGTCGATACTGTCAAGATTGCCGGTAAGGTCCAGACTGATGTCGCTACGGATATCTACGATGTTGTGGAATGGGTACTTGGAAATACCAGGAACAACGGCAAAGTGGGTGTCAAGGGCGTGTCGTATCCCGGTTTTTATACCGTTATGGCAATCCTGTCCAGGCATCCGGCAATTAAGGCTGCTTCTCCTCAAGCTCCTGCAACTGACTGGTTTATGGGCGATGATGCTCATCATAACGGCGCATTCTGCCTGACGGATATGTACCGCTTCGGTTCCGGCTTTTTCAGAACCAGAAAATATCCTTCCCCTAAGGGGATGTCCAGTCTTTTCTCGACGAAGCAGGATATCTATGAATATTTCAGAGGCAAACCGTTCTGTGATTTGTCATCATTTTTCGGTGACAGTCTCTCTTTCTGGAACGATATGATGTCGCACCCGGACTATGATGAATTCTGGCAATCGCGTAATCCAAGTCAATATCTGTCAGAAATTTCCATTCCGGTGCTTGTTACCGGAGGCTTCTATGACGCGGAAGACTGCTACGGTGCGTTCCATACGTACAATATGCTTAAAAAACTTTCGCCAGGCTGTGAACTTTATCTGGCTGCGGGACCTTGGTATCACGGTGGCTGGAATAACCGTACGGCAAATCATATCGGAGATACCTGGTTCGGCAATTCTTCCGGCGCATACTATCAGGACAAGGTGGAGTATCCGTTCTTCTCATATTATCTCGATGATAGTCAAAGCGCGGACACGCAGAACTCAGGTAAATCAGCAGTCAGTCGCAAGGTTTGCAAACCGGAATATGTCAATGTCCTTGCTTCACGCGAAACTTCCCGTCAGCAGATGGAAAATATAGAGTCTGATACCCTTTGGGAAACCTACGGGGTGTGGCCTCCAAAGTCTATGCGCTATGAGAAGATGTTCCTTTCCGGCAAGGATTCATTGCGTATCGGGGGAAAAGGGACGGGCCCGGACAGATATACAAACGTTTTCGTGTCTGAACCGGAATCCCCAGTGCCATATATGAATGTCAAATCGAATAGCCGTGACCGTGCATATATGACTGCCGATCAGAGATTTGCATCAAGTCGCAGTGATGTGCTCACTTTTTTCGGCAAGACTGTGAACAGAGGAATTCATTTGGCAGGTCCGGTAAAAGTGCATCTTGTCCTGTCACTTGATGAAGTTTCCCGTGAGTCAGTTGTTGAATGTACAAAAACTGGCATTAAGTCCGCGTCATCGGATAATGCAAAGTGTTCTAATGGGGTTTCAGCATCAAAGAAGTCAAGGTGTCTCAATGAGTCTGCTATATCATCAAATGAGGCAGAGTGTCTCAAAGAAGCCGATAAATCAAAATGCGGACGGAAGAATCTGGACGCAGATATCGTTGTTAAACTCATAGATGTAAGGCCTGACGGCTATCAGATGCTGATAAGGGGGGATGTGATGCCGTTGAGGTTCCGTGAAGGATTTCAGAAGCCGTTGCCGACACGCGCAGGAGAGACGGTGAAACTGGACTTTACCCTATGTGATGTGGACCATTACATTGAGCCCGGTCACTCTCTGATGGTGCAGATTCAGGGTAGCTGGTTCCCGCTAATCGCAATGAATCCGCAGACATTCCTGCCTAACCCGTATAAGGCAGTCCCGGATGACTATATTCCGGTGCAGATAAGCGTTTATTCCCGAAAATCCTACCTGGAACTCCCGGTTATGTGACTCCCGGTGCATTAGCGGAGAAGTTGTATCTGCCCATTGTTGAGAAGTCTGTCTCAGCACAACTGCAACCGCTATATATGATGATTCATTCCTAAATTTTACAGCGCAAAATCCATATTTATTGGGATGTGCTGTCCGGTGCGATTGTCATAAATTTGCGTTGTGTTAAAACGGGCGATGAATAAACTCTATGTTATTGCTGTGGCGGTCGGTCTCGCCATCGCTTCTGCCTCCATTTCGGCCGGGGCAGCGACTCCAAGAAAAACGTTTACGATAAAAGGTGAAGTGGTCACGTCCTCAGGTGGTCAGCCTGTCGATTTTGCTTCTGTAATTGTGACTCCGTCAAGGCTTTATTCTATGACGGATAATGACGGTCGCTTTTCCATAAACGATGTGCCCGCAGGAAAGGTCACTGTCTCTGTGCAGTTCTATGGAATGGAACAGAAAGACACCACATTGACAGCGGTAGAGGGGGAGATTGTTAAACTGAGACTCCGTATGAAAGAGACCTCATTCAGACTTGATGATGTGGTCGTCGTCGCTACTGGCAATAAGGCCGGCAGTAGCACGGCTTCGAATATCTCAAGACAGGCAATGGACCACCTGCAGACCAGTTCGTTGGCAGATGCGATGTCACTATTGCCGGGAGTCGCGATTACCAATCCGAATCTGTCGTCTGCGCAGTCCATTACAATTCGTACTGCGTCCCCGATAGTGGCGGGCGAATCCACTAACTCCGCGTCAATGATGAACAGTCTTGGCACGGCAGTAATTGTTGACGGCGCTCCGATCTCCAATAATGCAAACCTTCAGTCTCTAAGCCCTGTAGTCAGCGGAAGCGCAGATGACGAGAGCCGTTCCGGAACACCGGCAAGAGGACTGGACGTGCGTGCTCTCTCTACGGACAATATCGAGTCAATCGAAGTTATACGAGGTATTCCGTCTGCAGAATACGGCGACCTGACCGCAGGTGCGGTGATAGTCAAGTCTAAAGCCGGCAAATCCCCCCTTACTGTGCGTTTCAAGACCAATCCGAATATCTATCAGGCATCAGCCGGGAAAGGTTTCTCACTCGGCAAGAAGGCTGGAGATCTCAATATATCAGGAGATTATGCCTATAGCCGCAACTCTTTGACCAAAAGTCACGCATTCTATCAAAGGGCAAGCGCAAAGGCTCTATGGACTGTGCTGGCAGGAGATTGCGTCAATGAGACAACCTCCCTTACATTCAGTTTCGGCAGGGACCGCAGCAGACTCAATCCTGATGACCAAACTACAAAGACGCAGTCGTATGCCAATGATTTCGGCATTGCATTAAATACCAACGGACGTGCATCCATCAACGGAAACTGGCTGCGTAGTGTGAATTGGTTACTTTCAGGAAGCCTGAATGACAAGAAGTCTCACTATGAAAGCACGGCTGTCAATGCGATGAACCTATACTCCAAGTCTATGACAGATGGGCAGATATACAGCAATGTGGCAGGCGGACAGATATATGACGCTGACGGTAATCTGATAACTAACGTGTCGGCTGACAGTCAGGTCAAGGGCGTGGTGCTGCCATACAGCTACCTGTACAAGTACGACATATATGGAAAGGAAGTGAACGCTTTCGCCAAGGTAAATGCTGATTTCGCGCATTCCTGGGGCGGAGTGAACGAGAGACTGCTTCTAGGAGCGGACTTCAAGACAGATGGAAACTTGGGAAGAGGCTCAGTGTATGACGATGACTATCCTCCTTTCAGAAACATCGGCAATGCGGAGTCCGGTTATAGGGCAAGACCTTACTATGACATTCCGTTCATCAATCAGATTGGAGTATATGCGGAGAACTACTTCAGTTGGACATTCGCAAAACGTACACTCAATGTCGTGACTGGTGTGCGCTATGACAATGTTAACGGCCTCAATTCTGTTGCTCCTCGAATCAATGCCTCGATTGACATATTCCCCTGGGCTACAGTGCGCGGAGGATATGGCCTTACTTCCAAGGCTCCTACTGCATATTATCTCTATCCGAACAAGTCCTATCACGACTATATTCTCTATAACGGAATGATAGCCGGACTGCCTGAAAACGAACAACTTCTCATTGCAAAGACGGATATTTACGATGCCACCAACAAGGACCTCGAAATAGCCGTGAACCGTAAGGCCGAGGCCGGGCTGGACTTCAATTTCGGAAAACATTGCCGCATAAGCCTCACGGCATACGACGAAAGAATGGATAATGGCTACAACTACGGTGCAGACTTGAGTTCTTTCATTTGGTATCAGTCCACGACCTACGAAGTCGCAAGTAAAGAGGAAGGACAGCGCCCGGTGCTGAAAAAAGGAAATACGTACAACCTTTTCTATACTGTATATAAGCCATTGAACAACAGTAAATCACGTAACAGCGGAGTCGAATATGAAATAGATTTAGGACGTTTTGACGCGATACGCACTTCGTTCTATATTAACGGCGCGTGGATGCGCAGTTCCAACACCAATAAAGGCTATTCTTTCAGCACTCGAAGCAATGTCGGGACGGCCGAGAAAAATATAGGAATCTATGAGCCTGAAGTCAGCACTAATTACGTTGAACAGCTGAACACAACTTTCAGAATTACTCACAATATTCCACACGTGGGCCTTGCGGTGACACTGACAGGACAGTTCAATTGGTACAACAAGTACTGGACAAAGTACGGAAACGACACTATGTTCATAAAGTACATATCACGCAAAGACGGCAAAGTGTATGACTTTGATCCTGCAATGAAAAGCGATCCTGAGTTCTCATATATGTTTCCGACGTTAAACGACAACAGGTTCATAGCAGAGAAATATTTTCCTACCGCCATTTTCAATCTGAATCTGAGTAAGGAAATTGGAGATATGTTCACCGCATCCTTCTATGTGAACAACATATTCAACAGTCGTCCGCTATATCAGTCAAAGCAGACAGGTAGTTATTACGAACTAGGTATTCCTATTTTCTTCGGATTTGAATTCAAAGTAACAATCAAGTAAACATCAATAAGTTAAATAAAATAGAATTATGAAACATTCAGCAATCGCCGTATTGGCACTTGCGGTTCTGGCTGCAGTGGGCTGCCAGAAATCCGGAACGAAGACCATCAGCGTCAATGTCGTGGTGGACGAGACTAAACTTGAAGAAGCCGGTGTGCCATCGCCTGAAAGCTACTCGGTCAGACTTTCAAACTTTGCAACAGGCGTGACTGTGGATTTGCAGACGGAAAACGGAATCGCCACTGCAACTGGCGTTGTCCCTGGACTTTATAGCGTCACTGTAAGCGGCTCTCAGGCGCAAAACGGATTTACATACACTATTGCCGGAGCAGAAAGCAGTGTAAGTTTCCTCAAGGACGATGATGAGGTCACCGTGATGGTAGATGCGGTCAAGGAAGCAGCACTCGTATTCAAGGAAATCTATTACACAGGATGTGGAGATTATTATTTCCGTGACCAATTCTACGAAATCTACAACAACAGCACTGAGGTTGTCTATGCCGATAGCCTATGTATAGCGGAAACCATTTTTGCCAATTATGATTATAGCATCATATACGACTGGCCTATCGAGAATGCTAGTCAGTATGTTTTCGCAAAGACGATATGGCAGATTCCGGGCAACGGTACCACTTATCCGATTAAGCCGGGCGAATCATTTGTAGTAGCCCAGTGGGGCACCAACCACAAAGACCAGAAACTCAGCAATGGCGCTTCTCCCGTTGATTTGAGCGGAGCTGAGTTTGAGGCTGTCGAGAAAGAAACCACTACTTATTCAGGTATTGTGCTTACTGATAATCCTGCATTGAATATGGCAAAAGTTGTTGAGGCAGGTTATGCTATGCCTCAGTGGCTGACATCCGTAAGTGGCTCAAGATACATTCTCTTCAAGCCTTCGAAACCCCTCAAGAATGAGGATTTTATCACCGCGACAAATGCGGATTATAACGGTACAGCGCGTGAGGTTCCGATTTCGGAAATTATTGATGCTGTGCAGACTGTGAGCGACGAGTCCGGAATGTCTCATCTCGGTTTGCCGACAGTGCTTGATGCCGGTGGCGTCTGGTGCTCAGGTATTTATGTTGCAGAAAGCATTGCGAGAAAAATTAAGGAAACACGAGAGGACGGAACAATCGTTTATCAGGACACCAACAACACTACTGACGATTTTGAGGTTAAGACTGATCCTCAGGTCAGAAGATACGGTGCCAAGGTTCCGTCTTGGAATACGTGGATTCAGTAAGATGCAGGAACTTGGCTGTTCCATATTTATGTAAATGAAGAAGTTTATTGCAATATCCGCAATGCTTGTCAGCCTGGGAGCATTTGTTGCCCGGGCTGGCGCGCCTGCGGGTAAAATTGGAAATACAGTTCAGACGGAGACGGAAATCCGCAACTCCTTCTGGGCTGGAAGTTCCTCTTCAGCCGGTCTGTCATTCCAACCGTACAGAATTTTCAATACATTGAACCTCAGATATGACGGTGGGTACGGCGAGTATAGAAAAAATGGTGTCGGAAAGTCTTCTTCGGATATTTCCGTCAATACATCTGGTGCTGCCTATATCGGGAAATTCCTGACTACGGGCGGTTTCTCATTCAGTAATGTATTTGACCGCAATGCTCTCTACAATGTGCTGATGTACGAGCTTGATGACAATATGCCTTACTATCCGATAGACAGCAAGTCCAGCAGTTGGAACAGGCAGGAATACAGACTCAATGCTGGGATTTCCTCTCCGGTGATACGCGACAGGCTTTCATTCGGACTCAAATTGGACTACACCACCAAGGTCGGTGCGAAACAGCTTGACCCGCGTGGCGAGACATACAAGTATAGTGTGAAAGTCGAGCCTTCGGCAGCAGTGCGTCTTGGACAAAGCATATTGGGTATCAGCGGATTCTATGTCAATGGATTTGAAAGGGGAGAGGTCTCCAATAACAATTATTGGGAAGATCCTAAGGTCTGGGAGCACAGAGGCTTGGGCGAGAGTGTGCAGAACAAGGTTGGCGGTAATGACGGAATGAAGACGCATACCTACCGTACATACCGTTATGGCGGAGCCGTTCAGTATTCTTTCGGAAAGATTTTCTTTGTCGAAGCAGGATTAGGACATCGGATGACTCTGGGTGTCGAGAATCCGTCGTTGCCCAAGAAACTTGGCTCTGTTCGGGAAAATGACATAACTTTCAGTTCATCATACCTTTTCGGTAAATCAAATTCTGACAGGTTTCACCTCGAAGTGATGTGTAGTTTTACGGACGGACTTGAATATGTGCAGAAGCAGAGCACTGCGGCATATAAGCAGGAATGGATTGTAATCAGTACCAATGAGATGTCTTCCTATACAGGCGTTAGCGCGAATCTGATTTATGACCATCTTTTCGGAGCATCAGACAAGAGAGGCAACGATTGGAAGGTCGGTGGGGAGGCAAGGTATTCTTCATTTGACCAAAGTTATGTCTCGCCGGCATCGACTTCAAATGCAATGCGTATCTATGCGGGAGTGTTCGCTGACAGACATTTTAAGATGCAACGGGCTTCTCTTCTCATGGGAATTGACGGAGGTTATGCTGCAGGCCTGGGTGACGGATATGATTGTTTGAGCGCTAAAGCGTATGACGCGCCGAGATCTATGCTAGGCGACCAGGCAGACTGGCTTAATGCAAGTTATTTCAAAGCGGGATGCAAAATTGACTGCACTTTTGCGGAGAGTCGCAAGGTAAGTTGGGTAATAGGTGCAAAAGCCGGATACATAAATGCCATATCGGTTGGCAAGGACAGAATCCTCTGCTCCGCATCCTTCGGAATATTGTTTTAACTTATGACAAAAAAAATATTGCCACTTTATGCGGCGCTGTTCGTATCTGTTTCACTTTCAGCCAATCCGCATACGTTTGCGGTTGTGACTGATGTCAAGACATCGGAGAAGTGCTCGTCCGCAATAGAAACATACAGAAAGTCCGTCTGCGCAGACGGACTTGATGCGTTTGTAATAGCAAAAGATTGGTCAGGTCCTGACGAACTACGGGACAGTCTTAAGGCCTTTCATAAGACAAGAGGACTTGAAGGTGCCGTCTTTGTAGGGGATATTCCTATTGCTATGGTGACTGGAGCACAGCATCTTACATCCGCATTCAAGATGGACGAGAACGGAAATTGGCCGATGAGGGACTGCAGTGTGCCTTCTGACAGATTCTATGACGACTTTGATTTGAAATTCAACGCCATAGGCAGAGATAGTGTCGAGACCGGATTCTTTTATTACAGACTCTCTCCGGACTCTCCGCAATACATTGATTGTGACATATATACGGGGCGCATCAAGGCTTCGGAGAAAAGAGGCGACAAATACGGCGAGATTTCCCGTTATCTTCTCAAGGCTGCAGCAGCAAAGACTGATACGAACAAACTTGACAAAGTGATGTCCTACAGCGGAAGCGGTTCTTTTTCTAATAGTCTTGCGGCGTGGAAAGACGAGACGATAACGCTTCAGGAACAGATCCCTGCAGCTTTCACTAACGCCGATGGAGCGAAGTTTCTCGTGTTTGCGATGTATCCGAAAATGAAAGACATACTCTTGAGAGAGATTTCAAGAGATGAACTTGATCTTGCGATTTTTCACGAACACGGCGTTCCTGAGAGACAATATATTACTGATGTTCCCCATCCAAACGACCCCGACGGCTATTATGCGGATGCACGGTACCGTATCAGACAGCAGATAAAGTCGGCTGTGGCAAGAGGACGGAATGCCGATGAAATTAAGAAAGCCATAATGGAAAAGTATGGAGTCGGCAGCGAGTGGGTGAATGATTGGGATGATACTGTACTTGCAAAGGAAGATTCCCTCTATGATGCGTCTACAGGAATTATGCTTGACGACATAGCTGCGGCTGCTCCGAATGTAAGGCTTACAGTATTCGATGCTTGCTATAACGGAGATTTTCGGGAGGATGACTGTATTGCTTCCAGATACATTTTCTCGGCCGGAAATGCTCTTGTCGGCATAGGAAATTCGGTTAATGTGCTTCAAGACAAGTCTTCATCGGACCTTTTGGGGATGCTCGAACAAGGGTATAGGGTTGGTGAGTGGATGCAGCAGGTCAATATTCTGGAATCGCATATCCTCGGTGACCCGACATTCCATTTCGCTCCGGTTGAAAATGCGGTGCGTCCATCTTTGGACAACAGGAACACTGCATATTGGATGAAATATACTTCTGCAAAATATCCGTGTGATATACGCGCTCTTGCCCTGCATAAACTTTTCGTATTGGAATATAAGAGTTTGTCGTCGCTTCTTCTGAAGATTTGGCGAACTTCTGACGAGTATATGCTGCGTCTTCAGTGCCTGCATCTTCTCGCGCACTACAATGACGGGAATTACTCTGAACTTCTGAAAGAAGGTGCAGATGACCCGTACGAATTCATTCGTCGCAAGTCCGCGTATTATATGGGCAAGGTTGGTACTCCGGATATGGCGGATGCGTTGGCTGAACTCTATTTGAATGACTATAATTCTTTGAGAGTGGCAAGCAATGTGGGGTTTGTCTGTGCCCATTTTCCTGACAGTTTGTTCCTTAAGAACTTTGAGAAGAAACTTGACAGTGCGGACTGGATTTATGACCGCGATATTTTCCGCAGGAAGGCGGACGAAAGGTTCCGTCAGTCATTCTCTATCGAGTCTGCGACACGGAATGCTTTCACCAACAAGACTGACCGTTTCAGGAAGTTCTATATCAGCGCGATGCGCAATCAGCCGTATCCGCAGTATGCGCAGAATCTCCTTGACATTGTACGTGACTCAACTGAGACAGAGGCTTCAAGAGTGCAGTGTGCTGAAGTTCTCGGGTGGTATGTACGGGCTTGGAACCGTGCCGATATAGCGGAAAATATAGATGAGTTCCTTAGCTCCGGGATAAAGATGCCGTCGGCATTGAGGGATGAACTTGTGAAGACGCGAAACCGTCTTGCATATTATATGAGGTAGCGATATGAAACAGATATTTTTACGAGCCATTCTTCAGGCAGCCCTTACTGTCGGAGTTTCTGGTCTTGCACAAGCTCAAGTGAATGTGGTGAACTGTTGCGTGAAGTCTTCTACGGCATTTGCCATATTTACTGACAATAAGACTTTTTCCGAGTGTGGGGATGAAATTTATGCCTATAAGCAAGTCCTTGAAAAAGAGGGCCTTGGAACCTATATTGTGTCAGCGGACTGGATAAGTCCAGACGAGGTCAAAGCGCAGATACTCAAGCTGGCGTCAGGAAAAACAAAGCTGGAAGGAGTGGTGCTTGCCGGAGATATTCCGATTGTGAAAGTGCGTCAGGGACAGCATCTTACGACTGCATTCAAAATGAACGAGGAAACTTGGCCGATATCAGAATCGTCAGTCGCATCTGACCGTTTCTATGATGACTTTGACTTGCGTTTTGACTTCATTTCACGCGACACTGTAGATACGGACGTGTTCTATTACAGGCTCTCGGAAAAAGATTCACAGCATCTGCGTCCTGACATTTACTCCGCTAGAATGAAAGTTCCGGGAGTGATGAAAGGGGATAAATATGCGATTTTGAGAAAGTATCTCCGCAAGGTTGTGAAGGCGCACGAAGAGAATAATGTTTTGGATGACCTCACATATTTCGCGGGGAATGGATATAACTCCGATTGCCTAACTATATGGCGTCAGAAGCCAGTGGTGTTCAGGGAGTATTTTCCGTATGCTTTCGACAAGGCGTCGCACGGACGTTTTCTCAACTTCAGGGAAGACCGTCAGATGAAGTGGAATCTCCTCAGCGAAGTCGCCAGAAAGGACGTGGACCTTTTTGTGTTCAGCGAACACGGTGATTTTGATACGCAGTATATCAACGAGAGTAAACTGGCGAGAAATCTTGACGAAGATATGGATTTTCTCAAGCGCTCAGTCGGGGATATGTACAAGTATTACAGCTCTCGCGGCAAAGGCGATGGTTTTCTTAAGGAAGCGGTAGATTCGGTGTATCGCTTGCCTCGAAGTGTCGTATCCGACAGCGCTCTTGCAGCGTATGCAGTGGCTGATTCGTTGGAAAATGCCGGAGCGAATATATTTCTCGGAGACATAATGAAAGGTCGCGGCAATGCGAAGATGATCGTGTTCAACGCCTGCTATAACGGCTCGTTCCACAATCCTGATGGCTATGTGGCCGGCTGTTACGTTTTCGGGGATGGGGATTGTATTGTGGCCCAGGGAAATACAGTCAATGTTCTTCAGGATAAATGGGAAGACAAGTTGATGGGCTATATTTCGATTGGAGAACGTGTAGGAATGTGGCAGAAAGAGGTTCCGTATCTTGAGTCCCATCTTATAGGTGATCCGACATTCAGATTCGCTCCACACGACAAGTCAGAAAGTAAATTGAGGGATAAACTGCATCACGATCTGGTGTTTAATGCAGACAATTTCTCGGTCTGGAGCAAATATACTTACTCAGAACTGCCGATTCTGCGCTGTGCTGGCATTTCTCACCTCGGTTATATTGATGCGCGTGCAGCGCATGGCAGAGCAAAGCAGATGCTGTCAGATTGTTCGTGGACAGTGCGAATTCACGCGTTCAATGTGCTCGCGAGCGATCCCGCTTCTGATTTCGTGGAGACGGTGCGCAATGGACTCGGTGACATTTACGAACTGGTTGCGAGAAGTTCAGTAAAAATGGCTGCGGCTCTGGGGGATACTTCACTTGTGTCAGATGTCCGTGCTTTTATGAAGTCTCATCCGGAGATGGTCAGGGCCTCCGGTTATGCCGCTGAAGATGCAGTGGCCATATTGACAAATACCGGTCATTATGCAAGGAATATCATAAACTTGTCTGACAAGAGCCGGCCAGTGCAAAATAGGGTGAATGATATCCGTATCTTTAGAAATGCGAAAAGTGTTTATGCTGTGGAACCGATTCTGACAGTCGTGGCTGACGCTTCGGAGGATGTTTATTTGCGCACGGTAGCCTGCGAGACGTTGGGCTGGTATGAACAGTCAATATCTCGTGATAGGATAATTGCAGGACTCTCTCAAGTCTTGAAGGAGTCAGATGAAGTGCCGCAGAGGCTTTCAGAAGAGATTGAGAAAACTATAAAAAGACTCAGATGGAAATAAAATCATTATATGCCGCCATTGTTGTGGCGGTTCTGACGGCGACCCCGGCTCTGAATGCGCAGGAGACAATGCCTTCTTCTGTTGACAATTCCACGCTGAAATATTTTCCTCCGCTCATTGACCAGATAGGCGGTTCCTGTGCGCAGGCTTCCTATATCGGATATATGTTCACTTATGAGATGAACCGTCTGCTCGACAGAAATGCTTCAGAAAGCCGGGATTACCAGTTCAGTTATCTATACACTTGGAACTTTATCAACGGCGGCAATGATGAAGGGTCACTGGGTGTTGAGGGACTTCAGATTGCGTTTGAAGGCGGAATAGCTACTGAGGCCGACTTTCCGTCGCAATATACAAGCTCGCAGTTCAAATGGACAAGCGGATATGACAATTATCTGAAAGCCATACATAACAGGGTGAAGAAAGTGAAATTCTTTGAAGTGCGCAGCCGCGAAGGTGTAGATGAAGTCCGCAAATATCTGTGGAACAGGGGAGAACAGGGAAAGCCCGGTGGGATCGTTACATTCTCGTCTCGGGCGGGCGACTGGACCATTGAGACTAACTATTCCGGTCCGTCCGAGACAGGCTACAAGGCTTTGCTCACAGCGCTTTCTCCTACCGGTGCGCACGCTATGACGATAGTAGGTTATGATGACCTTGTTGAATTCAATGCTCCGGACGGAACTGTCAGCAAAGGGGCATTCATCGTATGCAACACGTGGGGACTCTATTATTACAAGCACGACAAGGGACGTTTCTATCTTCCTTACTGGTTCTGGGAACAGGCTGACCGTGATACGGGGGCGCTCGGGGCGGAAATGGTGGGTACGGATGTGGAATATCGTGAACCTCAAGTGGTTTTTCGTGTGAAACTTGACTATACTTCAAGGAATGACATCGCCTTCAGAATCGGTGTCTCCAACAAGGCATCCGATGCAGCTCCTGTCTATGATTTTGCGGTGCCAATTGCAAATTATCAGGGTGGAGATTATCCGATGCAGGGACGCGGTGCAAGTTCCGAGATTGAATTTGCGTTTGATTTTAGTTCCTACGCTGGTTACATAGATGATTCCGCTGAGCCGAAATTCTTCCTTACGGTTTGCAGAAACAAGCGCGGTGAAGTGTATGGAAGCGGAAAATTGCTGGAATTTTCGGTCTATGACTATCGTGCAGACCGTGCCAAGCCGAAGATTTATACTTGCACGGATATCTCAGGAACGGAACTTCAAAGCGGAAACAATATGTTCAGTGTAGAGACTGTTGCGGCCAGAAAGACATCTTGTTCGCAGGTGCAGTGGCTTAATTCATCTGGACAGCCGGCTGCTGCTCCGCTTGTTATCCGGACAGCTGACGGTAAATATGCAAAACTGCGTTTCTCCGACTATGACCGGAATTCTGGAACAATCAAACTGAAGTATGTCTATGCTCCGGACGGTAGCCGCAAACTTTCAAAATAATATGGGTATGAATGTCAAGATATTAAAAACAGTATTACTTGCATTGATTTCCGCATCCTTGTTGTTCTCTTGCAGAAGCGGCAGCGGACCTGAACCTGTAGTTGAATCTGAAGTGACCATCGGGGGATTGACTGTGGACAAGTGGGTTTATTTTTCGATTAAAACCGGAGAAACGGTGGGGACTAGCACATTCCTTTCCGAGACGGAAGACGCAGAATGGTCAGCCCGCAGGGACTGGGACTTCGCCATTTGCGGCGATTACCTCAAGACCAACAGCGGGTCATCGGGAGAAGGTCGTGGCGGCATTCTTCGTGATGGGACTCATAATTTCCAGACACTCACTGAAGCTCCCTCTGAAGGTTATCTGACAGATACCGAAAGCGTAGTCAGATAATAGCAAATGCGAATATGGAAATTCGAAAGGCGCTAATGGCTAGAGCCACGATGGAGTCGGATGCCAGTAAGACTTGAATAAATCTTAAATTTATCTTAAATTTGGGGCTTAAACTAGCGAAAGATGACCAGAGAAGACCTTATCGAAAAAGTTAACGGAATATTGTCCGAAGAATTTGAGGCGGATAAAAGTGTAATGTTGCCGGATGCCCCGCTGATGGAAGTGCTTGATCTTGACAGTCTGGATATAGTGGATGTTGTGGTGCTTGTGGAGAAGAACTTCGGATATGTGATGAAAAAGGAAGATTTTGCCGGCATCAAAACTTTTTCGGATTTCTACGATTTTCTTGAGGACAAAATCTGACCTATGGCTGAAGGTTGGCAAGGTCAGTCCCGGGGAGGAAAAACAGGATATCAGATATTCATATTTCTGATACGTCATTTCGGTGTTGGAAGCGCTTATGCGCTACTTGCCGTTGTGGCGTTTTATTTTGTTTTGGTCGCCCCAAAATCTACCGCTGATATTTGGCGTTATGCCAGAAAAATTCTCGGCTATCCCGTGTTGAAGTCGGCATTGCTCGTTTACAGGAACTATTATTCCTTCGGGCAGTCATTGATAGACAAGGTTGCGATTTCTGCGGGTATGTCGGACCGTTTCCGATTTACATTCGTGGGTATGGAAAACCTGAAAAATGCCGTGGCACAGCATCGTGGAGCAGTGATGATGGGCGCGCATTTCGGCAACTGGGCTGCAGGAGAGCCGTTTTTCAGGGACTGTGGCGTGCGGCTGAATCTCGTGATGTTCGACAACGAACACTCTGATATAAAAGAGGTTCTGGAGAAAAACAAGGATATTGACGCATCATTCAAGATAATTCCTGTCAACAAGGATAATCTCTCGCATATTTTTATGATTACGGATGCTCTGGACAAGGGTGAACTTGTATGCTTTCTGTGCGACCGCTATCTGAGAAGTGAAAATATCATTGACGCTGAATTTATGGGCCATCCAGTGCAATTCCCGTTCGGAACATTTCACGTGGCCGCCCGTATGAGAGTTCCGGTCATATTCTTCTATGTCGTTCGTGAACGCGGAAGGCGGTACAGATTGTCATTCACAGCTGCGGAACTTCCGACCTCAAGAAAAGGCGCAGAAGCCGCTCTGCTCTCCCAATTCATAAGTTCGTTGGAAGGAGAACTTAAACGTCATCCGGAGCAGTGGTACAATTATTATGATTTTTGGGGGTTGAGGAATTCGTAAACTGGTAAAATTGAATCTCTTATGATAATCGGAAAAGTATATATAGCTGGCACGGCGATGATTACATCGCTAGGGAGTGGAGTGGGCAGGAATATGGACGCATTGATTGCTGGGGATTCCGGCGTGAAAAAATCCTCCTTGCCGCGCGTCACGCAGTCCTCTCTTATGCTGGGACTGATTCCGGAAAGCATTTATGATGAACTTGACCGGAAATACGGTCAGTCAGAATATACGCGGGCGGAACTGCTTGCAATTTCTTGCATAGATTCTCTCAAATGGAATTCTGGCAGACGCACAGGGCTTGTGTTTGCTTCTGCGAAGGGAAACATATCACTTCTGGAAAACGCGCATTATTCTGATGTCGGTAAGGTTATGGACAAGTCACTTTTTTTCGGCGAGATGTCCAGCAGAATCGCTTCCCGTTTCGGTATCGGAAAGGAAGATGTTTTTGTAATTTCAAATGCTTGTATATCAGGAGTTTCTGCGATTGTTGCAGCAAGGAGAATGATTCTTTCCGGAAAATACAGACAGATGATAGTAGTCGGTGTGGATGTGCAGAACAGGTTCATTACCAGCGGATTTGCATCATTCAAATCGTTGAGTCCGGAACTGTGCCGTCCATACGATGAGTCGCGTTGCGGACTTAATCTTGGCGAAGCCTGTGGCGCGATGCTTCTGACAGCGGAAAAGCCGTCCTTTGTCCAAAGTGATGCCGCATCAGATGAAGTCGGTTCCGTAGACTCAGGCCAGTTCGTAAGCATTGACGGAGGCGCGATTACCGATGATGCCAACCATATTTCGGGACCGTCCAGAACCGGAGACGGATTGTTTTTTGCGATGCGAAAGTCGATGTCGGAGGCAGGAATATCATCCTCTCAGGTCGATGTGCTTCAGATGCACGGCACCGCTACCGCCTATAATGACGAGATGGAGTCAAAGGCTGTGTCGCTCGCTGGTCTCGAAAACGTGCCTGCACAGAGTTTGAAGCCGTATTTCGGGCATACGATGGGGGCATCAGGAGTGATAGAGACCATAATTCTCGCGGAGGAGATGAAGCGGGGAGTGTTTGTCGGCACAAAAGGCTTTGAAAAGTTGGGCGTTCCTATGCCTGTCAATGTTTCTGCAGAAAACCGCTCCATTCCTCGTTCGGGAACTGTTAGTGCGGTAAAAACGGCTTCCGGATTCGGCGGGACCAATGCTGCAGTTGTGCTTTCTTTGGGCTCAGGTCTCACTCAAAATACTTCGAAAGATGTTGAACTGAAGCCGGTCCGTATAGTGGAAATATCGAACGGAAGAATATCTGTGGACGGTAAGGTGGTCTTTCAGGCAGACTCTACTGATTTCCAGATATTTATACGGGAAGCGTTTAAGTCGAGGGGGGAGTCTAATCTGAAATTCTACAAGATGGACGATTTCTGTAAACTCGGATATGTCGCTTCAGCGTGGCTTTTGGACGGTATTGAATATGGCGAAGAGGAGTGCGGACTCATTCTGTCCGGCAAATACGGGTGTCTCGATACGGATATCAAGCATCAGGAGATAATTGATACGGAGGGAGATGCGTCGGCAAGCCCGGCAGTGTTCGTATATACTCTGCCTAATGTAGTGGCCGGTGAAATCTCCATACGTCACCACATCAAGGGCGAGAATACGTGGTTTTGGTCTGAGGATGCTTCTATGTCGGATATCCGGGAGTATGCGCGCCTTGCTGCAGCTGCGCAAGACTTGAAATACTGTATAATCGGCCACCTGGATTTTCTAAAAGGAGAATATTTCGCTAAATTTGAAGTTTTGAAATCAATTTTATAGTGAAACTAACACGAAGTCAATTTTATTCAATATGGATGAGCTTATAGAAAAATTGAAGTCCCAATTGATTGAGGCATTGAATCTTGAGGAAGTTACACCGGAAGATATTGATCCGGAGGCTCCATTGTTCGGTGAAGAGGGACTTGGACTTGACTCGATTGACGCTTTGGAAGTAATTCTGTTGCTTGACAAGGAATATGGCATAAAGCTGAAAAATCCGGCAGAAGGCAAGTCGGTGTTCCATTCAGTCAAGACAATGGCTGACTACATCCTCTCGCATAAACAATGATGGGCAGCGATATCAAAGTCTATGTAAACGGAATAGGCGCTATCAGTGCAGCGGGAGAAGATGTAGCACAGATGGTTGCTGCTTTGTCGCGTGGCAAGTCTTTTATTGCGCCTGTGAAGCGTTTTGAGACAAAGGTGCAGTCCCCGGCCGGTGAAGTCCTGATGTCAGATGACGCTTTGAAGTCTGAATTGGGCATTTCCCGTGATGAAATAGTAAGCAGAACATCGCTTCTTGGAATTAAAGCCGTTGAGGAAGCTGTGGAAGACTGTCTGCGTCGAGGCTTGAATAAGGAAGATATTTTTGGACCTGGCAGGCGCGTGGCTCTTATTTCAGGAACTTCTGCAGGCGGTATGGATCTCAGCGAGGTGCTCTGGGCATCCTATAGGCAGAATCTTTCCGAAGGGAATGTCCGGATTCTTGAGGTGCACGATCCCGGGGCATCCACATCAGCCATTGCATCATTCCTGCGCGAAAAAAGTGTGAATGTGGATTTTGTATCGACAATCAGTACTGCGTGCTCTGCTGCGGGAAACGCGATTATGCTCGGTGCACGGATGATACGGTCTGGACTGTGCGATACCTCCATAGTAGGGGGATCTGATTCTCTTTGCAAATTCATTATGAACGGCTTCAATTCGCTGAGAATTCTTGATTCCCAGATTTGCAGGCCTTTCGACGAGTCGAGGGTGGGGCTTAATCTTGGTGAAGGTGCAGGTTATCTTGTGCTTACATCAAATCCGGCTTCAGCATATTGCTCAGTGTCAGGTTGGGGCAACGCCAACGAGGCATATCATCAGACTGCAAGTACACCGGAAGGAATCGGACCTGGAATGGCTATGGCTGCGGCTTTGGAATATGCCGGACTCAAGCCTTCAGATATTGATTTTATAAATACCCATGGTACTGGCACTCAGGTAAATGACGAGGCTGAGAGCAATGCGATGCTGCGCATATTCGAGGGCAAGGTTCCTCCTTTCAGTTCTCTAAAAGGATATTTCGGCCATACACTAGGTGCTTCAGAGGGCATTGAGGCTGCTCTTGTCTGCAAGGCGCTTGACAGAGGGGACGTATCGTTTATGCGCTCTTGCGGATTCTCCACGCCAATTTCCGAAACTGGTTTAGTGCCTTACGCCGGAGAACGAGCTGTCTGTCCGCGCAACATAATGTCATCCGCTTTCGGCTTCAGCGGAAACTGTGTGTCACTTATATTTTCGAAGTAAGTCTATGGTATTCAGACCAAATACTCCCTGCTATATCAGCAATGTCAATTATCTTTGTCCTGAGAAACTGAGAGAGGGGAATTCATCTGTTCCTGCATCGGAAACGGTTGCGGATGAATTGTCGCAGAATGATACGGATGGAGATGACCTCTCGCCCCGAACCATACAGGACCCTGACTACAAATCAGTCATAACTGATGCCATTCTTCGCAGGCGTATGGGCAAGCTCCTCAAAATGTCGGTTAGTTGTGCGCTAAAAAGTCTGGAGAACATTCCGTCTGAACGCATTGCCGGCGTGATCACATCGACCGGAATGGGATTTATGAAAGATACCTTTACATTCGGTAACAGTCTGTTTGACAGGGGAGAAGAACTCCTCAACCCTTCTCCTTTTATGCAGTCTACATTCAATACAGCATCAGGTTATATCGCATTGATAAGAAAGATAAGGGCTTACAACACCACTTATGTGCAGCGCGCTCAGGGATTCGTCTCAACGGTTACGGATGCCGCTTTGCTGCTTGAGGAAAATCCGGGTAAGTGCGTGATAGCCGGAGCATTTGATGAGGTTACGCCTGAAGTCGATGCAATAAGAAAATGTATTCACGGTGGAAATGTGGCATATCCTCTTGGCGAAGGTGCCGCGGCATTCGTGCTTTCCGGAGAAAACTCCGGCATACGTTTGTGCGCAGTTGCAGGCAGAGAAGATAGAGATGAGTTCTCCGAAGTCTTCAATGTGGAACTGAAGAATGCCAATGTGTTGAAATGCAGTGCGTTTGCCTATGAAATGGGCGCGTTTATGTCTATATTGCCGGTTTTGATGAGCCGTTTGATTTCGCAAGGAATGCTTTCGGAAGGCTACACTGTCATCGTGGATGATGTCAATGAAGACGGACCGGCGCTGCTGTTGTACAAATCCGGACAACAGGTCTAAATCCTTCTTCAAATGGCAATCGCAATCATCATAATAATCTTATTGTCAGCGGTTCTTGGATTTATGGTCTGGGCATCTGCGAGCATAGGCTCCGGTGTCTATCTGAAGGCGTTTTGCAGGGAGAAGACGGACGACAAGGTTGTTTATCTTACTTTCGATGACGGACCGGTGCGCGGAAGGACAGAAAAAGTGCTGGATGTACTCAAAAGTCGTGGAGCGAAGGCTACGTTTTTTCTTATTGGATCGAAAGTCAATGGAAATGAGGATATTGTGCTCAATATCCTTGCGAATGAACACCATATCGGAATACATTCATATACGCACAAGAATACGTTTCCGCTGTTGTCGCTTGACGCTATGTGCGAGGAACTGTATTATTGCCAGTCGCTTTTGGAGTCTTTGGCCTGCAGAACAGTTCAGTTCTTCCGGCCCCCGTTCGGAGTTGTGAATCCTACCGTGGCTAAGGCGGTGAAAATCTGCGGGCTCAAGACAATAGGTTGGAATGTAAGAAGTTTCGATACGGTGGATATTGACAAGAAGAACGGACGGAAGATTATACTCGACCGCATAATGAAGCAGGTGAAAGCCGGCTCCGTGATTCTGTTGCACGACCGTCTGCCAGATGAGGAACTGCTTGTGAATGAACTCCTTGACAGCCTTGACGCTGAAGGCTACCGCTATGACAGACCCCTTCCGTTCAAATCTCCCCGGCACAATTGTAAATAATTTGATGGATATGACTATACGAAAGATACTTTTTTTAATCGTGCTTTGCACAGTTTCCGTAATGTCTGTGGCGGCAGCGGACTATGGCCAGCTGAAGGACGAAAAAGCGTTTCTTGCGGAACTCCAGCGCAGAAATTCCGCAATCTCTTCCATACAGGCGAAGTTCGTGCAGACAAAATTTCTGAGTGTGTTCAGCACAGAAATGAAGTCGGACGGCAATTTCTACTGGCAGAAGAGCGACAAGATATGCCTGGATTATCTTTCACCTGTAAAGTACAAGATTGTAATCAACGGTGATAAACTGAAGACGGTCAGTTCAGGCAAGTCTTCGGTAATCAGCACCAAGGGAAACCCTATGATGGACCAGATGAGCCTGCTCATAACAGCTTGTATGACAGGCAATATCAGTCTTATGGGTGCGAACTTCAGGGTCAGTATCGAAGAATCTGCAAATGATTACCGCATAACGATTCTGCCTCAGTCCCAGCAGGTTAAGAATTATATCTCCAAAATGGAGATTCACCTCAGCAGGAAAGATATGTCGGTTACCGAGCTGTATATGTATGAAAATGCGAATGACTACACCGGATATGTTTTCTCACAACAGAAATTCAATGAGACGATTCCTTCATCTGTGTTTGATGTTCGTTAGTGTGGCAATGCTGGCATCGTCGTGTTTTCCGCAGCTTCTTGTTTCGGAAATAGGAGGAGGCGAAAATTCGTCTTCCGACTATGATGTTTCCATTGAGAATGCTGAAGATAATTCCGTGACATCAGGCACTGCAGATTCGCAGAGGCGTCTGAAATATACACTGAAAGCAGGAAAACACGAAATTTCAGGTGTTATAATTGCCAAACCTCTCGAAGACGGCAGCTTCAGGGCATTGGGAGCAACGGTATTCGGTATGACCGTATTTGATATGACTGTTTCAAAGGACTCATATACAATGAATTCCTGTGCGGATTTCCTTGAACATAAGTCCTTTGCCTCATTTCTCGCCTCCAAACTGCGTAAGGCTTTGTATTAGTGTAATATACTTATGTTTCACCTTGTGAGACTTTAATATGACAAATTCTCTACATTCAGACGACAATATAGCGGCATCCCGATGCAGGGAAAAACTGAAAGAACTTAAATGCTGCGTGGTGATGCCGACATACAACAATGCCGGCACCATCGAGTCAGTTGTCAGAGAGGTCCTTCAGTACTGCGAAGATGTCATTGTCGTAAATGACGGATGTACAGATGGAACCTCACATATTCTGGAACAGTTCTCAAACCATATTACTGTCCTGACACATCCGTGGAACTGGGGAAAAGGCGTAGCGCTCGTAAATGCCATTGAGTTTGCCCGCGAACGCGGATTCGCATACGCCATCAGTATAGATTCCGATGGACAGCACTATCCTTCTGACCTTCCCGTGTTTGCTGAATACATTGAAAATGAGCCGGGAACAATATTTGTGGGTGCACGAAACCTTCAGGCGCAGGATATGCCGGGCAAGAATACATTTGCAAACAAGTTCTCCAACTTCTGGTTCAAACTTGAGACGGGAATCCCACTCACCGACACACAGTCCGGCTACAGGGCATATCCGCTTGAAGGGCTCTCTATAGCTTCGCATTTTCTTACCGGTGGCTATGAATTTGAACTCGAGATACTTGTGTTCTCCGCGTGGAAGGGGATGAAAGTGAAGAATGTGCCTGTCAATGTGTATTATCCTCCTGCAGGAGAAAGGGTTTCGCATTTCAAGCCGTTCCGTGATTTTACAAAAATAAGTGTACTCAACACGCTTCTTGTGCTTTACTGCATATTTTGGCGGTGGCCTGTCAATTTCCTGAAAAAACTGACTTGGGCTAATGTCAAATTATTCATAGACAATAATATAATTCACTCGAAAGAGAGCAATGCCCGCATATCGTCGGCCATAGCTTTGGGCGTATTGATGGGCGTGATGCCAATATGGGGCTACCAGATGGTATGCGCATTTGCATTGGCACACATCCTCAAACTCAACAAAGTCATAGCTCTTGTAGCGTCCAACATAAGCCTGCCGCCGATGATACCATTCCTCGTTTTCGGAGGATATTGGACCGGATGCAAGCTCCTCGGACAGCCGGTTGTGGTGCCGTTCGATCAGATTTCATTGGCATCAGTTGGCGGAATGCTTGTGCAATACGTGCTGGGGAGCATTGTCTTCGGCATTGCGCTGTCTGCATTGTCCTGGTTGTTGTCAATGTCATTGCTTTCAATTTTCCGTCACAATTCAAACTCCGATTAGATGTCAAGACTATTTATACAGCTGTACAACTGGTTCCGTAATCATCCTATCACATTCTGGGTCACAATGTTGGCAAGCACTGCCGTCCTTTGCGTGATGGCTTCCAGAATACGTTTCGAGGAGAACATAACTTCGTTCTTCCCTTCGTCAAAGGATACTGCTGATATGTCTGACGTATTCTCTCATTTGAGGGTAAGCGACAAAATCGTTGTGATGTTCGATGCGAAGAATGCCGATGACAACGCGGAATCCGCTGTGGATTCTATGATTATGGCCTCTGACAGGCTGGGCGAGATTTTCGGTGAGGAAAAAAATGCGGCTCTGATTGACAGTTACATAGGAGAGGTCGGGCAAAATGAGGCTCAAGGCCTGATTTCGTTCGTGCTCGAACATCTTCCTTCTTTTATGGAAGAAGCGGATTATGATCGGCTTGCCCGGCTGGATTCGCCGGAAGCTGTGGATTCCGCGATAAGAAATGACTATGTAAATCTGATTTCGCCAGCGGGATTCGCAATGAAGGACTACATTATGTCCGACCCTTTGGCAATAGGCGGAGGAGTGCTTGCCAAGACCGCTGCACTAAATCCTGCTTCAGACTACAATGTCAGGTTTTCCCACGTCTTCACTCCGTCAGGAAAGACGATGCTGGCTTTCATTGAACCGAAATTCTCGTCCGGTGAGACTGCTGCAAACGACAGGCTTATAAAGGTGATAGACAGCGCTTTGGATACATTATCCGCGGAATTTCCGACTATCGATGTCCACTATTTCGGTGGCCCTGCGATGAGTGTCTATAATGCCCGGCAGGTGAAACGCGACACCTATCTCACATCAATTGTAGCGCTCATAATCATAGTTCTGTTTATATTGGCTGTATTCAAACGCAAGCGGTCTATATTCCTGATACTGTGTCCGGTAGCTTATGGCGTGGTGTTTGCGCTCGCAATGTCTTGGGTCATTCAGGGCAGCATCTCTGGTATAGCTGTGGGTGCCGGTGCCGCGATATTGGGTATAGCGCTCAGTTATTCGATACATCTCCTCGCACATCAGAACCACGTTAAGACCGTACCGCAGCTTCTGGAGGAGATATGCGATCCTATGATAATCGGCAGCGTAACCACTATCGGTGCTTTTGCAGGGCTTCTGTTTACGTCATCAAGACTGCTTCAGGATTTCGGGCTTTTCGCCTCGCTGGCACTTGTGGGGACAATGATTTTCTGCCTTGTCTTTCTGCCGTATTTCCTTGTGGGACAGGAAGATTTGAGAGAGGGAAAAGTTCTCAAAGCTATTGAGAAATTCAGTGCTTATCCGTTCCATAAGAATAAATGGCTTCTGGGGGCACTTGTCATTGTTACGGCAGTGTGCACTGTAATGTCATTTAGGGTCGGATTCGACAGCGATATGTCGGCATTGACCTATTGGGAACCGAAATTCATTGAAGCTGAGCGTATTCTTACGTCGGAAGTGAATGACTCCACCAAATCGGTGATGTTCGTGAGCGTGGGAAAGACATCAGACGATGCATACGGGGCGTATAAATCCACATTGTCAAGACTCGACAACCTGCAGAAAGAGGGCAAAATTGTCAGCTATGCCGATGCCGGGCCATTCATTTGCGGCGAATCCGAGCAGCAGTCAAGGATTGACAGGTGGAACGAGTGGTGGACAGTGCAGAGAGTGCAGGCGCTCAAGGAAAATGCGCGTACGGCTGCAGTAAAATACGGCTTCAGGGAAGACGCTTTCGACGCATCTATAGAGCGTATTTGCAGTAAGGCTGAGCCTTTGGACTATTTTGGAAAGGACTCGTTGCCGTCGGCATTCGAGAGTTGGTGCAGCTCTTCTGACAAACTGAAAATGTTCATCACGCAGGTGCGCATTGACTTGGACAAAATCGATGAGGTCTATGGCGCTTTCTCCGATGACAAGGATGTCGTGATTTTCGACCAGTCCTATTTCGCAACCAAGGCAGCCGAAGGAATAAACTCGGACTTCTATCTGATTCTTTTCATATCCTCTTTCCTGATTTTCTTCGTGCTGTGGCTCTCATACGGTAGACTTGAACTCGCGCTGTTGAGTTTCCTGCCGATGGCTATAAGCTGGCTGATAATCACCGGAATAATGGGAATTCTCGGAGTGCAGTTCAATATCGTGAACATCATTCTCTCTACATTCATATTCGGTATGGGAGACGATTTCAGCATATTCATTCTCGAGGGACTTCTTTATCGCTATAAGACAGGAAAGCAACTTCTTGATTCTCACAAGACTGCAATCTTCTTCTCGTCTTTCACGATGGTTGTCGGCATAGGCGCGCTCATATTCGCGCGTCATCCGGCTCTGCATTCGATAGCACTGATTACAATCCTCGGTATGCTGGCTGTCGTATTGGTTGCATACACGGCAGAACCTGTGCTGTTCAATTGGTTTGTGACACGTCCAACTGAAAAAGGACGTCCGCCATATACTCTGTGGGCAATTCTGCGCGACATTGTGTTCTATGTCCCCGCTATATTGGGGAGCGCGATAATACTTCTTCTGGGACTCATACTTCTGCTGATTCCTATCGGAAGTGACAGAAAGCGTACGGCGATTTCATGGATGCTGCACAGGGCATGCAGATGGATGGTCGGCACATTTATGTTCATAAAATCGCGTAGAACTGGATCGGACGGACAACGGATCAGACAGTGGAACGGACCTGCAGGAGTGGTAGTTGCCAATCATCAGTCGTCCCTTGACATCATAATGATATTGGCCACATTCCCAAAGGTGAAATTTATGGCGGCCGACTGGGTGTTCAGGTCTCCACTCTTTAGCGCAATATCAAGATATTTAGGATATTACAGCCGTACAGAAGGCTACGAGGCATCATTGTCAAAGATTGGCGCGGACATAGAAGCAGGATGGTGCCTGGCAGTGTTCCCGGAGGGAACCCGTTCGGTGGACGGCACAGTCCGCAGATTTCATAAAGGGGCGTTCTATCTCGCGTCAAAAGTGGGCGCGCCTGTGATTCCGGTAGTGTTCTACGGCAACTGCCTGGCAGTTCCGAAAAATCAGGGATTCAATATGACCGAGGGCGTGTCGATAACAGAGATATTGACGCCTGTCGAAACAGCAGGAGTTGATTATCACAAACTTACTGCGAACATATCATCTATGATACGAACCAGTTACGATGAGTTGTGCAGGGAGTGGAACAGCAGCAAGAATCCGTATTTTGCACGCATTCTGGAGTCTGCGTACATCTACAAAGGTCCTGTTACTGAATGGTATGTGAAGGTGAAGACCAGAATGGAGCGTAACTATGAATTTTTCGATTCCATTCTTCCGGAGTCGGGCGTCATTACTGACATTGGCTGTGGAATGGGACAGTTGGATTTTATGTTATCCCTCTACCGTCCACAACGCAAAGTGACTGGCATCGACTATGATGAGGATAAAGTCAATATCGCGCGTAACTGCTGGCTGCTGAAGCGTTTGCCTAATCTTTCATTTGAATGCTGTGATGCGGCTTCGGCTGAACTCAAGGAGAGCAATGCCTTCGTCATAAGCGATATGCTGCATTATCTTGACGAAGAAACGCAGGAGAAACTGATAAATAACTGCGCTTCCAGGCTGTTGCCCGGCGGAATCATACTTATACGTGATTCTAATTCTGAAAATGCTGAAGGCCAGAAAGTTACTGCACTGAGTGAGGTATTCTCAACGAAGATACTTAAGTTCAATAAGACTGCTGGAAACCTTCATTTCCTGTCTGAAAGCAGGATGACTGAACTTGCTTCTCGCGCTGGACTTTCCATATCCACTTGCGCAAATGACAATCTGACTTCCAACACGTTCTATATATTAAAACACTGAAACCCACCTTGTTATGGCTCGGAAACTGCTGAAAATACTATTGAAGATATTTCTATGGATATTTGCCGGAATTCTGACTTTGGCGTTGTGTGTCGTGCTGTTCTGTATGATTCTTCACGCTTCAGCCGATTTTGCGGAACCGGAGTTTGTCCCGTCCGAAGGTGAGGCGACTATAGTGTCGGATTCTCTCCGGAGATGGAACAATTCTGCTGTGCGGCTGAATGCTGACGGACTTTGGGAAATGAAAGTTTCGGGCAGTGCCTTTGAACGTGGCGAGGCTATCGGCAAACTGGCGCCGGATCTTGTGCGATATCAAGAGAAAGTTTTTGCAGACAAACTGTTTGAAATTGTTCCTAACGAAGGCTACCGCAATTTCCTCTGCTATTTTATGACCATCTTCAACCGCCGTCTAGGCAGAAGTGTTCCAAAGGAATACCGCCAGGAAATTAAGGCTATGTCAACGGTCTGTACCCACGATTTCGACGAGTTCGGTAATCCGTACGAACGTCAGATGCAATACCATTCTGCGCACGACATAGGCCACGTGATGCAGGACTATATGCTTGTCGGATGCACTTCTTTCGCGGTTTGGGGGGACGAATCCGCTGATTCCTCGCTGATAGTCGGCAGAAATTTCGACTTCTATATGGGGGATGATTTTGCGCGCAACAAACTTGTCCTGTTCGAGAAGCCCGATTCCGGATATCCTTTTGTTTCAATAACTTGGCCAGGAATGCTTGGCGTGCTGTCAGGAATGAATTCTGAGGGATTGACGGTCACAATCAACGCTTCCAAACTTGAAACACCGCGTATGTCCGCGACACCTATATCTTTCCTCACCAAGCGGATTCTTCAGTATTCCTCCACTATCGAAGAAGCTTGGCGCATAGCCGGTGAATACAGGACTTTCGTTTCTGAGTCTATCCTGGTTTCTTCCGCTAAGGACGGCCGCGCTGCCATTATCGAAAAGACTCCTTCGGAAATGGCAATTTATGACCCGGTAGAAAGTGAACCTGGCGTGCACCGCATTGTCTGCACCAATCATTACCAGTCTTCAAAGTTTTGGGATAATCCTGTAAATCAGGAGAATATACGTACATCTGACAGTATGGTGCGTTTCCGCAGGGTAGAGCATCTGCTTGATTCACTCGGTGTAATTGATCCGCAGAAAGCGGCATTGGTTCTCCGAGATATGAGAGGCGAGGACGGTCAGCAGATAGGATATTGCAATGACTTGGCGATTAACCAGTTGCTGGCTATGCACTCGGTGATTTTCAAGCCATCAGAAAGAAAAATATGGGTGTCCACATCTCCGTGGCAACTTGGAAGTTTCGTATGCTATGATCTGAATAAGTCGCTTTCAAGTGATTTCAGCGCTGTAGTGTCCGTGACGTCAGAGAAGATTGCGAAAGACCCGTTCGTTGATTCGGAAGACTTCAGGAATGTGCTTGAATTCAAGCGTATGCAGCCGGTTATCAAGAGTGCGGCGAACTCTCGCAGAAAGATTCAGAAGGATTCTCTTGACTACTTTATAAGTCTTGATTCGCAGTATTACAATGCCTATAACACTGTCGGTGATTATTATAAGTCGCTCGACGAGGATGAACTTGCCCGCGCTTATTGGTCAAAAGCTCTTACTTTGGAAATGAAACCAGCAGAGCGTCTTTACATCGAGAACAAAATATCTGAATAAAAATACGTTTTGCACTTGAGTGGCTTGAATTGAACAAAAATGACCTTTCAGACGCGCTGTAGCGTATTTTTATTTGTAATTTGTTGATTATTCGATGATTAGCCTCGATGCTCGTCTATGCGTGCATAGCGAAGACTTTGCTTATTTGGATAATTTTATTGTATAGTGGTGATTATCAGTGCGTTATGTTCGGGGGGGGGCTTTGCTAATTTACTTTAATTGGTTATATTTGCAGTATATGCTAATTTAACCTTGAACCTATCGTGACAACGAATATTTTTGACTCATCACGTACAGTTACCAAGGAAGGTTCTGTAAATATAAAATAGGACGCGGATCGATGAAACTGGATAGTACAGATTCTCGTTCTATGGCAATGGCAAACAATGTTTCTGGGCAGGAAAATAATGACTGCGCAGAAATTTTGTCGTGTGCCGAGTGGTGCTATATGTTCGCGCATCATACTAAGGTTCAGATGATTAAGGAGCGTATTGCAAAGGAGACTCCGTTCAGGGTGTTCGTACATACCACCAAGGTGCAGAAAAGCGCCGGAGAATCGGTGGAAACGCAGACTGTGAGCGGCCTTGTATTTATTCAAGGCAATGCTTCGGAAATAAAAAAGTACCTGACTGCGAGTTTTCTTGGGCTTTACCTTGCAAATGACTGCGCTACCGGTGAGACTGCGGTGATTAAGGACAGCATTATGCAACCGTTCATAAAACTGATGTCTTTCGATCCTTCCAGGATAAGATTTATGATTAAGCCTGTGACTGAATATGCGGAGGGGAATCCGCTTGTTCGCATCACATCCGGCATTTTCAATGGGCTTGAGGGCTATATCGTGCGCATAGACCGCGACAGGAAACTCGTGATGGCTGTGGGCGATATGACGGTTGCCGTTTCGGGCATCCACAAAGAGTCCTTCGAGAATGCTGAAGATTATGACGAGGTAATTGAACTTGTAAACAATAACAGATAGTAACCAACACTTACGTAACCATTTAATCGACTATTTTGGATTATGCCGGGAAGAAGAATGAATACGAAGGAACTGATGTTCTATAAGACTCCGACAATTATCGCGGACATTCTGTTGCTGTGTCTGGCGTTGCATATAAGCCTTTCATGCAAGCATATTTCAGACCTCAACGTGCCGGATTTCGGTGATTTCAGGACCTATATCCTTCTGATAGTAAGCTATATATTTGCGTTGAACATAATACCTATCCGTCTTGCGGAGAGGGTGATGTCGTATGCCCACGTTGTTTACCGTGCCATTGGACATTCAAGTCTTGCAGTAATTTTCTTCTTTTTCTTAGCATCGGTATTCTTTGAGCATATAACACTGCGCTTCTATGCTTGCCTTCTTGCTCTGTCAATGCTGTTTATCATTTTGAGCCATATCAATGTAAGAATAATCATCCGTAGGATACGCAAGTCCGGTCATAACCGACTGAAAGTGCTTATGGTTGGCGGAGATATGAATCTTGTGCATATCTACAATTCGATGAAGCGGGGCTATGGACTCCATAATTATGAAGTGCTGGGATTCCTTACGGACAAATATGAAGACCAGATTCCCAAAGATGCGGTTTGTCTGGGAGGATTGGCGAATGTTCTTGATTTCGTGAAGACCAAAGTGATAGATGAGGTGTTCTGTTCCATCAATCCCGCTGCAGAGCCTGAAATGGTCAATAGTCTTATCAAGTACTGCAATGACAATTTCATCCAGTTCTGGTATGTGCCGAGCCTTAATGGCTATCCTCACCATAGAATGCACTTCGACCAGATAGAGAGGGTGAATGTCATTTCTCTGCGGCAGGAACCGCTTGCGGACGAGCGCAATCAGATTCTTAAGCGAACAGTTGACATATTGGCGTCATCGGCATTTCTTGTTCTCGTGTATCCGTGGGTGTGGTGTCTGGTTGCCATCGGCATCAAGATATCTTCACCTGGTCCTATTCTTTTCCGCCAGAAAAGGACAGGCTATTCCGGCGAGGAATTCAACTGCCTGAAATTCCGCTCGATGAAGGTCAATGCAGATGCGGACAAGGTTCAGGCAACTGCAGATGACCCGAGAAAGACAAAGTTCGGGGATTTCATCCGCAGAACATCCATCGATGAGCTGCCGCAGTTTATCAATGTATTCAAGGGCGATATGTCTCTTGTCGGACCTAGACCTCATATGGATTTCCATACGGAGATGTATTCCAAACTTATTTCAGACTATATGGTCCGCCATCTGGTCAAGCCTGGCATTACAGGCTGGGCGCAGGTGAACGGATGTCGTGGGGAGACCAAAACTGTGGAACAGATGAAGGAGCGCGTAGAGCACGACATTTGGTATATCGAGAACTGGTCTCCTTGGCTGGATGTCAAGATTCTGCTGATGACTGTCGTCCAGATTTTCAAAGGTGACAAGCAAGCGTATTAAAAATTGTTTCTATATTTCGCAAATGCGGACGGATTGTCCTAAATTAGATTGAAAATTATGACTGAAATGCGAAATAAAACAGCTCTCATTACCGGAGTTACCGGGCAGGATGGCTCTTTTCTGGCTGAACTGCTGCTCGATAAGGGCTATGATGTCCACGGTACCATCCGCCGTTCTTCTGTTGACTACAGGGAGCGCATAGCACATCTTGAGGGGAAGCCTCATTTCCATCTTCATTATGCGGATTTGAGCGATTCGATGAGCCTTATACAAGTTATGAACAAGGTCCGTCCGGATGAGGTGTACAATCTTGCTGCGCAGAGCCACGTGCAGGTCAGCTTCGACTCTCCGGAATATACCGCTGAAATTGATGCAGTCGGTGTGTTGCGTGTTTTGGAAGCCATACGCCAATGCGGCCTTGCATCGACTTGCCGAATGTATCAGGCTTCCACGTCAGAGCTATATGGCAGGGTGGAGGAAGTGCCTCAGAATGAGAACACTCCGTTTCATCCTTATTCTCCGTATGCTGTGGCAAAACAATATGGCTTCTGGATGGTTCAGGAATATCGCGAAGCCTACAATATGTTCTGCTGTTCCGGCATTCTGTTCAACCACGAATCGGAGCGTAGGGGAGAGACGTTTGTGACAAGGAAGATAACTCTCGCCGCTGCCCGCATTGCTCAGGGAAAGCAGGACAGACTTTATCTCGGCAATTTGTCGTCGCTTCGCGACTGGGGGTATGCCAAGGATTACGTGGAGTGTATGTGGCGTATTCTTCAGCACGACAAGCCGACAGACTATGTGATAGCGACGGGCGAGCAGCACAGTGTGAGAGAATTCTGCTATCTGGCATTCAAATATGTTGGCATTGAACTGGAATTTACAGGTGAAGGTGCTGATGAAAAAGGTGTTGACAAGAAGACCGGCAAGGTGCTCGTCGAAGTGTCTCCGGATTTCTACCGTCCGACAGATGTCGTGAACCTGTGGGGTGATCCTACCAAGGCACGTGCAGAACTTGGATGGAATCCTTCCAAGACATCTTTTGAGGAACTGGTCAAGATTATGGTGGACCACGATATGGCAAAAGTGGCCGCAGACAAGGCTGGAGAACAGGTGCGTACCAACCTTGCCGAATATCTCGAAAAGGGAATTGTGAAATAGAGTCTCGAAGAAGGACTTCGGATATGCTTAACAAAAATAGTAAAATATATATAGCAGGCCACAGAGGCCTTGTAGGCTCCGCAATCTGGAACAATCTTCTCGGTCGCGGATACACAAATCTTGTGGGGCGTACCCACAAGGAACTGGATCTCACAGACCAGTATGCAGTCCGGAAGTTCTTTGATGATGAGCGGCCTGATGCGGTCGTCCTTGCAGCAGCGTTCGTGGGTGGCATTATGGCAAATTCGCTGTACCGTGCCGATTTCATAATGCAGAATATGAAGATGCAGTGCAATGTCATCAGCAACGCCTACAAACACGGCGTCAAGAAGTTGCTCTTTTTGGGCAGTACTTGCATCTATCCCAAGGATGCACCTCAGCCGATCAAGGAAGACGCACTGCTGACATCACCGCTGGAATACACCAATGAGGAGTATGCCATAGCCAAGATTGCCGGTCTTAAGATGTGCGAGAGTTATAATCTCCAGTACGGTACCAATTACATTGCCGTGATGCCGACAAATCTCTATGGCCCGAATGACAATTTCCATCTGGAGAACAGCCACGTAATGCCAGCGATGATGCGCAAGATTTACCTTGCGAAACTCATCCACGACGGGAACCGGGATGCTATCCGAGCTGATATGGACAAGCGTCCGGTCAATCCGTCAGATAGTCTTCGTGAACTGATAGGCGAGGGGAATGTGGATGGCAATAACTCTGATGAGCGTATCTTGAAGGCTCTTGAATTCTACGGAATAGGTGACAATAGGGTGGTTCTTTGGGGTACCGGTAGCCCATTGCGGGAGTTTTTGTGGAGCGAGGATATGGCTGATGCCAGTGTGCACATCCTTCTTAATGTGAATTTCAGCGACATCATCGGTGTGGAAAAATACTCATCGGTGTTCTACGGTGCCAGGACGGACGGTGCTGTGGACAGGAATAATAGCGAGGGGCGCGGCGGTGCAATTCCGTCGCTTGGCGAGATCCGTAACTGCCATATCAATGTCGGTACGGGCAAGGAATTGACAATCAGGCAGCTCAGTGAACTTGTCGTGAAGGAAGTTGGCTTTACTGGCGTAGTGGAGTTCGATGCTTCCAAGCCAGACGGCACACCACGCAAACTCATCGATGTTTCCAAACTCCACAGCCTCGGCTGGCACCACAGCGTCGAAATCGAAGCCGGCATTCACAAACTCTTCACCTGGTACAAGTCCACACTTTGAGCCTGACGCAAAAGATTATTTTGTATCGCTTGGACGTTTCAGGAAAATTGCTTATATTATCACCGGTGTTTCGCTGGACGGAACGAGTGATATTTTAAAAGATGTCTGATTATGATGATATACGTAGCTAATCCGCTTTATGATGCGGTCTTCAAGTATCTGATGGAGGATGACCGTATAGCTAAGACGATTCTCTCAGCCTTGCTGAAGAAGAAGGTTATAGATGTGAAAATCAGGCGAAACGAGTATTCTAACCTGACAAGACGAGAGTCAATCTCGATGTTTCGCATCGATTTCGCTGCGACGGTTTTGGATGAAGACAATCAGCCGCATTTGCTGCTCATAGAGTTGCAGAAAACGTGGTTACCAACTGAGACGCTGCGTTTTCGTCGCTATCTCGCTTTGCAGTACAATAATGAGGAGAATATGCTGGAGGAGTCGAATGGAAGATACTCGATTCCGATGGTTGCCATTTACCTTCTTGGACATCGGATTGGCGATGTGAGTGAACCGATCGTATATGTGAATCATAGGGCCTATGACTATGACGGCAAGGAGGTTACTGCAGGAATGCCCGATCCTTTTGTCGAGAGTTTGCAACATAACAGTATAATCGTTCAGATTCCGTTGCTTCACGGACGGGTCAATAATCGTCTGGAGAAGGTTCTCAGCGTGTTTGACCAATCAAATGTCGCTGATGACAAGAAGGTTATCAGTGTTGACGAGCAGCAGTTCGAGGGTGATAATGATATGGAGTACATAGTCCGTCGTCTTCAGTCTGCAGCGGCTGACCCGGATATGCGTTATCAGATGAATGCCGAGGATGAGTATTTTAAGGAGCTGGAAGCCCGTGACACTCTTATAATGGAGAAGGAAAAGCTTATTCAGTCGAAAGAAGAAACAATAAAGACGCAGGATGCGGCTATAAAGTCGAAAGACGAGACCATCAAATCGAAAGACGAGACCATCAGGTCTCAGTCTGAGATGTTCCGAACTATGGTAATTGGCTTGCAGAATAAAGGTATGTCCATAAACGATATAGCCGTAATGCTCAATAAAACTGTTGACGAAGTTGAGAAACTTATGGCTTGAGACTGCTCAATTGGTAATATCTTCACTATGAGGGTAAGTCAAAAAACTTCTTGAAGTGCTGGAGGAATCAGCTCTCGCACGCGCGGCAGAGCTTTGCCATCTAGATGAAGTTCAGTCGTTCTATATGTTTCAGCATAAGTTTTAGTTTCGATGACGAAGGTTTTGAAAAGTTTGCTTAATTAAGTTTGGACGGAGGGAGACCTTGAAATTAACTCACAGAGTTGGGTACAAGGCTTGATTTTCCTTATAGTAACTTGATTTAGTGTTATTTCTAAGTTGCTGAAATCAAGCACTTATCCTATTTTTTTAGCATTATTATCATTTTTTTTACACTTTTTTCTGCTCTTGTTCTGTCCCATCCGAGAGGTGCAGTAAGACTTCCGATACGAGCTATTGTTGTAAGTGTCTGAAAATTATAGAAACATTAAATTTTTAACGAGCTATTGATATAATAACGGAGATTATTATGATGTTGACGTTTTGCCTGATGGTCAGATTGGTAATTTCTATAAACGTGTTGACAAATAGACTAACGGGATTGAAAGATATTGAGGTGAGTAAAAACGTCGTATAGAAATATGATAGATGATTCTTTTATTTGGAAATCCTTGGCAATCGAGTCAGTTGATGATATCCTTAGCTTTGAGCAAAGGTATCAAAATCTTGTGAACAGCACCCCTGACGAATGGGTGCCTGTGGGAGATCTTATGCCTCATGACTTTGGCGATGGTAGTCTTTGTTTGATGGAAAGAGGACATTTCAAAATGATGGCAGAAGATATTGTAGGCAACATTGACGACGTGTTTATCAGATGTGGTTGCTCACAAGTTGAATCTCTGGTCCTTCATTCTTTCCTGGGCTTTGAATCATGCATTTATCGTAAAGATTCATACTATCGCATTCCGCCCATAGTGAATACATTGTGTCAGCTATTAGATGGCGCATTGGATAAGCTTCCGCATAACGAAGACAATATGCTATTCCGGGCTTGCGTTTATGAAGATAGAGCAGATTTCAGTATAGGTGAACTGTTTAAACCAGGATATTCACTCACTACGTCTGCAGATGAAACTTGGCGTAACAAGAGCGATAATAGATATATTATAAAGCCTTTAGGTGCAAAGGATACTCGAGCTAGAACGATTTATTCTATCATAAATAAGGCAAACGAGTATCAGGTATCTTTCTTGTCAACTGCCAAATTTATTGTGAAAAAGATTGAAAATTGGGGAGATGGCAAGAAAGCATTTTTTATGGATGAAGTGCGCTGAAATGGAATAATAGCATAAAAATTTCAAAAGTGTGTTTATAAATGTCTAAATCTATAAAAGTCAATTTTGTATATAATATTTTACTAAATGTACTTAATGTATTGTTTCCAGTGATAACGGCACCTTACATTGCTCGCGTGTTATTGCCGGAAAATATAGGTTTGTATAATTTCGCAAATACCTATGCAGGCTATTTTGCCTTGGTTGCAGCTTTGGGGATTCCAACTTACGGTGTTAGAGAAGTTGCCAAATGTAGAGATAATAAGAATGCTTTGCAATCGTTGTTCTCGGAGATATTTACAATCAATGTCGTATCGTCGTTTGTGGTATCGATTATATTTATAGCATCGATATTTATTATTGGGCAATTACATGAAAATTGGTTATTTTTTATAGTCGCTGGAATTGTAGTATACACCAAACCTTTTAGCATAGAATGGGTTTATCAAGGATTAGAAAATTTTGGGTTTATAACTGTTCGCTCGTTTGTCGTAAAACTTCTATGTGTAATAGCATTGTTCCTTTTTGTCCACGATGTTAATGATGCTCTAATCTATCTTATGATAAGTGTTTCAGCAACGATATTAAATCAATTATGGAACTTCGTTATACTAGGCAAATTTGGAATAAAAATAAAATTGAAGTTTACTGCTCTTCGTAAACACTTGCAACCTATCTTTATTTTGTTTGCTTCTGCGATTGCAATATCTATCTATTCGATCTTGGATACGTTGATGTTGGGCTTTATGACAAATTATTCGGAAGTCGCATACTATAACAATGCAACTTATATCGCCAAGTCTGTCTTGGCGGTTGTTACCAGTTTATCGATTGTCGCGGTGCCACGGCTTTCTTACTATATGGAGAAGCAAGAGTGGAATGAAATCAATTCATTGATAAAAAAGTCCATAGGGGTTATCTCTTTTCTCGCAATTCCTATAGCATTTGGAATGGCATTAGTCGCTCCAATTTTTATCCCTCTTTTTTTAGGAGAAGCCTTTGAAGGAGCTGTTGTCCCTTTACAAATTATGGCTTTTATAATCGTTGCAATTGGTTTTAACAATATAACAGGCTTTCAGGTGCTAATTGGACTGGGATATGATAAGTTGTTTTTATATTCGGTCTTGTCAGGTGCAATTTTTAATTTTCTGTTAAATTGTATTATGATTCCTATGTTAGGAGCTTCCGGAGCGGCCTTTGCTTCAGTGATGGCAGAAACCTTAATCCTTTTAATCACGATTATGTTTGTATATAAGAAGACGAAGGTGAGGTTGGGCGGAGGAATGGATATACTAAAATCGCTGTTAGGTGGCTTGTTGTTGTTCCCTACATCCTATTTGTTAGGAAGATATATACATGGATGGCTTTACTTAATTGTCTTTGTAATGTTTGGAGGTTGTGTTTATATTGTTTCCCAATTTCTGCTAAAAAGTTATTCTGTAAATTTATTTATTGAAATTATAAAGGGAAGGGTAAAGAAATAATTATGAAAAAAATCTTGAAAAAAGTAATAAAGCGTGGCATAAAGTTATGTTTGCCGACATCTATGGTATATCGTATCTACAATGCTCGCAGCAGAAAAGGGCGTTTTTTGCATAATTTTCTTAAATATTACGTGGTAGTACCAAGTATGAAATTTCCTAGAGAAGAAGATTTTGTGCGTCAGATGGACGAAGTCTTCTCTAAGGTCAAGTTCGATCTTTCATCTGATTTTTTATACCCATTTGATCCAAAGGTTATCAGAGTGATTCCATCAGAATTTGACCTAATATGTAGTATAACAGTTGACTATGAAAAAGTATTAAAGTCTAGCCTTGCTGATATAGAACGTGAAGTAAGTAATTGTAAAAATGAGAACTTCCGAAAAACTGAAATGCAAGCAATTGCCTCGATTAGAAGTTTTTGCACTCGAATGATATCGGAGGTTGGAAGGAGCAACGTTATAAGAAAAGAATTTCTGATGGACTATCTTCCAAAAATGTTGGACTTTCAGCCACGAACATTTGAAGAAGCTTTGCAGAAACTGCTATTTTATAACGCTATATTTTGGCAATCAAACCATTGGCACATAGGGTTAGGTAGATTAGACAAAATATTATATCCTTATTATAAAGATGACATAGATGCTGGAAGAATAACTGAAATTGGCGCATTCAAATTATTGAAGTCATTTTGTCTTATATTGCATCGAGATGTGCAAGAAAAAAGTCTTTCCTTGATAGGTGATACAGGACAATATATACTTTTGGGAGGTGTTGATGAAACAGGACATACAATAAACAATGACTTGACAGTGATGTTCTTAAGGTTGTTTGCTACGATAAATGTCCCAGACCCAAAACTTATATTGAGAGTGAACGAGCATACGAATCATTTGGTCTGGCAAGCGGCTATTGAATGTATAAAGTCTGGATGTGGTTCTCCACTTTTGATGAATGAGGATTTGATTATGCGTAATATGATTCAGTTTGGCTATCGGACTGATGATGTAGTCAATGTGGGAACGTCTGCTTGCTGGGAGCCACTTGTAATTGGTAAGTCTTTTGATCAAAATAATCCTTTACCAAGTATCGTTGCTGTTGATGTGTTGAATCAGTTGCTATTCGAACAATCAGAATTTTGTAGTTTTGATGAATTGCTTCAGAAGTTCAATTTGAAACTCTCAGAACGGATTTATAATCAAGCAAAGGACATTGCATTTGATTGCTCTCCTTTCTTTACCCTATTCTTTGATGATTGTATTCAAAATGAAAAAGATTTTACAGAGGGGGGCGCTAGATATGCTTACCATGGTATGCAGATCGTTAGTTTTCCGAATTTAGTTAATTCTTTGCTCAATATAAAAAAATATGTCTTCGACGAGAAGTTGTTTAGTATGTCAGATTGTATAACTGCTATTAAGAATAACTATGTAGGTAATGAGGATATGCAACGCATCTTTAGAAACAATGCAAGTCAGTTTGGCGCAGAAGATAGTGACGCGTTAGAACTTACAAACAAACTTCTGAAACAGATAAATATTATAATGGAGAATGTGAAAGTGAATGGGCAAAAAACGAAAATCGGAATAAGTTCTCCTAATTATTTAACTTCATCTAAAGATATCTCTGCTACATTGGACGGACGTAAAGAGGGTGAGCCATTTGCTGTGCATATTTCACCCGTTTCCGAGCAAATTGGTATCAAGGAGGTATGTGATTTTGCAGCCGGCTTGGATTATTCAACGTATTGCTTAAATGGTAATGTCGTGGATTATATATTGCCTTCGGCCTTTACTGCTGAACCTCGAAAATTAGAGATTATTCTTAGAGATTCTATCAAGAATGGAATATTCGAACTTCAGTTAAATGTGTTGAATGTGGAAACGTTGAGAGATGCTAAGTTACATCCCGATAAGCATAAGGATTTAATCGTAAGAGTTTGGGGATTCAGTGCATATTTCAATGACTTGCCTGATGAGTACAAGGATTATTTGATAAAACGGGCTGAGGCGTATGCAGCATAAAATTCGAGTCTCAGCGATTCAACGCTTGTGCTTACAAGATGGTCCTGGAGTTAGAACAACAGTTTTTTTGAAAGGATGTTATTTATCTTGTCCTTGGTGTTGTAATCCAGAAGCTATGAGTTACGATGATTCTCTCATTTTTTGTAAAGACTCGAGCCTGTGTGGTAGTTCTTCTATATGTCAATCCTGTGAGGCGTTTGGAGGTGCTTTAAAACGAGAAATGTGCCCATTAGGGGCGTATTGCAGAACATTTGAGGATTATGAAGTAAATGAACTTTATGCTACTCTGCTTCGTGACAAAAGTTTATACGATCAAGGTGGAGGAGTTACGTTTTCAGGGGGCGAACCTTTGATGCAAGCAGAACAATTGTATCCATTGTTAACATTACTTCACGATAATGGTACCCATATAGCTTTAGAAAGTTCTTTGTATGCGCCGCGATATAATTTCCAGAGAATTGTATCAATGGTGGATTTTTGGCTAGTTGATGTTAAGTTTCAATTTGGTTTTATTTCTCATTTGGAAAAGAATAAATACCTTGATGATTTTGCAGCAAATCTTTCAGATGTTCAAAATAATTTTTCTTCTAATCACATTATAAGAATGGTTATTTCTAAGCAGGCCCTTTCGCAAATAGATAGCATTTTGGAAAGGTTCTTCAAGTATAACGTAACGGAAATAGAACTTTTACCGTGCCACCAATTGGCGGCGAATAAGTATAAGCAGTTAGGAAACAAGCCCTCAGTCTATGGTGCTCCGGATGAGGAGGGGCTGAGAACATTCGTACAAACCTTAAAAACAAATGGCTTAAGAGTAAACGTCTTAAAGTTGTAAATGTGCGTTTCTTTGAATATAGTCGAGTAGGAATTACATTCCAATTTATATAAGTTATATGTATAGAAATTATAAAGTTGTAGTGAATACCGCTGCAGGTCGCAGGCGGTATATGCAGTATCTGGTGCCATTTATTATTGCTTCTGATATCGTGGATAGGTATGACATCTGGGTGAACACACACAATGGGGCAGACATCGAGTTCTTCAAGCAGTTGGCAGCCAAGTTCCCTGTAGTCAATCTCGTATGGCAACCAGACGGAATTGTGGGGGGAATCGCTTCCATCAATGCCTTCTATAGGGATTGTGTCGAAGATAACACTATCTACTTCAAGATGGATGATGATATTGTGTGGATGGAGCCCGATGCTATTCGTAAGATGTTAGATTTCCGTATCGATAACCCTGACTTTTTCCTTGTGTCCCCGCTAGTCATTAACAATTCGCTCTCTACATATCTTTTGCAAGTATGCGGGAAGGTGCAACTTAACCAGTATTTTAACTCCAGTGCTAACAGCCCTGTGCTTTGGAAAAGCGGAAACTTTGCGTTACAGCTTCATTCTTGGTTTATCAATGGTTACCTGAAGAAGGGCAAAGTGTCAGAACTGTATGTGGGTAAGCATGAAATGGGGATGTGCCGTTTCTCTATCAATGCCATTCTTTGGTTTGGTGAGGATATGAAATACATCGGTGGTGTTGTTCCTGGTGATGATGAGGAATTTCTTTCGTGCATCCATCCGACCGCAATTGGCAAGGCAAATTGTTGGAATGGTGATGTGATCTTCTCCCATTTCGCATTCTTTACCCAGAGAGAGCGGTTGGACAAGATGTCTATTCTCGAACAGTATGGGGATTATCTCTTGACTGAATGGCAGAAGGACGAGAAGATGAGCAAGATATCTGATGCGATTCAGATAATGATAAAGGATGTTGCGAGTCGAGAGCAAGAGTTGCTCGTCGTGCCTTCTCCCTATAAAACAGTTGCCCCCCATCAGCAATCGCTGAAACATAAGGTATTCTCGGCTGCGCCAATGTGGCTGAAGGAACTTTATATAACTTGGAAAACAAACCGCAAGGACAAGACTGTGCAATATATAATTGCAAAATAACCAATCTGCTCAAAAATACATAAGTATATGGATAACAAATACGATTATCTCATAGTCGGCTCCGGCCTTTTCGGAGCCACATTCGCCCACTTCGCCCAAAAACAGGGCAAGAGGTGCCTAGTGATAGACAAACGCCCGAACTTGGGCGGCAACATCTATTGCGAGCGCATCGAGGGCATCAACGTGCATAAGTATGGCGCACACATTTTCCATACCTCCAACAAGAAGGTGTGGGAGTTCGTTAACTCCATCGTGGAGTTCAACCGCTATACCAACTCGCCAGTGGCCAACTACAAGGGGAAACTCTATAACCTGCCCTTCAATATGAATACCTTCTACCAGATGTGGGGCGTTACCACCCCAGAGGAGGCGCAGTCGAAAATCGATGAGCAGAAAGAAGAGGCTGTGAAGGCTCTAAATGGACGTGCTCCGCAGAATCTCGAAGAACAAGCACTAACGCTTGTTGGTCGAGACATTTTTGAAAAGCTCATAAAGGAATATACAGAGAAGCAGTGGGGGAGGAAATGTACCGAGCTGCCCGCCTTCATCATCAAGCGACTGCCTGTGCGTATGGTCTTCGACAACAACTACTTTAACGACAAGTACCAAGGCATCCCCGTGGGAGGCTACAACAAGCTGATAGACGGATTGCTTGAAGGCGTAGATGCCCAGGCTGGTGTCGATTTCTTTAATTCTGACTACAAGGATTGGCAGAAGTTTGCCGATAAGTTGGTCTATACGGGAGCCATTGACGAATACTTCGACTATAAGTTGGGCAAGCTCGACTGGCGTACTGTTTCGTTCAAGACGAGAATAGAGGATAAGCCCAACTACCAAGGCAATGCCGTGGTAAACTATACGTCGCACGAAGTACCTTATACACGAGTGATAGAGCACAAGCACTTCGAGATGTTCGGTCAAGAGGTGTATGATTGTCCAAAAACAGTAGTAAGCGAGGAGTATTCTACTGAATATAAGGAAGGTATGGAACCTTATTATCCAGTAAACGATGACCGCAATAATACCCTCGCAGAAGCATATCGCCAGCTATCTGTCAAGGAAGAAAACGTCATCTTCGGTGGCAGATTGGCTGAATACAAGTATTACGATATGGCCCCAATTATCGAGAAAGTGATGGAGAGGTTTTGAGAAATAGCGTTAAAATCATAGAAATGTTTGGCGGTTTCATATAAAAATATATTTTTGCATAAAAGCTTAAATGGGAGGATAGAATATGAACGCAATTAATGTTTTGGATAAGTACATGCCGGAATTGGTGCTTCTGGACAATGATGATAAGATTACCCTCATTGAGAACCTGTTGGTCTCCATGAAAGTAAACGTTCCTTCTAAGCCCAAGAGACCAGATATCTCCACTTTGTTTAGTGGCGATTGGGAAAATGATGTGCCGACTGAGGTGTTAGCCGACCAATATCGAGCAAGCAGATATTATGACCCTGACAAAAAAATAGAGTGGTGATGAAGAGATATTTGCTTGATACATCAGTGTGCATCAACCTGATTAAGCATGATGCTCATGTGGTTTCAAAGATAAAGGAAGTTGGGCAGGAGAATTGCTTTGTCTCGGAGATGACTCTTGCCGAGTTGGCTTATGGCGCATGGAAGTCCAAGAATCCCAAGCATTTCCGTGATATGGAAGATGTGAAGCGTGCTTTTGAAATTCTGCCGATAAATCCTGCTATAGACGATTATGGCAGAATCAAGGCTACTTTGGAGCAGAAAGGTCAAAGAATAGATGAATTTGACTTGATGATAGGAGCGACCGCTTTATGTAGCAATTGTGTCATGGTGACACATAATGTAAAGCATTTTGAACGTATCCCATTCTTGGAAGTAGAAAATTGGATAAGGTAGTACCTCTGATACCATTTATAAAAACGCGACTGCTTCAGACGACCAGAGGAGGGACATACATATCGTTCTAACGGCTT
>CAVJKV010000004.1:0-144921 GCA_963650425.1 Oscillibacter sp. | reverse complement strand
CTGAGAATGGTTGACACTTTAGAGGTTGTTTAACTGATATTTTTTACAGTATCTCTGAACTGGTTTACATTCGTTCTTCGATTCAACTGTTTTTCTTTACAGATTCACTAATTCAGTTTACAGTGCCACCTTTGACATTCCCTGAGAATGGTTGACTGTAAACAAACTTTACGGAAGTGTAAAATATTTTTACATAGGAAGTTTGCTGCGATTACGGTAATGCGCTGATATATAAAGTTTTGAGGTAGATGGCACGAGGCGTGCAATTGAGAGTGACGTGAAAAAATTTTAGGACGTGATATTGTAAAGAGATTATGGGAACGAGATTGAAAACATATATTGAGCTGCTTGCGGTGTTGGCGATGGCGTTTCGCGTGGACTGTGCAAAGGCCAATGTGATTGGTGCTGAGAATGATGCCACTGCAAATGAGCCTATTATAATGACTTTGAAGGATTGTATGAAATATGCTGTCAGCAATTCAACGCAAGTGCGTATCCAGCAAACCAAAACGGGAGACGCACGTCTCGACAGGCGGGATGCCATATTGAAGGCATTCACTCCAAGCGTAGAGGGAAACGCATACGGCTATTACAGATGGGGAAGGTCCATTGACCCTGAGACCAATACTTATGTCACTACGACTTCTCTCAATAACGGATATTCGGTATCAGCCGGTATCACGCTATTCGACGGATTCTCGGCTGTGAATAATCTGAAGATTACCAAGACTTCAATGAGCCTCGGCATTTCGCAAGAACAGCAGGAGATTGACAAAGTCTGTCTTGCGACAATGGAGGCATACTGCAATGTGATTTATTACAGCAAACTTGTGGAGATTCTGAAAGAACAGGTGGATAATGCAAAGGCTTCTGTGACACTTGCTTCGCGTCAGGAGGAACTTGGCAGCAAGGGACACGCAGATGTGGTTCAGATGAAGGCGGATTTGGCAGATAAGGAATATGACCTGATTTCGTCGCAGAATAGCCGTGACGATGCAATGATTACGTTGCAGGATGTTATGTTTTGGCCTTTGGATGAGGACCTTGTGATTGACACGGAACTGAACGCGGTGGAGAGTTCCAGTGCTACTGATAGCCCAGTCGAGGAAATAGTGGAGACAGCGCAGACGGTGATGCCTTCAGTTTTGATTGCTAAAGGAACAATGGACAACGCACTGCTACAACTCAGAACTGAAAAATGGAGGTACCTCCCTAGTTTGGGGCTGTACGGAGGGTGGTCTACAAGTTATTACACTTACCCGGGACAAAACGGATATGTGCCTATGCCGTATTGGCGTCAGTTCAAAAACAATGGGGGAGAGTATCTCCAGTTGTCGATGACTATTCCGATTTACAGTCGTCTTCAGCGGCATTCGAAAGTGGCAAAATGCAAGAATGAGTATTCGCGTGCAAGTATGGAGTATGACAAGTCGATGAGAGATGTGGAGTCGGAGGTGAGACGTGCGGTACAGGACAAGGATGGGGCTGAGGCCGCATTGGAGCAGGCCGAAAGGCGAGCTGAGGTGCAGCGGGAGGCTTTTCAGTTGAATACCAGGAAGTTTGAGCAGGGGTTGATTTCGTCGATAGAGTACAACACAGCATCTTCGAATTATCTGAAGGCAAAAGCGGAGGAACTTAATGCTAGGCTGAAGTATCAACTGAAGCGACGTGTGGTCGAATACTACAATGGCGTTCCGTATATTGATCAGTAATATGATTGTCGATGAGGAACGGCGCTCTACGCTCAGGAAAAATTCGCTCCGAGCATCCGTTCCTCACCGACAAGATGCAGATTATGAATACAGATTAACGATAAACAACGGCGCTCTACGCTCAGGAAAAATTCGCTCCGAGCATCCGTTCCTCGCCGACAAGACACAGATAATGAATAGAATAACTCGTAGGTGAGAGGGTAAATACATAAAACATAGCAAAATATTCACATTATGGACAAGATAATAGAAAAGAAGAAGGGATTGGCTGCGGCATTTACGAAGCGTGCAATCAAGTATTGGGCGGGAGCTGCATTCGTAATAGTTGTGGCGGTTATGATTGCGACAGGCAAAAGTTCTGTCTTGAGAGTTGACGGAAGTACGATTCTTACCGGGACTGCAGTCAAAGGGCAGTTCAACGATTACATTCGCGTGAGCGGTCAGGTGCAGCCAATGACGACAGTTCAGATAAGTCCGACTGAAGGAGGCAATGTGCAGCGCATCGTGGCGGAAGAAGGCTCGCACGTCAATGCCGGAGACGTAATTGTTGTCTTGTCAAACGAAAGCCTTGATATGCAGATTCTTAACTCCGAAGCCGAATTGGCGGAGAAAGAGAACATTCTCCGAAATACGATGATTTCGATGGAGCAGCAGAAACTATCGGTCCGTCAGGACAGGCTCTCCCTGCAAATTGAAGTCAGGAGGGCAAAGCGTGCATACGAGCAGAACAAGGCGCTCTACAATGAAAAACTCATTGCCAAAGAGGACTATCTGAAGGCGGAGGAAGACTATTCCCTTGCAAAAGACAAACTGGAATTGGTCGAGAACCGCGAGCGCCAGGACAGTCTCTACAGAAGCACGCAGATTGCGCAGATGCACGAGAGCCTTGAGAATATGCGTGTGAATATGAATATGATACGTAAGCGCAAGGAAAATCTTTCGGTTAAAGCTCCTATCAGCGGTGAGTTGGGACTTCTTGATGTTGAATTGGGACAGTCTGTAGCAGCGGGAGCAAAGATTGGACAAATCAATGACCTGAATTCGTACAAGATTGAGGCACAGATAGATGAACATTATATTGACCGCGTTACTCCTGGACTTGACGCTACATTTGAACGTCAGAATGACAAATTCTCAGCAGCTATTCGCAAGGTATATCCTGAAGTGCGTGATGGTAAATTCAAGGCAGATTTCAAATTCGTCGGCACTCAGCCCGAGAATATCCGCACAGGCCAGACCTATTATCTGAATCTTCAGTTAGGCCAGCCTACCGAGGCAGTAATCATTCCCCGCGGTTCTTTCTATCAGAGTACAGGCGGCAAATGGGTATATGTGATGTCACCGGACGGTACGAAAGCTGTGAAACGCAGTGTCAGGATAGGCCGTCAGAATCCTCAGTATTACGAAGTGCTTGAAGGACTTGAGCCTGGCGAAAACGTTATCATATCCTCCTATGAATCTTTCGGAGACAAGGACGAACTCATAATCAAGTAACCATTAACAGATTGACTATGCACTCTTATTTCAAATTCCTTTTCAGAAACCGTCTTTATACCATAATTGAGATATTCGGTCTTTCTGTTGCATTGGGTTTTATATTTCTGGCGGGATCGTATGCGCGGACAGAATATAGCGTAGGCGCGCGGCAACCGATGTCCAAGCAGCTGTACGCAGTAGGTTCCGGAGATTTTACCGGAATGACATTGGCAACTGCAGAGAATATGTTTACTTCCATTCCTGAAATAACCTCGTGGACGAGAATCGCTGATTATAGAAAAGCTGATATTACAGTGAACGGGGATTACTATGAGGCTGATGCAGAAGTGCTGGATACCAATTTTCTGAAACTGTTTGATTACAGATTGACAGGATGTTCAAAGGAAAAAATCCTTGCGGACAAGAATGATGTAATCATATCCGAAAAGTTCGCTTCAAAGGTGTTTGGAGCCGGTAATCCGGTGGGGCGCACTTTCGATATGAATGCCGAGAAATTCACAGTTACTGGTGTCATTCAGGATTTCGGGCCGTACGATGAATTTAAGTATGCCGATCTTTTCTTCAATATCGGGCGTCTTAATTTGCAGCCTATGGACAATTTTGGCTCAGTGCAGACTTTTGTAACATTGTCTGACGGAGCAAATCCTGATGATGTGGCGGAAAAGTTGCTTGACAAATATGTCGAGTATTGGGATTTCTATTCAAGAGATGGCTCGAACGGCAGTTTTCTTTGGGGCTCCACATTGACGCGATTTGATAAACTTTATTTTTCTAAAATCGAATCATACAGCGCTTTGCGCAAAGGTGACCATAAAACTGTTGAAATGCTCCTGGCCGTTGTGCTTGCGCTCCTTGTCTGCGCAGTATTCAACTATGTCAACCTCACTGTCGCGCTGACTGGAAAAAGGGCAAAGGAAATGGCTACAAGGCGACTTTTAGGAGAGTCGTCAAGAATGGTGACAATGCGTTATCTTTCTGAGTCATTCCTATTTACATTCGGGTGCTTTGCCATTGGATGCGTTATTGCGGTTATGTTCCGAGGTCGGATGAATGCTGTATTGAGTTCAGACATAGTGCTGATGCCTGATTTGGGCTGGGCATTGACCGCTTTTGTTTTCCTTGCTATTGTGTCGCTGTTTTCAGGAATACTTCCTGCGCTGATGATATCCAGATTCAAGCCTATTGATGTGGTCAAAGGCGAGTTCCGCTTCAAAAGCAAGATGATTTTCAGCAAGATATTCATAGTCTGCCAGAACGTGTTCAGCACTTTGCTTGTAGCCCTCTCATTGTCAATGACTTTGCAGATGCATTATCTTGCCACCTTGCCGACAGGGTACAACACTGACGATATAATCACCATTTCAACTTGGGAGCTGGGATTCCAAAATATGGATGCGCAAAATGCCCTCGCGGACAGAATTTCTGCGTGCCCTCAAGTCGAGGCGGTAGGAAAAGCTACGGCTATGCCTTTTGCATGCGGATCAAATGGTGTACACATCGAAAATGAGAAGTTGTCGTGGATGAAAGTCTCTTATCTGGACAGTACAGCTTTCAGAATTTTCGGGTTCAAAGTGCTGGAAAAATGGTCTGATCCTATCGAAGGTACAACATGGATAACTGAAGATGCGAAATCCAGATACGGAGTGTCGGAAAACAACAGAAATATAGGAGATGGGACTGCCAATAATTTTGAATGTTGCGGAGTTATAGCCGATTTCCGTGCGAACAACGCACTTTACAAGCCTATGCCGGACAGTCATAATGCTGTAACTAACAGGAGTGAGTTCTGCGCATATTTGATTGTAAAGATATCCGGGGACCGCAAAAGTGCCGCTGCAGCCGTGCACGACGCGTGGATAAGTGTTGCAAAAGAATATCTTGGAGTTCCTAAAGAGCCTGATATGTACTATGTGGACGATAATCTCAAGGACGCATTGTCGGGTACTCGAAACACGATGCTGTTGATATTGTGCTTTATGGTCTTGTCTGTCATCATTTCGGCTCTCGGACTTCTTGCGATGTCGATTTATTTCACTGAACAGCAGGCACGTAGAATTGCTCTTCAGAAAATCTTCGGAGCGGGTGTCAAAGAGGCTTCCTGGAAACTGGCAGGCTCATTCCTGATTATATCTGCGGTGGCTGTGGTTATAGCGACCCCGTTGTCGATATGGGCTATAAAGTATTATCTCTCCGGCTTCTACAATGCGATTCCATTCCCGTGGTTCGTGCTGCCTATAACGGCTGTAGTGATTTTGCTGATAGCATTCTTGTCAATAAGTTATCAGATAACACATTCAGCAAGGCGCAATCCTGTTGAAGTCCTGAAAGACGAATAGCCGTTAGAAAATCAAAGTGAATATAGTGCCTCCGGCCTCTGTGCTGGAGGTTAATTTTATTGTGCCGCCGTTAAGACGCACCATCTGTTTGGAAAGACTGAGTCCCACACCTGTACCTGAAGTACCTTTAGTTGTGTAGAATGGCACGAAAATCTGCTCCTGGCTTGCCTTGCTGATAGCTTCTCCGTCGTTGCAGACGTTTATGACAGTCTGTTCGCGTTTGTCAATGCCTGCAGTGATTCTAACATTGCGGGCTCCGGCCTGTGCGGCATTCTTCACCAGATTGTTTATGACCTGTGAGATCTGTCCAGGGTCAGCATAGAGGATAATGTCTGACGGATCCTCGCTGTATGTTACTTGCAAATCAGGCCAATTGGTGCGTGCTATGTTGATAGTGTCGGTGGCAATATCCCTGAAATAGAATGCCTTGCGTACGGGGGCGCTCAAGTGGGTGAGTGAGCGGTAAGACTGGACGAAACTGATGAGTCCCTCAGACGATGATGAAATGGTGCCGAGTGCGGAAGTTATGTCTTCTTGACTATAACTGCCGAGGTTTTGTGACAATGCGGAACTGAGACTGGCAATTGGGGTGACAGTGTTCATAATCTCGTGCGTCAGCACTCTGATTAGCCTGCTCCACGATTCGGTCTCGTTGTTTTCCATCTCGCGGGTGACATCATTGAATGTTATGATCCGCACCTCTCTGCCTTTTATCGTTGTGGTGCAACTGCTTATGGAAAGATCAATCTCGCCGCGCTCTGTCTCCAGTTTCGCGTGCGACTCATCTTCTCCGGCATCGGAAAATGCGGCGGCGATAGCAGGGGAGAGCCTTTCCAACTGCTTAAGTGTCGTAATTTCTGACATTCCCAGTATTTCCTTAGCTATGATGTTGGAATACTTTACGTTACGTCCGTCAAGCACAATTACTCCGCTCCTGACGTGGTCCAGCATTGTTCCGAAATATTTCTCCCTTTCATTGAATTCGTTGCTCTCGGTCTCAAAAATGCTTCTCAGCCGGTTCAGGGCTAGATTCAATTTTCTGTTTGATCTGCTTGATATGCTATATCTGAACGCTGATTCGCCACTGCACAGCGCATCGGACATAAAATTTATCTTGCCTATGATTTTGCGCTTGGTGACAGCCCGGGTTACAATATATGTGATCAGGCAACAGAGTGCGCAACAGATGACCAATATCCGGAGAGGAGGAATCATATATTGTACTTTTTCAGTTTTGCATACAATGTGGGCCTGCTGATGTTGAGGGATTTTGCGACCATCGAAATGTTGCCTCCGAATTTGGCGATGGCTGCACGGATGGCCTTCTCTTCCACGTTTTCTATTGTCTCGTCACCGGTGATTGCCGAAACGTCAGGAACTGAACCGCTCAAGTCCAGTCCAAAACTTTCTATCGTGGGACTGTCGGAAAGAATTACCGCTTTCTCTATGCAGTTGCGCAATTCACGGATGTTCCCCGGCCACGTGTACATCTCAAGCTCAGCTTTAGCTGCCGGGGATATTTCCCGTACATTCCTTCCGTATCTGCCTGCAAATTCTTCGATGAACTGCATAGCCAGCGGAATTATTGTATCCTGACGTTTGCGCAACGGCGGCAACTCAAGACTGATGGTGTTTAGTCTGTAATAGAGATCCTCCCTGAACAGTCCGTTGCGTATCATAGACGGTATGTCAGTGTTTGTAGCGCATATCAAGCGGATGTCAACAGGAATGCAGCGTGTATCACCAACTCGGGTTATACTTCTGCTTTGAATGGCGCGGAGAAGCTTGGCCTGCAGGCGGACCGGTATATTGGCGATTTCGTCCAAAAAGAGCGTGCCACCGTTTGCCAGCTCGAACTTGCCAGCGTGGTCGGATTTGGCATCCGTGAATGCGCCTTTCACGTGGCCGAACAGTTCGCTTTCGAAAAGTGTATCGGAAATGGCGCCAGCATCAACACATATGAGAGGTTTTTCGCGACGCCCGGAAAGTCTGTGTATTTCGTGTGCGAGGACATCCTTACCCGTGCCGTTTTCACCGGTTATCAGCACCGTGGCTTCTGTGGAGGCTATTCTCTCGACATCGTGACGCAAAATCTGCATCTCCTGGCTGTCTCCATAGAACATCTGTGTCTCATCTTTTGCCGTTTGCGATTTCCTGGAGCCAGTCTCAGCCCTGTCTCTGACTCCGGTCAATGTCTCTATAAGTCTCACATTGTCCCACGGCTTTACGATGAAGTCAGCCGCACCGCGTTTCATTCCTTCCACTGCGAGTGAGATGTCTGCGTATGCGGTGAACAGTACGACTGGAATTTCGGGCCAGCGTGATTTGATCTCGGATAGCCAATAGAGCCCCTCGTTTCCGGTGTTGGTCTCTGCAGTGAAATTCATATCCAACAGTACGACGTCCGGTCTTGACGATTCTATAGACCTTATCATTGTGACAGGGCTTCCCAATATCTCCACGCTGTCGAAATAGCCGGCAAGAAGAATCTTCAGAGTATCCCTGATTCCCTTGTTGTCATCGATCGCCAAAATCTTTCCGTGTTTGTTGTTTGAACTCATCTTGCAGCTAAATTATATTCGCAACGTGCCGATAGTCTTCCTGCTAGTCTGAAGACGCTGTAGGGCCATAGCGAATGAATACAAATATAAATAATTTAAGTTTCGCAAGTATTATATAAATCGAAACTGTAATGGAAATAGTGGAGGTATTTTACACCCGGTTTTAGTATCGGGATAAACGCTGCGGTCTAATCTCTGAGACTTGTCGCACAAAAGACCCGTTAAGGTTCTTGGAGTCAGTTCCCCTAAAAGACATAGACAGCATAATCAGGAATATCGGAAGGTAATCTTTCAGCACTGAACGCAGTTTTTCCAAAGTCTTTTGAATATCGCGCTTAACTCTGCGCTGCGAAACGCCATATTTGAGAGCGATTTTCTCGTAGGTCAGGTCCTCGAATCTGCTTGACAGAAAAATTCCGAGTTGCAGGTCCGGCATATCCGCAAGAAACTTCCCGAAAATCTTACTGACTTCAGAGTAGTATATGCTGTTCATCTCTCCGGATTCCAGAATGGAGATTTCCGTTAATATCGTATGAATGCGCGATGACGTGTCACCGTCTGCGGAATTTCCGGAAGAAACCGTGCGTGCGTTGTCGCGCAGATGGTTCAGACATCTGTTTCTGACCGATTTCAGAATATACGCCTCCGGAGTTGTCTGTATTTCAATACTTTCCCTCTTGTCCCAAAATGTCGTGAAGCATTCGGATACAATGTCTTCCGCCGTGCTCTGATCCCTTACGTAGGACCGGGCAATCGTGATGAAACTGTCCCTGTGCATCAAGAACAGTTTCCCGAATTCCGACGGTGAAAGATTTGAAAATGTCATCGCTCAACGTAAATTTTCTTCGTGACTGTTACAAAGATATACATTTTACATTAGAAATTGTTATGCAGCTTCGACTTAAGCATTTTGTCGGTGCGAAGTGGTAATGATGTTATCGGCCAATCAAATATTGATTTTTTTTCAATTCCTCTTGCGTATTAAAAATAATGTAGTAGATTTGCAGTGTATTACTAAACTCATACACTATGATAAAGATCGACAATCTTGGTTTCAGTTACGGCAATGTCCCTGTGCTTAAGAATATCACAATGACATTGGAGCCGGAAAAAATCTATGGTCTGCTCGGCGAAAACGGGGTCGGCAAGACAACTTTGCTGACTTTGCTCTGCGGACTGAAGAATCCCAATGAGGGGAGCATCGAAGTAGATGGATTAAATCCTTACAGAAGAAGTCCGGAGCTTCTTTCACGTCAGTTCTATCTTGCAGACGAGATGCAGGTGCTTCCGATACGTGCGGACAAGTACGCGCTTATGGTAGGACCGTTCTGGCAGCGCTATGACCACAACAAGTTTCTGGAAATAATGTCGCTGTTTGAGAATGATCCATCAAAGAAACTCAGCGAGATGTCCACAGGCCAGCTCAAGAAGACATATATCTCATTAGCATTGTCTCTAGGATGCAAATATGTGTATTTGGACGAGCCGACCAACGGTCTGGACATTCCGTCAAAGGCTCAGTTCAGAAGCGCGCTGATGAAATATACGGATGAGGACAGCACTATAGTCATTTCCACACATCAGGTGCGTGACCTCGAAAATGTGATTGACCCTATAATAATTCTCGACAGACAGGATGTGCTGCTGAATGCAAGTATCGAGACCATTTCCAAAAAGCTCTATTTTGATTACGGAACAGAACTTCATCCTGATTCGCTGTATAGCGAGCAGATTCCTGGCGGTTTCATTCAAGTGCGTCAGAACGTTGATTCTGTTGACAGCAAGGTAAATATAGAGGCACTCTTCAATGCGGTTCACAAGCACAAGGATCTGGTAAAAACTCTTTTCAATAACGCTTCAGAAAAATAACTGCTATGAACAATACATTTTCATTCAGCCGTTTCGGCAGATATTTCAAATATGATTTCAAACGCTGGGCTTCATCCTGCGGAGTCCCGCTGTTGATAACTTCTCTTATGCCAATCATCGCCTATGCGGTTATCGTTACGTATGGCCTGGTATTCAGAGGCGAATGGTGCGCTCCGGGGCTTACAACCCGCAGTCTGATAGCCTGCCTTATTCCGGTTGTAATAATTATTACGTATCCGGCTGCTATGTACGGATATGTGACAGACAAAAGATCCGGTTCTATGTTCCTTATGATACCGGTGTCATTGACGGAGAAATTCGTGTCGATGGTTATCAATGCGGTCATACTGCTGCCATTGCTTTCCAGCGCAGTCTATTTTCTTTCAGATGCACTGATTTGTCTTGTTGATAAAAATTGCGGCGGTGCTCTTATAGCCTCGGCGTCAAGCATTGTCGAGACAGTATTCCGTGGAGCGTGGACCAAAGAAGCTCCGATATATGTGAGTCTCTTCTCTGTCTGTGTACACTTTGCAAGTTGCATGATGTTTTTCCTGTTGGGCGCAGTGCTTTTCAAAAAACACAAGAAATTCTTTCCTATTCTCATACTGATAGGTATTCAGATGTTGCTCAGCCTTTTTGTTGGTTTTTGCATTACCTGGGGGCAGACGCATCGGGAATTTATGATTTCTCTTGGAAATAAATTTGTTGACCACAGCGACTTCTTCATCAATTCACTCTCAGCAATCAACGCTGTTATGTATTGTTGGGATGTGTTAGTGCTTGTCGCTTTGGGTGCGGCTGTATTCTTCAGACTAAAATCGCTCAAACACTGACGCGGAACAACTTAAAATCAATGGATTATGGAATTTGATAATAATAAACCGATATATCTTCAGATTCACGATTCAATCTGCGACCAGATAATTGACGGGACGCTTGTCCCTGACGGAAGGATTCTTTCGGTGCGGGAATATGGTGCCAGTCTGGGGGTTAATCCCAATACTGTGATGCGGACATACGAGAAACTGACATCGGACGGAATTATCTATAACAAGCGTGGACTCGGATATTTCATATCTCCGGATGCAAAGGACAAAGTATTGGAAATGAGGCGTAAAGAGTTTGTAGAGGAGATTGTTCCAAAGATTCGCAAGCAGATGAATCTGCTTGGATTCGGTCCGGAAATTTTTGAATAGCCGACTAGGGGCTTTAATTAGAATTATTTCAAACAACATTAAAAGAAAATTACAAAATGAATCAGATAAGAATTATAACGATAGTACTGTCGGTGGTTGCGTTGACATCCTCTTGCGTGTTTCGGTTGGATGCGGGACGTATTAAGAAAAACCTTGCTTCTGCGCCTAAAATTAAGGCAAGTCAAGTGTATATGACAAAAGATACTACTGTCGCACCGTTTTCACAGATTACAGTGTCAAGTTTGCTCGAGGTCTCTTTTGTACAGGATCCGGACAAGAATTCGGTGTCGGTTTATGCCTCAGACAATATTCTGCCGTATGTAAAGGTGACCTCAGAAAACGGATGGCTTGAAATCTCATTAGATCCGAAACCATTGGGCCTCTTATCCGGTTGGACTGATATGGGCGATGTGAAAGTGGTTGTCAATGCGCCTTCATTGAGTTCTGTTTATGTGGCCGGCTCCAGCACATTCTCCTGTAGCCATTTGGAGATTTCCGAAGATTTCGATGCGAGTGTAGGCGGGAGCGGTGAAATGTCTTTTGGTACACTGTCTGCAAATTCTACATCGTTTGGTGTGGCAGGTTCCGGTGAGGTGAATGTGGAGACTTTGCGTGTAAAAAAGGCTGAAATAGAGGTTCACGGTTCAGGAGAAATTTGCGCTAAGGATGTCAATGCCGGTTCGATTTCCGCATCGGTTGCCGGAAGCGGAGAACTTGACTTGGCTGGCCGTGCGGACTCATCAGTGTTCAGTGTCGCCGGAAGCGGAGAGATTGATGCTAAAAACCTTGTTTCCAAAGAGACCGTATGTACAGTTAGCGGAAGCGGTTCTGTAACATATCGGGATGCAGACGGTAAAGTCAAGACTGCAGACAAAAGGTCTGAATAATTCAGTTTAACATAAATATACTAATATTCGCGCTATGCCTGTGACGGGTCTGGCGCGAATTTTATGTGTAATTGGAGTGCTAATCCCTAATTCAGGAATGTCCAGCGGATACCGAACCCTATGGAGAAATTGGTCGGCTGGTCAGTGTAGATGGATCTAACAGGAGCGTTGCTTTTGAAGTGATAGCTGATACCTGGCTCCACGAAGATTCCGAGTTGGGGAAGGATATTGCATTGTGCACCCACTGAAGCATTTGCAGACCACTCTATTTCCTTTGGCTTGATGGAACGTCTTGACGTATTGACGAACTGTCCGTCGCGGTAATTGTCCATAGTGACTCTGCCTCTCACAGCTTTCTCCATCATTCCGCCAGCACTGACATACAGGTCGAAATATCGTGAACTGAATATATCAAATGAGAGCCTAAGTGGGATGCCGACGTAGTTCAACGTCTGCTCGCCCTTGCTCCAGCTGCTCTTGTTCGTACCTTGCTTCACATCTGATGACAGAATAGAGTAGGTGAGTCCTGTCTCAACTCCGAATCGTTTTCCGAAATCGTATCTGACAGACAATCCGAGGATTACCGGCATTTTGTGGGAATACTCCATCTCAATGTCCGATATATCATCGGTAAACAGGATTGTTCCTTTTTCTGCCAGGTCAGGATCAATCCATCCTGTAGCGGATGAGTTCTGGTCAAGCGGATTTGCACCGAATACTCCGTTCATACGGATCTTTTCTCTGCCGGTAGCAGCTGCTGAGCTGTTGGCGTGTATGCTTGCACTCAGCAGACCAAATTTCCTTCTGGTTTTCTCCGGGTTCTCAGAAAGGTATTTCTTCCAGGCCTCGGCTTCGGTTTTCTCAGTTGTCGCTGACTGATTTTGAATAGCATCGGCATTGGCCTCGGACTTGGATTCTTTTATCGAATCATTCGTATTGATAGCCGTAGTCGTGCCGGTGGTATCCTCGACAAAAGCAGTTTCATCCATTCCAGAGGCTTCTATATTGTCATTTGAGACATAGAATGACGTTTCGTCAACTCGATTCAGAACTTCAATTTTGCTCTTTGTTGCCTTTGAGTTATTGCGTTGAACATTCTGCTTGGCTGTATTTATATAGACTTCCGAAGTCCGGCATTCGGTATTCATTGGCTCAGCCTCCAATCCGTTGTCCACCGGGTTGATGTCCAAGGACTTCTCTTGTGGAACCACTTGAATGTTGTCTGCGGTCAGATCTGTGGACTTGACATTCCTGCCGTCAAAGAAGAGGAATACGCCGGTGGCAAGAGCGGCTGCAGCGCAACTGCTCCATAACCATACGGGAATCGAGCGCTTGTTGGACAAGCCGGCCTTCTTGCTTATGCCTGCCCACACTCTGTCGGACGGCTGTTCCTTGTAGTCATCCATTCTGTCCCGCAATTTATCTGTCCAATCTTGATTCATAATCTTATGTTATCGTATCTACGCGTTGCGCTTTTCATAATCTTTTATCTTCTGTGCCAGAATCTTTCTCGCTCTGTGAAATTGCGACGCTGACGTGCTTTCTGTTATTCCAAGCATCTCGGCAATTTCCTTGTGCGATTTTTCTTCAAGCGCAAACAAGTTGAAGACAGTCCTGTATCCGTCAGGGAGTTCCTGTATCATTCTCTGAATTTCTGCCGGTGGAATTCTGCTGACATGAGGCTCCTGCTCATTGTCAAGCGTGTCCGGCAAAGTATCACTATATTCTACGAAACTCAACTTTTTCTGCTTCCTTAAATATTGCAGTGCTTCGTTGACCATTATTCTGCTTATCCAGGCTTTAAGCGAGCCTTCTCCTTTCCAAGTGAACGAGTCCATAGAGGAAATGATTTTCAGGAAGCAATCCTGCAGAATGTCTTCGGCTGTATCTTTGTCAGGAACATAGCGGGTGCACAATGCAAAAAGATATCCGGCCCAAGTGTCATACAACTTTCTGATAGCTGCATTATCGCCTTTCCGGACATCATTTACAAGTTGCTTTTCCGTTTCTTTCCCGATAAACAATCTCATTGACACAAATTTCTCCAAACTCACACGCCTTGCTCAGTAACTCATTCGCAACCGCGTGGCAGTTAACTCAATTTCGCTGCAATTATTTTGCCAACAATACGTTGGCCTACTATTTACCGTCGACTCTTGTCTTGTAGTTGAAAGAAATAATCTTGCTGTCTCCGGAAGATGCTTTGTATCTTACTCTGAGTTTTACAACTTTGCCTTCGGTGTCAGGCAAATCGCTGAGTTTGAATGAAACGTATGCGTCAGATTCCACTTCTTTGCGGTCGCCGCCGTCATTGTGGCGGAATTCCACGAGATACGGGTCGGATTCGTCCACTCCAGTTATCAGGTTCACAGTGTGTTGCGCCTTGCTGTCAAGTCCCCACATTGTCCTGAATCTCAATGTCAGATATCCGTCTTCGCAGACCGTCGGGAAAGCGTTTACTACATCAACAGGATCATTTCCGTATTCTTCCTTGTCTTTGTCAACTCCCTGGCTGGCAACGGTATTCTTTGTGAGCATCGGGCGCATCCAGTTGATGAAACCAATCTGTTCTCCCTTTTTCTCTGATTCAACTCTGTAATTCGTGAATGCTCTGGTTTCTTCATTTCCGAAAGGGCATTTGGTAAGGTTGCTCGGACGGACAATGGTGCTGTCGTCCAACTGCAGGTAGAATGTATTCCCGTCAGGTTTTATAGTCACTACTGCATTTGCAAACATCTGATCTATTGGAATTCCGTCACTTTTCTCGCAAGATGTGAATGAAATTGCGGCCGTCAATGTGGCCAATGCAATCAAAATTCTTTTCGTTCTCATAATCTTTTATATTTTTTTATTTTCCGGATATGCGGCTGTCATTTGTCGGTATCCGCTCTTCCGTTTCCGTATCAATAAATGCAAATTTGTCACAACCTTGCACGCCCGGCAAAACTATTGGCGAAAATTTTCTAACTTTGGTAGCCGCAAGAAGATGTATGAAGCGAAAAACCGACAATAAACGCTTACAGCCAGAGGCTTGCGGAAACTGAATAACATATAGTCAGAATGAAAGTCAAGATTGTAAACAAATCCTCAAATCCATCACCGTCTTATGCGACATCGCTTTCGGCCGGGATGGATATCCGTGCTGATATAAAGGAACCGATGATTTTGGAGCCTTTGCAGCGCGTCCTTGTGCCAACCGGGCTCTTTATGGCATTGCCGGAAGGTTATGAATGTCAGGTGCGTCCGAGAAGCGGTCTCGCTATGAAACACGGGGTGACGGTGCTTAATTCGCCCGGAACCATTGATGCGGATTACAGGGGCGAAATCAAGGTTTTGCTTGTGAATATTTCTGACAAGACATTCGTTATCGAGCCGGCTGAACGCATTGCTCAGCTTGTAGTTGCGCGTCACGAACACGTTGAATGGGATGAGGTTGAAGTTCTTGACGAAACGGATAGGGGAGAAGGCGGATTTGGTAGCACAGGAGTAAAATAAATCTATGGAAATAAGTGAATTATATTCAATTTTCCTCTCATGCGGTTCTGTAACAACTGACAGTCGCGCCGTTCACGGAGGAGAATTGTTTTTTGCGTTGAAAGGTGAAAATTTTGATGGAAACGAGTATGCGGAAAAGGCGTTGAAGTCAGGCGCTGCCTATGCAGTTGTGAACTCAGATGCCCCTGTTTGTACCAAGAGTTCAGAATATTCTGACGATTCCGGCCGCAGTCGTATTATACCTGTACATGACACGCTTATGGCTCTTCAGACGCTGGCAAGATACCATCGCGAAAATGTTCTAGGAAAAGGCAAACACTTGACTGTCATCGGAATAACCGGAACAAACGGCAAGACTACAACAAAGGAACTTATCCGCACAGTACTTTCAGCGGAATTCAATGTTACGGCGACGGAAGGGAACTTGAACAATGATATCGGCGTGCCGCTGTCGCTTCTTAAAATTACACCGCAGACGCAGCTTGCAATAATAGAGATGGGTGCAAGCCATCCTGATGACATAGAAAAATTGGTGAAAGTCTGCGAGCCAGACTATGGAATCATTACTAATGTTGGAAAGGCTCATCTTCTCGGATTCGGCAGTTTTGAAGGCGTCAAAACGGCTAAAGGTAAACTATATGATTATGTAAATGCCTATGGCAAAGCGGTCTTCGTAAATGCGGATGACGATGTGCTCCGGGAAATGTGCGGGCTACGTGACGGATTGTCGATTGTCCCTTATGGCCTGAAAACTGATGGCGGTGAGATTTTGGAAACGACTCCAGAAAATCCATATCTCCGGATTCGTCTTGCTGACGGCAATGTGGTGGAAACCAGTCTTGTGGGTGCCTATAATGCAGCAAATGTCCTTGCAGCGATTTGCATCGGCAAGTATTTCGGCGTGGATGAGTCGGACGCTATAGCTAAAATTGCCTCATACATTCCTTCAAACAGCCGTTCGCAAATGGTTCGTACTGAGCGCAATGTGCTGATAATTGATGCTTATAACGCCAATCCTTCAAGTATGCTGGCGGCATTGAACAATTTTTCCGCGTTTAATGCACCGCTCAAAGCTGTTCTTCTCGGTGATATGCGTGAACTTGGGGATGCTTCTGTGGCTGAGCACGAGGCTGTTGTAAATATGCTTGCAGCGTCAGACAACAAGATGATATGCCTAGTAGGCGGAGAATTCAGGAAAGCATTGGACAATCTTTCTGTGTCGGATTCCAGATTCCATTGGTATGACTCATCTGCGGCTCTCGCTTCAGCATTGGAATCTTCTCCTTTGTCCGGCTATACCGTATTGGTAAAAGGCTCCCGCGGCATTCAGATGGAAAAAGCCATGCCGGCGCTATAGAGCTTGCACATTGTCTTTCTAGTACGTTCCCACGTTTTTTTTTGATGGACTCTTTCTTGTTTTTTACGCAGAAACCTGTCTGTCAATGACTTTTGCGAAGAACCATTTGGCAGTCAATGCTATGAGTGCTCCGTATGCGCTGCCGATTATTGCGCCTGTAAGTATATCGCCTAAATAGTGTTTGCCGACAAATATGCGGCTCAATGACAGTACGGCAGCCCAGAAGAATATTCCGATGATGAAAGCTGCATATTTGTGCCCTTTGTCATATCGCAGCATTACAGATGAGCACATAGCGAATCCGAATGCGTTTGCAGCGTGCGCAGAGAAGAATCCGAAGAAATTGCCTCGGTTCTCAAGCACGTGCAGCCCTCCTAATATCATTCTGGAACTATAACAAGGCCGCAGTCTTGCCACCGAGTATTTCAGAAGATTTGATGTCTGGTCGCAAAGAACAAGCGTCAGCCCCATACAGACAATGGCTATGATTCCCTTCTTTACGCCGAGTCTTCGTATGAGAAAATAAGCAATAAGAGCATACAGCGGAAACCATACAGCCCGGTCTGACATAAAAACCATAAACTGGTCAGAGGCCGGGGAGTGTATGTTGTTCAGCATCAGAGTTACCGTCTGATCCCATCCGTGCAGTATGTCCCAAAGGTTGCTCATTTGTTAAGTGCATCCCAGAGGTTATCTTTCAGTTCATCAAGCCCTTCGCCGGAAACAGAAGAAATGAAAACGCTTGGAATGTCTTTAGGAAGCGTTCTCTTCAATTTTTTCCTCGTCTGCTCATTTATAATATCACATTTGGTCACCGCCAGAACTCTTTCTTTGTCAAGTAGTTCTGGATTGTACATCTTCAGCTCGTTCAGCAGGATCCTATATCCTTTACTGATGCTTTCTTCTTCTGCGGAAACCATAAACAGCAGAACGGAATTGCGCTCTATATGTCTGAGAAATCTGAGCCCGATACCCTTACCTTCGTGCGCTCCTTCGATGATTCCAGGAATATCTGCCATTACGAATGACTTGTCATCGTGGTATCTGACTATGCCGAGATTCGGTTCGAGCGTTGTAAACGCGTAGTTTGCTATCTTTGGCTTGGCTGAGGTTATGGATGCGAGCAATGTGGATTTGCCGGCATTCGGAAATCCTACGAGCCCAACATCTGCAAGTACTTTAAGCTCCAGAATGAACCATCCCTCCTGACCTTCTTCACCGGGCTGAGCATATCGAGGTGTCTGCTGTGTGGCCGTCTTGAAATAGTTATTTCCCAAACCGCCACGTCCGCCCTGACACAAAATCCTCTCTTCCCCGGGCTCCATCATATCGAAGAGGATTTCACCTGATTCCCCGTCCTTTACGACAGTTCCGACAGGAACATCAAGTATCACGTCCTGTCCCTGCTTGCCTTTGCACAATGCCGCTCCTCCGTGCTCACCGTTCTCTGCCTTTATGAATTTCTTGTATTTCAGGTGGATAAGCGTCCAAAACTGCGGATTTGCCTTCAGGATAATATGCCCGCCGCGTCCTCCGTCGCCTCCGTCCGGTCCACCTTTAGGCACATATTTCGCTCTGTGCAGATGCACTGAACCCGCTCCTCCGTGCCCGGAAGCGCAGTAAATCTTCACATAGTCTATAAAGTTGCTCTCTGCCATAAACTTCTATCTCTTTTTCGCCAAATCTTTGCAAAGATAGTCAATATTTTCGGTAAGTCGTGAATATAAGCCGTCTCCGCTCCTTCTGATATATCGGACATCACATTCACCCAAAACTAAATATCCGGGGGCAAAAATCAAAAAGATTTTTACTGATAGTAAATAATCGCTATGTTTGCGGCAGTAGAACCCGCCAAGCCTCTTAACAATGCTCAAATCGGTGGGTCTTTTTTTGCTTATATGTGAACGGCTTCATTCACAAAGACGTACTCCAACTGGAGTCTATGACGATTTTTTACTTGTGCAATTCCTCCTCCAGAAGCCTTATGCGCGTCTTCAGTTCTTCGACGGTAGGGAGCTGCCTCTGAATTTCCTTAATCTGCACATTGCTGTAGGAGGCGACGCCCATCGGCGTGGTGATGCCGCTGAACGCATATTGAACCTCCGTTTCATCCTTGTTGCTACAGATCAGGAGCCCTATGGTCGGATTCTGGGCCGGAGTCTTTATCAGGTCATCGACAGCATTGACATAGAAATTGAGTTTCCCGGCGAACTCCGGTTGAAACGGAACGGCTTTCAACTCTATGACTATATAGCAGTTAAGGTTTATGTGAAAGAACAGCATATCGAGCTTACGTGTCTTTCCCGCCACGACAATCTGTTTTTGTCTGCCGAGATACGCAAATCCTGTCCCGAGTTCCAGCAGAAATCTTGTAAGCTGTTTCTCCAGTTCTGTCTCTAATTTCTCCTCGTCATATCCGTCAGGGAGAGACAGGAAACCGAAGTCGTAGGTGTCTTTGGTAATCTCCTGCGCTAGTTGGCTTTGTGGAGCGGGTAATCTTTCAGAGAAATTGGAGATTGCCTTTCCTGACGATTCATACAGATGTGCGTCAATGCAGTTGTTTAGAGCTTTTCTACTCCAACCTCCGGTTATAGTCTTAGTAAGATAGAAAATGGCCTCGTCTAATGACTTGCTGCGTGCGATTATGTCTATGTGATGCCCCCACGGAACGAATGCGAATAAATTGGGAAATTTATCTTTATCCCAAGTTTCCGCCAACTCTGATGTGTTTTCTGCCACAGTTTGTGACAGTTTTGCAGATAATTGACTGTCAGTTGATTGCATTTCTGCCACAAGTTGTGGCAGTTTTTCTATAGAGTCGGCATAGAAGGAGTACCACTGCTTCATTCGCCAAAGGTTGCGACTTGAGAATCCCTTGGAGCCTGGAAATGCCGCCTGCAAATCCATACTTATCTGCTCCACCACACCTGCACCCCACCTCTCTTCAGCCTTCTTCCGCACAAGGTCCCGCCCGAGTTCCCAGTTGAACCGCAGCTGCTCTGCGTTCACCTTTACCGCCGCCTTGATTTGCGCACTGCGATATCTGTCCTTGACTTCTTCAAGCCATTTAACATAATCTCTGTCAATCTTCACGTCGTGAATTTTCACGACTTTTGTCTCTTTCTCTTCCATATCGCGAATATACTGATTATTTCGTGGGCTTCATTGCATTTTCGGTAAGTCGTGATGTGCACTTCCTTAAATAATCTTCTCCAGATTTTCTCTTTCCGCGGGGAAAAACTCAAGAATATGGTTGATGAGTAATTCTCTTGACTCTTCAGGAGTACAGTCGATGCGTACAGCAGGTGCAGATTCTTCGCTTAAGTATTTCGTCCAAAATGGATTTTCAGACCGTTGCGTTTCTGCCGCACATCCGAAAAGTGCATCTGGTGTGGTAATGGAACTTCGTTGCCAACCTTTATATTCGAGTGTTGGTCCTCTATAAACTCTCTTAAAATCTCCTATGACCGTCCACGTACCCATATCCAAAAACTGCATCACTGTGTCAATAATGTTTTTCTTGACAGACGGACGAAGTAGCGACTGGTAGTTCTTGCCCAACGTGCGAATTTGATAATCAGTTACCCGTTCTCCACATATCCGCCTAAGGTCTGTCATCTCCAGAGCGCCGTTTTCTTTAATTGCCTGTAACGCCATAGGAGCGAGGTACTTCAAAAGTTTTTCGCCGTTTGTCTTGGCCGGGCACTTGGCACCGAGTGCAACTCTGTACTTGGGCGCGGATCTTCGCCAATTCATCAGATGTCGGTACCATTCCACTGTTGCAAATGCCGCTTTGCGTGAAAGGAATTTTCCATAGGCGATATCTCCCTCGTGGACAACATCTATTTTCCAGTCCCAGGGACCTAGTTCATCTGAAGTATAGAACCAGTAATTCGGGTCGGTATTTTCCTCAATTGACCAACCGGGAATACCACATCTGAAAAATGGAACAATTCCGAATTTCCGAATCATTCCAATCATAGTTTCTGCCGAATTTATCCCCATATCTGTTTGTCTATCTAGTGCGAATATATGAAATTTGCCGAGATACTTATGATATTCACCTGGACAATCCTTTGCCGGATGAGTTGCAGGAAGATTTTCAATGGATGGAATAAATAAGGCCTTATGGAAATGAAGAAAATAGAGGTGGTTGCTGCCGTCATCTGCGATGGTGAAAGGGTATTCGCCACACAGCGTGGATATGGCGAATGGAAAGGCTGGTGGGAATTTCCTGGAGGAAAGATAGAAGCTGGGGAAAGCCCGCAGGAAGCATTGAGGCGTGAGATAAAGGAGGAACTTGCTACGGAAATAGAGGTGGGAGAATTGCTAACGACAGTGGATTATGATTACCCGAACTTTCACCTTACGATGCATTGTTTCCTGTGCAAGGTAAAAAAAGGCAACTTAACCCTCTTGGAACACGAGGCGGCCAAATGGCTTAGTCTAGAAAACATAACTTCGGTGAAATGGCTGCCAGCTGACGAGGAGACAGTAGACATACTCGGAGTTCTCCTGCCTACTAAACATCAGCACTAATCTGTAAACGCTATACTGTATACTGTAGCTTGCCTACAGCTATTGCTCATTGTATAGTGTTGGCCTGTCTGTGAATCCGATAAGGCAGAATAATTCCTGTCCGTCGCTATACTCGGATTCGCAGCAGAAAAAGCCATTAAGGTCCGGAGAGGTTGTGACTTTATAGTATCTGAGCCGTCTCCCTTTTTCAATGTTTTTGTCGCGAATGGGGATAGATTCTATGCGGACCTTGCAGTCAAATTTATTTTCAATGAAACTTTTCCAAGTGCAGTCCTTGCCTTTGTCTTCTTTGCGCCTTTTTTCTCTAATCCATTGATCTATAGGTGTTGATATTTTCTTAGCACTCGCTATGAATTGCTTGAATTCTTCGAACCAGTCCTCGTTAAGGTCATCGAAGTGCAGCAGTTTAACTTTCAACATCGACAACGGGACGTTGAATAGATTAGGATTTGGAATGTTTCCTGTAATGTTGCATTCCTCTATCAATGACTTCAATATGTCAATAGTTGAAATCTCAAGCTTGTTTACAAGAGACATCAAATTCTCAGCGAGTGACTTATCGCTCAAAAGATCATCAATGACCTCCTTAATAATATCAAGGCTCAAATTTCCGAATTCTTTGATGTACCTTATGCGGCCTGGTCGTCCGAGCAGATTGTCGTCAAGCGAAAGCTCATTTGTTGTTAGAATGTAAAGTTTTCTACGGCTGTTATACACTCCGTCAATCATTTTCAGCAGCACCTCAGAATCGTCCTTAAATGTCTTTTCTGCTTCGTCTATAAGAATTACTGCCTCAAAATTAAGAGACTGGATGAATTCCAACAATTCGTTGCACGGTTTGGTGATAACAATTGTAGGCAGTCCTATTCTGTTGCAGAGCAGTTTCGCAGCAATGGTTTTACCGGTTCCCTTCACTCCGTTGAAAATAACCCCAAGATTCTTGCCGGATTCTCTGAATACTTCAGACTCCCAAGTATGAATAATCAGGTCATTGATTTCTTTACCTTCTGTCCCGTAAATCTTAAAATTGAACGAGAATGCCTCTGCTATTTTCTCAAGACCGATACGATTCGTCCTCGGTTGCTCAAATATTCTGAAAACTCCGTTGCCTGGAGTAGTAAGAAGAGAGGCAGAACCTGGAATTGGAAAAAGCACTCCACCTTCGTTTATCCATTTCTGGCTGTAAAGATAATTTTCCATCTTGTTTTCCTCTCTGCGTTCAGTATCACACCGATTTAGAACATAAAACTCCAAATCCACAATCTTCCCATCGTATTTGCAACTTGCGTCTTTTTCAATGTGATTGAATTTGAATCCGCTCTTCAGGGCAACTTTTCTTGACGGCTCGTTGTCCGGTTCAAGATATATGGTAAGCCTGTCGGCTTTTCTTTCATCGAACAAGTAACTTTTTATGCGAGTCAAAGCCTCGGTCATATAACCGTACCCTTGAGACTGCAACTCAATGAAATAACAAATATCATAGTTGGTAAGAGTCCCCTGAGGCGTATTGATCTCTTCGGGCGTAAGAATCGTAAGTCCTATCACCTTGTCTTTCTTTGATTTGTCCGAGATGACAAACATATTGTCCGTACGCATTGCCCATCTGATTTGCCCCTCAGCTTCACTTTTGTCTTCCATTTTCTTGAATCCCGTGCGCGCAGCTAAGGTGCCGGTGCTCATAATTCTGAAGACCTGTTCAATCTGTTTTTCGTCAGGAGTGGCAATTTCCAGTCTCTCAGTAAGTAAATCGACCATAACTATGTGTATTTTCAAGTGTTGCAAAGATAACTGAGTAGATTGCTTAAATGTGGCAGTTTGGAGATGCCGTATGATTTTTTGTCTCAAACTTGCATTTAAATTTGTAGCTGATAGCAAAATTTCTATATTTGGAGCCCAATTGATGAGTGTTGCATATAGGAAAACATATTGATTCCAGTTTATGAAGCGCAGAAAAGTTTTCGCAATAGTATTGTCCGCAGTTGCAGTGATGGTGCTTACGTCTGCTGCCGCAAATGAAGATACACCGCAGACGGCATATATAAAGAAGTACGCATCGGTCGCAGTCAGCGAGATGTACCGTTCCGGCATTCCAGCCAGCATTACGCTTGCACAGGGGCTCCTTGAATCGGGTTACGGATTGTCCCCGCTTGCAAAGGAAGGCAACAACCATTTCGGCATCAAGTGCCACGACTGGACCGGCAAGAAGATGTATTATGATGACGACAAGAGGGGAGAATGCTTCAGAGTATATAAGAATGCAGACGAAAGCTTCAAGGATCATTCTGATTTTCTCCGTTATCGCGACAGATACAAATCTTTGTTTGATAATGAGATAACGGATTATAAATCTTGGGCTTACGGACTCAAAAAAGCCGGTTATGCCACAGATGCATCTTATCCGTCAAAACTTATCAGGCTCATTGAGACATACAATCTTTCGCAGTATGACACGATGAAGCCGGAAGACTTCGGAAAGGGTTCAAAGTCAGAAGATACACAGAAGTCGCCGGTTAAGAACAATGTCAAAAACAAGCGCAAAAGCCGTGCTGAAAGACGGCATAACAAAGTTGCGGTTTCTGAATCTGTCCAGTCCACCACGACAGTTGCCACTTCTTCTGTGACAGATAGGTCTGAAGATGAGGAAATATCTGAAAATGAAGATACAGAAGAAGTTGCGGACTCTGTTGCAGTGACTCAAAAGACAACTAAATCCATTCCTGAGTCACCTCTGTCTCTTGAAGAACCTAAAAAGGTAGTAAAAAGAGAAGCCTCGGAAGTCTTTTCATTCTCACTGACAAGACAACTTTATACCGAGAACGGTGTGGAGTTCGTCTATTCTCAGGAAGGGGAGTCGTATTCGACAATAGCATCAGACTTTCATCTTTTTCTGAATGAAATACTGCGTTTCAATGATGCTGACGAGGACGCTTTCCTCCCTGTAGGTACAATGGTGTATATACAGGCCAAAAAGAATCAGGCTACTCGCGGACTTGAAAAATACATCTCCGATGAAGGCGGGGAAAAACTCAGAGACCTTTCACAGAGATTCGGTATCAAACTGAAGTCGCTGTGCAAGATAAACGGATGCACGCCAGACAAAGTAACTGTGCCGGGGGATATGATTAAGCTGAGGGCTGATGCGGGAAAGAGGTAAGTCTATGACTAGAAAGCGTAAAATAACGTTAATCTCCTGTGTGTCAGTGTTTCTTGCGGTGACGGCTGTGGCAGGCGTGATTGGTTGGAACTTTTACTACGACCACAAATGTCCCAATTTCAGGTCAGATTCGGAGATTTATGTGTATCCCAATATGAACAATTCGGATGTGCTGGCAGAAATTTCCGGCAAATGTGATATACGCAATAGAAAGAGTCTCGAACGTGCATTCAGAAAAGAACTCAATAGCAAGTCAATACGCTGCAAAACAGGGCATTATACGATAAGCGCTTCCAATTCCAGCGTGTATGTCACGAGGATGCTCTCAAACGGTTGGCAGACTCCGGTACATCTAGTCTTGTCCGGTTCAATAAGACTTCGCAGTGCATTGGCAAGGAAAATCAGCAACCAGATGCTTCTTGATTCAATGTCTGTAATCAATGCTCTGCGCGACTCTGCACTGCTGGCAGGTTACGGATTCACTCCGGAAAATGTATTCGCATTGATTATGCCTGATACCTACGAGGTATATTGGACAGACTCAATGAAAGACATTTTAGACAAGCAGAAAGCGGCATACGATGCGTATTGGACTGAAGAAAACAAAGCGAAAGCGAAGGGCCAGGGCTTGTCGCAGATGGAAGTATCCATACTTGCAAGCATTGTCCGGGGGGAGTCGAATTATGTTCCGGAATATCCCAAGATAGCGAATGTCTATCTTAACAGGCTTCACAGAAGAATGAAACTGCAGGCCGACCCGACTGTAGCATTCTGCTATGACTACACCTTGAACAGGATTCTCAAAGTGCATCTCAAGGTTGATTCTCCGTATAATACATATATGTATGAAGGGCTTCCTCCTGCACCTATCTGCAGTCCAGGCAAAGATGCAATGTCAGCCGTGCTCAATCCTAAAGGCGGACAGGAGCTGTTTTTCTGTGCAAGTCCCGATTTCAATGGGCAGCATTTGTTTGCCGTGACTTACTCCGAACATAGGAAAAATGCACGTGCATTTCAAAGAGCACTTAATCAACGTCTTCGGGAACAACGGATGAAACAATAGAGTTTCGTCTGTAAGCAAGAGGCGTCATACCGGTATGCAACCTAAAATACCGTGTAAAAAATGATGCGTCGCTGAAATTGTAGTCCCAGGCAATTTGTTTCACCGGTCTGTCATTGCGGCTAAGATCAATCTTAAGTTTGAGAATCACATAATGACCTATGAGGGTTTTTGCTGTTCTGCCGGCTATCTGGCGAGCCACAAGATTGAGGTACTTCGGCGTAATGTGCATACGTTCGGCATAATAATTCACATCCCGGCTTTTGTGATAGTCACTTTCCAAAATCTCCATAAACTCATTGAAAAGAGATCTCTTCCTTTTTGACCCGTGAAGCGCCGGAGCCCTTTCAGGGAATCTCAACAAATAGTCGTGAAAGCCTATGAAAAATGCCTTCAATTGATACATTACAAGCTGGTTAAGGCATTTGCAGTCGAGTTGCCTAAAATATGTGTTCAAAAGGGCAAACATTCTGCAGACAATATCCGTCACAACGGGAGAACCACCCCTGCATCTATCCTCTCTCAACGCGTCATACACAGTGTGCTCAAGGTCAAGGCTGGCCTCTCTGAGTATCGCGGGACTATACGTCAATATATCAGCGGAAAAATCATCAGTTTTATTCCCCAGGGAAACTATATCGCCCGGGAACAGCGTCATCACCGCTCCGGTCGGCATATTCCAAAGTTTATAATTGACATTTACAGAAGCTTTACCTTTTCTGCAAAGAATTATCGCACCGTTTTCCATAATTCCATCTGTGCCCGATTGAAAACTTGATACTCCTTCCTGTAGTTTTGATGTCGTCCTGCTGGTGAGTTCTTTGTCCATTATTTATTCTTTTTTATGCTGCAAATATTAGCAAAAATAGGACAAATCTCCAATAATGTTCCCAAAAATCCCTTTTTTGTATATTTCTGTACAACTCCGGTTCGCGGATTGAACAATACCTTTGCATTGCAAAAATTCAAAGGTTTATGTTATTTGAAAATTATCTAACGGTGTGCGTGTCAGCATTTCTGTCAACGACATTGACAACGCTCAATGTTGCAGACCATGAAATGGCGGTAGACAGCCTTCCGGTTTCAGCAGATTCGCTTTCGATTGGAATCGACGAAATGTTCTCTAGAATTGAATCTCAGAACAGTACGATGAATATGCTTAAGACCTCACAGGAGGCAGCAGAGGAGGGGATTAGGGTAGCGAAAAATGCCAGATTCCCGGAAATCAACGCTGAAGTCAATATCAGTTATATAGGTGACGCTTTTCTGACCGACAGGGATTTTTCAAATTTCACTAAAGCTAAGACACCACATTTCGGCAATGGTTTCACGTTGGAGGCTCAGCAGGTTGTATATGCCGGTGGAGCTGTAAGTGCAGGAATTAAAATGGCTCAGAACCAGTCGCTTATGACATTGGCACAGACTGATGACAGCAGATTGGGGCTTAGGCTTATGGCTGTAGGTCAATATCTTGACCTGTATAAGATTGCAAATGACATAAAGGTGTATAAAGAGAATATTGCACTTACGCAGAAGCTAATAGATGAAATCAATGTCAGGCGGGATCAGGGTTTGGCATTGGCAAATGATGTCACTCGCTATGAACTCCGTCTCGAAACGCTCAAACTTCAGCTTGTAAGTTTGCAGAATGCTGAAAAAGTGCTGAATTACCGCCTGTGCAATACTTTGAGTCTTCCGGAAGGAACAGTTGTTATTCCAGTAATCGGAAACGTTGAAGATTTGCGCGGAGTGGGTGCAGATTCGTGGCATCAGACAGCATCTCAGTCATCTCCGTCAATGAGAATTTCAAATCTTACAGCAGATATGGCTGATGTTCAGAATAAATTGGTAAAGAGTGAATTGCTGCCGAAAATCGCTGTCGTTGCCCACGAGAATTTCAATGGTCCGATAACATTCGAAATACCTCCAATTGACAAGAATCTGAATATATGGTATGTCGGACTCGGAGTTAAGTATAATCTGAGCGCGTTGTATAAGTCTTCCAGAAAGGTAAAACAGTCAGAGGCTCAGATGCGTCAGGCAAAACAGGCTTGCAGCGTAACGGAAGAAAATTTGAAAAACGATGTATATCAGGCATATATAGACTATTGTCAGTCATATATCGAGTTGGATACCAAACAGAAGAGCCTTCAACTTGCCAGCGAAAACTACGAGCGCGTATATGACAGGTATATGGAGCAACTCGCTTTGATTACGGATATGCTGGACGCTTTCAATATGAAACTTGATGCGGAACTGGGCGTTGCAGATATGCAGGCTGAGATTCTATATCGCCAATGCCGTCTCAAATATGCGGCCGGCGTACTATAGCGGCTCTGCGAGTAACTATTACATTAAGTAGAACAACTTTAGAAACTTAGAAGCTGTTTTGAAATGGTTCCCGAATTTTATTATGCGGAATTTTCGAGGCAGTTTCGGCTTTGGAAGAGGGAGCGTAGCGGTGGCTACGTGACCGATGACAAAGATGAAAATGGCCGGAAAGGCCGGGCAAGAAAAGAGAGGAATTATTTCAAAACAACTTCTTAAAGATTATGATAAGCAAGAAAATTGTCAAGAGAATTTACAATGTGGTGATTGTCGCATTGTTGTTGTGCGGTATCGGATACGTATGTTCCAGATTCGTTCATTTGGGCAGGGTAGAATACACCGATGACGCTAGGGTGGAAAGACATATCTCTCCAGTAAATACAAGAGTCCAGGGATTCATAAGCGAGATACGCTTTGAGGAATATCAGCACGTTAAAAAGGGTGACACTCTGGTGGTTATAGACAATTCAGAGTTTCTTTTCCGACTTGCACAGGCACAGGCTGACCTGGAACGCGCATTGTCGGGAAAATCTGCAGATGCTGCAAGTTTGAAGACTACAGCCAGCAATGTTACAGTCGCTGACGCTGGAATCGAGGAAGCGATGGTCAATCTCCAGAATGCCGAGTCTGATTATGAGAGATACAAGGCCCTGCTCAAGAAAGATGCAGTGACAAAACAGCAGTTTGATGCTGTGGAGACCCGTTATAAGGCTGCCAAGGCACGTTTTGATCAGGTTAAACGCCAGCGAAACTCAACGGAACTTGTGGGCAACGAACTAGCAGGACGACTCGGACAGAGCACCGCAAGTGTGAGTCTTGCTCAGGCTGCTTTGGAATTGGCAAAGCTCAATCTGTCCTATACGGTCATATTGGCTCCGTGTGACGGGCGCATCGGCCGCAAGGATATTCACGTCGGGCAGCTACTTCAGCCGGGGCAGCTTGTAGCCAAAGTAGTGGACGACAGCAATGTATGGATTATCGCAGACTACAGGGAAACTCAATTGAAACATATTGATGTCGGTTCTGAAGTGAAGATCAAAGCAGACGCTGTGCCGGGTGTCGAATACAAGGGCAGAGTGGAATCCATTTCTTCTGCAACAGGTTCTGCCTGGATGGGAACTCCTGTAAACAATGCAACCGGAAATTTCGTGAAAGTGGAACAGCGTGTGCCTGTCCGCATCACAATTGAAGGCAGTGCTGATGAGCTTGAAGCGTTGAAGGCAGGATTGAACGTAGAAACTGAAGTGCTTTATTAGTATGCCGATGATGCCTCCTATGGAGTTCTCGATGCCTATGTATCGGGACTTCGTTCCCAATGCGGTGCGTCCGTGGATTTACGTGATCTTTGCGATTATCTTTCAGTTGAGCGGAGGTCTGTATCTTGGAACGATGAGCAACATTATGGGAACTACCTCTTTTATGAGAGAGGATGTGCTTATGATAGGGCTTTGTGCAGTAGTCGGAGTATGTATGCCGTTCCCTTTGCTGTTCCGTTTCAAATTCCGATTCACCAACAGGCAGCTTCTCATCAACGCGGCACTTGTCATCGCTCTATGCAATTTCTTGTGTATGCACGTCAAGAGCATTCCGCTATTGTGCGTAATTTCGTTCTTGGCCGGGTTCTTCAAGCTTTGCGGCACATTCGAGTGTATGTCAACAATCCAGCTCTGGTTGGCTCCGGGGCGCGATTTTACACGTTTCTTTCCGTTGCTGTATATCATTGTCATCGGCTGTATGAATATGTCATCCTGGGTCGCAAATCAACTGACTTATTACCTGGGGAGCTGGCAGATGATGCACTGGTTTATGATCGGTCTTCTTCTGTCGGTAGCATTGACAGTGTTCGTGCTGACCCGAAATGTGAGAATTATGCCCAAGGTTCCGCTAATCAGTGTGGATTGGCTCGGGTGCGTACTTTGGTCACTGGTCTTGCTGGAGGGTATCTGGATATTTACTTACGGTGAATACTATAACTGGTTCGACAGTAAGGTGTTCTGCACTGTGTGCTGCGCGTTTCCGGTTACATTGTATTTCTGTATTTCGAGAATGCTACATATACGCCACGCCTTCATAGATGCCAAAGCGTTTACATATAAGCGTTTGGTGCCGATTTTGGGACTCTTTCTGGTACTTGAGATTATGTGTTCAACGCCTAAGGCACTCCAGAATGTTTTCACTTCTGCTGTTCTTGGATACGGGGCAATGACAACTGCGAGATTTTCACTTCTGGAATTCGCCGGTACTGTCGCAGGCTGCCTTTTCACGATGTGGTGGGTCCGAGGACTGCATTTGAGATATACCCGTTTGCTGACTATCGGCTTCCTGTCGATTCTCATTTATCAGCTGGCAATGTATTTCCGCATATCACCTTATATGAATATAGAGTTGTTTTATGCACCGACTATTCTCAGGACATTCGGTTATGCGATTTTCTTCTGCGCTCTGACTATCTATCTGCTGGAAGTGATGCCATTCCAGCATTTCTTTATGGGGCTGACAATCTGCGGATTCATAAGGAACGGTCTTGCTGACTGTATTGCTTCTGCAGGATATGCACACGCACTGCGCCGGTACACAGCTGAGTATATGACGCATTATGCTTCGAATATAGATGCCTTAGCCCCTCTGATGTCCGGTATCAAGTCGCTGTTCGGATGGTCTTGCATCATCGGCTGCGTAGTACTGATGATTTTCCTGCTGTACGATGTGGAACCAATACGTAGCAATCTGAAGAGAATGCCATCCTGGCGCTCCGTCGGCCTCACCCTCAAGCAGTCGCTAGGGGGTGGAATGTAACAAAAGACTTATGTCTATGGCCAGACAAAATCTAATTCGAAACTTGTCGGTTTTTAGGGATGGCTACAAGAAGGGGAAGTTTACACGGGTATTATTGACTTGGTATGTGTATCGGAAATAAGCGCCTTTTCCTTACACTCGCAAAGAACATCAAGAACAAAAATAGTGTGACTGAAAGCTAGTTCCGGCCACACTATTATCCAATATTCTATTGACGAGACATCTATTTGATAAACTGCTCTTTGAGCTTGCCTATCTTAACGTCTGCATCATCTCCTTTCGCTCCGAAATAGAACTTGATTTTCGGTTCAGTGCCTGAAGGCCTTACAGTCACAACGTCACCGGCTTCGTCAAAGAACTGAAGCACATTTGATGACGGAAGGCCGGTAGCCTCAGTGTCAAGGTAATCCACAACCTTGATGACAGGTGAACCGATAAGTTCCTTAGGAGGGTTCTGGCGCAGGTCAAGCATAATCTTCTGGATTTCCTCGGCGCCGGACTTGCCCTTGCGGACAAGAGATGTCAAACCTTCCTTGCGGTATCCGTACTGCTTGTAAAGCTTCTGCATCAACTGATAGAGAGTCATTCCGTTGTCAGCAGCCCAAGCGGCACATTCTGCCACCAATGAGCAGGCGAGCTGTGCATCCTTGTCGCGAACATACTGTCCTGCATTGAAACCGTAACTTTCCTCTCCGCCGCAGATGAATTCGCCTTTGCCTTCATTGCGCTTGACAACCTCAGCGATATACTTGAAACCTGTCAGCACATTGTAAATCTTCACACCGAAACTTGCTGCAATTTCAGCTATGAGTTCTGTGGTGACTATTGTTTTTACCACGTAGGCATCCGGATTGAGTTTTCCAAGTTCCTTCCAGCGAGTAAGAATGTAGTAGGTGAGCATTGACCCGGTCTGGTTACCGTTGAACTGCACCATTTTGCCGTCATTGTCACGCACTGCGATACCCATTCTGTCAGCGTCAGGGTCAGTTGCAAGTACGATATCCGCATTCTCCTTTTCGGCAACCTCAAGAGCCATTTTCATAGCTGCAGGCTCTTCAGGGTTTGGAGAAGTCACAGTAGGGAAATTACCGTCACTCACATCCTGATCCGGCACGTGAAATACATTCTTGAAACCAAGTCTGTGCAGACATTCCGGAACAAGACGCACACCGCATCCGTGCAGTGGTGTATAGACAAACTTGAGGTCCGGATGTCTCTTGCGGGCGTCAGGAGTAAGCATAAGTGAGAGAATATCACTAAGATATTTCTCGTCCATATCCTTTCCCATAAGCTCTATTTCGCCGCATTCTTCCTTAGGCTCAAAACGAACCTGCGAAGGATCCGTTATCTTCGACACCTCAGCGACAATATCCTTGTCCACAGGAGATGTTATCTGCGCACCGTCAGACCAGAATACCTTGTATCCGTTATATTCCTTAGGATTATGCGAGGCTGTGATCATTACACCGGCGATAGCCCTCTTGTCCCTGATGGAATAACTGAGTTCAGGAGTAGGACGGATATTGTCAAACAGGAAAACGTGTATACCGTTTGCAGCCATGACATCCGCGGTAATTTTTGCGAAAAGTTTACTGTTGTTGCGGCTGTCGTAGGATACGCAGAATCTGATATCATCTTGATTTATAGGAGCTCCGAAAGCGTCTGTGCATTCGGCAGCGTGAGCTTTGATATAGTTTGCAAGTCCCTGAGTAGCCATTCCGACCGTGTATTTGTTCATTCGGTTCGTTCCCACTCCCATAACACTGCGAAGTCCGCCGGTTCCGAATTCAAGATTACGGTAAAATGCGTCTTCGAATGCAGCAGGATCAGAATTTCTCAATTCAATGACCTTGCATTTGGTCTCCGGATCGAAATCTCCGTCAAGCCAACTCTGGGCAACCAGTCTAAAATCTTTTGCCATAATATCTTATAATTTTAGTTTCAGTACATTCCTGATATTTCAATATCATACTTGCCTGAATGAGGCACTGCTATTCGGGCAAATATCATATAGGACTGCGCAAAAATACAAACCTTTCTCATTTTTTGAAAGCGATATTTACTATCTTCGTGCAAAACATTGTCGGACATCGGAGACACCAGTTTGCATCAGCATTCTGCAGTGCTCTGATGATGATTTGGAACAACCATTATAAATTTTTGAAGATGAAACAGATAGTATCAAACAACGCACCTGCGGCAATAGGCCCTTACAGTCAGGCGATAGAGGCAAACGGATTTGTATATGTATCGGGACAACTTCCTATTGACGTTGCCACTGGAGCATTCCCGGAGGGCGGAGTAAAAGAACAGACAAGACAATCACTTCTGAATGTCACAGCAATTCTCGAGGAGGCTGGTCTTACAATGAAAAATGTGGTCAAGACTACAGTTTTTCTTGCCGATATGGGAGATTTCGCTGCAATGAATGAGGTTTATTCCAAGTTTTTCTCAAATCCTTTCCCTGCCCGTTCCGCTGTGGCTGTCAAGGACTTGCCTAAAGGCGCAATGGTGGAAGTGGAAGTCGTTGCAGCTAAATAAGCATTTGCTAATACCAATGGAAAACAGGACCGCTGTTAATGGAGCAAAGCGACAGAAGTGCGTTGGGTGAGTGAGATGACATTACCTGATTTCATAATATCGCATTCTGCCGATGACACTGCGCGGTTGATTCTAAACCGGCACAAATGGCCGGATATTGACATCGAGGCAGCTGTGACGGCCATAGAATGCAGACGGAAACTCCGCACTAAACTGCCGGAGTGGTTTGCTGTTCCGGAAATTGTCTATCCAGACAGAATCAGCGCTGAGCAGGCGAGTTCATCAGTTACGGCGGCATATAAAGCATCGGTCGCAAAGGGCATTGCTGAAAATTGCTGCTCCAGACACTCCAGTCTAGAAACCTCGCTAAAATCTCAGCCTCAAGAGACAGCCTTGCAAATCCATCGTGTCCCGTTCCGTATCGCCGATTTGACCGGTGGGCTAGGAGTTGACAGCCTTGCTTTTTCAAGGATGGCGGAACGAGTGCTGTACAACGAAATGGACGCGCGGAAAGCTTCAGCCGCCAAACACAATTTCCCATTACTCGGCGCAGATAATATTGAAGTTTTCAATTATGCTGTCCGTCCGTCTTGCGCCACAATCCCTTCATCATCAGGCAGACAAGTAAGTTCTAGAGAGTCCGATTCCAGATTTGAGACCGATGGGAAGCCTCGAGATGTGACCTCGAAATTTTGGTCAGAACTGCACGCATTCAAGCCGGACATCATCTATATGGATCCGGCTCGCCGGTCAAATGAGGGAAACAAGGTTTTCCTCCTCGAAGACTGCAGTCCGGATGTGCTCACTCTTCTTCCGGACCTCTTCAGCATAACAGGAAATCTTCTCATGAAATTGTCGCCAATGGCTGACATCTCAATGTTAGTGAGCCGTTTACGCGAGCATGGTGCTGATACAAAGGAGGTTCACGTCATATCTGTTGGAGGGGAGTGCAAAGAACTTCTCTTATGGGTGGTTAAAAGCACTCCTCAGTCATCTGAAACTCATGATATTGTAATCTGCGAAAATGGACAAATACTACGGTTTTCATCTGATACAGAAAGAAATTATGCAGTAGCATTGTTTGAGGATGAAATGGAGTTCCGCACGTCCAAGCTGCTTTTTGAACCGGGAAAAGCACTTTCCAAGTCGGGGCTGTTCAACGCAATATGCACCGTTTTCGCTATGCGGGCAGCCGGCTTGTCCACGCATATTTATTTCAGCGCGAATACGAATGACACACCTGAAGGTACGCGTCCAGACACATGCGGGAAACTTTATGAAATACTTGAGACCACAGCACTTAATAAGCAGTCTATAAGAGATTTTTCAAAGAAATACCCAAAGGCAGAAGTAACGGCAAGGAATATCCCGATGAGGTCTGAAGACTTGAGGGATAAACTTAAATGCAAATCGGGGAGCGATATCCACATTTTTGGATTAAGGCTTGATTTCAAGAACTCAAATTCCGGAAATTATCTTGTAGCTGCCCGAAAAATAAAGAATTGATATCCGCTAATTCGGAGGCTCAATTCAAAATAGATTCTAAATTCTTCTCCTGAACTCGGCAACCGTTATTGCCGTGGCAACAGCCGCATTCAATGACTCTGAGCCAGGTTCATTTTTAGGATATGGCGGAATATATAGTCTGTCAGACACCAAAGAGGCCACCTTTTCGGAAATGCCGTTGGACTCATTTCCTATCACGACAAGAGCCGGAGCTTTGTCACCAACCTGCAAATCAGTCTTGTATATGTCATTGCCGTCCAAGAAGGTACCATAGACATTGCCTCCTGCCGACAACGTCTTTCGGCATACGGACGGAATATCTGCATAGTGGAATTTCACACGGAATATGGCGCCCATCGTGGATTGGACAACCTTAGGATTGAATACGTCCACAGTATCAGGCGCAGCAAAAATGGCTTCTACGCCGAACCAATCAGCTATCCTTATGATTGTCCCCAGATTGCCTGGATCACGGATTGTGTCAAGTGCGAGGAAAAGGCCAGAATTACCTATACAATCGCTTAATGCTGCATCGTCAGGCACATTGATATTCTGCGGTTTGCGCACAACTGCCAATACGGGCGACGGGGAGGAAAGTGAAGTCATTCGCGACATCGCATCTTCGCCTATTTCTTCACTTCTGTATATTGCTTCAACCTGAAAATGAGAACGTTCCGCTTCGTTTACAAGCTTTTCTCCTTCCACACAAAAAAGTCCTAATTTATCCCGGAATTTTTTCTCCGAAAGAGAGCGGATTTTCTTGATTTCATTCGCAGATATATTCATATTCTCTATGAGATTTCGAGTCAGCTTCTTACAGTTTTGTCCAGAAAACGGTTTCAGAGAGTCCCATCTTGGACCCTTTGAGAGCTAGCGTTTTAGAATCCTTGAACGATGCCGTGAGCGAAGCGTTTATTCCGCGGACTGGGTCATAGATTGTGGTCCCGCTCCAGGTCTTGGAAGAAGCATTATATTTCAAGCCTTTGAATATCACGATTTTATCGCAATCAACATTTCGCAGCGACTTATTAGGGTTCTTGGCATCCTTGCGAACTGAACCGTCTTTATCCGTACGGTTCTGCACCCAGAATACTTGGGCAGTATATGTCCCGTCAGCGTTTTTGAAAACCTTAACCTTACTTTTCTCGCCTTTATGTTCGACAAGGTAGTTGCCGATGATATTGTCGCTTGAAGCATTAAGGTCTTCAGTCACAGACTGTACCATCGAAATTTCGACCATCGGAGCGTCGCATAAAATGCAATCTTCGGCAACACTCGAACGGGAATTGGCGTTAATGACCACCCCACAAAAGATAATAAAGGATGCGATTAACCTTCTTATAATATTGGTATTCATATTTTTTAACAACTAAAATAACGAACTGAAAATATATTCAGAGATAAAAACAAGTGCAGCAATAAAACAATTGATCAGTTTAATTGCTGCATAAACACCTACAATGCAATAAGATGTAAACTTCATTAACTCCTTTAGCTGTTCAACAGTAAACATAATTAAATATCGATGAGGTCCCAAAAGTAAAAAAGTTAGGACGAAATTCATAACAAATCCGGAAAATACTGAAGAATCTGCCCCGATTATTTTCAATCATTGCTAAATTTGTATACGGAAAACATCGGATATCCTTTGCGAATTGAAAACAGGACAGAACATACGGAAAATCTTTGCGGCAGCGGCAGTGATGGCCGTTCTGGCGCAATTCGCTGTGCTTCAGTCCTGCAGCACGACAAGAGTGCTTGCTGATGGGGAATACCGCCTCGCAAGCAGCGACATTGTCGTTCTCAACGACAAGAAATTCAACGCAAAGGAGCTTGAGCCCTACATAAAGCAGAAGCCAAATTCCAACCTTATTTTTGGCTGGAATCCGTTTCTGAATGTGTACAACTGGGGCGGACAGAAAAACACGTTTTTCCCTAGACTGTTCCGTAAACTTGGTAAAGCCCCGGTCGTGTATGAATCTGACAAAGTAGGCGCTTCAACCGAAAACATTTCCCGACACTTGGAATACCTCGGATACTACGGTTCCAACGTGGATGCGGATGTCAAAGTCAAGCGTAAATTAGTTAAAGTAACATATAATGTAACTCTAGGCAAGCAGTTTCCAATCAAAGAAATACATTACGCATTGCCTGACAATGCGGAGTTTTCGGAAACCTTCCTTACCGATTCGGCGAATGTGATTGTCAAAGCCGGAATGCCATTGTCAGAAAGCACTCTGGAAGAGGAAAGCCAGCGTTCGTCCACATTCCTGCGCAATGCGGGATATTACGGATTTTCCAAGAACTACTATTTCTTTCAGGCTGACACGCTGACTAATCCCGGCTATGCAAATCTCGAATACCGCATCAATGAGTACACGAGAAACGAAAGTCCAGATAAAGCCATACCTCTCAGGAAGTTCCGTTTTGACCAGGTCAATATCACATATCCGGAAAAGCTGAAAATAAGGGAGAACGTCCTCAAGAACCTGAATACCATAAAGCCAGGAAACCTCTACTGCGATACGGATGTAAACAACACATATTCAAGACTTTCTGCATTGAATGTAATAAACAGTGTCAATGTCGATATCCGACAGATAGACACAAGCAAGGTAGATGCAAACATCTCTCTTTCGACATCCAAGCTGCAGGGATTCAAGTTCAACATTGAGGCTTCATCAAATTCAAGCGGCCTGTTGGGCATTTCCCCGGGACTGTCATATTATCATAAAAACATATTCAGAGGCGGAGAGGTGCTTAACCTGAGTTTCACCGGAAATTTCCAGTTCAAGCCACGCAGTACAACCAGATCCACAGAATTCGGAATTTCTGCAGGTTTGAAGATTCCGAAATTCGTATTCATACCTGTGCGCCGCTTCAAAAAGGCTGTTCCTTCAACGGAAGTCAAGGCTTCATATAATTATCAGGATCGCCCGGAATACAAAAGAAACATCATTTCATACAATTTCGGCTACACTGGCTCATACAAAAACCTTTATTTTCAGTTCTATCCAACCCAGCTGAATATAGTCAGAATGTTCAGCATAGATGCTGAATTCTGGGAAAAAGTCCTTCTGAACACCGGCATCCGGAGCGCCTACACAAACCACTTCGACCTTGGTATAGGCGGAACACTGTATTATACAACGTGCACCGACGTAAATCCAAAACGCACGTATCACTACTTCAGACTGCAGTTGAACGAGGCCGGCAACATTCTGTCTCTTTTCAATCCGCTGATTCCGAAAAACAGCATTACAGAAGAGCGACAGATATGGGGAACAACCTATAGCCAATATGTGCGCGGTGAATTTTCGATGGGCAAGACGTGGGTGTTCGGGAAAAATGACAACCACGCCATTGCAACCAGATTTCTGGTCGGTGCGGGACGAGGCTACGGCAACTCCTACACTATGCCTTTCGAGCAGGAGTTCTACAGCGGTGGCGCGAGCAGCCTAAGGGGATGGCAGTCAAGAGCGATAGGCCCAGGTACTGCCGAGAGGGACTCCGTGTTCGTGATTCCTAACCAGACAGGAGATTTCAAACTGGAGGCCAATCTGGAATACCGTTTCGGGCTATTCTGGAAATTCAATGGCGCTATATTCGCCGATGCCGGAAACATTTGGAGTCTTACCAATAATTGGATGAGCAATTTCGAGAAAGGCAAGCTGAACAAGTACAATTTCATTCACGGAATAGCACTAGACTGGGGTGCAGGACTGCGCCTTGACTTAAGTTTCATTCTAGTCCGCGTGGACCTGGGACTTGCATTGCACGATCCGTCGAAAGACGCGGGATACCGATGGCGAGCACCGGACAAGTGGTTCCACAAGGGCGGCTACGCTGTGCACTTCGGTGTCGGCTATCCTTTCTGATAATATTTCGGCCAACAAGCCTCCAAATAAGACTTCAAGGCATCCTCGTGCTTGTTTTCCGCAGGGTGATAAAAAACTTTTCCCCGTAGCCCGTCTGGCATAAACTCTTGGTCAACAAAATGTCCAGGATAATCGTGAGCATATTTGTAGCCTTCGTGGTAGCCCAATTTTGACATCAGCTCAGTGGAGGCATTCCTGATATGCAGAGGCACCGCTTCCGCCTGAGTCACGGCAGCATCTTGAAGTGCTTCATTTATAGCCATATAGGCGGAATTACTCTTAGGCGACGACGCCAGATAGATAGTGACTTCAGCCAACGGAATACGTCCTTCCGGCATACCTATTACTGATACGGTCTGAAAACAGGCATTGGCGAGAAGAAGAGCATTCGGATTTGCCAGCCCTATATCTTCCGCAGCCGATATGCACAGACGCCTTGCAATAAATTTAGGGTCTTCTCCACCGTCAATCATACGAGCAAGGTAATATACCGCGGCGTTCGGATCAGAGCCCCTGATACTTTTAATGAATGCAGATATGATGTCATAGTGCATATCTCCGCCTTTGTCGTATCTTGCGCTATTGGTTTGCAGACAAGATTCAACAGTCTGATTATCAATAATAATCTTGTCCTTTCCGGCGTTTGCGTCCACAATGATTTCGAGTATATTGAGCAGTTTGCGGGCATCCCCGCCGGCATATCCGAAAAGCGCAGCAGTTTCATTGAGAACTATATCCTTGTGTTTAAGGACTTCATCCTCCCGCAGGGATCTCTCCAGAAGGTTCTGTAAATCTGCCAATTCCAATGGTTTAAGCACAAATACCTGGCATCGCGACAGCAGCGGATTGATAACCTCGAATGAAGGATTTTCAGTAGTGGCGCCTATGAGAGTGACAATGCCTTCTTCCACTGCACCTAGCAGCGCATCCTGTTGCGCCTTGTTAAAACGGTGAATCTCGTCAATGAACAGGATCGGGGAGCCTTTGGACTGGCCGAACATTGAATTGGCATCAGCCTTAGCCTTGTCAATAACTTCCCTCACGTCCTTGACACCTGAACTTACTGCAGACAACGTATAGAATTGACGGTCCAACGAATTGGCCACAATCCTTGCCAATGTGGTCTTGCCGACACCCGGAGGCCCCCATAATATGAAGGAGGTAAGGTTACCGCTTGAAATCATATTTTTCAGCACGCAACCGTCACCCACGAGATGTCTCTGCCCAACATATTGGTCAAGAGAAATGGGTCTCATCCTCTCCGGAAGGGGAGGGAGCATCCTATTGTTAGCAAGATTGTCCATAGACAATACAATTTTTACAACATTCTACAAATAAACACGTAAAACAATCTTGTTAAATACTATAACAAAAATGTTAATGCCATAATATAGGCATTTGACGTACATTATTCAGCAAAAAACAGATCATCTCCATTATTTTCAAGACACCCATATTGTTGATAACTCAAGCCAAACAGCATCAATGCAAAGATAAATGAAAATGAATTTTTAACATAAATTTCAACAAATTCTGACATAGGCTTCGAACAGAAATCACTAATTTTGTAGCTGCAAAATCAGAAGGTAAACGCAATGACGGAGAAAAAGACAAAAATAATTTGCACCATAGCGGATAACAGGTGCGATGTGGATTTTATCAGACAGCTATTTGAAAACGGTATGAACGTTGTCCGGATAAATTCAGCTCATGCGTCCATAGAAGGCGCGCAGATGATAGTGGACAATGTACGCAAGGTGTCCGACAAGATAGCCATTCTAATAGACACCAAGGGACCTGAAGTCAGACTTACACAGATGGCTGACTCCGTAGGATTTCTGGCGCATACGGGAGATACGGTTGAAATAGTTGACGATCCGACCAAGCCTTGCCAGAAGGGTGTGCTTTACACCACATATCCGAATATGTCTGAAGATGTGCCGGTTGGCTCAGACATCCTCATTGACGACGGCTCGGTTGAACTTGAAGTTGTCAGCAAGAAAAAGGGAAAACTGATATGCAAGGTTATGAACGAGGGGCTGATAAAGGGACATAAAAGCGTAAATGTTCCCAATGTACATATAAATCTTCCTGCCGTAACTGAGAAAGACCGTAAGTTTATCCACTGGGCAATCTCAGCAGACATTGACTTTATCGCGCATTCGTTTGTACGCAGTGCCAAAGACCTCAAAGAAATCCAGGAAATTCTCGACAGCGCAGGCAGTCACCTTAAAATAATCTCAAAGATTGAAAACCAACAAGGTATTGACAATCTTGACGATATACTCACTTATTGCTACGGAGTAATGGTCGCGAGGGGAGACCTCGGCGTGGAAATTCCAGCGGAGAAGATTCCTATCGTGCAGAAAAACATCGTTCGCGCCTGCCGTTCCAGAAAAAAGCCGGTGATTATTGCCACACAAATGCTTCAGAGTATGATTGACAATCCGCGTCCGACCAGGGCGGAAGTGACGGATGTCGCAAATGCGATATTCCAGAGTGCCGACGCAATAATGCTGAGCGGGGAGAGCGCATTCGGAAAATACCCTGTCGAAGCAGTCAAGACAATGACAAAAATAGCACTGGAAACTGAGCAGACAATCGAAGTGAACCTCAATCTGGATCTCAGAAAGGTGGTCAAACCGGTTGCAGTCGTACTTGCACAATCGCTTGTTGCAGCCACTCAGGAACTCCCTGTAAAAGCTTTGATTTTCGACACCTATACAGGACGCGTAGGCCGTTATCTTTCCACATTCAGACCTGCAGTGCCAGTTTATGCTATGTGCTATAACGACTATACTATGAGAGAGTTGGCACTTGTGTTTGGTATCAAGGCTTACCACTTTGACAAGGTGAAGGACAAGGAAGAGTTCGCTGAGAAATCCATTGCAATGCTTCACGATGAAGGACGCATAGAAAAGGGCGATCTCGTCGGATTTATAGGAGGCGTGTTCGGGGCTCAGGTTGGAGCGACATATATGGAGCTCAAATATGTATAGCCTCCAATGTGGTAACTTGCGATAAATGTAAAAAAGGACATTTGAGACGTACCGGGATCATATTTGCAGTCATTATGGCTTTGTTTGTTCAGCAACAATGTCCGGCTCAGTCGGTTTCGGCAGGTGTCATTTCATCGACGCGACACAACGGAGTAGCAGTTATGCTGTCCGGAAAGAACGGTACAGAATCTGTCATTCGCGCATTCACTGATTTAAGCAACGTCATTTCTGGAAAGCTCAACGAACCTGATGTACTCGCGGATTACCACGTAATGTTCAAAGTATTTGAAAAACAGGTAAATGACGAATTTTCTATAGGTTTTTCCGCAGGTCCCGGCGCATTTGCCGGATACGTTGTCACAAAATCAAGTAAATGCGCGGTCGGCGGTTTGTCCGGCATAGCATCACTCGATTTCGGCTTCAATGTCCCCATAACCGTTTCGCTTGGACTTTCCTGCGAAGTGGGATTCTGCATATCACCCGGATATCGGGACGACTATACACTCAAGTTATATAGGTACGGACTCTTGCGGAGTTGGATTCCAGAATTGACAATAGCCTATTCATTCTGATGAAAAGACTGATTATCATATTGTTGGCTCTTACGCTAAAGTTACTGCCGGCGTCTTCTCAAGAGGCTGCCCGCAGGTTTCACTGCGGTGTGGAGTGGGGAATGAATTATGCTATGTATTCATTGACTTACTGCACATTCCTTACGGACGAGAGGTATGTGGTTGAAAGTCACGATGCAAGATACAACAGTCATTTTAATGGCTTTGTTACAGGTATGGCAGGGTACGATATAAGCCAAAGATTTGGTTTATATGCACTTACCGGATATATGGGCGTACTTGCAAAGGAAAATGTAGTTCCAGTCACGATAAGGGGAGTATGGACACTTGGGAAATCCGCGTTACAAAATTCTGTATCAGCAAATTCCGTATATTTTGAAGCGGGCTGCGGATTCCGATATGAGACTCGTCCGGCAATACTTTCCCGGCTCGGCTATATCTACAAGATAAGACTGATGAAAAATATGTCCCTTGGAATCAACGGTGGATTTATGGCATCTCTGTCGCACCCTGAAGTCTACGACAAGTATTCCGATAAAATTGTCGAGCGCGATGACCTTGGCATAAGCAACAGCCTGAACTTCGGATTTTCTTGCGGCCTGTCCCTGATGTTCTAAGGCCTGTAAACTGCTTCGCATCTCAATTGAATAAAAATTGAGATTTTATATAAATTTTCGACAAACTGCCGAACTTTTGCAGTAATCCTAACCATATTTGCGGTGTTGAAAGGTTGAAAGCCGCCTATTTGGCAAACAACTGCGTAAGCATCTTTCATTAAATTTACATTGTGCACCAGTTGGGTATAGCCCAGCAACGTTTATAAAGCCTTTCAACATCTTTTCACCTAATTTTCCACAAAAACATCATTTATTATGGAACCAACAAACGTTAAGATTGGGGAATACGTTGGTGTTTACCACAATTCCAAGGATGGCAGTTTTCACTTCGATACAATTTCTGCCGAAGAGTTTGACATAGCCAAGCAGGATTTATTGGTAAGCAAAAGCTTGTTGCATAAGATATTAAGCATAGGCAAGCGAAAATCATCGCCAAATCTGGTGGCAGCATTCATCATTTCACCTACCTCCAATGGATTTATGTCGACCAGTGGCGGCTACGAACAATATAACAAGACATACGCATCCCTTAACGATACGATCTTCTATGTATCCGGAATTGTGATTTTGCAAGAATGTAATGGCATCATATATGACGTGTTATATGACTTCATGGCAATCAACGGACTAGAGCGAGGCGCAAAGTTCATCCACGTAGAGGTTGACCTAAAGAACTCCAGATTTAATGCAAAACTTGCAGGTCGTTTGGCTAATGACAAAAATTCTGATTACTGGCTCATTGATTCCGATGGGAGATTTGCATACTTTGAGATGGAACTATCTGATTCATTTACTAATATGAGTATAGAAGAAACACTAAGGATTGCGCTTGAAGCACACACAGGCCAGAAAGACCTTGACGGTAATCTTGCGATTCTACATCCTCTTGCTGTGGGACTTATGGGCAAGACAGAGGCGGAAATCAAGACTGGTTTCCTGCACGATGTCATTGAAGATTCCTCAATCACACTTGACGATTTGAGAAACAGGGGAGTGGAGGATGAGGTGCTCACGGCATTGGCTCTCTTGTCACACGATAAGGCAAAAGTGGGGTATTTTGAATATGTGGAGAACATCATCGCTTCCGGCAATGTCACCGCAATCCATGTCAAACTTAATGACCTGCACCACAATCTGCAACGAGGCAAGGAGTCTTACGAAGCAGCTGTTGCCTCCAATGATACGGCAAAACTCAAAGAACTTGAACGAATAAATGCCAAACATACAAAGGCGTTGGAAATGCTCATAACGGCTGGCTATGAGCCTCTTAACTAACAAGTGTGGGGCAAGGTGGTAAAGGGTATTTGCGGTTGTGATTCCGTAGAAGAGCTCATACAGAACGGGTTGGCAGTCAATTATTGATCACCTGGGATTCCGTAATTGTTGACGTTTTCCTTCAAGGTTTTGTAGAAACTTGGAAAATAACTGAAAATGAACTGCCACTGAAAATCCGCACAATAATGCCGATGACAATAACTGTAAGATTGTATTTCGGATTTGCCGTGATACTTGCTATATTTGTATGATTTATGGATCATAATTGTGTTATACAATTTATATTATGTTAAGTTAATATGTTTCTACAGTTATTTTGCCTTCTGGGTGCCATTGCCCTATTCATTTACGGCTTGAATATGCTCAGCAATGGACTTCTCAAATTGACCGGCGACAGATTGCGCGCCATCCTTCCTTGGATGAAAAAAAATCCGCTGAACAGCATCGTCGCAGGCTTCGGAATAACTGCCGTCGCAGAGTCCTCCAGCGCAGCCACAATTATGGTCGTGAGCTTCGTAAATGCAGGCGTACTTGCTCTTAGTCAGGCCATCCTTGTGATTATGGGAGCCAATATAGGTGCTTCTTTTACGACTTGGATTATCGCTGCACTCGGGTTCGGAATAGGAATCAAATACTTCACATACCCGCTTATAGCTGTCGGATTTATCCTGACAACGATGAAAGGACGCAAAAAAAAGATTGTCGGTGAAGTCATAATGGGATTTGCCCTGCTCTTTATAGGTCTTTCATTTGTAATCTCCAATTTCCCGGAAACATCACAGTTCCCCGCTCTAAACGAATATATTACAGAACTTGGTGATTCACACGCACTTACAGTTCTTTTATTTATGGCTGTAGGATGTATTCTCGCCTTTGCAATGCACTCGACAGGTGCCGTAACCCTTACGATGGTAATGGTGGCGTTCGGATGGATATCCTTTGAGATGGCGGCAGCAATGGTGATGGGCGAAAATATCGGAACGACTATCTCCGCAAACGTGGCTGCCACTGATGCCAGAACACAGGCTAGACAGGCCGCTCTTGTCCATACACTTTTCAATGTATTCGGCGCTATTCTCGCACTGATATTCTTCCACCCTTTCATAGGTCTTGTAGGCAAATTGACAGCACTTACGGGGCTGGACAACCCTATATCGTCAAATGCGTCTGCGTGGTCTGGAATATTCGGCATCGCGACATTCCATACACTGTTCAATCTGTTTGACGCCTGCATACTGTGCTGGTTCACAAAGCCTATTGAAAAATTCATCACCCGGCTCGTCAAGAATTCTGATGAAACCGACGGGGAAAGCAGTAAACTGGTCTATATCTCATCAAGACAGTTCGGTACACCTTCGATTTCAATAGAAATGGCATTCAAGGAAGTTGCCCATTTTTCAGAAATACTGTATTCCGGCTTTGAAAATGTAAGAAATGCCGTAAACGAAAAAGATCCGGACAAATTCGAGGAATACAGGATGAAACTTGTGCAGCTCGAGGAACTGTCTGACAGGATTGAATATCAGATTGCCGCATTTCTGAACAATGTCTCGACTGAAGCATTGAGTGAAGAGGAATCTGAACAGGTTAAAGTCCTGTACCGCATCATAGGTGAATTGGAAAGCCTCGGTGACAGCGGAGAAAATATCAGCCGCATTCTCGAGCGTGAGCGCGTCCATAACCGCAAATTCGATGAGACTGCAATAGAGAAAATCAACCTTATGATATCAAAGGTTGATGGTGCCTACCGAGTGATGACTGAAAACCTTAAAACGGTGACAGAAGGCAATCTGACGGACATTTCAAATGCCTACGATGCTGAGAACACTATAAACGAAACTAGAAACAAACTTAGAGAGGAAGGTATCGGGCAGATTGAGAGCCATACGGGCAACTATCAGTCCCTCAATTATTTCCTTGATATCATATCAGAACTTGAAGCTATGGGCGATTTTATGATAAATGTGTCCCAGGCAGTTGTTAGAAACGATAACTAATGTCAAAAAAGAAACTGGACCTCATTCTGGAAAATGTTGTAATAGAAGCTGTTGCAGCAGAAGGAAGGTCACTCGCCCACGTTGACGGCACAGTAGTGTTCGTGGAATTCGCTGTACCCGGCGACGTTGTCAATGTGCGGATAACAAAGAAGAAAAAAAATTATATGGAAGGCTATATTCTGGAAATAATAAAGCCTTCCGAACATCGTCTCACTCCTTTCTGCGAGCACTTCGGGATATGTGGCGGATGCAAATGGCAGCCACTCCCCTATGATATGCAACTCAAAGCCAAGCAACAGCAGGTTTGGGACCAACTTGTGCGAATAGGCCATCTTCAGATTCCTGAAATAAACCCGATCCTGCCGTCCGACAAGACACAATACTACAGGAACAAACTCGAGTTCACATTCTCCTGCCGCAGATGGATATATGATACGGAAGACCCTGAGGCCCTGACAGATACAGAGCGGCTCGGTCTTGGTTTCCACGTCGGAAGATTCTTCGATAAAGTGCTGGATATCAAGCACTGCCATCTTCAGCCGGAGCCATCCAATCTCATAAGACTTTTCATTAAGGAATATGCTGTAACGCACAGTCTTTCATTCTACAACATTCGGGAAAACACTGGCTTTCTACGTAATATCATAATCAGGAACAACCGAAAAGGCGAAGTGATGCTTACCATCAGCTTTGCATACTATGACAAAGAGTCTATATTCCCGTTGTTGGATGCCGTTTCAGAAAGATTTCCAGAAATAGTATCCTTGTATTATGTAGTAAACGAGAAACTTAACGATTCCATATCAGACCTTGACTGCATTCTTTACAAAGGTGCGGACGCAATCTGGGAGTCAATGGCAAGCCTCAAATTCAAGATAGGTCCAAAGTCATTCTACCAGACCAACAGCGAGCAGGCTGAAAAACTGTACTCGGTCGCAAAGAAATTCGCTCAACTGACTGGAAAAGAGACAGTTTACGATTTGTACACCGGAACAGGCACTATCGCGCAGTTCGTATCTGACGAGGCCAAGGAAGTAATCGGAATTGAATATGTCAAAGAAGCCATTGCAGATGCGAAAATAAACGCTTCCATCAACGGCATCTCCAACTGCACATTCTATGCTGGCGATATGAAGGACATTCTCACCTCCGAATTCATTGAAGAAAACGGCAGGCCGGATGTTATGATTATAGATCCGCCTAGAGCAGGAATGCACCCTGACGTTGTCAAAGTAATTCTGGAGGCAGCGCCTGAACGCATAGTATATGTCAGCTGCAACCCTGCTTCCCAGGCCCGTGATTTGGCGATGATGTCTGAGGCATACGAAATTACAGAAGTACAGCCTGTGGATATGTTCCCCCATACTATGCACGTTGAAAATGTCTGCGCGCTGAAAAGACGATAATAATACTGCAAAATGTTACTTGAAATCCTAATTCTTCTTGCAGGTCTTGCACTCGTCATAATAGGTGCGGACTTTCTTGTGGATGGTTCGTCGTCAATAGCCAAACGGCTTGGCGTCAGCGATTTCGTAATAGGTTTGACCGTTGTAGGAATGGGAACTTCAGCCCCTGAGTTTGTCGTGAGCATCATAGGTGCGATTCAAGGAAACGGAGACATTGCAGTTGGAAATGTTGTCGGATCCAATATTTTCAATGTATTCCTTATTCTCGGAGTCACCGCAATGATTTTGCCGATGGAAATAACCAAACTCAATCGGGCAAAGGACATTCCTCTTAACATTTTCATTACAGTCGTTCTTATCGTACTAGGTCTTAACAAGACTCTGTTTGGACTGGGAGAGAATGTGCTCAGCAGAATAGACGGCATCGTTTTGCTGCTCCTTTTTGTTGCATATCTGTATATGTGCTTTCATTTCGACAGGCCGGATAAAAATGCTGTACCAGAAGTCATTGAAGAGAACAATGCAAAGACATTCAGTCCTGCAGTAGCAGTTTTACTTATCTCAGGAGGACTGCTGGGACTGATTTTCGGAGGAAAAATCTTTGTAAATTCCGCCACTGAAATAGCACGGATGCTCAGTGTCAGCGACAAACTTATCGCAGTGACAATTTTGGCGGGAGGTACATCTATGCCGGAATTGGTCACCTGCATCGTCGCAGCAGTCAAGAAGAAGGGGCAACTCGCACTTGGCAACATCATCGGCTCAAACGTATTCAACATCCTTCTGATTCTCGGAGGAGCTGCAATTATAAATCCGCTCTCATTTGCCGGTATGAGCTATGTTGATTTGGGAGCGTTGCTGGTAAGTTCCATTGTACTTTTCACCTGTATATATACCGGAAAAAGGGATATACTTGACAGATTCGACGGTCTGATACTTCTTCTGCTTGAAGCAGCATATATGACCTTTTTGATAATACAGAAATAAAACCAAAACAATTATGTTTAAACCAATAAAATACAAACTGTTAAATGTTGGAAGCGGTCGCGTGTTCGAAGATGCCGGATGGACACTTGCCGACCCGGAATCACCGTCTCCTTCGCTTGTTCGCGCCATTTATGAAAACAAGAAATTCACTCCGAGAGATGATTTGAAAGGACTTTACAGATATGCGGAGTGGCTACCTATAAGAAAACCGCTAAGACACTCCCACGCACCTGTTACTTACAAGAGCAAGGGACTGGCCGCTATGCTTGGTATGGATAATCTCTATATTACATTCTCAGGATACGCACCTAAACTTGGCGCCAAAATGGAGACTTGCTCATTCAAGGAGACTGAAGCATATTCCGTATGCGCAAGGTTGCCGAAAAACAACAAGAGGATTTTGGTAGTCCAGTCAGCAGGAAATACGGCCCGAGCATTTGCTAAAGTATGCTCCGACAACAATATCCCTATCGTCATCTGTATTCCAAAAGACAATATCGGTGACCTGTGGTTCAAGAAGAAGCTTTCATCTTGCGTGAAAATTGTTGCAAGTCCTGCAGGCTCGGATTATTACGATGCCATTGCTCTGGGAGACAAACTGTGCAGCAGTCCGCGTTATCTTGCAGAAGGCGGAGCCAAGAACATCGCCAGACGAGACGGTATGGGAACGACAGTCCTTTCAGCCGCGGAAGCCATAGGACGTATTCCTGACGCCTATTTCCAGGCAGTCGGCAGCGGTACCGGTGCCATTGCCGCGTGGGAAAATGCTGAGAGGCTTGCTGAAGACGGACGCTACGGCAAAAACAATATGCGTATCTACGCCTGTCAAAACGCGCCGTTCACCATAATGTACGACTCCTGGAAAGCCGACAGCCGTGAACTTGTGCCGATGACTCCTGAAGAATCCAGACAGAAGGCAGAGATTATACTCGGAAAGGTCCTCTCAAACAGAAAACCGCCTTATAGCCTTGCTGGCGGCCTCTTTGATGTGCTCAAGAAGTCAGGCGGAGATATGTTCAAGGTCAGCAACGACGAAATCGTATACTGGATTGTCCGCTATTTCAGCGCGGAAGGCTATGACATCTTCCCTGCATCAGCGTGCGCAGTGGCGAGCCTCAAGCAGGCTTTGGATGCTGGCATCGTGAAAAAGGACGAGACAGTTATGCTCAATATCACCGGCGGCGGTATGCTTAACGCCACTAAGAAGGGCTTTGTTCTGAAAGAGCCTGATCTGGTACTCAGCCCGGATTTGTCAGCTGAGGAAATTATCGCTGCAGTTGATAAATTGTTCTGATTATGCCGATTACGAAATTGCCGCCTATCAATGACACTACCGGATTCAATCCCGATTCTGCAAAGGTGGCACTTAACAATATTGCCCAGGAGATCGCTTCAGATCCGAACCAGTTTCTGCAGGATCTCCTGAAAGAGGCAATATCCTTCGGGCTGAAGGTACTTGCAGCAATCGTCATCTATGCGATAGGCGCCTGGCTTATACGAAGAGTGAAAACAGTGCTGCGCAAGATTTTCGAGCGCAAGCGCACGGAGAAGACTCTGGCATCATTTGTCATAAGCCTTGTTTCCATAACACTTACTATACTTCTTATCATTGTCACAATCGGCACATTGGGAGTGAACACGACATCGATAGCGGCACTCCTCGCAGCCGGAAGTATGGCAATAGGTATGGCTTTGAGCGGAACTGTGCAGAATTTCGCCGGCGGTATGATGATATTGATGTTCAAGCCGTTCAAGGCTGGAGACTATATTGAAGCTTTAGGTTTTTCGGGAATTGTTACCGAAGTTACCATTGTAAGTACCAAATTGAGAACATTCAGCAATCAGACGATAGTTCTTCCAAACGGCGCTTTGTCAAACGGCAATATCCGCAATTATTTCGAAAGGAAGCTGAACCGTCTGGAATGGTACGTCGATGTGGATTACAACACGGACAATGAGAAGGCTAAGGAAGTAATGATGTCGCTGCTGAAATCGGACCCGAGAATTCTGAATTCGGAGACTAAAGGTGCCGGCAACCCATTTGTAGGACTCAATTCATTGAAAGACAGCAGTGTCCAATATGTAATGAAAGGCTGGGTGCTCGAAAAGGACTATTGGGATGTAATGTACGACATCAATGAAGCGATATTCACTCAACTGCCGAAGAACGGAATAAGTTTCCCGTTCCCGCAGATGGATGTACACATAAAAAAGTCCGAATAACTCTTTCAGAAAATTTGGTATTGGGAATAATGCCGAGGTATTATTCCCCTTTAGCTTCACGGGATTCCTCGGCAAGTTTTTCCTTGCTCAGTACCGGATTTCCGTATATGTTCAGGAAAATATTCCGCAAATCGGCACGACACAGAGACTTCTCCACCTTGTCAAGCTGATGCTCAACATATTCCGTAAACTGAGCAACGTCATCAGGTGTATAGAAATTGGTGTATTTGTAGCAATGATGAACCATATCGTATGCGATATAGTTAGTCTTCCATAACTTGTACCCTTCGATAATCCTGACATCCACGGCGTGCCTTATTGCCTGGTAGCGGTCATTCTTGGTACAGTATGAAGCGTTGAGAATCTCTTCGTGTGTCAGAGGCTCACCTATATTCAGATGTATATTGCCTTTCTGCTGCTCTATGCCGGTCATAATGCTGATAAGGTCCTCACGAGGCGCCTTTACATATTTCTGTGTGCGGGAAATCAGCAATTCTCTCGCTTTCAGCACATCACACGGCTCGTATTCGTATGAAATACTGAGCGGCACAATATTCAGAGCCTCAAAATTCGTCGTGAAATCAGCGGTTCCACTCATATCGAGCATCTTGAGCAGACCTTGCTCGGTCGTGTCTATACCATTCTTGGTTCTACCCTCACGCTGTGCAATCCAAATAGAATTGCGCCCCGAGGTAATGCACTCTCTGATATACTTGGAAAGAACCTGCGACGAGAGGTAAAGTTGACGGGCATTTATTCCGCGGATGACCTTAATCATCCTGTTGGATCTGATTAGAAACTCAACATACTTGTTAGACAGCAAATTACTGCCGACTGCAATCTCCGTCGTAGGTATAGCATTTCTATACAGGACGACTTGAGTAATGGCCGGATCCAGAATGATGTCCCTGTGATTTGACATCGCAAGGAACTTTCCGTCTATCTTCTTGATATTTGAAATTCCGTCGTATGAAAAATTGTGGGCGGTCGTTGACAATACCCACTCAATGGCCTTGTTCATTACGATTTTCTGAAATTCGTCAATGCTTCTGACGCTCTTCAGCAAATTTCTAAGAAATTCAGGCTCTTTATCCGGAAAGATAGACTTGGACACCTCCACAACCGCAGGATGATCAGCCAACTTTCCCAACGCCTCCACAGCCTCTTCATCGGTGTAAGGACAAATGTCGGTGAATTCGTTCAGTTCTTCACTCATATTCCTGATTATATATACAGTTCCACATTCTTAGAAGCTATCCTGAGATGCTTCTCAAACAGAACTGGGGACAAATCTAATAAAAATAAAAAGAACGACAAAATCTACAAACTCCGGCAGAGCAATGAACTGTCACCGTAACTCAGGAACCTGAAATCGTGCGTCAATGCGTAATCATAGATGGTTCTCCAATCTCCGCCGACAAATGCTGACACCAACAGTATCAGCGTGCTTTCCGGCTGATGGAAATTGGTAACCAGCATATCCACAAGCTTGAATTTGAAGCCGGGAACAATGATTATCCGTGTTCCGGCGGTAAGCACATTCAAGTTGTTCTTTTCCAGATAATTAATGATGGCATCCAGAGACTCCTCAAGCGTCCAGGAATATTCTCTTGTATATGGAGCCCATTGCTGCACGTCTTCAGGTTTGCCGTTTTCTATGCAGGATACACCTATATAATATAAGGATTCAAGTGTACGGACGGATGTAGTTCCGACTGCAATCACTTTCTTACCAGACTTTCTGATGTCTTTAAGAAAATCAAGAGACACGACAAACGGCTCTCTGTGCATAGGATGCTTTGCCACTTCGGAATCCTTGACCGGCAGGAATGTCCCAGCTCCAACGTGCAGACAAACAGTCTCAGTGTCAATGCCTTTGGCTTTAATTTCGTTAAGAGTGCGCTCGGTGAAATGCAGTCCTGCGGTAGGCGCTGCAACTGATCCCCTAATCCTTGCATACAATGTCTGGTAACGCTCCTTGTCTATTGTTTCACTTTCCCTGTTGAGATATGGAGGTATAGGAATTGTGCCACACAGCTCCAAAATTCTTGAGAAAGGTTCACCGCCTGTCCAGGTAAATCTCACGATACCCGTTTCACCTTCTCTGGAAACAAGTTCGGCCTTCATCTCAATAGCTGAAATCTCGGAAGAATTTTCCGGATTATACAGGGACAGAATATCTCCTTTCCATTTCTTTGCGTTACCTATAACGCACTTCCAAGAGCAAGACGACGTGGTTGCAAATGAAAGGTTATACTCTTCAGGATCAATTGGCTGCAGACAGAAAATCTCTATTCTTGCACCGGTTGGTCTCGTAAAGTGCAGACGTGCCGGAACAACTTTAGTGTCATTGAATACCATAATGGCATTATCCGGCAGTAGTGTAGGCAGCTGTCTGAAAACGTATTCACGCACATTACCGTCTTTATAGTAGAGCAGTTTAGATGAATCTCTTTCCGCCAATGGATATTTCGCAATCTTCTCGTCAGGCAGAGGATAATTGTAATCTTCGATTCGTATGTCAGGTATCATATTATCTGTTCATTAAAGCGAATGCAAAATTACATTCCCCGCTCGATAACTCCAAAAACAAGAATAAGTTTACAAATTTACATAGTCGCATCAGTTTCCAAAAGTTTCACGCGATATAAATATGTAAATTTTACTCTTGTTAATAATAATTCAATAGCACAAATGTAAATAGTAAGTAATGTAAAATAAGTAAATTTTATACTGGTTTTAAGTGTCAACTATTTTGTTCATACTCTGAAACTTACATTTATTGATTTATATTTTTACACAAGCATCTGAATGTAATTATTGGTTTCAAACTCCATTTATTGCTATTACCGTGTTTTTTCTTGTCGCAAATCAACTTATATATCAGAAGCTTACATATAATAAGGTAAATATATACTTCAAATGAATATTCCCACTACTCCACAACACTACCCTACTCGTTACATTTGTCACATCAACCATCATTTGGTTTTCTGTGTTTTTCTTATTACATTTGTAAAGCCAATGTTAAGAAATATGAACAACAGATTAACGCAATTTCTCGCCGCAGAGAATATCTCTCAGTCTCAGTTCGCAGATACGATTGAAGTCGCTCGCGCAAGCGTCTCCCACATTATCGCTGGCAGGAACAAACCGGGCTGGGATTTTCTCAACAGTATGCTGAAGCACTACCCAAATCTGAACATAGAATGGCTTCTGAACGGCACTGGTAAGATGTACAAGTCATCGGCTAGAGAAACTGCCAACGAGTCATCTAAAAATCAGACGCAGGAAATCACTGATTTGTTTTCATCAGCCGAAGTTGCTAATGAACCCGTCAATGCCGAAACATCCGGCATCTCAACGCCGCAAGAATCGAAAATTTCAGACTCATCCTCTAAGCGTGCAGGACTATTGCACCAGGAAAATGCCCAGAACGCCTCAAGCGTAAGTGCTGATTCCGGACAACGCATTGATAGTCAACGCAAAATATCAAAGATTGTCGTATTTTACGACGACAATACATTCTCCGAAATTTTATAAGGAACTGTCCGTAATGTTCAAAAGCATACTAAATTTATTTCGGAACCGCTTCTGAAATAATTATCTTTGCGAGCATTATCGATACTGCTATGTACAAAAAAATTATCCGGCCGATTCTGTTCAAGTTCAATCCTGAACTTGCCCACGTGATGACAATGAAAGGACTGAAGTTTCTGAGGAAAATTCCTTTTGCCCGAAATCTTGTGAGACTCATCTTCAAAAAGGATCATCCAAGCCTTTCGCGGGAGATTTTCGGCATCACATTCCCGAATCCAGTTGGACTTGCCGGCGGATTGGACAAAAACGGTGAATGCTATAACGAATTGTCGGACTTTGGATTCGGATTCGTGGAAATAGGTTCGCTGACAGTACGCCCACAAAGCGGAAACCCTAAGCCGAGACTGTTCAGAGTAGTTCAGGACAGTGCGATTATCAACCGTATGGGGATAAACAACAACGGAATCAATGCCGCGATAGAAAACCTGAATAAGAATCATCCTGAAGTCATAATCGCAGGAAATATTGCCCCGAACTCCACTTCGCAGGGCGAGCAGGTTGCAGAGGATTACAAGAATGCCTTTTCTCTTCTCTATGATTTCGTGGATATGTTCGTTATCAACATATCCTGTCCTAATGTAGAAGGACTGACAAAACTGCAGGACGTTTCCAGTCTATCCGATATTATGGATAACCTGCTGAATATGAGAACGGTATTTGACACATACAAACCGATATTGCTGAAACTGTCCCCTGACTTGGCGCACGCCCAGATTGACGATATACTCGAATACGCAATGCTTTCAGGCATTGACGGCGTTGTAGCGGGAAACACCACAAGAAAAAGAGACGGTCTGACAATCCCGCAGAGCAAAATAGATGAAATTGGAAAAGGCGGAATGTCTGGTGCCCCTCTATACAGCAAGAATTTGGAAATGGTGAAGTATATACACGAAAAGACTAAAGGCAAACTGCCTATCATAGGTGTAGGAGGCATTATGACCCCTGAGCAGGCAAAGGAAATGCTGAACGCAGGAGCTTCACTCATAGAGGTTTACAGTGGATTTATCTATGAAGGCCCCGGATTCGTCGAAAAGATTCTGAAATCATTGGAACAATAAGAAGCTGTTTTTAAATATCAGACAAGAACTGAATATGACAACTGCAAGCATTTGTACCATCGGTGATGAAATTCTCATCGGTCAGATTGTTGACACAAATTCATCAGAAATTGCCAAATCATTGAACAACATAGGAGTCAGAGTCGATTCTATGCGGTCTATCGGCGATGTGCACGATATTATCGTGACAACACTGGAAGAAGAATTAAGGACTCACGAAGTTGTCATTACGACAGGCGGACTTGGACCCACCAAGGACGACATTACTAAAGCGGCGTTGGCAGAACTGTCAGGAAGCACAGAATACGTGACAAATGAGCCTCAGCTTCAGATTATGAAGCAGATACTGCATTCGCGCGGACTGGATACAATGCCGTCGAACATCGCGCAGGCAAGTGTCCCGGACACTGCAGAGGTCATTCCCAACAGGTTCGGCACGGCACCGATAATGGTATTCCGCTTTCCGTCAGACCGTTTCGGACATTCAGCAGTGTTGTATTCAATGCCGGGAGTCCCGTTTGAGACACAGAATATGCTGCCGGATGTACTTGCAGACATAAGTGCACATTTCTCACTTGCTTCCATATATCACAGGAACATAATGACTTACGGTCTTGCTGAATCAGCTCTCGCAGATAGAATCAAGGATTGGGAAGACAATCTTCCGTCTGATATGCACCTTGCCTATCTGCCAAATCCGCTGACCGGTGTAAGACTCAGACTTTCAATATACGGTGGTGACAGAGAAAGCCAGGAAGCCCGAATATCTGACAAGATAAAGGAACTCGAAGGCTTGCTGGGTGAATATGTGTATGCAGACTGTGATGACACAATCGAGCACACGCTTGGCAATTTGCTTAAAATGCACGAAAAGACTCTCTGTGCCGCTGAATCTTGCACTGGAGGCGAGATTTCCCACCTGATAACGACTGTGCCGGGCTCTTCAGCATATTACCTCGGATCTGTTACATCCTACGCTATCCCTGTCAAGGAAAAAGTTCTTGGTGTACCGGCCGAGACAATCGAGAAACATGGTGTAGTGAGCTCAGAAGTCGCCACTGCAATGGCTGAGGGTGTACGCAAACTAATGGGAGCTGATTACGCTGTGGCAACTACCGGGCTGGCCGGGCCGGGAGGCGGTGACGGCGTGAATCCTGAAGGCACTGTCTGGGTCGGCGTCAGCACTGCAAAAGGTACGACTGCTTCACATAAGTTCAATTACCATAACGACAGAAAGAGAAATATCGAACGTTTCGCAGCTTCCGCACTGTATTTTCTATTGACTATTGTAAAAAGTGAGTTAGATGATTCATTTCCATTAGATATAACATAAAAGTTTCAGAGGGAAACATTTTTGTTATATTTACATATCTTAATGATAAGATACCATTATCTATTACTACTCTACTGTCACACAGTGATTTAGCTAAAAATCGACCAATCGTGCTTTACTCTAGATAAAATATGGAATCCGCCGCACGTAAAGCACTATCAGAACATTATTCGGCAAGCGCCTGGACCTCGTCCATAACTCTCAGGAAATTAAGTCCGGCAACTTTTTCTATATCGGATGAGGTGTATCCGCGCCTTATCATTTCATCGAATACCAACGGCATTTTGGATACATCCTCAAGACCTTCAGGAGTGACATTAATACCATCAAAGTCAGAGCCGATTCCGACGTGGTCTATTCCGGCAACACTGACAGCGTGGTCAATATGATTTACCACATCTACGACAGTAGGCCTTTTCAGTGCCATAAGCTTACGCTGAACTTCAACCCAAGCCCTGTATTTGTCCGGATTCGCCGGATCTTTTATGAACTCTTCCTCAATGCTGTCAGCTATCGGATCCAAACCGGACTCATCCAGCACAGTTGCGAAATCGTCTGAAAGAAACAGAGGATAGAAATTTATCTGAATGACACCATCTACAGCCGCGATTGCCCTCAGCATATCGTCTGTCATATTCCTTCTGTGATGGGCCAACGCCCGGCAGCATGAGTGGGTGGAAACCACAGGCGCTTTGGAGCAGCGGATGCAGTCAAAGAATGTGTCATCTGAAGCGTGCGCCAAATCGATAATCATACCGATTCTGTTCATCTCAGCTACTACCTTTCTTCCGAAAGGACTCAATCCGCCCCATCGGGAGCCCTGCGCAGCCGAATCGCAAATCTGATTGTCAGTGTTATGGGTCAATGTCATATATCTTACACCCATTCTGAAAAACTGACGGAGCAATGCCAGATTGTTCTGAATCGGCAACCCGTTCTCCATTCCTATGAATATGGAAGTCTTCCCTGCTGCTTTGTCTGCCAATGCCTCCTTTGAGGTATGTGCCAAAACAACAGTGTCAGAAGCGGCTTCCACTGCGTCATTGACACTCGCAAGCATTTCCAGGGCATATCGTGTAGCTGCATCAGGCTGCATAGTTCCCGATGTGTACAATGCGAAAAACGAAGCATCGACTCCCCCTTTGCGCAACTTTGGAAAATCTACCTGAGCAAACGGATTATCTGCGGAAAGATCCCTTAAACGGATAATTTGCGATGGCGTATCGCAATGAGAATCAAGTACAAACATAATTGAAATGTTTCTTAACCGATATTTTCGGACAGTTCAGCCCACTCCTCTGTCTTGGCGTCAAGGTCCCTCTTATCCTCAAGATAAGTTCTGGTCAGCTCCATCACATCGTCGTCCTTGCCCGGAGATGCGAGAATAGCCTCGATGCTTTTCATTTTGGCCTCAAGCGATGCTATCTCCTTCTCCAGAAAGGCGATACGGTTTCTCACCTTGCGCTCTTCCTTGGTGATAATCTTCTTTTCTATAAAATCCTTTTTGCCGGCAGACACAGTTTCCTGAACAGCAGGCTTTTCCTCTGGCTTAAATCTACGTTCAAGTTCCTGCAGGTTCTCTATCTTTCGTTCATCAAGGAAATCCTGTATGCCGCCGAGGTGTTCCTTGACTTTTCCGTCCCTGAATTCGTATAGTTTGTCCACCAGTCCGTCAAGAAAATCACGGTCGTGCGAAACTACGACCAATGTACCGTCAAAATTCTTGAGTGCCTGCTTCAACACATCTTTAGACTTGATGTCCATGTGGTTAGTAGGCTCATCCAACGCCAGAAGATTATAAGGCTGCAACATCAGCTTCGCCATTCCAAGACGTGCGCGTTCTCCACCGCTCAAAACTGCAACTTTCTTGTCAATGTCTTCCCCTTTGAACAGAAATGCTGCGAGAATGTCACGCAGTTTAGTTCGTATGTCACCTGAGGCGATGCTTTCCAATGTACCGAGAACAGTAAGATTCTTGTCAAGAATATCCTCCTGATTTTGAGCGAAATATCCTATATTCACATTATGACCGACTCTTGCGGAACCGGAGATGGGATCCAACTCGCCCATTATCACACGCATCAACGTCGTCTTTCCCTCACCGTTTCTGCCCACGAGAGCGACTTTTTCGCCACGCCTGATCTCAATCTCAGCATTCCTGAACACCACTTTCTGAGGATATCCCACAGTAAGTTCGGTTCCTTTGAACACCACATCTCCGGAGCGGGGCGCTGGCGGAAATTTCACGCATAGAGTAGAATTGTCTGTCTCGTCAATCTCTATCCTGTCAAGCTTTTCCAGAGCCTTGATTCTGGACTGGACCTGATTGGACTTCGTCGGCTTGTATCTGAACTTGTTAATGAAGTCCTCAGTCTTTTCAATCATCTTCTGCTGGTTTTCGTATGCTGCAATCTGTTGCTGCAGTCTTTCCTTACGCAGTACAAGATATTGAGAATAAGGGACTTTATAGTCGTGAATATGCCCAATCATAATCTCTATGGTACGGTTTGTCACGTTGTCAAGGAAGCGGCGGTCGTGAGATACGAGCAGGATGGAGCCCCTGTATGATTTGAGATATTCTTCAAGCCATTCGATAGATTCGATGTCAAGATGGTTTGTAGGCTCGTCAAGAAGCAGGACGTCAGGGCGCGAGAGCAGTATTTTTGCCAATTCTATGCGCATATTCCACCCCTGGCTGAATGTCTCCGTATTTCTCCCGAAGTCCTCGTCCTTGAATCCGAGACCGAGAAGCGTTTTCTCAGCCTGGACTGCCGGAGGTTCTGAATGCTCAATGGCAAGCACATCATTGATTTCGTTCATTCTGGAAATCAACGACATATATTCCTCTGACTCATAATCGTCACGTTCAGCAAGCTGCTTTCCGATTTCGTCGAGTTCATTTTCGAGCGCAGTCATAGAGGCAAATGCGGTCATAGCCTCTTCCAAAACCGTTTTGCCTTTGTTATGCTGCATTATCTGAGGAAGATAACCAATCTTCACCCTGTTCGGCAAATCGATATGACCCGATGTCGGTGCCTGTTCACCGCAGATAAGTTTCATTATTGTGGACTTGCCTGCGCCATTCTTTCCGACCAGACCGATTTTGTCGTTTTCGCTTATATGGAAACTGACATTGTCAAGCAGCGTATAGCTCCCATACGCCACTGTTATGCCGTTAATTGAAATCATTATTCGTTATTTTTGACGCAGACCAGAACGCTCAATTCATAGAGAAGATACAAAGGAATCGCAGCGATAAACATTGAAAAAGGGTCTGCTGGAGTTATAATCGCAGCAACGATAAGTATTGCAACAATTGCGTGCTTCCTGTATTTCTTCAAAGTGTCCCTTGTTACAAGGCCCGCCTTGGAAAGAATCGCAATAAGTATCGGGAACTCAAACACAATTCCGAACAGCAACACCATAGATGTAAACATCGAAATATACGAATCTATGGTTATTGTATTCTGTATCAGCGAACTGACAGTGTAGTCCTGAAAAAAGTTCAGCGTGATGGGGAAAATCAGAAAATAACCGGTAGCAAGTCCGGCATAGAAAAGCAGCGATGCGAACAGAAACGCTTTGCGTACAGTGACCTTTTCGTTTGGATACAGTGCCGGAGCCACAAACATCCACACCTCATAACAGACGTAAGGGAATGCGATAACCAAACCGCAGAGGAACGACACTTTCAGATGGATGAAAAACTGCGCAGATATGTCAGTGTTTATCAGTGTCATACTGAAAGGCAGTCCCAACCATCTGTATAGCCAGAAATCCGACCTTGACGGTGCCAACACCACATCATCAAAAAGAAAACTCTTGAAGCACAGCAATATCACGCCGACCGACGCAACAGCAAGTGCTGAGCGGAACAGAGTTCCTCTCAGCACCTCCAAATGATCCCAGAAGGTCATTTCATCGCTACGAGTATCCAAAGGACAGATAATTAGATATTACTTACTCTCCTTCTCTGAATGCTCTTCAGGCTTTGCATTTGTATCAAGATAGGTCTTGACATCCTCTTTGGTCTCGGATATCTCGTTCATCCCCTCCTTAAAACTTTTCAAGCCTTTTCCCAGTCCTTTCATAAGTTCCGGAATTTTTTTACCACCGAAAAGAAGAAGCACAACAAGAGCGATAATGACCAATTCCCAAGGTCCTACGACTCCAAGCGGATACACTGCCATAATGTTATTATTTTAAGGGTTTGTAAAAATTATCTGTCATTCATTCTGGAGGTTATCATATCCAGAAGTTTCTGCGGGCATCCAACAGGACGCCCCGTGTTTTTGTCCAAAAAGCCAAGAATCACCTGGCCGTCAGCGCAAAGCACACCGTCTTGATTGTAAACCTGCTGCTTGATGACAAGCTTCGCCAGAGGAATTTTTTCTATGGCGGCTGTACATCTGACAATGTCCCCCATAAGTGCTGAATGCTTGTATTTGCATTCTACCGAAACGATTGGAATTACCACACCGTCGGCTTCGCATTGCTCAATGGGGTAGCCTCCTTCCCGAATCATAAGATTTCGTGCGCACTCAAAATACCTTATATAGTTTGAATGGTGCACAATCCCCATCTGGTCCGTTTCGTAATAACGTACAGGGAAACTTGTTTCAAAATACATCATAGTATCCAGCTGACTTACAATCGTTTACAATGAGCTATAGCGCTTTCAATGCCTTCAGCTGAGCCTCGTAGCTTTCAATCTTGGAAAGCGAATCAGCCTCTTTCTGCCGCTCGACAGCCACGACTTTTTCAGGTGCGTGCGCCGTAAATTTCTCATTGGAGAGTTTTCTTCTCACTGACTCAAGGAATTCTTTCTGATATTTCAGTTCGGATTCGAGTTTCGCTATTTCCTCTTCAACATTAACCTTACCGGTAAGCGGAACATACATTTCCACAGTACGGATCATCTGTGAAACGCCTTCTGCAGTTGCTCCGAAATCATCCACCAACTCAACAGATGAAGCATTGGCAAGTTTGGAAACTACGGGAACAAGTCTCTTAGGAAAATCCCCCTTGAACTTGACCTGAAGAGCTTCTTTCGGAGAAATGTTTTTCTGCTGGCGTACACTTCTGACAGCATTTACAGCCTCTTCCGCCATCTCGAACTCAGATATGAAGGTCTCTTCGTATTCACCGGCTACAGGACTGCGCTGGAACATTATTGTTTCGCCTTCCTTGCGTTCAGCCATATCCTGCCACAATTCTTCGGTTATGAAAGGCATAACAGGATGAATCATCTTCAGCAAAGCCTCGAAAAAGCCTAAAGTTTCGCTATAGGTCTTCTCGTCAATCGGCTGGCCATAAGCAGGTTTGATAAGTTCCAGATACCACGAGCAATAGTCGTCCCAGAAGAGTTTATAGATGCACATAAGCGCATCTGAAATTCTGAATTTGGAATAATGGTCCTCGACAAGAGCTATCGTCTGGTTCATCTTGTTTCTGAACCATTCTGACGCAACTGCGCAAGCCTCTGACTGCGCTGCATTTTCATCTACAGACCAACCTTTGACAAGTCTGTACGAATTCCATATCTTGCCGCAGAAATTTCGTCCCTGCTCTATCTGTGACTCGTCATAGAATATATCGTTGCCGGCAGATGCGCAAAGGAGCATTCCAATACGCACTGCATCCGCACCGTATTTGGCGATAAGATCAAGCGGATCAGGAGAATTTCCCAATGTCTTGGACATCTTGCGTCCCAATTTGTCGCGGACTATACCTGTCAAATAGACATTGTGGAACGGTTCCTTACCCATAAATTCGTCGCCGGCCATTATCATTCTGGCTACCCAGAAGAACAGGATATCAGGACCTGTAACAAGGTCATTTGTTGGATAATAGTAAGCAAGATCCTTGTTCGGAGTATGCTCAAGATGACCAGGCCTGCCAGAATCGAACACGGAGATAGGCCAAAGCCAGGATGAGAACCACGTATCAAGGACATCATCATCCTGACGCAACTGCTCGGCCGTAATGTCCGGATTTATCTTTTTAGCAGCCTCAAGTGCCGCTTCAGGTGTAGCCTCTACAACATACTGTCCATCAGGAAGGTAATAAGCAGGGATTCGCTGTCCCCACCAGAGCTGGCGGCTTATGCACCAGTCCCTCACCGTCTCCATCCAATGCTTGTAAGTGTTTCTGTATTTGTCCGGAATGAGTTTCACGCGTCCGCTCTCTACTGAATCAAGTGCCAACTCAGCCAAATGGCTCATTTTCAGGAACCACTGGGTGGACAGTTTAGGCTCGATAACCGCATTGGTCCTCTCAGAATAGCCGATAGGAGATATATATTCCTCGACTTTCTCTAGACATCCGGCTTCCTCAAGCATTTTCTCAATCTTCTTGCGGGCGACAAAACGATCCTCGCCTACCAGAATCTGAGCTTTTTCGTTAAGCTTGCCGTGGTCATCGATAATGTCCACGACCGGAAGATTGTGACGGAGTCCGATTTCATAGTCATTGATGTCGTGAGCCGGAGTCACTTTCAGGCATCCGGTTCCGAATCCAATTTCCACGTAAGAATCCTCAATGATAGGTATTTCTTTGTTTATCAAAGGAATAAGCACCTTCTTGCCTTTCAGCCAATGATAACGCTCATCGTCCGGATTTATGCTGACGGCAGCGTCCGCCATAATCGTCTCAGGACGAGTCGTGGCTACGACAATGTATTTGTCTGTACGATTGCCGTTACCGTCCGAAATATAATATCTGAGGTGATAGAAGTGGCTCTTGGTTTCCTTGTGGATAACCTCCTCGTCACTGACGGCAGTATGTCCTTCCGGATCCCAGTTTACCATACGTATACCCCTGTAAATCAGACCTTTCTTATAGAAATATACGAATGTATTGATTACAGATTCGGTCAAATCCGGATCCATCGTGAACTTGGTCCTGTCCCAATCGCAGGATGCACCGAGCTTACGGAGCTGGCTGAGGATGATTCCGCCGTGCTCTTCCTTCCATTCCCAGGCATATTTCAAGAATTCCTCGCGTGTAAGGTCTTCCTTATTGATGCCCTGGGATTTAAGTCTTGCGACAACCTTGCTTTCTGTGGCGATTGACGCGTGGTCAGTGCCCGGAATCCAGCAGGCATTCTTGCCGTCCATTCTCGCCTTGCGTATGAGAACGTCATTCAGCGTATTGTTAAGCACGTGCCCCATGTGCAGGATACCTGTCACATTAGGTGGCGGAATTACGATTGTATAGGGTTCTCTTTCATCGGGTTCCGAGTGAAAGAACTTATTCTTGAGCCAGTAAGCGTACCATTTATCCTCTACCTGAGAAGGATCGTACTTAGCTGAAAGTTCCATATCCTAAAATCTTTATATTCGTTTAATCAAATCATACAAAGATAAGTATTTTTAGTTAAATTTGTTCTGAAAGCGGTTTTTGATATTACGTTGAGCGCAATGAACCATATTGCGACGGCCGCTTCTCGATACGGACACAAAATTCACATTGATATGGAAGAAAACAACAAGAAACCAAATGAAATGCAGTTGGAACTCAGACCGGATGTAGCTACAGGAGTATATTCAAATCTTGCTATCATAACTCATTCTCACAGTGAATTCATACTTGACTTCGCAAGAATGCTGCCGGGCTTGCCTAAACCCGACATCAGCAGCCGCATAGTTATGGCTCCGGAACACGCCAAGAGATTGCTCCGCGCGCTTGAAGACAATATTGCAAAGTACGAAAGCAATTTCGGGCCTATAGATATGGGAGACAGGAAGTCAGCTCCGAATGGAGGCACATTCAATCTGGGGGACCTCGCAGGATTCAATAACGGTACAAAGTCCTGACGATATGCCTTTAAGCAATAACTCATCCAAGCAGATGCCTGATTTTTCCAAAATCCGGGCATTTGCTTTCGATGTTGACGGTGTTTTCACTGACGGGGGAATTTTATGCGATTTGAAAGGTGAACTTTACCGCACATTTGATTCCAAGGACGGATTCGGAGTCAGGATGGCAGTAATGAACGGCTATCCGTGCTCAATCATTACCGGAGGGCGTTCCGGCTCCATTGTCGCACGCTTCAGAAGTTGCGGTATTAAGCCGGAGGACGTTTATCTTGGCTCAAGAGACAAAATCGTGGATTTCAACGAGTTCTGTAAAAAATACAATGTATCCGCCAACGAAGTTCTTTATGTGGGAGATGACATCCCAGATATCGAGGTTATGCAGGCTTGTGGCATAGGTGTATCTCCCGCTGACGGCGTACCTGAAGCTTTGGCAGCTGCAGACTTCGTATCCCCATATCCGGGAGGACGCGGTTGCGTGCGCGACGTGATTGAACGCGTGATGAGAAGTCAGGGCAAATGGACATTCGACGTATCCGCCTACAAAGCAAATTTCTGAAAACTTATGGACTCTCTTTCAGGAAAACATCTCATTCTATCAAGCGCTTCGCCACGTAGAAAGGAACTGTTGGCAGGACTTGGAATTGATTTTACCATAGATACAAACACTTCATTCACTGAGCATTACGATTCAGATACTCCTTTGGAGCGTATTCCGGAACTAATGTCTGAAGGCAAATCAAAAGGCTTTCACAGGGCTCTTGAGGACGATGAGATTCTTCTGACTTCCGACACGATGGTATATTGCGGAGATGTCATTATGGGCAAACCACACAGTCGTGATGAGGCTATTTCAATGTTGCGTATGCTTTCGGGAAAGACCCATCACGTGACTACCGCTCTGACGCTGAGGTCCAACAGACGGACACGCACCATTTCAGACACGGCTTACGTTCACTTCAAGGATTTGAGCGACAGTGAAATAGAATACTATGTCGATAACTTCAAGCCATACGACAAAGCAGGTGCATACGGTATTCAGGAATGGATAGGATATATCGGCATAACGGGCATTGAGGGGTCATTTTTCACCATTATGGGACTCCCGGTCCATCTCGTCTACAGCGAATTGCAGAGATTTCTGTAGAGTTCCGTCCCAAACAGACTCCCAACGGTCACAGCCGCTACTCTACGTAGAGTAAAAGTCCTTTCAGATACTCCCCTTCCGGATGATAAATGTTCACCGCGTGGTCCGCAGGCTGGTTGAGTCTGTCCAGGATACGCACTTTGCGTCCTGTTTGTGCGGCAGCGGAAAAGACAGCAAGGGCAAACGCCTCTTTGTCAACCACTTGAGAACAGCTAAAAGTGAACACCAGGCCTCCCGGTACAACCTTTGAGATAGCTGCAGCATTCAGTCTCTGATATGCTCTCAAGGCATTGTTAAGCGCACCTCTATGCTTTGCAAAAGCTGGAGGGTCTACTATCATAAGGTCATATTTATCCGCAGGCACGTCCCTCAGATAATCCAGCGCGTCAACACACAATCCATCGTGCAGAGAACTGTCGAATCCGCCAAGTCTTACATTCTTTTCAACGAGTGACATTGCTTTTGCAGAGCTGTCAACAGAGTCCACATGCACCGCTCCGGCTCCTAAAGCATATATCGAGAAGCCACCGGTATAACAAAACAGATTCAGAACATTACGTCCTTTTGCATACCTTGCAACAAGATTTCTGTTTTCTCGCTGGTCAAGGAAAAATCCGGTTTTCTGCCCTTCAGTCCAGTTCACTATGAACTTGTGGCCGTTCTCCATCACAACCTGCTCATCGTCATTGAATCCTTCTTTCTTGAAAAGGTATCCGTCCACAAGGTCAAGTCCGGCTTTGAATGGAGCCGTCCCGGAGCTTTTGTCATATACAGCTTTCAACTTGTCACCATACACTTTCACCAACGCAGCTGTAATCTGTCTTTTTGCTCGGAACATTCCCACTGAATGGGCCTGCATCACGCAAACTCCGTCATACCAATCTATTATAAGTCCAGGCAAGTTGTCCCCTTCGCCGTGAACAAGTCTATAGCAATTCGTTTGCGGATTGTCTGCCAGTCCGGCTGCAACCCTTACCGCAAGCGCCCTTGACAGCATAATTTCCCAGAAATCGTCATTAACATCCGGGCTGTCGAAACTGAGCACACGAACCGCGATTGAGCCTATCTGATAATGGCCGGCAGCCAGAAACCTTCCGTCCGAAGCAAATACGCTCACAACATCACCTTCCGAAACATCGCCCACAATCTGAGCTATCGCACCGGAGAAAACCCAAGGATGAAATCTCTCGAGTGAACTCTCCCTACTTTTTTTCAGTATTATTTTTGCCATTATCCGTATTGTTTATCTTTTTTTTGACATTTCTGTTGCGGTTCCGACGCCTGTTTTTATAATATCTCCGGCGTGACTTTGACTTTTTACCCTTAGGATTCACACTGTCATTCGCAACAATTTTGGCATTGTCTCCTGTTGAGCTCTTTTCTGCCTTTTCCTGTTTCTCTATACTTTTCGGCGGCTGAGGAGGAAGCATTTGTTCTGGAGTGAGAGGGTGCTTTTCGGATTTCATCAGCAGATTGTACATTTCCCGGCAAACCCAGGCATCTGTAGCCGCATAAAGGCACTGCGAATCCGAAAGGGCTTCTGCCTCCCAGTTGGAGAGCTGCTGCGTCTTGGATATTCTCACTCCGAGAATAATTGCAGACATCTTCTTAACGCTCTTGTCTTTGATGCCGTATTCCCAGACTATCTTCTGAAGGTCCACGAATCCCTTGGCCTCAAATTGACGATAGCGTTGCAATCCCCTCACATCATCGTGCACCGCCGCTCCGACCTTTATGATTTTTTCATTTGACAAAATCCTGCAGATGCGTTCGTGCATTCCCAAATGCTTGATTCTGAATAGAAAAGCCTCCTTTGCTCCGGAAAGTTGAAGCAATGCCACTCCGGACTTGGGCTGCGAATTCGTAAAACAAGGTTTGGTTTCAGTATCGAATCCTATGATTCTCTGTCTGCTGAGATATGATATCGCGTGTTCAAAGTCCTGTCCAGGCTTGTCTATGACTGTAATCTTCCCCTCAAATGCAGCAAGATTCAACTTCTCTATTTCTTCCGGTTGTACACTAATCTGAAACATAGTTGTCAAATGTTTTCACTGCATATTTCTTCAGCCACTGCTTCTTGCCGTCGTCCAATGTAGCCCCGGGACATCCGGTAACCATATATGACTTTTTATCGGAATTGTCAGGTCTGCTGTACTTGAAACTGTCTGTATAACTGCCGTCCACACTGTAATCAGATGACGGCAAACCGAGCACCGGAACAGTTTCATACATTACGATATTCGGGTATGCGACCCTATGAGTAAAGGAATTGGTGCTTCTCAAATACCTTATACATTCGGCAGCAACTGCCTGACCGCAGTCGATGAACTCAAAATTACGGGAAATGTAATTGGCATACACTCTGAGACTGTCGTCCCGGTCCTCTATCATTTTGCCAAATAACCTATTGAGCGAATCAGCGCGCAAAGGAATGTCATCTACAAGCACAGCACTTATCTGTTCCTCTAGACCTGCAGACTTGTACAATCTAAAAAAAGAAATGATTCTCTCCTTCAAGCTCCCCAGCTCAGATGGACAAAAGGCGTTGTATTTCAACGTCGGATATTCAGCCTTCAACTGCTCGTTGACTGTAGAATATACCCCTGCACCCAGAATCGGCTCAGTAGTCCACACTGCAAGATTTGCATCATTTCCGTGCTTTGACATCGCGTAGCCGAATAGTGATCGAACAGGAGAAATCACTGTAATATCCGGCTTGGCGACATTATTCAGCTCCATAATGTCACTGTAGCCGAATGCAGATGCGTATGAAGAACTTAGTATTACTACCTTGGAACTCCTTTTTCGAGAAGTCGGGACGCTTTCGAACTGGTTCACGGAGCATACCGTATCTATTGCAGAAATGAAGTTCCTGACATTCAATTCCTTAAGAAATTTCTCATTGTCATTCTGCAGATAACCGTAGTATGGTGCATTCGCGTTGTCGCTTATTACTGCTACCGTTTCACCCGCAAAATCAGGCAATCCGTCAGGAGATTTTCTGCCGTCCACATTGTCGAAATAATCGCACGACAGCAGCTCTTCAGCATAATAAAACGAATCCTCGAACGGTCCCACAACGGAAATTGTCCCGTTTTTCCCGTCAATACAAGCGTCACGTATCAGCGTATATGGAGCGGAAACAGTATCCGCCAACACGCCTCTTACGTAAGGTATAGACAAAGGGTCACCGACCCCACGGTTCCAACAGGAAACCACGAAGGCCGGTGACACTATGAGTAACAATACTACTAACTTCTTCACAATTAGATTTTTAGAAGAATAACAGTTCTCTGTATTTCGGCAATGGCCAGAGTTCATCGTCAACAAGCATCTCCAAATGGTCTGCACTGTAACGGACTTTGTCCATAGCATCTTTCACTTCAGTCGAATAAAGATACGCTCTTTCTGACATATCTTCAACTTTATTTGCTTTCTTTCTTGCCTCGACAAGGGCTTCGACATCAGCGGATAGATCGTTTACGAAACCTGAAATCTTCTTGAATGTATCCATATCTGCCTTGCATAGCGACTTGAATTCGTCTCCGAACACGTCTTTGCAGCCCTGGATACTCTTGACAAGAATATTCTGGTAGCTTACTGCTGCAGGCACAATATGATTCAAGCAAACATCGCCGAGAAGTCTTGCTTCAATCTGAAGTTTCTTGACGTATGTCTCATTCAAGACCTCATAACGTGCTTCAGACTCTACCGGAGTTAGAACACCGAGACTCTCGAACATTGATACGCTGTCTTTGTCCAGGAATACCTTGTACGCCTGAGGAACATTGCGGACAGCCTTGAGACCTCTGCGCTCAGACTCGGACTCCCACTCCTTGCTGTAGCCGTTACCCTCGAACATTACATTCTTGGACTCTGAAATGAACTTTCTGACAACTGTAAGCACAGCATTCTGACGGGATTCACCCTTAGCTTCCAGTTCATCAACTTCCTTGCGGAATTCCTTGAGGCTCTCGGCTACTATGGAATTGAGAACGTATGTAGCGCTGGCTGCATTTGCTGAAGAACCCACAGCACGGAACTCAAAACGGTTGCCGGTGAATGCGAAAGGAGATGTTCTGTTACGGTCGGTATTGTCCTGAACGATTTCCGGAATCGAGCTTACCATCTGGATAGAAGCCTTGCTTGCCTCTGCGTCAGAGAAGTCCTTCATATTCAATATGCTGTCGAAAATTTTCGACAATGTTGAACCTGAGAATACTGACATTACTGCAGGAGGTGCCTCGTGACCGCCAAGTCTGTATGAATTGTTCAGAGAGCATACTGAAGTCATCAGAAGGTAATTGTGCTTATAGACTGCACGTACGACTGAAGAATAGAATGCGAGGAACTGAAGATTCTTTGTAGGGGTCTTGCCCGGAGAGAGCAGATTTACACCGGTGTCAGTCTGCATAGACCAGTTGCAGTGCTTTCCGCTTCCGTTGATTCCGTCAAACGGTTTCTCGTGGAAAATGACTTTCAGATGATGTTTCTCTGCAACCTTTGGCATAAGAATCATAAGTAGCATATTCTGATCGACAGCTTTTGTAGCCTCACAGAATACAGGGGCGCACTCAAACTGGTTTGGAGCAACCTCATTGTGCCTTGTCTGAAGCTGGATTCCAAGTTTGTATGCTTCTGTTTCGAAATCCTTCATAAATGCCTCTACGCGGCTTGGAATTGCACCGAAATAGTGGTCAGACAACTGCTGGTCCTTCGCTGAGGTATGACCGATTACGGTTCTGTCGCAAAGCTTGAGGTCAGGACGGGCATTGTACAGAGCCTCATCCACAAGGAAGTACTCCTGCTCAAGACCGATATTGACTGATACAGCCTTGACAGACTTGTCAAACAGGTTTGATACCGATGTTGCGGCTGCGCTCAAAGCCTGAATAGACCTCAAATTAGGCACTTTCATATCAAGGGCCTCACCCGTGTAAGACACGAATACGGAAGGTATGCAAAGCGTTTCATCCAGAATGAAGACCGGAGAATTCGGATCCCAAGCGGAATATCCTCTGGCCTCGAATGTGTTACGCAGTCCTCCGCTAGGAAAACTGGATGCATCAGGCTCCTGCTGGACGAGTGCGCTTCCGCTGAATCTCTCGAATGCCTGACCGTCTTTCACAGTCACGAATGACTCGTGTTTCTCTGCTGTGGTACCGGTAAGAGGCTGGAAAAGATGGGTGTAGTGTGTGGCACCCTTTTCGATTGCCCAAGTCTTCATTGCTGACGCGATTTCATTTGCGACAGCCCTGTCGATTTTTTTACCTACCTTAACAGCTGACAAAACAGCGTCATAAGCAGTCTGAGACATGTATTTCCTCATTTTAGCGAGGTCAAACACATTTTCTCCGAAGTAAGCCGAAACCGGCCTCTTCTCAACGAAGTAGCGCGCTGTTGTGTGAGCGGCTGCATCGTCCAAGGCTCTTTGTCTGAAAGTTGACATAATGTTTTTGATTTTGTTAAGTACGCCCGCAAAGGTAAAAAAAAACACTATCTTTGCACCATCGATTTTGATAATTTTTTCAACTAAAACGGTAATAGTTAGAACTAAAACGTAATATATGGCTAAAATTTCTCACAAGTCCGAACTTATGCCGGCATCAGCCATCAGAAAGCTGGTTCCGTTCGCCGACGCGGCCAAGGCAGCCGGCACAAAAGTGTATCATCTTAATGTCGGACAACCTGACATTAAATCTCCGGAATGCGCGCTTGAAGCTGTACGAAAAAACACTCTTGACCACGTATCATATTCAAACTCCGCGGGACTGATTGAGCTGCGCAAAGGACTTGTTGAAAAATATTACAAGAAAATTGGCATTGACATCGAAGTTCCCGAGATAATAATGACAGTAGCCGGCAGCGAAGCTGTCAATCTGGCTCTTCAGATTGCCTGCGACGAGGGTGACGAGGTCATCGTTCTCGAGCCGTTCTACACGAATTACAACACATTCGCATTTATGAACGGCATCACCTTGAAAGTGGTGCCGACCGATATCAGAAACAGTTTCAAAGTTCCTGACATCTCCGAGTTCGAAAAGCTCATCACGCCAAGGACCAAGGCTATTCTTATAAGCAATCCTGGCAACCCTACCGGCACATTGTATTCAAAGGAGAATATGCTGGAGATTGGAGAAGTGGCGAAAAGGCACGACCTGTTCCTCATATCAGACGAAGTTTACCGCGAGTTCTGCTACTCTGACGAGCCTCATTTTTCGGCAATGAACATTCCGGGCCTGGAGCAGAATGTCATCCTTGTTGATTCTGTGTCAAAGAGATACAATCTGTGCGGATGCCGAATCGGGTGCATCATCTCACACAATAAGGATGTTATGACAGCCGCAATGAAATATGCGCAGGCAAGGTTGTGTCCTCCGGTTTACGGGCAGATTGCGGCAATAGGAGCACTTGACACACCTAAGTCTTATTTCGATGCCGTCAAGAAAGAGTATATCGCAAGACGCGACTATATGATAGGACGTCTGAACAAAATGCCGGGCGTATATTCTCCTGTGCCTATGGGTGCATTCTACACAGTGGCTGAAATTCCTGTTGACAACGCAGAGGATTTCGCGAAATGGATGCTTACCGAGTTCAGGTACAACGGACAGACCACAATGGTCACTCCGGCAGCCTCGTTCTACAAGACCAAGGGTGTGGGACACAATCATATACGTGTAGCATACGTGCTTGAGATACCGGAACTTGAGAAGGCTCTTGACGTTCTGGAAAACGGACTCGCCGCATATCCGGGAAGGAAATAATCCGGGAATCTATACACGGTCCTTTTTACAATCCGAGAACTTCCAATATTTTTGGAATAAGCATAGAATAAAGGTACTCCTCTTCCATATAGTGGGTACCTTTATATATTTTATAGCTGTCCTTACCGAAATATCTTGCCCAACTGCGTACGCTCACGACACCGCTCCTGCGATAGGTGTCATCAGTCCCGAAAAATGCGAAGAAATAATCCTTTCCGCCTTCTTTCGGGGAACACGACAGTACTTTACGTCTCATTCCTCGAAAATGTGACAGCACCTTGTGAGAAAAATCCAACGGCTGCCTCTCTCCGGGATGTGGCTTGAACATCATTCGCATACAGGCGGCCGCGCCCGGTATCCAGCTTGCAAACGCCATCCATCTGGCAGCCCCTATCGCAGGAGATACGAACAGATGCGGGACTCCTTTCATCTGAACAGCGTGCAGCGATCCCAATGACTCACCGATGACAAGGTCCGGATTCAACTCATTCCTCCACGAAGTTATCTGATTCCACGCGATTTCAGGATCAATGTCGTATGTTCTGACCACCACATCGATATGAGCACCGCTCCCGGAATGGACATAATCATTTATGTGTCTGTTCAGTATGGATGGGATTCGGCTGTCAACACCACCTCCCATACCGTGTATATATAGAACCGTATAGTTGTGCATATTGTGTTTTACAAACGTTCAGATTGTAAAATTAGCAATTATTATATAAATTTGTCAAGATGTGCGTTTCCCAAAAGGGATGCGCCTGCTATGAAAACAGTAACAAAACATAACGTGAAGATGAATAAATTTCTGACACCTGCGCTGCTTGCACTGTGCGTACCTGCACTGATGTTTGCGCAACCTCAAGGCTCGCAGAAACCTGTTGAGTATCAGTTTACTACCGTAAAGGCAAATCCTATCACACCGGTCAAGAACCAGTATCGTTCAGGTACTTGCTGGTGTTTTTCAACCCTCGGATTCCTCGAGTCTGAAGCAATCAGAATCAACAATATCAAAGACACCACACTATATCCTGACTTCTCTGAAATGTTCGTTGTCAGCCATTCATATCAGGATCGTGCCGAGAAATATGTAAGACTTGACGGCAAGTTGAACTTTGCTGCCGGAAGCGAGGCCGGTGACGTACTTCACGTCGTAAGGGACTATGGTCTTGTACCTCAGTCTGTACAGAACGGCACCAACTATGGCACGGAGCTGCCTGTACACGGTGAATTGGATGCAGCTACGCTAGGTTTCGTGGAAGCTATCGCCAAGAATCCGAACAGGACTCTTTCCACTGCTTGGAAAACCGCTTTCAAAGGCATTGTGGACGCATATCTCGGAGAATGCCCTACTGAATTCACCTACAACGGCAAGACTTGGACTCCTGCGGAGTACAGGGATTACTACAAGATTAATCCGGACGATTACGTATCAATGACATCGTTCTCACATCATCCTTTCTATCAGAAGTTTGCTCTCGAAATCAGTGACAACTGGCGTTGGGATACAGATTGGAATGTCCCTATCGACGAGTTTATGGAGGCCTTGGACTATGCCCTCGAGAATGGCTACACGGCATTTTGGGGAACGGACGTAAGCGAGAAAGGCTTCACCCGCGATGGTCTTGCAATCCTTTACAAGGACGAGCCGAAGAAGACCAACGGTTCCGACCAGGAAAGATGGGTAGGAAAAGGAACTGACAAGCCTGAAGAGCCACAGGCTCCGGAGGAAGTCGAAGTCACACAGGAATATCGCCAGCAGTGCTACGACAACAAGACTCTCACCGATGACCACGGAATGCAGATATTCGGTATCGCACGCGACCAGTTCGGAAAGAAATACTATATGGTCAAGAATTCCTGGGGTACAGCCGGCAAATACAACGGCATCTGGTACGCATCAGAGGCATTTGTAAAAGGGCGCACAATGGACATCGTTCTTCACAAGGATGCACTTCCAAAGTCTTTGAAGAAAGAACTCGGGCTCAAATAAGACTACAATATGCAGATTGTAAAGCATATTCCCAATACTATCACCTCAATGAACCTGCTTTCAGGTACACTTGGGGTGATTTTTACCTTGCAGGACAGGATTGACATAGCGTTTCCGCTGATGCTGGCTGCAGCAGTTTTTGATTTTTTCGACGGTCTCGCGGCCAGAATGCTTAACGCCTACTCGGAAATCGGCAAGGAACTGGACTCTCTTGCCGATATGATAAGCTTTGGTGTCCTTCCCGCCATAATGCTGCATAAAGCAATGTATAACAACATTGGAAACAGTTTTGTAAGTTACATTCCGCTAATACTTGCAGTATTTTCTGCGTTGAGATTGGCCAAATTCAACATCGACGAAAGGCAGCACGGCTCGTTTATAGGACTTGCAACGCCTGCCGCCGCAATGATATGCGGGTCACTCACCTATTTCGTACATTTCTCGCCGATCTCATTCCTCGCAGGACTTTGTTCATCATATTGGTTTCTGCCAATTCTCTCGATAGTCCTGTCAGCATTGCTGGTATGTGAGATTCCTATGTTCGCGATGAAATTCGGCAAGGACATAGAGAGCGATTACAGGACAAAGATTCAGAGAACCGGTTTTCTGGGCGGCACTGTCTGTCTGGTAATCGCGGTTATAGTACTGGGAGCCAATTGGTCTCTCATCGTTCTGATGACATTCATCTACTACCTGTTGCTCAATATCGCGTTCGTATTTATGAAGAAATAAGATTTTCCCGACTTATATTGCATAGACAGATGACCACACAAAAATAGAGGATGGCTGTATTGGCCATCCTCTATTTTGTTTATTGCACCTGCAAACATCTTCCGTTTGCAGTCAAGCAACTACTAATAATTCTCAGCCTTAATCTGGAAGTAGCTTCTGGCGTGCTTGCATACAGGGCAAACTTCAGGAGCCTTTTTACCTATGACAATGTGACCGCAATTGGAGCACTCCCAAATCATATCCTCGTCCTTTGAGAATACTACACCCTTCTTTACATTCTCCAGAAGCTTGCGATAACGCTCCTCGTGATTTTTCTCAATTTCGCCGACTTTCTCGAACAGGAAAGCAATATCCTCAAAGCCTTCTTCCTTTGCTGTCTTTGCAAAGCCTGCATACATATCAGTCCACTCGAAATTCTCACCGGCAGCTGCATCTGCAAGATTTGTGGCAGTATCTGGAACCTCTCCACCGTGAAGGAATTTGAACCAGATTTTTGCGTGTTCCTTTTCGTTTTTGGCAGTTTCCTCGAACAGTTTTCCAATCTGAACATAACCGTCCTTTATTGCCTTCGATGCAAAATACAGGTATTTTGTATGAGCCTGGCTTTCCCCTGCAAATGCGGTCTTGAGATTTTCCTCAGTGCGTGATCCTTTTAATTCTGGCATAGTCTTTAATTTTATTTATTAAAAATAAGATGCAAATTCCATAAATATGAAACGCATTCCAAATATACGCAAAATTTGACTATATTTACAATAGATTCTTCCATACCGGAGTTCTTTTATGGAAAACGGACGTACACGCAAACAACATACTCCCACTGCAACCACGACGCGCAACGGAAACAAAACCGGACGTGCCGTAAAGAGTATTTACGGGAACAACAGGAAGAGCAACACTAAAAAGGTTCGTACCGGTCAGTCTGCCCCTGCAAAGTCCGCATCTGCTAAAAGAAATCCCCGCACATCAAATAAACGGAAATCCTATACACGCAAAAAGAAGGACACCGAAAACATCATTCATCTCAGCGCCTGGATAGCATTAGGCATTGTCGCTGTGCTTTCGCTCTGCGTACTCCTTTCCAGGCCGCATTTCGTAAAAAGCGAAAACGGAGACAAAATTCCTGTCAGGGGATACAAATTCGCCATAGACCTGTCGCATCACAATACAGGAGAGATTGTATGGGATTCACTGCGTGTGATGATTGACAAAAACGGCTATTCCACAAAATCCATAAATTCGGCTGTAGATATATATCCAGTATCGTATGTAATACTAAAGGCAACCGAGGGTAACAATCTAAAGGACAAGAAATTCAAAAAGAATTGGGCTAATGCGGACGCAGCCGGCTACAGAAGAGGGGCCTACCATTTTTTCCGCACGTCAAAAAAGCCAGAGACGCAGGCAGAGAATTTCATAAAGACTGTCGGACATCTTGAGGACAAAGACCTGCCGCCGATTCTGGATATCGAAACCATACACAAAGGTTACCCCATTTCCAAGCTGAACGACAGCGTCAAGCGATGGCTGGACATAATCGAAAAGCATTATGGCAGAAAGCCTATAATCTACTCATCTGAATCTTTCATCAAGGTTATACTTAACGAAGAAATAAGGAGCAGCTATCCCCTTTGGGTAGCTCACTACCGAGAAAAGCAACCTGACCGCAAAGACTGGGCAATGTGGCAGTTCACCGACAAGGCCGTCGTATATGGCATTGAAGGCAACGTGGACCTCAATGCCATCCAACCGAACGCATTGAAATAGCAAGCAGCGTCTTACCAATTGCGGATGCTGTCACCGAATCCTTTGGCAAGACCGCCCTCGCTAGTTTCCTTGTAAAGTGATGGGATATCGTGCCCTGTCTGTTTCAGGACTTCCACAACCTTGTCGAACGAAACGCGATGCTTTCCGTCGGAAAATGCTGCATAAAGATTGGCATCAAGAGCACGCGTCGCTGCAAACGCATTTCTCTCTATACAAGGGATTTGCACCAGTCCGCATACAGGGTCGCAGGTCATTCCGAGGTGATGTTCCAAAGCCATTTCCGCCGCATATTCTATCTGAGACGGAGTCCCGCCGAAAATCTGGCTTGCAGCCGCAGCCGCCATTGCGCAGGCAACTCCTACCTCTCCCTGACAACCGACATCTGCTCCTGATATGGACGCATTGTGTTTCACCACGTTGCCTATAATTCCGGCGGTTGCCAATGCGTGTATGATCTTGGTGTCGCTGAACTCGTGTCCGTTCTGCAAATGATACAGCACACCGGGCAACACTCCGCTCGCACCGCAAGTCGGGGCCGTCACTATCTGTCCGCCGGAAGCATTCTCTTCGCTTACCGCAAGAGCGTACGCATAGACCAAGCCTCTGGTCTGCAATGATTTCTTGTATCCTGTAGCCTTTACATAGTATGCCGGTGCTTTTCTGGCAAGATGAAGCGGTCCCGGCAGAACGCCTTCGTGCTCGAGTCCGTTCTTGACGGATTCCCTCATTGCCTTCCAGATATCACGAAGATAATCCCATATCTCAGTCCCCTCGCATTTCTCGACATACTCCCAGTAACTCATTCCGCTCTCCTCGCACCAATGCTGAATATCTGACAGTCTGTTCAGTTCATAAACTTCGCCTGTCTCCTCAAACCTGTCACCTTTCGCCTTTCCTTCAGACAGTGCGCCACCACCTACACTATAAACAGTCCAGTCACCAGTCACATTGCCATCAGCATCAAAAGACTTGAAATTCATTCCATTCGGATGAAACGGCAAGAATACTGACGGTTCCCATAGTATCTCCACCGGTGCAGATTTCTCCAATTCGTCGGTAATCGCCACGTCCGTCATATGCCCTTTGCCTGTGGCGGCAAGACTGCCATAAAGCGTCACCTGAAAGCGGCTGGCGTCCTTATGTTCGGAAAGAAATATCTGAGATGCCCTCATCGGCCCCATAGTATGACTGCTGGACGGCCCGCGACCGATTTTATAGAGTTCCTTGATGGATTTCATTACTGTTCGTTTTATATGAAGTTGTTTTACAAGAAGCTGTCTTGAAATATGTTCCGGAATAATAAAAGAGGGTGACATATTCAGCCACCCTCTCATCTATTGTATTTTACTAAAATTACTTAGTAATTACACGTGCCATCTCGAGGACTTTGTTAGAGTAACCCCACTCGTTATCGTACCAAGCGCAAACCTTAACGAAGGTCTTGTCAAGCTGGATACCTGCCTTCTCATCGAAGATAGAGGTGTGTGAGTCATTGCGGAAGTCTGTAGAAACGACAGCCTCATTGGTATATCCGAGTACACCTTTGAGCTCGCCCTCAGAAGCCTCTTTCATAGCTGCGCAGATCTCCTCGTAAGAGGTCTCTTTTGCAAGCTCTACAGTAAGGTCAACGAAAGATACGTCAGATGTAGGAACACGGAGTGACATACCTGTAAGTTTGCCGTTGAGCTGAGGAAGAACCTTGCCTACTGCCTTTGCAGCACCTGTTGATGAAGGGATGATATTCTCAAGAATACCACGACCGCCTCTCCAATCCTTCTTTGAAGGACCGTCAACTGTCTTCTGGGTGGCTGTAGCAGCGTGAACTGTTGTCATAAGACCACGAACGATACCGAATTTCTCGTCGAGAACCTTAGAGATAGGAGCGAGACAGTTTGTTGTGCAGGAAGCGTTGGAAATAATGTCCTGACCAGCATAAGTCTTGTCGTTTACACCGAATACGAACATTGGAGTAGCGTCCTTAGAAGGTGCTGACATAATGACTTTCTTTGCACCGGCCTCGATGTGCTTGCGAGCTTTCTCGTCTGTAAGGAAAAGACCTGTTGACTCAACAACTACATCAGCGCCAACCTCGTTCCATTTGAGGTTTGCAGGATCCATTTCTGCAGTAAGGCGGATCTTCTTGCCGTTAACTACAAGAGTGCTGCCCTCTACTGAAACTTCGCCTTTGAATGCTCCGTGAACTGAATCGAATTTGAGCATATATGCAAGATACTCAGGATCGAGAAGGTCGTTGATACCTACAACCTCGATGTCCTTTGAGAAATTCTCAACGGCTGCACGGAAAACCATACGACCGATACGGCCAAAACCGTTAATACCAAGTTTTACCATTGTTAATAAATTATAATTGAGTTAAACTTTAATTTTCAATCATTAACTTTCTGCACGCCTCTCGCTGCAAAAACGGTGCAAAATTAGCCAAAAATTTGAATATTTACCTATCTTTGTACAGAAAATTTTTCACACGAAGAACTGTATCGTTTAAGAAGCTGTTTTATCATTATTATGAACATTCTGATAACAAATGACGACGGATATTCTGCCAAAGGTGTCCACATACTCGCTGAAATAATGTGCCAATTTGGCAATGTCACTGTCATCGCGCCCAAGCTCCACCAGTCAGGTATGAGTATGGCAGTTTCTCTCGGACTTAAGCAGATTGCCTATCGGGAACTTCCCGACGAAAAACCCGGCAAATGGTCTTACCTGGATGCTACACCTGCCAGCTGCGTCAAGTTCGCTCTCAACGGTCCGTATTCATTCAGACCGGACGTTGTGTTGAGCGGCATAAACCACGGCTCCAATGCAGCTACGGCAGCCTGCTATTCCGGCACTCTGGGAGCAGCTGAAGAGGCGGCGCTTAACGGGATACCTGCTATCGGAGTATCGCTCGAGTCCGTGAATCCGGATGCGGACTTCTCTGCAGTAAAAAAATATTTCCCTGACATTTTCAGAAAGCTGATGGCAAATCTCCCGGAGAAACAGGGCATTTTCTACAATGTGAATTTCCCGAACATTCCGGAAAGCGACATTAAAGGTGTGCGGGTAGGCTACCAGGGATACGGATATTGGACACGCGAATTCAAGGAATGGGATCCGAATGCGTACAGCAAACTGGGAATCACCCCGGAAATGCTCGGACAAAGTTCTGTCGCCAAATATGAAGAGGGCGAAGAACTGTTTATGATGGTGGGAGATTTCATTGACGGAAAATCCAACGATGAACGCGCAGACCATTGGCTCACAAAAAACGGCTACATAAGCATTGTTCCGGACAATCTTGACGCCACCGACTACGAAGACCGCGACAGGTTGCAGGAACTCGGCTTCGATACTGATTTCCAATCCGAAAAACTATAAAGTTCTGCCCGTCATCCGCAAATTTTAACTGTCGAATCTTATGAAATATTATATAATTGCAGGTGAGGCATCCGGGGATTTGCACGGCTCGAACCTGATGAAAGGACTTTATCAGGAAGACCCGAATGCGGACATCCGTTTCTGGGGCGGGGATCTGATGAACTCAGTTTACAAAGAACACCAGTCCGGCACCGGACTCGTCCAGGATTACAAAGATGCAGCGATTATCGGCTTTGTCCAGGTTGTACTCAAGGCAAAGACCTATATGAACAGATTCAAGCTCTGTTTTTCTGACATTTTGTCGTGGAAACCGGATGTTGTAATTCTGATTGACTATCCAGGCTTCAATTTCAGAGTGGCCGAATTTGCGCATAAGAAAGGGTTCAAGGTGTTCTATTATATAGCGCCGAAGGTTTGGGCATCTCGCGAAAGCAGAATCAAGAAGCTAAAGGCATACGTCGACAAATTGTTCATCGTATTCCCTTTCGAGATACCGTATTTTCAGAAGAAAGGAGTTGAATTCATTTATAAGGGCAATCCGCTCATAGACGCAATTGACAATTCCTCTGCACTTAAAGAATCCAGAGCCGAGTTCTTTCAGCGAATCGGAATGGACGACAAACCATTCATTGCCCTGATGGCGGGTTCCAGAACCGGAGAAATAAAATCTATGATGCCCACATATATGCAGTTCGCCGAAAAGATGAGGGCATTGCCGCAATACTCCGATTATCAGTTTATTGTGGCCGCTGCGCCATCACGTTCAATGTCAGACTATGAGAAATATACCAGAGGGCGTGAAGATTATGTGAAGGTAGTATTCGGGCAAAGTTATGCTGCTGTAAGGCACGCGGAAGCGGCTGTGATAAACTCCGGCACAGCATCACTTGAGGCCGCACTTATTGGTACACCTCAAGTTGTAGCATACAAGGGCGCAAATGTAAACTTCGTGATAGCCAAGCAGATAATAAAAATACGGTTCATCAGCTTGGGAAATCTCATCCTTAACAGAACTTGTTTTAGGGAACTTCTCCAATACTATTTCACTCCGGACAATGTACTGGAAGAAGTCATACGACTTATTGAAGACAAGGAATACAGACAAACAATGCTGGAAGGATATCAGGAAATACGCGACGCATTGGGAGGCAAGGGCGCTTCCGCAGCGGTTGCCAAAGCTATGATAAACGAACTTACAGAAAAATGCTGATAACTATTGCCAGACAGTGCGGATGCGGTGCACTGCACGTCGGAGAAATATTGTCAAAAGACTACGGCCTAAAGCTATACACACGCAAGAGCCTAATGGAGAAAGCTTTACGCGAAGGTATGCTTGAAGATATGGAAAATTTCTTCGAGGAACTTCCTGTAGATGACCTTATGGATGCCATCACCGACTACAATGATGACCGTACCGCAGTACGCGAACGTTTTCGCAAGGCTTTCAACAAAATGATCGGCTCTGAGGACTGTGTCGTGATAGGACGCTGCGGAAATTATATCTTCAGGGAAAGAAAAGATCTCACGTCCATTTTCCTGCACGGTGACATCAAGTCCAGAATCAACAACATTTGCTCAGAAGAACAGATTCCGATAAAATATGCGGAAGAATTCGTACGCAGAACAGATGAGTGCAGGATTTCTTATCATAAATTCTATACCGGACTAGATTGGGGTAACGCCCCTGATTACAATCTGAGCCTTGATTCCTGTCGGCTCGGAGCCGAGAAGTCAGCTAAACTGATTGAAAATTTCATTTCAATGCTATGAATTTCGTAATTCAATTTCTAATAATAATAGCATTTTCATTCGCCGGAGAATTGTTGCACCATTTCATACCGCTACCTATTCCGGCAAGCATCTACGGGATAATTCTTCTTTTCGCCGCGCTTGAATACAAGTTGGTAAAGGTCAGCGACATAAGAGACGTGAGCCTATTCCTGATTGCGGCGATGCCGATTATGTTCATACCTGCTGCAACTGGCCTCATAGATTCCTGGGGAATTGTCCGTACATCTTTAGTCAAATATCTGACAGTCACAATCGTAAGCACATTCGTAGTAATGGGAGTTTCAGGACTTGTGACGCAGATTGTCATTCGTAGAGGAAAAAAGAAATGAACGATATAATATCAGAATCTGTATTTTTCGGAGTTCTGCTCAGTCTTTCTGCTTATTGGGCCGGTCTATGGCTGAGACGAAAGACGGGTTGGTCAATGATGAATCCGCTTCTAGTCTCGATTGTCATAGTCGTATGTGTCCTGCTCTTTACAGGAACCGAATACGAAAATTTCAAAAAGGGCACTGAACTTATAAGTTACCTTCTCACACCTGCGACTGTCTGCCTTGCTGTACCGCTATATCAGCAGCTGGAACTTCTCAAAAGGAATTGGAAAGCCGTGACTGCAGGCATTCTTTCAGGAGTTTTGTCAAGTATGCTGTGCATTTTGGTATTTGCTCTGATTTTCAGATTTGACCACCCGACATACGTCACATTCTTGCCTAAATCCATCACTACGGCAATCGGCATAGGAGTTTCTGAAGAACTTGGAGGTTATATTTCCATTTCGGTTGTTTCCATTGTAATCACAGGCATCATCGGAAACATATTTGCTGAAAAGTTCCTGAAACTTCTGAAAATCAACGAACCGATAGCAAAAGGAATCGCCATAGGCTCTTCTTCGCACGCCATCGGAACGACAAAAGCGATGGAAATGGGAGCAATAGAAGGCGCTATGGGCAGTCTTTCAATTGTCGTAAGCGGTATACTCACAGTGTTCCTTGCACCTGTCTTCGCTCCGCTTATCTCATAAACAAGAGACGTCCCAAATCCTTTCACAGATTAGGGACGTTCACTATTCAATAGACACCTACCAAGTCAGAGAGGTTACTTGTGAGATGCTTTATCGATAATCGTTATCAGGACGCTGCCAAGTATTCCGGCACATAACGAGCCCATAAGAACGGCTACCTTACCCATATCTCTAAGCCTTGCAGTAATTTCCGGAATCTGATCGCCGAATGACAACGTATCCACAAAAATAGACATTGTAAATCCGATTCCGCCCAGACAGGCTACGGCAATAAGCATTTTCCAGGACGCCTTGTCCGGCATCTCCCCCACGTGCAATTTTATGGCGATGAAACTTGCCAGAGATATGCCCAATGGCTTTCCAATTAGCAACCCAAGGAATATGCCCATTCCTACGCTTCCTAGAGCCGCATCGAAATTGAACACATTGAAATACGACAAGTCAGGAATTTCCACACCAGCATTAGCGAGGGCAAATATCGGCATAATCAGGAAATTAACCCATGGTGTCAGCGAATGTTCCAGTCTTGCGCCCATACTTATGCTGTCAGACGATATCACAGACAATCTTCTAAGACAATGCCTTTGAGGACCGTTAGGGAACACTTCAGAGAACTCCGACGACTGACCGTATTCATTGATTCTTCTGATATACTCTCTCTTCTTTCTGTTGAAATAAGCCTCGGAAAATCTCGGTGCCATAGGCACCAGGAATGCCATTACAACCCCGGACATTGTGGAATGTATGCCCGAGTAATAGAACAGACTCCAAATCGCTATGGCGGGAATGAGATAGAAGGCTCCCCTCTTCTCCCCTAACTTATTCATAATCAAAACTATGATTATCAAGACAATAGCAATGCTCAAAAGTGAGAAATCAATGGTTCCGCCATAGAATATTGCCACTACAAGTATTGCTATAAGGTCATCCGCTATCGCAAGAGCTGTGAGGAAAATTTTAAGCGAAGCAGGCACCTTATCTCCGAGAATGGAAAGGATGCCCACTGCAAATGCAATGTCTGTCGCGGTCGGTATCCCCCATCCCGATGAAGCCGCGGTGCCGTGATTGACAAGGGTGAAAATCAATGCTGGCACTGCAACACCTCCGAATGCGGCAATTACAGGCATCATCGCCTTCTTGACACTGGACAGTTCTCCATTGCTCATTTCACGCCTGATTTCAAGCCCCACTGTGAAGAAGAACACGGTCATCAATATGTCATTGATGAAACTCTCCACCGTCAAACCCTTAGGAAACAATATCCCGTCAGAAGTCCCCGACTTTATGAAAAGCGAGATGTTCGTTTCGAGTACGCTGTGATAAAACTCCTTTGTGTCCGGCAGATTTGCAAGCAGCATTGCAATCACTACACAGGAGAGAAGGATTACGCCCTGAGCCCAAGGCAATTTTGCGAAAAGTTTTCTGTTATGGTCAAAGTTTCTTACGCTCTTGTTCCAGGTATAAATCGGTATAAGCCTCATTTGTAAATATTTATCCTTAATGGTTAGTATAAAGTCATTATCTTGCCTTGTTGCTTGACATCATCATTATGACTGCCAGCACCGGGTATATTTCAACACGCCCGAGGAACATATCGAAGGAGAAAACTATCTTTGACAATATCGGAACAGAATTGAAATTTCCAAGCGTGCCCATCTCTCCCAACGCCGGTCCTACATTGCTCAAGCAGGATATGGATGAAGCGACGGAATTGCCGACGCCCATCCCCGACATCACGGTCAGCCCGACAGACACGCCTATCGCCATAAAATACAGGCAGATATAGACAATGTGCGGGTAAATGTCATCGTTCGTAAGTATATGGTTTCCAATATGGACCTGATTGATGGACGACGGATGTACAGACTTCTTGATCTGCTGTCCTATAGTCTTGAACATCAGCAACATTCTGTCCGACTTGACACCTCCGGTCGTAGAGCCGGCCATACCGCAGGGCACTGATATAAGCACCAGGATTATCGATGCGAAAAGCGGCCAGTTGTTGTTATCGGAAACGGCAAAACCAGTCGTGGATATCGCACTGACCGTCTGGAAAAAACCAGCCATCGCCGAATCGCCCCACGAGAGCCCCGCGTCATTGAATCTCAATGAGAATGTTGTCAACAATGCAGCCACAAGAATCGCAGTCACGTAGAATTTCAACACGGGATTGTTAAGAGGCTTGAGGCTTTTGGTCGCAAACACCATATATATAATGCCGAAATGGATGGAGCCCAAAAGCATAAATACTATCGTGATGACATTGATGAGATTTGAATCGTATGCCGCAATGGAAAGGTTTTTGGTGCTGAATCCTCCTGTCGCAGTGACGCTGAATGCGTGATTTACAGCATCAAACACAGGCATTCCGGCCATCCAATAACAGATGAATGACATCAACGCCAGACCGAAATATACCGCTGTGAATATCCATACTGTCTTGTTGGTCCTGCTCCGGTAACCTTCGCGGGAGAGCGAAGAAATCTCCATATTGGTAAGTCTCAGTCTGACCGGACTTGAAGACGGAATAATCAGCAGAAGGAATACGACGACTCCCAAGCCACCGATAAAATGCGTGGAAGACCGCCAAAAAAGCAGGCTGTCCGGGAGCATCTCGACATTGGTCAAAATGGTCGCTCCTGTTGTCGTGTAGCCGGATACAGCTTCAAACAGTGCATTGATTACTGAAAATGGACCACCCCAAAGCACGTATGGCAACATTCCGAACACAAATGACAGCAGCCACGACAGAACAATAATCATATATCCGTCTTTCAGGCTGATATTCGGAGACTTGCGCACAAATATGAAAGGAAATATGCCGACAATGAAAGTAATGGTGAAACTTATTATCAATGCGGCAAGAGCGCTGTCATTTCCATTTCCGATGGAGACAAGTATTGATAAAAACATAAAGAACGCACTGGCCAGCAGTGCGAATCCCACATTTCTGGATATGACCTTCAGATTCATTGTCCGCTCCCCTCCTGAGAGGACTGTCTTTTCTCCACAGATTCACGAAGCGTCTTGATGCGCTTTCTCAACTGAATATTCTCGCCCACAATCTCGGTAATACCCTCGTTGAGTTCCGAGAGCTGATCGTCTCCGTCAAACGTATAGGCATATTTGCTGCCCAAAGAGCGGTAATTCTTCAGTCCTGCAAGCATTCTGTAAATCGGGTTCACGTAGTACGCCATCAGGAAGAACAGCAGAAGCAGCACAAGCAACAGTCCAACGGCCACGGCCACGGCTCCCGGTATGATGCTTCTGTAGAATCCGCGTTCAAAGGTCTTGGAATTCCGCTGCAAATCATTGTAAATCGCAGTATTGAGGATATTTATATCGGACCTGAGCCTGTTGTATTTCGGCTGCAGTCGGTCAAAATACCATTCCCTGGTATTGATGAAATCCGACAATATCGCTTGCGGAAGTTCCAGTGTGGTAAGCATATAGGCAGAATACGAATAAAGCACAGAATCCGCCAGCGGGAGCATTTTCTCCGATGTCAATGATGCTTTAAGACTGTCGCAATGCGCAATGAAATCATTCTGTTTCAGATCGGGAAGTTTCTTGGTGGAATTATCTCCGATTACGGTCAAAATGCTGAGATTGTATGCGTTTGCTGCATCGGCAAGTTTCTGTGAAGCATTGATACTGCCTATATTGGCTGCGATAAGTTCTGAAACGTAGTTGCTCATTCGACTGTATTCCATAATGGAAATGAAGCTGGACACGAGCAGGATTATGGCAATGGAACTGAGACTCAAAACGAGTTTAAGTCTCATAGTAAGTTTAAAGTTTCGAATATCTTTTCGCAGTTTCCCTGACATCTCAGAAATGAATTTCAAACTGCGAATATAGCAATTTTTCAGTTACTCGGCTTCTTGAACCTGCCCAATGATATATGTAGCATTATATTCCCTCACAATGCGTCTCATTCGCGCAGAAGAGACAAGCATCATTGTGCATCCCACTATTGAACAGGGCACAACCGCCACAAGTACCGCAATGCCGGCAACAATCATAGTGCCGAGACTGGAAGCTACCTAACACGGCTGTCAACAAGATAATCAAACACTTGAGATATCGCATAGTTATAATTAGCGTAACAGCTACTTATAAGGAATAATGTCTGAAAATCTTCTTTAACTGAGTATACATTTTATCTACCCAACGGGTAAAACCGAGATCCGTCGGATGAACACCGTCTGCCGTACCCAGTCCGTCGTTTCCGAGATACCCCTTTGAATCCACAAACCAGATATTTTTGTCCGATTTGCGACGAGACATAACTTTCTGATAGGCAACACGTTGTTTCTCCGCTTCTAAAGAATCGATTTTAGTGTTAAATCTGCGTTTTTCCCGCCATTCAGTCTGAAGAAAGATAAGCGGAATCTCCGGATGAGCCTCCCTGACAATATCTACAAACTTGTCAAATCTGTCACTGATCTCCTCTGGTGACGGATTGGAAAAGGCATCGAACACAAATGCGTCTGCATCAACTTCAGCCAGATATCGCGCATATTCTTCCTGCAGCTTGCTGTCACCGCTGAAGCCCAGATTCATACAATAGTATCCGGTTTTTCTGCCATACAGTGCAACATAACACATACCGGGTCTGCTAGCAGAAGCCCCGTGAGTAATGCTGGAGCCCATAAAGACAATTCTTTTTGAGAACGGGTTGTCAATAGGCTCAATTTTGCTGCCGTTATCAATTCCAATATACAATTGCTCAACACTGTCAAACAACGGCAAATATAGCAGGCACTCCTTTTCACCCTCTTTCATATTCAGGACAAGCTCACTCTCGTGCTGGTCATATTGGTGACCGGACATTTTGGGCACACCGGCACCAGCAAACTCCCACTTATCACCAACGCGAATATATAAATCCAAACCTTTCTGACCTATCGCAGTCATATTGGCTCCTGAATTTCCCGGCCCGGTTTTCCATTCTGCCCTAAGGTTCCGACTGTCAGTTCTGAAACAGATTGCCAGACCGGTTGACTGAGTAGCCTTCTTGTCGATTGAGGCCTTGTTAAATCTGAATACAGATGTATCAATTCGCGTAAAAGGCTTTGAAGTTGGTATCGGCTTTCCAATGATTGTCAACTCCGCAGCGTCAACGTATTTGAGATTATTCTGGGCAGCAGAGTTGTAAAAAAAGAAAATGGCAACACACGCTGCCATTTTCTTATAGTATAGAGTCATCTTTTTCATTTTATTCGAATTGACTACGTTTCTAATAAGGGTGAAGCGACTTCACATTCTGACACTACTCAGGTTTGTACGAATCCTTGAGAGTTGCAGTTCTGTTGAAAACAGGATGTTCCGGCGTACTGTCCTTGTCCTTGAAGAAATATCCGTCCCTTTCGAACTGGACTGCGATACCCGAATTGTCTTCCAGCAATGCAGGCTCAGCATATCCTACCCCATTGACCAATGACTGAGGATTAAGGAAATCCTTATAGTCCTTGTCTTCCGGAACCTGACTCATATCAGCCAGTGTAAAGAGCTTGTCATAGAGACGAAGTTTCACTTCTTTAGCTTCAGCGATGGAAACCCAGTGAATTGTGCCCTTAACACTCCTCCACTCACCCGAGCCCGGCCTTGTAGAAGGGTCATACGTACATTTAAGCTCTATAACATTATTGTTAGCATCTTTAACAACTTCGTTACATTTGATGATATACGTATATTTAAGACGAACTTCCCCGTCAGGTTTAAGACGGAAGAATTTCTTAGGGGCATCTTCCATAAAGTCAGCCCTGCTTATATACAATTCACCTGAGAACGGCACTTTTCTCGTAGCTCCTTCCGGTTCGGCAGGATTTAGAGGACAGTCGAACCATTCAACCTTGCCCGGTTCCCAGTTTGTAATGGTGACTTTAACCGGATCTTCCACAACCATATACCTGTTGGACCTCGCATTCAGATCCTGACGGACGCACCACTCGAGCAACTGGATGTCCATAAGCTGGTCACGCTTGGAAACGCCTATCTTCTCGCAGAACATCTTCAGCGCCTCAGGCGTATATCCTCTTCTCCTCACACCGCACAGCGTAGGCATACGGGGATCATCCCATCCGCTTACAAGACCTTTCTGCACAAGTTCAAGAAGCTTACGCTTGCTCATAAGTGTATATGTAAGATTCAGTCTCGCAAATTCATACTGATGAGACGGATAGATGCCCAATGTGTTGATAAACCAGTCATAGAGCGGTCTGTGCACGTCAAACTCAAGGGTACAGATGGAATGGGTGATATTCTCGATGGAATCACACTGTCCGTGTGTATAGTCATACATCGGATAAATGCACCATTTATCACCCGTACGGTGGTGAGAGGCGTGTTTGATTCTATACAGTAGCGGGTCACGGAACATCATATTAGGACTTGCCATATCAATCTTGGCACGAAGAACCTTCTCGCCGTCAGCATATTTGCCGTCTCTCATCTCGCGGAAAAGCCTGAGATTTTCCTCAATGGGCCTGTTCCTATAAGGACTCTCGACACCCGGTTTGTCTATGGTGCCGCGGCCTTTGCTGATTTCCTCCTGAGACTGATCGTCAACATAAGCCAATCCTCTGTTTATCAAATCCTCAGCCCACTGATAGAGCTGATCGAAATAGTCAGAGGCATATCTTTCCTTATCCCAATGGAATCCGAGCCACTGAATATCCTCCTTTATGGAATCCACATATTCGGTATCCTCTTTCGTAGGATTAGTGTCGTCGAAACGAAGATTTGTCTTTCCGCCGTATTTCTGTGCAAGTCCGAAATTTATGCAGATGCTCTTGGCATGACCAAGATGCAGATAGCCGTTCGGCTCCGGAGGGAAACGTGTCAGCACGCTGTCCACTTTACCTGACTTCAGGTCTGATTCAATGATCTCTTCAAGGAAATTAAGTTTCTTTGGCTCATTGGCCTCGTTCTTCACTTCTTCCATAATATAAAATTAAATTGCTATGTTCGCCAGTATTCAAACTGTTTTCGAGGCACGGGGACAGACTCCACCGGAATCTCAAAGCCGCTAATTTAAGAAAAATCCGCAAAAAACCCGTTTACGGGCCATAAAAATTGACAGTTCTATACTTTTGAAGCGATATGCCTCCTGTAAAAATTCATATCTGCCTCACTCAATACTGAACTAATATGATTCAGACGTTCGCTTTGACTTGCAGAATTGTCCTCAAAGTTATTGTCCTCGTGAATGCGTATACGCCCGTAACCGGTAACATTCAGATATTCATCCCAATAGACCGGAACACTATGACATTTTCCGTCTCCGCCCAATACTTCCTCGTAAGAGACCCTTTGCTCGCTGCGGTAGCCATAAGCAGTTACATTTATCAGCGAGTTTCCGTCGGCTTGATCCTGACAGGAGGTCTTGAGTATGCAGTCCGTCACGCAGTCCGGATGCTTGAAGTAGCTGTTGCCCCAGAAATTTGCCAACGCCTCGTGCTCCCAGAATGAACTTCGTTTTTTCATATCACTTCCATAAATGGCTTCCTGAGGGCGAATCTGCTGATACATAGGCACACACAGAAGCGGGGCAAGTGAAAAATATATGGCTCTGAAATATTCCGCATTGAGGCTCAGGAAATCATTCTTACCCTTTTCATAGTCAAAGGTTCGGTACAAGTCGGGATTCAAGTCAAGATTGAGCCCCTGCAGGTGATCCGGAACTATAACATTGATCATCTTCTGTTTACAGAAGTCAAAATCATCGCCGTATCCAACCTGATGGTCTTTCAGTAACTGAATCATATTCTCCTGAGCAAGAGGCGTAAACAATAACGCGAACTGCTGATTGTTGTTTCTGTCCCTTGTATCGAATACCACTTCAAACTCCTCATTTGTCATCATCGCATAATCCGACTTTTTCAAGTCGTTTGCCTTGCGGCGAAGCTGACGGCGTGCGCGCCTATAGGCGGCAGAGCCTTCTTTGGATGCCAGATTGCTCTGTTTTCGATTGAACACGAGGTCAGGCGCTGCAGTGTTGCCATAAATGAGGCGCGTCTTTTCAAAATACTCCGGATATGGAGCCGTCACAGTGGCTGTGAGAGTCTCTGAATGTGTAACGGTATGATAATGCCCGTCACTTCCCCGTTCATTTGTCGTCCAGGTGATGGTTTTGTAGCCCGTATATGTCTTGACTCCCATCTGCATACGCTTTGTGCGACATATTACGAAGGGATTGCCGTTTATCAGTCCTGAATGGGAATAGAGAACCGACCGGTCAGCATTGAATGAGTCATCCCAACCGTAGGTAGTTTTCAAGTCAGCAAGACGCTGAACAGTAAAATACGGATCAAATTCGAGTTTTGGAACGGCCTTGACCATCATTCGTGTCAGCACATCCCAGTCATACAGACGATTGAGCGGAGCCATCTGCTCCCACGCCTTTTCTTTTGACTCTTTGAGTTCCCTGCAAAGTTGCTCCCGGTCAGATTTCAGTTTTCTGATTTTAGGATGGATGCCCATAAAAAGGACAAGAGCAATCACGGTAAGAGCGGCAACAGTTACCGCAAGCGATTTGTCATCAAGCTCAGCATACTTGAATCCTACTGCGACGCCTCCACCCACAAGCAAAAGCCAAAAAAGCACGCACATCGTCTTGTAGCTACGGATACGCGACGTTACGGATGCCAGACTTTTCTCGTCAGAATATATCTTACGGCAAGTTTCCTTGTTAGACTCGACATCTACGTTTGCCTCCGCTGCCAACTCCGCGAATATATTTTCCGCTATTTCCTTGAAGCGGCCGGAAAACACATCCCTATATTCGGAAAGCGGATTGTAGATATCCTGAGTCATAGATTGACGGGATTAAAAGAACTTGGCGTTCGCTTTTTCCCGCGTTTCGGCAGACGCAGTGAACGGGATACGTGTGGTATAGCCCTGATGGGCTGCGACTATCTGCTTTGTCGGCCATGAGAACACGCTCGTATTCCACTGGCTTACGCGACTGTTGTAAACAGTACGTGCGGCTGTAATCTCTCTCTGTAGGTAGTTATTCTGCTGCATTGCATCGGCAATGGCATTGTGCGCCTTTAGTTCCGGATATGCTTCAACCTGTGGAAACAGACGACCGAATGCAGCTGTAACCTGCTGATTGACATTGCTTCTATTTTCAGCAGTCACAGAACCGCCTCTGAGCGCAGCAACGGATTTCATCACATCCTTATCCAATTCAACAGCACGTTCTACCAACCCAGCTACATTCTGGAGGACCACCACACGCTGCTCAATGAAATTGTCGATATTCGATGCCTCTGCCTGAATCTTCTGCTCAAGCTGCTGAAAATAATTCCTCGCGGATATTTTCATAAATATGAATATCACACCGGGAAGTATGCCGGCGGCACATCCTATCACTGCTATCATCTTCGCGTTTTCAACTTCGGGATTGACAACATAGACATACAACAGTACGAGAATCGGAATTGTCACCCAAAGTGCAACCTCGAACAGGAAAGAGCCGAATCCCACCTTTACAGGGAGCTGACGTTCAATTACGTGTATATCACGACCGTTGTCATTGACAGGTCCCGTCATTTCATCCAATTGATTTGCCATAGCGTAGATATTTAGAATAAGTTTATTAGCGTTTTTTCCAAACGTTCAAATTTAACAAATTATTTATAATCCGTATCCTGTATAGCCGGGCCAATACAAAAAAGAGAGGAAAACTGATAAGCAGCGTTCCTCTCTTCGTATATTCTGTTTCAGAATTACTTCTGTCTGTTCTTGTATCTCTGGTAGAACTTGTCCACACGGCCGGCTGTATCAACGAGCTTAACTTTACCTGTGTAGAATGGATGAGACGTATTTGAAATCTCGACTTTCACTACCGGGTACTCAACTCCATCGACCATAAGAGTTTCCTTGGTAGTTGCGCAAGAACGAGTGATGAATACTGTGTCATTTGACATATCCTTGAAAGCTACAAGACGGTAGGTTTCGGGATGAATTCCGTTTTTCATTTTAATTTCGTTTAATAATTTATTGAGTTCCGCACTCGCGAAACTTGTTGTTTATCCAAAATGGACTGCAAATTTATCTACAAAATCCCACACTTCCAAAGGATTTTCAGAAAAGATTGACAACTTTCATAAAACATCAGCAAAACATTGACACCTGTCGGCAATTTTCATTAACTTAGCCGACACTAAAACATTCATTTGTATGAGAAAATACATTGCAGAAGCGATAGGCACGGCTGTGCTTGTACTTCTTGGCTGCGGTAGCGCAGTATTCGGAGGGACTACCCTATCAATCGCATTTGCTTTCGGACTTTCAGTTGTCGCAATGGCATACACGATCGGAGGAACTTCCGGATGTCACATCAACCCTGCAATCACTCTGGGAGTTTATCTCTCCGGCAGAATGAGCATTAAGGATGCTGTCGGATATTGGATCGGGCAAGTTGTCGGAGGTATAGTCGGCGCCGCAATCCTCTATTGGCTTGTCGGTATGACAGGCTTCAATATGGGAGGCGCAAACCTCGCAAATGCTGCCAACGGTGTGACACTTGGCGGAGCATTCTTCACTGAGATTGTCGCAACATTCATTTTCGTGCTCGTTGTGCTCGGAACGACTGACAGCAAGGTTGGTGCAGGCAATTTTGCAGGACTCGCAATAGGGCTGTCACTTGTACTTATCCACATCGTATGTATTCCGCTTACAGGAACTTCGGTCAATCCGGCCCGTTCCATTGGACCTGCTCTGTTCGTCGGCGGAGAAGCCCTGAAACAGCTTTGGGTGTACATCTGCGCTCCTCTCATCGGAGCCTGTCTAAGCGCTGTCGTATGGGGAGCTGTCTCGCCTAAAGAATAAACAGGCACAGAATGTGCAGTCGAAGTGGCATATATCAACAACACTTCGATGAGCAAATTCATTATATACCAGATGTTGCCGCGCCTTTGGGGTAACATTGCCGGAAAGAACATAAAGAACGGCACGCTGACGGATAATTCCTGCGGAAAATTCAGCAACATTGACACCAGGACTCTTGAATACATAAAGAGTCTTGGTGTTTCGCATATATGGTACACCGGCATCATCAGACACGCTACAGCTGAAGACAGCTCAGGGTGTATTCCGTCGTCAAAAGACTGGGTAAAGGGACGGGCAGGGTCTCCCTATTCGATAACTGACTATTACGATGTAAATCCATATCTCGCCGATGAGCCTGGGCGAAGAGTCGATGAATTCCGTGACCTTGTGACACGCACTCACGAAGCTGGACTCAAAGTCATAATCGATTTTGTTCCAAATCATGTAGCTAGGGATTACGGAAAATTTACCGCTCTGCACCCGTCCCCTACCGGAATGGAGTCATTGGGAGCAAGTGATGACAAAAGCATTCACTGGAAAGCGGAAAACGACTTTTTCTACTACCCGGGATGTCCCCTGCGACTCCCAATCAAAGAGCAGACTTACAGCGAGTTGCCGGCATTGGCTTCCGGCAATTCCTACTCTGCGGAACCTACTGTGAACGACTGGTATGATACGGTAAAAATCAACTACTGTGATTTCCACACGAGGACGTGGGACAAAATGCTTGACATCGTATCATGGTGGGCATCGCTTGGCGTGGACGGATTCAGGTGCGATATGGTGGAGCTTGTTCCTCCGGAATTCTTCAAATGGATGATTGCAAAAGTCAAATCAAAATATCCGGGGCTCGTATTCATTGCGGAAGTCTATCAGAAAGAATTGTACACCAAGTATATACGCGAAGTCGGATTCGATCTGCTATATGACAAATCCGGAATGTACGATGCCCTGAGGGACATTGTAGACGTCAATGTTAATGACAAAGGCATACCGGTAGAAGATTGGCAGTCAGCCAAAAGAATCACCTGGAACTGGCAATCGCTCGGAAACCTGCAACCCTATATGCTGAATTTCCTTGAAAATCACGATGAACAGCGTTTTACCTCTGATTTTTTCGGCCGCAGGGCTGAAAACGTATTTGCAGCACTATATGCCTCAGCATTTTTCAATCAGGCTCCGTTTATGCTGTACGCGGGACAGGAAATCGGAGAGCGCGGTATGGACGAAGAAGGATTCAGCGGCAGGGACGGCAGGACTTCGATATTCGACTGGTGGTCGCCATCGTCATTAAACAAACTGTACAAATTCATTCACGGTGATAACGATGCCCTGACAGAAGATGAAAAGAAACTTCTGGAGAGATACCGTTCTGTTCTGACAACAGCGAGAGACAGTAAAGCAATCTCACAGGGTATGACATACGACCTGTGCTACTGCAATTTGTCCTCCGACGGATTCAACGCGGACAGACATTTTGCATTTCTGCGCAAATGTGGTGATGAGACCGTTCTAGTCGTATGCAATTTCTCGGGATATGACTCGGAAATATGTATCACGATACCGGAGCACGCATTCAACTGGATGAACCTCAAGGAGAGCGAAACCATAAACCACAACACCCCGATACGGATAAAAGTCCCTGCAATGGACGGCAAAATCCAGTCTGTCTAATTTTCCAGTCTGTCTAATTTTTGGAAAACCTTATAGGCTACCCACTACCGCACGATTACTGTCGCGGTCAATGAAGGCCGTCAATTCTTCCGGAGCATCCAGCAGGGTGACGTATGCTCGCGAATCTATACTTTTAAGAGCATCAAGTGCCTTGAAATCAACCTGTCCCACACCTGCCGGCTGGTCGACGGACAAATAGCCTACACCCAAAGATGTAATGTTCTGGAAGAAGTGAGTCCCTTGGCTCGGCTCCACCTGAAATCCAGGCATACTATACTCCACAATCATTCTCGCCTCGGATATATCGCTCCAATTAACAGGAATACCGAGATTCGGGTCAGAAGATCCCCATCGTCCCGGACCGATCAGGATATATCCACCGTCAATATCCTTGAACGAATTGTTTATTTCAGCTATTTCTGCTGCTATTTCGCGCGTCTTACCTGAATCAAACTTGTCCGGAGACACATACACAATATGCCGGATGCCGTGCAGAAATCCGCTGCCGAGTGCTTTGGTGGATTCTATATATCTTACCGCCAGGGAATTGGACAGCTGTTCATAATTAGTGTCACTGTCATTGGAATACAGATTGACAGGCCTGACCTGCAACAGTTTAAGCGACAGTTTTCCTGCCGGATTCATATCTGCGGCAAATTCCATTTCAACCTCGCACAGCAGTTCATCGCGGCAGATTTCCAATATGTCTGACAACGCTCCGGCAAGCGGGAATTTTCCGTATTTCAGTATCGCATCGAACGACACTATGCGCGGCCCTTTTACATATACTCCAGGCACAATCCTGTTGTCAGCAGCATTGAATGTGGAAAAGACATAATCCGAAAATTGGAAATCATCAACTGCGTCTGCAACAGGAAAATATGCAAGGTTTACTCCCTCATTTCTTGAGATTTTGAACGCTCCCGGACGCAGGTCGAGGGCATACATCATCTTCTGCCCGTCACGCACAGCAAGTTCCGGCTGCGAAAGCTGGAGAATCTTCTTTGGATATTTTGGGCTGAATCTCAATGACTTACCGCCGTCAACAACAGATTTTCCAAGGCCGAATACCATATTGACTATACCGTCTTCAGACTCCTCGTTGTCAATGGGATAAAAATTTATGCTGCGTCCTACACCTGAAAGCATCGGATAGTAAAGTCCGGAGTGCTCAGAACCGCAAATATTCTGGATAACCACAGCCATCTTCTCTTCGCTCTGAAGATTTCCAGTCGTCTGAATATATGTCCTGCTTCCATTATAAAAGACTGAAGCATAGACACTTTTAATCGCCTTATCGAGCATTCTCAACATCTGGTCCCGGTTTTCGGTCAGCGGAATCATATATGTCGAATAAACACCGGCAAACGGCTGATAGTTACTGTCCTCCAGTTTCGAACTCGATCGTACGGCAAGAGGCGTGGAGACTGTCTTCAAATAAGTCTTGAGACTTCCTATCAGTTCCTCAGGCAGACGAGAGGCTACAAATTCGGACAATATCTCGTCGTCAGACAATTCAGAGTCTATCACATATTGCAGCCCGTTCTCCAATATGAACTGGTCGAAATACTCTGTCGTAATGACTATGCTTTGAGGAATGGAAATAGATATTCCGGGATATTTTTCGTTCAGCGAGTATTTGTCTATCAGCTTGTTAAGAAAAGCTATACCGCGCGCTTTGCCTCCGAGAGAACCGTTTCCCATCCTTGCAAACGAAATGTAGCGGTCGTAATTTTCCCTTGAAAATTCGGCGATAATTCCGCGTCCCATTGCTTTGTGGTACGCCTGGACTTCCTTTATGAGAAATTCTCTGGCTTCGGCAGCATTGTCGTGATGCTCCAGCCTGAATATATTTGCCAAAGTGAACAGTCCTCTTGCAAAGAACCATTTGGAAAACATATTCTTGGACGTGTTGCTGACCAGAATGTCGTCAGGAACGTGACGGATGACTTCTTCAAGTTCCTGCAAGTTAGCCGCCCTTCCGTACTCTACACCACGCTCGTCCTTGAACACGAAATCTCCGAATCCGAATTCGTCCCTGATATAGTCTGACAACTGCAGGAATAAGGTCCTCGAAAACTTCTTGAGAAAGCCGACTCCAAGTTCATTTGCCACAGCAGCTACAGAAGCCTGAGACGACTGAAGAAGTACCGGCATTGTCGGATCGTCCTTTCTGATGTAATCAACCAGTTTGATACCGGCATCAAGCTTTTCCGCACTTGGCGCATCCCCTTTGCGCATCACCATTCCCACATCTGAAATCACTCCAAGAAAATGATTTCTGTATTTGTCATAAATCTGCCGCGCTTCCTCATAACAGGTGGCAAGCAGAATTTTTGGCCGTGAACGTTTGCGATTCCTCTGCTGGTCTTCGTTAAGTGTCTCTTTCAGGAACTCGTTGCTCTGCTTCAGAATAAGTTTATATAGCTCCGGCAAATAGGTTGAATAATAGCGTATTGAATCCTCTACCAACAATATAGCCTGTACTCCTACGCCCAGTATGTCATTCTCCGCATTCTGCTTATCCTCAAACAATTTGATAATGGCTAGAATCAAGTCCGCATTTCCGTGCCAGCTGAACACAAAATCCACCCCGGAGTCTTTCTGAGAAGTAACTTTTTTGCGTATCTGCTTCGAGTAGTGCATCAGCAGAACAAATGGCATAAATTTGCCGTAAGCCTTCAGTTCTGCAGCCAATGGGAATATATCCTTGTCAATCTCGTTGTACATACAGATAACCATATCTATATCAGGCTCATCTGCAAGCACTTCCCTTGCTGCGGCCGCAGACTCCACCCAAGTAAATTCGGGAGGGTCCGACATATTCAGTCCGACATATTCCTTATAGACCTGCGACTCAATCCGCCCGTCTTCTTCCATTATGAATGCGTCATAGTTACTGCATATCATCAGTATCTTATTAATCCTGAATCGAATGAGCGAACTGAAATCCGAGTTTCTAAAATCTTCCGGCCTTGGTGTGTTCTGCATAACTTATGTATTGTAATAAGCAATTTCAAATATAGAAACCCAACATAAGGTTACTTTCCGCTTTTCTTTTCCATCAGAAAGAACCGGCAAAATTCGTTTAATTGCTCCTGCATTCGCTCCTGTGGTATCAAGATGCGCTTATATTGGGCTATCATTGTGGGACTCATACTACGGCTCATAGCATATTCCACTACCACGCGGTCAGCTTCCGGGCATAGAATAATGCCGATGGAAGGATTTTCGTTTGAGCGCTTCACGTCTCTATCCAACGCTTCGAGATAAAATTCCAACTGCCCTAGGTCTCGGGGATGAAACTTCGTTTTCTTCAGTTCAACCGCCACTAGCGCCTGCAGTCCACGATGGAAAAACAAGAGGTCCGCCTTATAGGTCGAAGCGCCAACAGCAAGCGGATATTCCTGGTCCATAAAGATAAAATCCTTCCCCAATTCGAGTATGAATTGCTTCATATGCTCTATCAACCCGTTCTTCAATTTATTCTCGCTATGTTTCTTTGGCAATCCGAGAAAATCGAGAAATAAAGTATCCTTGAATACAATGGGAGCGTTAGGATATTGCTCCAACAATCCTTTAGACATATTACTTTTGCTTCCAAGTAGCGAAGAATAGGTATCGTTGGCAATGCAACGCTGCATCTCTCTCTTTACTAGATGTTCTTTATGAGCATACAGCATATAAAATAGCCGTTCTTCTTGACTATTGCATCGACAAAGTATCTCGATATGGTTAGACAAGGTGGTCATATTCAAGATATTTGGCATTTGTCCAACCAACGGCTGGACAATTTGAGCCGATGCTGGCTGCACAATTGCACCATCTCCATTTTTAACCGAAGAATCTGTTCCTATTTGTCCAGTTTCCAACTGGACAAATTCGGAATTTAAGAATTTTCCCACAGTCATTGCGAATGCCTCAGAAGAATATTCCTCATAGAACATCACCATATTGTAGATACTGCTTCTACTATATCCTTTGATGTCAGGATGCTGCGAGCGGATAAATTCCGAAAGCTGTGTTACAACCTTGCGCCCCCATTCCTCTGTTTTCAGTTTCTTTGACACATATCCCCCCACGTACCAGGCCGTAAGCAATGTATCCTCGTTAACAACCCTTGAGGCATGGCTTCGGTGTTGCACGATAATGTCCACCACTTCAGCAAACTGACGTTGTTGCAATTCACTTGACAATTCAGTTTTATAGTTTATCATAGCAATTTAGATTTCTTTTGGAGTATTGAACTATATCATTCATTAACTTATACAACATTCCACCACCTCTTGTTGCAAAACCACTGTCGTATATTACAAAAATAATAGTAATCGACGAATTACCTAGTGCTTCACGCAGATAAATGTCATCATCGTATCACACCACATCAAAAAAAAACGGCCGGCGGGAAATACTCCCTGCCGGTCGCTGTTGTTATTGTTTCACCGATGACAGCAAAAAGCTGGATGCGGAGGTTCTGATTACCACTCGAGAATCTTCTTGAAATCGTAAACTGAAGGGTCTGCAATTCCGAGAGCCTTCACTGCCTCGTAATCCTCAGGAGTTACATAGTGAGCGATGTACTTGTAGTAGTTCTGAGCAGTTCCGGCATTGATATCCACTACGCGCGGAGGAATCTTTCCAGTTTTAGGGTCCTGCAAATCTGCAAGATAGAGCGGAGAAACATTGCCGAATGAATCGACATAAACCATACAGCCAGTCTTACCCTCGCTGAACAGCTGGTAAACGCCCATCGCAAGCTCGGTGCAATATGTAAGATCGTATGCAACAGGATCCTGGCAACGTACGTCGTAGCCAATCTCTACAGGACGGCTCTTAACTTTCAAGCCGACCTTCTTGAACTCCTTCTCGAGAAGCTCGTTGAACAGCACAGCCTTTGAAATCTTTCCAAGCTCAGGATGTCCGTGCTCATCGTATGTAAAGTGAACACCTGCCTCAGCAGCCTCTTTGGCAACTTCGTCATTGTGGAAAAGCCCTTCTGCAGCTACTACGGTACCATAATTAACACCCATAACCTTTCTCTTGAGGATGGCTGAGATTGAAAGTCTGATGATTTTGTCAAGGGTCATCTGAGTCTTGTTGAACATCTCAGGGATGATGGTCATAGGGCAGTGAGTAGCCTCGCCGATACCTAAAGCCAAACTTCCGCAAGTACGTCCCATTGCAGAGATTACCAACCAGTTACCTGATGTGCGTGCATCCTCGTAGATTGTCCTTGCAATGTGAGCGCCTTCGTTCTTTGCAGAGTTGTATCCGAAAGTCGGAGTGTTTGCAGGAAGTGGAAGATCATTGTCAATGGTCTTAGGACAATGGATGTTCGCGATAGGATAATTCTTGGCCGCAAGGAACTTGGAGATTCTGTTGGCTGTAGATGCAGTGTCATCACCGCCTACGGTAACGAGAAGTTTGATATTGTTGTCCTTGAAGAGGTCTAGATTGAAGTTTTTCTCGAAATCCTCGTCAGTCGGTTTGAAACGGCTCATTTCGAGGTAAGAACCACCCCTGTTGAAGTAACGGTCAGCCTTGAAGAAATCCAATTCTTCCGTACGTGCATTCTTGCTGAACAAACCTGAATATCCGCCGTGAAGGCCGATTACTCTGTAACCCTTTGAAAGGAAAGTTTTGGCTACACTCATTGATACTGAGTTCATTCCCGGGGCCGGACCGCCACCGCACAAGATAATGATTGCGTCTTTCATATTGTTTAAAAAATTATGTTATAACGTTCTGCTTTACGCGGGTGCAAAAATATCACATTTCAGCCGATTTTCCACAAAATTTTGGTTAAATTTGTAAGTTCCATTTATTTAATTTATGACTCGCCAACAGGCAGAAGAAAGAATTGTTGAACTTCGCAAGATTCTCTGGGAGAACAGCAGGAAATACTATGTGGACAATAATCCGTCAATCAGCGATTACGAATATGACCACCTGATGTATGAACTTGCTGATCTGGAGAATCAGTACCCTGAATTCATAACTCCGGATTCCCCTACGCGCAAAGTGGGAAGCGATCTGGAAAATTCGGACGAGACCGGAAATACAGTGGCATCTGCCAAGAAGGAGTTCGCCCAGTATCCGCATAAATATCCTATGCTGTCGCTCGGCAACACCTACAATATCGGTGAAGTGGAAGATTTTGCAGCAAGAGCGACCAAGTTGATCGGCAAGCCATTCACATATTCCTGCGAACTCAAGTTTGACGGTACGGCCATCTGCCTGACATACAAGAACGGAAAGTTGTTCCGCGCCCTGACAAGGGGGGACGGTATCATCGGTGATGATGTCACCGAAAATGTCAAACACATAAGCAACATACCCGCTGTCCTCAAAGGTTCTGGCTATCCGGAAGAGTTCGAGATAAGGGGCGAGATTCTTATGCCGTACAAGGCATTCGACAATATCAATGAAGACCGGCTGCGCAATGAGGAACAGCCGTTTGCAAATCCGCGCAACGCCGCATCAGGTTCATTGAAATTGCTTGACCCGAAGGAAGTGGGACATCGCGGCCTCTGGTGTACATTGTATCATATCCCAAGTCCCAATGTGACATTCAGCACCCATAAGGAGGCACTTGATGCCGCCGAATCGTGGGGACTGCCCGTTTCCGACAAGAGGAAAATATGCCACAATATCAACGAGATAGAGGAATATATCAACTATTGGGACAAAGCGAGGAAGTCTCTCCCCTACGCTACTGACGGCATTGTCATAAAAATCAATGAACTTGCATACCAGACGGAACTGGGTTACACCGCAAAATTCCCGCGTTGGGCAGTCGCCTACAAATTCAAGGCAGAACAGGCACTGACTAAAGTGCTTTCGATTGACTATCAGGTTGGCCGTACGGGAGCAGTAACTCCTGTTGCGAATCTGTCCCCGGTCCAATTGTCAGGCACAGTAGTCAAGAGGGCAACGCTCAACAATGCAGATATGATGTCGCAGATGGACATCCGAATAGGCGACTACGTCTATGTCGAAAAGGGCGGTGAAATCATCCCGAAAATCACGGGTGTGGAGTTGGGCAAACGTGGAAATGACGTCGTTAAGCCAAAGTTCCCTACTGTTTGTCCAGATTGCGGAACCGCACTTGTCCGGGAAGATGACGAGGCTAAGTTCTTCTGTCCCAACACAGACGGATGTCCTACCCAGATAAAGGGAAGGCTAGTGCATTTCCTGAGCAGAAAGGCGATGAACGTCATAGCCGGCGACGCAACCATAGATCAATTGTACGAGTTGGATCTTGTTCGCACCCCGGCAGATTTCTATGACCTGAGAAAAACTGACCTTCTCCGGCTTGAAGGATGGAAGGAGCGTTCCGCACAAAGATTTCTGGACAGTCTTAACGAAAGCAGGCAGGTTTCATTCGAGCACGTTCTGTTCGCCCTGGGCATAAGATATGTCGGCGAGACCACTGCAAAAGCTGCAGCGCAGTATTTCAGAGACATTGACAATATCGCTTCGGCTTCGAAAGAGGAGCTTCTGGCAGTACCCGACATAGGGGAAGTCATAGCGGACAGTATTTTCAACTTCTTCCGCAACGAAAAGCATATTCTTGAGATTCAGAGACTTAAAGCGGACGGACTCAAATTCTCCGTAGATGCTCCGGCTGAGAATCTTTCTGCGGCGCTGGAGGGCAAGACCATAGTCATATCCGGGAATTTCAGCATTTCGCGCGACGATATGAAAAAACTCATAGAGCGTCACGGCGGCAAGAACAGTTCGTCCATAAGCGGAAAGACATCCTACCTTTTGGCGGGCACGAAACCGGGACCTGAAAAGTTGAAAAAGGCTGAAGAACTTGGAATTCAGATTATTGACGAAAATACATTCCGCAGTCTGCTGCCACAGGGAGCGGTAAATGAGGACGATGAAGATTATATTGAGCCGGATCTTTTCGGCGGAACTGTGCAGTAGTATATGGGGATAAGAGCGGGCATACAAAAAATTAAGTCATATCTGACTGAAGGTATCTGGAGCGAGAATTTCGAGGAATTGTCCAAGAAACGGTTGCGCATAGTGAAGGACCTACAGGTGCTTATGCTGACCATCAAGACATTCTCGGCACAGAAAATAGGGTTTCAGGCAGTCGCATTGGCATTTTTCTGCACAATGGCGGCTGTTCCTTTCATTGCGATAGCATTCGTCATCACCGGAGGACTCGGTTTGGAAGGCCCTTTGAGAGAAGCGTTGGTACAGCATATCAGCAACCAACAGGCTATCGATACACTGTTCGGATATGCGGAAAACGTCATAAACACGGCAAAATCCAGTCCAGTGGGACTTGTAAGCGCGATATTCTTCGCCTGGCTTGTAATCTGGATGATGATGTGCGTGGAGTCCGTATTCAACAATGTATGGAAGGTTAGGAAGGCGAGAAATCTGTTCAAGAGGATGACATTCTACCTCGCGATCACTTGCATCGCTCCATTCATCATCCTTGTATTCTTCTCAGGGTCAATCATTTATTCAAACGTATTGGATCTTCTTGTCCCGGATAAGATTGAATTTTCCGACAGTATCAGAAGTTTTCTCGGTTGGGTGATTTTCGCAATCGTATCAATTTTCACGTTTGCGGCAATGTATAAATTCATCCCGAATCACATTGTCGAATGGCGCAATGCCATCAAGGCTGCGCTGCTGTCCGGTGTAGTCTTCACCTTAATGCAATATCTTTTTTTGGAAACACAGATTTTCGTTTCCAGACTCAATACAATATACGGAGCGGTCGCTGCAATACCGCTGTTTATGTTCTGGCTAAATTTCGGATGGTTTATAATTCTCTTCGGAGCGGAACTGTCCTATGCGTTCCAGAACGTCGATTCCTATAATCTCGACAGAAAATGAGCATTTCAGAATTCTCACAGAAAGACTTTGAAGTAATAGCAAGAAACTATGCGGACTTGAAAGAGGCTGCAAGAAAGCGGTGTGCCAGCCAACAGGAGCTGGAAGTCGTGCAGAAGGCATTTGATTTCGCCAATGAAGCGCACAAGAATGTCCGCAGACGTTCAGGAGAGCCATATATCCTACACCCTATCGCTGTAGCGAAAATTGTCGTCAATGACATAGGTCTGGGTTACAAATCCATTGCTGCGGCGCTATTGCACGACGTTGTGGAAGACACAGACTATACCGTAGATGACATCAGACACAATTTCGGTGACAAGATTGCGTCTCTTGTGGACGGTCTGACCAAGATGAAGAATGTGCTGGACAACCAGGACAAGAAGAGCAAAGACGAGGGCTACACGGAAAGTATGCAGGCTGAGAATTTCAAGAGAATTCTGCTGACATTGAACGACGACGTTCGCGTAGTGCTCATCAAATTGGCCGACAGGTTGCACAATTGCCGCACGATAGAATTTATGCCCGAATACAAAAGGGACAAGATTCTGAGCGAGACAATGTTCATTTTCATTCCCCTTGCCCACAGACTTGGTCTGTATGAGGTCAAGTCGGAGATGGAAAACATCTGGCTGAGATATAAGGAGCCTGACGCATACAACGACATAAGCGCGAAAATCAACCGGGACTTGTCGGACAAGGAAAATTGCATCGACGAATTCATTGCTCCACTGCAGGATGCGCTTGAAAAGGCCGGCTTTGATTTCCAGATCAAAAAGCGCGTGAAGACGCCATATTCCATCTGGCACAAGATGACGACCAAGCAGATTTCATTCGAGCAGGTTTACGATCTGTATGCCGTGAGGATTATCTTCAATCCGTCCAATCTCAACAACAAGGAAACTGAACGTGACCAATGTTATCACGTATTTTCCATAATTACAGGAATCTACAGGTATAAGGCAGACCGTGTGAGGGATTGGGTAAAACATCCTAAAAGCAACGGCTATGAAGCCCTGCACTGCACATTGATGAGTCAGACTGGAATATGGATTGAAGTGCAGATCCGCACGAGAAGGATGGACGACATCGCCGAAAAGGGAATCGCTGCGCACTGGGCTTACAAACAGGACGGATACATAAGCGAGAACGACAACGAGATGGACAAATGGCTCTCCAAAGTGAAGGAGATTCTGGTAAGTCCTGACGTAAACGCGCTTGAACTGCTGGACATAATTCATAACGACCTGACTACCACATCAATATCAGTGTTCACGCCAAAAGGAGAACAGAAGTCGATTGAGAAAGGCGCGACCGCACTTGATTTCGCATACCAGATTCATTCTGAGATAGGATGCCGGGCAATTGCAGCGAAGGTCAATATGAAACTTGTTCCTTTGTCTTACGTTCTCAAGACCGGAGACCAGGTGGAGATCATTTCGGCTGAAGATGAAAGCCCTAAGACAGAATGGCTTGATTTTCTTCAGACACGAAGGGCAAGAAATCTTGTATTGGACTATTTCCGCCCGCAGAAAGACTTTTTCATAAACAAAGGGGCTGCTGAACTTAAAGAAAGGCTCAAGGAACTCGGACGCACATTTGACGAGCAGAATGCCAGACAGATAGCAGCGGCTCTGGAGCTCAACAGCGCGGATGAATTCCTGTTCAGATACGGCACCGGATATGTCAAATTCAATGAGATAGCAGGACTGATTTCCGGAAAACGGCGCAAGACTCAGGATTTCATCATAAATTCCGCAGAAGACGGGCACAAATATGTCATTGCAGGATGTTGTCATCCTATCCCGGGAGACCCTGTAATCGGCTTCCTGTCTCCTGACGGAACAGTCACAGTGCACAAAAAATCCTGCAGCGTGGCTGAAAATATGGCCACAAAACACGGTGACCTGATAGTAAAGACTCAGTGGGAATCAGCTGAGGGACAGTCATTTCCTGTTAGAATATCTTTGAGGGGAATCGACAGGGTCGGACTGCTTAACGACATTACCGGATATATCTCAGTAGTAATGGGGGTAAATATCCGAAAACTCAATCTTGTCACGGAAGAAGGCATCTTCGAGGGATATATTGATATGCTTGTAAACAACCGCGAAGTGCTTGACACAATGATAAGCAAACTGAAGGGAATCAAAGGCCTCCAGAGCGTGATGAGGACTGAAGTATAGCGAAAACGAAATCAGATGAAGCACATTATAGAAAAATTACTACCGGCAATTCCTGTGGCAATCATATTGGGCTCAGTGATGTTCTCACACTCCTGCGCCAACACCACCACCCCCCCGAGCGGTGGAAAAAAGGACACAATTCCTCCGGTAATCACCAATATCTGGCCGCTTCCCGGAACCACAAACGTTCCTACACATAATACGCAGATTACCATAACATTTAACGAATATGTTACGGTTAAAGATCAGAAAGGTATCTTCCTGTCACCGCCTCTTGAGAAGGCTCCAAAATACAAAATAAGAGGAAAATCGGTCATCGTATATTTTGAATCAGACCTTGAGGCGAACACCACCTATACCTTGGATCTGACCAATGCCATTGCAGACAATAACGAAGGCAATATGTACCAGGGTTACACGCTTGTGTTCTCCACTGGCTCTTCCATCGACTCAATGGCAGTGACAGGCGTAGTACGCGACTGCAATACGCTTCAGCCGATTTCGGGAGCGACAGTAATGTTGTACAAGGATTTGTCGGACTCTGCTGTGTTCAAGCACAGACCGGATGCCGCTGTCAAGACTGATGACTGGGGATTTTTCGCAATCAGAAACATAGCGGACACGCTTTACAGGCTCTATGCAATCAAAGATGAAAGTTCAAACAACATCTATGACCCGGACAACGACCGCATCGCATTCTGTGACAGCATAATACGCCCGACAATCATCGCATCTGACGAACTTCCGGAACTGAAGAAATATGATATGAAGGACACTCTGAACTGTATGAAGAGAAATGCGGAGCACGAGATGGTGATGTTCAGGGAAAGGCCTAGCAAACAGATGATTGTCAATAAGGTACGTACTAAACCGCGCTCCGCGTACATAACATTTATGGCTTCTGATGCCAAGATTGACTCGATGTGGGTGCGCGGCATTCCGGCCAACAGGCTAATCACCCAGTTCAACATCCAGAAGGACAGCCTAGAAATATGGATAAACGACAGAAAACGTATGCCGGATACTCTACACCTGTTCGTAGATTATCTTAAAACAGATACTCTCGGTGTACTGGCTCCGTTTACAGAACACGTAAGGCTCGCAATGGAAAAGACAGGCGGCAAGTCCAAGAGTTCCCGACGGGACATCAAGCACGAGGACACCACCTGCGTGATGAAAGTGACGGCGGAGGCGGAAACTGTTGAACAGAAAGGTTTTGAGATTGTCTTCGACTACCCTATCATATACGAGAACTTCGATTCGCTCAGACTTATTTCGATAAATCCAAAGCAGCAGGAATCAAAAATGAAATTCGCAATCGAGAGGGACACACTGAATCTGCGCCGCTACACTCTTATGCCTGAGGGCAAGCTTATGTCCGGCTATGAATACAAGCTCAAAGTGCCTTACCGCAAGTTCAGGGACATAAACGGCTATTACAATGACAGCACAGAAGTGAAGGTATCGCTTCCTAAAGACGACAAACTGAGCACATTGACCCTAAATCTGACGGATGTAAACAACAAATACATCGTAGATTTGCTGAACGACAAGAGGGACAAGGTGCTGAGAAGCTACATTGTGGAAAAGGATGCCAAACTTGATTTTCCATATCTGAAAGCGGGAAAATACTCTATACGAATCACAGAGGACAAGAACAAGAACGGAATGGTGGACACAGGCAACGTGCTGGAACACAGACAGCCGGAAAAGGTGATATTCTACAAACTGAAGGACGGGACTTATGTCATCAACATCAAGGAGTCCACTGAGATGGAACAGAACATTAACATTTCAAGCCTATTCGGAAAATGATGAAGATATTCTCATACATCTCAGCTGGACTGATGCTTATATCAGTAATGGCTACCGCAGCCCCGCATCCGGATTCGCTTACCGTTAAACTTAGGGATTCTGTTGTAGTGGCAAGCGACACCGACGGACACAGGGACACGCTTGCGCGTAAAGTCGAGCATAAATATACCGACATCTATCTTGACACTGTGACCATAAAGGTCAAGAACTTCATTAACGATTATTCGATGATCGGCGTTCAGTACGGAGTGTCACTGAACCAGATGATGTTCAACCCGTCCAAAAAACAGAAGATGCAGTTCAATCCGATAAACGTGGGAATCGTCTATACGAGATACGGCAAGATGTTCGGATATATGCCTTATTTCGGATTCCAGACAGGATTTTTCTATGGTAAGGAGGGCTATGAGTTCAAGAAGGACAAGAAAACCGGTGAATATACGGAAAGCGTGGACGGCGCAACATCAGCCACATACGAATATATGGAAGTTCCTCTGCTCGCCCATATGCATATGGACGTATGGCATCTGAAATTCATCGTAAACGGCGGATTGTTCGGCGGTTACAGAATGAGCGTGGAGCGTCAGGGAACACTGTCCGATGTAAAATATGAAAAAACATTCTACGATTACGACAGAAGATTTGAATATGGAGTGAAGGCAGGCGTGGGATTCGGACTGTTCTTCGATCCGGTTGAATTTCACATCACGGCAATGGCGAGATATTCGCTTGGAAGCCTGTACAAACCGGATTACAACAGCGAATACTACTATAGATTCGCATATCCGTTCGACATAATAATATCAGGCGGAATACATATCCAGCTCACGAAGCGAACGGGAAAGACGCGTTCACAATTGAAGAAAGAGGCAAAACAACTTGTATATGATGAAGCAGGAATTGAAAACATTGACCGCAAAAGCAGGTAATGTCCTTATAGGCTCCGGACACGAGATTGCCGTCCAGACAATGTGCAATACACATACATACGATGTCGATGAAACCGTGGCACAATGCCGAAGGATGCACGATGCCGGAGTTGATATAATACGCATCACAGTTCCGGGACTTAACGATGTTGAGCACATTCGCGCCATCCACGACAAATTGAGGGAAACGGGCATTGACACACCTATCGTGGCCGACATTCATTTCTCCTCTGAAACAGCCATCGCTGTCGCACCATACGTGGAAAAGGTCCGCATCAATCCCGGCAATTTCAGCAAAGACTTCGATGAGGCATCAAGACAATTGGCCAGGCTGGTGGAAGTCTGCAAAAAATATGGAACCGCTATAAGAATCGGACTCAATCACGGTTCACTCGGCGAACGAATTACGAAGCTTTACGGAAACACGCCGAAGGCAATGGCTGAGGCCGCAATGGAATGGCTAAGACTGTGCGTCAAGAATGATTTCTACAATATAGTGGTGTCACTCAAGTCAAGTAACACGATTGTTATGGTGGAAGCATACCGTCTTCTTGCCGAATATATGACCAAAGAGGGCATTATCTTCCCACTTCACGTAGGCGTGACTGAGGCCGGCAACGGAGATTCCGGAAGAATCAAATCGTGCGTCGGTATTTCTGCACTTCTGTCAGAGGGAATCGGAAACACCATAAGGGTTTCGCTGACGGAAGATCCTGTAAATGAAATTCCAGTCGGACGTTATCTTGAAATGAGATATGACGGCAAACTTATGTCTTCCCTTACGGAAATAAAACTTTCAGGAAAAACCGCTGAGGCAATATACAAGTCCCCGTCAAGAGAACGGCTGTTGCTTGACTATTCCTGCGATTTCGGCAAGAGACTGCTTGACAAGGAGTTAGATGAAGTTCATCTATCCGGAACCTATTTGGACGAAAACGGCCATGAAATCTCCATAAAGGAAAGCGGGGTAGGTCAATATCTCGAAAATGAACTGCTCCAGGCAGCACGGAGAAAATTCTACAAACCTGAATATATCGCTTGCCCTGGATGCGGCCGCACAATGTACAACCTTCAAGACACATTTGAACAGGTAAAGGCAAGGACATCTCACCTTAAAAACGTGGTCATAGCGGTTATGGGCTGCATTGTAAACGGTCCCGGCGAAATGGCTGATGCAGACTGGGGCTACGTGGGCGAAGGTAACGGAAAGGTATCAATCTACCACAAGAAAGAACCTGTTTTGAGACACGTTCCGGAGTCCGAAGCCGTTGACAAACTTGTGGAATATATAGAGAACGACGTTAAGATTCAGAATCTTCAGTAGAAGGTGAAGGAGCCTGCAACTTCTTGACAATCAACTTGTCAATACGGGCTCCATCCATATCCGCCACTTCTATTTCAAATCCGTTCCAGGTAATTTTTTCACCGGTTTTAGGCACGTGTTGCAATTTTTCAAGAATCAGACCTCCGACAGTCGAGAAATCATAATCCTCCATCTCATCGTCCAATTCGAAGTGTGAAAGGAAGTCATAAATGGAGCATTGCCCGTCTACGAACCATCCGTCATTGTCTTTTCTTGCAATAATATCAGGTTCAGTAATATGTTCCATAGTGTTCATATTGCCGACAAGCCCGTCAAATATATCCTTGAGAGAAATGATTCCAGCAAGTCCGCCGAACTCATCACATACGAGAGCGCGATGAATCTTATTCTCTTTCAAGAACTCAAGTACAGCATACACGCTCATATTTTCGTGTACATAGTGAGGTTCGCGCATCAGTTTTCTTAGGTCCAACTTGCCTTGCTTCACACGCATAGCCTTCACATAGTCCTTGATTGAAAGCACTCCGACAACGTGATCCAAATCACCGTCGACAACAGGATACTGTTCGAAGATGGTACTTTCTACAGTTTGGATAACCTCAGAATCTGACATTTGCAAATCCAGCCAGACAATGTCATCGCGAAGAGTCATTATGGTGCTGACACTCAAATCTCCCAGAGTAAACACTCTCTCGACGATATCCTGCTCCAATGGAGAAACCTCCCCCTCGTCCTTGCTTTCCTCTATCATCGACTTGATTTCGTCTTCAGTAATCTTGGATTCTTTCTCTTTGATACCTAATATCCTGACACACAATGCCGTGCACTTTGCGAGAGCCCAGATTACAGGAGAAGCTATCCACGAGATGAACCTCATTATTCCTGAAATCTTCTTTGCCACCTTTTCCGGGTTTGCCATAGCAATACGCTTAGGGACAAGTTCTCCGAGAAGAATGGAAAGGAACATCACGATGAAAACGATTATCGCCTTTGCTATAAAGACTGCAGAAGACTCGGACATTCCGGCCTCTTCAAGGAGATCCGCAAAATTATGTGCAAGACTTTCTCCGGAGAAAATACCGGTAAGAATTCCGACAAGTGTAACGCCCATCTGTACTGTGGAAAGGAACTTGTCTGCATCTTCGGTAAGCTTCAGGGCGGACTTCGCCCCTTTGTCGCCTTTCTGTGCGTCCAGATTCAACTTCGACTTACGCGCAGAAATACAAGCTATCTCTGCCATCGAAAATAATCCGTTGACAACTATCAGAATGAGTATTATAAAGGCTTCCATTGTTTATTTCAGCACTGCGATTACGGTCTCCGCAGCCTTGGTCTCTTCGCCCAACTTTACTTTTATATCAGCATCAAGAGGCAGAAAAATGTCCAGACGGGAACCGAATTTGATGATTCCGCACTGTTTTCCCCTTTCTTCATTCGAGCCAACCTCGGAGTAGCAGACAATCCTCCTTGCAAAAGTACCGGCTATCTGCTTGAAAAATATCTCTCCGTGTCCAGTGTCAATGGCTGTGGATGAATGCTCGTTCTCCTCGGCAGCCTTGGGAAGAAAGGCGAGAAGATATTTCCCGGGATGATATTTGTAATAGGTCACATTGCCAGTTGCAGGCCAGAAATTCGCGTGAACATTGAAAAAATTCATATAGACAGAAACCTGCATACAATCCCTGTGCAGATATTCTTTTTCATAGGTCTTCTTGATTATGACGACTTTGCCGTCCGCACCCGAAGTCACAATTCGCTCACCTTCAGGCGTATGACGCACAGGCACACGGTGAAACCAAGTCACAAACACCGCAAAGAGAAACAATGCGGTCGTAAAAATATATGTAACTATGTGGTAACCTAAGAATTTCAGAAAAGCCAATCCAACAATTGCACAAAGTAACCATGCGAGAGCAATAGTTCCGTATGAGTTCTTATCTATCTTCATTTTTTCTGTTCTGGAAATGTTTTATTCCTCAAAGTTATGAATAAAAAGACATTTTCCGAAATATTGTTGCCGTATAATAACGTATAATACCGATAATCCCCAGAATTATCTACAATATATCCATCAGGATCAGAAAAAGCGCGCCCACCGGCATAGCCATCAGCGTACTGTCAAATCTGTCCAGAAAGCCGCCGTGCCCGGGAATAATTGTACCGGAATCCTTTACCTCGTAATAGCGTTTCCATTGAGATTCAAACAAATCGCCATAGACACCGGCGACATCCATAAGCACTGCAAGAAGAATGGTCTCCACGAGTGATATCTGCTCTATGCCGAAGCCGTATTTTATGGCAACAGCAGCGACAACAGAGCAGAACATTCCACCCCAGAATCCCACCCACGTCTTCTTCGGGGAAATCTCCGGGAACAGTTTTTTGCTGAAATATTTGCCAAGAGTGAAGCCGAATATATATCCTCCAATATCAGAGCACCAGATTATCACGAAAAAGGCAAGAAGAATCCTTCCGTCAAAAACGTGATCGAAGAACACTATCAGATTGGACAATGCAATCGGCACACCTATATAGAGAAGTCCCGTATAAATGTCCGAGAACTTGCCGAATTCAGTTTTATCCTTGACATACAGTGAATTGATCATCACCACCAATATCGGGATGAGAGCAAAAGCCACGAATTTTACAGGAATACCATAAGCACTCACGCAGAAAATCAGAAGAAACAGAATCAGCCCGGCAAAAATCGCAAGCATACGGGAGAACCTGTACCTATTCTTCATTGTTATGGTGTAAAACTCATGCATCATAACCGCCATTACAAACATCATAAGGGCGGCGAAAAGCAATTTATCAATCAAGAGCCCCGCCAACATCACGAGGATGAAGACGGTGCCCGAGATAGTTCTTAAAATAGTATTGTTCATTTTCAAGGTCTTAGTACATAATGGTTCAGAATCCGATGTCGTGTTTATTCTTCACTTTCAGAAGAAGCAGCGTTATCGGTTGAATTCTGCTGCGGTTCATCTGGTTTCTCGTCGGATTTCGGCTCGGAATCAGTTTCACCTTCAGGTTTTACCTTAGGGCCAAGAATACGCTCGACATCTTCCGCAAATATCACTTCTTTTTCAAGAAGCAGAGCTGCCATTTTCAGGAAACCCTCCTTATGAGCGGTGAGAAGCTTCAAGGTCCTGTCGTGAATCATAGTCACAATCTTCTTGACCTCCTCGTCAATAACTTCTGCCGTCTTCTCACTGTAAGGCTTCGTAAGGTCATATCCGCGAGACCCAGTTGAGTCATAATACGAAAGTGCCCCCACGTTGTCGCTCATACCGTAATACTTGACCATACTGTATGCCATCTGAGTCAGGCGTTCCAAGTCATTCTGCGCACCGGTTGAAGGTTCGCCGTTTACGATTTCCTCAGCTACCCTACCGCCGATAAGAGAACACATCTCGTCTACCATCTGCGACTTTGTCCAAAGCTTCCTTTCTTCAGGCAGATACCAAGCTGCACCCAAGGCCTGTCCTCTTGGAATCAATGTCACCTTGAACAACGGATTTGCGTATGCAAGAAGCCAACTTACCGTAGCGTGGCCAGCCTCGTGATGCGCAATGGACTTCTTTTCCGCAGGAGTAATGATGGAAGACTTGCGTTCCAGACCTCCGACGATTCTATCCACGGCATCCAGAAAATCCTGTTTGTCAATAGAAGTCTTGTTGCGTCTTGCGGCAGTCAATGCAGCTTCGTTACATACATTGGCGATATCGGCTCCCGAGAATCCCGGAGTATGCTTTGCCATAAACTCCACGTCAAAATCCTTGGCGAGTTTGAGTTTCTTGATATGCACCTTGAAAATCTCCTCGCGTTCCTTCAACTCCGGCAATTCCACGTGAATCTGACGGTCGAAACGACCCGCACGTAGCAAGGCTTTGTCGAGAATATCCGCACGGTTTGTTGCGGCAAGAACTATTACACCTGAATTGGTATCGAAACCATCCATCTCCGTAAGGAGCTGGTTCAATGTATTTTCCCTTTCATCATTTGACGAGAAACCGACATTTTTACCTCTCGCCCGGCCGACTGCATCAATCTCATCTATGAACACTATGCACGGAGCCTTCTCCTTTGCCTGTCTGAACAGGTCACGCACCCTGGATGCACCGACGCCTACGAACATCTCCACAAAGTCGGAACCGGAGATTGAGAAGAAAGGCACATTAGCCTCCCCTGCCACAGCCTTGGCCAGCAAGGTCTTACCGGTACCCGGAGGGCCAACAAGAAGTGCTCCCTTAGGTATTTTACCGCCCAACGCAGTGTATTTCTTAGGATTCTTGAGGAAATCCACAATCTCCATCACTTCTTCCTTTGCGCCATAGAGGCCAGCCACATCCTTGAAGGTCACTTTCACCTGGTTTTTGTCAGCAAGTTTTCCTGTGGATTTACCGACACCGAATATGCCACCCTGACCGCCCGGTGCTCCTCCGCCCATATTCCTGTTGAATCCGCGGAACATAAACACCCACATCAGTATGAGCAGCACAGGGAACAGGAACCAGTCCATCATATGACCCCAGATGTTGTCGTCATTGTCCATAACGACCTTGAAATGGCTGTCAGCCGGCAAAGCTTCATTCAGAACACCGAACTCGGTTTCCGGGTCAAACTTGCTTGAAACATAGAACCAGAAATGCGGAGATGAAGACGGAACCTTGCCGCCGAAACGCTCACTGTACTTTGCAAGACGGTCCGGCCGTATTGTAACTTCACCCTTATAATCGTTTCTGACAAAAACTATATCCTTTACGTCACCCGACTGAATCATCTCCTTAACGTCAGCCCACTCAGCCTTTTGTGGCTTTACAGAGCCATTCGAGAAGAGCATCCAGATGATTCCGGAAATAATCAGCAGATATAGCCACGACAAACCGAGATTTACCGTGACAATTTTTTTCTGAGGCTTCTTGCCTCCGTTTCCTTTATTTGTCATCAATGAAATTTTCGTTAGAGATCGATATCGGCATCCTTCCTCCTGCTTGCACGGCGCGCCGATGCCCTCACTTTAGAAGATGCCTTTGGTTTTACCCTGGTTACAGAAGCCTCTTCCACTACTGGTTCGTCAGTGTATTCAACCCTGTCGGCATCAGCCCACAAGTCTTCCAGACGATAGAAATCCCTATATTGAGTGAGGAAAACGTGAACGACCACATCACCGTAATCCAATATAATCCAGAAATCGTTTTCCAGTCCCTGCATACGCAACACTTTCCTGTCGCATTTTTCCTGCATACGGACTATGATATTGTCAGCAATGGCGGCAACTGCAGTAGTAGAGTCAGCATTGCAGACTACGAAATAATCTGATATAGCTGTGCCAATCTTGCCGAGGTCCAAAGACACTACATTCTTGCCCTTTTTCTCAAGCATCGCGTCGGTTATGGTCTTCAGTACATTATTCTTCATAATCAGTCTATTTTCTTAAGATTGTTTAAATTTGTCACAAAATCGCAACCCACAAATATAGAACAAAAATCAGTCCAATGAAAGCGCAGATACCCATTATATGGTACGATACCATCGATTCAACCAATTCAGAAGCAAGAAGGCACTTCGATGACAATGACAGAATGTCAGTATTTGCCGCACATTTCCAGACAGCAGGCAGAGGGCAGAGAGGCAACAAGTGGAGCAGCAGCGCCGGTGAGAATCTAACATTCTCAATCCTTGCAAACCTCGAATCCGACGGTATGCCAAAGATATATGCAAAAGAGCAATTCTATCTCAGCATAGTCTCCGCATTGACAGTGTCAGATTTTCTCTTCGAATCAGGTATAGAAAACACCATAAAATGGCCCAATGACATATATGTCAGAGACAGGAAAATCTGCGGAATGTTGCTTGAAAACACATTGTCAGGCGAATATGTAAGCAAGTCGATTATAGGTATCGGTCTGAATCTCAATCAGTCAGAATTTCCTCCGGAACTTATGAACCCTACTTCTGTACTGAAAGTTACAGGAAAGCGCCTGCAACTTGAGAGTTCGCTGGAACGGCTGACAGAGATTTTCTACGGATATATAATGAAGCTCTGCGACAAGACTTGCTATGACAGACTTGCCGAAAAGTTCACAAGCAGGATGTACAGGCTAGAAATGCAGGAACGATACCACAACTGCCTGGAAGGATACGATTTCATGGGAAAGATAAAAGGCATCTCCACGGAAGGCCAGCTTCTGGTAGAAATGCCTGACAAAACCATTAAATTATTCAGTTTCAAGGAAATAAGCTATATAATCTAACTTACTCCGCTCAAAGTATTCTGTCTATTCACTTACTTTCATCTGCGCAACGGCTGCAGCAGGATCAGGCGACTTGAAAACAGAACTTCCGGCGACAAGAATTTCCGCACCTGCATTTGACAATTCAGCCGAATTTTCGGGCGATACTCCCCCGTCCACCTCTATGGTACAGTTTGAATTCTGCCTTGATATCTCACGCTTCAATTCAGCGATTCTACCGAACGTGTCAGGTATGAATTTCTGCCCTCCGAAACCGGCGAACACAGACATTACCAGAATAAAGTCGGAATGCGAGATAAACGGATATACCCCAGACACAGGCATATCCGGATTTATCGCCAGTCCTGCCTTAACTCCCATGCCCCGGATACTGTCAAGCATAGACGCTGCATCCAGTCCGTCGCGCCTTGCAGCCTCCAGATGAAAACTCATCATTGAAGCACCTGCTGAGGCAAAACGCTCAAAGTATTTTTCGGGATGTACAATCATCAGATGCACGTCCAAAGGTTTTGAGGCCTTCCGCGCTATCGCCTCTATGACAGGAAAACCGAAAGAGATGTTGGGCACAAGAACACCGTCCATCACGTCAAGGTGAAAGAGATCCGCGCACCCGTTTACCATTTCCACATCTTTTTCCAGATGCAGAAAATCAGCGGAAAGCATCGAAGGAGCTACAAGTGTCATTTGAAATTGGTTACGATATCTACCAACAGCTGCACAAACTTTTCGTTGGATGCCAAATCCAGTTTCTCGCCAGGAGTATGTACATTCCTCAATGTCGGTCCAAATGAGACCATATCGAGATATGGGAATTTCTCAAGGAAAAGACCGCATTCAAGCCCAGCGTGAATAGCCTTCACTTCCGGCTCCTGATGGAAAAGCCTTCTATAAGACTCGACAGTAATCTTGAGGATTTTCGAGTCCATATTTGGTGCCCATCCAGGATATGGCTGAGAATGAGAAACTTCCGCTCCGGCAAGACGGAACGCCGCCTCGACTTTTTCGGCCATAAACTTCTTCTCAGAATCAATTGAACTTCTCTGGCTGGTAAGCACCTTTATCTCACCGTCAGCGGACATTTTGACAGCAGCAAGATTGGATGAAGTCTCAACCAGTCCGTCAATATCCTGACTCATTGCAAGAACGCCGTGATCAACAGCCATCAGACCCAATACGAATTTCTCGAGAGTGCTGTCGTCAATTGGAAGAACATCACACTCGCACGAGTCAATCTTGAACGAAACATTAGGGTCGCTCTTATGGAACTCGTGTCTAATATCAGATGCAAAAGCCTGAAAATCAGACTTAAACTGCTCGACCGCACTTTGTTCAACGTATATTGTCGCCTGGGCCTCACGTGCAATTGCATTTCTCTTGTTACCTCCGTTTATGCGGGCAAGCTGGAATTTGCCAAGTTCAGAATAAAGGAAACGCGCAAGAATCTGCACTGCATTGGCTCTCTCCTTGTTTATATCGTCTCCGCTATGACCGCCAATCGCATCTGCAATAGAAACTTTCAACGCTACGTAACCCGGCTTGACCGGCACATTAGTGTATTTGAAAACTGCAGTAGTGTCCACGCCTCCGGCACAGCCCACGAAAATCTGCCCCTCATCCTCAGAGTCGAGATTTATAAGCGTATGGGACTCGATGAAACCAGGCTTGATAGCCATCGCACCATCCATTCCCGTCTCCTCTGATATGGTAAACAAGCCCTCCACTTTACCAGTCGGCAAATCGCTTGAAAGCAGTGCAAGAGCGGCAGCTATACCGATGCCGTCATCAGCTCCAAGAGTTGTCTCCTTTGCTATCATCCATCCGTCCTCTATGACATAGTCGATAGGATCCTTGCTGAAATCGTGAGTGGACGTCGCTATTTTTTCACAAACCATATCCTGGTGCCCCTGCAGAGCAATCGCCGGGATATCTTCCTTGCCTTTTGATGCAGGCTTGACAATGACAACATTACCCGTAGGATCTGTCCTGCACTCAAGTTTATGACGTGTTGCAAACTGCTGAAGATATTCGGTCATCTTCTCTTCACGACCAGACTCCCGCGGAATCTTTGTAATCTCGCGGAAAATCTCAAGAACTTTTTCGGAATTCATACTTAGAAGCTGTTTTGAAACAATTACGTACGCGAAGATACGAGTAATTTTTCAATGTCGCTCACGTATTGTTTGAATGATTTGTCCGTTGACATCAAATCGGACACGGTATTGCAAGCGTGCAGCACTGTGGCGTGATCTTTACCGCCAAGTTCTGAACCAATCATCGACAATGAGCATCCAACGAGAGTTCTGCTCATATACATCGCAATCTGACGAGCCTGGACTATAGGCCTTTTTCTGGATGCAGAGAGGAAAAGATCTTTGGAAATGTTGAAGTATTCGCAGACAGTCTTCTGAACCTTGCTTATAGTAATCTCATTACGGTCTTCACCGACAATTTTGCCAATTACCTCTTCAGCCAATTCTACAGTAATCTCTCTGTGTACAAGGGTTGCATGCGCAATAAGCGAAATCAGAGCACCTTCAAGCTCACGGAAATTTGACTTAATCCTACCCGCGATATATGACAGAACCTCATCGCTTACGGCAACACCCTCTCTGAAGCTTCTGGCTTTCAGCATAGCAAGCCTTGTCTCGTATGCAGGACGCTGCAACTCGACTGACAATCCCCACTTCATTCTTGAAAGGAGACGCTCTTCAAAATTTTGAAGGTCAGCCGGAGCCCTGTCTGATGTGAAAATCAACTGCTTGCCGTTCTCGTGAAGGTGATTGAAGATATTGAAGAAGGCATACTGTGAACCAGGCCCCATCAAATCCTGAATATCATCCACGATAAGGACGTCAATCTTCATATAGAATGCGAGGAAATCTGTCAGCTTATTGCGGACGTTGGTCGCATCCATATATTGGGTCTTGAATTCGTTGCCAGTAACGTACAGGACAACGAGTTCTGGGTATTTCTCCTTAATGGATATACCTATCGCCTGAGACAAATGCGTCTTGCCGAGTCCCGGTGCGCCGAAAAGGAACAGAGGGTTGAATGGCGTATTGCCAGGCGCATCCGAAATGCTCTCACCCGCCGTTATGCCCATCTTATTGCATTCTCCGGTAACAAGATTGCCGAAACAATAAACCGGGTTCAATCTCGGGTTCACCTGAATCTTCCGAAGACCCGGATATACGAAAGGCCCGGGATTGCTTCCTGTCGGATAGGTATTGACGGATATAGGCTTATTCTCTGGAGTTGCAGAAGATGCGGCAGGAAAAGTCATAGCCGGCTGCACCTTTACGGGAGACACCTTGTATACAAGACGCGCATCCGGACCTATAACTCGCTTGAGAGTCTTTTTGAGGACATCGAGATAAACTTCCTCAAGATATTTCCTATAAAAATCCGACGGCACTTCAACCGTTATGGTAGAGTCCTGCAACGAAACCGGCTTCAGTGGCTTGAACCACCTGTCGAACATCTGCGCTCCAATGATGTTCTCAATGATGCGCAAACACTCGCTCCAAATCTCGTTGTATTTTTTCTCTTCCATAATTAGTCTAGTAGTCTAGCCAAAAATAGCATCAGCGTGAAGAATCTTCTTCTTTTCTGATGCTTTGCAAATGTAGAGGAAAAATAATTTATAAAAAAATCCGTTTCCTATTGCATATTAATTTTATTTTGCAGTAAAGACGTTCAGATTTTCAGTAAACGCTTAGTTCATAAGTTTCTAACAACTAATATTTTACGAAAGCAAAACTGCAATATACGCACCTGAAAACAATTTGCCTATTTATAATTATTCTAATTTAATAAATCGCAGTTACGAGGTCAGGGAACTGCCTCAATAAACCTATTATTAGCACAATAGGGTAACAATTCCTTACAACAAACGTATCCTGATATACTTTTTAGGATTCTCCTCGATTTTCTTCACAAGACTGTCAATATCTTTTAGGACAGACTCCAAAGAATCGTAAGCTCCGCTGTCTTTCGTGAGCTTTCCGATGGTTCCTTCCGGATCGTTCAGATTATCCACGAGATTTTGAAGTGACTCGGCGAGCGCCTTGACATCAACTTCACCAAGTTCACCGGCAAATTTCTGGACACCGTCCATAGACGAGTCTGCTTTCTCTGATAACGACACGAGCCTTGTTGATACATCTTTCAAATTAACCACAAGAGTTTCAATGTCGTCCGAATGTCCGGCGAGTGAATTTGAAAGTTTCTCGACATTACGCATCGTGACCTGAAGATGGCTCATAGCGGAGCGCACGGTATTCTCATCTATGCCGCTCAACACCCTGTTGATGGCGGAACTTGCCATTCCCAAACTGTCAATGGCATCAGTAGCCTTTACAATGAGCGGTCCGATTCTGCTGGTCAGTGAGCTGATCACATCGGTCGCATAGGAAGGAGCGAGTTCTGCCCCGTCTTCGATATATTCCGTAGATGTACCGAGGTCCAGACGGATTCCCTTGCCGCCCATAAGGTCAACGCTGTAAATTGTCATCTTGGTATCTGTCGGGATGGCGAATTTCTTAACGATGGAGCAGGTTACATCAAAAACCTGTGTCTCCGGATTATAATTAACTTCAGTGACACTGCCGGCTTTATAGCCTTTTATATAGACCGGATTGGATACGACAAGCCCTTCAACATTTTCATAATGCGAGCAAATCTGCATTTCTTTTCCGAATATGTCTTTGCCACGCAGATAATTGATGACAAAGAAGGAAGCTACGAGAACCGCTACTACAAATATACCGATACGTGTTTCTCTACTGATTTTCATAATGAATGACCTTAAATATTATGATCTTATTGTTTACTTATTACTTACAGCACGAACTCTTACTTTACATATTTGACATTGTCACCGTCTATGGAGACGAGGAAAGAGCCGGGAAATGTTTTTTTTATTCCGATATTCTGCGACTTGGCCTTCGCCAACTCATCGGAAACGCCCAATATATATTTATATAGTTTACCGCATTGTACACGGGTAACTGCATATCCTTTGAAATACGGGTCGCTGTCTTTCATCAGTTTCCCGGAAGCAAGCACTTGCGTGCCGTATTTGACGCCTGAAACACTTGTAGAGGCATCCTTCACTGCATTATCAACCTGCTTCGACTGGGACGAAACCGATGTCTGGGCCTTTGCCCCGGCAGACGATGAAGCTGAAGTTTGTTTGACTGATGACGTATCGCCGGAAGACGAAGCACTGACGCTTCCGTCATATCGTTTCTTGAACACTACGAATGCGTTGAATATGTCATCCGCAATCTTTTCCCGACCCTCTTCCGAACGCAATGCAGCAAGGTCTGTAGCGTTGGACATAAATCCGACTTCTATAAGCACTGCCGGCATTGCAGTTTTCCAAAGAACATAGAAAGGGTCCTGCCAGATTCCGCGGCTTGTGCGCATAGGACCGGCGGACATAGCCTTTTCAACATCCTGCGCAAACAGGAGACTCTGCTCAAGATGGGCGTTCTGCATCAGATTGAAAAATATAAACGACTCTGGATCGGTAGGGTCAAATCCCTGATACTTAGTGGAATAATCATCTTCCAGCATAATAACAGAGTTCTCCCTCTTGCAGACATCCATATTGTAGGCGAACAAATCCCTGTCCTTCTTTGACGACTGCCCGAGAACGTGAATGGAATAGCCGTTTGCTGATGACGCCGAAGCCATATTGACGTGAATGGAAATGAAAAGGTCCGCATTGTTCTTATTGGCCACGTCAGCACGGCCGCCAAGAGTTATGAATGTATCTGTGGAACGGGTCATCACCACTTTGACATCCGTATATTCGGCCTTTATCTTGTCTGAAAGACGCTTTGCTATGTCCAGGGCTATGCGGCTTTCGTATGTTTTCTTGTCTTTGCTTACGCACCCCGGATCGGTACCTCCGTGTCCAGCGTCTATGCACACAGTCTTCAGACCGAGATTTTTACCGTCTGACGATGGTGCTTCAGACGCACTCGAAATGAATGCAGGAAGCACTATGGCAAGCAGAGTCAGCAAAATATGTTTTTGCGTATTTTTCAAAATGGTCTTATATTTGTATTCTGCAAAATTAAGAAAATTTGCGATAAGGAACGAGTAAAATCGGTAACAACTTAGCTCGACTTGACATTGATACGTTCTGCTGACAGACGCAATAGACGCAACTATATAAAATTATTGAAAGACAGGGTACTGCTTCTGGCAGGTATCCTTGTTTTGTTAATATCTATAGCGTTGCCGGGGGTCTCACAGGACGGAAAAAGGCAGAAACGGCCACCAAAACAGACTTTCAGTCAGACAGTTGCATACAACAAGGACAGCATTCCTCCCCTGTCGGATTCACTCAAGGCCATAAAGGATTCACTGCATAGGGCAGACTCGCTGTTCAAGATAGATTCAGCCGCGCTTCAGAAGAAAAGTTCACTTGACAGGCCCGCATTTTCCACAGCCAAAGATTCCATCGTAGAAGTATTCACGGACGGGCAGAGAAAGATGTTCTATTACGGTGACGTTACCGTGAAATACGGCAATATGGAGCTGACCGCTGACTATATGGAATATGACCTGAAAACAGGTACGGTATTCGCCAAAGGCACATTGGACACATTGACCGGTGAAGTCAAGGGACAGCCTGTGATGAAAGAGGGCAACTCCACCTACAGTATGGAGGAAGTGCGTTACAATTTCAATACGCGCAAGGCCCGGATTACCAATATGATAACCCAGCAGGAGGACGGTCTGTTGCACGGCAAGAACATCAAGATGCTTCCGGACAGGTCAATCAACATCACAAAGGGCCAATATACGGTCTGCGACCTTGAACATCCTCACTATTATCTTCATCTTACCGCAGCAAAAGTAATCACGCAGCCGTCACAAAAGACGGTGTTCGGTCCTGCATATCCTGTAATCGAGGACGTTCCGCTTCCGATTGGTCTGCCTTTCGGATTCATCCCTAAAAGGCCAAACCGTGCCACAGGTCTTCTGATGCCGACATTCGGAGAAGAGAATTCGCGAGGATTTTATCTGAAAGATTTGGGAATGTATTTTGTCTTCGGCAACTATCTGGACTTGTCCATAACTGGAGACATCTACACTCTGGGGTCCTGGGCGCTTGACGTAAACTCAAGATACAAAGTAAATTACAAGTTCAACGGCAATTTTTCCCTGAACATTTCCAACGACCAGACAGGAGAACGGGGAAGCACGGATTTCTTCCAGACACGAAACTTCGGTCTCAAGTGGTCGCACACACAGGATTCCAAATCTCATCCCGGAACAACGTTCAGCGCATCTGTGAACTTCTCCAGCCCTTCGAACAGCAAATACAACTCGCATTCAGTGACGGACGCTCTGCAGAATCAGGCGTCATCTTCCATTTCATATTCCAAAAACTGGAACGGAAAGTTCAATCTTTCCATCAATGCTCTGCATAACCAGAACTCACGTGACAGTTCTTACTCGTTCACTCTGCCGAACCTTACATTCTCTGTGACAAGATTTTATCCGTTCAAGCGGAAAAACAGGGTGGGCAAGGAAAAATTCTATGAGAAATTCTCTCTGGGATACAACACGACATTGCAGAACAAGATAAACTTCAAGGCGTCGGAGTTTATGAAAGACGGATTCTTCGACAAATTCCAAAACGGAATGACGCATAACTTCCAGATTGGACTGCCGAACTTCACCCTTGCCAAATACCTGAATTTCACGCCGAGCGTAACTTACGGCCAGAACTGGTACTTCCGCAAGACCAACTACGGATTCAATCCGGTCACCAACAAGGTTGAATCCCAGGACGGCGGACAGTTCAGCGGATTCGGAATCTCTCAGACATATTCCGGTAGCCTGTCAATGAGCACACGCCTGTACGGATTGTTCCAATTCGGAAGTGCGCACAGGATACAGGCCATCCGCCACGTGGTATCCCCTTCAATGTCATTCTCATTCAGCCCTGAAAAGGGAACTTACGCGAACGGTTACAGGACCTTGTTCTATAAAGACACGCTCGGAGTGGAGCGTTCCTACGACTACAACATCTATTCAGGACAGTTGTACTCCCCTCCTGGAAAAGGCAAATCCGCCACAATGAGCGTTTCCATCGGAAATAATCTTGAAGCGAAAGTCCGTGACCTGAGAGACACGACAGGCACCGGCATCAAGAAGGTGAAGCTTATCGACCAGCTGAACCTGAGCACCGGCTACAACTTCCTCGCTGACTCATTGAATCTGAATACTATAGGCATTACGATGTCCACCTCGGTATTTGAAAAGGTTGGAATCAGTGCGAACGCCAACTTCGACCCTTACGCAATAGACGAACGGGGGCGAAAAATCAACAAGTTCAACATTATTCAGAAAGGTTGGAAAGAACCGCTCCGACTCACTAACGCAAGTGCTTCCGTGTCATATTCATTGTCCGGAAAGGGAGCGATAAACGGAAACGACGGCTCCAAAACTGAAGGTGGTGGTGGCGGAGAAGCTAGCCAGAATACCGCTGATTATTATAGGCGCATATACTATCACCCGATAACCGGAGAATACATTCCGGGCGGTTGGCTATACTATACGAACCCGAACGTGCCGTGGTCGGTCAATATCAACTATTCGTTTGCGTACAGCAAGACATATCAGTACACGAACGGACAGCTCATCACGAACAACAGGTTCACGCAGACATTGGGACTTTCAGGAAATGTCAAGCTGACGCCAAAGATGTCGCTGAATGCCACGACAGGATTTGACTTGATGGCTATGAAGATGACCACCACACAGTTAAGCGCGACATACGATTTGCACTGCTTCAACATAAGTGTTTCCTGGGTACCTACCGGAACGTGGCAGTCGTGGAGCTTCAGAATCGCCGCCAATGCTGCCGCTCTTGCAGACCTTCTGCGTTACAAGAAGAGCACGAGCTACTGGGATCGCTGATTTTCAGAAACTGTTTAGAAGGCGGCGCCTTGCACTTGCATATTGGATTTTTCTGCGTATATTTGTGCCGTCAAACGGAAATGATGTAATTTCCCGATCGGAATCCGCTTCAAATCATTACGAACAACACATTGAAACTGAAGATTTTAGCAGATTCGCCGCATTCCCCTGTTAAAGAATAATCGTACGTTCAGTACAAAATTTTGAAATAACTTATGCCACACACTCTCAAAGAGTTGGAGTCCATGCCGGAGGAGCAGATCCGCGCATTGGGCAATAATCTGAAAATCAAGAAAGCTAAAGACTTGGATCTTATGGACTTGAGCCTCGCCATTCTGGATGAGGAAGCAAAAATAGCATCGAAGATACCTGACCCTGAAATTCCAAGAAAACGTGGACGCAAACCTAAGAACCAGCGGCCTGCGGAAAACCAGAGTTCAACGCCGTCTTCAGATGTCAAGTCTGTTATAAGCAGCACAGATGTGGCTCAAGCAGCCCCTGAAGTTTCAGCGGCAAAACGAAAGAGAGGAAGACCGGCAAAAGATCAGTCAAAAGTTGCGGAAGCGAAAGCGCAGGTGAACGTTCAAACTCCGCAGGAGACCAAGACAACTGAGGCAAACCGCGCCCAGCAGGGACAGCAGAATAATGCTGCTACCGGTGAAAATCAGGGGCAGAAAAAACGTGGCAGAAAACCAAAATCTGAAATAAACGCACAACCGGCCCCACAACAGCAAAATTATGAGAATCGCGCTCAAAACAGAACAGATTCCCAGCCGGTTCAGAAGCAACAGAATTTTCAGGCAGAACAGAACAATGCAGCAAACGCTCCTGCACAGCAGAAAGAGGAGATTGTCTATGCTGACAGACACACTATCGTCTTACCTCCACTGCCTCCGAAAAAGAAAAAGTTCAACGGCCAGAACAATGGCCAGAACAACGGCAACAATCAGCAGCCAAATCGGGGAAACAATAATGTTCCTAACCAGCAGAATTTGAATAACCCTCAGCAGCAGCCTACAAATCATAGCCAGCAGCAGAATCAGGGTAACGGGAACAATAATCAGCAGAAAGACCAGCAGAAGCCTGCGACAAAGCCTAAATTCGAGTTCGAGGGTACTGTCCGCGCTACGGGTGTACTGGAGATTATGCCTGACGGATATGGATTCCTCCGCTCTTCCGACTACAATTATCTGAACTCCCCTGACGATATTTATGTTTCGCAAAGCCAGATAAAGAACAACGCCCTTAAAAACGGTGACACTGTTACCGGAGAGATCAGACCACCGAAAGAAGGCGACAAGTACTTCCCTCTCGTAAAGATAGATTTCATCAACGGACGCACTCCTGAGTTCATCAGGGACAGAGTTCCGTTTGATTTCCTCACTCCGCTTTTCCCGGACGAAAAGTTTAATCTTCTCGGTCATGGACACGAGCGCGATCTTTCCTGCAGAATCGTGGATATGTTCACCCCGATAGGCAAAGGACAGCGTGGACTTATCGTTGCGCAGCCTAAAACAGGTAAGACTGTGCTCTTGAAGTCAATAGCTAATGCCATTGCGGACAATCACCCGGAGGTTTACGAGATTGTGCTGCTTATCGATGAACGCCCTGAGGAGGTGACGGATATGAGCAGGAGCGTGAAGGCTGAGGTGGTGGCTTCCACATTCGATGAACCGGCTGAAAGACACGTCAAAGTGGCTAATATGGTGCTTGAGAAAGCTAGAAGGCTTGTTGAATGCGGGCACGACGTGGTAATTCTGCTTGACTCCATCACTCGCCTCGCCAGAGCGTACAACACAGTGCAGCCGGCATCAGGCAAGGTGCTCACCGGAGGTGTAGATGCAAACGCATTGCAGAAGCCTAAGAGGTTCTTCGGAGCGGCACGTAACATAGAGGGTGGCGGCTCGCTTACCATTCTTGCAACGGCGCTCACGGATACGGGCTCCAAGATGGACGATGTCATTTTCGAGGAGTTCAAGGGTACCGGCAATATGGAGTTGCAGCTTGACAGGACGCTTGCAAACCGCAGAATTTTCCCTGCAGTGAATGTAATTTTGTCCAGCACACGACGTGATGATCTTCTGTACAGCCCAGAACAGGCTCAGAGGATATGGATTCTCAGAAAGCTTCTTGCAGAGATGAATCCGACAGAGGCGATGAACTTTATGATTCAGATAATGGATCAGTTCCAGACAAATGAGGATCTCCTGGACAATATGAACAAGGTGTCGCCTAAGGACGCAAAGAGTTACGACTATTAGTCCGCTCTACACTTAAATACTGTAAAGCACTCGCGCGCTATGGGCATCGGGTGCTTTATTCGTTTACAATTGACATATTTTTAACATAAGAGCGACTGTGTCCTGCGCTCAGGAAAAATTCGCTCCGGACATCAGTCGCTCTATATGTTTACAATAGTTATATCAAAATAGCATTATTACCTCAACACAAAACCGACTGTGTCCTACTCAGGGAAAATTCGCTCCAGGCATCAGCCGCCCTATATGTTTATATCAAAATAGCATTATTAACACGACACAAGAGCGACTGCGCCTTATGCTCAGAAAAATTCGCTTCGGACACAGCCGCTTTTGATGTTTATGCTGTATTGTTATTTCGAGACTCTTATGAATTTGGCTGTCTCTTGCTCCTTTTCATTTTGATCGATAAGAATCATCTCCGTATCGGAGAATGACTCAATCTTATCTACTGTACCTTTGGCAGCCTCCTTCTTAAACTCTTTAATGCCGCTGTTCATTACAATCTTGAATATCCACTTTGGAAATTTTTCCGAACATTCGCTTGAAACGACCTTGATATTGTCAACATTAAATTTTTGCTTCAGCAAGTTGTCCTTACATTCCCAAGTTCCGTCATATTTCAGGGAAAATTTCATTGATACTTCCTGCCCGTCCTTTGTTTTACCAAAGAGAAACTTCACATCTGCCGTACCTTCCAGTTTTCCATCAGACTTGAATGTATCGACCTCCGTAAAAGAATAAGCACCATCGTCTTCTGCGTGCTTCCACGTACCAACGATGTTCTGAGCCAGCGCCAACACTGAAATAAGCTGCGCCAATGCGATGAGTAACAGTTTCTTCATCATAACTTAAAATTAAAACACCTCTTAAACTTTGCAAAGGTAATATTTTCGTGATAATATCGAAGCTTTCAAGAACAGCTTAGTAGCGCCACTCCGCAAGACCAAAAATTTTACTAAATTTGCACGCTCAAAATTCAATACTATGATAAAGTCAATGACAGGATACGGCAAGGCGGAAGCAAGCCTGGAGTCCGGCAAATTAACGATAGAAATCAGGACATTGAACGGCAAGACCGCCGATGTCAACATCAAATCAATGATGCTTCCTAAAGACAAGGAACTGCTTGTACGTCAAAAACTTGCAGACAGACTCCACAGAGGCACAATAGATTTCTTCGTCACATTTGAAGCCAACGCCGTCTCTTCCGCAAAGCACATCAACGCCGAAATGGCCGAAGAATATTACCGACAGATAACCTCCATCAGCGACAAGCTCGGCATTCAGGCAAACACCGCACTGTACCTGAACTCGATATTGAGATTTCCTGATGTCATCGACAACTCCAGACAGGACATAATCAATGACGGAAACTGGCCGCTGGTTGAAAATGCCATTGACAAAGCAATAGAAAACACCAATGACTACCGCACCCGTGAAGGTGCCGCCCTTTACAAAGATGTCACAAGCCGCGTGCAGAATATCCTCAATATGGAAAACGAAGTAGAAAGCTTTGAAGGAGAAAGAGTTGCCACAGTGCGCGCCAAGATAGAGAAAGCAATTTCTGACCTTCAGGTAAAACACGACCAGAGCAGATTTGAGGAAGAAATGATATACTACCTCGAGAAACTCGACATCAACGAGGAGAAAGTCCGCCTCCGTCAGCATTGCAAATACTTTATGGACACGATAGACGGAGAAGAATTCCCTGGAAAGAAACTCGGATTCATAATCCAGGAAATGGGGCGCGAGATCAACACTACCGGCTCGAAGGCAAACCACGCCGGCATTCAGAAAGTTGTAGTCAGGATGAAGGACGAGCTTGAGAAGATACGCGAGCAGTCTATGAACATTCTGTAATTTCCTAAATAATGTGGGTATTCTATGCTATAGTCTCAGCTACATTGCTGGGACTTTATGATGTATTCAAGAAACAGTCGCTGAAGGACAACGCCGTAATACCGGTGCTTCTTCTTAACACCGCAATATGTTCACTGCTATTTCTTCCCGCCATCATCGGCTCCGCATCAGGATTGATCGGTCCTGAAAGCCATCTCTATATCTCTGCCGGAGGATGGGAAGCCCACAAACTGGTCATAATCAAGTCATTCATCGTACTGGCCTCCTGGTTCTGCGGTTATCTTGCAATAAAGAGACTGCCTCTCACAATCGTCGGTCCTGTCAATGCGACACGCCCTGTGATAACGCTTGTGGGCGCAATGCTCATTTTCGGTGAGAGACTGAATCTGCTGCAATGGGCCGGCGTCGCCACTGCCATTGTCTCATTCTACCTTCTAAGCCGCAGCGGAAAGAAGGAAGGGATAGACTTCAAATCGAATGTCTGGATTCTTCTGCTAATTCTGGGAGCCATATTCGGGGCAATCAGCGGACTCTATGACAAATATCTGATGTCTGGCTCCGGTGCGGGACTTAACCGCCTGTTTGTTCAGGGATGGTACAATATCTATCAGGCAATCATTATGTGCATAATCACGGCTGTTGCATATTGCCGGTACGGCAGACATGAAAAGACGCAAAGTGACGATACCAAGCCGAGCGCAGACAAATTCCACTGGAAATGGACGATTCCGATGATATCTATCGTTCTTACCGCCGCTGACCTTGCCTACCTGTATGCGCTTTCCATTCCGGGCGCTATGATATCCATTGTCTCAATGATTCGCAGAAGCAGCGTGCTGGTCTCTTTCGGATTCGGGGCATTCCTCCTGCACGAGAAAAACATAAAGGGAAAGATCGTAGATCTCTCCCTCGTATTCGTCAGTCTTATTTTGCTCGTGCTCGGAACAATCTAATAAGCCGCTAAACAAGAAGCTGTTTTGCGATAGTAGAAACAACGGTAACTTCTATTCCCAGATCCTGGAGGTTTTCCAGATACATCTGAGGAATCTTGTCGTCCGTGATTATCCGATCTATTTCGCTTACATCGCAAATTTTGCTGAATCCTTTCTTTCCGAACTTGCTGCTGTCCACAAGAAGCACTGTCTGCTGAGAGGTGTTCATCATCATTCTGTTCAGATTAGCCTCCATCATATTGGTAGTTGTGACGCCGAATTCCAAATCCACACCGTCAGCTCCCATAAGAAGCAGATTGCAGTTGAAGAACTTGAGCATACTTTCCGCAAATGACCCGACCACAGACACCGAACTCTCGCGTACAATGCCGCCAAGCTGCACCACATCTATATCCTTATTCTGCGAAAGCAATGAAGAAGCTGAAACAGAGGCAGATATGACGGTAATATTCTTTTTCTCGACCAATTCCTTTGCAGCATAGAGAATGGAGGTTCCGGATGCCATCAGAATTGAATCCTGCTCATTAACAAGAGCTGCCGCCGCCTTTCCTATAGCCCGCTTCTCGAGAACGAACTGTTTCTCTTTTTCGTTTATGTGCCTGTCTCCGATGTAAGGACTGATTGGAATTGCCTTGCCGTGCGTTCTGTAAAGCTTATTCTGCTTCTCCAATGCAGACAAATCCTTTCTGATGGTCACTTCGGACACATCCAACCTTTCTGAAAGATCAGAAACGGACACACTCCCCTGCAACTGGAGAATATCAAGAATCGATTTGTGTCTCTCAGTCAGCGACGTTAACGATTCCTGCTCCTGTGTGTTATTAACTTGTGACATAGTTATTAGTTTTTTAATTTGCTGATATTGAGCTGGCCGATGTTCAGTCCCCAGCAACCGTCCTGGACGATAGGAACTTCCTTTCCATCAAGATTTGTTCTGTATACAGTCTCCTTGAGGAATGTATGCGAATGACCGCCAACCACAAGATCGATATTCCGGGTATTCTTTACAAGAGATTTATCGCCGTCACGACCTGAAAAACCTATGTGCGTCAAAGCAATCACCAAGTCGCATTTCTTCGTGTTTTTCAGGTAGTCAGCCCATTTATTTGCGGTAGCGTAATCATCCAAATGGACAAGTTTCTCAGCAATATCGTGCGCTACGACACTGCTCACATCGGTAAGCATTCCGAAAACACCGATTTTCAAACCTCCCCTGCGGACAATGGTATATGGCTTGATATATTTGCCCAATTCAAAAGACGAAAAATCGTAATTTGCGCATACTACAGGACATTTGACATTCTTCAGTCTGCGCGCCAGGTCTTCTATACCATTGTCAAACTCGTGATTTCCGATAGTTATGACATCGTATTTCATCGCGTTGATAAGATCTATTTCAATATCTCCGTTGAATATTGTGAAATATGATGTTCCCTGACTGAAATCTCCAGCGTGTAGAAGAAGCACATTGCGCTTCCCGTCAGCAAAACGCACGCTGTCCACGTATGCAGCACGCTCAATCACTCCGCCCAATCCGGCATCTCTCTCGCTTTTTTCACGAAGCGGTTCTTCGTGGCTGTGCGTGTCATTTACGTGCAGAATGACAAGGTCCTGCGCAAATCCAACCATATATGCGGCCATCAATGCCGCTGCAGCAACTATAATTCTTTTCATTTCAGTCAATTATCTTAATTCTGCCGTCTGTTTGATATTCAATGGGCTTACCCTGCGCTGTAAGTTCCTCCACATAAGGCAGAACCACATCAATAATGTACTTGTCCAGTACAGTCACACTCAATGCGTTCTTTTCGATGCAATACCCGTCACCACCGTTGAGAAGGAAATCAATCGTCGTAACGCCATAGACTTTGTCATCGTCAAGAGGCTCTCCCCCGATTTCAACTGAAATCAGGTCTCCCGCCCTGTTGGAAACGCATCTCGCGCCACCGACAACCTGCCATTTCTGCCTTGCCATCTGCTCGAAAATCACTCTCAAATCACTTCCCTTCAGTTCCAGGTAACAAAGTCTGTTGCGGAATGGGAACATCGACAATATATCGTCCTTAAGGACATTTCCCTGAGGCATATCCACTCGGATACCTCCGAAATTCGCAAAACCTACATCAACCTTCTTTCCGGTCAATTCCGCGCATTTGTTGATTAGAATATCCACGAACCAGTCTGACAATTCACACTCTGGGCCGTGCTTCACCATCATCTTTGGAGAATAGGCAATGACCTGTTTTACATCAGACATTGCCGGCTGTGCATCCAGCATTATACCTGCGACCTTACGTGTGACGCCACGTTTGTACACTTTACCGCTCGGAGCCAGATATTTGGCTCCACGAACTTCGCCTATCGCCTCCTTCACATTGTCCGCATTTGCAAACTGCACTCCTGTACGTTGCCCGACAATCTGAGTACGCTTCCACTCAATCGAGTAATCCTGAGCAAGAGCCGAAACCGAAAGAGACAGAATCGCCAATGCTGCGGCAGAGCATTTCAAAGCACCCATAATTATTTCATTTTTAACCATTTCCACAAATCTTTAAATGTAGATTTCTTTCCGAACATAAGTATTCCCACCTTGTATATCCTGGCAGACAGCCAGGCGCAGAATATGAAAGTCAATATGAGAATTGCGACAGAAAGTACAATCTGCCACGTAGGAACACCGAACAAAACTCTGGTAATCATCACCATAGGAGACGTGAACGGAATCATCGAACCCCAGAAGACCAATCCGCTGTCAGGAGACTTGTATGCAAACATAGCTATGAAGAATCCTATCATAAGCGGAATTGTCAGTGGCAGTATAAGCTGCTGACTGTCAGCTTCATCCTCAACAGAAGAACCGATTGCAGCAAACATTGAAGCATAAAGCAGGTAGCCGAACACAAAAAACAGCAGGAACACTACTAACAGCTGCACATAGTTGATTCCGCCTAGAGTGGACAGAATGACGCTCAATTCTGAAGGTGCATTCTCCATAGCTCCAATTGCCACTGCAGAAGAATCGGCCTGAACACCTGAAGCAAGGTCTGAAACAGAAGGGAGCGAAAGACCGGCGGCTGACATCTGCTCCTGACTGATTCCCATACTTGACGCTATCTGCTGCATCTGGTCTGCAGAATTGTCGGTCTGCCCCATAAAGTTCATTCCCGAAATACCACCGACAACGCTCAATATCAAGACCGTCAGAGCAATCCACATAAAGAACTGCGTCAATGCTACCAGCGCTACTCCTATTATCTTGCCGAAGAGAAGTTCAGTAGCCTTGACTGAAGATACAAGCACCTCAACCACCCTGCTGGACTTTTCCTCGATGACACTGGACATCACCATTCCGCAGAACATTGATATGAACATATAGATTATCATTCCGAGAATCATAGACAGGAACATATAAAGCCCTGACTCATTCAACGTCTCGTTTCCTGACTCATCCATCTTGTAAGACACCATCTGCACATCAGGTTTGACACTTTCCAATATCTCCTCCAACCCGTCTATTCCGTACGTGCCGATTCTATAGTTCTCCACAGCATCGTTGATCTTGGACTCTATGGCCTTCGTCATCTCTATTCCAAGAGGTTTAGAAGCATACGAAGTTGCAGTGACAGTCTTGGACACAGAATCCAAAGGGCTGATTACCAGAAGCGCATCCATTCCGACGCTGTCCAGTTGCAACTTGAGTTTTTCCGGGTCCGCATTGCCATATTCGGTAAACTCAACTGTCTCCGAATCTGTAAGATACGGCATCGTTATACCCGATTGGTCTATGACGGCAATTTTCTTGGACTCCTCCTTTGCCAAAATCATTATGAGGGTTGGCAACGTACCCAATGCAGCAAAGAGTACCGGCACAAGGAAGGTCGAGATAAGGAATGATTTTTTCTTGACGCGCGTAAGATATTCGCGCTTTATGATGATATTGACAATATGCAGATTCATTGTTTCATCCTCCGATTAAACGCCTTCAGTTACAAGTTTGATAAATATGTCATTCATTCTCGGAAGCAGCTCCATAAACGAATTGACTGTAAGATTCTGCTTCAATACGGCAGCAAGTACCTGATTGCCATTACCTTCTCCACTGAGCGAAAGGACCGCGGTGTGACGTCCGGCATCATCGATATCGGACAGCACCGAGAACAGCCCTTCCTCTGGGACAAGTTTGTTCTCGCCTGAATATACAAGTTCGATATGATTGTTTCCGTACTTGCGGCGAATCTCCTCGACTCCGCCCGTAATGACAAGCTTCGACTTGTTGATGAGCGCGATGTTGTCGCAAAGTTCTTCGACTGATTCCATATTATGCGTAGAGAGGATTATTGTGGCTCCCTGCGACTTCAGTTCAAGTATTTCCTTGCGTATAAGTTCTGCATTGACAGGGTCAAAACCGGAGAACGGCTCATCCAGAATCATCAACTTAGGCTTGTGTACGACTGTGGTGATGAACTGAACTTTCTGCGCCATACCTTTGGACAGCTCCTCAACCTTTTTCTTCCACCAGTCCTGAATCCCGAATTTCACAAACCATTTCTTCAGTTCAGTCTTTGCCTCGCGTTCGCTCATACCCTTCAACTGAGCAAGATACACAGCCTGTTCGCCTACCTCCATCTTACGGTAAAGTCCACGTTCCTCGGGCAGATAGCCTATCTTCTCGACATCCCGCTGAGTGATAGGCTTTCCGTCGAATATAACTTCACCTGCATTTGGAATGGTTATTCTATTTATAATTCGGATCATTGTGGTCTTTCCTGCTCCGTTAGGGCCCAGAAGACCGAATATCTTACCTTGAGGAATTTCCAGGCTGACGTGGTCCAAAGCCACTTTCTCACCGAAATTCTTGCAGATATCCTTGCATTCAATCAATGCCATTGTTTTAAGTTTTGTATTAAACTGCGCAAGTTTTCTGACGCTATGCGTCCGGCACTACGAGTGTGCAACTTGCGAAATTATGAAATTTACCTGAAAGACAGAAATGAAATCACGCGCCAGACACAATACGCTTGACAGAATACGCCTGACAATATACAAGACAGGCAACTGTAAGACGGGCAATCCGGCATCAGCAGGCCAATATCTTGCTCACCAGTTCCATCAGCAAATCACTCTGCGAAGCCTCTCCGCTTCCGCCGCCCTTTCCTTTGAAATCATATTCCTCAAGCAATGAAAGCACTCTCATACATTTCCTCACGGGAAAATTCTTGACCGCAACGTCATATTCATCCATAAAGAACGGGCTCACGCCCAACACCTTAGCCTTCTCAGCCCTCTGCATAGAAGGATTTTTCATCAGCATAGACTCAAGCTTAAGGATTCTGTAGAAATGAGTGTACAGCGCCGATACCGGAACCAAAAGCACAAAACGCGGAGCGGAGCCGAGATAAGCGGCAATCCGTAGAGCCTTGTCCGCGTGCATATAGGACAATTCTTTAGTAAGTTCGAACACACTGAACTGACGGCTTATTCCGACATTCTTTTCAATATCCGCTGCAGTGACCCGCACGGTACCCTCCGGCAGATTTTTCTGGAGTTTCTCCGTTTCTACCGCAATCTTGTCAAGTTCCGTTCCGGAGTACTCTGCAAGAAGCGCTGCAGCATCAGGCATAATATCCAGCCCCTTGGACTTAAAGAAGGAGGTTATCCAACCCGGCATTTCATAATCACGGAGAGAATCACATTCGAATACAACTCCGTTCTTGGATACGTTCTTGTACAAAGCCTTACGCTTGTCCGCCGATACCCCGCGCATAAATATCACCAGCACAGTGGATTCCATTGGTTCCGCAGCATAGACACTGAGACTCTCCAGCGACTTCATACTCTGCGCCTCCTTGAGCACTACCAGCCTGCGCTCCGACATCATCGGGTAACTCCGCGCGTCAGACATTATGTCGTCAGCATTAGAATCCAAGCCGAAATAGACCGACTGATTGAAATCCCGTTCCGAATCGGTCAGCGCGAACTTAATTATTTCTTCGCATATACGGTCGGAATAATAAGGTTCCGAACCCATCAGCAGATATACAGGGGCGAAATGGCCGTTTCTGATGTCCATCATCAGCCCTCTGTACTTATTTTCCGTTTCTACAAATTTTGCCACTGTTAATTTCTTCTTAAACTCCTCTTCGGTCACAAAAATACCCAATATAATTTCCAATAACAACCTTGCAGCATCGCAGTATCTGCAATTTTATTCGTAATTTAGCGGACGCATAACAACATTCATAAGAATTAACAACAATCAAAAGATGAACGACAATAAGATTCCAATCTATCCTCTGATAGATATGTCAGAGCTGAACAGGTGCCTGCTCTGCAGCGATGCACCTTGCACAAAGAGCTGCAGCAAAGGACTTCCAGTGGGTGACATTCTCCGTTCAGTATTCTTCCACAACGGTATGGGCGCACTTGAAAAAACCAGAGGAGAGAACTGCGAGGGTTGCGAAGCCCCTTGTGAGGCAGCTTGCGTACTCGGAAAGAAGAGCTACCCGGTAAGAATCAAAAGCGTAATAGCCGGTCTTTTCGACGGCACCAAGGCAGTGGTAGAATCAGGAATCGTAAGTGAAGAGCAGATTCGCGGAGCGTTTACCGTACCGGAAGAACCGGACATTACGGCTGAGATCTGCGGAGTAAAACTGGAGAATCCTTTCCTTCTCTCATCATCTGTAGTATCAAGCAGTTATGAGATGTGCGCAAAAGCATTTGAGGCAGGATGGGCAGGCGCAGCTTTCAAGACGATATGCACATTCCCGCAGCACGAAGCCTCCCCTAGATTCTCATCCATAACCAACCATTCCAACTCATTCTGCGGATTCAAGAACATTGAGCAGCTTTCAGACCACAGCGTAGCCGAGAATATGGCGATATTCCGCAGACTCAAGTCCAACTACCCTACCAAAGTAATTGTCGCCTCAATTATGGGACAGAATGAAGCAGAATGGACTCAGCTCGCCAGAGAATGCGAACTTGCCGGTGCAGATGTCATAGAATGCAACTTCTCCTGCCCTAATATGGAGTCCGATTCACTCGGAAGCACGATTGGCCAGGACGCGAAATTGATAGAGAAATTCACAAAAGCTGTAAGACGCGGTACAAAACTTCCGGTTCTCGCAAAGATGACTCCGAACATTACGGATATGGTGCCTATGGCGGCAGCTGCCAAGAGAGGAGGCGCTGACGGAATTGCAGCCATCAACACGATAAACAGCATAACTGGCGTGAACATTGACACGCTCACAGCTGAGCCTGACGTTCACGGACATTCAATCGTAGGCGGCTACTCCGGACAGGCAGTAAAGCCTATCGCATTGAGATTCATCTCTGATATGGCGAAGAGCGAGGAGCTTGCAGGAATGCACCTCAGCGGTATGGGCGGCATTGAAAACTGGATTGACGCACTGGAATTCATCACACTGGGTGCAGGAAGCGTTCAGGTAACGACTGCTGTAATGCAGTACGGTTACCGCATCATTGACGATCTTCTTGACGGACTCAAATACTATCTGAAGGTCAAGGGTTTCCATAGCGTGAAGTCCCTGGTAGGAGCGGCAGTAAATTCAATCGTACCGCACAACCAACTGGAAAGGGATACGATATTGTTCCCGAAATTCAATTACGAGAAATGTATCGGATGCGGAAGATGCTACATCTCCTGCTTTGACGGCGGACATCAGGCCATCAGTTTCGACATTGAGACAAGACGTCCTCAACTCGACGGAAGCAAATGTGTCGGATGCCATCTCTGCCGCATAGTTTGCCCTTCCAAAGCCATCGAAGTCGCAGTCAAGAGAATCGACAAGAGACAGTAGTCACGCTACGTGTCAAATATTTTTACAAAAGTGTAAAGATTCTTTACAGGGAGTCGGACATCAGGAAATGTTCAACTCCCTGTAAATCTTTATATTGGCAGCAATGGCACAGTTGTCGCTGAACTTAAGGGCGAAAGCAAAAATGATTACGAAATGAATTTTCTGAACAATCTGGGTTACGCTGTCAAGACTCTGTTTGCAAAGGGTCACAAAAACGTGCTTAAAATACTTTCTCTCGGCATTGGATTGTCTGCCGGACTCATTCTCATATCCAAGGTCTGTTTCGAGCAGACATTCGACGATTTCTATCACGATGCAGACAGGCTCTACCACGTCAATATGGAAGGCGAGATCAATTCCGAATTTCGCGTATTCTCAAGCACACCTGGCGGTATAATGCCTGGAATGCAGGATTATTTTCCCCAGATTGAAAAGTCCACAAGATTCACGACACTGCTTGGTGAAGTCACATTGATTTTGGAAGAAAACGACAGAAGAATCGATGCCGGAAATACGATAATAGCCGATTCTGCAATGTTTTCCGTGTTGGACAGAAAGTGCCTTGCGGGAAATCTCAGCGAGTCACTCGGAATTGAGGGCCAGGCTGTCATCTGCTCCTCTCTCGCAAAGAAAATCGCATTCTCCTTAAACTCATCAAAAGTCAAAAATCCCGATTTGAATGCACTGATAGGGCAAAAGTTCTCATTCGCCGGATACGACAAGAACAATAAGCTCACCATCGCCGGAGTTTATGAGGATTACCCTCTCAATTCAAGTTTCCGTCCGGAAGTCATATTGTCGCTCAAGACTATCGGCAGATTCATTTGGGATGGAAGCGAAAACAAGGTCGGAAACGAAAGATACAAGAGCATTTTCAAGCTTGCAAAGGGTGCTGATGTCGATGACATCAACAAGGGCATACCTGATTTTATGGAAAGTTTCCTCCCTATGGACAAACTGCGGGAATACGGATTTACGATGTCATTCGTTGCGAAGCCGCTTACGGACTATCACACAAGGGACGAATCTCAGAGAAATATGATTCTGATATTGGGATTCATCGCGGTAGCATTGCTGATTACCTCCGTGCTCAATTATCTTCTTATCGTCCTGTCCACGACTGCCGTAAGAGGCAGAGAAATGGCTCTGCGAAAATGCCTTGGAGGTTCTCCGTCCGACACGTTCAGGATGATGTTTGCGGAAGCATTGGTTCACACTGCTCTGGCGGCAATAATAGCTGTGGTTGTGATATTCGCATTCCGCACACAGATAGAGAGTCTGCTTGGAGTCAAGATTGAGGCTCTGTTCACGGGGAAACCGCTATGGTCCTGCATTATAGCAATTGTCGCGCTTGTCGTTGTCAACAGTATCTGCCCGACAGTTTTCTTCAACGGAATCCCGATTGCAGCGGCATTCCGCAACAGCAAATCCACAAAGAGAGTATGGAAACTCGCACTGCTGGCGATTGAGTTCGCCGCTGTGGTATTTCTATCCGCTATGATGTGTATCATTTCTCTTCAGTACCGCAAGTTGACCACCGCGGACCTTGGATTCGAATACAAGAATCTTGCGATGATCACACTTCCGGAAGCGAATGATGCCCAGAAGAATCTGCTTATAAACAAGATACGTTCATTGTCGGAAGTCGATGACGCCTGCTTCAGTCACATGTCGCCATTCGAGGTTTATTCAGGAGACAACATTTCGATACCTGGCGAGACGCACCAACTGTTCAACATTCAGGATGCCTACTATGTGGACGAACATTATTTCAACGTTTTCGGCTTAAAGATTCTTGAGGGCTCGAATTTCGATCCTTCTCTCAACGCTGACGCCGAAATGATTGTGGACCGCAAGTTTGAAGAAATGATGAAAAACACCGCGGGTTGGGACAGCGTGATAGGCAGAGAGGTAGATGTGACTGCGCACAGGGCTCCTACAAGGATATGCGGAGTAATAAACGGGTTCCACACAGGCACTTTCGCAAATGAAGCCGAACTATACGGAACCAGGCCGATGGGCATATTCTACTGCAACAGCGAAAAATACGCCGGAATGTTCCTGTACATCTTCGTAAAATACCATAGTCTGACTCCGGAAGCAATGAGTGTTACAGATGATGCTATTAGGGATATTCTCAAAGAACAGGCTTACAGTCTGACTGCTTGCAAAGATGTTGTTCTGACAGGATACGAAGACACTCTCAATATGAGGAACTCAATGATTGCTGGAGGTCTGGTCACGCTGCTCATCGCTCTGCTGGGACTTATCGGATATACTGTGGATGAAGTAAGCAGACGTTCCAAGGAGATTGCAGTCCGCAGAGTAAACGGAGCTCAGTTCTCCGAAATTCGCGCAATGTTCCTGAAAGACATCCTGCTCATCGCATTGCCGTCTGCCGTAGTCGGATGCCTGCTCGCAAAGCTTGCCGCCGGCCGATGGGAACAGAATTTCAGCATTCAGGCAGGTGAACCGCTGTGGGTTTTCCTTATGACCGCCGTTGCAGCTACAATGTTGATTTCAATCATCTCTGACATTTACGTTCAGTTCACTGCGAGCAAGAATCCGGCTGAATCCATCAAAACAGAATAAAACATAGACAAACAATAAACTTCAATATTATGATTAAGATTACAGACATCTGCAAGGTCTTCCGGACCGAAGAAATCGAAACTGTCGCTCTCGACAATGTTTCCTTTGAAATCAATGACGGAGAGTTCGTCGCCATAATGGGGCCTTCAGGATGCGGAAAATCAACGCTTCTGAACATTCTCGGACTCCTTGACAATCCGACTTCCGGCAGCTACCGTCTTCTCGGTCAGGAAGTTGCGCAGCTGAAGGAGAAGGAGCGCACAAAATTCCGCAAAGGCAATATCGGATTCGTATTCCAGAGTTTCAACCTTATTGACGAGTTGAACGTCTACGAAAACATAGAGCTTCCGCTCAGATATATGAACTTCAGCGCGGCTGAGCGCAAGGAAAAAGTCGAGGCTGTGATGGACAGAATGAACATCAGCCATAGAGCCAAGCATTTTCCACAGCAGCTCTCCGGAGGTCAGCAGCAGAGAGTTGCAATCGCTCGCGCCGTGGTAGCCAATCCGAAATTAATTCTTGCCGATGAGCCGACAGGAAATCTTGATTCCAAGAACGGCAAGGAAGTTATGGACTTGCTGACTGAGCTCAACAGAGAGGGTACGACTATCGTAATGGTTACCCACTCGCAGAAAGACGCCGCAATGGCACAGAGAACCATTGACCTGTTCGACGGTCACATCGTAAGCGACGTCAAGAACGAACTGTAATTTGAATAACTGTGCATCGCACAACTGCTTACAAACTTTAGTTTAACAAAACAGCGCCCCGCCTGTGACAGGTAGGGCGCTGTTTTTATATTGGTGCTTCGGATGCTATTCTACTGTTTGGACGGTTCTTTTGAGAATATCGCCTTGATACGTGACATATCGAACTTGGCTGAACGGTCGTAGCAATAAATGCCGTTCTGCTCCTGCTCAACATCGGTCAGCTGGGTATAGCAATATCCCCATATACTGCCGGACAACTCCATCAGCACGTCAACCTGCGATTCCAGACGGCGATAGAAATCCTCCATTGAAACAACTGATTTTCCATAGCCCCAGGAAACGGTTGAAGAATTGACGGTCGTTTCATCCTGTCCTTTAACCCACTTTATACCGCCGAATTCATCCAGAATATATGGAATTGAGCCGTCATACTCTGGGAAATCATACGGCTCGCCACTATATCTTGAAATGGTGTTAAAGCCCACATTCTTCACTTTTTCGGCACTTGTATGCGACTTTCTCTGCAACAATTTTCCGCCGTTCCAAAGTATTTCCTTCAGTTTTACCGGGTCCTGTTCATAGCAGTGCTCTGTCCAGATGTCGGTATAAGGCTGGATACCACCGCTACAGATGTTCACAGGCCGGGTCGGGTCAATGAGCTTCGTGATTTTGTACAGGTCTTCGCAGAAACGCGGATATTGCACATTGTCTGGCCAGAACTCCTCGTTCATAGTAGTCCAGACGATAATGGAAGGATGATTCCTGTCACGCTCCACGATTTCGCTCCATTCTGAAATGAAATTTCGGGCTGCAACTTCGTTGTTCGCATCCATTCCCCAGCTGGAAGACTCTCCCCAAGTCACATAGCCAAGTTTGTCAGCCCAGTAATGGAATCTTTCCTCAAAGACTTTCTGGTGAAGCCTTGCGCCGTTGAATCCCGCTGCCATAGACAGTTCGATATCGTGTTTGAGAGCCTCGTCCGAAGGTGCAGTCCACTGGCTTTCAGGATAATAGCCCTGATCGAGCACAAGACGGAGATAGAAAGGCTTGTTATTCAAATAGAACAGATTTCCGTCAGTATGGATTTTTCTCATTCCGGCGTATGAAGAGACCTCGTCCAGGACTTTTCCGTCATTGTCAAGCACCTTGTATTCAATATCATAGAGGAACGGAGAATCCGGAGACCAGAGTTTCATCTTCTTGACCGGGATTACAATGCCGGCACCGGATTTTGCAGCAGCTGTCACCTTCCCGACCGTCTTGTCACCGTCTTTCAAGGAAACTTCTATCTTAGTATTACCCTCTGCATAGAATGTCGGTTCGAATGTAACCTGACATTGGTCAATGTCTGTGAATACCTTCACATTTTTCAGACCTTTCTTGTCCACTGGCTCCATCCAAACTGTCTGCCAAATGCCGGTTGTCCTGGTGTATTCACATTCGTGAGAATGGAACTGCAATGACTGTTTCCCCGCTGCCTGGAGTTCCGAACGCAAATCGCTCTTCGCATAAACGACAAGACTGTGTTCTCCGCCTTCTTTCACGAATTTAGTGATGTCGTATGAGAACGACGAGGTTCCGCCAAAATGCCTTCCGACGAACTTTCCGTCAATGAAGACGTCTGATTCATAGTACACTGCACCGAAATTCAGACGCACGTTTCTCCCCTGCCAGCTTTGTGGTACAGTGATTTTGCGCTGATACCATATACCGGTGATGAAATCTTTGAACTCCACACCTGAAAGTTTGCTTTCTGGAGCGAACGGCACTGTAATCTTGCCGTCAAATCCGTCGCTTGATCTGAACCCCTTTTCCAGTCCGGAATTGCTGAGGTCCAGACAATAGGTCCATTCACCGTTGAGATTCACCCAGTCTGAACGTTCAAACTGCGGACGCGGATATTCCGCACGCGGTACAGAAGCGGAGGCTGTCATTTCAAGCCCCGCAAATCCTGCCGCAAGAGCTAAAAACAATCTGATAAATTTCATCTTGATTTATTTGTTTAAAGTGTTATCCTGAAACCGTTTCCGGATATTTTTCCTTTTCAAAAATACATCGTTTCCGCCGGATATGCAAGGGGATTTAGGCTTCGCATTCGGGTTTTATCACTATATTCTTCTAATCAGTTCCGATAACGATTCATTCGAGGATAAGCCTATATTCTTTCTCAGACGATATCTTGCCGATTCTGCGCTGCTCACTTCAATGTTCATCAGAGAGGCAATCTCTTTTGTTGACATACCGAGTCTTATGTAAGAACAAATCTTCAAATCATTTTGGGTGAGTTGCGGATATTTTGCCTTCAATCTGTCAAAGAAACCGTCATAAACGCCATTGAAATAAGTCTCGAACGCTGACCACGAACCATTCTCACGAAAATATCGCTCTACGACCTTTTTAAGAGGTTTCAGTGCTGAGCGAATTTCGCTTGATTTTGCTGATGCTTTCTTGATTTCTGATTCGATTTCTTCCAGCATATTATTGACAGTAATATCATTAAGTGCAAGCGTTGTTAACTTTGCCCTACTTTGGGACAATTCTGATGAAAGTTTTTCATTCTCGTATTTTATTCTTTCCTGCTCGATTTTGCGTGCCATCTCCAATTCACAACTTTGCTTACGAGATTCCATTTTTGTCCTGTGAATCTTCACCGCTATCCAAACAACCGAAATCGAGGCTATCAGGC
>CAVJKV010000003.1:0-163497 GCA_963650425.1 Oscillibacter sp. | reverse complement strand
CGTCGGACTGGTTTGCACCAAGCACCATGACGGAATATTTCAAGCAACTGTATTGTCGAAAGGAAAGTTTCGACAAAAAGAAGATAAAGGATCTTTTGTATAATCCGAAGGAAGTATATTTTGCAACTGCTGCAAAAGAGTTTCAACTTATAGAAGATACTGGAATTTCTGTTGTGGTTTGTTGGAAAGATAGTATGGAGTTGGTGAGGCAACTTTTGGAAAACGGTCCGTCATACAATCTAATGAAAAAGCTGGGTAAATATACAGTCAATATTTCTAAAACTGATTTTGATAAGCTGCTCGCTTTGGGCGTGGTAAGCGAAAAAAAAGAAGGTCTGTTTGTCGTAGAATATCAGCAACAATATGATCCACATATTGGACTGCATACTGACAATAATTGGACAAGTGAAGTGTTAATGTTATAAAAATGTCAAGATATGGTAAAGAAAAATTCAATAAAGATATTTGGCGATGACAAGATTCGCGCTGTATGGGATGAAGACCGGGAAAAATGGTACTTCTCCATAGTGGATGTGGTGGTTGTGCTTACTGAAAGTCCTAATCCGCAAACTTATTGGAGAGTTCTGAAGAAGAGATTAAAAGATGAGGGCAATGAAACCGTTACAAATTGTAACGGTTTGAAAATGCCAGCTGCCGATGGTAAAATGCGTATGACAGATGTCGCTGATACCGAGCAGCTTTTGCGCATTATTCAATCTGTTCCATCGCCCAAGGCAGAGCCGTTCAAGATATGGTTAGCCAGAGTTGGCGCCGAGCGACTTGACCAGATGCAAGACCCCGAGCTGAGCATCCAACAAGCTATGATAGACTACAAACGCCTGGGCTATTCCGACAACTGGATAAACCAGCGTTTGAAGAGCATCGAGATACGCAAGGATCTCACAGACCAGTGGAAACTGCATAATGTGGAAGAGGGAATTCAGTACGCCACCCTCACCGACATCATTTACCAAACTTGGGCAGGGAAAACGACCAAGGAGTATAAGCGGTATAAGGGGCTAAAGAAGGAGAACCTCCGCGATAATATGACAAACGAGGAACTCGTCCTTAATATGCTCGCCGAACTGTCGGCCACGAGTATCACCAAAGCCAAGAACCCACAGTCGTTGAGCGAAAACAAGCAGTGTGCTAAGGAAGGCGGCAATGTGGCGCGTGTGGCAAGAGAGCAATTGGAGTCGAAGACTGGCAGGAATGTCGTCTCTCCACTCTCAGCTCGTCGTTTCTTCGAGGCTCAGCAGACAAAGGGAGAGTTGGAAGACAATAACGATGATGAATCAAACAACAAGGAATAATATGGAATATACTGACAAAGAATACTGCCTTGAAGTGTGGGGTGACTTGGCTTGCTTCACCCGACCGGAACTGAAGGTGGAACGTGTGAGTTATGACGTGATTACGCCATCGGCCGCAAGAGCCATCTTTGAGGCTATCTTCTGGAAACCTGCCATTCACTGGCAGATTACCAAGATAGAAGTATTGAATCCCATCAAGTGGGCTTCTGTGAGGCGGAACGAAGTGGGAGCGGTGGCTAGCAAATCCATCATCTACATCGAGGACAAGCGCCAGCAAAAGAATTCGCTACTCCTGAAAGATGTCAGATACAGGATATGGGCCAAGATGGAATACCGTTCCGTAGCAAAGAGAAAGGCAGAAGGAGATTTGCTCTCTCGAGAACCGGGCAAAGACGAGAATCCGATGAAGTACTATCAGATGTTCGAGCGCAGAGCGAGCAAGGGACAGTGCTTCAACCAGCCTTATCTTGGCACTCGCGAGTTTTCTGCTTCTTTCCGACTCGTAGATACAGACTCGGAACCTTTGCCACCAGCACTGTCTGCTGAACAAGGAGGTACAAAGGACCTGGGCATTATGCTCTACGATATGGATTTCAGCAATCCAAAAGACATCATACCTATGTTCTATCGAGCTCAAATGAACGATGGGTCGATCATTGTTCCACCATTTAATAGCGAGGAGATTTTAAGATGATATTGAAGGCATTGTATGACTATTATAATAGGTGTGGAAACCTGCCCATACCTGGTATGGAGGAAAAGGAAATAGGTTTTCTTATCGTTATTTCCAAACAAGGAGAGTTCGTTCGCTTTGAGGATTGCCGTATAGACAAGACCCGTGCAAGAACCTATCTTGTTAAGAAGCATGTGGGTAGGTCGAGCGCTGCTGTGGCAAATTACTTGTACGACAACAGTGCCTATGTCCTTGGCTTCTCAGACAAAAGCAATGGTAAGGAACAACTATATTTCGATACATTCAAACAGAATGTCGAATCCATTTGCCAAGCATTCCCAGAAAACTCAGATTTGCAAGCCTTGACCAAATTCTACGAGCAGGGCAAGGACAAAATCATTGAGGAAGCAACACAAGATCCGCTGTGGGAAGACATTGCAAAAAATCTGTCCAAAAAATATTCAACCTTCTCTTTCAGAATAGAAGGTGATACAAAGATTTTGGCGGAGAAAAAAGAATTGCTCCAGTTGGACGTCAATACGGATTCTAAAGTTTTGCCACACATTTGCTTGGTAACTGGTAAGTTTGGGGTATCTGTAGATACCACCACGGCCACTATGATACCGGGAAGTCAGGCAACAGCTAAACTCGTGGCATTTCAGGTTAATTCGGGTTATGACTCCTATGGTAAGGAGAAATGTTACAATGCTCCCATTAGTTTGGAGGCTGAGTTTGCCTACACTACGGCCTTGAATGCCCTGCTGCAGAAAGGTTCGCGCAACAAGTTTTCTGTAGGCAATCGCACTTTCGTCTTCTGGGCATCGTCCAAGGATGAGGCGTCAGAGCAGGCTGAGGAGAGTCTCTTCGATATGCTTGGTTTTTCGGAAGAGGAACAGGACGACCCGAATGCCAAGATAGAACAGGTGAGAAAGGTGTTCAACTCCATCTATTCTGGAACCCTGAAGACGAACTTGGATGATAAATTCTACATTCTCGGCCTTGCACCCAACTCTGCACGAATAGCCGTGGTGTATTGGTCAGAGACACCACTTCGGGAATTTGCGGGAAAGATACTTCGCCATTTCCAAGATATGGAAATTATCGATAACAGGAAAGATAAGAAACCTTACACTGGACTCAAGGATATCTTGGCGGCTGTGACGCTAAATGGAAAACAGTCGGAAGCTACTCCCAATCTTCCTGAGGCCATCGTCACAAGTGTGTTCCAAGCCACTCCCTATCCATCCACACTGTTCTCCGCCTGTATCCGACGCATAAGGGCAGAGTCGGGAGATAAAGACAAAAATGCAATACGCATAGCACGAATAGCCATTTTGAAAGCTTATCTCAATAGATTAAATGGCAATAATAAAAAGATAGAAATTATGTTAGACAAAAGTAACACCAACCCAGGCTACCTCTGCGGACGTCTCTTTGCTGTTCTTGACAGAATACAAGAAGACGCAAACGGAATCAGAAGCATCCGCGAACGCTATATGAATGCGGCCAGCGCTACACCCGCATCAGTGTTCGCAACAATTCTCAACCTTTCCTCACACCACATGGAGAAACTCTCCAATGATGGCAAGAAGGTATATTACGAGAAGACGAAACAGGAAATCATCGACAAGATACCTTCCGACGGTTTCCCTGCCCATCTTGACCTCCAAGACCAGGGCAGATTCTTCATCGGATATTACCACCAGCGCCAGGATTTCTTTACTAGGAAGGAAGAGGAGAACAAAGACTAAAAATATTCACAACTTAAAATATTACGATTATGGCAGAATTGAATAACAGAATCGATTTCGTTTATATGTTTGACGTACAGGATGGTAATCCTAACGGTGATCCAGACGCAGGAAATCTTCCTAGAGTAGATGCGGAAACGGGTATGGGATTGGTGACAGATGTTTGTCTGAAGCGTAAGGTGAGAAACTATGTGCAGGTGGCAAAAAGCAATGAGGTTGGAAATGATATTTTGGTGAAATCAAAAGAAATTTCGGGACAGGAAGTGTTCATAAATGGAGAAATCCGGAGGATGTATAAGGATGAATTCGGCTTAGAATTGAAGGTAAAAGAAAAAGCACCTACAGAGAAAATTGAGGCTGGACGTGCAGCAATGTGCAAACGTTTCTTTGATGTTAGAACTTTTGGAGCAGTTCTTTCCACAGGAGCAAATGCAGGACAGGTTAGAGGAGCTGTGCAGATGACATTTGCACGTTCACAAGATCCTATTGTTACTGCAGAACATGCTCTTACGGTTTGCGCTGCACGTGACGAAGACAAACCTTATAAGGATCAAGTAGGAATTCAAGGTCGCAAAGCCACCATCCCCTATGGCCTTTACGTTTGCCATGGTTTCATCTCTGCAAGCCTTGCCAAGCAAACAGGTTTCTCAGAGGAAGACCTTCAGCTCTTCTTTGAGGCACTGAAAAATATGTTCGACCAAGACCGTTCTGCAGCTCGCGGATTGATGAGCGCCCAAAAGCTGATTGTGTTCAAACATGACTCCGTGTTGGGCAACGCACCAGCCAACAAGCTGTTTGATTTGGTAAAAATCAAGAAGGTGACAGAAGCTGCACCACGGTCATTCAGTGACTACCAAGTGACCATTGATGCAGAATCCATACCTGCTGGCGTGAATCTCGAAGAACTGATTTGACGAGAATCTATGTACACAGAAGACGAAATGCTCATGTTGTCGGGGATACAGCACTTTATGTTCTGCCCCCGGCAATGGGCGTTGATTCATATTGAACAGCAATGGGAGGAAAATAAATTAACCGCTGAAGGACAATTATTGCACAAAAACGTAGATGACCCGTTTTATAGACAGAAAAATGGTGATTCTATTATACTTCGCGCTATTCATATAGCTTCCAAAGAATTGGGTCTTTATGGAATAACTGATGCTGTGGAATTGATTCCGTCGGACAGCCCGAAGGATTCGGTTATACATAATAAATACAAGGGATTTTGGAAGCTGTATCCGGTTGAATATAAAAGGGGACGGCCAAAATGTGATGAAACAGATAAGGTACAGTTGGTTGCACAAGCGATATGCTTAGAGGAAATGTACGGAATAAAAATCTCCTGTGGGGCATTATATTACAATGCGATTAAACATAGAGAGGTGATACCTATTACGGAAGAGTTGCGGAATATTACACGAGAGTGCGCATATCAAATGCACAATATTTTTAAAAGTGGAATTGTCCCTAAAGCTCATAAAGAGCATCGTTGTAAAAACTGTTCAATAGTGGATATTTGTTTGCCGGAGATAAATGACAGCCCGAGGGCGTCTGTGTATCTTAAAAATAATTTGTATGAGAGTATTACTTAATACCTTATATGTGACTACACCAGAGTCTTATTTAAGCAAGGACGGACTTAATGTCGTAGTCTCGGTAAATCAGAGTGAGATATTTAGAATCCCCATACATAATATCGAGCAGATTGTTACTTTTGGATATATGGGGGCAAGTCCAGGGCTGATGAAACTCTGTGCTGACAGCGGAGTATCACTTACTTTTCTTTCTCCACAAGGGCGTTACATTAGTCGATCGCAGGGACCAGTAAAAGGCAATGTTCTGCTTCGGAAGGCTCAATATAAATGTTCTGACGATCAGAACTATGCGTTGCATCTTAGTAAATTGTTTATAGGCGGTAAAATTCAAAATTATCGTAATATACTTCGCCGCTTTATTAGAGACAATGGTGAAAATCAATGTGTTGAATGTGTCGCTAATGAACTGTTAAGATGTAAGAAAAGGGTGTTGTTGGCAGATAATATCGACAGTATAAGAGGTGTGGAAGGGGAGGCTGCTACCTCATACTTTAGTGTGTTCTCTCAATTGATTTTAAGTCAGAATGAAGATTTTAAATTTGAAGGGCGTAGCCGTCGTCCACCTAAGGATGCTCTCAATGCAATGTTGTCATTCGTCTATACATTAGTGTGCAACGATATGATAGCTGCTTTGGAAACTGTTGGTCTTGATCCTTATGTCGGTTTTATGCATACTTTACGACCTGGTCGAGCATCGCTTGCTTTGGATGTAATGGAGGAGCTACGTGCTTATCTTGGCGATAGGCTGGTGTTGTCTTTAATCAACCGAAGGCAAATTACGATTAAGGATTTTTTGCATCAAGGCGATGAAGGAATCATAATGACGGATAGTGGACGAAAGGTGATTCTTTCTGCTTGGCAGAATAGGAAGAAGGAGCAGATTACGCATCCGTACCTTAATGAAAAAATCAATATAGGCTTGTTGCCCTATGTTCAAGCGGTCCTATTGGCTAGATTTATTCGCAAGGATTTAGACGATTACCCTGTTTTTTTAATTCAGTAGAATATGTTTGTACTAATAGCATATGATGTGAATATAACGTCACCAAGTGGGGCTAAACGGTTAAGAAATGTCGCAAAGACGTGTCTTAATTATGGAAAACGAGTTCAAAATTCTGTTTTTGAGTGCCTTGTGAATGAATCACAGTTTGTTTATCTAAAGGAAATGCTCACACAAATTATCGATCAAAAGGAGGATAGCGTCAGATTTTATTTGTTGGGTGCAAATTGGAAGCGAAAAGTAGAAACGATAGGGAAAGAATATAAGCTAGAATACGAGGATGATCTTATTATATGATCGTTTGCGAACCATAAGCACTGCATAAATTATTGAGGTATCGCAGCCTTTGATTATCAACTGTTTTTTCGACGTGAAAGTTTTTAAGTGGTAAACGGCAATATCCCTTGTATTAGATCCGCAATTTATATACCTTTACGGCTTCTAAATCAATAGCATAATCTATATGCAGTCGCACCCCACGTGGGTGCGTGGATTGAAACTATAAGTCGCTAACGATTAGCCGGGGAGATTATGTCGCACCCCACGTGGGTGCGTGGATTGAAACAGTGCTATAAATATGTTCAGGGGAGTATATATTGTCGCACCCCACGTGGGTGCGTGGATTGAAACATTTTACGCGATTGTCGCAAATTATATATAATGACGTCGCACCCCACGTGGGTGCGTGGATTGAAACGACTAAATCCGCAATTTCCGCACATTAAGGGGTGTCGCACCCCACGTGGGTGCGTGGATTGAAACTTTGCATTGGCTGTCAAGATGTTGACAGTCGCGAGTCGCACCCCACGTGGGTGCGTGGATTGAAACTTGGATATGTCTCCGGCACTTGCTGACGGAGTGGGTCGCACCCCACGTGGGTGCGTGGATTGAAACGGCGATTGCTTTCTGTCTTGATTCGGTCTCAATGTCGCACCCCACGTGGGTGCGTGGATTGAAACTCGAAAATGCCGCGGAAATCAGTGAGCATCCGGGTCGCACCCCACGTGGGTGCGTGGATTGAAACATTAAGGCACAATTTGATGTCGATGAGCAGAAAGTCGCACCCCACGTGGGTGCGTGGATTGAAACAATATGACATTCTGTATCTGCACAAGTCCACGTCTGTCGCACCCCACGTGGGTGCGTGGATTGAAACATCCTCGGTAATATCCTTGTCCATTCGATAGAAGTCGCACCCCACGTGGGTGCGTGGATTGAAACTATAAATGCCTTGACGGAGGACGCGTTAGACGCAGTCGCACCCCACGTGGGTGCGTGGATTGAAACATCACCGCTATAATGATAACGCCTTGTATTATCATGTCGCACCCCACGTGGGTGCGTGGATTGAAACTCAACGCCTCGACCTCCTCGGCTGACTTGTCGGGTCGCACCCCACGTGGGTGCGTGGATTGAAACCCGCAGACTGCCGGTTTCGGCATACAATATCACGATGTCGCACCCCACGTGGGTGCGTGGATTGAAACCGCCTTGTCAAGCCCTCGCGGCGGCATTGTGTCGGTCGCACCCCACGTGGGTGCGTGGATTGAAACACCTTGTCGCCCGCCTTGAGGTCGTCCTCGCTATGTCGCACCCCACGTGGGTGCGTGGATTGAAACATCCTCGGTAATATCCTTGTCCATTCGATAGAAGTCGCACCCCACGTGGGTGCGTGGATTGAAACGTGATTTCCTCGCGGTTGCCGTGTTAGCGGCTGGTCGCACCCCACGTGGGTGCGTGGATTGAAACAGTATTGCACTTATCGGCGGGAAATGCGGACGTGTCGCACCCCACGTGGGTGCGTGGATTGAAACAGCCGGCTATGCGATGACACCGCGAGGCGGTCAGGTCGCACCCCACGTGGGTGCGTGGATTGAAACTTAATCGGCAACGAACCGCTAAATTATTAAACATGTCGCACCCCACGTGGGTGCGTGGATTGAAACTTAAATCGTACGTTGTCATAAATCTAATTTTTTGTCGCACCCCACGTGGGTGCGTGGATTGAAACAAAAAAAACACATTATGGATAGAGTATACGACTGTCGCACCCCACGTGGGTGCGTGGATTGAAACGCCCTCTTGCTTGGGCTGTGTGGGCATTCGGTTTGTCGCACCCCACGTGGGTGCGTGGATTGAAACTCGAGGCTTACAAGTATGTACCAACGCTTTACGGTCGCACCCCACGTGGGTGCGTGGATTGAAACGCCCAAGTAGTTATTTATAATTTTTATAAATTCGTCGCACCCCACGTGGGTGCGTGGATTGAAACAGAAAAATTCCTCCGCGCTCGTGCATTGCGTCTATGTCGCACCCCACGTGGGTGCGTGGATTGAAACATCGCTAAAATCGTTATTGAAGTCACTATAATTGCGTCGCACCCCACGTGGGTGCGTGGATTGAAACCGAGTATTCGAGAGGCGCAAGAAATCGGGTTGCAAGTCGCACCCCACGTGGGTGCGTGGATTGAAACACCTTGATTGTCAGCGGTTTAATCTAGTGTCAAGCGGCGTGGTAGGAATAGACTACTTATTTGTGAGCTTTATTCTCACGCAATGGGTGTAAAATAAAAGTAAAACATTTTAGAATATATTGCAAGGTATTTTACAATATATTTGCAGAATGAAGAGAATACTTTTTATTTGCCACGGGAATATTTGTCGCAGCCCGATGGCTGAATTTATAATGAAAGCCCTTGTGAAAGCTAAAGGGCTGGAGAATGATTATTATATCGAGTCTGCTGCCGTATCTGATGAGGAGACAGGAAATCCTATTTATCCACCGGCACGGCGATGCCTTTCACAGCACGGTGTGTGGTTTGCTCCGGCAAAGACTGCAAGGCGGGTTACTGCGTCAGACTATGACCGTTTCGACAAGCTGGTATGTATGGATTCGAGCAATATCCGGCTGATGGGCAGAATCATCCCAAGCGACCCGGAGAAAAAGGTCTGTCGTCTGATGTCTTACACTGGGCGTTCCCGCGATGTTGCGGATCCGTGGTACACTGGCGACTTCGAGACGACGTTCCAGGATATATTGGAAGGCTGTGAGGCGATGCTGACAAACGGTTAAAAGCATAATTTGGTTGTTGGCAGAAGGGTCTGATAACACGGACAATGTATGAGCAAGCGTTCTGAGTCGTCACCTTGCAAAAGCGTTAGCGCATCACAAATGGACTGCGTAGGTCTGTAAATTTTCGCAACTTGATGCAAGATTCAGAATGTTCCGTCATTTTCAGGGAGGTTCGTGGGAGAGCCAAAAGGAAAATTCGGATATGTTATGAATAAAATTGTGTTAATTGTTGTGGCTGCAGTAGCGGATCTAATGTTTGCAGGGTGTACGGAAAATGTGCCGTACACCGTCGCTGACCATTATTTCGTGAGAAATGATGTTGCCGGTGAAGTCCCTTCCAAAATTACTGACGGGGCGGAGTTTGAAAAGTACTTCAATATGGCGGCAGTTATGGGCGAGAACGGATTGCCGACTGCTATAGATTTTGACAGTCAGTATGTTATCTCTGTGGTCAATCCCGAGACTTGCAAGGATACCGAAATAATTCCAGTAAGTCTTGTGCGTGAAAAAGGCGGTAAAGTTGTGTTTGCCTACAAAGTTCAGAGCGGAGAGGACCGGTCGTACAGCATCGTACCTTGCTGCATTCTCGTGGTTGACAGGAAATTTGACGGTGATGTCGTTCTGAAGCAGGAATAAGGGGCTATTTCAGAATTGCATGTCAATTTTTACAACTCAACCCATTTGACATTCGGCTCGCGTTTCCACCACGTGAGCTGTTTTTTTGCATAATGGCGTGTGTTGCGCTGGATTAGTCTTATAGCCTCGTCCAGAGAAGTCTTGCCGTCAAGATAATCAAAAATCTCCTTGTAGCCGACGGTCTGTAGGGCTGGGAGACCTCTGTATTGTACAAGAGACTTGACTTCCTCCACCAGACCGTTGTCAATCATTTTGACGACCCTTCTGTTGATTCTGTCGAAAATATCCTCACGCGGACGGAACAGGCAGATTTTCTCTATTTCAAAATCCCTTTCCTTAGGCTTGTCCAATTTGAATTCGGTAAATGAACGCCCTGAAACTATGATGGTCTCAAGCGCCCTTACGACTCTCTGGCCATTCTTGATGTCAATTGATGACCAGGCTTTTGGATCGAGGCGCTTCAACTCTTCTGCAAGAACTTCCACTCCTTCATTTTTAACTCTTTCCGTGATCTGAGCCCTTAGCTCTGGCGGCGGAACGGGAAGACTGTCCAGTCCATTGCAGACAGCATTGACATAAAATCCTGAACCTCCACACATTACGAGAGTATCGCGCCCTTCGTTGAACAACTTGTCAATCAGCTGCAATGCGTCTATTTCGTATTGCCCTGAAGAATAGGGCTCTTCGACGGATATGCTCTGAATAAAATAATGCTTCACGGCTGCAAGCTGCGAAGCATCAGGGACTGCAGTCCCTATTGTCATTTCTTTGTAAATCTGGCGGGAGTCGCAGGATATGACAGGTGAACCGTAACGAAGAGCGGCTTCAATGCCGTATTCGGTTTTACCGATGCCGGTAGGTCCGGTGATTACGATAAGTTTCCTGCCCATAGAACTGCGTGCCGAGAAGGCTGCATCAGAACATCAGATCCTCGGAACCGTCAAAAATCTGGTCGCTGTCTTCCTCGATGGAAGATTTGAGATCGTCTTCCTCGTCTTCGTCCTCATCGGTGTCATCGATGTCGTCAGCGAGAAGATCATCGTCGTCTGCGTCATCAGCTGCAGCGGCGGGCTCGCTTTTTCCCCAGGATGATGATTCTCCCGGCAGATGCTTCTGCTCGTCAGGAAGATCCTCGTATGCCACGAATCCGTTTTCAAACTCGATAGGATTCGGGCCCTTGCTCTCGACAAGTGCCGGATAAGTCTTTCCCGGAATTTCATCTACTTCGCCTTCGAAAGTGACAATTACACTCTTTCTGTCAGTTACATCGTAGAAATATTTGAAATATCCGATACCTTTCTCCAAAGTGTCTGCAAGCGTAACCTCATCGACAGTGCCGAATCCGAGGTCGAACATTCCGTATCTTGCTATAGGTGTGTCAGTCTCTTTTGCGCCCTGTGCAAGTCCTTTGAACTGAATGAGCTGGTCGTGGGAGAAATCCATATCGTCTCTCATTCTCTTATGGAATTCATAAAGAGTAGTGGTGGACTTCAATTCATATACGCGGGCAAACCCCTTTATTCCCGGCAGGGAAACACGATATCTGAGAATCATACAAGAATCTGTTTTGTTGGCGTCAAAGTTACAAAATATTTCCCCAATATCGCGGCACGGCATTGCAGAATCAGGCGTTTTTAGTTAATTTTGAAAATATGGAAATGAATGAAACGTCCGTGTTTGACTCCTACAAGAGCATAGCCGGTCCTTCTGAAGGCCTCTTCAAGGACAATGGAAGCCGTTTCATCGCTTTTGCATATCCCGTGGAGACGGAAGATGAGGTGAAGAGTATAGTAGGTTCTTTGAAAAAGGAATATCACGATGCCAGACATCACTGCTATGCCTATCGCATAGGTTACAAAGGTGATTTGTTCCGGGCAAATGATGACGGGGAGCCGTCTTCTTCTGCGGGGCGGCCGATTCTGGGCCAGATTGATTCCAATGGTTTGAGCGACATCCTGATAGTGGTCGTGCGCTATTTCGGTGGGATTAAGCTTGGAATTCCGGGGCTGATCCGGGCGTACAAGACTTCTTCCGCTGATGCGATTGCGCACAATTCCATAATTACCAAAATTGCATCGCGCAGGTATCTTCTCAAGTTCGGTTATGACTCGATGAACAGCGTGATGAAGATGGTGAAGGATATGTCATTGGAGCAGTGTAGCCAGAATTTCGGTCTGGAGTGCGAACTTGTCGTGAAGGTACGGCTGTCTTTGGAACAGGATTTCCTGAAGTCCGCCGGCGACATTGCCGGATGCACGGCAGAGGTGATTTGATTATGCTATGGGCTGGCCAAGCCTGATAAATGTTAACGGCGGTATTTGGCCGACCGCCGACAAATAATTAAGCATTATGCCTAAAAGTCTGATTTCAATCAGTGACTTTTCGAAGGATGAAATCCTTCATATCCTCGAAGTTGCCAAAGAGTTTGAGAAAAACAGGGAACAGAATTTTCTTGCGGGGAAGGTGATTGCCTGCCTGTTCTTTGAGCCGTCTACCAGGACAAGGCTGTCGTTTGAAGCGGCGGTCAATCGTCTCGGTGCCAGGGTTATCGGTTTCCCGGATGCGAAAAACACGAGTGTGACGAAGGGGGAGACGCTTGAAGATACCATAAAAATTGTTTCCAACTACGTGGATATGATAGTGATGCGTCATCCTGTCGAGGGTGCCGCGGCTATTGCAGCGAGTGTCGCTCCTGTACCGGTTGTCAATGCGGGCGACGGTTCTAATCAGCATCCGACTCAGACGCTTCTCGATATGTACACAATAATGCAGACTCAAGGGAAATTGGACGGGCTGACTATCAATATGGTAGGTGATCTGAAATATGGGCGCACGGTGCATTCGCTTTCCGAAGCGATGTCGGATTTCTCTCCGAATTATGTGTTTACTGCACCGGATGAACTCAAGATGCCGTCCAAGTATCTGAAATTCCTGGATGACAAGAAGGTGCACTATGAGGAGACTGCTTCTCTTGAGGAACATCTGAACGACTGCGACATTCTTTATATGACTAGAGTCCAGCAGGAGAGATTCCCGAGCAAGGAAGATTACGACAAGGTGAAGGATACATACGTGCTTAATGCTTCTATGCTGTCCGGTGTGAAGCCGAATATGAAGATACTTCATCCGCTTCCGAGGATTACAGAGATATCGACTGACGTGGATGAGACTCCGTATGCCTATTATTTCCAGCAGGCGCGTAACGGAATGTATGTCAGGATGGCAGTCATATCCTATCTTCTTGGATACAGATAGGAACGGCAAAAGGCTCCCGTTGCTTTCATAATGCCTTTGAAATTTTTGTTTTTATAAATATTTGTTATATTTACAACGATTTATAATGATTATTCGTAATCGTTGTAAGGATATGTTAACGAACCCCGCTTCTTGACCGAATGTAAGGTGCCGGGTTCTTGAAGAATTAACTAATTAAATATTAAGCGATATGGCTAAAGTACACGTGTTTAATGCCGGACCTTGTCTCCTGCCTCAGCAGGTTATTGACAGCTCCATTGATGCCTTGAAAGATTTTAAGAATACGGGAATATCGGTGCTTTCAGTCTCGCATCGCTCGAAAGAATGGGGCGAGGTTATGGACGAGGTTCGTGCCAATTGGAAGGAACTTCTCCATATACCTGATACTCACGAAGTTATATTTCTCGGCGGCGGCGCAAGTCTGCAATTTCTATATGTCGCGTTGAATTTCCTTGAGCACAAGGCAGCGTATCTCGATACCGGAGTGTGGGCGCACAAGGCTCTCCAGCAGGCGCAGGGTATCGGCAATGCCTATGCTTTGGCGTGCTCTTCGGACAAGAATTATACGTATATCCCTAAGGGATATGAGATTCCGACCGATATAGACTATTTCCATATTACCACGAACAATACCATCTACGGTACTGAAATTAAGGAAGATATGGATTGTCCTGTTCCGCTGATTGCGGATATGTCGTCGGACATAATGACCCGTCCTGTGGATGTCAGCAAATATGCGATGATTTACGGAGGTGCGCAGAAAAATGTCGGTCCTGCTGGTGTCATTTTCGCCATTATTCGCAAGGATGCACTTGGAAAAGTGACAAGATACCTTCCGCCTATGCTTGACTATAAGGTGCATATCGACAAACAGTCAATGTATAATACTCCTCCAGTGTTCTCCATTTTCGTGATGAACGAGACGCTGAAATGGCTGAAGAGTATGGGCGGAGTCGAGGCTATGCACAAGTTGGATGAGGAGAAAGCAGCCATACTTTACAATGAGATAGACAGGAATGCTCTGTTTACCGGCACGGCTGTCAAGGAGGATCGCTCGATAATGAATGTGTCGTTTGTGATGTCTCCGGGATATGAAAGTCTTCAGGATGAATTCCTTGCGTTTGCGAAAGAGCAGGGGATGATAGGCATTAAGGGACATCGTTCCGTGGGTGGCTTCAGGGCTTCCATCTACAATGCCTGCACGAAAGAGGACGTTCTGGCGCTAGTATCGTCTATGAAAGAGTTTGAATCACTTAAGAAGTAACGCCGCTATGAAAATACTTGTTGCAACCCAGAAGCCTTTTGCCGCTGCGGCAGTGAAGGGAATCAGTGAAATACTGGAAAATGCCGGTCACGAGGTCGTGCTGCTTGAAAAGTATGCTGACAAGTCGGCTCTGTTGTCTGCGGTCAAAGATGTGCAGGCGATGATTGTGCGGTCAGACAAAGTGGATGCTGAAGTCATTGGTGCGGCAAAGGAACTGAAAATTGTGGTGCGTGCGGGAGCTGGCTATGACAATATAGATTTGGAGGCCGCCAAGGCTCACGGCGTGGTCGTGGAAAATACTCCCGGTCAGAATTCCAATGCGGTGGCTGAGCTTGCGATTGCGATGATGATTTATATGAGCAGGAATCAGTTTACTCCTGTAACGGGTAGTGAGATATCCGGCAAGAAAATCGGCATTCAGGCTTTCGGAAATGTGGGCAGGCTTGTCGCAAAGAAAGCGGAGGCTCTTGGAATGACTGTTCTGGCTACAGATCCGTTTATTCCGGAAGACAAGATTGCTCAGGCCGGGGCAAGGCCTGTCGCAACTGTCAGGGAACTGTATGCGGAGTCGGACTTTGTCTCTGTCCATATTCCTGCGACTCCTGACACTGTTGCCTCCATCGGATACGAGCTAATAACGTCGATGCCTAAGGGTGCGGTTCTCGTAAATACGGCAAGAAAGGAAGTTATAGACGAACCGGGGCTCGAGAAGGCACTGGAGGACAGACCTGATATAAAATATGTCACGGATGTCGCTCCCGACAATATCGAAAGGCTTCGCGAGAAGTTCGGCGTGCGCGTGTTCGCTACTCCGAAGAAAATGGGGGCGCAGACTGCCGAGGCAAATGTCAATGCAGGGCTTGCCGCCGCACGTCAGATTGTGGCTTTCTTTGCGGAAGGATGTACAAGATTTCAGGTAAACATTTAACATAATAACACTCGAAACCGATGGTAAAAGTCAAACCGTTCGCTGCCATAAGGCCACCGAAAAACATAGTCACTGAAGTTGCCGCACCTCCGTATGATGTTCTCAATTCCGAGGAGGCGAAGAAGATGGCGGGGGAGAAGTCCTTGCTACACATAACAAAGCCTGAGATTGATTTCAATCCCATTCTTCCCGATCACGATGAAAGGGTGTATGACGAGGCTGTGAAGAATTTTGCGAAATGGCAGAAAAACGGGTGGTTGGTGCAGGATGACAAGCCTTGCTACTATGTCTATTCGCAGACTATGGACGGTCGGACTCAATACGGGTTGGTACTCTGTGCCCATACTGATGACTATTCCCAGGGGAAAATTAAGAAGCACGAATTGACCAGAAAGGACAAGGAAGACGACCGTATGGTTCACGTGAAGATACAGAACGCCAATATTGAGCCGGTATTCTTTGCCTACAAGGACAATGCGGAACTCAATGCGATAGTTTCGAATGCGGTAGCAGGCACTCCTGAGTATTCGTTCACGGATGAGAACGGATTCGGCCATTCTTTCTGGGTTATATCTGATGATGCCGTGATTTTAAGGATAACTGAGATATTCACGCACGATGTCAATGCTTTCTATGTGGCTGACGGACACCATCGTACGGCTGCTGCGGCAAGAGTGGGCGCCGAAAAGCGTCTGGGTAATGCGGCTCACACGGGAGATGAGGAATACAACTATTTCCTAGCTGTATGTTTTCCGGAGAGCCAGTTGAAAATCATCGACTACAACAGGGTTGTCAAGGATCTCAACGGACTGACTTCAGAGCAGTTCCTCTCGGCCTTGGAAAAGGACTTCGTTCTGGAAGAGTATAAGGGAGAGGGGGAATACCATCCGTCTCACCTGCACAATTTCTCGATGTATCTTGACGGCAAGTGGTATTCGCTTGAAGCCAAACCGGGCAGGTTCGATGACAAGGACCCTATCGGAGTGCTGGATGTGACTATCCTTTCCGGACTTGTGCTGGACAAGATACTGGGAATCAAAGATTTGCGTACGGATAAGAGGATAGATTTCGTAGGCGGCATAAGGGGGCTTGGAGAGTTGTCCCGCCGCGTGGACAGCGGTGAGATGAAAGTGGCGTTCGCCCTGTATCCGGTTTCAATGAAGCAACTTACTGACATAGCGGACAGCGGCAACATAATGCCGCCAAAGACGACTTGGTTTGAACCGAAACTCCGCTCCGGCCTTGCAATCCATAAACTAGATTAAAAAGATTAAAAAGCAGTTTTTGAGATAACTACCAAAAAAGGATGTTGCGCAGTGCAACATCCTTTTTTATGCCACGTAGGCTGGCGTATGTCATTTAGTGCCTCTGGCGAGGTTCCTGCGGTTAGAACGGCAGGTCATCGGACATTGAATCTAGTGACGCAGGAGCCTGTGGCTCAGGTGCCGGCATATCTGTATTTGCACTCTGCGGAGCGGATTGCGCGCCTGACTGTGCACCTGACGGAGCGATTCTCCACGCGCGGATGTCGCTGTACCATCTGCCGTTGTATTCGCGGCTTGACAGACTGAACGATACTCTGATTTTGTCACCCGGCTTGAATCTTTCAAGTTCCTTGACCTTGTCGGCGCCCCATACGTTGAGGCAAACCTTTGTCGGATAATTTCCGTCCTGATATTCTATCACGAATTCCTGCTTCGACCATTCGCCTTTGGCGGATTTGCCGTTCTGGACTGCAAGCTTCTGAAGAAGTGTTCCTTCGAGTTCCATAAATTGTCTTGTTTCCGGTTTTGAAAAAAGACTGACCTGAATGTGTTTGCAAACAGATCAGTCTTATTATGTTGTATTGTGCGGAGTGCCGCTTATTTAGCCTCTTCCTCTTTTGGAGCGACTTTGTTTACCTTTACAAGCTCGATATCGAAGATAAGTGTGCTGTTAGGTTCGATGCTGCGGTTGCCGTTCTCGCCGTATCCCAATTCTGAAGGAACGAAGAGTCTGAGTTTTCCGCCCTCACCTACGAGCTGCATACCCTCTGTCCAGCCTTTGATGACACGGTTGAGAAGCATTCTAACACCAGTAGCTGACTTTGACTCGTCGAATGTGGTGCCGTCTGTGAGTGTTCCCTTGTAGTTTACATATACTGTATCAGCCTCGCCAGGTTTAACATCGTTGCCGGCCTCGCGGATAATGTACTGAAGACCGCTTTCTGTAACCTGCACGCTGTCTGCCTTTGCATTCTTTGCGAGGAACTCAACTTCTTTCTGCTTGTTAACAGCTGCGGTGTATTCGCGTCTCTTTGCGAGGTATGAATTGAATACGTCGTTGAGGCAATCAGGATTGATCTTGAACTGCTTTGCATAAGTTGAGTCACGATAGTCACCCTTTGCCTTGAGCACGTCCTTGATACCTCTTTCGATGAGCTTGTAGTTGAGTTTGTCACCGAAGTTGTAACCTTTGATGAACATACCGAAGTTTACACCCATAAGGTAGCTTACTGAATCAACTTCAGATTTTCTTGGTTTGAGAGTCTCAGGGTTGACAGTAGCCACCTTTGTGGAATCTTTTCCGTCAACACCCGCTTTTTGTCCGCCGTTAGCGGAGCAGGAAGCAGCGATAGTCGCGATGAGCGCAGCTGCAATAATTCTGCAAGTCTTCATATTATTAAAAATTTTTGTCCGATTCTAACTATTGGAATATCTCCAATTTCAGCGACTGCAAATATCGTATTTTTATTTGAAAGAAGGAAACATAATTTTGACGGAGCAAAATAATTTATTATTTTTGATAAAATGATTTCAAGCCTATGAATATCGACTCTGCGGACATTCATTCAAAACTGAAAGAATTTTTCGGCTACTCTTCATTCAAGGGAGATCAGGAGAAAATTATAGAGAATCTGCTCAAAGGCAATGACTCATTTGTCATTATGCCTACAGGCGGCGGCAAGTCCTTGTGCTATCAGCTGCCGGCTTTGCTGATGAGCGGAACTGCCATTGTGGTGTCTCCTCTTATCGCGTTGATGAAAAATCAGGTGGATGCCATCAGGGGCTTTGTTTCGGGCAATGACGGGATAGCGCATTTCCTGAATTCTTCATTGACCAAGGCGCAGATAACAGAGGTTACCAAAGACTTGAAGGCAGGGGTTACCAAGCTTCTTTATGTCGCTCCGGAGAGTCTTACCAAGGAGGAGAATATAGCGATTCTAAAGGAGATAAAGATTTCATTCTATGCTATTGACGAGGCTCACTGCATCTCTGACTGGGGGCACGATTTCAGACCTGAATACAGGCGGATACGTCCGATTGTGGATGAAATAGGCAGGGCTCCGATAATAGCGCTGACCGCAACTGCGACTCCTAAGGTGCAGAGTGATATCCTCAAAAATCTTGGCATATCGGAAGCGAGCGTTTTCAAGTCATCGTTCAATAGGCCGAATCTTTACTACGAAGTGCGGGATAAGGTCGATCCGGACAGGGACATCATAAAGTTCATAAAGCAGAATCCAGGGAAGTCGGGAATCATCTACTGTCTGAGCAGAAAGAAGGTTGAAGAACTTGCCCAGGTGCTCAGTATCAATGGGATAAAGGCTGTACCGTATCACGCTGGACTCGATGCGAAAGTGAGGGCGGAGAATCAGGACCGTTTCCTGATGGAGGATGTGGATGTCATAGTGGCGACAATCGCTTTCGGAATGGGCATAGACAAGCCGGATGTCAGGTTTGTGATTCATTATGACGTGCCGCGCAGTCTGGAGGGATATTATCAGGAGACCGGTAGAGCCGGCAGAGACGGAAACGAGGGTGTCTGCATTGCATATTACAGTTACAAGGATATTCGTAAATTAGATAAGTTCTTGACCAGCAAGCCGGTATCGGAGCAGGAAATCGGACGTCAGCTGCTGATGGAGACGGTCGCTTATGCGGAATCCGGAGACTGCCGCAGGAGGCTTCTTCTGAGTTACTTCGGAGAGGACTATAAGGAGTGCAACTGCGGTGCCTGTGACAACTGTCTCAATCCGAAGCCGCGTTTCAATGCCGAGAAAGAGATGTGTATGGCGATTTCTCTGGTGAAATCGTTGCCGGAACATTTTAAGATAGAGCATCTTGCCAATATCCTGACAGGTATAGCCACAGCAATAGTCAAATCTTACAGACACGACAAACTCAAGGCGTTCGGCTCAGGCTCCGACCATCCTGTCAGATTCTGGGAAATGATTCTGCATCAGGCACTTATAAGGCATTTTCTGAAGCGTGACCTGGATTCTTACGGACTTGTTTCCGTAGCGGAAGAAGGTGCCAAATTCCTTGAGCACCCGTATGAGCTGATGTTGGCGGGAGACAGGAATTTCTCGGAGGGTACTGATGACGACGATGACGATGATGCTCCGGCAATGTCTAAGGGCGGTTCCGGAGGTGACCCCACGCTTCTGTCTATGTTGAAGGACTTGAGAAAGTCGGAGGGGCATAAACTGCACCTGCAGCCGTGGATTATATTCAGTGACTCATCTCTTGAGGATATGTCCATTATGTATCCCAAGACTTTCGATGAACTGGTTAAGTGTCAGGGAGTTGGAGAAGGCAAGGCGAAGAAATACGGGAAGCCTTTCCTTGAACTTGTATCAAGGTATGTGGAAGACAATGACATATCGCGTCCGGATGATTTTGTCGTAAAGTCAATGCCAAACAAGTCTTCTGACAAGATATTCATCATACAGAGCATTGACAGGCGGATGGATCTGGAGGACATAGCGGATGCCCGCAATATGGATATGAACGAGCTTCTGACCGCTATGGAAAATATCGTCGAAGCTGGAACCAGACTCAACTTGAATTACTATATTGACGCCAATATGGACCAGGATGTGTCCGATGCCATATTCGAGTGGTTCAGGAACGAGGCGGAATCAGACTCGTTGAGCGATGCTATTGCTGCGCTTGAGCCCGATTTTGAGGAGTCTGAAATAAGAATTGTCAGGATGAAGTTCCTCTCTGACGTTGCCAACTAAGTGCCTGCTGTGTGTTGTGGCCTGTCGGGTTGGTGTTCACGGTCCTGATGTGCCCTCAAGGGCGTTCCATAATCAGTTTTCTATTCTCGAAATGTGCCAGATAGCGGAATCCGGCAGACTTGACTATCTCCGCAAATCTTTCGAAATGCAGACCTACACGCTTGGCATCGTGTGAATCTGAGCCAAGGCTTATCACTTCTCCTCCAAGTTCGCGGTAACGCTTGAGTATGTTGAGGTCTAGCACCGGTGTGCGCCCTTTGAGCTCCTGATATGTCTTGGTGTTGATTTCCAATGCTTTGCCGTTTTTGGAAAGGAAACGCAGAATGTTGTCCAGAAGGTCCGGGAAATCCTTGTACATTATGCTGGCTTCGGGATATGGCGCATAGCGTGTCACATAGTCGTAGTGTCCCATAACGTCGAACCTGTCACCAAGCCATACGATTTCCTCGTACAGCGTCTCCAGATAATGGCCGTATGCCTGCTTCCAGGTCTTTCCCTCGTAGTACCCGCCCCAATAGGGGTCAGTCTCATCAATGTAGTGAACAGATGCGATCACTTCATCGAAATGATTTTTTGCAAGGTGCTCTGCGATCTTCTCGCGCTCGCTTTTCTGTACGCCTATTTCTATGCCTTTGAAAATCCTGAAGTTGGCTGGGACAAGAGCATTTACCCTGTCAATCTCGGCATCCCTTGCCGCAACATCGAACTCTTCCGGCACGTATGCTTCATAGCTAGACTTCATAGGCGGAACATAGAAGTCGCAGTGGTCAGTAAAACAGAGGCCACCCAGTCCTTTCCGGATAGCCTCTCTTGTAGTATCTTCCACGGTCGTGCGTCCTCCGTCAAAGGAGAACTGGCTGTGGTTATGATTGTCAAACAGCATTTTAACTCAAGCCGTCTATGTGACCGTCGATTACGTCTATCCTCAACGCCTGAGGTGACTTGGGAAGCCCCGGCATCCTGATGATGTCCCCGGCAATCGCAACTATCAGTTCGGCTCCGGCATTGATAACGATATCCTTGATGTCGAAGTCGAATCCTTCAGGTGCGCCGTATTTCTTCTGGTCCTGTGAGAATGAGTATTGGGTCTTGGCTATGCAGACAGGGAATTTCGCGTATTCTGTGCCTTCAATCTTGCCGAGCATTTTTCTCGCCTCCTGGCTGAATTCAACATTGCCTGCGCGGTAAATCTCCTTGGCTACGTTCACAATCTTCTTTTCGATGCTCTCGTCATCGCTGTACAGGAATTTAACAGGCTCGGACTGCTTTTCATCGATGGTTTTCACTACCAGTTCGGCGAGCTCCACAGCACCTTCCCCGCCTTTCGCGAATGCGTCGTTGAGTGCGAACGGAACACCCAATTCTGCGCAGTGGTCACGTACCATCTGGATTTCGTTGTCCCTGTCATCTCCGAATTTGTTGAAGCAGACAAGGACTGTCTGACCGAATTTGCGCATATTCTCGATGTGCCTGTCCATATTGGCGAATCCCTTGCGTACTCCCTCTTCGGAAGCTTCGCTGATGCTTTCCACAGGAACGTCGCCGTGCATCTTGAGGCCTCGCAGTGTCGCTACCAATATGGTGAGAGACGGGTTGAGACCGCTCTTGCGGCACTTGATGTCGAAGAATTTCTCTGCGCCGAGGTCAGCACCGAATCCTGCCTCCGTGATGACGTAGTCACCGTATGTCATTGCCATCTTTGTGGCGATGATGGAGTTGCAACCGTGTGCTATGTTGGCGAAAGGACCGCCGTGAATAAATGCAGGCGTGCCTTCTGTGGTCTGCACAAGATTAGGATTCATAGCGTCAAGCAGCAATGCTACAATAGAGCCTGCTACGCCGAGGTCCTTCACTGTAAACGGTTTGTTGTCAAGAGTATATCCGAGCAGAATGTTCTCGATTCTGCGTCTCAGGTCATTGACGTCTTTCGACAGGCATAGGATTGCCATAATCTCGGATGCGGGAGTGATGTCGAATCCGGATTCCTGTACAAGTCCGTTCGCGTGAGGACCGAGTCCCGTGACAATGTGCCGCAATGATCTGTCATTCACGTCCAGAACCCTTTTCCACAGAATCTGCTTCAGTCCAAAGCCTTCAGCTTGATGTTGGTACAGGTAGTTGTCCAGAAGTGCGGAAATCATATTGTTGGCGGAGGTGATGGCGTGGAAATCGCCAGTGAAATGCAGATTTATCTTCTCCATAGGAAGAATCTGCGCGTATCCGCCACCCGCAGCGCCGCCTTTCATTCCGAAACAAGGTCCCAAGGACGGTTCGCGCAAAGCGGCGATGGCTTTCTTTCCGATTTTATTGAGCCCCAGTGCGAGACCTACGGAGACTGTAGTCTTTCCGATGCCCGCTTTGGTCGGTGTGATGGCAGTAACCAGAATCAGTTTGCTTTTTTTGACTTTGTTGTCGTCAATGAGGGAGAGAGGCACTTTCGCCATACTCTTTCCATAAGGCTCAATAGCGTCCTGAGGAATACCCACCTTTTCAGCAATCTCGCTGATAGGTTTCAGCTTGATGCTTCTTGCAATCTCGATGTCTGATTTCATACTATCTAAATCTAATTTAAGTTGTGCAAAAACATAGTGCTAATTTACAAATAGGGGCGGCCAAAAACAAATTTTTCAGCCACCCCGTCTTGCCTTTCCGGCAGATATTATTTAGCGTTACTGCAGCTTGAAGAGCTGGGCAACGGCGTAGTCTTCGGTTTCTGGTGCGAACACGCCGAATTTGCTGCCGTCACTGAAGAAAGCGATTCCGCCATATCTACCTGTGCCTTCGCCTGCCATCTTGAATTCGTGAGATGCTATGCGGACACTGCCGTCAGTAACCGTGATGGTCCAATAGAAATTCGACTGCTCCTGCAGGGAATCACCATACCAGAATTGCCCGACATAGTTGACGCCTTCGGAGACATTGCCCGGTGCCTTGATGTACGGCTTGGAGCCGAGTCCCGCCATCTTTATGGCGTATTGTCCTGCGTATGAACCGCTTCCGGCCGTCAATATTACCGCGTAGTTGTTCACGATATCGTCTGTCTTGACTATCGCACCTTCAGAGTCGCAGCCGATGACTGTGGATTCAAGGTAACTGTCGCTCTGTGAATTGATTGCAACATAGTAGTTGCTTCCTTCAGTTTTAGGCGATACGATGAGGTAGGTGCCGCCGTCCTCAATCTGGGACTGCTCGGTGACTTTGACGAATTTCTGCTCTGCCGGTGCCGGAGGTGTGGACAATTTCAGACTCATTCTGAAAAGTCCTCTGTCCTCTGCGGAAACATCCATCTTGCCGTCCTCGAACGTGTATGTGCGCACGTCTGTGGTAACTTCCGCTGTGACACCTGTGTATGAACCTTTTGCCACCACGATGTAGGCATATTTGAAATCCCTCAGTTCCGGCTCGTCAGTGAATGTGACAGTCACGCTGTTGGATGAGCCTTTGAACTCATATCCTTTTGCAGTTGAGGTGGATATGGCATAGCTTCCCACGCAATTCTCCGCTGTGGAGATTTTTATGGATTTGAGCTTCTCGGATGCGTGCTCAGTGGAATCAATTGCTACGCGCAGAACGGATGCGAGTGGTTTGTATGATGCGCTGACTTCCTTTTCTGCCGGCACATTCATCAACGCCACCATCGGAAGAAGTTTGCCGTTGAATCCGTCCGTGCTCTTCTGGCTTATGGTTTTCTTCATCCAGATTCGGAGGTCGCTGCTGCCGGCATCGGTTGCAGAACCGCCCCATACTACCAGAAGTTTGTTGTCTGATGTCGCCTTGGACGAAATGTTTGCAGTGAATTTGTTGGAGTCAACAACGGCCTCCTGAAAACCGAGATCATAAAGTCCTTCCTGATCATCTGTGATGTACATCACCTTGTCGCCTTCTTTCCAGACAAGATGGGAGACGTCTCCCTCGTAATCTATGCCTGTCTTTGTCAATAGGCTTTTGACCGTTATTTCCCTTGTCTTAGGCTCGGCAGTTTTCTCTGCTCCGTCTTTCTGGCAACCTGCGAGACATACTGCAACTGCAGCCGCCAAATATGTTATATATGATTTCATTGTAAAATGTCTGATTAGTTGTTCCACGGATCTACATCGTCATCTCCCCAGTTGTCCCCGTCAACATCATTGTAATCGGACGGGTCTTTCTGGAGAACTTCCACCTTGGTATCGTCATATTCGAGAGAACTGTAGTTGGAACCTGTCCTTATATAGATGTGGTGCAGTTTCGGACAGTCCGTCGCGAACAGGAAGTTCATACTTGCGTTGTTGCTGAAATCCAATGTCGATACGCTTGTCTCGCGGCAATCCACATAGTTAAGAGCTGTGCATCCGTGGAACGAAACGTATGCGAGGTCAGCATTCTTCTGAATATGGAGCTCGCTTATGGCTGTGCATCCGCGAAGGTCAATTCTCTCAAGATTGTTGCTTTGGAACTCGCAGGTGGCAAGCTTGTCAAGACCTTTGATCTTGAGCGAAGCAAGCTTGTTGTTGTTGAGGTAAGCCTCTGTAAGTTCCTTGCATTCGCGCAGGTCCAGACTTGTAATCGCGTTGGTGCTGGCGTCAATGGAATTGAGCAACTTAAGTTTGTCGCAGTTCAACTGTGTAAGTTCATTTTCTTTGCAGTCAAGGAAGTACATTGCTCCGGCGCAAGGATTTACGTCAAGCGAGGTCAGGCTGTTCTTGTAAATGGCAAGGCTGCCAAGATTGGTGCAGGAACTGAGGTCAATGGAAGTGAGTCTGTTGTTGTACAGATAGAGTTGCCTCATTGCGGTACATCCCTCCAGATTGATGGAAGAAAGAACGTTGTCTTCAGCCTTGAGTATCGAGAGCTCAGGACATTTGGAGACGTCAAGGGTTTCGAGCAGGTTCTCCTGGAGATTGAGTTCCGTGAGTTTTGTGCAGGCGGAAACATCTATTGAGGTAAGTCCTCCGGTGTAACCGAGATTGAGCTTGGTGAGCTTGGTGTTGTTCTTTACGTTGATGGCGGTGATGCCGGTCTCGTAGAGATTGAGTTCGGTAAGCTCCGTGCAGGCGGAAACGTCCATAGACTTGATGCCTGTGTTCCTGTACGCTATGAACTGTATGAGTTTGGAGCATCCGGATACATTCAGGCCTGTCAGTTCAGCTTCTGCCGCGTTGAGATATGTGAGTTCGCTGCAATGGCTGAAATCGACAGAAGAATTGAATTTGTTGCCTCGTATGCTTGCCTGGCGGAGTTTTCCACAATTCGACAAGTTGATGCTTGCAAGTTTGTTAAGGGTTACGTCAAGTTCCTCAAGCTCAGTGCAATCCGAGAAGTCGAGAGAGGTGATGCCATTGTCCGCCAACTTGACATATTTCAGTGCTGAGCAACCTTCGAGATTTACTTCAGTGAGGGAGAAATACATCTTGCTGTCGTCATCGTACGCATAGTTGTCGAAACTCCAGAGGGTTTCAAGTGAAGAACATCCGCTCAAGTCAATCTTTGTGAGCAGATTGTGGTCGGCAAGAACTGTCTTGAGATTCTTCATGCCGCTCAGGTTGAGTTCTCCGGCAATCGAGTTGTAGCGGCAGTTCAGCGATGTCAGCCCAGTCATATACTGAATGCCCTCCAGTGAGGTGATTTCCATCTCCGGGCACTCCAGTTCTGTGATTTGAGCGGCTTCCTCCTTGGAAATTTTGCCGTCTCCATCGGTGTCGAAATTACCTACGCAGTATGCCTTTAATTTCTCGTCAGCGAAATATACATTCTTGCTGCCTGCAGAGTTGCGTGCGTATTGAAGAATTGTAAATGTCTTCTCGTATGTTCCGCACATAATTGTGAATGCTCCGCTTCTGTCCTTGTCGCTTTCGGCGTTTTCGCTGACTGTCAGGGAGATGAAGGCTGCGCCAGCTTTGCCGGACGTAGGCTCTATGGTGAACCAGGAGTTGTCCACGCCTTCTTCATCTGTTTTCTCGGCAAGCCAAATTTCATCGGCCGTGAAGAATATGTTCTCGTCGGCGGCATCGGCTTCATACGTGAAATTGAATTCCTGGTTCTGACTGAATGTCAGAGCGTCGTGCTTCTCCTTTTTGTTGGATTCCTTGCTGCAGCCTGCGAAGGCAATCAGAAGTGCGGCAAGTGCACATAAGTGAATTTTGTTCATATTGATAGTTGTTGTTAATATCCGTTTGTGCATAAACATACAAATATAGCAAAATAACTGTTATTGCCCAAATACAGCGGATTATGTATATTTGTAGTTTACTATCGAGAAGTTTCTAAACATTCAATTATGGTTGATTTCGGTTACAAAAGCAAGTTCAGCTCCATATTGAGGGCACTGGCTGCAATAGGAATAGGGTTCGTAATGGTGTTCGCCAACGATGCCACTGTGCAGGTCGTCAGAATCATAGCGGCGTTCCTGTTTGCAGCGGGCGTGGTCTCGTTCGCATACGGATATGCCCACAGAAAAGAGGGTGCACTGACACTGATGTCGCTCAATGCAGTTGTCGATATCATAATAGGTATTTTGCTGTATTGCTGGCCTGGCTGGGTGGCAGGCGCGATTGTCACAATCATCGGAATTGTTATTCTCCTCTTTGGTATTCTGCAGATGTTCGCCCTTGTCGGGACAATGTCCCTGCTCGGTTCAGGAGTGTTCGCCCTTATGCTCTCGGCGGTTGCTGTCGTAGGCGGTATAATGTGCCTGTTCAATCCTTTTTCAGAGCGCATAATGTCCATTCTGGCCGGTACTTTCCTGATATTCTATGGAATTTCGGAGTTGGTGTCTATACGTAGAGTGGCAAAGGCAAGGCACGAGTACGAGATACATTTCAATACGGAAAAACCGGCATCTGATGACGTGCCGGAAGGACTTGAGGATGTAAAGGATGTAGATTACCGCAAGGAGCGTTAGGAGGATGATTCCCCAGGATACAGTAAAAAAGATTCTGGACTCGGCGGAGATAGTGGATGTTGTCAGCGATTTCGTGTCGCTGAAAAGAAGAGGCGCCAACTATATCGCTTGCTGTCCGTTTCACAACGAGAAAACACCGTCGTTCAGCGTTTCCCCGTCCAAAGGCATATATCATTGCTTCGGATGCGGAAAGACAGGATCTGCGGTGGGCTTCGTTATGGAGCACGAGAGTCTTTCTTATCCTGATGCGTTAAAGTATCTTGCGAGGAAGTACGGTATAGAAATCCGGGAGGAGGAAGAGACTCCGGAAGCGATAGCGGCAAGGCAGCGTAGCGAGAGTCTGTATCTCGTGATGGATTTTGCCGAGCAGTTTTTCAAGGACAGTCTCAGAAGCGATGAAGGGCGTGCAATCGGCTATGCGTATTTTAGAAGCAGGGGACTGGAGAATGCCACAATAGAGAAATACGGGCTCGGATGGTCCCCGAAAGACGGCAGGTCCTTGTCCAATCTGGCTCTCGCCAAGGGCTATAAGGCTGAATATCTTACGGCTACAGGAGTCAGTATCAGGCGCAATGACGGGAGCCTCATAGACAAATTCTCTGACAGGGTAATGTTCCCGATTCACTCCGTAACGGGACGTGTCATAGCGTTCGGCGGCAGGACTTTGCGTTCCGACTATAAGACGGCAAACATCGGAAAATACGTAAATTCCCCTGAAACGGAGATTTACGACAAGAGTAATTCCTTGTACGGGTTATATTTTGCGAAGAGCGAAATTTCTAGGCAGGACAAATGCTATCTTGTTGAGGGTTATCTCGATGTGCTTTCTATGCACCAGCTTGGCATTACCAATGTCGTGGCTTCGAGCGGAACATCGCTTACAGTGCCTCAGATACGTCTCATCAAGAAATTTACCGACAACATTACCATAATGTATGACGGCGATGCTGCCGGAATACACGCGGCGCTGCGCGGAATAGGATTGATTCTCAAGGAAGGTCTGAATGTGCGCGTTGTGCTCATACCTGACGGGGACGATCCGGATTCATATTCAAGAAAACATTCTCTGGCGGAAGTTCAGTCGTTCATAGCCGCAAACGAACGCGATTTCATAGGCTTCAAGACCGACCTTCTTCTGCAACAGGGGGGAAATGACCCTCTCAAGAGGGCCGAGATAATAAATGACATTGCTTCGACGATAGCATTGATTCCGGACCAGATCAAGAGGGCGGTATATGTGCAGACTGCTGCGGGCAAGTTTGATGTGGATGAGCAGATAATTTACAACAGGGTGACTGAGGCCATACGTGAGGCTCTGGACGCGCAGAGAAAGGAGGAGATGAGGCAGCAGTTCAGGGAAGAAAGGGCCGCTCAACAGACTTCGGCTTCGCTTGGTCCTGAAGTTGTGCCTGGCGCTGCAGATGTGCCTTCGGATGTTCAGTCAGATACGTTTTCGGATGCCGGAAGCATTGTCCCGGGGAATGGCGGTCCGGCTGATGTTGCTGTAGCGACTCCCGCAAACCGGAAGGCAGCGAATGCTCTGCATTTCGAGAATCCTGTGACGGCTCCATCGGAAAAAGACCTTCTGACGTTCATATTGCGCCACGGCCTTAAACTGCTGGACTTTGAATCCGATTCGGAATTTTACGACAACGGAGAACAGGTGACAGTCGCTGATTTCATACGCGATGCCATTGAGGATCATCCTTTTTCGAATTTGATTTATTCGAAGACCTATGACGCGTATTTCAGTATTTATGATTCCGACAGTTCATTGACGGACGAGGACAACAGCGAGATAATACTCAGGCTGATGAATAGTCAAGACCGTGATGTTGCGGCAGTTACATCTGCTCTGGTAGTGGACAGGTATCAGCTTACGGTGAAGAATTTTGAAAAGTCGATGACCACCGTGTCGTCGAGTCTTGTGCAGAATGTGCCGAAAGCGATTCTGGTCTATAACTCGGCCCTGGTGAAATCGCAGGAACACGAACTTTACTCAAGGATAAAGGAACTCAGCCGCAACTTTACCGGAGGAGAGGACCAGCAGGAGGAAATGGAGGAACTTCTCCGCAAACAGCAGAAACTCCTGGACCTGAGAAAAAGGATAATGAATAAGCTCGGAAGAGTGCAATGAAAAAATATAAAAACAAAATATACTATGGACAATAAATTTAAAAGAACGCTGGTTACCTGTGCGTTGCCTTATGCCAACGGACCTGTGCACATCGGACATCTGGCTGGAGTTTATGTGCCGGCCGATATTTATGTGAGGTATCTGAGAATGAGAGGAGAAGATGTCCTTTATGTCTGCGGAAGCGATGAGCACGGTGTGCCGATTACTATCGCCGCCAAACGTCAGGGAATAAGTCCTCAGGATATTGTTGACAAATATCACAAGATAATCAAGGATTCGTTCACCGGACTCGGTATCAATTTCGACATTTATTCCAGAACCACATCAAAGGTTCACGAGAAGAATGCGTCCGATTTCTTCCGCAAATTGTATGATGACGGAAAGTTCATAACCAAAGAAACCGAGCAGTTCTTCGATCCGGAGGCAAAGGTGTTCCTTGCAGACCGTTATATTACAGGAACTTGTCCTAAATGCGGCAATCCTAATGCCTATGGCGACCAGTGCGAGAAATGCGGCTCCACTCTCAGTCCGGAGGAACTTATAGACCCTAAGTCGGCTTTGAGCGGAAGCAAGCCGGAGAAAGTCAAGACCAAGCATTGGTATCTTCCGTTGGACCAGTATGAACCGTGGCTCCGCGAGTGGATACTCGAACAGCATAAAGAGTGGAAGACAAACGTTTACGGACAATGCAAATCCTGGCTTGACGCACATTTGCAGCCAAGGGCTGTGAGCCGCGACTTGGATTGGGGTGTGCCGGTTCCTGTCGATGGCGCCGAGGGCAAGGTGCTCTATGTGTGGTTCGATGCTCCTATCGGTTATGTTTCAAATACACAGGAGCTTCTTCCAAAGTCATGGAAGACTTGGTGGCAGGATCAGGAAACAAGGCTTGTGCATTTCATCGGTAAGGACAATATCGTATTCCACTGCATCGTGTTCCCTTCTATGTTGAAGGCGCACGGCGGATACATCCTTCCGGACAATGTCCCAGCAAACGAATTCCTCAATCTCGAGAGCAACAAGATATCCACATCGCGCAACTGGGCCGTATGGCTGAATGAGTATGTAGAGCAGTTCCCGGGACAGGAGGATGTCTTGAGATATGTATTGTGTGCGAATGCGCCTGAGACAAAGGACAACGACTTCACCTGGAAGGACTTCCAGCAGCGTAACAACAGCGAACTTGTGGCTATATTCGGAAACTTCGTGAACCGTGCTGTAGTGCTGACGCACAAATATTTCGGTGGCAAAGTTCCTGCCGACCTCAAGCCGGAGGCGATAGACAAAGAGACATTGGCTCAGATTCCTGAATGCAAGGCTGCGTTGGAAAGATATATAGATACGTTCCACTTCAGAGAAGCTCTTAAGGAGGCAATGAACATTGCTCGCATCGGTAACAAGTATATTTCAGATACAGAGCCGTGGAAAGTGGCAAAGACTGACCTTGACCGCACGGCATCAATCCTCAATGTTTCGCTTCAGATTTGTGCTGACCTTGCGATTGCCTTTGAACCGTTCTTGCCGTTCTCTTGCGAGAAATTGCGCAAGATTTTAGGCGTCAATCTGTTTGCAGGCTATGACCACAGAGCTGGTGAAGAGGGAACATGCGGCGAAAATATCTATAAAGAGGGCGAGTGCAGGGCTCTGCATACTTTGCCTGCCGGCTCCGAAGCTGGTGCGGACGGAATTGTTCTTGAATGGAGTAAGCTTGGTGAAAGCGCGTTGCTTCCTGCAGGTCATCAGCTGAATGAACCGGAGTTGCTCTTCAGCAAGATAGAGGATTCTGTCGTTGATGCTCAGATGAACAGGCTTGAGGCCATTAGAATTGCCAATGAGGCTGCAAAGAAAGCTGCGGAAGCAAATCAGGTGACGCCGCAGAAAGACGAGGTAGAGTTCGATGATTTCGGTAAGATGGATATAAGGACAGCTACAGTGCTTGAGGCTGTCAAAGTCCCTAAATCAGACAAACTTCTGAAACTCACAATCGACACCGGCATTGACAAGAGAGTGATAGTTTCAGGCATTGCGAAGTTCTATACTCCGGAAGAGATGGTAGGGAAGCAGATTTGCATTCTCGCCAATCTCAAGCCACGTACTATCTTCGGCATAGAGTCCAAGGGAATGATTCTGATGGCTCGTCAGGGTGACGGCACTATGAAGTTCATCACTCCGGCAGAACGCCTGCATAACGGCTCTGAAATCGGTTAAAGAACTCAAACTAAACAATAAAAGCATCTGATGTTCGTAGCGAATTTTTCTGAGCGAAGAACACAGATGCTTTTATTGAATTATGCCTATTTGTATGTTTCTAGCAAATTTTTCTGAGCGAAGAACACAGATGCTTTTATTGAATTATGCCTGTTCGTATGTTTCCAGCGAATTTTTCTGAGTGAAGAACACAGACGCTTTTATTGTATTTACGAGGCGATTAGTGCGCTATTTTGACGGAAGAGCGATGAACTGCCAATCTTCAGTCTTTCCGTTGTCCTCCACGGTGAACGTCCTTTCGTAAAAACAGTCAAGAGTCACAGGGAATGATTCGATAGCCTGTACATTGCCGTTCATATCTGTCGTAGAGACGATTTTAGACCCTTTAAGCCCGAGTTTCATATCCGTGATGACCAGGTTTGACCGGCTGTCTATTGCACTGCCGGAACGCTCCTTCACTTTTATGCTTACCTTGTGCTCATCCGGGAATATTGAAGCGTCGCCCACCTGATTCTCGCACTTTACATAGCGCTCCACAGACTGTGTCGCAGAAATCGTCCACGTGTATTTGCGGAAATTGAACAACTCCACGCTGTAAGGGCTCGACAGGTCAATCTTCTGCCCCTCGGCAATCTTTATGTCGTTGCACCTTGTCCCCTCGGAAAGTTTCACGGAAGTTATGCTCAGGTTATTCATCCTGACATCTTCGCTCAGGTCCACGACAACTGTCATTGACTTGGAATCAATCCTTGTGGAATTCTGTCCGTCAACTTTGAACTCGGTGAACTCCGTGGCGACTTTCGGCAATGCAATATCGTTCTCAATGTGGCAGGACGAGAATGCCGCTGCCGCACCAAGAACGAATATGCCGAACTTGAAGTTCATATACAATTATGAAAACTATTCGATTTCAGACGGGTCGTATACAAACGAAAACTCGTCAAGATAAAGCACACTGCCGATACCTCCTGTGAAGTAGTCACCATATTTGCTGGCTGCTCCGACAATCACCACCTGAGCCGGTTTTCTTGTAAGGTCACGGTATTCAAGTTTGATTGTGAAAGGCTCATAGCCGTTTACAAGTCCTGACTTTGTGCTTGTAGTGACGTTGGACTCGATTTTTCCGTATGCGATGATGTCGCTTCCGTTCACATCTACGAACTTGCCTTCTGACGTGTTGATATTGTACATATCAGTCCTGTCCGTAAGGAACACCTGAATTTGGCAGATGTCGGTCTCTCCGGCAAGGCTACTGTGATCGCTGTCATATTTGTCAATAGCCTTCGGGGTGTAGTCGAAATATCCCTTCATCGCGAGAGGCCTTGAAGTGAATGGAGTTCCCCAGTTTAGGGAGGCTCCGCTCATTCCGATAACTTTCACAAACGAGCCAGTGTAAATGTTTCCGGCTGCGAGGAATCCGAATGCCGTGCAGCTCTCAAGTCTGGCTGCGCTCTTTCCGTCTCCGGTGACTGCCACGTGGCTGGTCTCCTGTTTTGTAGGTATTGTGCCGAGGCTTGCAGTAGCCTTGTTTGCGGAATCCCATACGGAATAGCCGCTTGCATTAGGCATCGGGGCCTTGCCGCTCATATACCACGAGTCGAAGTTCATATTGTGCACCTCGGCTGCGCTCTCGGTTGTGAATGATATCTGTTTCTTTCCGTCTTCCTTTGTCGTGACTGCGCGCACCACATATTCGGTCGCAGGTTCAAGACCGCTGAGACGTGCTGAGAATGCTTTGTTCTCTGCATCGGTGGTAATTGTGCCGTCGAAATCAGTCCAGTCGTCCGCTCCGAGCTTCTTGTACTGGAGTTTGAGACCTGCAGGAACGGTCGTGCTCTTGAATTCGCCTTTGACGTCCGCAAACATAGCCCAGGCATTTACGCTCTTGGCCTCAGCCTCGGAGCTTGTGAAGTCAAGAGTGAGGTCAAACTCGCGCTCCGATGTATCGTCGTCCAGAACGATTCTCAGTCCGACTGCCCCGGCGTTCTCGTCTATCACCTTGATTTTGAAGTTCATTGCATACTGCTGGCCTGCAGCGACATCGGAAATGGTCTCCTGGCGCTTGAACGTCCTTCCGGCATTGTTGGTAAGAGTCAATGTCCAGGTAAGTGTGTCCGTAGCATTGAAGTAACCGGTTTTACCGAGAGTTTCTCCTCCTTTAGCCCATTCAAGTGAGCCTTCTCCGTTGCTTATCGAAAGAGACCACGACTTGAAACTGCTGTCGAAATCATCTGTGAATGTAGGAACTGCCAGAACGTCTGCAATAGAGCAGGTTATGTCAACATTGTTCACTACATCCGACAGAATCTTCTGTTCAGCTTCGCCGCTATATCTAGGTCCGTCGAAAGTGGCTGCGATTGCGTCACGGTTCTGTGCTGTGATCCGGTATGTGGCGCAGTTAAGCTCCAGCGGATTTTCTGCGAGAGTCCTGTGGTCATCGATTGTCTGCAGGAGAGTCTCGCCCTTGTATATCTTGAGCGTGAAAGGCGTGTCAGCGGTTGTATCATCTGACTTGGTGGCGATGACAGTGACTGAATTGTCCTGTTCGATGGCCGCCGTCAGATAGCCTTTCTGTCCGTAATCGGAGTTTTCCCTTTCGCAAGATACCGCCATCATTGCGACTCCGGTCAGGATATATGTCAATATTCTTTTATTCATCGATTATATCTCCGGATCGATTAGTTGCCCATATAATGGAATTTCAGTTCCTGAGTCAGCGTGTTGCCGGACTCGTCGGTCACTCTCAATGTGAATGAGTGATATGAATCGGTGTCTCCGTCCGGTTTGTAAACCAGAATCATAGGCAGAATAGACGACAAAGAGAACGGAACAGAAGTCTGTCCTTTTATCTCGTCTCCCGTAGGGATGTTCACCTGCTTCATCATACTTACGAATGTCGCGTCAGTATTGTTGATGAGGTCCATCGTGAGGCTGCCGGCAAGCTGGGTGATTGTCGTCTCGAAATTCTCGTAATCGGATTTGACGTCAATCAGGAATTCCTTGATCTTGTTCGGCGCGTTTACGGTCATCTCTGCGGACATTCCGTCTGACTTGAGCTCAGTTACAGCGTATGTAGGGTTTGCCTCCCATACGAGTGTCGGCAGAGTAGGATCAGAAGGTTCCGGATCCGGTGTCGGTGTAGGGTCCGGTGTTGGATCCGGGTCCGGAATAGGAATTTCCTCAAAGCCGTCCACCAGGATGTCCTGGTTGCGTTCCAAAACAGAACCGTCAAGGGTAAGGGTGATTGTCTGGACTTCGCCGGTTACCTTTGCATCGAGGTTGAGGATGATATGGTCCTTAGGATGAATGTTGCTGATTTTTGCTGTGAGTGCAGCTGTAGAACCGTCTATCTCACGGACTCCGTCAATCTGGATATTCAGTTCAGACGCGTCGAAATATCCGTCATTGCCGATGTTGTCCTTGGTCCAGGTAAGGAAGTCGTCGTTTGACGCGGACACCTTGATGTTGTAGCTGCTCAGCTCAGTCTTGAACGTATCTGTGCACTTTACGGAAACGATGGCGTTCTTCAGAGTACATTTTACTTCTACCGGTGACACTGCTCCTGCGACTACAGTGAAGTTCTTGGTACCATCGAAAAGCGGCTGATCCCAAGCTGCAACTTTTCCTTCAGGAGAACTTGCGGTGAGGATATAATTGCCTGTTGCAAGCGTGACAGCCTGGTCGAGAATATCCGCATACTTGTATGTCTGTGTGCCGCCTCCTTCGAGACCGCTTTCAATCTTGATCAAAAATTCATTCAAATCGACAAGATCCGAAGGATTAGCCTTCGTGCCGGAAGCGTTAATCTCCTTGTCGTTGGTGTTGTCATCGGCTGTCACTGACTTCAATACCATATAGCCGAGACCTTCTTCTTTCGCCGTCTTCTTGCATCCTGCAACTACTGCCGATATGGCAAGTATTGATAGAATAATGCGTTTCATATATTGTACTTTTTTATTCGGTGTGATTATTCGTAAATAAGTTCAATGTCATCGACATACAGGGAGCTTCCGAAATGTCCGCCCGTGTCTGCATTGCCTGCAACCTCCAATGTTGAAGCCGCGTTGACTCCAGGAGAACTTGAGGATGAGGACTTGAATGAGATGTAGATGTTTGCTACCTTCTTGCTCAAGTTATCCCAACTGAAATCGGTGCTGTACGCTGTCCAGTCTGATGCGGAAGGTCCTTCCGTGTCTTCAAGTGTGTTCAATACGTTGCCGGAGGCATCCTTGAACTCTATCTTCACATAGAACTTTTCGCTTCCTTTAGGTGCGAACTTGTATTTGAACGTGAATTTGTCTGGCCTGCTCGAGAACGAATGTCCATCGGTCGAGTGGTTTCCTGAGTCGTCCGCCGTACCGATGAACAGTTCACCTGCATACGAAGTCCCTGATGCGATGGCATCTGTATTAAGCCTTCCCACATTTACAGTATAAATGTGTGCAGACCTTGAACCGCTTACACAGTCAGGAGAGTAGGCTACAGTCGGGAAAGATTTTACGCTAGTCTTGGTTGTAGCAAGGATGCTTGTAGGCATACTCTTCTTGCTTGTGACTGCCCACCACGCGTCTGAAGCGTCCGTATACGGCAGATACCAGTCCAATGTCCTGTCGCTTGCCCAAGCCACTGAAATCTTTATTGTTTCTGTCGTCCAGTTCTCGAAATCAGAATTGCCTACCTGAGCCGCGTCTTCCGACTTGACTGTAACAGTGTCAGTGGAGTTATCAGGATTGTTATTGTAGATAGCCCTGAACTCGTATTCCGTACCAGGTGTGATTCCTGATATCTTCTCATAATCAATGCTGTTGCCGGTAATTACGCCCTCTGCTGCGGTCCATTTCCCGTCCTTGGACCTGTACTGAAGAGTGTAGTTTTCAGGCTTGCCGCTGGTTACAGTAACATTTACCTTGCGGAAACTTCTTGCGAATGCGTTGTCTTCGCTTACCGAAAGAGTAGCATCGTTCTGAAGCATCTTAAGCGCGAAAGACGAACTGGAGGCCTGTGCACCGTTCTTGTCCTCCACGGTCAGTTTGAACGAGCCTTCGAACGGAGTCGATTCGTATTTCAACTTGTTCTTCATACCTGAAAAATCAATGTATGAGAACCTTGTGTTGCTGCCCATATTGAGAATCTGGATTCCAAGGCTGCTGAATATGGCCTTTGTGTCCGCGCTTATCTCGCAGAGGTCGATCTTGTCGGCTATGCCCTTTGCCTTGAGATAGCCCGAAGTCGTCTCAAGCCAGGCGTGTGCAAATCCGGCAGGGGATACTACACTTACCGTGGTGCCGTCGAGATCGTCTCCTTCATAGAATTCGACGGTGCCGGCCTTAAGGTTGTCACTGACTGTTATTTCCGGGGTGCCGGTAGCGATGTCAGTTGCGTCCATTTCGACTTCCTTCTCGACAATCTCCACGCTGTTGTCAATGACAATTCCGATTGAGATTTTGCCCTGCTGTGGGTTTGTCTCCAGATTAAGAGTGATGAAATCATTAGGAGAAGCATCCACCGTAGTATGGTAATACTTCATTTTCTCGCCAGGCAGTGCCGCGTAAAGATTTACGGTAAGAGTTCCTGCTGGAATGAATCCCGCACGGGTCTCCGTCTGCGAAAATCCGAGGGTGTCCGAAACATTTTCCTTGTCTGTGAATACGGATGTGCAGAACCTTGTATAGTAGGTCTTCAGCATTTCTCCGTAATTGACTGCAACCTTGGTGTTGGCGAGTTTTGCCGTGCCCGAGACATTCACGCGTCTCTGTGAAGCGTCGATTGTGAAAGGTACGAGCGCCTGATAGTAAGCGGAACTGAATCCAGCGCCGAGAGAATCTCCGTGGAACGCAACGAGTTTGTAATCTCCCGCATTCAGACGGATTTTGGTGTCTTTTGCATTTGAATAGGTGTCCCTATATAGTCTGGCACCAGTCGCTTTCTTGAAAATCTCAACAGTGAAATCTTCAATGGACGGCAACGACTCTTCTGCGTCGGCCTTCGTCCTGTGGCTATTATCTGCATTCAGCGACAGAATCACTTCTGCCGAATTTTCTTCAATGTCTTGCACAGAGGAATTGCAAGCTGAAGCGAAAATTGTAAATGTGCAGATAGCCAATAATTTACAATTGTTCATTAAACTCTAAATAAAATACAAATCCCCAAATTTATAATAAAATTGTACTATTTGCAAATTTGTGCAGTCGCGCCGCGGTATCCGGCGAGGAATGCTTTGACGTCCATACGCTTCTTTCCTGCAAGCTGCAAGTCGGTGACAGAAATGGCTCCGTCGGTGGTGGTGATAGCGAAGAATGTTTTTCCGTCACTGAGAACAGTGCCTGGTGCAGGTGTGTCGGAATGATTGCCGTCAGATGTGCGTGAAAGCATTGCATTAAACTCTTCGCCCTCGACTCTTTCACCGAAGAAGATCTTCAGCTGTACAGGTTCTCTGCCCTGTGCCGGACAGAGATTCGTGAACGCTGCCGGATATGGGCTCAAGCCTCTTATCAGATTGTATATGTCTTTTGTAGAGTTATTCCAGTCGATGTGGCAGAGCTCACGTGTCAGTTTCGGAGCCGGCTTGAGCACCTCGGAGCCCTGAATGAAGCTGCGCTGAACGCGAGTCTCGATGTTTTTCTCGATTATGCCCTGTACCGTCTGCAGTACAAGTTCAGCGCCGAGCGGCATCAGCTTGTCGTGCAGTGTTCCTGCAGTGTCCTCAGGAGTTATCCTGCATTCCTGCCTCAGCATAATTCCGCCGGTGTCAATGTCCTTGTCAATCATAAACGTGGTGACGCCTGTCATCCTTTCGCCGTTGATTATTGCCCAGTTGATAGGGGCTGCGCCACGGTATTGCGGCAGAAGTGCGGCGTGCAGATTGAATGTGCCGAGTTTAGGCATTGACCATACCTCCTCAGGAAGCATTCTGAATGCCACGACCACGAAAAGGTCTGCATTCAGTGCCTGAAGCTGCTTGAGGAACTCAGGGCCTTTCAGCTTGACTGGTTGCAGTACCGGAATGCCCTGTTCCACAGCAAATTTCTTCACTGCGCTTTCATTGACTTTAAGTCCGCGTCCGCTTGGCTTGTCGGCGACGGTCACGACTCCGACTACCTTGTATTTGGCATCTATGAGAGCCTTGAGAGGGGCAACCGCAAACTCCGGCGTACCCATATATACTATACGTGTCTTTCTGAATGTGCTCATAAATTTACTCTTGATTTTTCTCCACCACGAACCGAAGTTCTCAGTGTTCAATATTGCCGAATCGTGTGCCGCCTTCCATGTGAAGTATGCGCCGAGAGGTCCAAGCACGAAAGTCGATATGAAGACGCCCTGTGCGGCAGTAACTGCACCGTCCCTTGCCAGTTTGGTTCCCGTTATATCTATGACCCAGTACAATACGAAGAACAGTACCGCTATGATGGCGGAAACTCCAAGACCTCCCTTGCGGATAAATGCCCCCAAAGGAGCTCCTATGAAAAACAGAATGAAGCAGGCGAGTGCCTCGGCAAATTTCTTCAGTCTTTCGACATCGGTACGCCTCAGAATGAAAACATAGCTGTAAACGTCGTTTTCATAATTCGCAACTGCATTTTTCAGTTCGTCTGCCATTCCGACGGCCTTCTGGTAGGCTCGAAGTTCCTCGTCCTTGTTCTTCCACTCACCGAAGCCCTTGAAGTCGAACGGAGTCTGACTCTTGTAATGTGTGGCGGTGTCCAACTGATTGGCGTAGCGGAGAATCCTTCTGGACAGGAATCCGGAGGTGTTTGCGACCCTTGCGGAGTCGTTGAGATGGGATAGCGAATCCTTGCCGTGATTCAACTGCTTCAGATTCATCGCGCGGACCTGGTCACCGAACTTCGCCTGCTCTGATTTCTTGAAGGCGTAGTTCTCAAGCGGGATGATCATATCCTGTCTCCTGAAATTGATCTTCTGAAGCTGGAGCGATGTGTCACGGTAGGACATCTTGTTGGTTTCCTGATAGTTGATTCCGCTGAACATCTGGAATATGAGGTAGTCTTTCGACTCCGACATCTTCAGAATCGCGGAATCCGCTATGGTTACGCTGATGTTGCCCTTGCCTGCTGTATGGTCATAGACCAGCACGCCGTGCATAATCCCCGTCTTGTCGTCCTTTGAATTGACCCTGAGCACATAGCCGTCTATACCGTTGTAGAACGTGCCGGTAGGAATGTTTATTTCCTCCTTGGTGTTCAGAATGTCATCGCGCAGCGTGTAGATTTTGTTGTAGGAAAGCGGAACCAGATTATTGGCGGCAAAAAATGCCAGCACGCTGATTACCGCAGCGCAGCAGATAATCGGGGAGAGCACTCTTGTGAGTGAAATTCCGGCGGATTTCATAGCTATAAGCTCGTTGTTCTCCGCCATCTGCCCGACTGTCATAACTGAACTGAGCAGAGTTGCGAGAGGCAGAGCCAAAGGCAGCATAGTCGCGCTTCCCCAGCCGAGAAATTCCAGGATTATCTTGAAACTCAGTCCTTTGCCTACAAGTTCGTCTATGTACAACCACAGGAACTGAAGCATAAGTATGAAGATGACGACCATCAGGATGCCGAAAAACGGCCCCAGAAATGATTTCAATATGAAACGGTCGAGTTTCTTCATATTTGCGTGCCTGAAGTTATGCTAGGCTGTAGCGAGGTCAATGAGCTTGGCAAGGGCTTCCTTAAGTCCTGCAGTGTTCTTTCCGCCTGCAGTAGCAAGTCCCGGCTGTCCGCCACCGCCACCGAGGATTGACTTGGCAGCTTCTCTCACGTCTTTGCCGGCGTTCTTTCCCTTTGCGACGAGGTCCTGCGAGTACATAAGCACGAGATTCGGCTTCTCCGCATATTCGAATGCTGCTGCAAGCACGAAGTTCTCCGTCTGTTTCTGGAGTAGTCCGGCAACGCTCTTGACGATGGCCGGGTCAAATGAAGTCGTGAGGGTTACAACCTTTATACCGTTGATTTTCTTCGCCTCGGATGCAAGCTTGTCCGCAAGTTTAGCGGTCTTCTCCTGTACGAAACTTTCGATTTCCTTCTTGTATCCTGCATTCTCGTCGATGAGCTTATGGATTGCCTCGCTGAGGTCCGGGGTGTTGTTGAAGAATGACTTGGCACCCTTGATAGTGTCCTCCATAGCGCGGACTTTCTGCCAGGCGGCTTCTCCGGTAACGGCCTCGATACGTCTTACTCCCGCTGCAACAGCGCCTTCGGAGAGGATGAGGAACAATCCAATCTGTCCTGTAGCCTGTGCGTGCGTACCGCCGCAGAGCTCAACTGATTTGCCGAATTTGACAACTCTTACCTTGTCGCCGTATTTCTCGCCGAAGAGGGCTATTGCGCCCATTGCCTTGGCTTCATCCATACTTGCATCTCTCTTTTCTTCAAGAGGATAGTTCGCGCGGATAAGCTCATTGACTCTTTTCTCCACTTTTTCAATCTCCTCTTCAGTCATCTTTGAGAAATGAGAGAAGTCAAAGCGCAGATAGTCAGGGCATACGAACGAGCCTTTCTGCTCTACGTGTGTTCCGAGAACTTCGCGGAGCGCCTGGTCCAGAAGGTGTGTAGTTGTATGGTTGTTAGTGATTTTCAGCCTTCTCTCGGCATCAACGTGAAGCGAGAATGCCTCCGAGCAGTCTGCAGGGATGCGCTCTGCGATATGGATGGTGAGGTTGTTTTCCTTGACGGTATCGAGAATGTTGATTCTCTCGCCGCTTTCTGATTCGATATATCCCGTGTCACCTATCTGGCCTCCCATTTCGGCATAGAACGGAGTGCGGTCGAACACGAGCTGAAACATAACCTTGTTCTTCTGCTTTACTGTGCGCTGCTTGACTAGGCTGGCTCCGTCGATGTCGGTGCAGTCATATCCGAGGAATTCGACTTCCTCACCGCTGTGATACTGGATCCAGTCACCGAACTCGTTGGACGTAGCCTGGCGAGCACGCTCTTTCTGCTTCTGGAGTTCTACATTGAACCCTTCGAGATCTACCTTGTAGCCTTTCTCCGATGCAATCAGCTCGGTAAGGTCTATAGGGAATCCGTATGTGTCATAAAGTACGAAAGCGTCCTTGCCGTCGATGACTTTGGTGTCGGCAGACTTTGCGAGATAATCGTCCATAAGTCTGATGCCCCTGTCAAGTGTACGGAGAAATGCGAATTCTTCTTCCTTTATTACGCTTTCGATGAGTTTCTGCTGGTTTCTGAGCTCAGGATATGCTCCTCCCATATCGTCTGCAAGCTGCTGCACGAGACGGCAGAGGAACGGTTCGTTGAATCCGAGGAACGTGTAGCCGTAACGGACTGCCCTTCTGAGGATACGGCGGATTACATAACCGGCCTTGACATTTGAAGGAAGCTGTCCGTCCGCAATTGAGAAACTGATTGCGCGGATGTGGTCTGCGATTACCCTCATAGCGACCTCGACCTTCTCCGACTCATGGTACTGATGTCCGGAAAGTTCTTCAATCTTGTGTATCATTCCGGTGAATACGTCAGTGTCATAGTTGCTCTTCTTGCCCTGAAGCACCATACAGAGCCTTTCGAAACCCATACCGGTGTCTATGTTGTGTGCAGGGAGGAGCTCAAGTTCTCCGCTGGCCTTCCTGTTGTACTGCATAAACACGAGGTTCCATATCTCGATGACAAGAGGATTGCTCTTGTTCACAAGCTCGCGTCCAGGAATCTTTGCTATTTCCTCATCGCTTCTGAGGTCAATGTGAATCTCGCTGCAAGGACCGCAAGGACCTGTGTCTCCCATTTCCCAGAAGTTGTCGTGCTTGTCTCCGAGAAGGACGTGGTCCTCAGGGAGGTATTTGAGCCAAGTCTGACGGGCATCCTCATCCAGTGAGGTTCCGTCTTCCTTTGAGCCCTCGAACACTGTCGCATACAATTTGGTCTTGTCTATGCCATATACTTCAGTGAGCAGTTCCCAGGCCCAGGAAATGGCTTCAGTCTTGAAATAGTCTCCGAAACTCCAGTTTCCGAGCATCTCGAACATTGTATGGTGATAGGAATCGTGGCCTACTTCTTCAAGGTCGTTGTGCTTTCCGCTTACTCTGAGACATTTCTGGGAGTCTGTGGCACGGTGTGATTTAGGTGTGACGTTGCCGAGGAAAATGTCCTTGAACTGGTTCATTCCGGCATTTGTGAACATAAGCGTAGGGTCATTCTTTATGACCATAGGTGCTGAAGGTACAATTGTGTGCCCCTTGGATGCGAAAAAATCCAAGAATTTCTGTCGTATTTCGTTAGATGTCATCATAATGACTGTATTTTATAATCTGTTTACGAGCGCCAAAAACAGGCGAACCGCAAAATTATAACTTTTTTCTCGGATTTCATTATCTTTGTGGGATATGTCGAGCTTCAGAAAATATAAACTGAATCCGGAAACGCTCCTGTACGAGATTGAGAAAGTCTCGGCAAAATCGCGTGTCCTGAAGCTTCTGATGCTTGTTGTGCTGAGTCTTGCACTTTCGTGCGGCTATCTGTGGGTCTTCACGTCAGTACTCGGATTTGAATTGCCAAAAACAGTGTGGCTCAAGAAGGTGAACGCACGCTGGGTCTCGAAAATGGAGTTGATGAACAAGCAGATGGATATCTATGACGAGACGCTTCAGGGACTGAGCATCCGGGATGATGAAATATATCGCAACATATTCGGTATGAATGAGATATCTGCTGAGGTGCGAAATGCGGGATTCGGCGGTGTGAACAGATATGCCTTTCTGGACGATATGGTCAGCAGTCCTCTTCTAAAGAATACCACGATGCGTCTGGATGTGCTTACCAAGAAGTCGTATGTCCAAAGCCGTTCGTTCGATGACGTGGAAGCGCTTTCAAAGCGTGCGGGAGATATGGCTTCCTGCATACCGGCGGTGATGCCGATTTTTCCGGACAAGACAAAGTACCGTCTGTCGAGTTCGTTCGGATACAGGTCTGACCCTATTTCCGGCAAGACCAAGATGCACACCGGATTCGATTTTGCCTGCAAGCCCGGCAATCCGGTATATTCTACAGGTGACGGAGTGGTCGCTGCGGTGTCTTTCGACCTGTTCAACTACGGTAATTCAGTACTTATCGACCACGGATTCGGATACAAGACCAGATATGCGCATCTCAAGACCGTATATGTCAGCGAAGGGATGCAGGTGAAGCGCGGTGAATGTATCGGTGAAAGCGGCAATACGGGCAAATCCACAGGGCCGCACGTGCATTATGAAGTGATGTACAGAAGCCGGTATGTAAATCCGGTGAACTATTTCGACTTGGATATGCCGGTGGCTGAGTATCAGGCGATGATTGACAAAGCTTCCGAGGAGTCGGGAAACATAATGATAATGGGAAAGAATATCCCTAAAATCAACAGAAAATAGCGGTAGATATGGGCAACAGATATATATTCGACCGCGATTTCAATTTGCGCAAGGTGACTCACTCGATATGGGAAGTGCTGTGGACGTGCGTCAAATGGGTTATTGCTACTGCGTCGCTCGCATCTTTCTGTTATCTGATATTCTCATTTGTGATAAGTACGGACGAGGAAAAACGGCTTCGCAGGGAGAACAAGATGTATGAGAAGCTCTATCCGGAGATGAAGGAGAAGGCTGCGCTGCTCGGCGATGTTGTGAAGGACCTTCAGTATAGGGACGCTTCCATCTATCGGCGGATTTTCAATGCCAATGCCCCGTCGGTTGATCCTCAGAATACAGACTTGTTCGTGTTTGCAAGTGATTCCGTGGCGGACAAGGACATTGTCGAATATGCGGACAAGAAAGCTGAGTCTCTGTTGCGGATTGTGGACAGTGTGAACGTGAATCTGGGCGGCATCATTTCATCCGCAAAGGATGTTTCGGGCAGATTTCCCCCGATGAAAGTGCCGATTGACGGACTAAAATATGCTCAGGTCGGGGCTTCTATTGGGTTGAAACTCAATCCGTTCTATAAGGTTCAGACTCAGCATAACGGAATAGACCTGATTGTTGGTCAGGGAACTGCCGTCCTGGCATCTGGCGACGGAGTTGTGAAGGATGTGCGCAGGTCCGGAAAGGGGCTGGGCAATGTGGTGGAGATTGAGCACGAGGGGGGATATGTGTCCGTTTATGCACATCTGGACGAGATGAATGTACGCAAGGGCGAGACGGTGAAGACCGGAAGGAAGGTCGGCACGGTTGGAGTGTCCGGAAACTCGTTTGCTCCGCATCTTCATTATGAGGTTCACAGGGACAGTCTCGTGCTCGACCCTGTAAATTTCTTTTTCGCGTCATATTCTCCGGATGAATATATGAAAGTGGCGTATATGGCCGCGACAACGGGTCAAAGTATGGATTAGAACAGAATTTCAGATATGGAAAAGATCTTTTATTCGATAGGTGAAGCCGCTGAGATTATAGGGGAGAATGTCTCTCTGGTGCGCTATTGGTCAGATACTTTCAGCAAGTTTCTGAAACCTCACAGAAGCGGCAAGGGCAACAGAATGTACACTGTCGCCGACCTTGAAGTCCTCAAACAGATTCATCATCTTGTGAAAGTGAACAGGATGACGCTGGACGGGGCCAAGAAAAAGATGACCGAAGACCGCAGGAGTGTAGAGAGCAGAGTCAAGGCCGTAGACTGCCTGAAAGCAATCCGTGCCCAGCTTGACGAAATCCGTAAAGCCCTATAAACCTATGACAGTTAAAGACATAACAGATGTTCTGGAATCTTTCGCGCCGCTGAAGATTCAGGAAAAATGGGATAACAGCGGTCTGGTTATAGGTTCGCCCTCCACCCCTGTGCACGGTGTCTTAGTTGGATTTGACTGTACTCCTGAACTTATCGATGAAGCGATATCGGTAGGGGCTGATATGGTCGTCACCCATCATCCGCTGATTTTCGGAGGATTGAAGAAAATCAGTCCTGATGACGTGACCGGGCTTGCGGTGATGAAGGCGATTGCCGGAGGCGTTTCAGTCTATGCCGCGCACACTACCGCAGACAAAGTCCTTGAAGGGGTGAGCGGTGCTATGGCAAAGCGTCTCGGTCTTGTAAATGTCTCAGTGTTGGAACCTGACGGGGAATGCATCGGACTGGGTGCAGTGGGTGATCTTCCCGCTCCGATATCCTCGGAAGAGGCTGTCAGGATGGTAAAGGAAAAGTTCTCCCTGAAGTGTGTCAAGTGCTCGAAACCGATACCTTCCGTGATTTCCAGAGTCGCTATGTGCGGAGGTAGCGGAGCCTCTCTGATTCAGGAGGCTAAAGACTCCGGAGCGCAGCTTTATATCAGTGGCGACATATCCTACCATCATTTCTTCACTTCCGGCAACTTTATGATTATGGACATCGGGCATTTTGAGAGTGAAGTGGATATCGTGGACATTTTATTTTCCTTGTTAACGAAAAATTTTCCTAACTTTGCAGTTCGCAAAAGTGGCGGGTTGGATAAAAGCAATCCAGTCTGCTGGTTTTGAGGTTACTTGTGTAAATTATATATAATTCAAATATGGCCAAGAAAATCAAGAAAGTCGAAACACCGATTGACCAGAGAGAGACTTTCGTATCTATTCAGAAAAATTTCGCTGACTCGGAGATGAGCGTTGAGGAAAAGCTCAAGACTCTTTATTCTCTTCAGGAGGCAGACTCAGCTATTGACAAGATTCTTCAGCAGAGGGGAGAACTTCCTGTTGAAGTCGAGAAGTTGGAAAATGAAGTGGCTGAATTGAAAAACAAGGCTGTGCAGGTCAATGCCGAGATCGATGAGACAAACGAGGCCATTGCCGGTTACAAGCACGAGATTGTGGCGTGTGATACCGCTATCAGCAACTATAAGAGCCAGCTGGACAAGGTAACCAATAGCCGTGAATATGACTCTCTTTCAAAAGAGATTGAAAATCAGGAACTTCTCAGACAGATTGCTCAGAAGAAGGTGGCTGATGCAAAGGATGAGATTCTCCAGAAGAAGACTGCTCTCGCTGAGTTGAAGGAAGAGACCGGCGTCAGGACTGAGGACCTCAAGGCCAAGAAAGAGGAACTTGCCCATATCGTGGAAGAGACATCCAAAGAGGAGAAGGCTCTCCGCGCGAAGAGGGACGAGTGCGCAGCTCTTATCGATGCAAGAACAATGAGCGCGTATGAGCGTATCCGCGAAAGCGAGAAGAATCACCTCGCTGTAGTAAGCGTATATTATAGCAGTAGCAAGGATAGCGAAGGCGTGGATGCCAAGGGTGCTGACGTAAGAAAAGGCATCAGTGACGGCACATTGAGCGGAGCCTGCGGCGGATGCTTCAGCACAATTATCCTGCAGCGTCTTCTCGATGTATATTCTAACAAGAAACTTGTTATCTGCGAGCATTGCGGCAGAATCATTGTAAGCGACGAAATTGCCGGCAAGGCTTGATAGCATGTTTGTCTTATGCCGGAGGCGAAGAAAAAATCCAGAAGCAAGTCGGATAAAAAGCCGAATCTTGACTATCTCGGAGCGCAAATGGGTAACAAGCCACCTCAGGCGGTAGATTTTGAGGAGGCTGTGCTCGGGGCATTGCTCATCGAACCGAGTTGTGTGGACGAGGCTATGGAGGAATTGTCTCCGAGCTGTTTCTACGAACCTAGATATAGGATGATATATGAGGCTATGGTGAAGCTCGTCAATGAGCACGTCGCCATAGACCTTTTGTCTGTATCCCAGAAGCTCAAGGAAATGGAAAATCTTGAGAAAGTCGGGGGTACGGTCGTGCTTGCAACCCTGTCGCAGAAGATAGGAGCGGCGGCGCATGTCGAGTATTATATCAAGATTCTCAAGCAGAAGTGTATCCAGAGAGACCTCATAACTGCATCATATAATATTCTGAAAGATGCTTATGATGATTCCGTGGAAGTCGATAAACTTATAGACAATTCCCAGTCCAAGATTTTCGCTGCAATCCAGAACAACGTCAAGAAGGATGTGCAGGATGTCGGCTCGATTCTGAGCAATGCGATGAAGGAAATCGAGGAGATGCAGGGACAGTCCGGCATTAGCGGAGTACCTTCGGGATATGCCAGCATTGACAAATACACTCTCGGTTGGCAGAAGTCCAACCTCATCATTCTGGGTGCTCGACCTTCAGTCGGAAAAACTGCGTTCGCATTGAACATTCTCAGGAATGCAGCGGTAGACAATAATATGCCGGTCGCGATTTTCTCTTTGGAGATGTCTGCGCTCGAACTTGTGAAACGTCTGATGACGACAGAGTCGGGTTTGGCGGCAGAAAAGATAAAGGGTGCGGAAAAGCTTGAACAGCAGGATTGGGAGCAACTGCATTTCAGTACCAAGGCCTTGGCAAAGGCGCCTCTGTACATAGATGACACTCCTGGAATCTCGGTGATGGAGTTCAGGACCAAGGCCAAGCGGCTTGTCAAGTCCAAGGGAGTGAGATTCATAATTGTCGATTATCTTCAGCTTATGCAGGGACCGACAGAGTTGCGCGGTATGCGAGAACAGGAAGTCGCTGCGATTTCAAGAACATTGAAGGCTACTGCCAAGGAGCTTGAGATTCCGATAATGGCATTGTCCCAGTTGTCCCGTAACTCTGTGCAGCGTACGAACAGCAACAACCGTCCTATGTTGAGTGACTTGCGAGAATCCGGTTCCATTGAGCAGGATGCGGATATCGTATTGTTTGTCCACAGGCCTGATGCTATCGGTCTGGGTGACACGGTCGAGGACAGGGAGTACACGGAAATTATCATTGCGAAGAACCGTAACGGACAGATAGGTACTATTCCTATGAAGTTCAAGGGTGCGCAGGTGCGTTTCGTTGAGGAAAGCGACGGGCTTACCACGACGTTTGAGTCTGCGATGAATTCGGAAACAGGTGCTGCCGGTTTTCCTGATGCGGGCTTTTCTTCCGGACCTGGCGAATTTTCAAATACTGAGTTCGGGCCGTTCTGATGAAAGCGTTGGTTACCAGTCTTTTATCAGCGCTTCTGCTGATTTTTCAATTTCAGGCTGATGCTGCAGAGCCCTTGAAAGGGGCGAATTGTATCCCAGTGAAAAGTCTTGCGGAGAGTAAGTTGGCATACAAGGGCGGCGAGAGACTGGATTTTGTCATTCATTACAAATGGGGCGCTATCAATTCGGACGTTGCCAAGGCAAGCGTCAAACTGGACACCCTCACGCTTAACGGTGTTCCGGCTTTCCATTGTTCCGTATATGGCAAGACTGCCAGATTCTACGATATGTTCTTCAAGGTTCGCGAGGATTTTCAGTCCTGGTTCACGAGGGACGGCATTGTGCCAATCAAATTCACAAGGGATTCGAGAGAAGGCAACTACTATGCGGTGAACAGATATGACTATGTCTGGGAGCCTGACGAGAGCAAGCATATCAATGCCGAACTGGAATCGTCCAGACAGCCTGTCAGAAACGAACAGATTGCGCTTACCGGTTGCACATACGACCTTCCGTCATTGTTCTATATGGCGAGGAATATGAATTTCAGCAAGGTCAAGCCGAATGTCAAATATCCTATGACTTTTGTTATAGATGACGACATATACAATGTTTATTTCATTTGGCTCGGCAGGGAAAAGAAATATATAAAAGGTATCGGTACGGTGCAGACTATGAAGTTTGCGGCAAAGTTGATTGCGGGTGACGTTTTCGGCAGCGGACAGGATATGTTCGTGTGGATAAGTGAGGATGAAAACCGTATTCCTATTTATTTCGAGGCTCCTTTGCGTGTGGGTACGGCGACAGGTTGGCTCTCGGACTGGAAGAATTTGAAGCATCCGTTCGACTCCATAATAAGCGGCAAATAAAAGGCGGCGAGAATGAAAGGCGAGATTTCACATAAGGGCAGAGTCCTTGAGGTGACTCCTGATGTCATCCGTGTGGAAATGATATCAAGTTCGGCGTGCTCTGCGTGTCACGCGGCCGGACTGTGCTCAATGTCGGAATCAGTGAAGAAGGTCGTCGAGATACCTGCCGCAGGAAATGACGGCTATGCACCGGGCGAGGAGGTGGAATTGCTGCTTACTCCGTCAATGGGAATGAAGGCTGTGGTATTGGCGTATCTGGTACCTCTTGCAATTTTATTGGTTATATGCGTGTCACTCTCCTACACGGGGATGCACGAACTTTATATAGGTCTTGCAGGACTATGCGGAGTCGCTGTCTGGTACTTGGCTTTGTATATGATGAAGGGCAGGCTGGCATCCGAATATGTATTCTGCATCAGAAAGAACAACAATCTCAATTCAGTAATAAGATGACTTCAACAATTATTTGGACAATCGTGGTTATTGCCGCTCTGGGCCTTATTCTGGCCGTGGTCCTGTATCTTGTGGCTGAAAAGTTCAAGGTAGAGGAAGATCCACGGATAGAAGAAGTGGAGAAGGTGATGCCCGGTGCCAATTGTGGCGGCTGCGGTTTTGCAGGCTGTCATGCTTTCGCTGAGGCGGCGGTGAAGGCACCGAATCTGGACAATAATTTCTGTCCAGTCGGTGGCAATGCAGTAATGCAGAAAGTTGCTGCCATTCTCGGCTATGAGGTAAAGGAAAAGGCTCCTATGGTAGCTGTGGTACGTTGTAACGGTACCTGTGAAAACAGGCCGAAGACCAATGAGTATGACGGCTACAAGTCCTGCAAAGTAAAGGCTGCACTGTACAGCGGTGACACCGGTTGCCAGTTCGGCTGTCTCGGATGCGGTGACTGTGTGGAGGCTTGTAATTTCGGCGCTCTTTCAATGGATGAGAAGACCGGACTTCCGGTAGTGGACGAAAGCAAGTGCGTTGCCTGCGGTGCGTGCGTCAAGGCTTGTCCAAAGTCCATCATCGAGTTGCGCAACAAAGGTCCGCGTGGAATGCGTGTCTATGTGTCCTGTGTAAATAAGGACAAGGGTCCTGTCGCACGCAAGGCCTGCAAAGCTGCGTGCATCGGTTGCGGTCTTTGCGCCAAGACCTGTCCTCACGAGGCCATTACCGTTGAAGGCAATGTCGCATACATTGACTATACAAAGTGCAAACTGTGCCGCAAGTGCGTTGTGGTATGTCCTACCGGTGCAATTCACGATGTGAATTTCCCGATTCCTGTGGACAGGACCAAGAAGCCTGCACCGGCTGCAAAACCGGCGGCTGCAACCACACCGGCGACACCTAAACCGGCAGCTCCTGTTGCTGCAAAACCTGCGGAACCGGTGGCTCCGAAGGCTGAAGCGAACGCACAGGCGGAAGTTCCGGCGGCAAAGTCAGAAGTTAAAGAATAAGGAGGCCCGACAATATGAAAAGAACATTTTCAATAGGTGGTGTACATCCGGCAGACAACAAGATTTCACGCGGTTGCGCGATTGAAGTGCTGCCTACTCCATCGACTGTATATCTATCTGTAGCACAGCATATCGGTGCTCCTGCGAAACCTGTAGTCGCTGTCGGCGAAAAGGTCAAGGTCGGCCAGCCGATTGCTGAACCTGGCGGATTCGTTTCTGCGTATATTCATTCATCCGTTTCCGGAACAGTCAAGTCCATAGGTCCGCGCAAAGACCTTGCTGGCAATGTCCAGACCTGCATCGAAATTCAGGTTGAGGGTGACGAATGGCTTGAGAGCATAGACAGGACCGACACTCTTGTGACCGAGTTCACAGACGACAACAAGGCCATAATGGACAAAATCAAGATGGGCGGTGTCGTAGGACTCGGCGGAGCAACATTCCCTACCCACGTGAAGCTTTCGCCTCCTCCGGGAAAGAAATGCGAAATGCTGATAATCAACGGTTGCGAGTGTGAGCCATATCTTACATCCGATTTCCGCACCCTTCTCGAGAAGGGCGAACAGGTTGTTGTCGGAACAGCCATAATCAAGCAGGTGCTCGGTGTTGCCGAGGCTACCATAGCCATTGAGGACAACAAGCCTGAGGCTATAGAGCATATTGAGAAGATACTTGCGGATTTTAGAAGCAAGTCGCCGAAATTCGCCGGCATCAAGGTGCTGAGCCTTATGAAGAAATATCCGGAGGGCGGTGAGAAGCAGCTTATCGATGCTGTAATGCACCGTCAGGTGCCTTCAGGCGCTCTTCCTATCGACGTGGGCGCTGTCGTACAGAATGTTGCAACTGCGCTTGCAGTATATGACGCGGTGCAGAAGAACAAGCCTATCATTGACAACTCTGTTACAGTCACAGGCACTTGTCTTCCTGCAGACAGACAGCACAATTATCTTGTGCGTGTCGGTACTCCGCTGTCGTATATCATTGAGCAGATGGGCGGCGCTCCGGACGATGCAGTGAAAGTCATAAGCGGTGGCCCTATGATGGGAAAGGCAATTTCAAACCTGGATGCAGCTACATTGAAGGGTACATCCGCGCTCCTTTTCCTCACTGCGGAACAGACTGAGCGCAAGCCGGAAGGAAATTGCATCCGTTGCGGCAAATGTGCGGATGCCTGTCCTATGGGACTTGAGCCGTTTCTGCTCCAGAGGCTGGCACGCCACGGTATGACAGAGGAACTCGAGGCAAATGCTGTTCAGGATTGTATCGAATGCGGTTGCTGTCTGTACAGTTGCCCAGCATATATTCCGCTTCTGGATATAATCAGACCGGCAAAGGGGCTGGTGATGGGCATAATCAGGGCGAGAGCCGCCGCAGCGAAAGCCGCTGCCGCTGCCGCCGCTCCTGCTGCACCTCAAAAATAAGTTGAACGTTAAACCAACAATATACGATGAATAGACTTTTGGTTTCACCGGCTCCGCATATCCACGCGGCAGTTTCCACCAAGTCGCTTATGCGCGATGTGGTCATTGCCCTGTTGCCGGCAGTCATCGTCTCGGTCATCTTCTATGGCCTCGGCGAAATCATTGTGCTCGGTGTCAGTGTGCTCTCCTGCATCCTAGTCGAGTATCTTGTTACAAGATTTTTATTGAAGAAGCCGTCCACAATCTGTGACTGGTCAGCCGCAGTGACCGGCGTGCTTCTGGCATTGAACCTGCCATATACCACACCTTGGTGGGTTGTGTTCATAGGCGCTCTGTTTGCCATCGGCGTAGTGAAGATGACGTTCGGCGGACTTGGACAGAACCTTTTCAATCCTGCAATTGCAGGCCGTGTATTCCTTTTGGTATCGTTCCCGGGCTATATGACCAGCTGGAGCGCACCTCAGGGACTATTCGGACTTGACGCAGTAACTGGTCCTACCCCTCTCGGCCTTATCAATGAAGGACTTATGAGCGGTATGACGGTTCCTGAGATTATGGCCGGAAACGGGCTTTCATACGCCCAGATGCTGTTTGCTAATCTCGGAGGCTCAGTAGGTGAGATTTCGGCTCTCGCTTTGCTTGCCGGTTTCGTGTATCTCCTTGTGCGCAAGGTGATCAAGCCTTACATTACACTTTCAATATGGGGTACCGTAGCGCTTGTGTCACTTGTATTCTGGCTTGCCGCTCCTGACAGATTTACAGATCCTGTATTCAACCTGCTTTCCGGCGGTATGATTCTCGGTTCCTGCTTTATGGCAACTGACTATGTGACTTCACCTATGTCAGTCAAGGGAGGTATCGTCTATGGTATAGGAATAGGCTTCATTACATTGATGATCAGATATTTCGGATCTTATCCCGAGGGTATGTCATTCGCGATTCTCATAATGAATGCGACTGTTCCGCTCATCAATATGTGGTTTCACCAGAAAAAATACGGGAGGAAATAACAATGGCAGCTAAATCTACATTGAAAAATATGGTCCTCTGTCTTTTCGGCACGACTCTCATCTGCTCGGCGGTTCTTGCCGGTGTCTATGCAGTTACAGCTGAGCCGATTGCGAAGACCAATGAAGCGTTGCTCAAGGCCTCTGTGTCAAAAGTTCTTCCTGAAGGCGGCGAAATCTCCGACGCTATGCCTTGCGAAGTCGGCGGACAGCCTTCCGAGTGCTATCAGTGCACAAAGGACGGTGAGGTGATAGCGGTTGCCGTGAAATCGACGGTTGTCGGTTTCGGCGGACCTCTAGTTCTGATGGTCGGCATATTGAGTGACGGTACTGTTTACAATACGGCAGTACTTTCTCACAGCGAGACTCCTGGTCTTGGTGCAAAGTGTACTTCTGACGAGCACTTTATGTCTCAGTTCAGAGGCTTCGATCCTGAGAAAAAGAAGCTCTCAGTCAAGAAAGACGGTGGTGACATAGATGCGATAACGGCATCTACAATCACATCCAGAGCCTACACTCTTGCAATCGACAATGCACTGCACGCTTTGACGACGTTGCCTGAGGAAGCAGGCGAGCCTGTCGCTTCTGAATCTGTTGAATAATAGGAGGATTGAACAATGACAAAATTTCAACTTATAACTAAAGGACTTGTCAAGGACAACCCTACATTTGTTCTGATTCTTGGTATGTGTCCTACACTGGCAACGACTACGTCGGCAATAAACGGACTCAGTATGGGTCTTGCCACGCTGTTCGTGCTGATTCTTTCTAATATGGCAATCTCTGCGATTGCACCGGCTGTTCCGGACAAGGTGCACATTCCGGTCTATATCGTGGTCATCGCCACATTCGTGACTGTGCTTCAGTTCCTTATGCAGGCATACACTCCGGCGATATATTCCACACTCGGACTTTTCATTCCTCTTATCGTGGTGAACTGTATCGTGCTTGGACGCGCAGAGGCGTTTGCCAACAAAAACGGGGTTATCGATTCTGCTCTTGACGGACTCGGTGTTGGTCTCGGATTCACCTGCTCGCTGACTGTCATAGGTCTTGTTCGTGAGATTCTGGGAAGCGGCTCCGCTTTCGGATTCAAATTCATTCCGGGCGACGGTATCCTTGCATTCGTTATGGCTCCGGGTGCATTCCTTGTGCTCGGCTATCTGATGGTATTGTTCAATAAGTTTCTGAAGAAATAGGGGGTAGGATTATGGAAATATTACTTATTATAATATCGGCAATATTCGTAAACAATATTGTGCTTGCCCAGTTCCTCGGAATCTGTCCGTTCCTGGGTGTTTCCAACAAGCTTTCCACGGCGACAGGAATGTCGGCTGCAGTCTGCTTCGTCATCACGCTTGCAACTCTTGTGACATATTTGCTCAACAATTATGTCCTTGTGCCGCTTCAGCTTGAATTCCTGCAGACAATTTCGTTCATTCTCGTAATCGCAGCACTTGTGCAGATGGTGGAGATTGTGCTCAAGAAGGTGAGCCCTTCGCTTTATCAGGCTTTGGGAATCTTCCTTCCGCTCATTACTACGAACTGTACCGTGCTTGGTGTCGCTATAACTGTGGTTACCAAGGAGTTTACTTTCGGTCTGCCGTCACATATGCTCGGTCTCGGCGAGGCGTTGCTTTACGCTTTTGCCACATCCGTAGGATATGGACTTGCAATGATACTGTTCGCAGGTATGCGTGAGCAGCTGGCACTCAGCAATGTGCCTAAGGCTTTCAGGGGTATTCCTATCGCACTGATTACGGTTAGTATCCTCGCTATGGCGTTTATGGGATTCTCCGGAATGGTAAAATAGCAATTTGGAGTTTTTTGCTATATTTGTGCGCGAAGAAGCTTTTGAAACGGCTTCTTTGGCGTGTATAGTGAACCTGGTTGCGATTAAGCGTTGAGGATAACTTGATGCCTGCAACCGTAAACTTTATTGAAAAATGAAAAAGGCAATTATTCTTATTGCAGCCGTTTTCGGCTTTGCAGTTGTGGCTTCCGCTCAGCCAAAGGCTGTCGGTGGAAGAGTTGGGTATGGGCTTGAACTCAGCTATGAGCATTATCTTGGAAATCCGAACTTCCTTGAGGTGAATGTCGGTATGAACTATTATGGTGGTGTCGGAGCAGATGCTACGGGTATCTATAACTTTACATTTGCGCAGCCTTCGTGGACACCGAGAGGAAATTGGGCTTGGTACGCAGGTCCGGGTATCACCCTCGGTTCAACTCACTACAATGATGATAACCAGTTCTTCTTCGGAATTGTCGGGCAGGTAGGTCTTGAATACACATTCTGGTTCCCGCTTCAGCTTTCTGCAGATATCCGTCCTGTATTCGGATATTGCGACAGCGAATTCTGGATGCACGGACTGCTCGGATTTGTTCCGACAATCGGCGTAAGATACAGTTTCTAGTAAACGACATATAACGTTGAAGGGGATGACTGAAAATACTTTTGGTCATCCTCTTGTCGTTTAGAGTAATTTTCAAGACAGCTTCTTAGATTCACGTAATGAATTTTATCGGAAAGCAAATGGCGGCGGCATTGGGGCTGCTTCTTGCGGCGGTGCTGCCGCTTGCAGGACAGTCGTATTCCTATATGCAGCAATTTTCTGTGGACGACGGACTCCCGCATACGGACGTGTCTTCCATTCTGCAGGATGAGGACGGATATATCTGGATAGGGACCTATTCAGGGCTCTGCCGTTATGACGGAAACCGCCTTCAATGCTGGGATATGTCAAATTCCATATTGCAGAGTTCCAGAATACGTTCACTTCTGCTTTCCGACAATCTGCTCTATATCGGAACGGAAAACGGTGGACTTACCATCTATGATACACGTGCCGGGAAATTCTTCAGAAATATCGAGGTGTCAAGCAATTGCGTGAATTGCCTTTTTTACTCCGCTGACGGGAAATCAGTTTGGACGTGTACCAATGACGCTCTTGTGCAGATAAGTTTGGAGGGAGACAGCTACAATACATCGTCTTATTCTTTGCGGGGTTATTCCCAGGCGGGATGTGCCCTTAACTCCGATGAACTTCTGGTAGGTGTGTCAGGAGGTCTCGGCATATTCAGCAAGCGTGAAGGCTTCCGCAAAATAAGGGACGGCTTGTTTGTGCATTCATTTCTCAGGCTCCCGGAAGATAAGGTTGTTCTTGCCGCTTCTCAAGGAACATTTGTCTATGACATAAAGACAGAGGAAATCAGATGCCTCAATCAGTTCGATTCCAGGAATGCGTTTCTTTCAGATGGCGGGCTTGGTTTTGTCGTGGGGACGGTGCATCACGGAATCCTTCATTATGACAAGGAACTTCGTCCTGCAGGTGAAGTCATTCCTTGGAATGCCTCATCTCAGATTGCTGACATAGAACTCTCCACCATATTCTGTGACGATGCCGGAGTACTGTGGCTCGGGACCAACGGAAACGGATGCTTCAGAAGTACTCAGACCAGCAGGGCCTTCAGGATTTATCAGCCTTTCCCGGACGGCAGCGGTCAGATTGTTACAATGTTTACTGACAGTGCTGGCCGTCTGTGGGTTACCTCTAGAGATGGCAAGATGGCTGTACTTCAAGGAGACAGGTTTGTCCAACTCGATTCACAGTCACTGCGTCCGTTGGGTTCTATGCCTGTTTCAGCAATTTACGAAGATGATGACGGCAATATATTGCTCGGAACCTGGAACAAGGGCGTCTCTGTGATAAGCAATGAATGCGTGAAAAGTGCCTGTGAAGGGAAAAGCTTTACGTTGAGTCGTCTTGGCGAACTTCCTGCACAGATGAGTGTATATAAATTCGCAGCTGACTCTTTCGGACATCTGTGGGTTACAACTGATAATGGAGTGTATCGCTCCGGAGCATCCGGCATTCATTCGGAATGGGACAGTATGCGTTATTCCGGAAAGGATACCTTGACAGTAAGCGACAATTTTACGACAGATATTCTTGTTGACGGGAAGGATGTATGGGTGGGCTCTAGAGCCAGTCTCAACAGAATCAGGCTGTCGGATGACGGTTCCGTTCTCAAGACAGAGAGAGTCTATGTGCGGTCGAAAGAAAGCGCGGGAGAATTCGTGTCGTTCATACACAAATCTTCAGATGATACGCTGTGGGTGTCCGTGCTCGGACTCGGTCTGGCGAAGATGATTAGAGACGATGGCGGGTACGAATTCAAAGTCTATAACAAGAGCACTTGCCCGGATTTCGTGAACAATGAATTCGAATCCCTGCTGGAAGATGCGCACGGAAATTTCTGGATAGGCGGATTCGGCATAACCAGGTTTTCGCCAAAAACCGGAGTCGCAAGAGTATATACCCGCGAGGACGGGCTTCAGAGCAATTCGTTCAAGATATGGGATTCAGCTGTGTTCTCAGACGGAAGAATGGCATTCGGAGGTATCAACGGTTTGAATATCTTTTTTCCGGACGATATAAAGGATAACGAAAACAAGGTCAAGGTCCGGATTACCTCAGTCGGAATCAATGGAAAGGTGCCTACGGAATATGCAGAGGAATATGCCGGTTCGCTTAAACTTGCGCACTCGAAAAACAATGTAGCCTTCGGATTTTCCTCTATGAGTTACAGCGTTCCGAAGCAAAACCGCTACAGGTATATGATGAAGGGGCTTGATGAAGGATGGCATTACACTGACGGCTCCAATCCTGTCGCGTCATATCTGAATCTGAGTCCCGGGCGCTACACGTTTGTTGTTTATGGATCCAACAATGACGGCGTATGGGGAGATGAGCCTGCAAGCCTTGCCTTGCGCATTCTGCCGCCCTGGTACCTGTCATTGACGGCAAAAATCTGCTATATCATTGTCATTATGGTGATGGTAGCGGCCTTTGTCCGTTTTCAGAAGAGAAGGACTGATGACAGACATAAACGTGAAATAACAAAGAAACTCGCTGAGGAGCAACGCGAAAGAAACGAGGAAGAGTTGAAATTCCATACTGACTTTCTTCACGAGATACGTACACCGCTCACCCTTATCACCACTCCCGTGGAGGAACTCCTTTCAAATCCCAATTTGGGTAAAGGTACTCTCAGCCGTCTGCATCTGGTGGAGAAAAGCGTGAACATTCTGCAGAAACATATTGAGTCCATTACTGACCTGCGTAAATATGATAACGGCAAGGTGAGTCTGCACGTGGTGGAAGTGGATTTCGCAAGGTTTGCAGAAGAAATATGCCTGCTTTTTCAACCGTTGGCAGCTTCAAGAGGCTATGAGTTCAATGTCAATATCAATCCTTTGCCGGAAAAGGTCTTCATCGACAAGGAGGGGATGGAGAAGGTTATACTTAATCTGATGTCCAATGCGGTCAAGTATTCTCCGGAACGTGGAGGCAAGATAGATGTAAGTCTGACATCCACGGAGGAAGGAGCGCTTTTCAGCGTGTCGAATCTGGGTATAGGCATACTTCCAGAGGATTTGCCTTATGTGTTTGACCGTTTCACCCAAGGGAAGAACAATGACAGGGGAGGTATGGGCATAGGTCTGTCGATAAGCAAGTCGGTGGTGCTTTCGCACAGCGGAAAGATATGGGCGGAATCTGTTCCCGGAGGCGTGACCGTATTTTACGTGCAGATTCCGTATGGAAGTTCTCATTTCAAGGCGGAAGATATAGACAAGGAGTATCACAACAGTGACCATATCTCAAATTATGACTCTCTTGCCGAATTTACCCCTTCCTTCCCTGGAACTGTCAGCGGAGTTGAAAGGGATAAGAGTGTGCTGGTGGCTGATGACAGCAAGGAGCTTTCAGGCTATCTTGCCCAGCTGCTCTCGTCAAAATACAACGTTCTCACTGCTCCCGATGGGGAGAAAGCCTATGAAATGGCAATTTCGGAGCAGCCGGACCTGGTGCTTACAGATGTGGTGATGCCTAAGGTAAACGGACTTGAACTTTGCCGGAGAATCAAGGAGAACAATGTGACTTCCCATATCCCTGTGATACTCGTATCTGCACGGGATCTGCCGATATACAAGATGGAAGGGTACCAGATGTTGGCTGATGACTATATAACCAAGCCGTTCCACGCCGACTTGTTGCTCTTCCGCATAGACAACCTGATTCGTCAGAGGGAATGTATGAAACAGGCTTTCCATACTGAGGTGAATATCGAGCCGTCTGCGGTGACAGTCACGTCTGTGGATGAAAAATTCATTCGATCCTGCATAAGTGACATAGAGGAACATATAGGTGAGATGGATTACGGGGTGGATGAGTTGTGCCAGAACATAGGCTATTCGCGTCCGCAGCTTTACAGAAAAATCAAATCCATAACAGGAATGTCGGCGATTCAGTTCCTTCGCAGTATCCGTCTCAAGAGGGCTGCGCAGCTGCTTTCTTCAGGTGGTGGAATGAGTGTGGCTCAGGCGATGGCCGCGGTCGGCTTCAACAATATCTCGTATTTTTCCAAGATATTCTTTGCTGAATTCGGAGTGTTGCCGAAGGATTATAAAGGATAGCCATACAGCCCTCTGAATGCACTTTAATATAAAAGTGCTAAAAAATGAACGTTTTGTGAAATAGAGTCGGTGCATATAATCATAAATTCGTTCTGCGTTTGCAAAACCTGAATTAGTAACAAACTAAAAACAACTAATACCAATTTTTATGAAAAAGATCTTATTGGCTGCAGCCGCCTGTGGAGTCATCTTCGTGGTTTCCTGCAAAAAAGAAAAGACAACTATTGACAAGGATTTCAAGTACAGCATTCCTGCTGAAGCCATCGTGGGCAACAGCGTCAATGTTGAGGACCTTTCAATCAATGTCAAGTCCCGTACCTGGACATTCGAGGATGCGACACCTGAGACTTCAACTGAGTCCAAGGTAAGCGTAGTTTTCCGCAAGGAGGGTGACAAGAAGGTGACACTTACTGTCAATTACGCGGACGGAACCAAGGATGAGATTACCAAGACAGTTTCTGTAAAGGACTACTTCTCCGCTGAAATTCACGCTGAAGGACTTACAGCCCACAATTGCGCTGCCAAGGGTGCTGAGATTACGTTCTCTCTCGATCCGCTTGACAATAAGTCCGGTTTTGATTTGACTTACGCGTGGACATTCCCTGGCGCTACACCGGCAAGTTCTACCGAGGTCTCTCCTAAGGTTGTGTGGAACAGCCAGATCAATGATGTGAATGTGACTTGTACGGTTACCCGTTCAGACGGTGCCAAGTTGGAACTTTTTTATTCTCTTATTGCAGGTAATTATCCTCTGCTCAAAGTCGATGAATTCGATGTTTACGGATTCGAGAAAGGAAAAGACTGCAACAAAGTATGGTACAACTGGGTTAAATTTCCGGAAGATGCAGGAGCGGGAGAACATCCTGATGTTATGACTGTAGTTGACGGAGGTGCCAACGGAACGGCCAAGGCGATGAAGATAGACATTTCGGCCATCACCGACGGTCAGACTATATGTGAGTTGGCTCACCGCAACAGCTGGCCTACAAATGCTTGGCTTGAGGTTGGCAAAAAGTACGAACTTTCGTTCTGGCTCAAGGGTGAAGGCGCATACGCAGCCTGCTACTGGCTCAATGTGTTCTCTTTCTGCCCTGATTATCTTAATGATCCTATTCGCGGAGCTTCGGCAAAAGACGACTGGAAAGAAGTGTTCGGTTCCGATTTCGAGATTACCAGTCAGGAAAAGTTGTTCGACTCAAGCATTACCAAGATTGTTCCTGATGAATCAGAGGCAGCTGGATACAGAATTGAGGGCGCACTTTCTACGGAATGGACGAAATATACTTTTGAATTTACTCCGACTGGAAAGGACGGACAGGTTTACAAGAACTGCTACCTCTGTATGGGAATCAGCGGCATAGGTGCCAAGATTTACATTGACGAGGTTCAGATTAACTTGATAGAGAAATAATCATCAACATTTTTACCGAAAATGAAACGGCTTTTTCTTTTACTTTCACTGCTTGCAGTGACAGCGGGCTCTGCTTTTGCCCAGCAGAAAATCACCGGACGCGTGACAGACACGCACGGTGACCCTGTCCAGTGGGCCAATGTGTATCCTAAAGGGGCAAAGTACGGCACTACAACTGACGATAACGGCAATTATACGATTACCGTAAATTCTCAGGATGCTGTTCTGGTTGCATCATTTCTTGGTTACCAGGATTGTGAAAAAGCCGTTTCCGGTAAAAATGTTATCGATTTTGTGTTGGAATCGGATGCGGATGTGCTGGACAATGCCGTGGTTATCGGTTACGGTACAGCGCGCAGGCAGGACCTTACCGGAAGTGTGGCTTCTATCAATTCCGACAATCTGAAAAATCAGGTTCTGTTCTCCGTCGATGACGCACTTAAAGGAGGTGTGGCGGGACTTATGGTGTCTTCAACCAGCGGCCAGCCTGGTGCGGCTTCCAAGATGCTTATCCGCGGTGCGGCCTCTCTTTCCGGATCGACTTCTCCTCTTATCGTGGTGGACGGTTTCCCGCTTGGCGATGTTTCGACATCTTCAGGTATGGGTATGTCTGGTCTGGATTCTCAGATGAGTTCGCTCGCGATGATAAACACTGAGGATATTGCCTCCATCGAGGTGCTCAAGGATGCGTCATCAACGGCAATTTATGGTAACCGTGGTGCGAACGGTGTCATAATGATTACGACAAAGAAAGGAAAGGCCTCGTCTGGTCGCATACAATACAACGGCTATGTCAGTATGCAGAGCCTCCCACGCAAGTACGATATGCTTGATTTCAAGGGGTATGTGTCGATGATGAATGTCAAAAACCCTTCATATCTTCTGTACAGCGACTCGGACGGCGAAATCCGTGATTTTGACTACAGGAGGATAAAAAGCATAGACTGGCAGGATCAGATTTACCGTACCGGTTTCATCCAGAATCACAATCTCTCGCTTCAGCACTCCACGGACAAGACCAATTTCCTTGTCAGTGCCTCATATATGCAGAACGAGTCCATCATTATCGCTACCAATTGGCAGAAACTCACCACCAAGGCGAACATTGACCACAAGTTTACGGACAAGTTCAAGGTCGGTGTGGACGTGAACTACAGCCGTATCGTCGATGACGGCGTGCCTACCTCCGGCGGTGACGGTACTGCAGTCGGAACGGTTATGAGTGCACTTATCTCGCAGCCTTTCGACCTGACCGATGAGCAGACTCAGGTGCTTTTCCGTCGTGCCGGAGTCGAGCAGTATATGATTAACGCCTATAACGAGGGTAACAAGCAGAATCCTGTGACTATGGCTCGCGACATCAAGATGAACAAGACATTGAGCCGTACCATAGTGAACTCTTATGCGCAGTACAACATTCTCGATGACTTGGTGCTGAAAGTGACCGGCGGATATGACGATTATTCGCTATCCGACAAGCAGTTCTATCCGACAACCACTCCGCGAGGATATCTTTATAATGCTCAGGCCTGTATGGCTAACGTGTCAACTTTCGGATGGCTTAACGAGAACACGCTTACGTGGTCGCCTACGTTCAATGATGTTCATAGACTGAATGTTATGGCGGGCGTCACTGAACAGGGCTCACGCTACAATTACGTGGCAACTGAAGCGTCATCATTTTCCAATGAATCGCTCGGGTATAACAATCTTTCGCTGGCAAAGGATTTTCATTCCTACTCCAATACCAGCAAGAGTTCGATGCTTTCCTTCATATTCCGCGCGAATTATGCCTATGACGACCGTTATATCGCGACTTTCACTTTCCGTCGTGACGGTACGTCATCTTTCATCAAGAACAAGTGGGGATCGTTCTTCTCCGGAGCGCTTGCCTGGAATGCAAAGCAAGAGGAGTTCCTCAAATATAACGACGTAATCAGCGGTCTCAAACTCAGGGCCTCGCTTGGCGAAGTGGGTAACTCCAATGTTCCTACATCCGGCTCTTTTGCCCAGCTTTACACTACGAGCACGGCGTTCGGCACATCCATCAGCATAGGCCAGTCTCCTGTAACCCTCGCAAATGAGAATTTGACTTGGGAGAAAACGCTTGAATATAACCTTGGTCTGGAATTCGGAGTATTTGACGAGCGTCTGCACTTTGACCTGGACCTCTATAACAAGACTACCAGAGACCTCCTTCTGGAAGCTCCGGTACTGAACATTTCAGGTTACACCAAGGCTTGGCAGAACGTAGGCAGCATACGCAACACCGGTCTGGAATTGTCCATGAACGCGACACTTATTGACAAGAGGGACTTCCAGTGGAGCCTCAATGCCAACATCAGCCACAACAAATCCAAGATTCTCAAACTCGGTCAGAACGGTGCTCCTATCTATTTGGGAATCACTTGTCTGGGCGGACAGAATGCGGTAATCCTCAGGGAAGGCGGCTCTGTCGGAGAAATTTACGGTTACAGAGCTATTGGTCTGTATCAGCTCAATGAATTTACAGCAACGGAAAGCACCACCAAGCCGGGTACATACAACTATGTCGTCAAGGACGGTGTACCGACCCAGGGCGTAGGCGAGCAGCCGGGTTCCATTAAACTTTGGGATAAGGACGGCAATGGAAAGATAGACGACAATGACCGTGAAGTGATAGGAAATTTCCTTCCTAAATATTACGGCGCATTTTCCACAACTCTCAATTGGAAGTCGTTTAATCTGTATCTTGGATTCCAGTATTCGCTCGGCAATCAGCTTTATAATGCCAACTATGCTATGATTGCATTCTACAGCGGCGACGGTTCAAATCAGGTATCGCATTGGAATGACAGATGGACCGTGAATAACCAGAGCTCACGCTATTATTCGCAGATTTCCAAAGGACTGGTATCCTCAGCGTTCGTGGAGGATGCTTCTTATCTGCGCTTTTCTTCCGCTAGGCTGACATACACCATTCCTAACAAGCTGATATCCAAGACAAAGCATATCGAGAACTGTAAGGTATACGTTTCGGCTGACAATATTTACACGTTTACAAAATATTCCGGCTATGATCCGGAAGTCGGCATCAGCCAGAGCAATGCGTCCGCTATTCTTTCGCAGGGATTTGACTACGGCAATTTCCCTCACGCCAGGACTTTTACCTTTGGTGTAAATATTTCATTCAGATAGGGGAGGACGAGAATTATGAAGAAGATTTTTACATTGCTTTGTTGTGCTTTCTGTCTGGCTTCGTGCGATTTTCTCGAAACTACCGTTGAAAGCAACATCACGACCAAGAATTTCTTTAAGACTACAAGTGATTTCGACAGTGCTCTGACGGGTGTTTACTACACATTCACGTCAGTGGAGTGGAATGCCCAGCACCGTTACGGAAATTATTTTACCGGTTTTATGTACTGGGGAAGAATCGGTACTGACGAGGCGTTTGTCTCATCCGGCAACAACGGAGAGGAACTTATCGGAAACTATACCTATACTCCTGAGAATCTTTTCGTTGAGAAAGTGTGGTTTATGCAGTACCTCGGTATCCAGAGGGCGAATGTGGTGATTCACAGACTTAATGCCTACACCGGCAATCAGGTTTCGCAGGAGGACAGAAACAGAATTATGGGTGAGGCGCATTTCCTGCGCGCGTGGTTCTATTTCCAGCTTGCCCGCTACTATGGTGACGTCCCTCTCGTTCTGGATGAGACCACAGACATATCCAAACTTGATACGGCGAAAAAGCCTCTTGCAGACGTTTATGCCCAGGTTATTTCCGATTATGAGACGGCGGAACAGCTTCTTCCTGTGACCAATTCTGTCGGACACGCCACAAAGTATGCTGCCACTGCACTGAAGGCCAGGGCGTATCTGCAAATGTCCGGAGAACCTCTTAAAGATGCGACTGCCGCAAAGAAAGCGGCAGAAGCGTGCAAGACCGTGATTCAGAACGGCGGATATGAATTGGTCAAGGATTATTTCTCCCAGTTTGACGGCAAACACGAGCACAACAGCGAGTATATATTTGACGTTGAGTTCGACAATACCGTAAGCAACTCTTTGTACGGCGGTCAGGTCGGAACTGTGGACGGTGTCCCTCACGAGCAGAACGCATATTGGGCGCAGGTGCGTACATATAAGGAAATGTATGACAAATTCGACCCTGCCGATCTTCGCAGAGATGCCGTAAACAACGGCGGTCATATCGCAGTCGGAGAAAGCGGCAAGGCGGAAATGGTAATGGGAGACCCGGAATACGCGGGAAATTACTGGATATACAAGTTCCGTCATCCTGTGGACAAATCGGACCGAGGAGCAAGCTGGGCAAACTGGTGCAACAATATCAATTTCCCTATCATACGTTACGCTGATGTGCTTCTTATGTATGCTGAAGCGGAAAACAGGGCAAACGGCTCTCCAAGTGCAGAGGCTCTTGAGTATGTGAATCAGGTTCGCCGTCGCGGTTACGGCAAGGATATATTCACTCCGAATGCTTCCGTGGATCTTCCTATGAGTTCCGGAGCTGCGTTTGATGCCGTGATTCTCAAGGAACGCAGTCTTGAACTCTGCTTTGAAGGCCACAGATGGGCGGATTTGGTACGTTTCGGGAAACTACAGGAGGCTTTCTCTTCTGTCGGCTATGACGAAAAATTCAAGCCTTACTACGATCCTGTACGCGAAAACTGCAAAGCGAAACATTCCATTTTCCCTATTCCTCAATCAGTAATCGACGCTTCCAACGGCGCTATAACTCAGAACCCTTTATGGAAATAAAAAGATTATCATTTCTGCTTGCAATCACTGTTGCATTCGCATCCGGATGTAGCAAAGAATGGATTCCAACACCTGATCCGGATGATTGCAAATGGCATAACGCGACTGTAGATCCGGAACCGGAACCCGAACCGGATCCTGTTCCGGAGGATAATTGGACAGTAGTCGATGGCGCAGGATGCGCACTGGGTGAGCTCAAGGTCCTGGAGCAGACTGCAAGTACTTTTATGAAAGGATATTGGCCTGACGGAAAATTGATTCCAATCAAGAAAGACAACGAATGGCAGTTGTTCTGGAGCGAGGCGACGGATGCGCTTACCGTTGCGGATACCCCTTATCCGGAAGACCATATTGGCAAACTCACGGCTTCAGCCAAAGTATGGGGCAAGGAGTTTGTGCGCATTGACGGCTTCAATGACGGCGGTTCGTGGTTCATAGGCATTTTCCCGTTGGACAGCAAAGGACATTATGTCGGATTTTTCCACGCGGAAAGCCATTGGTCAAGCGGAAGCGGAGCCCACAAGTCCATAGGTGTGGCATATTCGGATGACTATGGCGCAACTTGGAGAGATCCGAAGCCGATTCTGACTGTCTCAACCCCGAAGCCTTCGAGTGCCGCGTGGACCGGTCTTGGTGACGGATGCGTGATATGGGACTCCGTATCGTCACGTTACATCTGCTACTATCAGGCCCGGGCCAATACATCGTCTAATGCGTTGTGTATGGCAGCTTCATCAGACAAAAACGGTGCTGCGGGAACGTGGAAAAAATGGGACGGCAAGGATTTCACCATTGAAGGCTGTAATTCTTCCACTGGGCTCGGTGGGGAGGATATAGCTATCGACAACCTTTCAGGTACTCCGGGATGCAATCCTTCAGTAATGTGGAATACCTATCTTGGCAAGTGGGTTATGGTCTATGGGTCGTGGGCCAAGAGGGTCCTTATATCTTACAGTGACGATTCCATAAATTGGACGAAACCGGTGAAGATTCTCGGTTCGATCGGTGTTCCGGCCTGGTATCCTAATCTCATTGGAAGCGAAGGCGATCTTACCGGCGGTGAAATCGTCAAGATTTATTGGTCCCATAATCAGGATGACAATGCCATTCGTGAAATCGGGTGCAGAAGTCTCAAATTCATCAAGGAATAATTATGAAGAATATACTCAAGATTTCAGGTTTGGCGATTTTTGCTGCCCTATTATTCTCGTCTTGCTCAAAGGGCTCAGTCACAGTGAAATACGACCCTGCCGTTAAGGATTATACTCCGGTGGTGAGAGAAATACTTGCTTCTCATCCTCAGGGTGAGGTATACCTTGAATTTGAAGAGGGAGAATATAACTTCTATCCGGAGAACGCTGCAGAGGATTTTCTTACGCTATCAAATAACTGTAGCGGAGACCGTAAAATAGCCTTTTACATTAAAGATATGAAGAATGTCCGGGTAAAAGGTAACGGGACCTCGTTTATGTTTCACGGAAAGATCGTCCCTTTTGCAGTCAGAAATTCCGAGAATGTCAGCATCAGCGGTATTTCCGTCGATTATGACTATCCTTGGACTTTTGAGGGAGAAGTTATCTCGAATGACCCTGTCAATAGGAGTTTTGTGGTCAAGGTTTTGCCTGACAACAAGTACAGGATAGAGGGAGACAGACTTCTGTTCGGTGGATATGACTGGGAATATCCTATGGGAGAGAGTATTGTGTTTGATCCGAAGACCAGACGGCCGTGGTACGATACCGCAGCTTATGAGCACGGCTATTGGTCCGGAGAGATGGGCGCAAGACAGGTTGGAGAAGGTATGGTGGAATTTACCCGTCTAAGCGCGCGCGATATGCCGCCGGTTGGCTGTATTTGGGATGACAAGGGACCTATGCTGCTGAACCGTTCCTATCCAGGCATAGCAATCCTTTCAAGCCGGAAAGTGAATGTGGATGATGTTCACGTATATAAATGCGGTGCGATGGCTCTGATGGGTGAATATTCTGAAGACATTACTGTGTCGAATTTCTCTACAGCCCAGAAGGAAGGCAGCCCGAGAATGATAACTTCTTCAGCTGATGCTACGCACTTTGTTGATTGCAAGGGAGTGATCTTGCTCGAGAATTGTCATTTCGAGAGTATGCTGGACGATGCTACCAATGTTCACGGAGTATATATGAAAGTGGCTCAGGCTAAGGATGCCCGCACGTTTACCGCTGTCTTCGGACATTTCCAGCAGGAAGGCAATCACTTTGCGGATGAAGGGGATTTGTTGCGCTTTGTGGACAAGACAAGTCTCAGACCGGTTGCTGAAGCGAAACTTGTCAGCATAGACAAGTCCGAAAGGAAATGTTATGTGATGACTTTTGATAAGGAGCTTCCGCAGATAGCTGAGGACCCGACCCGTTATGCCGTGGAAAATACTACTCGTGGTGCTTCTGTGGTGGTGCGCAATTGCGTGGTTCGCTATAACAGAGCGCGAAGCCTTCTCATTTCGACCCCTGGCGATGTGCTCATAGAAAACTGCGATTTTTCATCTATGATGGCGGGTATCCGTATATGCGGTGATGCCAATTACTGGTTTGAATCCGGAAATACGCGCAATGTTGTGATTCGCAACAATGTGTTTACGGACCTTGCGATTGGAGGACGCCAGCCGCAGGCTATTCTCCAGATTGACCCGATTATTCCCAAAGAAGCGCGTGGCAATGATTTCTTCTATCACGACCGCGTTGTCTTCGAGGGCAATACTGTCAGGACTTTCGATAATCAGATTGTTTATGCGCTGAGTGTCAAGTCTTTGGATATAAAGAACAATAAATTTATAGACACAGGGACATTCAAGCCTCTGTTCCCTGAGCTTTCAGTGATAGACGTTCAGTTCTGCGGTGAGGTGAACATAACCGGCAACGATTTTTCACTGTGGAAGAAGGACGCTACCATAAGTGTTCACGACTGCGTAAATGTGAATGACGAATCAGGTGAGAAGGTCGTGGATAAGCCGAATCCGTATTTCTTTCAGAGTTAGACGAAATCTTTATGAAATCCTCTCTTAAAAGATTGATGATGTGTGCGATACCGATGATCTTTTCGTCGGTGTCGCTTTTCGCTGATAACCTCGGCGATATTGAGCCTGACCGCACAGTTCTCTATGCCCGGAAGGATGGCGCGGAACTGTATATGGATATTTACGAGCCGTCTGAAAATAATGCGGTTGCGGCCGGCCGGCAGAAACCGACTCTGATTCATATATTCGGAGGCGGATTCAAAGAAGGCTCAAGGCATCAGGAGTGGCTTCGCCCCTGGTTCCGACAGATGAACGGACTTGGATTCAGAATGGTTTCCATTGACTATAGGCTCGGGCTTAAAGATGTCAAGGGGGTAAGTGCAGCTGAGTTCGCACTTTTGTTGGACAAATCTATAAAGATGGCGGTTGAGGACCTCTTCAGTGCTACGCTCTACATTATGAATCACCGTGATGAACTCGGAATTGACCCGTGTAATCTTGTGCTTACAGGATCTTCTGCAGGTGCTATAACGGCTCAGCAGGCGGAGTGGGAGATTTGCAATGGCAGTCAGTTGGCGTCCGTACTTCCGGAGGGATTCAATTATCGCGGTGTGATGGCTTTCGCCGGCGCCGTGCTTGTCGGGGGTGAACTGAAATACGGCAAAACCCCTTGCCCGATGATGATGTTCCACGGTACTGAAGATGAACTGGTGCCTTACGACAAGATCGAATCCGACGGGGTGTCGTTTTGTGGAGCGTGCAGCATAAAGACTGCAGCGGAGAAGGCCGGAGGAGTGGTGCGCATTTACAGATTCCCGGGAATAAATCACGCTGTGGCGGGATATATGACTCAGACCGTGGATAAGCAGGTAGATTTTCTCCAGCGCTGTATTATGGATGGGTCGCGTGAAAGTATTGATGCACAAGTCATTGACCCTTCGCTTCCTACATATAAGACTGGAAATCCCAATGGATTGTACGAAATAAGCGACAATGATGTGTGTTGGAAGATACTTCCGGACAGACAGGGAATTATATTGGATGCTTCGTCTGTCGCACTTCCTGTAGAGGACCATCTGGAGATGAGCGGCGAACAGGTTTCCTGCGTGCTCAGATGGGGAATAGATAAGGGCGGGGCGTTTCACAACGAGAAGTCATTGGTATTTCCGCTTCTCAGGACTATCCCCAATAACACCCACGCTTCTCTGAATTATCGCATTTCTACGGATATTCCTTCGCTTCTTACTGTCAACAGACATTCGCTTATAAAGGAAAAAGTGGAGAATGCTCGCATAGATGGTCTGGTCGAAGTTTCAAGCCTGTGGTCCAAGTCAAATGACTTCATCGGAGTTGGGAGCGGTCAGACTGAGACTCCCTGCATCAGGATGACGCGTACTATATTTCCATCCACCACGTCAGCTGCGATATGCGAAAAGTTCGTCGTAAAGAATGTGACTGCGGACAATCTCCTTTTTACAGTTCCGGAGTTCTGTGAAGTGACGTCGACTGACCATTATGCGGGAGTCGATGGGACTTACCTGATTAGAACCGAAATAGATGACCCATGGACCGGATGGCTTGCACCGGGAGCGGAACATAGTTTTGCGGTAATTTATCAGGCATATCGTGAGGCAGGCGGAGAAAAGCCTGCTGTGCTTGACTGCGAGTCTGAACTTGCGTCCCGCGAAGCGCTTGTGCACAGGTTGGACTCTTCGCTTGTCCTTGAAAGCCCTGAGCCTGTGCTCAACGAACTTTTCCGCTTTTCTAAAATCCGTGCATGTGAGAGCATTTTCCGGACAAAAGGCGGTCTTATGCACTCGCCGGGCGGAGAAAGTTATTACGCGGCAATCTGGGCAAATGACCAGGCTGAGTATGTCAATCCGTTCTTCCCGTTTGTGGGTTATGACAAGGCGGATGAATCGGCCCTCAATTCGTTCAGACTGTTTGCCCGTTATATGAATGACGGGTACAAGACGTTGCCGAGCTCAATTATTGCCGAGGGTGATGATATTTGGAACGGTTGCGGTGACAGGGGAGATGCTGCAATGATTGCTTATGGCGCAGCCAGATATGCTCTTGCCAGTGGAGATGTTTCCCGGGCTCGGGAACTTTGGCCTTTGATTCAATGGTGTCTGGAATATTGCAGGAGAAATCTCAATGCCCAGGGAGTCGTGCGTTCTGATACGGACGAACTTGAAAACAGGTTTGAGTCCGGCAATGCCAATTTGTGCACCTCCTCTCTATATTATGATGCTTTGCTTTCGGCATCTTATCTATGCAGAGAATTGGGAATTGGTAAGGTTGTGGCTTCGAGGTATCGCAAGCAGGCTGAAGAACTCGAGAAGTCCATTGAAAAATATTTCGGAGCCGATATTGCAGGCTATCATACATACCGTTATTATGACGGGAACACCCTTCTCCGCTCGTGGATATGTATGCCTCTTATTGCAGGCATAAAGACTCGCGCATCGGGTACATCATCCGCGTTGCTCGGCCCTGAACTGATGTCTGAGAATGGGTGCCTGACGCAGCAGGGGAGCGAGGTGTTCTGGGATAGGTCCACGCTGTATGCTTTCAGAGGAATTCTGTATTCCGGAAATACACACGATGTCCTTCCTTTGCTTTCGCATTATTCCTCTAAAAGACTTCTTGGAGAGCACGTCCCATACGCTGTGGAGGCTTGGCCGGAAGGATCGCAAAGGCATCTGTCGGCTGAAAGCGGACTTTATTGCAGAGTGTTTACTGAAGGACTTTTCGGAATCAGACCGACAGGATTGCGTTCGTTTACTGTGAATGCTGTTCTGCCTGACGGTTGGGATTCCTGTTCGCTAAAGCATTGCAGAGCTTTCGGCAGTGATTTCGATTTGACTCTTTACAGAACGGCTGACGGTACAGTGAAAGTGAAGGTGTTATATCACAATTCCGGTACAGAGCGCACCTTCAGCCCTGGCCGCACCGGAGTCGTCACTGTGACCGTGGAAGGGGAACGCGGCTAGGGATACGCTGAGGGTATTATTGAAAATCCCTTGAAATAGTTTACCTTTGCTTGCCAGCTTCGAAAAACGGTAGCTGTGAATATATATATTCAAAATAACAGCATCTGAAGAATATGATTGCACTTTTTGACTTTGACGGGGTGGTGATGAACACCGAAACGCATTATTGTGTCTTTTGGGACAGTGTTGGCGAAAGATATCTGAACCGCAAGAATTTCAATTCGTGCATCAAGGGGCAGACCCTGTTCCATATATTCTCCTATTTTGAAGGTAGAGATGACGATAAGGCGGCCATTACCAGAGAGTTGAGTGAAATGGAGCGTACAATGTCCTATGATGAGATTCCAGGAGCGTTCGACCTTATGCGGGCTCTCAAGAAAGCTGGTGTGCCGATGGCGGTGGTGACCAGTTCAAACAAGCCGAAGATGGAGATTGTCTATCGTTTGTATCCTGATTTCAAGGGACTTGTCGGCAATATATTCACAAGCGAAGACTTTACCAAATCCAAGCCGGACCCGCAGTGTTTTCAGATTGCTATGGACAAACTTGGAGGCACTCCTCAGACAACGGTGATATTTGAAGATTCTATAAATGGTCTGAAGGCGGCAAAAGCGACAGGTTCGAAAGTCGTTGGCCTGCTGACATCTAACCCGGAATCGGAGGTCAGTCCATACGCAGATATGTGCATAAAGGATTTTACTAATCTGACAGTCGCTGACCTCGAGAAGTTGTTCTAAGAGGCTGCATAGATTTCTGTTGATAAAATTTAAACAATCTCTAGAATGAACAGGCTTATAGAATGCGTTCCCAATTATAGTGAAGGACGGGACAAATCCGTCATAGACGCTATTGTGAATGCCATTTCTTCGGTGCGTGTCAGCACTCCGAGCGGTGAAGAGTCTGTCAAGATACTCAATGTGGATTCCGGAGAAGCGGCGAACCGGACGGTCGTGACTTTTGTCGGCAGTCCTGAAGCGGTCGTTGAAGCGGCATTCTACGGTTCCCGAAAGGCTTCTGAATTGATAGATATGAGGTTGCATCACGGCGTGCATCCTCGTTCAGGTGCCATAGACGTGCTGCCGCTTGTTCCTATTGCAGGAGTTTCGCTGGAAGAATGTGCCGAAATGGCAAGGGCCCTGGCGGAAAGAATGTACACCGAACTTGGAATCCCTTGTTATTGCTATGAGGCCTCAGCGTTCAGACCTGACAGAAGAAAACTAGAAGCGTGCCGCGCGGGAGAGTATGAATCTCTTCCGGAAAAAATAGCCGATTCTGAAAGGCGTCCTGATTTCGGTCCGTCAGAATATAATGAAACTGTGGCGAGGACAGGGGCTTCCAATGTCGGTGCAAGAAAATATCTCATTGCGGTAAATTTCAATCTTGATACTGCTGCAGTTGATGTGGCGAAGGATATCGCGGCTGAGGTCCGGGAATCCGGCAGAAAGGGAAGCGGAATCCCAGGGACTCTCAAGGGGTGCAAGGCAATAGGCTGGTATATAGAGGAATATGGTGTTGCGCAAGTCTCTATGAATATAACGGACATAGACGAGACTCCGCTTCATAAGGCCTATGAGGAGGTGTGCCGTGCAGCTTCAACACGCGGTGTGAGAGTGACCGGGACGGAAATCATAGGTCTCGTGCCGAAAAGAGTGCTTCTTGAAGCCGGTCAGTTCTATGCAGCAAAAATCGGAATGGCATCAGGCCTCTCTGAAGAAGAATTGGTGTCGACAGCCATAAGGGAAATGCGTCTTGATGACTTGTGCCCTTTTGAACCGGCAAAGAAAGTCATCGAGTATCGTATGCGCTAAGGGCTACATAAGAAATTTGCTCATATCCAAGCCTTTAGCCAAACCTTCACGAATCTCGGTGGAAGATATGTCTACGACGGGTGCATCCAGAATCTGGATATTGTAGATGCGTTTGTCCCTGTCTTCCAACGCTAATTTATCCGCGTTTGATACCGCTGAATCCAGTACATAATATGCCGGGAACTCTTTGCACTCTTCCATCAGTGTTTGTCGCAATCTCTTAATATCAAATCCTTTGCGGGGATAGACCGCGACTCCATATTCGGAAAGAAGCCTTGAAAAATCCCTCCACTGGTGTATAGAGGACAGATTGTCAGCACCTATCACAAGCGTGAAGTCATTTTCCGGCTCGCGTCTCTTGAGCGCATCCAGAGTCCTGATGGTATAATGGGGCGGCTCCATATTGAGCTCTATGTCATCAACCCATACATTCAGTTCCGGATGTCTCTTTACGGCATCTACTGCAGCATCGTATCTGTCCCTCCCGGATGCGGCGCTGATGGAATCTTTCAGCGGATTTTTAGGCGACACCACGAGATAGACCCAATCAAATCCCTTCTCTTCGGTAAGATACCGGAGTATGGCAAGATGCCCTATGTGCAGCGGGTTGAATGACCCTGAATATACTGCGATTCGCATTCGGCTGAGTGTTTTGAAGTATGTGGTGGCGAAAATTGCCTGACTTTCAGGCGTTCAGAAAGTCGTTTACTATCCTTTCCGCTTCGGTATAAGCTTTCTGGAGATCGTCATTTACAAGAATGTAGTCGAACTTGTCGGCGTAGGTCATCTCTTCCGCAGCCTTTGCAACGCGCTTTTCGATGGCTTCAGGACTGTCAGTCCCTCTGGCAACGAGTCTTCTTCTCAGTTCCTCCACTGAAGGGGCCTGAATGAATACCGACAACGCTTTCTCCTTGAAATACTTCTTGAGGTTCACCCCTCCTTTTACATCGACGTCAAAGATTATGACGTGCCCTTTGTCCCATATTCGGTTTACTTCGGATTTGAGAGTGCCGTAGAATGAACCGGAATACACTTCCTCGTGCTCGACGAACTTGTCCTCGCTTATCATCCTGCGGAATTCGTCAGCGGTGAAAAAATAATATTCGACTCCGTCCTTTTCCTGTCCGCGAGGGGCGCGTGAAGTGGCGGAAACCGAGAATTCCATTTCCGGATGCAGTCCGAGTATATGATTGACTATTGTGCTTTTTCCCGAGCCTGAAGGGGCTGAGAATATGACGACTTTATTGCTCATTGAATTCCTTTTGCGCAAAAGTACCGCATCTTTTGAATAATATCAAATCCGCTTCAATAATTGTCGCAATTTTACTAATTTTGCCGTGCCGTTCCGGAATGTATGCCAATTTGTCGCAAACGCTTACATTGGCAGAATTATTGCACGGAAGACGGCGGTGTCCGCGGATGGCGGACGAATGTTGAAATAATTTCTAATTTTATAGAATATGGTTTCTTATAAAGAATTGGGTCTTGTAAACACAAGAGAAATGTTTGCAAAGGCTGTGAAGGGCGGATATGCTATCCCTGCCTTCAACTTCAACAACATGGAACAGCTTCAGGCTATCATTCAGGCTGCTGCTGAGTTGAAATCACCGGTTATCCTTCAGGTGTCAAAGGGCGCACGCAACTATGCAAACCAGACACTCCTCCGTTATATGGCAGAAGGTGCTGTCCAGTATGCAAAAGAGCTTGGTTGGGAGCATCCGCAGATTGTTCTCCATCTTGATCACGGTGACTCTTTCGAGCTTTGCAAGAGCTGCGTTGATATGGGCTTCTCATCAGTTATGATTGACGGCTCCGCTCTTCCATACGAGGAGAATATCGCTCTTACAAAGAAAGTTGTCGAGTATGCTCACAAATATGATGTTACTGTAGAGGCTGAGCTCGGTGTTCTCGCAGGTGTTGAGGACGAGGTTGCAGCTGAGGAATCTCACTATACGAAGCCTGAGGAAGTTATCGACTTCTCTACACGTACAGGTTGCGATTCTCTCGCCATCTCCATCGGTACTTCACACGGTGCTTACAAGTTCAAACCTGAGCAGTGCACACGTGACCCTAAGACAGGACGTCTCGTTCCACCGCCGCTTGCATTCGACGTTCTCCACGAGATCGAGAAGAAACTCCCTGGATTCCCAATCGTTCTCCACGGATCATCTTCAGTGCCACAGGAATATGTTGACATTATCAACCAGTATGGCGGAAAGCTTCCTGATGCGGTAGGTATTCCTGAAGATCAGCTTCGTGAGGCTTCCAAGTCAGCAGTATGCAAGATCAACATCGACTCTGACTCACGTCTTGCAATGACAGCAGCAGTTCGCAAGGTCTTCGCTGAGAAGCCGGGTGAGTTCGACCCTCGTAAATATCTCGGACCTGCACGTGACGAGATGAAGAAACTCTACGAGCACAAGATCAAGGACGTTCTCGGTTCTGACGGTAAGGCAGAATAATTCCTGCAAGATTTTTCAATCCCTGCATTTATCATAGCAGTTGATGCTTATGGTGAATGCAGGTTTTTTGTATCCTCTGCGGTGCAACATCCCGACCGATATAAGCATCTTATTGAAGTTTGAAGAGAACATAACAACAATATGATCAAAAATATATTGGTTGACCACAGCAATATCGGGAGATATTGCGGTTTTGCCGAAATAAGCAAGAACTATGGCAGATGTCTGGCGGAAATGGACATTCCAGACATTCATTTCATATATATGGTGCCAAGACAGTATTTCGGATATTTCGGTGACAACGTGAGCTACATTTCTTCAGAGACCCCGATTAGTGATTTGAGACAGTTGGGTGTAAAGATTGACCTTTGGCACGCGACCGATCAACTCTTCAAATTCAGACTGCATCTGAAGGGTATCAAACAGTTGATGACCGTGCACGATCTGATAACCATTCAGAAAAAGAAAGGTATCCACAAGCTCAAGCATTTGCTGAAATTCAGATGGCGTGTTGCGCATACTGATTGTATCGCTGTGATTTCCAATTATGTCAAGGATGATTTGGAACGTTATGGCGTAGTGGACAGATTGCCGGTCGTAAGAATTCCCAATGCAGTGAGAGATCTTGAGAACGATCCGAGAGAAAAGCCGTCCTTTGTTGGAACTGATGATAAATTTTTCCTTGCAGTAGGGCACGTCCAACCGAGGAAAAATTATGAGTCTATTGCCGCGATGATGAGCCAATTCCCTGAGTATAAATTGTATATCTGCGGTGAGTGTGATACAAAATATGCAGAAGAACTGAAGGCGGAGGTTGAAAATGCTTTCGGAGGAGGCCGGGTCATTATGCCTGGAGGAGTAAGCGAAGCGGAGAAAAACTGGCTGTATGCGCATTGTGAAGCGTTCTTTATGCCGAGTCTGATGGAAGGTTTCGGACTCCCGATTCTTGAGGCGATGCGTTTCGGTAGGCCTGTATTCTGTGCCAATTCAAGTTCTCTTCCGGAAGTGGGTGACAAATATGCGCATTATTGGAGTGATTTCAGTCCGGAGGCGATGGCAAAGGTGGTGCGGGACGGATTGGCCTCATTCTCAGAATCTACAGACGGTGCGGCTGAGGTTGAATATTCCCGTAAATTTGACTATCAGAACTTTACCCGAAAGTATGTGAATCTGTATAGGACCCTTCTTCGCGACAGGAAGCCAATGCGGAATCTGAGTCTTGCGGCTGTGTTGCAGAATACATTTTTCCCTAAATTGCGGCTCAGGACATCTGTGTCCGAACAGCTTTAGACTTAGGAAAGCGCATATCTTTGCCAAGTTTGGCGTAAAGTGACAGATATTTTTTATAATTTTGGCGTTTGCAATTGAACAGGAGCGTGACGGAGAAAGCATATACGACGCTCCGCTATGACATTACTAACCGCCAAAATTTACTTTTATGTCTGATACACAGAAGATTGATGCTGTGCTGACTTGGGTGAACGGGAATGATCCCGTGCTTAGAGAAGAACGAAGCAAGTATCTGACCTCAAAACACGAAGACAAGCACGAGGATATTGCAGGCAAGGACAGATTCATTCAGGCCAATGAAATCAGATTTGCAGTTGCCTCGATTTTGCGTTTTGCACCGTACATAGGCAGAATATTCATTGTCACGAACAGACAGAATCCGGGCCTGGACGGATTTCTTGAGCAGAATTTTCCTGATAATAAGGTCCCTATAATAATCGTTGACCAGAACACTTTATTCGAGGGGTATGAGCAATATCTTCCTGTGTTCAACAGTATTGCGGTGGAAACGATGATATGGCGCATTCCGGGGCTTTCCGAGAGGTTCATATATATGAATGACGACTTTTTCTTCGCCGGCCCGTCGAAAATTGAGGATTTGTTCCGTGGAGACAAGGTCGTGTGCTATTCCGAGAGAATCTGGTCGTTCGGAATGCGTATAGTCAGGGCCGTGCGTGGACGTGATGACGACAATCACAAACGCTTCACCTACAAGGATTCGCTGCTCAACGGGGCTGACATAGTTGGGTCAAGGTATTTCTTCTGCCTTCCTCACGAGCCGCATCCGATATTCAAGAGCGTTCTTGGCTCATATCTGACAAGTCATCCGGAATGTATAGAGCGTAATGTGCGTCATCGTTTCAGAGACAACGAACAGTTCAATGTTCAGGGATTTTTCTACGTGCTTGCAAAGAGCCAGGGACGTTTGATTCACAAGAGCCACCGAAATGTCAATCTTATGATACGCAGGGCGAAGAGTCCCGAATATGTCAAGAAGAAGCTTGACTGGGCGGATTCCAGAAAGAACCTTAAATACGGTTGTATGAACGCGCTTCATTCCGCAGACCCGGAGTCAAAGGCGATGTTCGAATCGTGGATATGCAATAGATTGTCAATCAAGATATAATAATTTACAACAAATAGATATGGATAAGAATAGTTATGCGTTGGGTATGAGCATTGCCCACAATATGCTTCAGTCAGGAGTCAAGGAGATCTCCTTTGATGATTTCGTTGCGGGATTGAAGGCTACTTTGACAGGACAGGAACCGGCAGTTTCGTATGAGGAGGCAGGTTCGATTCTTGACAAATATTTTCAGGAACTTCAGGAGAGGCAGGCCGCAGAACAGGCTGAGATTGCTGAAGTAATGAAGAAGCAGGGCGAAGATTTCCTTGCTGAAAATGCCAAGAAAGAGGGGGTTGTTGTACTTCCAAGCGGTCTTCAGTATAAGGTCATCAAGACCGGCACAGGATGCAAACCGGGCAGAACCGACAAGGTGAGATGCCACTATGAGGGTACATTTGTGAACGGAGAGAAATTCGACAGTTCATACGACCGTAAGCAGCCTGCAGTGTTCGGTGTCAATCAAGTGATTGCAGGATGGACCGAGGCTTTGCAGCTTATGACTGAAGGCTCTGAATGGCAGTTGTTCATTCCGTACAACCTTGCCTATGGCGAGGCCGGAGCTCCGGGATCGATTCCTCCCTACTCAGCTTTGATATTCAAAGTCGAACTGATAGCCGTAGTATAAGGCGCTTTCGAACGGGCGGTTGCTAGGCTACCTCTCTTTTTCATAAAAATATCGCCAGAGCGGTGCGGCCATCAGCGATTGCTTGATTTGGTCATTTACCATAAGATCTTTGACCTGGGAGTTGTCCATAAGGACGATTTCCAGGTCTTCCGTATTGTCAAGGTGCTGACTGCCGAGTTTTTTTACTCCCGTGGCCACGAAGCAGTGTGAAAGATTGTTGGTTGTGCTGGAGTTTCCGGATATGGTCATCAGCTCTTTCCAGTTGCCTTCTCCATAGCCGGTCTCTTCCATAAGTTCGCGTTTCGCGGCTTCGAGGGGCGTTTCACCCTCTTCAATGACGCCTGCAGGGATTTCATAGCAAGTTTTGCCCAGTCCGTGCCTGTATTGGCGCTCCATTACGAATAGTCCGTCTTCAGTAAGGGCTATTACATTTACCCAGTCCGGATACTCCAGAACGTAAAATTCCGGATTCTGCCTTCCGTCAGGCAGTTCCACACAGTCTCTTCTTACTGTCAGCCACGGGCGTCTGAACAGATATTCGCTCTTGACCGTTTTCCATTTTCCCTTTTCCGTTATTGCGTCTTTCATAATATTTTTGACTTTATATCCATCATTTGATGCAGAATCCTCACAATCTCCACTTCGGAACTGCCGATATTCCGATAAAAGACTAAATGTTTGCCGCAGGGGCGGCTATATAGGCCTGAATGGATTTCAGTATATTCTCTGTCAAGATTGCAGGGATATTTGTATATAGTGCTAAATGTGTCTATCAGTGCGTTGTAATACTTATCTGCCTGATTCTCGCCCCAAGTGCTGAACGTGTAGTTCCAGATTTTATCAAGATCCGAAACTGCTTTCTTTGTCAGGTGATATTTAGCCATTGTTGTGAGCTCCTTTCAATGCTTTCAGGTGCTCTTTCGGGTCGAAGCCCTCGTAAACTCCGCTATTTTCACCTTCATTTATCGCAGCGGAAAGTTCCATCACTTTCTTTTCATTCTCCTCCAGCATACGGAGACCTGCGCGGATGACTTCGCTGGCATTGTTGTATCTGCCTGTCCGTATTGTGGTAGCAATGAAGTCCTCGAAATATGAACCGAGTGCAACTGATGTAGTTTTCATATATATTGTTTTATGGCGCAAAGTTACCAATAATTGGTAATTATACAAATTCTGAACAGTATTAACGTCGGAAATCATTACATTTGCGGGGTTATGCAGAATTGGCTGGAAATATTCACACTTGTGACGGGACTTCTTTTCCTCGTCCTTGAAATCCGTCAGAGCAATTGGATGTGGGCGGTGCAGATGCTTACCGGAATTGCATCCGTCATTCTCTTTTTCCGTCAGGGACTTTATGCCTCAATGGCATTGAATCTCTATTATCTCGGTTCCGCAGTGTGGGGAATAATCAGTTGGCGGAAGGATGAGGGAACGGCCGGCGATGCCTCGTCCGCCATCCATCTGCGTAAAATCTCTGTGGGGACTGTCGCTTTGAGCCTTGTGCTTCAGGTTGTTGGCACTGCCGCACTTTTGTGGGCTCTCAAGGCGTTGAATGATCCGATGTCCGGTCTGGACGCCGGGATTACCGTGCTAAGTCTCATTGCAACTTGGTGGCTTGTGCGTACTTACAAGGAGCAATGGCTTCTTTGGGTAGTCGCGGATCTCCTCTATGTGGTTATGTGCTGTTCCCAGGAAATGTATTTTATGGCCGGGCTGTATGCTTTTTATACAATATCCGCAGTTTACGGCTTCTTCCACTGGACTCGCAACGGTAAATATATTGCATAAAATATCAATATACGCTTGTTTTAGTGTATAAAAATTCACAAAACAGCTTCTTAAACGTTTTTCATTGCAAAATTATTTGTATATACGATTATAGTGTATAAATTTGCATCGTTGGCTTAGAAGTAAGCATAAATATACATCCGCCGGCTATGATTTGTCGGCACTGTCGGGACGGACTCCCTATATATGACGAACAAATTACAGATGAATATGAACCCGAAACAGAAGCGTCTTGAAATTCTGAGAAAACTTATCGCTTCAAGCAATGCCGGCAGCCAGGAGGATATTCTGGCACTCTTGGCGGAAAACGGGTTTGTAGTGACGCAGGCTACATTGTCCCGTGACCTTAAAGCTCTCAAGGTCGCAAAGATTCCTGACGGAAAGGGGGGCTATGGCTATAAACTTCCGGAACAGATTGCAAAAGACAGTGCCATAGCATCTCTGTCCAGTGTCTCATCAAACGAAAAGACCAATATCCTTTCCGGCATAGAGAGCATTGAATTTTCCGGACAGTTGGGAGTGATCCGCACACTGCCGGGTTATGCCAATATGATAGCCGTAGTGATTGATTCTGCCCTTGCAGGGACAATTATGGGTACAATCGCCGGCGATGACACAGTCTTTATGGCACTTAGGGCGGAATGCGAGATAGACTCGATAATGTCTGCGCTCGAGTCTGCCATTCAGGGTATTTCTTCCCGACGAACTCTTTAGGGACACGTATCTGACGCTGTCCCGAAGGGGCTTTTCCCAGCCCCGCGCGTCGTGACAACAATCGATATAAACAATAAAAATCATAATAGGATATGACAATCGATGATTTTACAGTCGAAGTGGCGACTGAAAAACATTTGAAGTATGTGGACGAAATTCTAAAGACAATAGAAGATGCCACAAAGGTGAGGGGAACGGGCATAGCCAAGAGAAATCCGGAATATGTCAAGAAGAAAATGCTTGAGGGAAAGGCTGTTATAGCTATGTGCGGAGATGATTTCGCGGGATTCTGCTATATAGAGTCGTGGGACCACGAGGAGTTTGTGGCTAATTCCGGACTCATTGTGAAGCCGGATTACAGGGGCGTAGGACTTGCCAAAAAGATAAAGCAGACAGCATTCGCGCTGTCAAGAAAGAAATTTCCAAATGCCAAGGTTTTCGGATTGACGACCGGTCTTGCGGTGATGAAAATCAATACGGAACTTGGATACATCCCCGTAACATTCTCGGAACTGACCAATGACCCCGTATTCTGGAAAGGGTGCGAGAGCTGCATAAATTTCGATGTGCTTTCAAGGAATAATTATACGCGCTGTCTGTGTACAGGTATGTTGTATGACCCAAAGAAGGAACAGGATGAAAAAGTCGGAGAGGCCAAGCCGAAGAAGAAGGTGGTTGTCGCTTTCAGCGGAGGTCTGGATACATCTTTCAACGTGATGTATCTTACCAAGGAAAAGGGCTATGAAGTCTATGCTGCTTGTGCGGATACGGGTGGTTTCAGCGCGGAACAGCTCAAGGAAAACGAGGAGAAGGCATACAAACTGGGTGCGAAGAAATATGTGACACTGGATGTGACCAAAGAGTATTACGACAAAAGCATACGCTATATGGTGTACGGCAATGTCCTCAGGAATGGCACATATCCAATTTCAGTGTCTTCGGAGAGGATATTCCAGGCTATGGCAATTGCCAAATACGCCAAAGAAATAGGGGCTGACGCCATTGCGCACGGCTCCACCGGGGCTGGCAATGACCAGGTGCGTTTCGATATGACATTTCTCGTGATGGCTCCGGGGATTGAGATTATAACCTTGACGAGGGATATGGCGCTTACACGTCAGTATGAAGTGGATTATCTTAATAAAAACGGCTATTTTGCTGACTTTACTAAACTTAAGTATTCCTACAATGTCGGACTTTGGGGAACGTCAATCTGTGGCGGCGAGATACTTGACTCGGCTCAGGGACTTCCGGAGAGCGCATATCTGAAACAAGTGACGAAGAACGGAAGCGAAACTGTAAAGCTCGGCTTCGAAAAAGGGCAGATTGTGAGCGTGAACGGCGAGCATTTCGACGACAAGGTAAAGGCTATACAGAAAATCGAGTCCATTGCGGCCCCGTATGGCATAGGCAGGGATATGCACGTCGGTGATACCATCATAGGCATCAAAGGCAGGGTCGGATTCGAGGCTGCAGCGTCAATGCTTATTATCGGTGCGCACAAATTCCTTGAGAAATATACGCTCAGCAAATGGCAGCAGTACTGGAAGGATCAGGTGGCCAATTGGTACGGAATGTTCCTGCACGAAAGCCAGTATCTGGAGCCTGTGATGAGGGACATTGAGGCGATGCTTGAGGAAAGCCAGAGGAATGTGACAGGTACCGTGATAATGGAACTGCGTCCTTATTGCTTCTCCGCCGTAGGAGTGGACTCGGTAAACGATCTTGTAAAGACAAGATTCGGAGAGTATGGCGAGATGCAGAAAGGCTGGACCAGCGAGGATGCGAAGGGATTCATAAAAGTCCTCTCGACACCGTTGAGGGTATATTATTCCAACCACAAGGATGAGGGTGAAAAACTTGAACAGGAATTGTAGATGGACAAGATTTGTGTAGGCATAGCTGGCGCGGCAGGATATACTGCCGGTGAATTGATGAGAATCCTGAAGGGGCATCCCTGTGCTGAGATTGTCTTTGCGCAGAGTGAGAGCAATGCCGGCAATCCTGTGTGGCAGGTCCATCAGGATCTTATAGGCGAGACAGATATGAAGTTTACAGCCGAGCCGGATGTCAAGGATGCGGATGTGATTTTCATTTGCTCCGGGCACGGAAAGTCTAAGGCTTATGTGCATTCGTTGCCCGAGGACTATGCCGGAAAAATCATCGACTTGAGCAATGATTTCAGACTTGCTGCTGATGCGGAAGATTTTGTTTACGGCCTTCCGGAGGCGTTCAAAGCAGATATTTGCAAGGCTTCTCACATTGCCAATCCGGGATGTTTTGCCACGGCGATGCAGTTGGCTCTTCTGCCGATGGCAAAGGCGGACAAACTTACAGAGGTGCACGTCACAGGCGTTACTGGTTCCACTGGTGCCGGACAAAAGCCGTCCGAGACCACACATTTCAGTTGGCGTGCCGACAATCTGTCAGTTTACAAGCCGTTCACTCATCAGCACCTCGGTGAAGTGGGGGAGACATTGCACAGGTTGGCGCCGTCCTATCACGGGATTCCTGAATTTGTGCCGATTAGGGGATGCTTTGCGAGAGGAATCTTGGTATCGGCGTATATGAAGACTGATTTGTCGGAGGATGAGGCGGTAAAGATGTACGCGGATTATTATGCTGACGCTCCGTTCGTGAATGTGGTGGATATGAATCCCGACATAAAGATGGTCACTAATACCAACAAATGCGTGCTAAGTGTACACAAATATGGAGATAACCTTCACATTGTCAGTGTAATAGATAATCTGGTCAAGGGCGCTTCCGGCCAGGCGGTGCAGAATATGAATCTTATTTTCGGCTTGCCCGAAACCACTGGTCTTAATCTGAAGGCCAATCGTTTTTGAAATATATCGTTATGTATCTATTTGACGTTTACAGTATATTTGACGTGACCCCTGTCAAGGCGAAGGGGTGCAGGATTTGGGATGACAAAGGTCAGGAATATCTCGACCTATACGGCGGTCACGCGGTGATTTCAGTCGGACACAGCAATCCGGAATATGTCGCTGCGATTACAGAACAGTTGGGTAAAATCGGATTTTATTCAAACAGTGTGAAAAACCCGATGCAGGAAGAACTTGCCGCCAAAATCGGTGAAATGTCAGGCCTTGAGGACTGGTCTCTGTTCTTGATAAATTCCGGTGCCGAGGCTAACGAGAATGCGTTGAAACTCGCGTCTTTCCATACCGGAAAGGACCGTGTTGTGGCGTTTAGACACAGTTTCCACGGACGTACGTCAGGAGCTGTCGCGGTTACTGACAATCCGAAATATGTGGCTCCGTTCAATTCTCATCACAATGTGACATTTTTGGACCTTAATGATTCTGCCGCAGTCGAAGCTGAATTGCGTAAAGGCGATGTTGCCGCTGTTATTATTGAGGGAATTCAGGGCGTGGGCGGAATCAATATCCCTGAGGACGTATTCCTTCAGGAGTTGCGTCTGCTTACCAGGAAATACGGAGCTTGCCTGATTCTGGACGAGGTTCAGAGCGGCTACGGACGAACCGGTAAATTCTTTGCGCATCAGTGGGCCGGCATAGTGCCTGACCTAATAACTATGGCGAAAGGTATGGGAAACGGATTTCCGATAGGCGGCGTTCTGATTTCACCTGATTTCAAGGCTACCAAAGGTATGCTTGGCACCACATTCGGCGGTAATTACCTCGCAATGGCTGCGGCTCTTGCGGTAATCGACATAATGAAAAAGGAGAACCTGGTGCAGAATGCAAAGGAGGTCGGTGAATACCTCAAGTCGACAATTCCGTCGTCTTCGAGAATCAAGGAAGTTAGGGGCAGAGGTCTGATGCTCGGAATCCAGTTCAATGAGCCTGTAAAGGATATCCGTTCAAAACTTCTCTTTGAAAAACACGTGTTTACGGGAGTCGCCGGTACGGATATGGTGCGTTTGCTCGCTCCTCTTGTGCTGACCAAGTCGGAGGCCGATGAATTTACATCCGCCCTCTCAGATGTCCTTCGTCAATCTTGAAACTAAAAATAGCTATTATGAAACAGTTTTTGCACGTAAGTGATATAGGTGACCTCAACAAGGCATTGCAGGAAGCTGCAGAGGTGAAAGCCAATCCGTTCGGGTGGCAGAATCTCGGGAAGAACAAGACCGTGATTCTGGTGTTCTTCAACAACAGCCTGCGTACAAGACTCAGCAGCCAAAAGGCGGCACAGAATCTTGGAATGAATGCTATAGTGTTGAATGTCAATGGCGACAGCTGGAAGTTGGAAACGGAAATGGGCGTCGTTATGGACGGTGACAAATCCGAGCATCTGCGCGAGGCGATTCCTGTCATCGGAAGCTATTGCGATATGATAGGCGTAAGGTCATTCGCGCGATTCGAAGACAGAAACTTCGACTATGAGGAGAGCATTATCAATCAGTTTATCGAGTATTCGGGAAAGCCCGTGATAAGTCTGGAATCAGCTACAGTGCATCCTTGTCAGGCATTCGCAGATTTGATAACAATAGAAGAACATAAGAAGAAATCGCGTCCGAAGGTTGTTCTGTCGTGGGCGCCGCATCCGAAAGCATTGCCACAGGCGGTTCCGAACTCATTTGCAGAGTGGATGAATGCCGCTGACGTGGATTTTGTCATCACTTGTCCTGAAGGCTATGAATTGGCTCCGCAGTTCGCCGGAAATGCACGTGTGGAGCACGATCAGATGAAGGCGTTCGAGGGCGCGGATTTCATATATGCCAAGAATTGGTCATCGTATAGCGAATATGGTCAGATTCTCAGCAAGGATATGAAATGGACTGTCGGTGCGCGTCAGATGTCTGTCACCAACAATGCCTATTTCATGCACTGTCTTCCGGTTCGAAGAAATATGATTGTAACTGACGAGGTTATAGATTCTCCGCAGAGTCTTGTTATTCCCGAAGCCGCCAACCGTGTCGTTTCTGCCCAAGTCGTGATGAAGCGTATGCTCGAGTCGATGTAGGTGTACTTAAGGAACCTTAATAAATAATTATGTCTCTCAATATCATAAAAGTAGGCGGAGCTGTCGTTGAGGATGCCGCAATGCGCGACAAATTCCTGGAGAAGTTCGCGGCGGTGTCGGGCGACAAGGTTCTCGTGCACGGAGGTGGAAGGACCGCGACTTCAGTTGCCGCACGTCTCGGCATCGAAACAAAGATGGCCGAAGGCCGGCGTATAACTGACGCTGCAATGCTGGATGTCGTGACGATGGTCTATGGCGGACTCGTGAACAAAACCATAGTGGCGCGGTTGCAGGCTTTGGGCGTCAATGCCCTTGGACTTACCGGCGCTGATATGCACTGTATTACGGCACATAAACGCCCTGTCAAGGATATTGACTATGGATTTGTCGGCGATGTTGACGCAGTGAATGTGGATGCGTTCAAGATGCTGTTGGGCGCCGGTGTAGTGCCTGTCGTGGCTCCTTTGTCATTTGACCCGGTGGGCAATATGCTGAATACCAATGCTGATACGATTGCAACGGAGGTTGCGAAAGCGCTGTCTTCAGAACTTGACAATGAAGTGACATTGACATTCTGCTTTGAGAAAAAAGGGGTCTTGTCCAATCCGGATGACGATGACAGTGTCATATCTGTGATAGATTCGGAAAATTATGGGAAACTCAAAGCCGAAGGCGTTATCTCGGGCGGAATGATTCCGAAACTTGACAATGCGTTTTCCGCGCTCAGCGCCGGCGTATCAAAAGTTGTCATCACAAATGCCACAGACTTGACTGGCGGCACGGTAGTTAAGCTTTGAAAATGAACCTCAATATTATAGAGTTGCTTCAGAATATGGTCAGAATCCCTTCGTTCAGTAGGGAAGAGACCCCTGTTGCCGATATGATGGAACGCTGGCTTACTGAAAACGGCTTTGCGCCGCACCGTATCGGCAATAATCTCTGGTTGGACTCCGATGATGTGTGCCCGCCTGCCTCTGCTGATGCAGAAAGGCCTGTCATATTGCTTAATGCACATATCGACACTGTTCACCCGGCAAAAGGCTACTCCCGGGATCCGTTTGCCCCTGACATTGAGAACGGCACAATATACGGTCTGGGTACAAATGATGACGGAGCTTCCGTGGTGGCACTACTTGCCGCGTGGAAGGAAATTGTCTCCCGTCCGCAGTCATACAGGCTTATATGGTCGGCGACAGCGGAGGAGGAGGTTTGCGGCAAAGGCGGAATAGAGTGTATTTTCCCTGAAATCGGTCGCATAGACCTCGGTATAATGGGGGAGCCTACAAAAATGCAAATGGCGGTGGCGGAGAAAGGCCTTATGGTGCTGGACTGCACTTCACGCGGCAAGAGCGGCCACGCTGCCAGAAATGAAGGAGTGAATGCCATTTACGAAGCACTTTCGGATATAGACTGGTTCCGCAGCTATGTATTTCCGAAGGTCTCCGATTTTCTCGGCCCGGTCAAGATGACTGTGACTCAGATAAATGCCGGACTGCAGCACAATATCGTGCCTGACACGTGCACATTTGTGGTGGATGTTCGGTCAAACGGAATGTATTCAAATACGGAACTGTTGGAGTTGATTAAGTCTTCAGTGAAGTGTGAAGTGCGTGAACGTTCGACGCGTTTGGGAAGCTCCCAAATAGCTGACAATCACCCGATTGTTCGTAGAGCAAAAGAGTTGGGCATAAATACGTTCGGTTCAATGACAACTAGCAATCAGACGTTGTCTCCGTTCCCGACGGTGAAAATAGGACCGGGGGATTCGGCACGTTCCCACAGTGCGGATGAATATGTTCGTATTGATGAAATAATGCAGGGCATCGATATCTACATCAGCCTTCTTGACGGGTTTTCATTGCGGTAAATCTAAAATCTGAGCCAACCGCTCAGGAAAAATTCGCTCCGGACTTCAGATTTTGGATTTCCAGTATTGATTGAGCGTTGTTCATATTCTAGGCAGCTTCTAAGCGAAGCGACTGGAGGTAAAAGCGACTGATATGTAGACCTTGTTGTGTCCCGAATTCAGTATATTTGCAAGCATTGAACGAAAAGGTTCAGTTGACCTGTTATCGTGCCATTGGTTGCTGCAAAGTTCGCAGGGATAATAAAACTTTGAATTATGTCAGAAAAATCTAATAAGTTATGGGACAAAGGGTACGATGACGATGCCCTCATAGATAAGTTTACGGTGGGGAAAGACAGGGAACTGGACCTTTTTCTTGCGCCGTATGACATACTCGGGACAATGGCGCATATCACGATGCTGGAAAAGGTGGGTCTGCTTCCGGCGGAGGACTTGAAAAAACTTCTTCCGGAACTTCGTGACCTGTACGACAAGGCGTTGCAGGGTAAATTTGTCATAGAACCCGATGTGGAGGATGTGCATTCGCAGGTCGAGATGATACTCACCCGCAAACTTGGCGATATCGGCAAGAAAGTGCATACTGGACGTTCCCGCAATGACCAGGTGTTGGTCGATCTGAAGCTCTTTGCCCGTGCGGAAATACGCAAGACCGTGGAGAAAGTGGAGGAACTGTTCTGTATTCTTCAGGAAATGAGCGAAAAGTACAAGGCTGTGCTTCTCCCCGGATATACCCATCTGCAGGTGGCGATGCCGTCTTCATTCGGACTGTGGTTCGGTGCCTATGCAGAGAGCCTGTCCGACGATATGCGTCTGTTGCGCACTGCGTGGGATATCACGAACCAAAATCCTTTGGGCTCAGCCGCCGGTTACGGTTCTTCCGCTCCTCTTGACAGGACGATGACTACCCGTCTGCTCGGATTTGATGACTTGGACTACAATGTGGTATATGCGCAGATGGGCAGGGGAAAGACCGAGCGTGCAATAGCATTTGCATACTCCGCAGTGGCAGAGACCGTAGGAAGATTTGCGATGGACTGCTGCCTCTATGCAAGCCAGAACTTCGGCTTCATTCATCTTCCGGACAGAATGACCACAGGCTCCAGCATAATGCCGCACAAGAAGAATCCGGATGTGTTCGAACTCGTCAGGGCGCACTGCAACAAAATTCAGGGCTCATCCAACGACATAAGACTTGTTACGGGCAATCTCCCTTCGGGGTATTTCCGTGATATGCAGGTGCTTAAAGAGGTATTTATTCCTATTTTCGGGGAAATGGACGACTGCCTTGACATTACGGCTTATGCGGTCCGCAATATGGAGATAGTGGACGGACTTATGTCGGACCCTAAGTACAAGCCGGCGTTCAGTGTGGAAGAGGTGAACAGGCTTGTGGAGGAGGAAAATGTGCCTTTCCGAGATGCTTACCGAAAGGTCGGAATGGATATAATGGCAGGCAAGTTTGAATATCACGGAAAGCTTCATCATACGCACGAAGGTTCCATCGGAAATCTTTGCAATGACAAAATCGCAGAAAAGATGAGTTCAGTTATTTCCGGATTTACGTTTGACTCTGTATGTAAAGCGGAGAATGACTTGCTTGAGTCGGCTCGTTACCCCTCAAAGTGAGTTCTAAAAAGGACAATGCGGCGGGTCGGTATTCATCTTTCTCAAATATTATGTATCTTTGTAGGAATGCGTTTCAGCTTTTTGTAGGCTGAAACGTGGCTTTTTGGAATGAATGAATAAGAAATCGATAATCGTCTGTATATCAGCATTGCTGCTTCTTGCGCTGCTTGTCGTGGGAGCGGTGACGGTTTTGTATTCAGGAAAGAAGCCTGACACGACAATGTCGGAGACAGAAGCATTCGATAAGGCGTCTTCCAGATTGCCGATGCTTTGTGCAGTTCCGTCAGATGCCGCTATGGTGCTGTACGGCAAGTCTTTGAAGTCTCTTGTCTCGGCAATGGGAGACAGTACATATTTCATCGGAAGTCTGTTTCTCGGCAGCTCCGGCAATTCATTCTCCAGGTTTATCGCCGAGACGGGCAAAATGCTTGGTGACGGTGAAATCAATTCGATTAAAGGCAGTTCTGCCGCGATTTCAATGCACTATAGCGGAACATTGGCTCCGCTTCTGATAATTGACTCCGGAAAAATGCCCAAGGACAGTACGTCCGGGATATGGAAACTTTTTGAATTGGCTGATACTTTAGGCGTTTCGCACGCTGTGGTGAATTCAGGAGATGATTCTGCGCCGGCATTGAAAAGGAAGGTGCTGTCGGTGTTCTCTCCTGCGGAATCTCTTGTTCATTCGTCGGAGCGTAATGTCTCCGGGAATACATCTGTCTTGAATAGTGACGCCTGCGCCAGACTTGCGGCATCTGCCACATCTGACCTGTCCATATTCGTCAATAACGAGTATTCCCCGAAATTGTCGGCATCGTTCCTTTCCGGACAATACCGCAAATATGCTTCGTTTTTCAAGAATTATGCAGAGTGGTCGCTTCTTGGTATATGCGATATGGACGACCGTTCTTTGTCGTTGGAAGGTTATGCCGAGTCGGTGTCGAGCCCTGCATATTTCAGTAATATTTACGGAAATATAAGGCCAGGAACTGCACAGTATATGTCTGTGTTGCCGTCCGGAACTCTTGAGGCTCTGTCTCTGCAGACTTCGGATGCCGTTTCATACGTACGGGAGTATGACAAGTATCTGGATGCGACTGGAAAAATCAAGAGCAACCGGGCTGAGTCGCAGAGGCTGGAAAAAGAATGCGGAATCGCTCCTCAGACTTGGGCGAAATCATTGGATGTCAAGGAAGTGGTCCGTGTTGCCATATCTGGAAACGACGGCGTAACCTCTCTCCTTCTCATTCGTCCCGGCAACAGAGATTTGTCGATTATTTTCAGGGGATTGGATTATAAGAAACTCCGCGACTATGACGGAGGTGTGAGAAAATATCAGTACCGCGGATTTGCCTCCAACTTGTTCGGCTCGGCATTCAGCGTCGCAGATTCAGCATTTGTATTCGTCAATGACTGGATAGTGGTCGGTACTGAAAACGCGTTGGAATCATTTGTCCAGTCTTCTGGGAAGGATAACAAGAAAGTGGCTGACGCTCTTTCGGAGGCCGGTCTGTCTGATATGATAAAGAATGACGGCACGTCTGTCCAGTATTATTATGCCGCCGACGTTAATCCGGAGTCCCTGAAAAATGCAGTGTCCAAAGCTCTCGGAAAATCAGTGCCTTATCTTCTTGACGGCGTGTCGTATTGTCCTTTCGTCCTGTACGTTACACCGGGAGAAACCCCTAAAATCGAGGCCCGTGTTGCAAGGGCCAAATATGACGGGAGCGCAGACAAGGCACCTGCGATGTCAAAAGATACCACTGTCACGATACCTGAAGGGCCTTTTACTGTAACCGACTGCTCAACAGGTAAGAAGAAACTGTTTTCGCAGCAGTCCAATAATTATCTTGTCCTCAAGGAGTTGGATGGCAAGGGAATATGGGGCGTTCCGTTTCAGTCGCCTATCTGCGGAGCAGTGTCTGAAATCGACTATTTCGGAAACGGCAAGCTGCAGTTCCTGTTTGCGTCAGGATCCAAACTTTACCTGATTGACAGATTGGGGCGCTTCGTGAAGCCCTTCCCGGTGGAAATCGGCAAGGAAATCCTGCTTGGTCCCGCCGCATACGATTTCACCGGTGCGCACGGATATACTGTACAGGTGCTTCATCCTGACAATACTATAGGAATGTATGATCTGCACGGAAATCCTGTTTCCTCGTGGAAAGGGATTACCTCAGATGAAACTATAAAATCGTTGCCTGAACTTCTGAAAGTGAAGGGAAAGCGATATTGGGTTGTGCGCACATCGGTGCGTACCTTGGTCTTTGGTGCGGACGGCGGAAAGCCTGTCTTGAATCCTTCGGGGAACAAGACGATTCGTCCGGATGCGCAGCTTAAGCCGAATGAAGACGGCACGGTTTCAGCGCTTTGCTATGATGGCAAAGAACGCTCGTTAAAACTTTGAAATTAAACTATTGAAAATGGAATTTCATTCAGTAAACAAACTTCTGGAAAAGAGTTTCAAGGAGAATTGGGATCGCCCGGCACTGTCGAACTACAAAGGACAGGATCTTGCTTATAGGGATGTTGCCAGGCGTATTGCGAAACTGCACATTGCATTTGAGCAGTGCGGTCTCAAGAGGGGTGACAAAGTGGCTATATGCTCGCGTAACCAGGCGAACTGGGGTGTCAGCTTTATGGCTGCGCTTACTTACGGAGCGGTTCCTGTGCCTATTCTTCACGAATTCAAACCGGGAAATATACACTATCTGGTAAATCATTCCGAGGCAAAAGTCCTCTTTGTGGATGAAGTAATATGGGAGAATCTGTCCGAGTCTGAAATGCCGGGACTTTATGTGGTAGTGCAGATGAATACATTCGGGTTCCTGTATTGCAAGACAGAGGAAATGGCTCAGGTACGCGAGCATCTGAATGAAAGTTTCGGCCATAAATATCCGAACAATTTCGGCCCTGAGAACCTTGACTATTATGAGGATAGCGCTGATGAACTTGCCCTTATCAATTATACGTCAGGTACTTCCGGCTTCTCCAAGGGCGTTATGATTCCGTACCGTGCGCTCTATTCAAACATCGAGTTCGCGCATAAGCAGGCATTGCCGCAGCTTGACAATAACACAGAGATTGTCTCAATGCTTCCTTCCGCGCACATGTACGGTATGATGTTCGAGTTCCTGTTCGAGATGACAATAGGCGCCCACGTGCATTTCCTGACCCGTGTGCCGAGTCCTAAAATCATTATGCAGGCATTTGCGGATATCAAGCCTCACGTCATAATCGCTGTCCCTCTTATCATTGAAAAGGTCTATAAATCAAAGCTTAAGCCTGTTATTGACCGTAACAAGATGATAATGAATCTTCCTATTATTGACAAGGTAATCCAGAAAAAGATTCTTACTGAACTTGTCAATGCCTTCGGCGGACGCTTCGAGGAAGTGATAATCGGCGGAGCGGCATTCAATCCGGAGGTGGAGAGGTTCTTCCGCAAAATCGGTTTTCCGTTTACGGTCGGCTACGGTATGACGGAGTGTGCTCCTATCATCGCGTATGCGCATTGGAACAAGACAAAGCTTTATTCTTGCGGACAGCCGGCTTTGAATATGCAGGTGCGCATTGATTCATCCGACCCGGAGAATGTGCCTGGAGAGGTTCAGGTCAAGGGCCCGAATGTGTTCCTCGGCTATTTCAAGAATGATGAGGCTACGCAGGGCGTGTTCACGGATGACGGTTGGTTCCGCACTGGAGATATGGGCGTTATGGACGCAGAAAAGTATCTTTTCCTCAAGGGCCGTTCAAAATGTATGATTCTCGGGCCTTCGGGACAGAACATTTATCCGGAGGAGATTGAAGGCGTTGTCAATAATGTCGTGTATGTGGTTGATTCTCTTGTCGTTGAGGATCACGGCGCTCTGGTGGCATTGATTTATCCTGATTATCATCAAGCTGAGCTTGACGGACTGTCAAAGAGTGAACTTGAGACCAAGATCCTTGAGACTCTTCCTGAAATCAACAAGCAGATTCCTAATTATGCCAAGATTTCCAAGATAGAATTTATGCCTGAAGACTTCGAGCGTACACCGAAGCGGAGCATCAAGCGTTACCTCTATCAGAGGAATTAACATTTGTTCCTGAATAATCTCTTTTAATTTCTTTCAGGTATGAAAAAATTCGACCGCAGCTATTTGAGAATGGCCGATATCTGGGCTGAAAACTCATACTGCAAACGGCGCAAAGTGGGCGCGCTCATTGTAAAGGACAATATGATTATCTCGGACGGGTACAACGGCACTCCGTCCGGATTTGAGAATGTCTGCGAGGATGAGAACGGCGTCACCAAGCCGTATGTGCTTCATGCTGAAGCCAATGCTATTACGAAGGTCGCAAAGTCCGGCAACAGCAGCGAGAATGCTACATTGTATGTGACGGCGTCCCCGTGCATTGAATGCTCGAAGTTGATTGTGCAGGCAGGGATAAAGCGTGTGGTTTACAAGGATGCCTACCGGCTGCAGGACGGTCCGGACCTTCTGCGCAAGGCCGGCATTGAGGTTGAACAGGTGGATATAGATTAAATTCATATTATGAAGGAGAAAGATAAGCTGAACTCTCTGTCAGCGCTGTTGGGCATAGTTCTCGGTATTCTGGGAACTGTGTTGTTCTTTATGGTCTCCGGGAAGTTCTCGCGTAAGCTGGACGGGAATTATTCGCAGTGGCGCAAATTGAATCTGATTCTTCAGGAGGTTCAGAACAGATATGTTGATACGATTGATGTCAAGAAAGTGACGGACGCTGCTGTAGTCGCATCGTTGTCGTCTCTTGACCCGCATTCGGTGTATCTTCCGCCTGTCGAACTTGAGAAGTCGGAGACCGAACTGGCGGGGAACTTTGACGGCATAGGAATACAGTTCAATGTGCCCAATGACACGGCTATTGTCCTGGAAGTCATACCGGGAGGCCCGTCTGAGAAAGTCGGGCTTCAGCCGGGCGACAGGATTCTGAAGGTGGACAGCTGCAACATAGCCGGCGTCAAGTTTCCGCAGGACAGTATGGTGAGAAGGATGAAGGGCAAGGCCGGTACAGAGGTGGGCATACTTGTGAAGAGGGGAGATGAGACGATTCCGTTCAATATCAAGAGGGGCAAGATTCCGGTACATTGCGTGGATGCGTCCTTTATGATAAATGACACGACCGGTTATATCCGCCTGTCCAAATTCTCGAGAGTGACTTATCAGGAAGTGTCTGAGGCGGGTGCGCAGTTGCTGGAAAAGGGTATGCGTCATCTTATATTCGATATACGTGACAATACCGGTGGCTTTCTCGATCAGGCTCTTTTGCTTGCCGATATGTTCCTCGACAAGGATGACGAAATTGTGTATCTGCAGGGACTTCATTACAAGAGACAGGATTACAAGGCAGACGGAAAGGGTATCTTGAAGGATGTTTCACTGTCCGTGCTTATAAACGAATCTTCCGCATCCTCAAGCGAAATATTTGCCGGCGCGATGCAGGACAATGACCGAGGTGTCATCGTCGGCCGCCGTTCATACGGCAAGGGGCTTGTGCAGGAGCCTATATATTTTACTGACGGCTCAGCTGTCCGTCTTACTGTTGCGCGCTTCTATACGCCTTCTGGAAGATGTATTCAAAAGCCGTATTCGGATGATTATCAGTATGATATCTACAAGAGATATACTGATGGCGAGATGTTTGACCGCGACAGTATGAAGATTGACAAGAAGGAGGTTTACAAGACTGTAGGCGGGCGCACTGTCTATGGTGGCGGAGGTATAGTACCGGATCTTTTCGTGCCTATGGATACGACTGTGGCTACATCATTCTTCATAAAATGCAACAAAAAGGCGAGTCAAATGCGTTTTGCGTCAGCTATGTTTGACAAGTACAGCAAGCAGCTTTCGGCAATCGATGATTATTCGCAGTTGGATGCTTATCTTGACAAGCTCGATATCCCGGCAAAGTTCAAGGCGTATGCTTCTTCGGTTGACGGTATAAATGCCTCTCCAGAGGAATGGAAGAAGACTCTGCCATATCTGGAACCTCAATTGAGGGCATTGGTCGGGCGATATTCCAAGTTGGGTGACAATGCTTTTTACCGAATCTATCTTGCCATTGACAATGTTGTGGGTGAAGCGCTGAAGTATAATACAAGGCCTGATGTGGCGGGAAATGTTGAATGATTTTATAAATCAAAAATTTTTCCTAAATTTGCACTTACCTTTCGGACACAGAATGCGGCAGCTTCCAAAGGCCAATTTCAGCGATGGGCTTCAGTTATGAGTCTTCCGAGGGGCTTTGCGAGCGTGTTGTAATTGGTAGCCAAGCCAGACTTAGGATCTGGTGCCTAGTGCGTATGGGTTCGAGTCCCTTCGCTCGCACACAAAGCAGTGGTGATAAAGCCTTCCGGCTTCGTTACCACTGCTTTTGTATTATGATTTTTTGGAGCCGCCACTCCGCGGCGGATATTGACATAAAAAAGGACACCGAATTCCCGATGTCCATCTTGGTAGCGGGGGAAGGACTCGAACCTCCGGCCTCCGGGTTATGAGCCCGACGAGCTACCAACTGCTCTACCCCGCGATGTTATTGGATTACAAATGTAGACATTATTTTCTAATTTGCAAAATATTTGAAGAACTTTTCAAATATTTTGTATCTGTATTGACGGAGCATACCCTGATAAGGTCCATTTTGGTGGATACACTAATTGCTGCTTTTGCTGGTTAGAACCATAAATGTGACTGCTACGAGGGTGATTGCCACGCCCACTATGATGTTGAGCGTGAGGGATTCACCGAAAAATATCGTGCCGACAGCGATTGCCGTAATCGGTTCGAATACTCCAAGTACGGAAGTTTTTGTGGCGCCGATGATTCGCGTCGCTATGGCGAGGGTCAGCATAGATATGACCGTCGGGAACACTGCCAGTCCGATAACATTCAGCCAGCACTTGTATCCCTGCATTCCTTTCATAAAATCTTCCCCGGACAATACGCTGTGTGACAGAAATATCAATGAGCCGATAAGCAGTGCGTAGAATGTCAGAACGTGGTTGGATACGCTGCGCAGACGTCGGCTACGGTTTACGATGACAAGATACAGGGCGTAGGCCAAAGCGGAGCCTCCTGCAAGCAACAGCCCCAGATAGTTCAGCGAAACGTTGTCTGAAGAATGGCTAAGCACCAACACTCCGGCAAAAGTCAGAAAGATTGAAACCCAAACCTGCCATGTTGGATACACTTTCAGAAATACCATTATCAGAGCCACGAGGACAGGATAAAGGAATACGATGGTAGTAGCCAACCCGGCCGGAATGTAATTGTAGGCGGTGAAGAGCAATAGGCTGCTCAATCCGTAGAAAACTCCCAGTATCGTGAGTCGGATGAATTGCGGAAAGTTGATTCTGAAAGATTCCCTTCTCGCAAGAAGCCATATTCCGAGAAATGCAACGGCCAGCAAGTATCTGAAACTCAGCATTGTGTCCACTGACACGCCGCTGCTTAACAGAGGTTTGGCGAATAATGGATTAAGCCCGTAGGTGACTCCCGTTATAATTCCTGCGCAGAATCCCCACGCCGTTTTTATTCCGGAATTGTTGGATGAAACTGCCGATTTCATAGTATTCAGAAGCTACAACTGCAGGAATGAAATTATTTCAGGGATTTCTTCCTTGTTGAATGTCTTTTGATCGCCTGTCGCAAGGTTCTTTACGTTGAGTTTTCCGGCAGCGGCTTCATCGCCTCCGTTTATGGAAATGAACGGAATGCACTTCTTTTCGGCATAGTCAAACTGCTTTTTCAGTTTGGTGGAGTCCGGGTATATTTCGCAGGAGATTCCGGCATCACGAAGTCCTTTCACTACAGGAATTAGGTATGCGACGGACTCTGAATCCATATTGGCGAAGAGAATGGTGGCGGAACCTGCAAGTCCTTTCGGGAATTTGTCGAGACCTTTGAGAACGTCATATATGCGGTCTGCTCCGAATGAGATTCCTACTCCGGACATTCCGGGAAGACCGAAAATGCCGGTCAGATTGTCGTAGCGTCCGCCTCCGCAGATGCTTCCGATGGCATAATCAAGTGACTTGACTTCAAAAATGGCCCCTGTATAATAATTGAGTCCGCGTGCGAGAGAAAGATCCATCTCCACTTTCTGCGATACTCCGGCACCTTCGATGAATCCGAATAGTTCCGTGAGTTCTTCGAGACCCTTGAGTCCGGCTTCGGATTTGATTCCGGATGCGGAGTGCCCTTCCATAAGTCCCCGCATAAGCTCAATCTTCTCTGCGGTTGTACCTTCCAGTTTCAGTATCGGCTCAATGACAGAAATAGCGTTGTCATCCAGACCTTTTTCACGCATTTCTGCTTCCACTGCCTCCAGACCGATTTTTTCGAGTTTGTCGATTGCGACTGTGATGTCCGTCACCTTGTCAGGGCATCCGCATATCTCGGCCAGACCGGTGAGAACTTTGCGGTTGTTGATCTTGATGGCGACATTGATTCCGAATTTGGTGAATACCTTGTTGATGATCTGCACGAGTTCAAGTTCATTCAGCTGGGATTTGCTTCCGATTACGTCGGCATCGCACTGATAGAATTCGCGGTAACGTCCTTTTTGCGGACGGTCTGCACGCCATACTGGCTGAATCTGGAAACGTCTGAACGGGAATGCTATTTCGTTCTGATGCTGTACGACGTATCTTGCGAACGGCACGGTCAGGTCATATCTGAGACCTTTCTCGCAGACTGCCATTGAGAGTTTGTTGCTGTTAATGGTGCCGTCTGTGTTTCTGAATGATTCAAAGTCCGTGTTGCCGAAAGTGTCTCCGCTATTGAGAATCCTGAACAGAAGTTTGTCGCCTTCATCTCCGTATTTTCCGAGCAGAGTGGAGAGATTCTCCATTGCCGGTGTCTCAATCTGTACATATCCGTAGGTCCTGTAAACTGACCTTATTGTGTCGAAGATATAGTTTCTTGCGGCCATTTCTTCCTGACCGAAATCCCGTGTTCCCTTAGGTATGGATGGTTTCTGTGCCATAAATCTTGTCATTTGCGTTCCGTCTGCGCCGTCAGTGGACGTGCGGAACAAATTGTCCCGCGAATTTAGCAATTTCAATGTGATTTAGGAAGTTTTAGTATGTTTAAGAAATAGTTACAATTCGCATATTTAGAATAAAATTGAGTAAATTTGACCGTTTGTGGACAAAAAAGATTCAGAGATAATATGAAAGACTTTTTGAAAATGTTTTTGGCCGTCGTTTGCGGCCTTGTCATCGTAGGCATTGTTGGCCTTATGATGTTCTGCGGTTTCATAGGGGCCTTGGCTTCGCTTGGGAGTGAAACACCGGTGATTCCGCGTTCCGGAATTCTTGACCTTAATTTTGACAAAATTTCGATATCGGAGCAGTCCCAGGATATTGACATTACTGCAAGGCTGAAAGGTGATGAGTCCATCTCCGTAGGTTTGTGGGATGCAGTTCAGAGCATAAAGGCTGCTGCTTCAGACCCTGCAGTGCAGTATATTTTCCTTCGTGCTGACGGTGTGAGTGCGGGACAGGCTCAGATTGAAGAATTGAGGCAGGCGTTGTCTGACTTCAGAAAAAGCGGAAAGGCAGTTGTGGCATTCCTCAACAGCCCTTCAACAGCTTCCTATTATCTGTCTTCAGTTGCCGATAAGGTCTATATGGGCAAGTATAGCGATGGTGCAGGTACATTCCTCGGTGTTGGCACTCAGCTCATATTTTTGAAGGATATTCTGGATAAAGTCGGAGTCAATGTGCAGCTTATACGTCACGGTAAATACAAATCAGCTGGAGAAATGTATATTAAAAACAAGCCGAGCGAAGAAAATCTGGAACAGAACCAGGTTATGATCAACTCGATTTGGAACAACTATGCTGAGAGAATCTGCGAGAGCAGGGGATTGACCAAGGCTCAGCTCAACGATCTGCTTGACAATCTGAAACTTGCATCTCCGGCAGACTATCTGGCAAATTCTCTTGTAGATGAATTGCTGACCAAGGAGGAACTTAAAGACAAATTGGCGTCACTTGCAGTCGAGGAAAGCTACAATGAACTGAAATTCATCTCTTTGCCTGATTACATCGCTGCGAAGGCAGCAGTCGCTAAAAAGCCGTCAAAGAAGAACATTGCCATACTGTTTGCTGAGGGCGAGATTGTTGACGGTGACGACAAGGAACAGGTTGCCGGTGACAGGTTCGCAGAGGAAATCGCTAAAGTCAGGGCTGATTCCACGGTGAAGGCAGTAGTGTTCAGAGTCGCATCTCCGGGAGGAAGCGTGCTTGCATCCGAAAAGATTAAGCAGGAAATCGATCTTCTGCGCAAGGATAAGCCGGTAATCGCTTCTTACGGTGATTATGCCGCATCCGGCGGATATTGGATTTCAAACAGTTGCGACAAGATTTTCTCTGACGCTTCCACACTGACCGGTTCGATAGGCGTTTTCAGTATGATTCCTGACTTCAGCAAGACTGCTAAGGATTTGCTTCACGTGAATATCACTTCCGTATGCTCAAATCGTCATAGCGATATGTATTCAATGATGCGTCCGTTGGATACTCAGGAGGTTGAGTCTATGCAGAAATCGGTTAACAATATTTATGGGGAATTCCTTAAAAATGTTGCATCTGGCAGAAATATGACAGAGGAAGCTGTCGATGAAATAGCACAGGGACGTGTGTGGGCCGGTTCAGATGCCTTGAAGATAGGTCTTGTCGATGAAATCGGGACACTGTCGGATGCAGTGGCTTTCGCTGCTGTGGCGGCAGGTGATGCTGACGTGGATTCCTGGCAGATTACTTGCCTTCCTAAGCCTCAGACAATGTTGGAGAAACTGATGGAGTCCTTCTCGGGTTCATCCAGCGTGTTTGCCGGTACTCCGTTTGAATCCATTGAGAACGCATACCGCAGCTGGGACTGGAACTCTTCCGAAAAAGTGTTTGCAAGAATTCCTTACGCTATCGATATTCAGAAGTAATTCAGAAGATCCGAAACGGATTCTGAATTTCGCGTTTGCGAAAACTATATAACGCCGGAGCCAATCATCTCGTCTCGGTCATACCAGACGGCGAACTGGCCCGGCGTAATTCCTCTTTGAGGTTCCTCAAAAATGATGTAAAGTCCTGATTCCCGCTGAATTAGAAGTGCGTCCTGCAGTGGCTGACGGTAACGGATACGGACTCTGTAGCGTCTTATGTCTCCTGTATTCATTTTGAGGTCTTCCCGGATCCAGTGAATCTCTTCCGGATTGATTTTAAGACAGCTTCTCGACAGCCCTTTGTGGCGGTGTCCTTCGCCTACATAGATGACGTTGTTTTCGATGTCCGTGGAAATGACGAACAGCGAGTCTTTGTGCCCGCCTATGTTGAGCCCTTTCCGCTGACCTATCGTATAGAACTGTGCGCCTTCGTGTCTGCCGACTATGGCGCCGTACGGGTTCTCCTTGTACCTTGTCTTCTTGATATGATGCTTTCCGGAACGATATGTTTCCGTTTCGAACTGGATTGATTCGTAAGTGACAGGTTCTGAAAGCTTTGATAATTCGCTGTCGGATAGTTTGCTTATCTTTTCAAAGTCGTAAACGGATTCGAAGTGACATCCGCCTTCAAAATCTCCGGACTCGGAGCGTGCTGATTTGTCGTCAGATATGTAGTCCGTTATCAAGTTAAGGTTGTCTTCGCGCGGATTCTTGAGAATGGAATTCAAGGTGTCGTGAATAAACCGGTATTGCTCGGAGTGTTTGAAAAATTCATCGAAGACCTCCACTACATTGCCTTCGACTGATTTCAGTTTCTGCTGCAGAAATACAGGCAAATCCACTTTTCCGACGAAACATATTCCCTGGGAGTCCTTCTTCTCCGCTGACGGCAGGTCTGCCTCGTGTGCAAGCCTGCGGACTTCCGGCTTGCAGATGTCACCTATCGGGAATAATGCCATAGACAGTTGTTCTTGAGTGAGTTGGCACAGGAAGTAGCTCTGGTCTTTGTTGGGATCGGTTCCGGCAAGAATCCGCCACACGGGTTTTCCGTTTTCGATAAGTTGCTTGCCGTCAGGCCCGAGTGCAGGTTCCTTTTTGCAGTAGTGCCCTGTTGCCACCATATCGGCGCCCATTTTTCTGGCAGCCTGAAGGAAGGCATCGAATTTTATTTCCCTATTGCAGAGGACATCAGGGTTAGGTGTGCGCCCTTTGGAGTATTCGTCGAACATATAGTCCACGACGCGCTGTCTGTATTCTTTGCTTAAATCAATGAAATAGAAAGGGATACCTATTTTCCGGGCAACCATTTCAGCCACGAATTTATCCTCTTCCCATTCGCAGTCGCCGTGCAGTGTGCCTTCTGTGTCGTGCCAGTTCTGCATAAACATCGCAAAAACGTCATAGCCCTGCTGCTTCAGAAGCAAGGCTGCAACACTGGAGTCAACTCCTCCTGACAGACCGATACAGACTTTCATATTCGTTATTTAAGTTTTGCAAGTGTCCAAATTCATCGCAAAAATAACCGATATGCAAGAATTATAAAAGTTTTAACTCCGTTTTGACTCTGCCAGCCTTGCTGTTTTGCTGAAAATTTTTCTCTTATCCGGACTTTCATTATATTTGACTCCTGTTGCGATTTTGCGAAACTTATATGTTTGAAATGTTTACGATATACACTGACTGATATGATCAACAAAACTCTTGAAATAAAATACACGGAATTTTCGTCTTTGGATGAATTGAATGAAGAAGACAGAACATTGTGTGAGGCGGCTGCAGAGGCTTTGCGTGGGTCGTATGCCCCGTATTCGCATTTTAATGTAGGCGCAGCAGTTAGACTGGCGGACGGAACTGTCGTGACTGGTGCCAATCAGGAAAACTCGGCTTATCCTTCAGGACTTTGTGCTGAACGGACTGCGATGTTTTCGGCTCACGCGCATTATCCCGAGATTCCGATGAGATGTATAGCCATCGCCGGGGCTCAGGACGGAAAGATAAACGAGGATATTACTGCACCTTGCGGGGCGTGCAGGCAGGTTATGGCTGAATATCAGAAAGTTGGCGGTGGAGATATGGCCGTGATCCTCTACGGGACAGGAAGGATTCTGAAGTTCGAGAGGGTGGACGATGTGCTTCCGTTTATCTTCACGAATCTGGATTAAGTGCCGATAATTATTGCCGGATAAATAAAAAGGCGTATATTTGCAATGGGAAAGTCGTACACGACCAGCTCCCTCTGAACTCCCCCAGGGCCGGAAGGCAGCAAGGGTAGGAGGTCGTAGCGGTGCGATGTGCTAAGCTTTCCCTTTTTTCGTTTCTGCACAGGTGCCTCTGTGTGGTGATTCAGAATCAATGAAGTTGCAATCAATGCAAAATCAAAAAACGACAAAGTAGGATTATTTTTCGCATATTATAGACATCAAAAGTTTGTAGTATATTTACCTTCAAAAGGACTTTGAAAAATGCTTTTGAAAGACAATAACGTTAAGGCTAAGCCTTTTGTGAAGTGGGTAGGTGGTAAATCTCAGCTTCTGAATGAGGTGAGACGGTCGCTACCGGTTGATTTGAGCAGGCGAAAAGGCATTACTTATGTGGAACCTTTTGTCGGTGGAGGGGCTGTGCTGTTCTGGATTCTTCAGGAGTTCCCGAACATTGAGCAGGCAGTCATCAATGACATCAACCGAGAACTTATTTGCACCTATTCTGTCATTAAGAATAAGGTTGAGGAACTGATCGATGTATTGGCAGAGTATCAGGCGGCATATCAGGCTTTGTATGAGGACGATAGGAAGGATTATTTTCTCGAAAAACGTAATCGTTATAATGAACATCCGGAGAGCGATGTCGAGACTGCTGCGTTATTCATATTCTTGAATAGGACCTGCTTTAATGGATTATATCGTGTCAATTCAAAGGGAGCGTTCAATGTTCCGTTCGGGCGGTATGCTAACCCGAAGATCTGTGACGCAGAGACATTGAGGGCTGATTCTGAACTCCTTAAACGAGTGACGATACTTTGTGGAGATTTTGCTCAGACAGAGGAGTATGCTGACGAACATTCCGTTTTCTATTTTGATCCACCTTACAAGCCTATTACGGAGACATCTTCATTTACCTCATATTCAAAGGAGGGGTTCGACGATGAAGAACAGATTCGTTTGAGGGATTTCTGCAACCGCATTACAGAGAAAAAGGCTCTGTTTGTCGCCAGCAATTCGGATCCTGCAAAGGATACAGCTTCCGGTAATTTTTTTGACAATATTTATCAAAGGTTCAGCATCAAACGAGTTTCCGCAGCCAGAATGATTAATGCCAATGCTGCAGGACGGGGAAAGTTGTCCGAAATAATGATTACCAACATAATATAGCACAGTATATGAGGGATTTTAACGCTTGGCTTGGTGAGTTCCGCAGCTCCATTGCCGACTATAAATATTACATCGACTTTCCCAAGGTGTTTGCCAATGTTGATGCTCACAGAATTGAACTGAACATTCTTAACTCATTGATCGGATCACGAAATATCGAGGCTGATTTTGAGAATATAATCGAGCGTTACCCGGAGACGCTAAAGTGCATTCCTATTCTTCTGGCTAAACGAGGTATAGATATTTTCGCGATAGATGCAGAAGGAGCATTCTGCTACAATTTTGAGACGAGGAATTATCCGACATCTCAGTATAAGGTTTTTATGAGAAAGACTGGATTATTTGATCTTATAGAGAATCATTTGATTAATAATCTGGTGGACTATGTAACAGGTGTCGAGACCGGACTTGACTCTAACGGGCGCAAGAATCGCGGTGGTCATTTGATGGAAAATCTTGTTGAGAGTTATCTCATTCAAGCTGGCCTTGTAAAAGGTGAAACCTATTTCAAGGAAATGTATATTCACGAGATTGAGGAAAGGTGGAATGTAGATCTGGCCTCAATCTCCAATAGCGGAAGCGTAGAAAAGAGATTTGATTTTGTCATCAAGTGTCCGAATATGATTTATGGTATCGAGACGAACTTCTATTCCAGTTCAGGCTCCAAACTGAATGAGACCGCACGGAGTTATAAAACAATAACGTTGGAAACCAGGGACTTGGACTATTTCAAGTTTGTGTGGTTCACTGACGGGCTAGGATGGATAAGTGCCCGGAACAATCTGAAAGAGACTTTCGATGTCCTTGAGAATCTTTATAATATCAAGGATTTGGAAAATGGCATTATTTTAAAGCTGATTCAAGAATGATTACGCCTTTCTTCAAGTCTGGGAATAAGGATTTCACTTTGGCTAAAGGGAATTGTATTGAACTTTTGTCTCAATTTGAGTTCAAGTTTGATATGATCTTCGCTGATCCGCCATACCATCTATCTAATGGGGGCATAAGTGTTCAGAGCGGGAAGATGGTGTCTGTAAATAAGGGAGAATGGGATAAATCTAAGGGAGTTGAAGAGGACTATCTGTTTGACAAAGCTTGGATTTCGGCTTGTCGTGAGAAGCTGAAGAGTAACGGAACAATCTGGGTAAGTGGGACATATCACAATATCTTTTCTATAGCACGATGTTTGACGGAACTTGGATTCAAGATTCTGAATTGTATTACTTGGGTTAAGACCAATCCCCCACCTAACCTTTCGTGCCGATATTTCACATACTCTGCTGAATATATCCTTTGGGCTCGAAAAGAGCAGAAAGTCGCTCACTACTTCAATTATGAGCTGATGAAGGAGATAAACGGAGGTACTCAGATGCGTGATGTGTGGACTCTTCCTGCGATTGCCAAATGGGAAAAATCGTGTGGAAAGCATCCTACACAGAAGCCATTGTGTGTGCTTTCAAGAATAATTCAAGCTTCCACAGAACCTGGTGCTTGGATATTGGATCCATTTACCGGAAGTAGCACGACAGGGATAGCAGCCAACTTGCTTGGGCGCAGGTTCTTGGGAATAGATATGGAGGATAAGTTTCTGGAGATCAGCAAGGCACGAAGAGAAGAACTTGACAATTTGTCTCTTCGCACTGAATATCTGGAAAAACTACAGAAGCAGACTAAACTCTTCGAGGGTAAGGAGATTCGTGTCCTCAGCGAGCCGCCTGCTTATTATGGTGTAGAGTTGCCGTTCTAGAAAGCTAGACTTGCCGAAATGCGGCGTGGCGGGGAAACAAAAAAAGAGGATGAACTTTTCAGTTATCCTCTTTTTGAGCGGTGCGGATGGGGCTCGAACCCACGACCTCGGGCGTGACAGGCCCGCATTCTAACCAGCTGAACTACCGCACCAGTCGTTCGCTGTGTTTGATGTTTTTCTCAAACGCGGATGCAAAGATACGTATATTTTCTGAACTTGCAAGGGCTTTTGTGAAAAAATCTTGAAAATGTTCAATCAGGCGTTATTTAACCTCGATAACCTTGTGGGTTGCCTCCGGCTGAACCTTGACAATCTTAGGAATATTGACCTTTAACACACCGTTCTCAACCTGGGCGTTGATTTTCTCCTTGTCAGCATCGTCAGGAAGCAACATAGTCTGTTGGAACTTGCTGTACGAGAACTCGCGACGAAGATAGTGTCCGTGCTTTTTCTCATCATTGTTCTCCTGCTTTTTCTCCATATTGATGACAAGGTCGCCATCTTCATTCAAAGTTACCTTGAAATCATCCTTGGTCATTCCCGGAGCAGCGAGCTCAAGGTCGTAGCTCTTTTCATTTTCTAATACATTGATTGCGGGTGCAGTTGCATTTGACCTTTCCATCCAATCGTTGTCAAAGAAATCATTGAAAATGCTTGGTAACCAATTCTGGTTATTCATTCTTCTTGAAGGTACCATAATTAAAATCTCCTATTTTTATTTGTTAATAATCTTGTTTGCTCGTCGCTGACTTGTCGTTTGCGATTCGTCAGCCTTTCCGAGTTTGTTCCTTTCGCGGAACGACTTGTCTTATGGCAACCCTTGTGCCGACCACCTAAAAGGTTCGAAAGGTTGTCAAAATGTCAACGTTTCAGCCAAAATGACATTAAAATATTGTCAAAATGTCGCATTTATGCTGTGCGGGCTTGCTTTGTCTTGCTTTTTTTTTACTAAAAACTGAAATTTGCAAAATTTGACTTGTGCTTCGCATTTGCGAAACATCGCTGTTTAATGGAACGACGCGGCAGAAGGCCAACTTCCCCTTTAGGGGACCGTAGGGGGAATAATAGACTGAGGGTTGAGAACGATGTGTGTTGGGTAAGTGCGGATGTGGAGGTTGGAATAGGCGTTATGAGTGAGAATAGTAATAAATAAGGATACTTGCGATACTTAAATTTTATTTTATGAACACAAATTATGAGTCTCCGTCAGCAGAGATTGTTGAGATTGAGACAGAAAACGAATTTCTTTCAGGGAGTATAAATGGCACTATTGAAGGCGGAAGCCTTGGTAACGAGGAGGACTTTTAATGTCTATGAAAGGAAGTATAGTGCTAGTTGTCGCGGTTGCAGGTTTGTTGTCGGCAGCTTGCGCAAAAGAAAATGTCGAGAGTTCACAAAGCGGTAGCACAATTTCTCGCGAACGCCATCAAATTACTCTGAATGTCCTGCCAAATTCAGATGACGGACAAGGTGAGGCCGACAATTCTGAATCTGTTGCAGATAGCATTTCGACTAAAGCAATTTTTGCGACAAATATCAAAGACCCTTTGGCAATTTATTGGCAGAAAGACGATAAGATAGGAGTGCAGGCTACAGGATCCGAATCACTCTATCCTCTGGGGGTCAAGAGTCGGGCTGCCAATCTTCAGTCTGCAACATTTTCCGGAGAGATAGAAGGCGAACTTGGCGGATATGCTGTATATCCATATAATGAAGGACACAAGATTTCTGGGAACACACTGACTTATCATCTGCCTTCCACATATAATGTCGCTTTGGATAATGACTATGTGAGCAATATGTCTTCAGTGGATGCAGCAAAAGAGAGTGCCAATTTCGCTCTGCTTGCTAAAATTACCGAAGATGGCGCAGTATTCCAGCATTTGTGCGGGCTTCTTTGCATCAAGATTGATGCAATGCCGTCTAGTTCCTGTACTCTCACTATTACGGCGGATAGGAAGATATGTGGAGATTTTGCGGTAGATCTCTCTTCGAGCCAACCGGAGATAGCATCCGATGATGAAAGCTCGACAGACAATGTGGTGACTATTAGCTCTAGAGGGGTACTTAATAATCCTGGCGTGTATTACGTTCCGATGCCGATAGGAGAATATAATATTTCTGTTGAGTTGAGTTATACTAACCCGAATAAGGGCATTTATGCGTCCGGTACTGCAGTAAAGAATATAGGAGAAATTGAGCGTGCGAAGGTAAGAAGACTAAAGATTACTCAAATCGGTATGTGGAAAGGAGGATATAAGATTCTTGCCGGACACAAGTTCATAGATTTGGGGCTTTCTTATCTCTGGGCTGAGACCAATGTCGGAGCTACGCTTCCTGCTGACAACGGTAATTTCTATGCCTGGGCGGAGACTGAACCTAAATGGCCTTACTACGCTGGAAACTATAAATATATAAAGGATGATGGAGCTTCCATGAAGACCTATACAAAATATAACAGTGGAGACGATGGTGATGAATTGACGTTTGAAATCGGCGATGATGCCGCTTATCAAAACTGGAACAACGAATGTATGACTCCACCCCGTCTGTTATTTCAGGAACTGCTGAACAATACTACCTATAGGGAGACAACGAGGACCAATTCGGAGGGCAAAAGTGTTAAAGGATATGAGTTTACGGGGAGAAACGGCAACTCCATATTTCTTCCGTATAATGGTTACTATAGGGAAACCTATACCTCAGGAGTTGGCGCTTATTGGATAAATTCGCTTATTCCTGTCAATAAAGGAAAATATGACGGAAGCCTATTGAATACGTATGAATACACAGACGCCAAATGTTATGTGCTCAGGAGTTCCGGTGTTGAAGAAAGTACGCATGAACGATATTTCGCAATGGGTGTGCGTGCTGTGGCGCCTCAGTAAATTCCGTTCTCTTGCCAAACTGGTAAGTTTCTCTGCCATTACAGTTGTTAATCATAGTGTCAGCCGGTAAATTTCAAGATATGTCAGTATATTAGGATGTCAATTCAAATCCTAATATAAGATGAAAGCATATAAACTGATTGCTCTTGCCGCCTTGAGCTTTCCCTTTGCGTGGGGAAGCGTAGCAGCGCGGCAGGATTATTCAAAAAGCGAAGGACTGCTCAGCTATGTTGACCCATATATCGGGTCCGGCTATCATGGTCACGTATTTGTGGGCACAAGCGTTCCATACGGTATGGTGCAGCTTGGACCAAGCAATATCCACAAAGGCTGGGACTGGTGTTCGGGCTATCATTACTCGGATAGTATACTGATAGGTTTCTCGCATACTCATCTGAGTGGGACCGGATGTACTGATCTCGGTGACATTCTCATTATGCCGTTGAATGAAATCCGCACTCCGAGAGGCAATCAGGATGATTACAAGGGAGGTTACGCTTCCCATTATTCCCACGACAATGAGATTGCCCGGCCTGAATACTATTCTCTGGTTCTGGACAGGTACAATATCAAGGCTGAACTGACTGCAACGGACAGGGTCGGGTTCCACCGTTACACCTATCCGGACGGCAAGCCTGCCTCCATATTGATTGACCTGAGAGAGGGCAACGGCTCGAATGCCTATGACAGCTATATCCGCAAGATTGACGACTACACTGTCGAGGGGTACCGCTACGTGAGAGGATGGAGCCCTTCACGAAAAGTGTATTTTGTGCTCAAGAGTGACAAGAAGATAGAGAAGTTCACTGCATACGACGACAATACTCCCAAACCGTGGGAGCAACTGAAAGTGGCGTCCGTGAAGAGCGTCCTTACATTCGGTGATGTGAAAGAGGTGAAGATCAAGGTTGCGATATCCTCAGTAAGTTGTGCTAATGCTGCCGAGAATCTGCAGGCGGAGGTTCCGCATTGGGACTTTGACAAGGTTGTACGTATGAGTGCTGACAGATGGAACAGGGAGTTGGCGAAAATGAGGGTTGAGACGAATGATGAATCGGCCAGACGTGTATTCTATACGGCACAATATCATACAATGATTGCTCCGACCCTCTTCTGCGACGTGAACGGGGAATACAGAGGGATTGACGATATGATTTATACCGCTCCAAACGGAGGTAATTATACAACTCTCTCACTTTGGGATACATATCGTGCTCTGCATCCTCTGATGACAATCGTCAGACCGGAGATGGTTGATAAAGTGGTCAGAACAATGATTTCAATCTATCGCCAACAGGACAGGCTTCCGATTTGGCCTCTGATGAGCGGTGAAACTGGGCAGATGCCGGGCTACAGTTCTGTGCCGGTGATTGCCGATGCCTATCTGAAGGGATTCACAGAATTTGATGCCGAGGAGGCTTTGCAGGCGATGAAGGCGACAGCCACTTATGAGAGGCAGATAGGTGTTCCTTATGTGCTGGAAAAAGGATACATACCGGCCGATAAGATCCACGAGGCTACTTCGATAGCTCTGGAATACGCTGTGGACGACTGGGGAATTGCCGCTATGGCGCAAAAAATGGGCAAGTTTGACGATGCGTCAGAATATGCCAAACGTGCCCGTTATTACAAGAATTACTTTGATACTGATATAAATTTCATCCGTCCGAAATTGGATGACGGCTCTTGGCGGACTCCATACGATCCTGCTCGTTCCATCCACACTGTCGGCGACTTCTGCGAGGGCAACGGGTGGCAGTACACGTTCTTTGTGCCGCAGGACCCGTATGGCCTGATCGAATTGTTCGGTGGTGACGAGCCGTTTGCAGCAAAACTCGACAGCTTCTTCACCAACAACGACAGTATGGGCGAGGGTGCATCAAGCGACATTACCGGTCTAATCGGCCAATACGCCCACGGCAATGAGCCAAGCCATCACGTAGCTTACTTGTATGCGTATGCCGGCCAACAGTGGAAAACGGCGGAAAAAGTCCGTTTCATTATGGACAACTTCTATACGGACAAGCCTGACGGAATCATTGGCAACGAAGATTGCGGCCAGATGTCCGCCTGGTATCTTCTCTCATCGATGGGACTCTACCAGGTGAATCCTTCGGACGGCGTGTTTGTGTTCGGCAGTCCGTGCTTCAGCAAGGTGGAGATGACCGTACGTGGAGGTAAGACATTCACTGTGGAAGCGCAGGACTGCAGCAAGGATAATATCTACATCCGGAAAGTGTACCTGAACGGCAAGCCTTATGACAAAAGCTACATTACCTATGAAGACATTATCAGTGGCGGCACACTGAAGTTCGTGATGGGCAAGAAACCGGATAAGAATTTCGGAAAAGCTCCGGAATGCAGGCCTGTAGTTCTTAACAAGTTCTGAGGATAGAACTTGAATGGCTTTATTTTGAGGTGGCTGACTAAAACATTCGTTTTAGTCGGCCATCTCTGAAAATAATTCTATGAGACAGGCGTTGTCGAGTAGCCATTTGTATTGCTCCTCGTTGTGCCCAGACCAGTCTCGTCCCAACAGACCGTTGTCATCACGGTAGCTTTTCCAAGCGTGAAGGGCATTGTCTGTCAAGGCATTGATATATACCGGATTCCCGTCGGCTTTGTACAGGGCTTTCAATCCTCTGTACAGAATGACGTTAAACCAAGCCATATCTTTGTGCACCTTGAAGAACGGGTCTTTCCTGTCGGCCATTGTACGGAAGAAAGCGTCCACTCCGGCGGCTGTCTGTTGGGCATCGAGCAAATAGTTCCTGTCTCCGGTCTCTTCGTAGAGCAATACTCCGGCTTGAATCATCTGTCCGCTGTTGTAGGAGTATTTTTCTTTGGAAATGTGTCCCTTCAGGTTGATGTTGTCCCAATAGAGGTGATCGGCCGGGTCGCACAAGTGCTCCTTTGTCCAAGCGTATGTCTCTTTTGCCTTTTCAAGGTATGCAATATCTCCTGTCAGACGGTACAGCTTGACTCCGAGTACAATCGACGGGGCATTCGAGCAAGTGTGCTTTGACTCTTTCTGCTGCTCGCACCAAAAGATGCCTCCGCCCAACTCGTCGCTCCATCCGCTGTAGATATACCGGTACAGCGTGATGGCCCTCTCCAGGGCTTTGGCCTTGTGCGTCAATGCGTAATATTCGCAGCAGTCCAGTGCAATCCAGACATTGTCGTCATAGTATCGCCCGTGCTGTCCGTATTTGGTGGGGTAGGATTGATAACACAACGGCTCCCGAACCCCGTCCCAATATTGCTCAAGTCCGGGCAGAATTTTTTTGTTTAGAATCTTTCTGTATTTCTTCTCTCCTGTGGCCTTGTACAGTGAAACGCACCCTGAGATCATTCCGGAGTAAGGCCATAGAAAAGATGCCTTCAATGTGCCGTTCTGCTGCGTTCCGCCTGCCAAATAGGTGATTTTCTGCTCCGGGTTGACCGGATAGGTCTCGGTGAACAGTCCGTCGTCTGTCTGATACAGATTCAGGATATTATACAGAATTGAGTCTGCGATGGCGATGTAGCGTGAACCGTCCGGGTTCTTTCCCGCTGCAACAGTGCAGAACAGTATGCAGGCTACAAAACATATCTTTCTCATAGGAATATCTGAGTATTATGTGGTGAAATATCGTAACAGTGCTGCCGGCAGGAAGTTATTTATGCCGGGAACGTCCGAATTCAAGCTCAACTTTGACCGGAAAATGATCGGACGGAGTACGTGCCTGATAATTCTTGACTTCGATCTCCTCCGGGCAGTCTCTGGTCTGCTTCTTCTCTCCGTTTCCTGAGATGCTTCGGTAAGTGTCAGTCAGAACTCCATATTTTTTCACGATGAAAGACGGTGAGATGAATACGTGGTCTATACGGCTCGTTGTGAAACTGTTAGGGGCAAAATTGTTGAATGTGCCGTTGACAGCATAGCGGAAACCGCATTTCTCGTAGGCATCGCACAATACTCCGTTTCCAACGATGGCTTCATAGGATTGGTGAGTCTGATCGACATTGAAGTCTCCTGTCAAGATGGCCGGGAGGTCTTTGCCCTTGCTTATTTCTTTCATCTTCTCCTGGACGAGGAAAGCACTTTCCACGCGGGCTTTCTTCCCGATATGGTCCATGTGCAGATTGAAAAAGAGAAACTCAAATCCGGTATCCTTGCATTTGAAATGACCCCAACTGCAAATTCGTGGCAATACGGCATCCCATCCTTTGCTCGGGACGTCAGGAGTTTCGGATAGCCAGAAATCGCCTTTTTCCAACACATCGAACTTGTCCGTGCGGTAGAATATGGCGGAATGTTCACCTTTCTCTTTGCCGTCGTCACGTCCCACGCCGATGTAGTCATAGCCGGGCAATGCCGCTTTAAGGTCATTCAACTGATGAAGAAAGCATTCCTGCGTGCCGAAAATGTCGAAGTCGTGGAATTGCACCATCTGGGCAATGACGGGGTAGCGTTGACCCCAGCCGTTTCCCCGGGCGGAATCACCGGCATTGGCGTTTCTGAGATTGTATGATGCGACGGTGAAGTTTGTGTGGTGTCTCCGGCCGCTGCTCTGAAAACTGCAGAGAAGCATCGCCGCAACTGCAATGAAGAGAATGTTTCTTGGTTTCATAGTTTTTGTGTTTTGTCTGATAGGAATTCCTATGATTCAAATATACGCTTTTAATTTCAAGACAGTTTATTTTGATGAAAAAGAATATGGGACGTCTTTATCGTCGGTTCCCCGTTGGCTATTAGGCTCAGAGTCCATACGGAAAAGTATGTTTGCCCCTTGGAGCAGTTGTCCGTGCTTAATGTAGTTGCGGGAATACGATTTGCCATTCACTTTCATGCTTTTGATATAGCAGTTGTCCGGACTGTTATTGTCGGATTCGATGCAAACAATCTTGCCGTTTTCCAAATGCAGTTTGGCGGACTTGAAGAGAGGCGTGCCTATGATATATTCGTCTGTGCCCGGACATACAGGATAAAATCCCAATGCGGAAAATATGTACCAGGCAGAAGTCTGACCATTGTCCTCGTCTCCGCAATAACCGTCCGGAGCAGATGAGTACAGTTTGGTCATAATCTCGCGTATTCTGGCCTGAGCCTTCCACGGTTCTCCAGAGTAGTTGTACAGATAGACCATGTGCTGAATAGGTTGGTTGCCGTGGGCGTATTGCCCCATATTCATCACTTGCATTTCGCGCATTTCGTGAATCAGACCGCGGCTTTCAAGTCCCTTTTTGCCGGGAATTACGAATACCGAATCCATCATCTCATTGAACTGCTTCTTTCCGCCCATCAAATCGATAAGGCCTTGAGGATCATGGAATACGCAGAAACTCCAATGCCAGCTGTTGCCTTCGCAGAAATCGCCGCTCCAGTCGGCCGCGTCGAAGTTCGGGTTGAATACACCTTTGTCGTCCCTGCCTGACATCAGTTTGTGTTCCGGGTTATAGACGTTCTTGTAGTTTAGTGAACGCTCTCTGTATATGCCGATCTCGTCTTCGCTCTTGCCCAGTGCCTTGCCCAATGTGTAGATGCTCCAATCATCGTATGCGTATTCCAGTGTACGGGCGACGTTCTGTCCGATTCCAACGTTGTTGGGTACATAGCCGTATTTGTTGTAGAACTCATATCCGAGACGGCCGGAAGCAGACCCTTGCAGATGAGCATTCGCCCCGTGCTTCAGCGCTTCCCAAAGGGTCTCGATATCATACACGCGCGACCCTTTGATATAGGCATCAGCGACTACGGAAGCGGAGTTGTTGCCCACCATACAGTCACGGTGTCCTGGACTGGACCATTCCGGCAGGAATCCGCTTTCCTTGTAGGCATTGACCAGCCCTTCCTGCATCTGCAGGCTCATTGAAGGATACATAAGGTTGAGGAAAGGGAAGAGGCTTCGGAATGTGTCCCAGAATCCTGTGTCAGTAAACATATACCCCGGAAGTACTTTGCCGTTATAAGGACTGTAGTGCATTACCTGCCCGGATGCGTCAATCTCATAAAAGCTGTGGGGAAATAGCAGTGTGCGGTACATGCAGGAGTAAAACGTGCGCAGATTGTCTATGTCGTCATCCTCTATCTCAACTTTGCGCAGTTCCCGGTTCCAGATGTCCCGGGCGCTATCTTTCAGTTGCTCAAAAGTCTTGCCTTCAAGTTCTTTAAGGTTTAATTCCGCCTGTTCCGGGCTGATGAAAGAGGATGCAATGCGGGCGTGTACGATCTCTCCTTTTTCTGTTGCAAATCCGATGACGGCTCCTGCGTGGTTTCCAGTCGCTTCAGTCTCGTCTGGACACAGTTTATTCTCTAGGACTGCCGAGGTGAAAGTGAAAGGTTTGTCGAACTGTATGACAAAGTAGTTCTTGAAATTCTGTGGTACACCGCCGCTGTTTTTGGTCGAGTATCCGATGATCTTGTTCTCTTGCGGAATTACTTTGACATAAGAGCCTCTGTCGAATGCGTCTATGACCACATAGGCGTTCTCTGTCTCAGGAAATGTGAAACGGAATATGGCTGCCCTGCAGGTGGGAACAATCTCGGTGGTTACATCGTGGTCGGCGAGATATACCTTGTAATAATGTGGCTTGGCGACTTCAGACTTGTGGGAGAACCAGCTGGCACGACGGTCCTGGTCGAATACCGGTCTGCCTGTGACCGGCATTATGGCAAACTGGCCATAATCGTTCATCCAAGGGCTTGGCTGGTGGGTCTGTTTGAAACCGCGGATTTTGTCGGCTGAGTACGTGTAGCACCATCCGTCTCCCATTCTGCCAGTCTGGGGTGTCCAGAAGTTCATTCCCCACGGCAGTGCGGTCGCCGGATATGTGTTTCCTGTGGATAACTCGAACTTTGACTGAGTGCCTGTGAGTGTGCTCACATAGTCTATAGGGCTCTCTACAGCAAAGGATTTCAGCGTGAACAGCAAGGCACTTCCAAGGAGCAGAAACCGTCGGAACGAAGGATATGCTTTCATAAATTTTATAAGTTTATAGTGTTTAAAATCTTTCTAACCTCTAAAATAAGAGTAAATCAGATGAGATTCCAATAATAATGGAGCGATAATTTCCCTTGGCACAAATCTTTACTACTCTGTCGCGGAGCTTTACTTATATTTCTGTACAAAAAAATCGTTTAGTGCTTTTTTCTTTACCTTTGCCATACACTCAAACTGATAACTGCACATTATGCGAAAGACCTCTATAATAATTCTCATTTTTGTATTTAATCTACTGATACCCAATGTGTTTGCATATAATCTAAAACAGGTTGCAGACAAGGAGTATATGTCCAACAGTTCGATAACGTCATTGTGCCAGGATGAACGTGGGCTTATGTGGATAGGGACGTGCGATGGACTTAATATATACGACGGGCAGAAGATAGAAGAGTTTAAATCCCGTGACAAGGAAGATTACTTGTCAGGCAACCTTATTGACAATATAATATATACAGGCGATGATATTTTTTGGGTTCAGACATATTATGGCCTGAATCGTCTTGACCGGAGAACCAATACCATCACTCACTATGACGAGTTTAGGAAGCTTTTCTTTATGAACAAGGACTGCAACGGCAATCTTTTCATCATTCAGGACAGCAACTGCATCTATTACTACCACAAAAAAGATGGTGCTTTCAAGAAGATAAACACTGCCGGTATCCCTGTTTCCGACGTGGTTGATTTCTTTGTCGATGCCGATGACCGTATGTGGGTCGTGATGAAAGGATATGCCTGCTGTTATGATATAAAACAGGATGCGGCTTCCGGGGATATCACTTTATTGCCACAGAAGACGAACCTTGACTATCAGGCTTCACTCATTGCCTGCTTCAACGATGAGCGCGCTCTTTATTATGTTGACAAGAATCATGATTTTTACACTTTTGATATTCCGACAGGGAAAATTGAGCTTATAGCCAATCTCGGCAAGGAAATAAGGGAGCGAGGGCGGATATCCTCCATTGTCCGCTATCACGACAGCTTCTTTGTGGGCTTCCTGATGGATGGTATCCTTCTGCTTGACAAGCAAGAAAACGCGGATGGGTATAGAATCCAGTCTCTCCCTATCAACAGTGGTGTATTTTGTCTCAGAAAGGATCGCTTTCAGGATATTGTCTGGATAGCCACGGACGGACAAGGCGTTTTTCTCTATTCTTCTCCTCTTTATTCCATCAAATCGACGGTACTTACAGACTGCGGTGAGGGAATTGAACGTCCTGTGCGTGCGCTTTATATCGACAAGAATCGCACACTTTGGGTAGGTACGAAGGGAAATGGCATATTGAAGATATATGATTATGATGCGGATAAGAGCATTTCCAATTGCCGTACCGATAAGTTGACGACATCAAACAGCCGGTTGGACAACAATGCTGTCTATTGCTTCGCGTCCAGCCGACGGAATATCCTGTGGATAGGCAGTGAAGACGGTCTCAGCTATTGGTCATATAAAGATAAGTGTATCAGGAATATACCTCTCAGAATCAACGGCGATGACTTCAAGTATATTCACGATATCTACGAGACATCTGACTCGGAACTGTATCTGGCGAGTGTCGGGATGGGTGTGCTGAAAGCCCGTATAGTCGGGACTGCGGACAATCCTGTCATTACTGATGCCTCCCGCTATGTCATCAACGACGGTGAATTAGGTGCAAATTATTTTTTCACCATCTATGCGGAGGATGAATCCCGCCTGTTATTCGGCAATAAGGGATATGGAGTATTCCGATTCAACCGGACAACGGATGAACTGGAGCCTGTTCCTACCCATAAGCACGAGAATATGACCCTGAACAATATCCTTGCAATCAGCAGGGACAGCTGCGGCCACTATCTTTTCGGTACGAGTTATGGTCTGATAAGATATACATCTGAGTCTTCATATCAGCTCTTCAATACAAATAACGGATTCCTGAACAATACGGTACACGCCATACTCAGGAACTCGCCTGACGACTTCTGGCTCAGTACCAATTCCGGACTTATCAACTTCGACACTAGTCGCGATGTGTTCCGCTCATACGGCTTTGGGGACGGACTCAATGTCGTGGAGTTCAGTGATGGAGCTGCTTACAGAGACCCTGATACTGGCACATTGTTCTTCGGCGGTATCAACGGATTCGTGACTGTCCGTGCTGATGGCAGACCTGAGAAACTGTACACTCCGCCAGTCTTTTTTGACAAACTGTCCATTTTTGGCGAACAATACAATTTGGGCGAATTCCTTACCGTCAAGAATGACAAGGAAGTGTTGAATTTGAGGTATAATCAGAACTTCTTTTCTGTCTCCTTTGCAGCGGTGGACTATCTGAACGGCAACAACTATACCTATTACTATAAGCTGAAAGGCTTGAGCGACCAATGGGTGAACAACGGCTCAGAGAGCAGCGCGTCGTTTACAAATATGGCACCCGGTGAATATGAGTTGCTTGTAAAGTACTACAATCGTGTTTTTGACAAGGAAAGCGATATCTACTCCATAATAATCAGCATAGGAAATCCGTGGTATGCCTCCTGGTGGGCTTGGCTTATCTATTCCGGATTTGCGTGTGCTATTGTCGGATTGCTGATACGTTCGTTCATTCTGCGTTCAAGACGCAAGAAACAGGAAATGCTAAACGAGCTCGAGAAACAGCATCAGAAAGACGTCTTCGAGTCCAAGCTTCAGTTCTTCACGAATATAGCTCACGAATTCTGTACTCCGCTGACTTTGATCTATGGGCCTTGCGGAAGGATATTGTCGTCAAGTGGGTTGAGCAAATTTGTGACTGACTATGTGCGGATAATTCAGGCAAATGCCGAGCGATTGAATAATCTGATTCACGAACTGATAGAATTTCGCCGCATCGAGACCGGCAACAGGGAAGTGCACATCGAACAGTTCGATGTCTCGTCTGTTATAAGGGGGATTGTCAAGACTTTCGCCGAGATTTCAAAATCCAAGAATATCTCTTTTTCGTGTATGGTAGCTGACGATGTGATATGGAACTCGGATAAAGGATTCTTCAATACTATTGTCATTAACCTGATTTCCAACGCATTCAAATATACTCCCGATGGAATGGGCATCAAGGTGGAGATGGATGCTCCAACGGAAAACGGACTTGTCATCAGGATTGCCAATGAAGGAAGCCACATCAAGGAGGAGGATTTTAAGCGGATATTCAACTCCTATGCGATTCTGAACAACTTCGAGAATCAGGGCGAAAAGAACTTCTCCCGCAACGGGCTTGGCCTTGCCATTTCCTACAATATGACTAAACTGCTGAATGGCACGTTGACTGTGGAGAACACTCCTGACGGATGTGTAATGTTCACATTGACATTACCTCATCAGGAACCGACTGCAGATGCGGATGCGGCAGTGAGAATCACTTCGGAATATATTCCTAAGATAGATGCTCATCCTATCCTTAAACTTCCGGAGAAGGAATTTGACAAGATGCGTCCGACGATGCTTGTTGTCGATGACAAAGAGGAGATGCTGTGGTTTATCAGCGAGATTTTCTCCGATGACTTCAATGTGGTGACTTTGCAGGACCCTGAGCGGGTGGAGCAGGTGATGAACGAGGTGTACCCGAACGTGTTGATATTCGACATTATGATGCCTGGAATCAGTGGCATAGAGTTGACAAGAAAGGTCAAAGAGGACAAAGAGACCGCCCATATCCCTATCATCATAGTGTCCGGGCGTCACGAAATGGAAGAACAGATGGCGGCAGTGTCGGCAGGTGCGGAGATGTATATCACAAAACCGTTCAATGCGGATTATCTGCGTATGTCAGTCAGGCAGGTGATGGAGCGGAAGGAAGTGCTGAAGAAGTATTTCAGCTCGCCGATCAGTTCTTTTGAGAAGACAGATGGAAAGCTGACACATAATGAGTCGAAGAAATTTCTTCAGTCTGTATTGAAGATAATCGATGATAACATCACCAACAAAGACCTCACTCCTCGTTTTATCGCCGACAGTCTGGCAATCAGTCTGCGCAGCCTATATAGAAAGATGGAGGAAATAGGAGAGGGAAGACCTACAGACCTGATTCGGGAGTGCCGTCTGCACGTGGCCAAGGATCTGTTGCTGAAGACGAAGAAGACCATTGACGAGATTGTATTCGAGTCCGGGTTCTCCAATAAGGTGACTTTTTTTAAGGCATTCCGCGACAAGTACGGCTGCACTCCACGCGAATTCCGGCAGAAACATCTTGATGAAGTTGAAAAACAAGCTACCAATCAATAAACCAACACTAAAAAATCATAACACAAACTATGGACTAATCTTCTGACTGACAATGCTGAGCTGGGCGAAACAGCCCTCACCGGTTTCAATTTTAATTTTATTATTCTATGAAAATCAATCTATCAAACATCAGATTAGGCTTGTCCTTATTTGTTGCGATATCTGCGTTTTTGGGCTGCGACAACAACTTGGCTCCCATAAACCAGTATAAAGTCGCACCGCCAGATTTGAGTCGGCGTTCAGTATTCGAAAGTTTCTCTCCGGAAAGCGGTGGCGTCGGTACTCAGATGATCATCACCGGGAAGAATTTCGGTTCAGACCCGAGCTATGTGAAAGTGACGGTCAATAACAAGGAAGCTACCGTCGTGAGAATGGACGATGAAATGATTTACGCCATCGTTCCGGCTCGTGCGGATACGGGGTACGTCCGTCTGTACATAGGCAAGGATGACAATGTAGAGGAGTATGCTTCCAAGACAAAGTTCTATTATCAGTTCAAACGCAATGTAACCACGATTGTGGGACAGCAGGGGATGAACGGGCGTGATGACGGCGCTTATGCCACAAGTAAACTGCAGCGCCCTTGGTTCCTTCTGACGGACAATGATGGGACAGTGTTCTTCGTCGATGAGGGGCGTGGTACGGAGAAGAACGGTGCATTGCGACGTGCGCGAGGTGGTGAAGTGGAGACATTGGTACAATGCTCTACAGGACCATTCCAGTCGCCGACTGCTTTGGCGTTCAGTCCTAACCAGGATACCTTGTACATCTCCAACTATTGCTTTACGGACGAATCAAACACCAAGACTGACTTCAATGTCCTTTATGTGACCCGTGAAGGCGGATTTGTGGATGTTCGCGGACTTTGCCGCGGAGCCAAGGCCGGTACGACCGGAATAGCTGTCCATCCGAAGACCGGAGAAGTGTTCTTCAGCAATAAAGGTGACGGATACATCTGGCGCTATGTCGGTCCCGGTTATGAGGATTATGAGAAACTCTTCCAGATCAACAATGCTACCGGAGTGGAAACCCGTATGGTATTCAACAGGGAAGGTACAATACTGTATGTAGTGGCGTGCAACCGCCATTGCATCTACAAGGTGCCGTACGATGCCGCCACACGTACATTCGGGTTGCCGACACTCTTTGTGGGTGCTTGGGACGAGAGCGGTTATGTGAACGGTACCGGTGCAACTGCCCGTCTGAATGAACCGCGCCAACCAGCGTTTGACGAGGACGGCAATATGTTCATTCCGGAGAAGAGCGGTCATATAATCCGCAAGATTACCCCTGCCGGCACGACCTCCCTTTATGCGGGAATGCCTGGCCAGAGCGGCTTCGGTGACGGACTGCCTGAGTTGGCTAAGTTCAGCTCTCCTGAATGTGTCACGGTATATCCGGACAACTCGGTATATGTCGCTGACCGCAATAATCACGTAATCCGTCGGGTAACGGTGGAATGATAATCTAAAAAAGAATTTATCATGAAGAATATACAACGATATATCGTATCGCTTCTGATGGTCCTGTCGCTTGTTTTTCAGACTGCGCAGGCACAGGACAACAAGCAGCCGTTGGTAATAAAGGGCGTGGTGGAAGATGCCTTGGGCCCGATCATCGGTGCGTCTATTGCAGTGAAGAACCAGCCGGGTGTGGGTGCCATCTCGGATATCGACGGAAACTTTTCCATTAAAGTCGGACCGTATGATGTGCTGCAAATCAGTTGTGTGGGCTATCAGGATGTGGAAATCCCGGTATTGACCATACAAGACAAGGAACATCTTTCAGTGAAGATGGTTGAGGACAACCAGGCTATCGACGAGGTGGTGGTTACCGCTAGCGGTGTGCAGAAAAAGAGAACACTGACAGGGGCCATAACCAATGTGGAACTCAAACAGTTGAACGCTCCTGGAGCAAACTTGAGCAATTCTTTGGCCGGCGTGATTCCTGGTATCATTGCTATGCAGACCAGCGGTGAGCCTGGCGAGAATATGTCCCAGTTCTGGATCCGAGGTATGAGTACCTTCGGTGCCAAATCCGAGGCTCTTATCCTGGTGGACGGAGTTGAGCGTAGCTTCAATGAGATTCCGGTGGAGGATATTGAATCATTCTCCGTATTGAAAGATGCTTCGGCTACGGCCATCTACGGACAGCGCGGTGCCAACGGTGTTGTTTTGATCACCACGAAACGCGGTGAAAAGGGCAAGGTGAAGATCAATGCGAAAGCGGGTTTTGACTGGAATTCCCCGGTGAAAGTGCCTGAGTACGCCAGTGCGTATGACTGGGCCCGTCTTGCCAATGAAGCTAGAGTCGGCAGATATGAAACTCCTCTTTATACCGATGAGGAACTGTCCATCATTCAGCACGGACTTGATCCGGATCTGTATCCGAATGTAAACTGGAGAGATCTGATGCTGAAGAAAGGTGCTCCGAGCTATTATGCCAATGTAAGTTTCTCCGGAGGTAGCGACAATGTGCGTTATTTCGTTTCAGGACGCTATACAGGTGAGAATGGCCGTTATCGTACTGCAAGTTCGGAGAATACCTACAATACGAACTCCACGTATGAGCGCTGGAACTATCGCGCCAATGTGGATATGAATCTTACCCGCACTACAGTGTTGTCCGTCAGCATTGGAGGTTGGCTTGTCAATCGCAACGCCCCTTCCAGCAGCTCTACAGACATCTGGAAATCATTCGCTTCATATACTCCGCTGTCGGCTCCACGCAAATGGTCCACCGGTCAGTGGCCTATCGTGGACGGTATGACAACACCTGAATATCAGCTCACACAGACCGGATATCGTACGATCTGGGAGAACAAGATAGAGAGCAGCGTCAGTCTGGACCAGGACCTCTCGTTTATCACTAAAGGATTGAAGTTCAATGGCGTGTTCGCTTTCGATACCTACAACTGGAATCAGATAACACGTTCCAAGAGCGAGGAACTTTGGTCTGCGGAGGATATGCGTGACAGCAACGGAAATCTTGTGCTGAAGCGTGTGTCCGATGCCAGCGCGATGAGCCAGAATAAAGAAGTGAACGGAAACAAGCGTTACTATCTGCAGGCATCGCTGGACTACAGCAAGGTGTTCGCAAAGAATCACAGGTTTGGCGCTTTCGCAATGATGTACAGGGAGGAGACTTCCGATGTGAATTTCTCAAACGATGACCTGATGGGCTCGATTCCTCATCGTAATCTGGCTTACTCCGGAAGGTTTACCTATGCCTACAAAGACAAATATCTTACAGAGCTCAACTGGGGATACACCGGTTCCGAGAACTTCGAAAAAGGCAAACAGTTCGGTTTCTTCCCTGCAGTGTCCGTGGGATGGGTTGCATCCGAAGAGCCGTTCATAAAGAACACCTTCCCGTGGCTGGATATGTTCAAAATCCGTGCTTCTTATGGAGAGGTTGGTAACGATGAGCTGGATGGGCGCCGCTTCCCTTATGTCACTCTGGTGAATACGGATGACAACGGTTCATATACCTTCGGAGAATATGGCTCGAACAGGGTGCAGGCTTATCGAATAAAGACTCTTGGTACGCCATATCTGACTTGGGAGGTGGCTAAGAAATATGACCTCGGACTTGATTTCTCATTGTTCAGAAACAAAATTACCGGTACTGTGGACTGGTTCCTCGACAAACGTGACGATATCTTTATGCAGCGCAACCAGATGCCTCTGACTACAGGACTTGCAGACCAGACGCCTATGGCGAATGTGGGTAAGATGAAGTCCTACGGTGCGGACGGAAATATCGCCTATAATCAGAAGATTGGACCTGTAAATGTGCAGTTCCGCGCCAATTTCACTTATCAGACTACCGATATCATTGATAAGGATGAGGCGGCAAATGAACTGTGGTACAAGATGGAAAAGGGTTTCCAGCTCAATCAGAGCCGTGGATTCATCGCTTTGGGACTCTTCAAGGATCAGGCGGACATCGACAGCAGCCCTGACCAGTCCGGTCTTGCAAATAAGGCGATTCTCCCGGGTGACATCAAGTATAAGGATGTGAACGGTGATGGCGTGATCAATGAGGATGACATTGTTCCGTTGGGATACAGACAGGTGCCTGGACTCCAATACGGCTTCGGTTTCAGCGCCAATTGGAAGAACTGGGGTATCAATCTCCTGTTCCAGGGTACCGGAAAGTGTGACTTCTTCCTTGGAGGAAGCGGCCCTCACGCTTTCCACGACGGCAAGCGCGGCAACATTCTTCAGGTGATGGTGGACGGCAACCGCTGGATTCCGAAGGAAATCTCCGGCACGGAGGCTACAGAGAACCCTAATGCGGATTGGCCTCGCCTGACATATACCAATAGCGACAACAATAACCGCAAATCCACTTTCTGGCTAAGGGAGAGAAAATATCTCCGTCTGCGTAATCTTGAGATTACCTACGACCTTCCTCAGATGTGGACCCGCAAGTTCAAGATAAGCAATATGCGTATCGGCTTCATCGGACAGAACTTGCTGACCTGGGCTCCATTCAAGTGGTGGGATCCGGAGGTGGCGAATGAAGACGGAAGCAACTATCCGATCAATAAGACGCTCTCTTGTTATGTTCAATTTAGCTTCTAATGAGTAAACAACCAATTATGAAAAGAATACTTTACAGTCTGATGCTTGCGGTGGGGACTTGCCTGTTGCCCTCCTGCTCAAGCTATCTGGATGTTGACAGATATTTCTATGATCAGGTTTCTCTGGACTCCGCATTTTCCAAGCGTGTTTATGTAGAAGGATGGCTGTCCAGTGCATACAGCGTGATGGACAGGATTGGCGAGTTCTCCGAGCCGTTCCGCTGGGCGGCCGACGACTTGTACCACCCGGATATGAAAGAGTACCACGAGGGAAACTACAGCGCCGACAATCAGCTCAGTGATTCGAACCAGAATGAATCCCGTCTGTGGAAGTACTACGAAGGTATCAGGAAGGCATCCACTTTTATAAACAATGTTGACAGGTGTCCCGAACTCACGATGGATGAGAAAGCGGATCTGAAAGGGCAGGCGCGTTTCCTGCGTGCCTATTGCTACTGGGCGCTGATGCGTGTTTACGGTCCTGTACCGCTGATTCCTCAGGAAGGCCTTGATGTGAACCTTTCTTATGAGGAGTTGTCCCTGCCGCGCGAGCATTTCGATGTGCTTGTGGATTTTGTGGACAAGGAACTGAAAGAGGCTGCACGTTCCCTGCCGACGAAGAGGACCATCAACAATATGGGACGCCCGACTCGTGGCGCAGCTTTAGGATTGCGTTCGAGAGTGCTGCTCTTTGCCGCCAGCCCACTGTACAATGGCAATATCGATCTTTTCAATGTGAAAGACTGCAACGGAAAGACGCTGATTTCGCAGGAATATGATGAGGGTAAATGGGCTAGAGCTGCCGCTGCTGCAAAAGATGTGATAGACCTGGCGACGGGTATGGGACTGTATGAACTCTATACGGTAGCTCCGAAGGCCACTGCATCAGAGTGGGAACGTCCTCCTTACAACAGCGAGTATTCCGACAAGGCTTACCCTGACGGATGGGCGGATGTGGATCCTATGCTCTCATACAAGTACATATTCGATGGTACTATAATGGGTTCCAAGAATCCGGAGTTGATATTTACCCGTACAAGAAACGGACATACCTGCATAGACAACTGGAATGAACAGTTGATGCCTAAGACGCTGAGCGGACAGAACCGTCTGGCAGTTACCCTGAAGATGGTGAATGCTTACGCTATGAACGATGGACGCAGTATCACTGAGGCAGCCGCTACAGGTGATTATGTCACGGAAGGATTCACGACGCAGTCATATTCTGTGGACAATCCGTTCCTTCCTGTCAACGTCTCGCTGATGTACAACAACAGAGAGCCTCGTTTCTATGCCTCTATAGGCTATTGCGGATCTGTATGGGAAGCTTCCAGCTCAACGGAGACTATGTATCGTAACAGCCAGATATTCTATTATCGTGGTCTTAATGACGGTAAGCAGGGATTCAAGGAGGACTGCCCTATTACAGGTATAACGGTCAAGAAGTACTACAATGCCGAAGACTCCAGAACGACAGGCGGTTACAGGGTGGACAAGACAGAAATGACTATCCGCTACGGTGAGATTCTGCTGAACTATGCGGAGGCTCTCAATGAACTTACTCCTGGAAAGGAATATCAGGAGACCAACTATATGGGAGAGGAAGTCTCAATTAAGAGAGAAGTGGACCAGATGCGTTATGCAATCAAGCGGATACGTATGCGTGCCGGAGTGCCTGATTATTCCGATGAAACGTACGGCAGCCAGGATGACTTTCGCGTGAAGTTGAAGAGGGAGCGTCAGATAGAATTGTTTGCTGAGAACAGTATGCGTTATTTTGACTTGCTCCGTTGGAAGGATGCCTTGCAGGAGGAGAACCAGTTGCTGCAGGGATGCAATATCAACATAAGCGACGACCAGACCCGTATCGCGGATTTCTATGAGCCTACGGTCATTACGACAGTACATAAGGTGTTTGACCAGAGAATGTATCTGTGGCCGTTCCCGACTTATGAGCTGAAACGTAACGTGAATATGACTCAGAATCCGGGATGGTGATACTAACGATAAAGAATATCTATTATGAAACGACTGAAATACAATAATATATTGCATATCTGCCTGCCGGTTCTTATGGTGTGCGGCTTCTGTGCGTGCAACGACAGGCTGGCAGATGAACTGTTCGTCAAGAACTCCTATATCATTCACAACGGATGGCAGGATTATGAGCTGATAGTGGGAGATGACAACACGGCGACATTGCCGGTATATTTCGGGGTAAACGGAACTTCAGGGAATGACAAGAATATCACTCTTACTATGGAAGTGGACGCCGACACGCTGGCCGGGTACAATAGGGAGAAATACAAGAATCAGGAGGACCTGTATTACAAGATTCTTCCGAAGGCGTCGTACTCTTTCGATGCGGATTCCTGGACAATCAAGAAAGGGAATCTGAATGCCGCTGCGTACATTACCATAGATCTCACCAAGCTTGAGGAAGTGGGCAGCCTTTATGACGACTATGTTCTGCCGCTTCGCATCGCTACCTCCACAGGTGAGCCGAAAGGAAAGGACAAATACACCAAGGTGTTGGCCCACATAGGTTTCAAGAATGATTATTCCGGTACTTACAGCGGACAGGGCGTGGTTACCCAGCAGGGAACGACCTATACGACCGAGACTACGGGAACCCAGCTTTATGCCATCAATAATGATGTCTGCTATATGTTCGTGGGAAATAAGACCCGTTCCAATACTACAGAATATCTGAATTATGTGGTGGAAATCCATCGTGATGTCCTTGGCGACATCTCTCTCGTATGCGAGAACGAGGCCCTGCAGTTTGAACCTTATAACGCCAATCTTACGCGGAAATATACCTACAACTATACTGACCAGAGATACTATACGGAGGTGACGACTCTTCAGGTTTCGTACAGATATTTGGACAGTACGTATTCCGAGCCGTTGACGATGACGTTTGAGGGCACTTTCTCAATGTCCAGAGATGTGCTGAGAGTGGAGTATCCGGATGTGGAGGTCGAAGAATAACATCTTCTTAAAACGCAATATGATATGAAATACATAAAGTATACAAAGTATTTGATTCTCGCATCTCTGTGTGCCTTCGGTTCTTGTAAGGACGAAGTCAACGAGAATGTAATACCTGACGATGCTCTGGAACTTAAAGTTGATCTGACCCAGGTGAGCATTGCTCAGGGTGATGAACGGACGGTGAACATCATCTCCGGAAACGGCAATTATGTGGCGACTTCCGCCAATGAAGAAGTCGTTACTGCTGAAGTTGACGGTGATGTCGTGAAGCTGAAGGCTCTGGATTGCAAGAACGATGCTCAGAGTGTCGTATATCTGAAAGATAAATATGACAAGAGTGTCAAGATCTATGTGCAGACAGCTGCGACATTCGATCTGAAACTCAGCCAAAGCCTGCTTACCCTGTATTCTCAGGTGACAGGAGCCGATGAGGATACAGTACGAATCTATACAGGCAACGGCGGCTATACTGTAGGATTCCATCAGGAAGATGGCGCTGCAGCTCCGACTTGTGTTAGTCTGAATGCAGACAAGCTGGACGAGACGGAGATGTTCACAGTCAAGGGACTTTCCCAGGGCAGTGCGGAACTGGAAGTCAAGGATCAGAAAGGAAAGACTGCATACGTCACGGTGAACGTGATTGCTCCGAAGCCTATCCTCACTGATGCCGACGATAGTGGTGTGCTGATCAGGGCAAATCAGGGAAGCGCCCAGGTGAAGATCACAAGCGGTAACGGCGAATATCAGATTCTCGATCCGGGCGATCCTAAGATAATCCGTCTGGAGATATATGGCAATGTGATTACCGTAACGGGCAGAAAAGCCGGTACAACTTCATTTACAGTGACCGATGCAAAGAAACAGATATCCAAACCTATAAAGGTTGTCATCGCTCCGGACAAGCGTTATGCGATGAACATCAGTCGTAACTATGCTGTATGGGCTCACTTTGGAGAAATGACAGGCGATGGTCTTGCAGCGATAAAGGAGCAGACGAACGGCTTTAAACTGACACAGATGACGTGGGAGGTCGTGACCCGGGTGGACGCTACCAACTGGTTGCAGACATTTATGGGTAAGGAAGGCTATTTCATCCTCCGTGGCGGAGACTGGGAAAACAACAAAGGCAATCAGATAGAGTTGGTGGGTACCGGAGACAAACTGAAACTCAGAACCGGACACGGTGCCTTCAAACTCGGAGAATGGATGCATATCGCGCTCGTAGTTGACTGCTCCAAAGCGCAGAGTGACTATAACAACAAATATAAGTTGTATATCAACGGAAAGCAGGTGGAATGGAGTGATCAGAGGAAGACTGACATCAACTATACTGAGATAGACCTTTGCGCAGGCAATGACGGTGGTCGAATCACTATCGGAAGAGCCTGTGATTCAAGGCGATTCCTTGCCGGCTCTATACTCGAGGCCCGTATATGGACAGTCTGCCGCACTGTTGAGCAGCTTAAGGAGAACGCGCTTGAACTTAAGGAAGAGCATCCGGAAGGACTTCTGGCGCGCTGGGATTTCTCGGCAGGCGCTTCTGTATCCTATATTGAGGACGGCACGAATTCGGATCACGAGCTGCTTATGCACATTTGTAAATATGACAGTTGGGGCGACGTTGAGTTCCCGATGTCCGGATTTGAGGATGTTACAGACATAACGGTGCCTTTTGTCTAACTCTAAAAACATAAAGTATGAAAGCAATATATTTTAGATTGTTTGTTTGTAGTCTTTTGTTGCTGCCGGTGTTGTGGTCCTGCAGCGATAAAGATATTGACGATGGTACTTTGTCAGGCGAGAACATCTCTCCGGTAAGTTCTTTCTCGGTGGAGACAACGGGTGCTGACGATGAATTGTTGGTGAAGTGGACAAATCCGGTCAACCGTGATTTGGATATGGTTGAGATCTCATATAAGGACGTGTCAGACTCGATAACCCGTGCATCATTCTCACCCGGCTACATTACAATGCCGGCAAAGAGCGGCGAGGCGCAGGAATATCTGCTTACAGTCCCGTATTACGCAGTCTATGAGGTGTCTGCGGTCGCTATCAGCAAGAGCGGACACCGTTCGGTAGTGGAGAGTAAACGCCTTGCACCGTATCGGGAAAAGGAAGAGGAACAAGACCTGAAGTTGCCTGATATGTTAAGCCGGGCACATTCTTATATGACGACTCTTATTGGTCTGTATTTCGGCAAGAGTTCGCGCAGCTGCTGGCGCACGTGGTATCCGTATTCCGGTGGCGAATACTGGGACGGTGACGCATTGGTCTGGGGACAGGGAAGCGGGTTGTCTGCTTTCGTGGCTATGCGTGAGGCGACCAAGCAGAGCGAAGTGGAAAATCTCTATGCGTCAATGGATGAGATGATGTTCAAGGGAATACAGTACTTTTTCCAGAACGACAACGGCAAGTGGGCTTACTCCTGCTATCCGGCAAAGGGTAATGAACGCTATTACGATGATAACGTATGGATTGGTCTGGATATGGTGGACTGGTATGTGGAGACAAAAGATATGCGTTTCCTTACACAGGCTGAGGCTGTTTGGAATTACTTGATAAATTACGGCTGGGATGAAACTTGCGGTGGCGGTATTCACTGGAAGGAGCTGAATAACCATACGACCAGTAAACATTCCTGCTCCACAGCGCCAACTGCTGTATTGAGCTGTAAACTGTATCAGGTAACTGGACAACAGACATATTTGGACTGGGCGAAGAAATGCTATGACTATATGCTGTCTTACCTGCAGGATCCGTCTGATCACTTGTTCTATGACAATGTCCGTCCGAATGCTTCTGACAACATGCTCCCGGGTGATGTAGAGAAAAACAAGTATTCCTACAACAGCGGCCAACCGTTGCAGGCTGCTTGTCTGCTCTACAAAATAACCGGAGAACAGGCATATCTTGACGAAGCGAAGGCAATAGCCGAAAGTTGTCACAACAAGTGGTTCGCGCCTTACCGCTCCAAGGATCTTAACTTGACTTTCAATATATTGGCGCCAGGAAACGCCTGGTTCAATACGATTATGTGTCGCGGCTTCTTCGAACTGTATTCGATTGATGACGACCGTCAGTGGATTGACGATATCGAGAAGACTATGCTGCACGCTTGGGCAAGCAACTGTCACCAGAGCAATAATCTGATGAACGATGACGACTTGCGCGGCGGGACGACAAAGACAAGATGGGAGATATTGCAGCAGGGGGCATTGGTGGAACTGTATGCGCGTCTTGCAGTATTGGAACGTGAAAATAGATAAGGGGTTGCATCTCCAATAGAATGGAAGGGAATGGCTGTAACAGGTCATTCCCTTCTGTCCGTTTTATCCGGATTCCGGCAAAATGGTGTATATTTGCGCGATTTGAATTTTGATTTAATACAGTTTCTAGGACAGCATTATGCCGGATATCGGAAATATAGTCATCAAGGGCGCCAAAGTCAATAATCTCAAGAATATCAGCATTGAGATTCCACGCAATAAATTTACTGTGATTACAGGCATTTCCGGGTCCGGCAAGTCATCGCTCGCATTTGACACTTTGTTTGCGGAGGGACAGAGAAGGTTTGCCGAGAGCTTGTCTTCATACGCCAGGCAGTTTCTGGGAAGAATGAACAAGCCGGATGTCGAGTCTATTGAAGGTATTCCGCCGGCGATAGCCATTGAACAGAAAGTGAATACGAGGAATCCGCGCTCGACTGTTGCCACTACGACGGAGATATATGACTATCTGAGACTTATCTTTGCAAAAATCGGTCGGACGTATTCTCCGGTAAGCGGGGCTGAGGTTAAATGCCATAGCGAAAATGACGTTATGGCGTTCATTCTGGAGTCTGAGGAGGCGTCGTCAGTGTATCTTCTTGCGGATTTGGGATGGGATAGTCTTACAGCAAAGACAGAAACATTGCTTTCGCTCAAGGAAGAAGGATATTCGAGACTGTATTCCCGAGACTCGGGACAGATGCGCATAGATGATGTCATCAAGTGTTCAGAGAACGGTGATTTCCCATCCGGATTATTGCTGATGGTGGACAGGCTCAAGATTCCTGCGATAAAGGGCGGTTCTCCTGTCCTTTCTGACGGCAATGCGATGCCTCAGAATGACTGGGAAGACATAAAGACAAGATTGCATTCATCCATAGCGACGTGCTTCAGCAAGGGGGACGGCACTATGTATGTCGAGAAGGAGACCGCTTCCGGTGTAAGGGATTTCAAGTGTTTTGTCAACAGATTTGAAGCGGACGGTATGACATTCAGGGAGCCTGACGAATATATGTTCAGTTTCAACAGCCCTCTTGGTGCCTGTCCTGTATGCGGAGGATTGGGAAAGATAATAGGTGTAAGCGAGGATTTGGTGGTTCCGGACAAGTCCAAGAGCATATACGACGGAGCGATTGCCTGTTGGAAAGGAGAGAAAATGGGGTGGTTCAAGGACCATCTTGTGAAAGTTGCCGGCAAGTATGGAATCCCTGTATTCGAGCCTTACTGCAATCTTTCGGACAAGCAGCGGGACTTGATTTGGGACGGTCATACCGCGGCAACTGAGGAGGAATCCCTGATAGGAATCAACGAGTTCTTCAAATGGGTGGAATCCAACAGATACAAGATTCAGTACAAATATCTTCTGAACAGATTCTCCGGGCGTACGGTATGTCACGAGTGCAAGGGGAGCAGACTGAGGAAGGATGCCCTCTATGTGAAGGTTGGCGGTAAGAACATATACGAACTTCTATGTATGAATGCCGGCAATCTGCTTGAATTTTTCAAAAGACTCAAACTGACTGAATATGAGCGCTCTATTGTGGGTAAGGCAAAATCGGAGATAGAGTCAAGACTTCGCTACATTACAGATGTCGGACTGGGCTATCTGACGCTTAACCGTGCTTGCAATACTTTGTCCGGCGGTGAGAGTCAGCGAATAAATCTAGTTACTGCACTGGGCAGTTCGCTTGTCGGGTCAATGTATATTCTCGACGAACCGAGCATCGGATTGCACCCGAGAGATACTGACCGACTGATAGCCGTTCTGAAACGCCTGCGTGATATAGGCAATACGGTGGTGGTTGTGGAACACGATGAAGAAATCATAAGGGCTGCGGACAATCTGATTGATATGGGGCCTTATGCCGGTGTTGATGGTGGAGAGATAGTTTTTCAGGGACAGGTGTCCGATGAGTTGTCCAAAGATGCGGTAGATCATTCAATTACGCTGCAATATATAACCGGTGCAAGACCCAGGGTACATCGCGAAAAGCGGCCGTGGACTTATAGCATAAGTGTGGAAGGGGCGATGGAACATAATCTGAAGGACGTAAGCGTGAAATTTCCGTTGGGTACGTTGACCGTTGTGTCCGGTGTGAGCGGAAGCGGCAAGTCCTCCCTTGTCGGTGACATACTTTATCCGGCTTTGTATCGGCATATCAACCAGACAGGACCTCTTCCAGGGACATACAGGCAGCTGTCCGGCAATATAGACAGGATATCGGCAGTGGAATATGTCGATCAGAATCCAATAGGGAAGAGTTCCCGTTCCAATGCCGTAACGTATCTGAAGGTCTATGATGACATTCGCAAGCTTATGAGCGAGCAGCAGTTTGCCAGGATGAACGGGTTTACACCATCGTATTTTTCGTTCAATCAGGACGGTGGAAGGTGCTCCGAGTGTCAGGGTGAGGGCTATGTACATATCGGTATGCAGTTTATGGCGGATGTGACAATGGTCTGCGAGGCTTGCGGAGGAAAGAGATTCAAGCCGGAAATCCTTGAAGTCAGGTATCAGGGCAAAAATATCGACGATATCCTGAATATGAGTGTTGAGGAAGCGATAGCGTTCTTCTCTTCACAGAAAGATGCGGAGGCTAAGACGATAGCGAGAAAGTTGCAGCCGCTTGTCGATGTCGGTCTCTCCTATATCAAGCTCGGTCAAAACAGCAGTACATTGTCCGGAGGTGAGAGCCAGAGGATTAAGCTTGCGTATTTCCTGTCAATGAATGATGCGGAAAGCAAGACAGCGTCAAAGAAGATAATGTTCATATTCGACGAGCCGACAACCGGACTTCATTTCTATGATGTCGAGAAATTGTTGAAAGCGTTCGACGCCTTGCTGGACAAGGGACATTCTGTTCTTGTTGTGGAGCACAATATGGATGTAATCCGTGCCGCTGACTGGATTATAGAACTTGGTCCTGAAGCCGGTGATTTCGGCGGTAAAGTGGTCTTTGAGGGTACTCCTGAACAGATGATGAAATCTGGAAAGACGTACACCGCCAAATACCTGAAGCAGTCTCTGTAGACGTCTGCGTTCCATCTTCCAATGTCGAAACTGCCTCGAAAATTAAATTCGGGACCTCTTCCAAAATAGCTTCTTGTCAATCTCTTGTGAATTGAATGCGCAGTCCCTTGCCGCTGACTCTTTGTGTAAGCCGTACAATACAAGAGCCGGTGGAGTCTGAAAATGTATAGCCGATTTCATAGTTCCCCTCATTATCAGATGCGTTGTTTATCGAAAACTCGGAAAGCAGAGGCGGTCTTGTACTACTGAAAAATGAGCCGTCGTCAGTGCTGTAGTCTATATCTACCGGGACTCCGGTGCTCCATTCGGTCGAGTCGTTGAATGTGCATCTCTTGCTGCTGTTGAGGACTATAGTTCCGGATTCCGCTGAATCAGTAAAGTTTACATCAGATGCGGAACAGTTAAAGACGTATTTCAATTCGGCAACATTCAGGCTTCCTATCTCGGAACAAGGTCTGTCTGACTGAAAGAACGCATCTATCGGAATTGACAGGGTGTTCATAACATTTTTGCGGATATGCAGGATTCCGGCTATCGGATATATGAGGATTTTTCCTGTTGCCAATGTGAGTTGTAATGCGGCACCGGTATATTCTCCAGGCAAAATCGTGAACAGAAAATCGCACGAATTTTCATCAATTGTCGTCTTTTCCGGCAATTTGAGGTGTATCTCTTTGGTGGCATTATCGGAAGGGACACTCCCAACTGCTTCGACAACTCCGGCAATTCCGATGTCCCCGACAGTCACGACAGATGAATAGTTGATCCGAATGTTTCCGATGTTTTCATTTGCATATAGTGAGACTTCCTGTATTTCAACACTCTCGGAAAGTGAATTGCATCGCAGTCTGAATAAGCCGCAGAGCCCTGAAAACTCAAACGTCTTGAAGTCGGAACTTTCAGAGCACATTGGAAAGAACAGTCTGTTGCCGGAATTCGACGCATTGGACTGCACAGAAGGTATGGTAAGCACTCCCTGGCTATCCCAAGCGGTTTCCGGATAGAATGCCAGATACTTCTCTGAGGCTGTTATCCTGCTGTTGTCAGTTGAGTTGTCATCGTAGCGGAACCTTGCTTCCCGAGTCTTGTCGCATACGGTTGTATAAGACGAGCAGGTTCCGTCTTTCGAGAGGACTGTAACCCTGTCTCCGCTATTCCACAAGATAGGACAGACAGAATCGGAACTGATATCTCCAAGTTCTACCTTTGTGCTGATGCCTGTTGCGCTTCCGTCATGTCCGGCATCGTAAGAGCTCACGGAACCTGTATTGTTATCGGTGCAGATTCGGCATTCAATCTCGTCGTCGTAATAGTTCTGTGAAGTGTCCGGTGATTTGTTGAGTCCGGCGGTCTTCCGGTCAATATCTCCGTTCGAGTCTGTACTGACAGCAGTGCATCCGCAGACAACTGCAGTGAATATCAGTGCGGTGACGCAAGAAATCGCAGCGCTTAACGCAGTAAGTACCAAAGGTGTCCTGCCTAATATATTTGAACGAAACGTGTTCTTCATAGTAATCATCTTGTTAGAATGGCATTACTGTCCAACTGTCTGGAATTTGAGGCTCTATGTTCGAATTCATAACGCCGTCTTTGACGTATATTGTGCTTCCGTCGTATGTGTCGGCGAACATATAGGCTGCATTGAAGTCGGATGAGGCATTCCGCAAATCCATATACACAGTCTTAAGACTGTGACAGCCGTTGAACATATATGTCACGCCATCATCTCCGCGGCCGCTGCTGTTGCTGTTCTTGATTTTGGAGAGTGTGAGATTTCTAAGGTCTATGTCCGTAATGCGACTGCATCCGGCAAACATATTTCCGGCTTGTTCAAGTGATGCCCCGCTGAATTTCGAGACATCTATACTGAGGAGGGTGCTGCAGTTCTCGAACATTCTTGCCATATCGGTTACCTTTTCCGTGCAAATACCTGACAAATCCAGTTTAAGAAGATTCTCGCAGTCGCTGAACATCTTGTAAGCTGTAAGCAGTGCTGGCGTATGGAATCCGGAAATATTCAATTCAGTCAATTTGTCGCAGTAAGAAAACATTCCATTCATTTTGGAGACCTTTTCTACATTGAATGAAGAAAGGTCAAGAGACGTAAGATATCTGCACCCGCTGAACATATATGACATATCAGTGACATTTCCGGTGTCAAATGATGAGAGGTCTAGAGTCGTAACTCGTGTGTTGGAGAACATTGATGCAGTGGTCGTCACATTTTTAGTGCAGAATGAAGAAACATCAATACGTTCGAGCTTTGTGCAATATGCAAACATAGAGTCCATATTGGTCACATTATCGGTCTTGAATCCGGAGCAATCCAACTCTGTCAATGAATAGCCCATATAAAACATCCGATACATATTCGTGGCATTGCTGGCGTCAAAATCCGGAAGAGACAAGGTGCTCAGATATGTGTTGTTTCCGAACATCTCGTAAAGGTTGCAATCAGCGCCACACACGAACCGTTCTATGCTCAATGATTCAAGTCCGGTGCTTGAAAATGTCCCTCTTGCATTTTTGAGCTTGGGTGCGACAATTTCGGTAATGTTTATAGATTTCAGTTTTCTACAGGTAGCAAACATAAATCCTATGTCTACGGTGTTCTCAAAAATGAAATTTGAAATGTCAATATGGCCGATGGACGAGTATCTGAACATTTCAGACATACTGAGCACATTTTCAGAGCGGAACCCGCTGACGTCGACTTCTGTCAAGGAGGAGCAACTGTAGAACATCCTTGCGAATGAGACTGAATTCCTTGTATCAAAACCGCTTACATCTATGCCGGAAAGTTCTCTACAGTTGCAGAACATCGCGGAAAAATTGGATACATTACCGGTGCTGATGCCGGACAAGTTAATGTCCACCAGGTTGGAACAACCGGAAAACAGGCTGCCCATATCCGTTACCTTTTCAGTGTTCAGTGTGGACAAGTCAATATGCGACAGTTTCGGGCAGTTGTAGAACATCAAGGACATATCTGTCAGTGCAGTCTCGGTTGTTCTGTCCGGAAATATACATTCTTCAAGTTGGACCGAACTGTAGAAAAGACTGTTGAAACTGGTTATCCTTGCCATATCAATGTGCGTAAGGTCTGCTGAAATCAGCCGGTAGGCAAGCCCTTGATATCCCAATGCAAACAGGTCTTTAAGAGAAATCTCTTCATCTTTCAGTCTCAAGATGACTTGGTTGATTTCCTTTGCCGGCATCCGGGCGCGAATTTTCTGTACGCCTTTGACTGCGGGTATGATGCGTTCTTCTCCACTTTCAAAGATAAGGGAGTAAACGTTGTTGTTGAGGACATTGCAGAGAAGGCTGTCTGACCCGGAAGTGTCTGTCCGATACTTTGCGACAATAGCATTGCAGGATTGTCGGAAATGTAGTGTGGCACTCTTGCCGCTTTCTTTTTGTACAAGCTTCACCATACAGTCATTGTTCTTGTTGTCAGCTGAGATTGAGTAATCAATGCCGTTTGCACCGATGCTGAATTGGCTGAACATTTCAGGTATCTGTGTGGTCCAGGTTTCGCCTCCGTCTGTGCTGAATTCATATTCGACAGGCATTTCGCTGTCAACGGATGTGCCGTCTGCATATTCCTGATGGCAGATGCTTTTTATGCCGACAGTGCCTGTTCCGCCTTCCTTGAATACATTGATGCCTTTTGATGTACACGACAAACTGTATGACAGGTCAGTCAGAGCCAGAACCGGGTCTTCAACTGATACCTCATTGCCTGCAATACCGGAGAACTGCGTAAGATCAAGCGACAGCGAAGATATTTTCGAACGCTCTATCAATATGGTTTCCGGAACAGTATATTTCACCGATTTTATATCCTGCCCTGTGGCAATCTGCAATTCCATCGTCAAATCCGGGATGGAAACAGGGGGAACCACGAGATAAAATTCTTCAGGAGTGGCTGTCAACTGAACCGGACTTTGGAAATCAAGTGTTATATGGGAGAAGCCTTCAGAAGAGTCGCTGTCCGGCTCCCAAATGAGAGCATCACCGATGGAATTTGTCGTGAATTTTCCGCAGAGCGAGACTCTGGATGAGATTGTCATTCGCTTAATCGATGTTTCTTCCTCCGATGTGCAGATGCGGACTCGCAGCACTCCGCATAAGTTCTTGAATGAGAGATTGGTGTCGTCGGATATGGCAATCATCGGCATTGCTCCGGACTGGAAACTTCCGCTTGTATAGACTTGCGTGCCGGAAAAACTTATATTGTGCTTTCCGTCAGCGTATGAATATGCGGAAGCCGGATAAAATGCAGCCCATGGACTCCCGGAGCCAAGTTTTGAGTTCCCATCGACAGTTCTGTCATAGTGAAATTCGGCTGTCGCAGTTTTGTCATCTGACGTCGTGTAGATGGAATTCTTTGACGGCTCAGAGGCGGATACTATGGCGATTTTGTCGGACGCTGACCAAAGTACGGGATAGGTGCCGTTCTCGGTTCTGTCTCCTATGTCTGTTTTAGTTATTGTAGTACTCTGGCTGCAGGCATTGAATTTCATATATTCGGACACATCTTCGCTTCGCTCGCGTGTGCAGGCGACAGTGATTACGGACAAGCCGAATATCAATAGTTTATTCGTAATGGGACTCATATATCTTCTAAAAAGTTTCATATCGTTTGATTGATTTTATTCGGTCTCGTTTCTGTCGTCTATCTCAATCGTCTGTCCTGTTTCACTTAAATTTTCTGTCATTGAGGCGCTGAATCTGGTTCCATCATAACATATAGAATATGAATTGACGGCTCCTTTATCCCAGCGGCTTCCAGCCAATGGCATAGTTCCGATGATTTCACGCCCGTCATCTATAGCAATTATCTCTATGCAGGCATCCGGACTGCTGACAACTTGTGGAGGTATCTGGAAGAGGGTCGCTGAAATCAGAGATCCTGCTGCTTTGTATTCGCTCATTATGAAACCGACATTCTCGATGCTGTAACTGTTCGTTTCAGAATTTAGAGCCCACGTGCCTGTGTGCATGTTATAGGTGCCTTTTCCGTAGATTCCGTTGATGCGAATTTCCAGGATTTCAGCGCCTGAATGAAATGTCTTTCCGACTGTGAATCTTACACGTGTCAATATATGTTCAAAGTCCAGTGCGACAGTCCCGGAACTTTTTGTGCAAGTCGCTGTCTGAATATCAATATGCCCATTGGCATCTTCAGGTGGATAGTATGTCAATGCGGGGGATTCTCCTGCCGGATAGATTTGCAGAACTTTCTGGTTTGCGCTGTCAGGATACGGTGCTACAGCAAAAAAACAGATAGGGATGCCATTCATCCAATATATCGGGGCGGAACTTTTCCAGTTGCCATTTTCTTGTGATACCTTGACATTCCAAAGATAATCCGTCAGCGGATTGTCTTTAGGATCAAGAGATGCTGACAGGCCGAATGTGAAATCTGCCGGGGCGGAGCTCCCGGATTCCATACTTCGCGTACTTATCCTGTTGAATTGTATTTCCTGCGCACTGCTGTCCACAGTCACAGTACTGTTGTCCATTCGTCTGCATCCTGCGGACAAAATAAGGAAGATGCAGAATGTAACGGAAAAGAGGCGGATTTGTCCGAAATACTTCATAGCAAAACTCTGTTTATTTTTCCACTGTAATGTAAACCATCTCGGCACTGCTTGTGGGAGCACCGGCTTCGATATAGACTATTCCGCTGCCGGGATTCTTCAGGTGCAGTGTGACTCCGCGTCCGTCTGCATCCAGAGTATAGTCATAAATGCCACGTTCTTTGTCGTATTCCAATTCTTCCTTGCCGAAAACAAGTCTTGCTTCTGACGGGTCAGTTTCCGCCCAAATGCGTACATTCTCACCGGTTTTTCCGGCAATATATTTACCGGGATGTACGGTAAGTGCTGTGCTGCCGTAAGTTGAAAGTTTGCTCTTGTCAATACGCCAACTTGTTTCTCCAAGGCCGTCTTTTTCAGGAGTGACGGTAATATGGTAGTGGCAGTTCCGTTCGACATCGAAATTTGACGGCGTTTCGCCTAGATAAAACCTGTAAATCAGATAATTCTCGGGGCCGCTGTACAGGGAATCTGACTTATATTCCGCCTGAATCTCTATATAGGAGCACACTTCTGCCAAGGCACCGTAATCGTCAAGAACTTTGTCCTTCTCCTTTTTTGCGTTCGGCAACAGCTCGCCTTGCATATTTTCCAGCATATATACAGCCACTTCCCGGCTTATCCCAGGACGTTCATCAATGTTGAGATTATCCGCTTCAATATAGTTCTTGCTATATCCTTTGTTGAAAATGTCGTTGTCGTTAAGGGCTTTGCTCTGCTTGAACACATTGACCGATTTCGGACAACCTCCGATGCCTATGCTCTTGATGTTGAAAGTTATTCCTTTGTAAAGTCTTGTGCGGTCGATGGATACGGATATTTTAGACATCATTCTTGTCAGTTGGACGTCAAGTTGCTCCGTATGTTTGGTGACAAGTGTTTTTTCGCTTTTGCCGCTCATCGGTATTCCTCTGCTGTATTCGTCCGGGTATGCAAGATGGTAACGGAAGTCTTCAAGTGTTTCCAATGAATTGACGTATGCCATTTTGAACCCGAAATTCGCACACGCATACACTTGACATTCAGTGCCGGCAAGCCAGGTGAAGCTGAATTCTGCGCCCTGTCCTGTCTTTTGGAGTTCTCCCTTTGAGAGATACCTTGCAACTTCAAGCCTTCCAGCTCCGTCAAATATGAATATGTTCATATCGCTGATGAGAGTCTCATCTGGATCCGATGTCCGTGTAATTGCGTTCCCGGCTGTTATGGAGACCGTTACTTTTGCCGTGTCTTGTGGAACCTCGTCGCAATCGTATTGCGTGCAGTTGGCAAAGAACGGCATAACGGCAAGTATCAATATCTTGAGTCTTTTCATATCGTAATGGGAATATCTCTTATCAATAATATTTCAAAACGGATTCTAAAAAGTCACGGTTCTTCCAGCTTTTTCATTCCAAGGTTTGACGGTCAACGTACAATTGATTTCCACAGGTGTAATCGGAATGTCGGGATCTGAAACGCCGCGTCTTGTCAGAGTCAGGTCATAGCAATAATTGGTGTTCCGCCATACTCCGGTACTGTCGCTTTCGGTTTGCCACGTTCCTCTGTTTATTTCTATGGGATAATATGTTTTCTCTCCGCGAAGTTCACCTTCTATCACAAGCCTTGTGAAGGGTGTGCCCAGGCTTTCCGTCACAGCCGTGTTCTGATAGCAATACAGGTCTGTGTTAAGTTGCACGACATTTTCGCCTATGCTCAAGCCTGTGTCGCAGAGCAGCAGATTCGAATTGTCGAATTTTTCTATGTCCTCCTGCCGCAGACTTCCATAATTTATTATCTCATCGGGTACGTCAGGTTCAGAACCGCCGATAGGGTAACGGCTACATACATTGGTAAGATACATCTTCAGGTTTTTCAATTTCTCTCCGGCGTATGGTCGTGAATGGAAGTCGCAGCTGATGGTATTGATGGTGATTTTTGCCATAAGCGGTTCCAATGTTATGTTACAAAGGTGATTATGCCCTGATCTCACTTCAGATTCAGCATACATCACAGGGTGAGTGGGGGAGTCCGAGGTAAGGTTGCAGTACAGAAGGTTGAGGTCACTGTAGGTGCGTATTTTGCCGCATTCCTCCATTGTGAGCCCAGAATTGGCTATGACTGCTATGATTTTGTTGCCTTCTCTCGAGGCGGCTTCTATGGCTTTCAGATTGTCGCCTTCAAATCTCTGAAATGAGTCCAGGCGTCTGAGTCTGTCGGCGTCGAAGAAGAATACGTCAAGATGACTCTCAATCTCGTAGTCGGATTTCAATTCAATCCTCTGAATAACAGTTTCTTCTTGTCCGCCTGTTGAGGTGCCGGACGTATGTGATGGTATTTTAGTGCAAGAATAAAAGGTCGGCGAGAAAATAAGCAAGGCTAGGGCCAGAACGGCCGAGATATGATAGATTGGTAAGTTTAAGGTAAGAACTGAAGCTTGCCGACCTTTATTGCAGTTTTTACAGGTTCTCATAGGTGTCTTGGTTTTCGCTTGCAAAGCTATTCACCAGGAATTGAATTTTCCCGCAAAGGTGGTACGGCAAATGAAAATTTTTACGATTCTTATATGTTTAAGAATTGTGTATAGGTGGTAATAAAACAGGCAATAAAAAAGGAGATGACTAAAAACCTGTTTTAATCATCTCCTAAAATATGTCAGAGTTATTTACTAACCGCCGAAGTTATCGTAAAGAACGTTCTCTACAGGAACTCCGAGACTGTCAAGTAATGTGTTTACAGACTTGACCATCATTGGAGGTCCGCACATAAAGTACTTGATGTCCTCCGGGGTCTCGTGGTTCTTAAGGTATGTCTCATACATCACGTTGTGTACGAAACCAGCAACATACTTGACTCCTGCCTCATCTGCAGCCGGATCCGGACGGTCGAGTGCAAGATGGAAGTGGAAGTTAGGGAACTCTTTCTCGATTTCAGCGTAGTCCTCAAGATAGAAAGCCTCTTTCAAGCTACGTGCACCGTAGAAGAAGTTGACGTTTTTCTTGGTCTTGAGAGTCTTGAACAAGTGCATAATGTGGCTTCTGAGAGGAGCCATTCCGGCACCGCCGCCGACAAAGATGTATTCCTGTGAATCAGGGTCATTCTCAGGGAGAAGGAACTCACCGAACGGTCCTGAAATCATAACCTTGTCGCCAGGATGACGAGTGTAGATATATGAAGAACCGATACCAGGGTTTACAGGGAGAAGTATGTTGCTTCCCTTAGGCGCTGTCCTGTCAAACGGAGGTGTGGCGATACGCACGTTCAGTTTGATGATGTCGCCCTCAGCAGGGTAAGAGGCCATTGAGTATGCTCTCATCGTTGCAACAGGGTTTACGCACTTGAGATCAAAGAACTTGTATCTTTCCCAGTCTGCCTTGTATTCAGGATCAACATCGATGTCGCTGAAGTTGAATGTTCCAGCAGGAATGTCAATCTGGATATATTCACCGGACTTGAAATCAAGATGTACACCGGCAGGCAGTTTGACTGTGAATTCCTTGATGAAGGTAGCAACGTTGTGGTTGGAAATGACCTCGCACTCGACTTTCTTTACGCTGAGAACAGACTCAGGAACTTCGATTTTGACGTTTTCCTTAACCTTGACCTGACAACCGAGTCTCCAGTTGTCCTTGATCTGCTTCTTGTTGAAGAAGCCCACCTCGGTAGGCAGAATGTTTCCGCCGCCTTCAAGAACTCTGACTTTGCACTGACCGCAGTTCGCCTTTCCACCGCACGCTGACGGCAGGAAAATTTTCTGTTCAGCCAGAGCAGCCATAAGAGAATTGCCCGGAGTTACGTCCAGGGTAGTCTTGCCTCCGTTGATGTCGATTTTGACTGTACCGCTCGGGGTGAGTTTTGTCTTGACCCAGAGCAGAAGCACAACCAGAATCAGGGTTACAACAGTAATTGTAACTGCTGAGGCTATGATTGTAAGAGTAATTTCATTCATCTTTCAGTCTCCTCTATTAAAGTTCAATACCCATAAATGTCATAAATGCTAGAGCCATAAGACCTACGGTGATGAATGTGATTCCTATGCCTTTAAGTGGGGCAGGAACATTCGAGTATGACATTTTCTCTCTGATTGCGGCAAGAGTTACGATGGCAAGGAACCAGCCGATACCGGAACCGAGCGCATATACGGTAGCCTCTCCGAAGTTGACGAAATCTTTCTGCTGCATAAACAGGGACGCACCGAGAATTGCGCAGTTCACAGCGATCAGAGGAAGGAAAATTCCGAGTTCGGAGTAAAGTGCAGGCGCGAATTTCTCAACGACCATTTCAACCAGCTGGGTTATGGCTGCGATAACCGCTATGAAAGTAATGAAACTAAGAAAACTAAGGTCAATGCCAGCAAGGCTAGGGCTGAGCCAAGACAATGCGCCTGGATTGAGCACGTATGTGTTCAGCAAGTAGTTGATAGGCAATGTGACCAAAAGCACAAAGATAACAGCCACACCAAGTCCGGAAGCTGTCTTCACGTTTTTCGATACCGCCAGGTATGAGCACATACCAAGGAAGTATGCAAAAATCATGTTGTCAACAAATATTGACTTTACGAATAAGCTTATATATTCCATATTGCTTGCGTGTTAGTTGTTATTTCTCCTGAAGGTCTTTCTGGATGCTTCTCTGAATCCAGACGATGCAACCGAGGAGAATCAAAGCCATAGGAGGCAGTATCACAAGACCGTTGTTCATATAGCCCGCAGCGTAGAAACTCTCAGGGATGATTCTGAAGCCGAAGAGAGTTCCGGAACCGAACAGTTCGCGGAAGAATGCCACGACAAGAAGAATCATAGCATATCCGGCACCGTTTGCAAGACCGTCAAGAAGTGACGGAATAGGCTTGTTGCCGAGTCCGTATGCCTCGATACGTCCCATCACGATACAGTTGGTGATGATAAGTCCGACATAGACGGAGAGCTGAGTCTCAATGCTGTATGCGTATGCCTTGAGGAACTGGTCCACAAGGATAACCATCAGAGATACGACAACGAGCTGAACAATGATACGTACACGGTTTGGAATGGAATTCCTCATCATTGACACTACAAAACTTGACAGTCCGGTGACAATCATTACCGAAAGACCCATTACGAATGCGCCTTTCAGCTGAACAGTCACTGCCAATGAGGAACAGATACCGAGAACAAGGACGGTTACAGGATTGCCCTTGAAAATCGGATTCAATATCGTTTCTTTCAATTTAGCGTTCATTATAATCCTCCTCGTTATTTAACTAATGTCTGGGCAGCAAGCGAATCGGCTGCAACGGCAAGTGAATCAACCGCAACTGCAAGCGGGTCGGAAACGGCTGTAGCCGGAGTTGCAGAAGCCGTGAGATATGGCTTGTAAGCCTTGAACCAGTTATCCATTGATTCACCGAGTTTCTTGCTGGTGATTGATGCTCCTGTGATGGCGTCAACAGCGTTTACATCATCAGGATCTGCACCGCCTTTTACAACTGCAAATGAAGCTTCGTCGGCATAGTCTATCTGCTTTCCTTCAAATTCAGCCCTGAATGAAGGGTCGTCCTTGATTTTTGCTCCAAGTCCAGGTGTTTCGCTGGCGTGGTCGAAATATGCGCCGAGGATGGTTTTCATATCGCTGTCAAGAGCGACATATCCCCAAATTGCACCCCAAAGACCGGCACCATAGCAAGGAATGACGCTGACTTTCTTGCCGTCTTTCTCGAAAATGAAGACCGGAAGTTCAAGTTTGTCGCTCTTGCCTTTCTTGATGTTGCTGTCCTGAGCTTTAAGTTGTGATGTTGTATAAATTTCAGCCTTGTCGATGTCGAGATTTCCTACAACCTTTCCTTCACCATTTACGATGACGGACTCCTTGATGTTTGCTTTGTAAGCGGCGATTACATCATCGTTGCTCATATCTGCAAGCTCGCTCTTGTCATAGAATTTGGCTGCCGTAAGCATCTGGCTTATCGCATCAGCCTTGACATTGGCGTCCTGAATCGGCTTGAGAGCCTCGGATGCGAATGCCAGAACCGCAGCTACAACCACTACGACAATTGTCGTGTAGATGACTGTATATATATTTCCGTTAGTATTCATACCTATTATATATATTATGCGATTTTAACTTTCTTGGCTCTCCTTGATATTGCAGACTCAGTGACATAATGGTCGATGAGCGGTGCGAAGGTGTTCATAAGCAGGATGGCGAGCATCATACCCTCGGCATAGCCAGGGTTGAACAGTCTAACCACTACGCAGAGAGCGCCTACGAGAAAACCGTAAATCCATTTGCCGCATTCTGTCTGTGCAGATGTCACAGGGTCTGTAGCCATAAAGACTGTACCGAATGCGAATCCGCCCATAAGAAGCTGATAGTATGCAGGAACATCGGTAGCTCCGAATGCGTTGCCGAGCCAGCCTACGAACAGTGCGCCGGCAACTGATGATACCATAATTTTCCAGCTTGCAACGCCAGTCCAAAGCAGAATGACCGCACCGATAAGGATTGCGATTACTGAAGTCTCACCTACGGAACCCGGAATGAGGCCTGCGAACATATCCCAAGCAGACATTCCATACTGTACTCCGGCATTGTTCATTGCGTCGAGTCCTTCAGATGCGAAAGAGAGCGGAGTCGCTCCGGTAGCACCGTCAATGAGGTTCTCTCCGTGTTTCAATGATACCCAAACGCTTGAACCTGACATCTTGCTCGGGTAAGCGAAGAACAGGAAGGCGCGGCAAAGGAGTGCAGGGTTCAGGAAATTCATACCTGTACCGCCGAATACCTCTTTTCCGAAGATGACAGCGAATGCAACTGCAATCGCGAGAATCCAAAGAGGAACGTCAATAGGAACGATAAGCGGAATAAGCATACCTGAAACGAGGTATCCTTCATTTACTTCTTCGTTTCTGATCTGTGCGGAGGCGAACTCAATGCCCAGACCGACAACGTATGCAACAACATACAACGGCAGAACTCTGAGGAAACCGTACCAGAAGTTCTGGAAAACGCCCCAAGTCTGTCCTGTGGCGAGGCAGTGCTGGTATCCTACGTTCCACATTCCGAAGAGTGCGGCAGGAATGAGCGCTACGACCACGATTATCATAATTCTCTTCAGGTCAACGATGTCTCTGACGTGTGCTCCTCTTTTGGTTACCGTGCCAGGAACGCGGAGGAACGTGTCGAAAGCATCAACGCTGGAGTGAAGAAATCCAAGTTTGCCGCCCCTCTCAAAAAGGCCCGGCTGCTGTGTATTTTTTGATTCTTCCATAACTTCCATTAGTTTATGCCATTTCCTTAATCATAAGGTCAATGCCTTTCTCAATGATGGACTGGATATCGTTCTTTGACGGGTCAACATATTCGCAAAGGGCGAGATCTTCAGGAAGCACCTCATAGATTCCGAACTGTTCCATCTTGTCAATGTCGCCGGCAAGGCAGGCCTTGATGAGATAGACAGGGAAGATATCCATAGGAAGCACCTTCTTATAAACGTCGGACATTACGAATGCTCGAGGACCGCCGTTTGTGTTAGTATCCATCTTGTATGTCTTGTTCGGACAGAGCCAGGAGAAGTATGTGCGGCTTGAGCTGAATTTGCCGCATCTGAACGGCTTTGCCCATCCAAGAACTTCTCTTTCAGTGCCTTCGTGAAGCAGAGAAACCTGATTGTCGAAGAATCCGAGGAATCCGTTCTCTCCGACATTTTCACCGGTGAGGACGTCACCGCTGACGAATCTTACGTCATTTGCGGAATTGTCGTAGAATTCCTTGAGATCTTTCATACAGATTCCCGGAAGCGCGTCAACGTAAGCCGGCTCAATGGCTACAGGACCTGTTACGGCAACTTTGCGCGCCATGTTGTATTTGCCTGTGTTGAAGAGCTTGCCTATTGCGGCGAGAAGGAGAAGCGAAACTGTCCATACGGTGTCGCCCTTGGCGATAGGTGAGATGTGGCTGATCTGTACGCCAACATTTCCTGCTGGGTGTTTTCCGCTGAAAACGTGCTGGATAACATTCTCAATCTTGTGCAGAGGTGTACCTGAGTAGTTGTCGCTGCTGAGTGAGAAATGAATTCCGCCTTCTGTGAGTTTGGCAAGTGCGTTTACGCCTGTCTGGATGTTTGCAATCTCGTCCTTGAATACGAATTCAGGAACTGCTGCAAGCGGCGCTGTCGCGAATGCCGATACGAAAATGGCTTTTGGTGTTAAAGTAGGGTCGGCGATTATGCCGTAAGGCCTTTGGATAAGAGAAGGCCAAAGACCGCTCTTGAGAAGAAATTCCTTGATCTCGGCTGCTGTCATCTCTGACGGCTTCTTTGTGCCGAAGTCAACGAATTCCTGCTGGGCGTCCGCCTTGATCTTTACCGCAAGCAACTTCCTTTTGTCCCCTCTGACGATTTCTGTCACTGTTCCGCTGACCGGAGAAGTGAAAAGAATGTCAGGATTCTTCTTGTCGGCCAGAACAGGGGAGCCTGCCAGTACCTTATCGCCTTCCTTTACAAGGAGTCTTGGAATAAGCCCCTTGAAATCAGTAGGTTTCACAGCGATAACGTCAGGTACTACCGTCTTTCTGGTCTTCTGGGCCGCTGCTCCTGAAATAGGAATGTTCAGCCCTTCTTTCAAATCGATGTTGTTTGACATTATAGGTAACCTTTAATAGTATTTCGGATTTCCGGCGCGAAGTTACTGATTTTTTTCGTAATTTCGCCTTATTATGGAAAACAAAAGTGCTATACTAGAGGGGCTTGATATGCAGCAGAGGGCTGCGGTAAGCCAGACTGAGGGACCTGTGTTGATTGTAGCCGGAGCGGGAGCTGGAAAAACAAGAGTATTGACGGGAAGGATAGCGTATATTCTGGAAAAAGGCGGTGAGCCTGACAGGATTCTTGCCTTGACGTTTACCAAGAAAGCTGCTGCCGAGATGAAAGAGAGAATAGCCGCTATGGTGGGGGACAGGAAGGCGCGCAGACTGTATATGGGCACTTTTCATTCTGTTTTCATTAGATTCTTGAGAGAATTTGCGGAGCAGCTCGGCTATCCGGCGGGTTTTACGATTTATGATACTAGCGATTCGATAAGTGCCATAAAGACTTGTCTGAAGGAAATGAAACTCGATGACAAGGTCTATAAGCCAAAGGACGTGCTTGACCGTATTTCCAAAGCCAAGAACAATCTGGTCACGCCGGAGTCATACAAGCGCAATGACCAGGCGATAATCAACGATACTCACGCGAAGAAGCCCGAGATATGCAACATTTATGCGCTATATGCTGCAAAATGCAAGCAGGCCGGGGTGATGGATTTCGATGATATTCTATTGAATATGAATATCTTGCTGCATAATTCCCCGGAAGCGCTGAAGTCCATTGCGTCGAGGTTTGACTATATAATGGTGGATGAGTATCAGGATACAAATCTTTCGCAATACCTTATTCTACGGAAGTTAAGCCAGTTCCATAAGAATATATGTGTAGTCGGGGATGATTCACAGTCCATATATGCCTTTAGAGGGGCTAAAATAGAGAATATCCTGAATTTCAGGAAAGATTATCCCGAGTGCAAGATATTCCGTTTGGAGCAAAACTACAGGTCCACTCAGACTATCGTGGATGCGGCAAACTCAGTCATAGAGAAAAATTCGTCCCGTATCCCGAAAACGTGCTTTTCCAAAGGCCCTGAAGGCGACAGAATCCATCTCATAAAGGCTTATACGGAGCAGGAAGAGGCGGTGCTTATCGCTTCTTCAATTGTCAGTATAATGGGAAAGGAACATTGTCAGTATCAGGACTTTGCAATTTTGTACAGGACCAATTCCCAGTCTCGTGCGCTTGAGGAGGCACTGCGGAAAAGAAATCTCCCATATTGCATATATTCAGGAAATTCATTCTTTGACAGGGCGGAAGTGAAGGATATGATGGCATATCTCAAACTTGCTGTCAATCCGAATGATGACGAATCGTTCAAGCGGGTTCTGAATGTCCCAGCAAGGGGAATCGGTGCCACGTCGGAGGGACTGCTTGCCGGTGCAGCGCATAATAAGGGGATATCGCTATTTGCCGCCTGTACACCTGAAATACTGGAGTCTTCCGGAATCAAGTCGGGGACTTTGGGCAAAATTATGGAGTTCCGCAATATGATAGCGGAGGCAAATGCCGCATTGCCGAAAGAGGATGCTTTTTCGGTGGCTAACAGATTGTCAATGAGGTGCGGACTTTTGGCTATGTTCAAGATGGATAATTCCGTGGAGAGCCAGTCGCGTGCCGCTAACGTTGAGGAACTGCTCAACAGTGTCAAGGGATTTGTCGAGGACCGTCAGAATCAGTATAGGGAGGAACTGCTGGCCGACAGTAATATCGAAGATGTGGATTCTATTTCAGAGTCTGAATTGCCGGTAGTTACATTGGATGATTTCCTGGAGGATATATCTCTGCTCAGTGCGGTTGACCTTGCCGATGATGAGGATGCTTCCAACAAGATAACCCTGATGACGGTCCATTCTTCAAAGGGACTCGAATTCCCATACGTTTTTGTCGCCGGAATGGAAGAAAACATATTCCCTTCAGGAGGAATGTTCTCCGATCCGTCGCAGATCGAGGAGGAACGAAGGCTTTTTTACGTTGCGCTTACAAGGGCTAAAGTAGCTGTTAACCTGTCATTTGCGGCTACGAGAATGCGTAACGGCAAACACGAGCAGAATTCCCCGAGTCGGTTTGTCCGGGAGATAGATCCGAAATATATAGACAATCCGCTGCGAGATGAGGAGGCTGAAGAATCTTCCGGAAGTTTCGGTGGATTCGGCTTCAAATTCGGCAAAAGCGGCTTCTCCGGCTTTGCCAATGGAAGTGGGTATGGCAGTGGAAGCCGAAGCAATAACGGCACCGTAAGCGGATATGGTTGGCGTGGAAGCGAGAGTCCGAACAGAAACTCGGGCTCTGCGAATACTTATGGTGCTTCTGGCAGTGTCAAGGTCGAAAGAACTGTTCCTAAGTCATCCGTGACAGGAAAGCCTCTGAAGCCGGTGGCAGTGCAGTCGTGTCCGTCAATTCCACGCACCCCTGATTCTCAGTTTCAGGCGGTGTCTGTGCTGTCTGTCAGGGCAGGGCAACGTATAGAGCACAACAGATTCGGCTATGGCGTGGTCAAGGAGATTTCCGGAAGCAACACAGACCTGAAGGCGAAGATTCTCTTTGACGATGCCGGTGAGAAGATACTTCTGCTCAAATATGCCAAAATCCGCATAGTTGAGTAACTGTTTTGAATGAATCCCGAATAACGCTCCCTGACGGTGGGGCTGCCGCAACGTGTGATCAAACTACTCCAGCACGTAATCCGTGATGTTCTTTATCCCAGGTATGCCGAAATAGGACTCTACGATATCTCCTTTGAGATAGACCTTACGTTTCAGATTATCCGGATTGTCTGCAAGGTTTAGCGCGTCCCTGATACTCCCTTTCGGTAAACTCACTGACATACAGGCATCTTTGTCTGACACAGACGTGCGTCCTGCTATGGCTATGTTTGTGTTTGAGGAGAATGGCTCGTCAAACGAAATTGATGCGGATGTCATATCTCCGCCGACGATATATCCATAAACCCAGATGTCTTCCGCTCCGATTTCGGATTTTGCCTGAGATACGCTGAGCGCGTTCTTGTACGAATCCCCAGTGGCGCTTCCTTCGGAGCCTGAGCTGCCACCGATGACAAAAACCTCGCTTGTCCATATTCTGGACGTGTCCACATCTATGCGGACAGAACCTGATTTCGAGCCGGTGCTGCTTGATGGGGCTGAAATGCTTACAGAGAGTATCTGTTTGGCTTTCAATGTTCTGGTGAAGAGTGTCTTTTCGCTTCCGGCATCGTCCAATATAAGTGATACATTTCCCGGATTGAAATAGGCTATGCGTTTCTCCTTGAACGCATACAAGAGTTTTCCGTCTGAAGACTTGAGAAACAGTACTCCGTTCGGATATGTCGTGAGGAAATTTGATGCAATTTTAAGATTTATGCCGGAGTTGAGCTGTTCGCATACAAGAAATACGTCGGCGGTACTGTTGGCTGCTACAGTTACGCATTGGTCATCTCCATACAGTGGACAGGAAAATGCCGGTTTTGTGAACTCTCCGGACCGGACAGAGATGTTGTATGTCCCTTGACTGACAAGCAGGTTTTCCGGGGAATCGCCGAATGTGCCGTTGTAAATTGTCTTCCCTTTGGAGTCAGTAACGCTCAGGATGAATGCGGATGTGTCCGGAAATTCCTCGTTTCCGGCTCTTGTCTGCCTGTAGGAGATTTCCGAGAAATGGATTCTCAATGTGCCTTTCCCCGATGATTCACCGGTGTCTATCCTTTCGCACGAGAGTAGAACCAGCGCGGTGACAATGGTGGCAATTCTGTTGAAAGAGTGCGCAAAGCGCATTGTGGTAATATTTTTCATAGGCGAGAACGTGTTAGAATTTGTTTGCGGCGAATATAGTAAGCTATCCTAAAATGTTTATATCGAAATTGTAAACATTTTGAAAATCTTTTTTATATCGGAAATCGGGGTGGTTTTGCATACGATATAATAATGGAATAAGTAGAAATGCCGGAAGAAATATGAGAGAATTTTTGAAAATATGAGTTGAAACGTTTGGGAACCGGAATGAAATACCTATATTTGCAAGACTTTCCCGTTTGGATAGCGGATGGAAAGTGTAATGCGGAAATAGCTCAGTTGGTAGAGCGTTGGCTTCCCAAGCCGAAGGTCGCGGGTTCGAACCCCGTTTTCCGCTCTGATTCGTAAGTCCCGAAAGCCTGCTTAAGTCATTGGCTTCTTGGGATAGTTTGTTTCGTGAACAGTTGGCGTTCAGTCAATCAGCGAATTCTCGGCAATAGTTTTTGTGATTGTTTTTTAATCTTTTTAAGTCAAATTCGATTTCGTTATTGAAAAAGAATTATTACTTTTGCTTTCAAAACGAAACTTTGTCTTAGAATGAAAAACGATTTACTGTTGAAAGTTCGGCATTTAGTGCTGGCTTTTGTATTCATAGCATTTGGACTCGCTTCTGTATCCTGTAAAAAGGATAGTGGAAAAGATGGCGGCAATCTGGACGTGATGTTCCGTGTCCCGGAAGAACTCAGCATTGAGGAAGGTGCGGGTACGCTTGATTTCAGAATTCAGTTCAATAAGGCTCCCAAGTCCACTGACAAGGTCATTTTCGAGGATGTGTCCAAACAACAGCATTCTTGCAATATCTTGACAATCAGTGAAAAAACTTTCACAATCGAGTTGTTCAAAGGCTTGATTGCAGGTTCTTACGACATTTATATCCAGCGTGGAACCGCGAGCAAATTGATGGGCTCGACATCTGTTACCATTACAGGCGGCGGAGTGGAGCCGGCATCCGGAAGTACCATATACGGTAAGGTGTCGTGTGACGGAGAGGCCGTGTCTGGCGTAATCATTTCCGACGGCTATGAAGTTGTGAAGACTGACAGTAAGGGTGTTTTTCAGATAAAATCCCAAAAGAAGAACGGCTATGTGTTTATGACCGTACCTTCAGGATACGAGCCTCTTAACAATGGAGTGCTTCCTGTCATCCACTCGATTCTGAAGAAAGATGCGACAGTAGCCGAAAGGGTGGATTTTACTCTTAAAAAGGTTGAAAATCAGGATAATTACACTGTATTCTTCCTCGGTGATATGCACCTTGCAAACAGGACCAATGACAGAACACAGTTTACAGCATTCACAAACGACCTGAATACCTATATGGACAGTCACAAGTCACAGAAGATGTATGCTGTCACTTTGGGTGATATGACGTGGGATTTGTTTTGGCGCTCAAACAGCTATGAATTTCCTCAGTATCTCGAGGATATAAACAGCCGCGTTTCCGGTATTTTGATTTACCACACTATGGGCAACCACGACAATGATATGATGGCAGTGGCAAGCAACTTCGATGCGAAGAGTCCGTATGTTACACGCGTTGCTCCTGTATATTATTCGTTCAACATTGGCAAGGTGCACTACGTGGTTCTGGACGATATCGACTGCAGCCAGTACGATGACAAGCATAGCCGCAATTATATCAAGAGGTTCACTCCTGAACAGGTAGATTGGCTTCAGAAAGATTTGTCTTATGTAGATAAGACCACTCCGCTCATCATCATCACCCACGCGCAGATTTTCTATCCGAGCGGCATTGACACCTACAAGCTCGACAACAACGAGTCCACGAGAAAAGAAGTGCTGAATCTTGTCAAGGACTACAATGTGAATTTCATCACGGGACATACACATACAATTTTCAATGCTAATCCGGAGCAGACCAAGAGTCTTACGGGCGGTTTAAGCATTTATGAGCACAATGCCGGTTCAGTCTGTGCTTCTTGGTGGTGGTCAGGCTCCCTGACAAAGAATGTGTATGTGAGCCTTGACGGCGCGCCGGGCGGATACAGCATCTGGAATGTCACGGGCAAGGATATTAAGTGGAAGTATAAGAGTACGGGTAAGCCGGAAGACTATCAGTTCCGCTCTTACGACCTCAATAACGTTTCTTTCTCCTATGATGACATATCGAAACTGTACAACGACTCACGTGCTGTGACAGATGTGACCAAGGCTTCGCTTTTGGCATCATTCGGCAGGTATATAACTGCATATCCTAAAGGTACAAGCAGCAACAAGGTCCTGATAAATGTCTGGAACTGGAATTCCAACTGGAAACTGTCAGTTACTGATGAAAACGGCAAAGAACTGTCTTACACCAAGAGTACGGCTTATGATCCGCTGCACATCAAGGCCCTGTCGGTCAAGAGGTTCAATAAGGCAAATCTGAGCGATACTCCGTCGTTCATTACCGAAAACGATATGCCTCACTTCTTTACGGTGACTGCCGATAATGCCGATATGGATCTGGTGATCAAGGTGACAGACGAATTCGGTAACGTCTATACTGAGAATATGGCGCGTCCTAAGCAGTTCAATACGCTCACAGACGAACAGCTCGCGACATACTAATATCGCCCCGAGCACTCGTAACTGCACGAAATATATACCACTAAACGAATAAATACCAATTAAATACAAACCAAAAAACCAATTTTATGAGAGTCTTTAAAACACTTGCTGTGACTCTTCTGGTAGCTTTGGCAGCCAATATAGCCGCCTTTGCCCAGAACAGGACGGTTTCCGGAAGAATTCTGGATAACCAGCAGCAACCTCTTATCGGAGCGGCTGTAATGATTTCCGGCACGACTACGGGAACCACTTCAGACGTCAACGGTAATTTCTCTTTGTCGGTTCCTTCCGGAGATGTTGTTCTGGAAGTGTCTTCTCTGGGCTATCTGACCAGAAAAGTGACGGTACCTGCCGCCAAATCAACCGTCAACGTCACCCTGGAAGAAGACAATATGACCTTGAATGAGACCGTGGTCGTAGGTTACGGTACTCAGAAAAAGGTGAATTTGACAGGTGCCATCTCCGTGGTTGATGACAAAGCGCTTAAGGACCGTTCATCTCACAACCTTGTGACAATGTTGCAGGGCTCTGTTCCGGGACTTAACATCACCACTCAGTCAGGTAATCCTGGAAGCTCTGGAAAACTGAATATCCGAGGATTTACATCAATCAACGAAGCTGATCCTATCGTCCTTATCGACGGCGCAATCGGTGACCTTGAAGATGTGAACCCTAACGATGTGGCAAGCATTTCCGTTATCAAGGATGCAGCAGCTGCAGCTGTCTATGGAGCCCGCGCCGCTTACGGTGTGATTCTCGTCACGACCAAGAACGGAAGTGCGGATGACGGCAAGGCCAAGATCCGTTACAGCGGAAAGTTCGGTTGGGAAGAACCGACCACATCTACGGATTATGAGGACAGAGGTTACTGGTCAGTACTCACTCTCGACACTTTCTGGAAAACTCAGGCTGCCGGTACGCCTTATACAGGTTACACCGAGCACGATATGATGGAGCTCCTTGCCCGTGTGAACGACAAGACCGAGAATCCTGACCGACCTTGGGTGGTGAAGGATATCCGCAACGGTAAGGAACAGTGGATTTACTATTGCAACACCGACTGGTATCACGAAATGTTCCGCGACAGACACCCTGTCCAGCAGCACAGCATATCCATCAGCGGCGGCAGCAAGAACATCAAATACTTCGTATCCGGCGGATATGACCGTCAGACCGGTATTATGAAGAGTACAGAACCTGATGTTTATCAGAAATATAACCTCCGTTCAAAGATTGACGCCAAGCTCAACAAATGGATGTCATTGTCCAACAACACGGCGTTCTACAATTCAAATTATTCTTGGATTGGAGTCGGTGATATTCAGGACGTGTTCAGAAACCTGCGTCATACTCCTGCATCGTTCCCTCTGTTCAACCCTGATGGAACAGGTCTTTACAACAACCCGTTGATTGTCGGAGGTAGCTACAACGTGGCGAACGGCCGTCAGATTGTGTTCGCCATGGGCAAACACAAGAACTACGACAAGAAGTTCAACTTCACCAATACCACCGAACTCGTTATCCGTCCTGTCGATCATTTCAATGTGACCGCGAATTTCACATACAGACGTGTGAACCGCAGTGAGATGCACAGAACTGTCAATATCCCTTACGGAGTGCGTCCGGGCGTTACCGACGCCTATACGACAGGAGCCGGATTGAATCAGCTTGAAGAGCGTACTAGGCGCTATGACTACTATACAGGTAACGTATTCGCCACATACGAGAATACTTTCAAGGATGCTCACAACCTGAAAGTGATGGCAGGTTTCAATGTCGAGACCTATCATTACAAGAATCAGACGATGACAGCCCAAAACCTCTCTGACGAGAATCTTAACGACTTCAACCTTATCGCCACAAATGATGAGGGTGCAATCATCACGGAACTTGCCGGTGGCCAGAGTGAATACGCCCTTGCCGGTTTCTTCGCACGTTTGAACTATGACTACAAGGGCCGTTATCTTTTCGAAGCGTCAGGCCGTTATGACGGTTCTTCACGTTTTGCAAAAGGTCATCGTTGGGGTCTTTTCCCTTCAGTATCAGCTGGATGGCGTATTTCCGAAGAGCAGTTCTTCGCTCCTGCAAAGGATGTTGTGAACAACCTCAAACTCCGTGCATCATTCGGTTCCCTCGGTAACCAGAATGTGTCCGATTACGCTTATATGAGAACAATCTCCCAGAAGACGTTCAGTGCGTTTACATTCGGAGAAGGTTCCACAAATGCAAAATATTCTGCAATATCGGCTCCGAACTCATCTGAATTGACTTGGGAGACAACCCAGCAGTACAACATCGGTATCGACGCTTCACTTCTGAACAGCAGACTCGAGTTTACGGCTGAAGGATACATCCGTGATACCAAGAATATGCTTGTGCAGGGCAATGCTCTTCCAAGCGTCTATGGTGCGGATGCTCCGAAAGAAAACTCAGCCGACTTGAGAACACGCGGATATGAGCTTTCGCTCGGATGGAGAGATTCCTTCAAGCTTGCCGGCAAGCCGTTCAACTACAGTGTTCGCGCATCTTTGAGCGACTATGACTCACACATTACAAGGTATGCCAACAACCCTACCAAGAACCTCGCTGACTACTATGTAGGACAGCGCATCGGTGATATCTGGGGCTTTGTCGTTGACGGACTTTTCAAAACTGACGATGAAGCGAAGTACTATCAGGAAAACGTCTGCGACGCTTTGACATACATCGGAACCTCACGTATGCAGGGCGGATTTCTCGCTGGTGACCTCCGCTACGTCGATCTGGATGACAAGAAAGAAGGTGCTAACGGCATCAACAAGATTACGCTTGGTGACAACACCGCAACCAATCCTGGTGACCGTAAGATTCTCGGAAACTCTCTTCCAAGTATGCAGTACGGATTTACGCTGGCATTTGACTGGATGGGCTTCGACGTAAATGCGTTCTTCCAGGGAACAGGTACCCATTATTGGTATCCTTCAGGAATGAATGTGGCATTCTGGGGTTCATACGCATATTCATACTACACGGCATTTATGCCGAGGGACTTCATCAAGACAGTATGGTCAGAGGAGAATCCTAACACTTATTTCCCTAGGGCACGCTGCTACTCTTCTACCGGAGGTGAACTTGCTCCTGTGAACAGCCGTTACATCCAGAACGTAAGATATCTCAGATTCAAGAACCTGACAGTCGGATATACTATTCCTCAGCATCTTACAAAGAAGATTTGCCTTGAGAAAGTACGTTTCTACTTCTCCGGTGAGAACCTTGCTTACTGGTCTCCTATCAAGAAATACACGAAGTATCTTGACCCGGAGTCCGCATATCGTAGAGTTACTACAACATCAAGCAACGGTATCTATACGAACAGCGATGCTAAAGATGCTGTAGCTTATCCTTGGCAGAAAACTATAATGTTCGGTATCGACATAACATTCTAATACAGGGAGACTATAATGAAAAAATATATATTACCAATCATAGCAGTAGCCTTGGGCGTTACATCCTGCGATTCGTTCCTCGAGAAAACTCCTAAGGACAGGCTTGTTCCGGAAACATATTTCCGCACAGAAATAGACTTGAAACTGTTTTCCAACTCTTTCTATGACAATCTGTTTGACAAGACTCCGTATGACGAGCAGTCGGACATAGTCTTTGAAAAGGGAACTATTTCTGATGAGTTGCTCTGCGGTACAGCGCGTGAGGTGCCTACGACGGCAGCCACGGGCGGATGGTCCTGGGGCCAGCTCCGCAAGATCAATACGATGCTCGGTCACATCAACCAGTGCACTGATGAGGCTGTGGCAAAGAAGTATGAGGGACTTGCAAGATTTTTCCGCGCGCAGTTCTATTTCAGCAAGGTGGTGCGTTTCGGTGACGTGCCTTGGTATGACAAGGAACTCGGCTCTCAGGATTCTACGCTCTACAAGGCAAGAGATTCCAGGGAACTGGTGATGTCCAATATGTTGAACGATATCGATTATGCAATCGAGAATCTTCCGTCTGACGTAAGTACCTATAGGGTGAATAAATGGGCGGCTCTTATGCTGAAAGCCCAGTTCTGTCTCTTCGAGGGAACATTCAGAAGATATCACGGATTGGACCTTGACGGACACACTCCGGAAGAGTATTTGACTCTCGCTTATCAGGCAGCAGAGCAGGTGATGAACAGCGGCAAATATACTCTCGCTTCCGACTATCACGAGCTCTTCAGAGAAGCTGACGCGGATCCTAACGAGTATATCCTTGCGCTCAGATTCGAGGAATCGATATGTTATCACAATGCGACAGGTTACGTCATTATGAACACGGGAGGAAACCCGGGATATTCCAAGAAATTCGTGGACAGTTTCCTTATGAAAGACGGTTCTAGATATACGGATCAGGAAGGTTGGGAAACCAAGCCTTTCGTGGAGGAGGTCGCTGACCGTGATCCTCGTCTCGGAATGGTTATGAGACTTCCGGACTATGTCCGTGTTTCGGCGAAGAAGACAACCTATGGCCCTGAAGTGGCGATGACGGCTACCGGTTTTCAACTTGAAAAATTCGTGATGGATGCGTCATACACTACTGCAGAGCGTGCAAGTATGTCGTTCAATGACATTCCTGTATATCGTCTGGGTGAAGCATATCTCATTTTTGCTGAGGCGAAGGCAGAACTCAATATCCTGACACAGGAAGATGTTGACAATTCCATCAACAAACTACGTGACCGCGTTGGAATGCCTCACCTTACTCTGGCAGGGCTTACAGTTGACGAGTTCCTAACGTCTGATGAGTACGGTTATCCGAACTTGGCCAAGCGCAATCCTGCAAATCTTGCGCAACTTCTTGAAATCCGCCGCGAGCGTACAATCGAGATGGTGCTTGAGGGAAGGCGTTGGATTGACATCAGAAGGTGGAAGGAAGGAAAGGCTTGGGAGCAGCCGCTCCGCGGTATGTATTTCGACGGCCCTGGCGCTTACGATCTGACCGGAGACGGGAAACCGGATATCTACTTGTACAATACGGCAAAAGTTGCTGATGATGTGAAGAAGAAATATGGAAATGATTTTACATATCTTCAGATTCAGGAAATCACTATTGACGGAAACTATGTCCCTTATTCAAACGGTATCGTACTGAGTGAAGAGACCAAGGGATTTGTGGAAATGTACAGGACAAAACAGGAAAAGAGAGTCTTCGACGAGAACAGGGATTATTTCTATCCTATTCCAAGCGGAGACCGTGCGCTTAACCGCAATCTGGCGCAGAATCCTGGTTGGAATGATGGTCTCAGTTAACGGTTTTCAGATTCCAATGCAAAATTTTAATTTTTGACGGTATGAAATTTTATAAGAATATATTGAAACTTTGCGCTGTGGCTATCCTTGCCTCGCCGTTCACCGGCTGTAAGGAAGAGGACTATGTTAAGCCGAGCGCATTGATTACCGAGTCCAGTCTGACGTTTGAGGCTAAGGACGCAGAGCCTCAGTCTCTTACGATTGCCTCTGACGCCTACTGGATGGTAGATGTGGATGCTGACTGGGTTCTTGTGGATCCTATGTCCGGAACGAATACGGTAAAGGTTACCGTAACCGTGGACGACAACGTCGCCAACGGTGCTCTAGCTGCTCCAAGGCAGGCTACAATCACAATCGCCAATAAGCGCGGTTACAAAGTGACGGCAGTCATCTATCAGAAAGGAGATACCTATTTGGGCGTGGACGAATATGACCTGGACGGAGTGTCAAAGCTTGATGCGGATACCCGTGCAAAGGTTAAGGAGTGTCAGGTAGTGGCCATCGCCTCTGACGGCTTTGTCGCTGCAGATGCCACCAAAACCCTTTACATTCTGGGCAATGCCGCTAATGTGAAGGTCGGTGACAAGGTGACTATGAACGGTGTTGCGAGCGTGACTTCAGGCGTCAAGACGTTCACTTCCGACGAGGTGACTGTGTTGTCCAACTCTGCAGTTACATATCCGGATGCAAAGGATATCACATCTTCGTATGCGTCCTACAAGCCAGAGTCTATCGAATATGTGCAAGTTGCTGGCACATTGATTAACAAGGGAATACGCGTCGGCTCCACTCTGAATGCAGTTACTCTTTACAATCCTGGCATTGATATCGATGCCGTGAATATGCACAAGGTAGTGGCACACGGCTATGCCATTCTCGGTACAGGCTCGACAGTCTATCTCGTTCCTGTAGAATTCAAGGACAATGGTGTGGATGAGGGACTTTCATTCTATCCAGTCAAGTATCAAGTAAGGAAGACTCCTATTAATTTCTCTACGACATCGTTCAAAGTGGAAGGTAAGGTGGAGCCTATTGAAGGTCTCGGATATATCCAGTATGTTCCTTTTGACCTTGCCAATACAGATGATGCAAATAAATATGCTCTTGACGTAAGTGATTCTAGCCCTCGTGTTACAGGACCTTGGCCTGGAGACTATTGGCTGTTCTATTGCTATGGCGCTGTGAAGGCAGGTTCTGAAATGCGGATAACATTCGAAGCCAGAACTTCTGCTACCGGTCACAAATACTGGATTATCGAGTATCTTGACGGCGAGAACTGGAAACCGGCAATGGATACCAAAACTGCTACCGATGTCAAGGATTGCGTATATACGCACGCGATGAATGCAGACGGCGCAACCAATGTCCAGGTAGATGCCACTGTGACCATCAAGAAGAATATGGACAACTGCCAGTTCCGTTTCAGATGTGTTTCCAATTGGTCGGCAAACGGCACAGGTGCTCTAGCTACAAGAAACGGTGGTTCTGCACGTCTTACTGTAACAGATACGGGAACAGACGAGTATCAGCCTAAGGTTACCATGGTCAAAGAGGGTGACGGCGTGGAAATTCCGGATACAGATCCAGTATATGCGACAATAGTTTCTTCAAGAGATGTGCTTGCATTCGAGGGAACACCTGCGGCTCCTATTAAGTTTACGGTCACTTCTGACTATGATTTCACGCTTACTCCTTCAGCCGACTGGATTTCGCTCGACGTTACTTCAGGTTCAGCCAAAGAGGAAAAGGAAATTACTGTAACCTGTGAGCCTAGCACATTGGCAACTTTGCGCCAGGCCGAGATTACCATCAAGTCTGAAGATTCAAAGAAGACGATATATGTTGTCCAGTCTGCTGCAGGTGGGGAACTTGATCCTCTCATCAGTATCTCAAGCGGTAACTCTGTAACAGTTCTCGGTCAGGGCGAAGAGTTTGAGGCAAAGGTTCAGTCCAATGTCGTTTACGAGACTGAAATCAACGGAGATTGGATTTCTGTTGTCCCGGAGGCTTCTACTGCTGCCATTGTCGAGACAAAGACTCTTAAATTCAAGGCGGCTCCTAACCTTACCGGTGAAGCCAGAACCGGCACTATCCGTTTTCATAAGGACAATATCGAGTCTGTGCTTACCGTAAATCAGGAGAAGTTCGAGCCGAAGATAACTGTGCAGATGCCAGGCGTTAATACGATTGCGGGTATTGGGGAATCAAGAAATGCCACGATCGTGTCAAATGTGCCGTTTACTGTATCTGCTCCTTCTTGGATAACTGTTCCGGCTACCACAGTACCTGCTGCAGGCACTTATCCTGTTGCAATTACTTTCGCTGCAAATACTGGGGATGCGCGAACCGATGAAATCGTGTTTACCAATGAAGAATATAACTATACCTTGAAGGTCGCTGTATCCCAGGCTGCCTCCAATGTAGTGTTCTTTGATGATTTCGGTTGGTTGACTCCAGTGTTGGAACAATATACTGCTGCTACTGGAAATAAGATAGGTGACACTATTGGCAATAAGAAAGATGACAATGCTGTAAATATATATTCAGATGCCTTGTCGTCATACGCTCCGGCTGCTCTTGCAGCAGCAGGCTACGTGGATATGAATCCAAGTCTACAGCTTGTTTACCTGCAGGACAAATATCTGAAAATAAGTAAGACAGGAGGTAATAACACTTCGCTCAGGCTTCCAACACTTGCGGTTAAATCAGCGACTGATGTTACTATGGAATTCGATCACGCTGCAATGGTTCAGGGTTCTGGCGCGGTTGATGATTCAAAAGTAGTCATAGTGATCGAGGGGGATGGCGAATTTGAAAATGGAACCAAATATAGTGATCCGCTTGAAATCAATCAGCCGAAGAGTACATACTGTTGGACCCATTCGTCAGTTAAGATGAAAGGTATCTCATCCAATACAAGATTGGTCGTTGTAATGTATAGAGTTCTCGTCAAGGACGATGCCGGTAACTATACTGGTGCATATAATTACAAGGTTTCAGGTGCAGGACGAATATTTATCGACAATATCAAGATTACCAAATAATTCCATACCAATCCGGAAGTTCGCGTTACGCAACTTCTGAAGCAGACGATGAGAGCGGCAGATGACATTTCAGTCATCCGCCGCTCTTTCTAATTTGCTCTTTACCTGAAGCCAAATTTCAATATTTTTGACTCCAGATTCTCCCGCTCTTCAAAAATGGTGCGCATCATCTTTAGATTTGTCTCTGAGAATCCTTTTAGGCTAGGCATCTCTGCACTAAGTAGTCGTTCCTTAAAAAGCGTTCAATGGTTTGAATTTCAATAAAATAAGCACGAT
>CAVJKV010000002.1:0-200111 GCA_963650425.1 Oscillibacter sp. | reverse complement strand
AAACTCTTTCAAATATTTGCGATTATTTTAAATTTATGAATGTGTCAAACTTCCGACCGACAGGCGTATGTCCGAGATTCGCGAAGAACTGAGAAAGAGATATTAGAAATCGTTTCAGATTTATATTGGATTCCCGGAGTGAATTTCAGTACGGGTTTGGTAATAGGATTTCATTCTTATTCATTGTGGCAAACGTTTATACTCAATGTTTTGAATATTCTAAAATTATTGTAACTTTGTGCCTTTGATAAATCGAAAAAGTATAAACGATTAATAATTTTTTTTGAAATGAAAACTTCAAAGCTGTTTATCGGTGCCCTTGTTGTATTGGCAGGTGCATTTTCTGCAGCTCCTGCGATGAATGCGCAGGAAAACGGTAACCGTGATGAAAACGGAAAAGTCGTTCGTGGACCATATCTTACCAACCGTTTCGGTGACAATTGGTTTGTAGGTGTCGGCGCTGGTGTCAACTCTTGGATGGGTAAAGGCGTTGACGGCAAGGTAGGTATCGCAACTGACGTCTTTGTCGGAAAATGGTTGACCCCTTCTACCGGTATCCGCGGCGGTTGGGAAGGTCTTAAGAATAAGGTTGTTGCAAAAGACGGTTACACCGCTTGCGATGGTACTTTCAACTGCAACACTGTTCATATGGACTTCCTTTGGAACCTCTCAAATGCGTTCAGCGGCTACAAGGAGACAAGAACTTGGAATGTGATTGTTTACCCTTCATTCGCTTATATGCGTGCACAGAGCAATCAGGAGTTCGGCGTCGGTGGAGGTCTCTTGAATAACTTCCGCCTTTGCGACAGGGTAAGCCTTTATTTGGATTTGGCTGCTTATGGTACAAAGAGCAATTTCCCTCACGTTGCACCAAAGCCTAACACAAAGCTTGGCGTTCTTCCTTCAGCAAGATTCGGTGTCACCGTTAATCTTGGCAAGACTGGTTTCAAGCGTCATTCTTCCGCTATCCCTGCAATTGTTCCTGTTCCTTTCACTGAGGATCAGTACAATCAGCTCCAGAACCGTGTAGATGCTCTCGAGAAAGAGAACAAAGACCTCAAGGATCAGATCGAGGATCTCAAGAATGCAAAGCCTGACACAGTAACAGTGTCAAAGGCCGGTGACCTCGTATCTCCTGCAACTCTCTACTATGAGATCGGTAATACCGAACTTTCAGAGCGTGAGGCAGCTCACCTTGATTTCTATGTCAAGAACATCCTTGAGCAGGCTCCTGAGAAGGTGTTCGTTCTTACAGGTTCTGCAGACAAGGGTACAGGTTCTGCATCACGCAACCAGTATCTTTCAGAGCAGCGTGTAAACAATGTCAAGAAACTTCTTGTTGAGAAATATGGTATCGCTGAAGATCACCTTGTAGTTAAGGCTGACGGCGCTAACAACAACAGATTCTCATCAGCGGCGCTTAACAGAGTTGTAACTATCGAATAATTCAGTTTCTCTGAAAATCTATAAAGAGAGGTGATATTCTAAGACTTTTTCGAGGAATATCCCCTCTTTTTTTGTGCTGTCTTGGGGCTGTTAGCTCTTGGATTCACAGCTTCTTAATAACATAAATCAATAACCAAGAAATGAAAAGATTGATTATTTTTTCACTTGCCGCGCTGGCAATTATCTCTTGCTCGAAAAAGGAAGAGTCTGAGGTAAAAGACAATTATCCTGCGCCCGAGGCGGTTACGGTGGATGACGGGCAATGTACGGCCAATTCCATCGCTGTCATTTTCGATGGCACAACGGCGACTGAAGCAGGGGCAGAAAGTTTCACCGTCGCGCTTGTTCATTCGAACGGGGATGAAATCATTTCCACAAAGAATGCAGGAAGCAGTGATGCGTACTATCACACGTTCACTAATCTTGCAAAAGGAAAGTACAGTGTCTATGCCTGTGCAAATTATGCGGGAGACAAAGTCTCAGAGAAAGTCTATGCAAAGGATTCAAAAGAAAATGTCAGCGTCATCGTAGTTGAAGGCGGTTTTCTTGCTGTCAAACTTGCATATTCCACATCGTCTTCACTTGCATTCGAGTGGAGTCCGAGCGGGTTTGAAGACGCGCTGAAGGACTGTGCGGTATCCTATAGTTTCGGTATTTACAAAGATTCTGAATGCAATGACCTTCTGGTGTCCTGGAAAACCGAGAAAAATGAATCAATCTGGAACTCTGATCTCGCGGAAGGATATCCTCAGTTTGAATTCTCTGGCCTTACTGCAGGTACTTCCTACTGGTTCAGGGTTACTGATTTGGACAGAGGATATACCTCAGATCCGATGGAGGCGAAAACTGACGAATTCTCTATTGTGGAACCGTCAAAAACCGGCCAGATCGCTGAGGGAGATATAGCTCTCGCCGAGGATTTCAGCGAATTGGTATGGGGCGGCAATTACCTGAAGGGCTCCGCTGCATATTCCGCAGATGACAGGAATCTTGCTGATGCGTTCGATACCGCGGAAGGAGAAAATCCTGTAAATGGCGGTAAATGGAAATGGTATCTTGTGACCCCTGGCACTGAGATTGGTCTTTTCAGTACTATGAAAAAAGCTGTGGCTTCTTCTCGACTGCAACATTGGGGCTGTGTCAATGAGGCTGTTAACGGCAAGCCATCTTCTGTGGTGTGCGCAAGGCCAGGCCACATAAAACTCGGTGCAGGAAGTTATACTGCTCTTTTGGCTACTCCGGTACTTGAAAATCTCAAATCAACGGCAACCGTGGAAGTGTCTTTCGATCAGGCGCTTTATGACAGTGATCCTACAACAGGAGCAGTATATGTCATCAACAATTCGACCCACGCATCTATGGACGGAGGTTATGAGGTCACGCCTGCCATCAACTCACTTGAGCCGGCAGCTGAATTCACTATATCTGCAGGCCGTGTTATGAAAAATGAGAAAATAACTCTTCATAACGTAAGCCCTTCTTCAAGAATCGGTGTAGGCCCTCTGCGTAAAGATGGAACCGCTCCGGGCTCTAGTCAGCACAGAATGTATCTTGACAATATCGTCGTTAAGGTTGTCAAGTACGAAGCGACTAAGATTTCTCTTTCAAAGCCTGAGATTACCTCTCTCGAAGCTATTCACGACCAAGCTCTCGTAAAGTGGAATGAAGTGGAAAAGGCAGATTCGTATATGCTTGAATTCAAGAAGAGCAGCGATTCGAACTGGACCGAAGTCAAACTCGGAAAGGTTACTTCATATTCATTGGAGAGCCTCGAACAGCAGACTTCATACGATTTGAGAATCAAGGCAATGGAATCAATATCCGAAAGCGAGTCCGAGTATTCTGATGTCAGGACATTCACGACTCTCAAGAAGAGTGCATTCCCGCTCAAGGCATCTACTGCTGATGAGTTTATCTCGATTCTCAATCTTGGTGAGGAGCTGACTACTGCGGGCTCGGAAGATGAAATCCAGATTACGGCTGATTTGGACTTCAGCGGCAAGACCCTGCCTTCCGGAACCAAATTTACCGGAACACTCAACGGCGGAAACCATACGCTTAAGAACATTTCGAGTGACCATCCTGTCTTCGGCAGCATATCTTCCGCAAAGGATCTAATCATAGATTCTTCTTGTTCATTCTCAAATGCAACCGGTAGCAATTTGGCATCACTTGCCGCTTCGGCAGAAGGCGGAGTAATCAGTCACGTCGTCAATAAGGCTGCCGTGACTATGACCTTGACGGCAACACCATCGAGCGCCTGTGTTCTTGGCGGTGTTGTGGCTCTCTGCAAGTCATCTATGGAGAATTGCTCCAACTCGGGGGCAGTGAAACTCGACGCCACGACAGGAGTGACCAGTACATTGATTGGTGGAATAGCCGGTTATTGTTCAAAATCTCTGAAGTCCTGCACCAATAGCGGTGATGTTGATTTCAATGCGCCGTGCATTGCAGCGTGTGCCGCAATCGAGGGTATAAGCGATATCCCGGCCAACATCGGAGGAATTGTAGCATACGCGGCTTCCGGCAGTTCTGTGGAGTCCTGCGAGAACTCTGGCAAAGTGTCCTACGTTATCTCAGCCCTTGAGCAGACAGGACCTTCTTCCTTCAACAGTAACCGTCCTAGAGTCGGTGGTATAGTGGGATTGAGTTATGCCAACATAAGTTCAAGCAACAATAAGGGCGCCATCAAGGCTCACGTCCTTTCTTCCGACAAATCGATATGCAAATCGAAGAACTATCCTCTCAATTTAGGCGGAATATCAGGCGGAGCGTCTGTGAATTCTGACGGTGCAAGTGTATCTGACATAACCGGATGTGAGAATCTTGGGGATATTGATTACGTTACGTACTGCGACGGCTCAGTTCCTACTTGCGGAGGTATAGTAGGGTATCCTGGTTATGAGAATAAGACGCATACCAACCTCATCACAAAGTGCACGAACCGAGGCAAGATTACCTGCTTCGCTCAGGATGAGGCTCGTATCGGCGGTATCAACGGCGGTATCTCCAATGTTACCTACTGCAAGAATTATGGTAACATCGTCGGAACCATCCCTTATGCTGATGCCTGCATCGGCGGTATCTCCGCTTTCCATAGTCAAGGTCTGAAATTCGAATACAACGAGAATTACGGTGACCTTTCAAACTTGAACGGCAGTACGGAAACCGTGGAAATAGGAGGTCTTATTGGTCAGCACGGCAATGTGAACTCTTATGATGGTGAAGGACGTGGCTGCATAGTCAAAAGTAACATTGTGTATGACTGGGGGAACCATAAGTGGTACGGACTCACCATAGGATGGAATTACGGCAAAACAGCTGTGATAGTCCTTGGTACAGAAGCGGAGCCTGTCAAGGTTCTAGGCGGAAGTATGAGCTGCGACGGTGGAAAAACCGTTGTATCCCTCACGGCCGACAATTATGAAACCTACGTTAAAGGTGCTGGTAGCCAACCATATACAGTATATGCTAAATTTGGAGAATAATAGTTATGAAAAGATATTTATTTGTTCTTTTGACATTCTGCATTCTGATTGGGTGCAGCAAGCAGGAGTCCGGGAAGGACAAGCCCAAAGCAAAGTCTTCTGTCACGATTGAGGCAACTTCGTTGTCAGGTCACGATGCAGTCGTGGCCACCCCCTGCAACTATGAATCATCAGCGGTCGTTATACTCATTGCGGAGACGACTAATGTCAAGGCGGCTGTGTCTGAACCTTCTGTAAACAAGAAGGTTACGGAGCAATGCCTGCTTGGAGGGTACAAGCTCTGTATAGTTGCGATATCCTCTTCTGATGATGTGGAATTCATAAAGGAAATAAAGAATGAGTTTACCGGAGTGCAGAACTTCTACCTTCTTGGATATCTCAAAGGCGGAAGCCTCGTGTATGAAGCGGCTATGAAATATCCGAACGAGTTCAAGGCGTTCGGCAGTGTCAATGGCCCGATTGATTATGCTCGCTATTCCAAGACAGGGTTTACTGCTCCGGTTAACTTTGTCCACGTTCAGGGAACAGCAAATCCGATGTATCTCTGGAACGGTAAGGACAAGGAATATGCAGGGGCCTCTTTGAGTGTGGGTGCTGCAGTAGCTGCTGCCAAGTGCTCATATTACGAAACCGGGTATTACCTTGCACGCAACGGATATGACAAGGTGACTTATACACGCTATCTTGGAGCATCTTCCGGCAAGGAAGTGATGTTTTATCAGGTTCCGGACGGAAAGGATGACTGGTGCGACAGTAATTTCGAAGTTTACAATGCAATTTGGAAGTTCTTTAAAAAACACTAGGAAATGAAAAAGTTGATATTTATAGCAATAGTGGCATTTCTGGGCTTGAGTGCCAATGCCGCATCACTTAAAAGTGAGACTATCGAGGACCAGGGAATCACGAGGACTTACTATATGTATATTCCTGACAACTTGACTTCAGGCGCGCCTTTGATGTTCATTCTCCACGGCTACAGCGGCTCGGCGAACGGTTATCTTACAGGATATTACAAGTTGGCAGATGAATACGGTTTCGCATTGTGCTATCCGCAGGCAACCGTGGATCCGAAAGGCAAGAACGGCTGGAATGTAAGCTATCCGTGGCAGATTGATGCAATGACGGTGGATGACTGTCAGTTCATAATCAATCTGAAGAAGCACCTTATCGGCAAATACGGTTTCTCATCCACAAACGTGTTCTTTACCGGCAATTCCAACGGTGGCGAAATGTGCTATCAGATGGCGATGCGATATCCAGGCGAATTCAAGGCAATTGCTTCTATGTATGGACTTGTAATAATGGAACTGCTTAAGAAATACGACTTTACAACTCCGGTGAATTTTCTTGAGTTGCACGGAACCGGCGATACGACTTCACGCTGGGTAGGAGACCCTGACGGCACATACGGCTGGGGCGCGTATATGGCCGTTCCTCTTGCTGTAGGTTGCGTAGTCGCTGTGAACAAGTGTACTGTCGAGCAGTCAGAGGTTCTTCCCCTTATAAAGAACAAAGTCACAAAACATACCTACAGCGGTTCGCCATACGGCAAGGAGGTAATCTTCTACGAAGTCCAGAATGGAAATCACGGTATGGCAGCGGATTCGTTTGACTCATACAGAGCTGTGTTCGAGTTCTTTAATTCACATAAGGAGTAGGACGTCGGGCTCGGCAATAGGAAAAGCCGATAATAATTCGTAATTTTACACGTTTGAAACTGGTGAAATTATGAATATCAGAATGATAGCCGGAACGCTTGCCGCGGTGATGATGACTGCGGCGGTTCCGGCGTTTTCGTCCGTTCTAGGTGATGAGACTATTGCGGATGTAGTTCCCGGAGGACAGCGCGGTCAGTACAAGTATGCACGGGATCTTTATGCCCACGGTATGTATGTCAAGGCACGCGAGGTCTTTTCTTCATTTGCTGACGACCCTGTAGCTCAGGGCTATGCACTGCTGTGTGACATCAAGATGCGCTCTGTCGGGTATGAATCGAAGCTTGTCAAATACCTTGAACATTATCCCTATTCGGGGCTGGTGCCGCAGATAAGATACGCTCACGCCCTGAATCTGTTTGATTCTCAGGATTATTCAGACGCATCGGCTGAGTTTGCCGCTGTTGCAGTTAAAGGTCTGTACAAGGATCAGATTGCAGAATTCACATTCAAGAAGGCATATTCGGATCTTGAAAGCGGTTCTGAAGATTCGGCACTCGAAGGCTTTCTCAAGGTGATAGAAATGCCGAAAAATGATTTTCAAGCTCCTTCCGCATATTCTGCTGCGAGCATATTCTATGCGCGTGAGAATTTCAACGAAGCCATAAAATGGTTCTCCAGATCCGAAAAAGACCCTCGATTCGCGCGTGAGTCGGCATATTACATTATGGAGTGCCGGTTTATGAACAAGGATTACAAATATGTGACCGACAATGCTTCAAAATTGTTCAAATCTGTCCCGCAGGAGCGTCGTCCGCGTCTTGCAAGAATCATCTCGGAATCATACCTTGTTCAGGGTGATGTGGAATCGGCAAAATCATACTATGACAGAATAGACAAGACAGCTGAAGGCGCATCCGACAAGGACTATTTTTATGCCGGGTCATTGCTCTATGCGATGCACGACTACAAGGGCGCGATAGACAACTATACCCGTATCTCCGACAAGACCGATTCGTTGGGTCAGATTGCCGATTACCAGCTTGCCTACAGCTATGTCCAGACTAAGAACAAGGTGCTTGCTCTCAAGGCTTTCAAGGATGCAGCATCGTCCGCCTACAATCGTGACATACAGGAAGATGCCTATTTCAATTACGCTAAGTTGGCATTCGACCTGAACCGCGACCCGTCGGTGTTCTCATCCTATATGAAGTCCTATCCGGAAAAGGCGAAGGATGACCAGATTTACAGTTATATGGCATTGGCTTCGCTCTACAATCATGACTATGCGTCAGCGGTCGAGGCGTATGACAAGATTGACGAACTCGATGATGATATGCAGCGCAATTATATGAAGGCCAATTATTTGAGGGCTAATCAACTGATTGCTGCAGGCTCTTACAGAAAGGCTATCCCGTGTCTGAAGGCGGCTGCATATTATTCGGACAAACGCACTCCGTTCAACCAGCTTTCACGCTATTGGCTTGCAGAATGCTATTACAGGGACAACGACTATGCGCAGTCAGCCGAGATGTTCAAGACTTTGTACAACAATTCGGCTCTGAACGGAAAGCCTGAAGGTGACATTCTGCCGTATGACGTGGCTTACTGCTATTTCAAGCGCAGCGACTACACCGCATCTCAGGAATGGTTTGACAATTATCTACAGTCCGGCAACAGAAGGTACAGAAGGGATGCTCTTGTGCGAAAGGGAGATGCCTATTTTATGGTCAAGGATTATCAGAATGCGGTTTCTTCATACCTTGTCGCCATTGATGAAAACTCGTTCGGTGACGACCTGTATCCATATTACCAGGCCGGGTTGTCATATTCATTGCTGAACAGGCAGAACGATGAGGTGAAGCTTCTTTCTGCGGTCCGTGCCGCGAAACCGGACACGCCTTATTATTGCGAGTCGATGTATGAACTCGGACGTACTTATATGGCAGTCAACGACTCCCGCAATGCCGAGGGCGTGTTCAAGACACTTGCCACCGAAGGACGTGACACCACTTACCAGGCAAGGGCTCTGATAGGTTTGGGAATGCTGGCCGCAAACGGTTCCAGATTTGACGAGGCGATAGACTATTACAAGCAGGTTGTGGAAAAGATGCCTTCTACAGAGTATTCTGCGGATGCTTTGCGTGCTATTGAGTCCATTTATCAGACGAAACAGGAGCCTGAAAAGTACTATGCTTATATCAAGACTTTGGACGGGGATTCCGCTTCGGAGGGCAATCAGGAAAATATGTTCTTCAATGCTGCGGAGCAGATATTCCTCTCGGAAAATTATGCTAAGGCGTTGTCTTCGTTGCAGGCTTATATGAAAGAATATCCTCACGGAGAGAATGTGAAGCTTGCTGAATTCTATATGGCGGAGTCTTACAAGAATCTCGGACAGAAGGAACAGGCTTGCGATTGGTACAAGAAGGTGATTGAAGGAGAGGGAAGTCCGTATGTCGAGTCTGCCGCATTGAGTTATGCGAAACTTTCATATAGTCTTGAAAGATACAGCGATGCGTATTATGGATACAGCAAGCTTCTCGAAAATGCGCGCATAGAAAGCAACAAGCATACAGCGCTTGTCGGCAAGATGAATTCCGCTTATTACGGTAAAGATTATGAAGATGCAATTTCCGATGCAGAAGACGTTCTTGAGGACAAGGCAAGCGACAGGGGAGACCTGCGTCGTGCAAAATATGTGCAGGCGAAGTCTTATCTCTCTACAAGTCAGCGTTCTGAAGCTTTGGCTCTGATGAAAGACCTGTCGGCGTCACCTTCTTCTCCTGAAGGTGCGGAAGCCGCTTATTTTGTCATTCAGGACGCCTACGACAATGCTCTCTTCAGCGATGTCGAGAATCTGGTGTATAAATTCTCCGACAGCGGTACAGAACAGACCTATTGGCTTGCAAAGGCATTTATCGTGCTCGGCGACTCGTTTGCGGAAAGAGGTGAAATGAAACAGGCGAAGGCTACGTTCGAGAGTATCAGGGACGGTTATACCGCAAGGGACAGTTCTGACGACGTTCTCGACAACGTGGAAATGCGTCTGAAGAAAATAGAGGAGAGAGGGGAATAAATCATTGACAAATAATATGAAGAACAGCATATATACAATTTCATCGGCGTTTCTTGCTTTGCTTTTCGGAAATGCCGCCGTGGCTCAGAATCTGAATCCGACTGTTTCAGTGTCAAGAGCTTATGAAGGAAGTCTTATGGAGGTGCACAAGCCCTCGCAGGTTATGTCGGTTCCTGATTCCCTACTGAAGTTCGATTTGGATTTCGATTATTCCGTTTTTGAGAAACCATACAAGGGAGCCTACGATTTCAAGCCTTATTTTATGCAGATGAGACCTGAGGCGCAGAACTATACCGGAAACAAATTCTTCCTCAGGCTCGGTGCCGGATATCAGCTGAGACCTTCATTGGATGCTGTTTGGGAACCCATACGCAAAGGTCGTTTCAGAATGTCGGTTTACGGGTCATCCCATTCATACATAGGGAAATACAATGAAATTGCTCCTGACGGAAATTACAATCTCAAGCGCACCGGAGACAAGTGGAAAGGGTATGACATTTATTCAAATGCGGGAGTCTTCGGGCAGGCCGATTTCTCGAAGTCGGTGCTTTCTTTTGATGCTGATTATCTCGGAATACATACCAAAGACCAGTCGCGTGCTGTCGGATACAATTCCGGTAATTTCAATGTGAGTTTCCGCGGCGAAAATCCGGCTGACAAATATTTGTTCTATGATGTGAGGCTGAAGTATTCGTACGCACGCCAGGGGCTTGGAAGCGCATCTGCGGCTGACGGGACTGTATTTGTGAACGACCCGATCACAAACAGCTATATGGGTATGTCCGATATGGATTTCGTCGCTACCGTGGGCCCTGTGCTTGACAGGTACAACAGCATACTTGTCGATGCCGGTATAGGCATTACCTGGTACACCGGATATCTCAAGACAAATGTCGGTAACGTCTATGTGACACCGAGATACGTATTCAAAAAGGACCGCTTCGACGTGTCTGCAGGAGTAAGGCTCAATTTCAATGTCAGCGACAAAAAGAGCGCGGACGCGTTGAACAAGAATCACGGAGCAATCGTGTATCCGGACATATATCTCGGTTATGCGCCGATTCCAGACCGTATGAATGTGTATTTCAAGGCAAAAGGCGGCGATTACCGCAATCCTTACTTCTCACTGAAGCAGAGAAATCATTTCTTTATGCCTTATTCCGGAATGTCAGAGAATACCGCGACTCATTTTGATGTTGCGTTGGGTCTTCAGGGGAATCTGTGGAGTCGTTTGAGATATGACTGGAATGTAGGCTTTACAAGTTTCGAGAAAATGCCTTTCGACAAGGTTACGGCAATAACGCAGGACGGAAAACCCGTATGGACAGCTGAACTCAACTATCTTGCGGGCTCGTCTATGTTTTCGGAATTGAGGTTGCAGTGGGAATCAAGGAATTTCAGTGTTGACTCCAGGTTTCGCTTCAATAACCAGGATGTCAAGAAGAAAAATCGTGATACGGAACTGTATTTCAAGCCGTCAGTTTTTACTGGCTATATCGATGCCACATATAACTGGAAGAAGAGAGTCTTTGCCGGAATTTCAGCTGAGACTGCATCCAGACGCAAGGGACGCGGATGTGCATATACATATACCTCAGGAGAGGCCCCTGTGATTGCGTCAGTTTACGATATGTGGATTCCAGCGTGGGTTAATCTCGGGGTGCACGTCGAGTATGCGTTTACACGCAAGATGTCATTCTGGGTGCGTGGCGAGAACCTGCTGAATGCGAATATTCAGAGGACTCCGTTCTATACTGACGGAGGTATCGGCTTTACCGCCGGCATTTGCCTCAATCTGTAAAATTTGTTATATTTGTAGGCTTGCTTAATGCGGAAATACCGTAGCAGGATTGAAATATAATACGATAATAAATGCAAGGTGTAAGAGCCCTTGCCAAACTTTAATTTTATAGTAGATGGAAGAGAACGAAAAGATGCGCGAGGCTGAAGAGCAGTATTCTGCGGGCAGTATTCAAGTGCTCGAAGGCTTGGAGGCTGTCAGGAAGAGACCATCAATGTATATCGGTGATGTAGGCGTGAGAGGTCTTCATCATCTTGTGTATGAGGTAGTTGATAATAGTATTGACGAGGCGATGGCAGGTTTCTGCAATCACATCGAAGTTACAATCAACGAAGACAATTCCATAAGAGTTCAGGATAACGGACGTGGTATTCCTACCGGTATGCACCCTAAGGAGCATAAGTCCGCACTCGAGGTGGTTCTTACCGTGCTTCACGCCGGAGGTAAGTTCAACAAGGACAGTTACAAGGTGTCCGGAGGACTTCACGGTGTCGGTGTTTCCTGTGTGAACGCATTGTCAGACAGTCTTGTAGCTGAAGTTCACAGAGAGGGCAAGGTTTATCTTCAGAAATACTCAAAGGGTAAGCCGCTTACTCAGGTAGAAGTGGTAGGAGAGTGTGAAGATACCGGAACCATCATTACGTTCCATCCAGACCCTGAGATATTTACGGTTACGACCATCTATGATTACAATACTCTTGCAAACAGAATGCGCGAACTCGCATTCCTCAACAAGGGCATCAAGATCACTCTGACCGACAAGCGTACTCTCGAGGATGAGTACAAGACTGACGAAAACGGAAACTACAGTCCGACCGGAAACAAGGTCTTCAAGAATGACGTCTTCTATTCCCAGGAAGGACTGAAGGAATTCATAAAATATCTTGACGCAAGTCAGGAGGAGTTGATTCCGGAGCCGGTGTGTGTTACGTCAGACAAGATTATCCCTATCGACATCGCGTTGCAGTACAACAACGGATACAAGGAGACGATTCTTTCGTATGTGAACAATATCCATACAATTGAGGGTGGTACTCACCTCCAGGGCTTCAGAATGGGACTTTCCCGTTCTCTCAGGAACTATGCCGACAAGAACAAACTTCTGGAGAAGGTTAAGGTGGAGCTTACCCAGGAGGATTTCAGAGAGGGTCTTACCGCTGTCGTTTCAGTGAAAGTTGCTGAACCTCAGTTCGAGGGACAGACAAAGACGAAACTCGGCAACAGTGAGGTTACATCCGTAGTTTCACAGGCTACTTCAGCCGCTATGGACCAGTACCTTGAGGAGAATCCGAAATTCGCCAAGATAATCATAGAGAAAGTCGTGCTTGCGGCTACTGCCAGAACAGCGGCACGCAAAGCCCGTGAAATGGTTCAGCGCAAGAGCGTTATGTCCGGTGTCGGAATGCCTGGTAAACTTGCCGACTGCTCTGAACGCAATCCTGAAAAATGCGAGCTCTTCCTTGTCGAGGGAGATTCCGCAGGTGGAACAGCAAAGTCCGGACGTGACCGCCGTATTCAGGCTATTCTTCCGCTTCGAGGTAAAATCCTCAACGTGGAGAAGGCTACAGAAGGCAGGGCATTCGACAGCGAGGAAATCCGCAACATCTACACCGCTCTCGGTGTTACTGTGGCGCAGGAGGATGAGAACGGTGAAAAGAGGATGGACCTCAGCAAGTTGCGTTATCATAAAGTCATAATAATGACCGATGCCGATGTGGACGGTAGCCATATCGCCACATTGATTCTTACATTCTTCTTCAGATATATGCTTGACCTTATCAGAAACGGTTACGTTTATCTTGCGACGCCGCCTCTCTATCTGGTCAAGAAAGGAAAGGAGGAAGTATATTGCTGGACTGATGCGCAGAGGGCTGAAGCCACTGCAAGATTGGGCAAGGGCTCAGACAAGGGCGTTACAGTACAGCGTTACAAAGGTCTCGGTGAGATGTCCGACGCGCAGCTTTGGGATACCACAATGGATCCGGCGAAGAGAAGACTCCGCAAAATCACAATCGACAATGCTGCAGAGGCTGAGCGTACGTTCTCAATGCTGATGGGTGACGATGTTCCGCCACGCAGACAGTTCATCGAGGAGAATGCGCATTATGCAAATATCGATGCGTAAACGTTGCGCGACAATACGAATAACAAAAATTAAATTCACGAAATATGTTAGACATTTTTGACAGAATCGAAAGAGACTCAGGCGGTCCTATCGGCCAGTATTTCAACCAGGCTTACGGTTACTATATGTATCCGCGTCTTGAGGGTGAACTCGGCCCCCATATGGTTTTCAACGGCCAGAAGGTGCTGAACTGGAGTCTTAACAATTACCTTGGACTTGCAAATCATCCGGAAGTGCGCAAAGCTGATGCTGAAGCAGCTGCCGAGTGGGGTCTTGCATATCCTATGGGCGCAAGAATGTTGTCAGGAAATACCAGATACCACGAGAAACTTGAGAGAATGTTCGCCGAATTCGAGAAGAAGGAGGACGCATTCCTCTACAACTTCGGATATCAGGGAATTGTTTCTACAATTGACGCTCTTACTGCACGCCACGACGTGATTGTATATGACGCTGAATGCCATGCCTGCCTTCTTGACGGTATCCGTCTCCATATCGGAAGCAAATACAAATACCGTCACAACAATATGGAAGACTGCGAGAAAGTGCTTGCGAGAGCTTGTGCTGAGGCAGATGCCAACGGCGGCGGAGTGCTTCTCATTACAGAGGGTGTTTACGGTATGACCGGTGCTCTCGGTAAACTCGACAAGATTGCTGCGTTCAAGAAGAAATACAATTTCCGCATTATGATCGATGATGCACACGGATTCGGTCTTCTTGGAGAGCACGGACGCGGAACATCCGAGGCGCTTCACTGTATGGATGACATTGATCTTTATATCGGAGCTTTCGCCAAGTCGATGGCTTCCATCGGAGGCTTCGTAGCAGGTCCGCACAAGATTATCAATTATCTCCGTGCGAATATGCGTTCCCAGATGTACGCAAAGTCACTTCCTATGCCTCTCGTGCTCGGAAATACAAAACGTCTTGAAATCATAATGTCACCGGAAGGCGACGAATTGAGAAAGAAGTGCTGGGCAATTACGCACGCAATTCAGGACGGCTTCAGAAAAGAGGGCTTCGATATCGGCGAAGCTGAGGCTTGTGTAACTCCGGTTCATATCAAGGGCGGTGTGGCTCAGGCAACCAAGATGGCCAAGGACCTTCGCGAGAACTATCACATTTTCTGCTCGATGGTCATTTATCCGGTCATTCCTAAGGGTATGGTCATTTTCCGTATCGTATGTACTGCAGCTCACTCAATGGAGGACGTCGAATACACACTCAACGCATTCAAGGAAATCAAGGCAAAGCTTGACGCAGGTGCCTATGACGGAGAAGATATCGCGGCAATGACAGTGGAGTAGCAGGCTTACACATAAACTTTGTTCGATATGGACAAGACTTACTTTAAGGATAAAGTAATAATCATAACAGGAGCCAGCTCGGGAATCGGGTTGGCTTCTGCCAGATTATTCGGAAGCTTTGGCGCAAAGGTGGTAATGGCTGCAAGGCGCCTTGAAAAACTGGAAGCCGAGGTGCCGTCTGTCAGTGCGAATCCTTCCGATGTGCTGTGCATGAAGGCTGACGTTTCCAATGAGGAGGATTGCCGCAATCTTGTGGACAGGACAGTAGAAAAATTCGGCAGGATAGATATTCTTGTGAACAATGCCGGCATATCTATGCGGGCGATGTTCAAGGACCTCGACCTCTCCGTGATTCACTCTCTTATGGACGTGAATTTTTGGGGTACAGTGAACTGCACGAAATACGCCTTGCCCTGGCTCCTGAAATCCAAAGGCTCTGTGGTGGGTGTGATTTCTATCGCCGGATATTCGGCTTTGCCTGCTAGGACAGGGTATTCAGCATCCAAATATGCGATTAGAGGTTTCCTTGACACAATCCGAATAGAACATCTCAAGGACGGACTCAATGTCCTTGTGTTTGCGCCGGGTTACACTGCATCGAATGTACGCAATGCGGCTTTGACTGCAAACGGGTCAGCGCAGGGCGAGACGCCTCTTGACGAGGGAAAACTTATGAGCGCAGAGGAATGTGCCGAGCATCTTGCAAAGGCTTTGCGCCGACGTAAATCTGAGGTGATATTGACAGGTCTTGGCAAGGCTACCGTATTGGCCCACAGATTGTTCCCGAGACTTACAGACAAACTGACATATAGTTATATAGCCAGAGAGAAAGACAGTCCGTTCAAATAAAATCACTTTGTTTCAATGGCAAAAACAGGTATTCCGCGCGAGCAGAAGATATATTTTTCGCTCTTTCTTCTTTTCCTGCTCCTGATGTTTATGATGCCGAGGACAGGGAAGTTCAATTATGACTACAAGAAAGGCTCACCTTGGATGTATGAGACTCTCGTGTCCCAGATTGATTTTCCGATCTTGAAGACTCCGGAGCAGATTCAGGCTGAACGTGAAGCTGCAGGACAGAGGATTGTACCATACTATAAGTTTTCCGACGATGCTGCCCGTGCCAACATCCGCTCGGCAGAAGGTCTCAATTACGGAGACTGTTCATACATCCGTTCAAAAGTCCTCGAATCGCTGACGGGTATTTATGAAAGGGGAGTGGTGGCTGACGATTCGTCTGTCGGGGAAACCGGTGCATCTTCTTCGGACGACATCATTTTTGTCCAGAAGGACAAGCGCGCGATAAAGATGCCTGCATCTGACGTCTATACGGTAAGTACGGCGCGGGCAAAATTGAAAGCGGAGGTCGCTCAGGCTTATCCGTCGGTAAATGCTGATTCAGTGTTTGCCGCAGTTGGGATAAACGATGTTCTTGTGCCGAATCTGTTCTACGACAAGGAGACTACCAATTTGGTACACGTCGCCAGCGCAGATGACATTTCTCCTACGGAGGGATTCGTAAATGCCGGCCAACTGATTGTGACAAAGGGAGAAATAGTGACTGCCGAGATTGAACAGCTGCTCAATTCGTACAAGGCAGAGTTTGCGACAAGCCTCGGTTACAGTCGTCCGCGTGTATTTTTGTGGATAGGAAACGGACTTATTGCACTCGCACTTGTGCTGATTCTTTTCCTGTCAGTATTCTACACGGCTCCGGACGTTTTCAAGCAGTCTAACAGATATTTGTACCTGCTCTTCATATTTACGTTGGCTGCGTTTGCTGCATTTGCGGTCGATACCGTGAATCCTTCACTCCTGTATATGATGCCGTTTTCGCTTACCGCGCTTTATCTGTTGGCGTTTTTCAGGAAAAGAGTGGTGCTTCCGGTATATGTCATTTCGCTTCTGCCTCTGCTGATATATGCGCATAACGGGGTCGAGCTTTTCCTGCTGAACCTGGTGTCCGGCGTTGTGATAATGTTCGTGTTCCAGTTCTTCAACAAGGGATGGCGTCAGTTCGTGATGGCAATGATAGGCTTTCTGTGTCAGTTCCTTACGTTTGTCGGGTTCAGACTGATAAATGACGGCAGTACATTGGATGACCCGTGGCTTGTGGCATACATATTCTTCGGCTCAATGCTGTCTGTTGCAGGATATCCGATCATATATCTGTTGGAAAAGATATTCGGACTTGTCTCATCCTCAAGGCTTCAGGAACTTTGCGATCCAAACAACAAACTCCTGCGCCAGCTTGCACAGAAGGCTCCGGGTACATTCCAGCATTCGCTGCAGGTTATGAATCTGGCAGATGCGGCTGCGAGAAGCATTGATGCTGATGTTATGCTCGTGCGTGCAGGCGCGATGTATCACGACATAGGCAAGACTCTCAATCCGCAGTGTTTTGTGGAAAACGAGACTATCGGAACAAAATATCACGACGGCCTGTCGCCAAAGGAAAGTGCGGAACAGATCATAAGGCACGTGTCCGACGGACTTGCAATAGCGGAGAAAAACAATATACCACAGGTTGTCCGGGATTTCATTCTTACCCATCACGGCACTACTTGTACGGCATACTTTTACAACAAGTACATCAATGAGGGTGGTGACCCAGCCGATACTCAGGCGTTTTTCTACAAAGGCAAGCGCCCTTGGACCAAGGAACAGGTCATTCTTATGATTTGTGACACTGTTGAGGCGGCGTCAAGAACGCTGAAGGACAATACTCCAGAGACATTTGACAAGTTCGTGGAGGATATTGTCGCATCGAAAATCAATGCCGGTCAGCTTGACAATGCGGACATATCTCTCAAGGAAATTGGAAAGATAAAGTCTGTGCTGAAATCCTATCTTGGACAGATTTACCACGAAAGGATAGTTTATCCCAAACAGGAAAGGTAAGATGGCTCCGTCGGGATTGGAATTTGCCTGAAAAATCACTATTTTTGCAGGCTTTGAGATTCTTTGGGAATTTCAATAACTGAAATTGGTTTTGCTGTAGCGAAACTTGAATTGAGAATATAAACATTACATAGAAATGAATATCGTAAAAAATCAGATTGATGAGTTGAATCTTCAGCTCACAGTCACTGTAGCGCACGAGGATTACGCTGAGATTGAGAAGAAGGAACTCAATAAATGCAAGCGTACCGCAGAATTCAAGGGATTCAGAAAAGGTATGGTTCCAATGTCTCTTATCCAGAGAGTTTATGGAGAGCGTGTGCTCGGCGAAGCTGTAAATCAGGTTCTTTCAGAGTCCATCAATAACTTCATCAAAGAGAACAACATCAAGATGGTAGGCGAAGCTCTTCCAAGTGAAGACCAGCCTGAGATTGAGTGGAAGTCCGGCAATGACTTCATCTTCAAGTTCGACATCGCGACAACGTCTGAAGTTAACTTCGAACTTTCAAAGGATGACAAGGTAAAATACTACAAGATAGAGGTTTCAGAGACTGCCAAGAAAGAGATGAAGGACAACCTTCTCCGTCAGTTCGGCTCGCTTGTGGATGCAACCGAGGCAAAGGATGAAGATTTCGTGATTGTTGATTTCGCACAGGAAGGCAAGACAGTCGAGGGCTCTTATGTTGGAGTGAAGAACGTTGAGGGCGATGCCAAGTCCAAATTCCTCGGAGCAAAGGTCGGTGACCAGTTTGACGTGAATGTGAATGAAGCGTTTACGAACGAGTCTGACCGCGCGTATATGCTCAAAGTCAAGAAAGAGGAACTTGCAAGTCTGAATCCTGAATTCCACGTTACAGTGAAGGAAGTCAAGACTTTCGCTCCTGCTGAGGAGAATCAGGAAACTTATGACAAGATTTTCGGTGAGGACAAAGTTCACAATGCCGAAGAGTTCGACAAGGCTGTCGTAGAGCGTCTTGAGGAGAACTACAAGCAGGAGTCTGATTATAAGTTCTCAAAGGATCTCAGGACATATCTTGTTGCAAAAGCTGATATCAAACTTCCTGAAGAATTCCTCAAGAGATGGCTTCTCCATATCAATGAGGGTAAGTTTACCAAAGAGGAGATTGAGAAAGAGGCTCCTGCATTCTTCGAGGATTTCCGTTGGCAGATGGTTCGCGGATACCTTATGCAGAAATTCAATCTTAAGATTGAGGAGAGCGACGTCAAGGAAGCTGCAGAGGCTTATGTCGCTTACCAGTATGCCGCATACGGTATGGGCAACGTTCCTGATTCAATACTCAAGGACAGCGCAAACCGTGTACTCCAGGATGAGAACACAAGCCGTCGCATCATCGAGAATGTAGAGGCTACGAAGGTTGTTGAGGCAGCCAAGACAGCAGTTTCTCTGAAGAATGAGAAAGTGTCAGTCGATAAATTCCGCACGTTGTAATTTATGAGCAAATTAAGCGAATTCAATAAATACGCAAATATGGGTCGTGGAATAAGTTCCACGACCCTTAGTCGTTATGAATCGGCAGTTGACTCCTATATCAATCCTACAATCATCGAGGAGCGTAAACTGAATGTCGCTTCAATGGATGTTTTCAGCCGTCTTATGATGGACAGGATTATTTTCCTTGGAGTGCCGATTGATGATGATGTGGCGAATATCATTCAGGCGCAGTTGCTGTTTCTCGCATCAACTGATTCAACTGCTGACATATCCCTGTATCTGAATACCCCGGGTGGTCAGGTGACGTCCGGTCTTGCAATTTATGATACAATGCAGCTTGTAGAGCCGGATGTGGCTACCATCTGTACAGGAATGGCCGCTTCGATGGGTTCAGTATTGCTGTGCGCGGGTGCGCCCGGCAAGAGGTCAATTCTTCCTCACGGAAGGGTGCTTATCCATCAGCCGCTCGGAGGGGCACAGGGACAGGCATCTGACATAATAATTGCTGCAAAGGAGATTGAGAAGACGAGGACAGAGCTCTGCGGCATAATCGCCGAGCACAGCGGGCAGACCTTTGAGAAAGTGCTTGCTGATGCGGACAGAGATTTCTGGATGACATCGCAGGAAGCGAAGGATTACGGTATGGTGGACGAAATCTTGGCAAGCAAGAAAAAGAGAAAGTAAAGTGGCAGGCAAGAAAACTGAAAAATATTGTATGTTCTGCGGAAGGCACGAATCGGAAGTTCCGTTTATGCTTTCCGGGCAGAACAATACATATATCTGCAGCGACTGCGTAAAGATGGCAGCCGACTATCTGAAGGAGTTTGACGCCCAGCAGAAGGCATCTTCAGCCCCCGGACGTATTGAGAAGCTTCAGAAACCAAAGGAAATCAAGGAGTTTCTCGACCAGTATGTCATCGGACAGGACAGGGCGAAGAAACTGCTTTCAGTTGCAGTGTACAATCACTACAAGCGCATTAACCACAATCTTGCGGACAAGCCGGATGACGGTGTAGAACTCGAGAAGTCCAATATCCTTCTGGTTGGTCCTACCGGTACGGGCAAGACATTGCTGGCCAAGTCGATAGCGCGACTTCTGAAAGTGCCGTTCACGATTGTGGACGCGACTGTGCTGACACAGGCAGGATATGTGGGCGAGGACGTTGAAAGTCTGCTTTCCCGTCTGCTTCAAGAAGCTGACTATGACCTTGCGAAGGCTGAGCGTGGAATTGTATTCATTGATGAAATTGACAAGATTGCGAGAAAGGGAGACAATCCGTCGATTACCCGTGATGTGTCAGGCGAGGGTGTACAGCAGGCATTGTTGAAGCTACTTGAGGGAAGTGTAGTCAATGTGCCGCCTCAGGGTGGCAGAAAGCATCCGGAGCAGGAATTTATCCATGTCAACACACAGAATATTCTGTTTATCTGCGGTGGTGCGTTTGAGGGAATCGAGAGACGCATTGCACAGAGACTCAATACTCAGGTGATAGGTTTCGGAGCTTCAAATCAGCATAAGATAGACAAGAACAATCTGCTCAGTTATGTGGCGGCGGAGGATTTGAAGGCATACGGACTCATTCCTGAGATTGTAGGCCGTCTGCCGATTGTGACGTATCTGGACAATCTGGACAGGGATGCGCTGTTGCGCATTCTTACGGAGCCCAAGAACGCCATCCTTAAGCAGTATGCGAAAATGTTTGAGCTTGACGGCATCAAGCTTGAAATCGAGGATGGAGTCAAGGAACTTATTGCCGACACCGCTATCAAGAGAAAGTTAGGGGCGAGAGGTTTGCGGTCCATCTGCGAGAAGATTTTCGACGATGCAATGTTTGAGGCACCGTCATCCCGCAAGAAAACGTTTACCGTTACTCTGGATTACGCCAAAAAGCACCTCGAAGACGAGGTCTGAAAACGAATTCCATAATGAATGAAAGCCGTCTGCGTTATTTCTCGTAGATGGCTTTGTTGTTTTCAGATTCCCAAACTTCCACCTTGTAGCAGTTTTCCGTCTCGTCGCAGATCCATTTTGCGATGTTTTCTGCGGTAGGGGAGAACGGCAGCACCTCATTTAGATTCTTGTGGTCAATGCGGGACATAATGTGGCTCTTGATTTCCGTGAAATCAGTGACCATTCCGTCATCGTTCAATGTCTCGGATTTGCAGTGGACTATGATTATCCAGTTGTGCCCGTGAAGTGCCTCGCATTTGCTTCTGTGCCCTGTGGTGACATAATGCGCCCCAGAAACCTCGAACCGTTTACTTACGTAATACATAGTATCAATTTATTTTGCTAACAAGCTCTCAGTCTCGATGTCTTCTTCTAATTCTATAAGAAAGTTAGTTCCAATTCCTATAGTGTCTGTCTTAGTTTTGTATCCAGTGTATGTGACTTTATAAAGGTGGGATGACTCGACATTATTAAGAGTGGCAATTCCGTTAAGATTTGTTGTTGCCCCCTGTTTAATATTACCTTTATCCATAATTAGTACAGTAGCTCCAATTATAGGCTCTTGAGACTTTTTGTCTAAAACTCGAAATATGACATATCCTCTTTGAGCATAGGCGTAGATGGAGGAAATGGCGATCAATGCAGTTAATGCAAGAGTAATAAATAAAAATGTTTTCCGTTTCATATATACGAGGTTTTTATGGTTTATCTCTTTGACAATACATAGGCAATCTTAACACCGAAAGATTTGCCGAAATTGTCAGCCCAGTTTTTCATCGTATAGTTATCTGTTTTCGACGTTTGACAGTGCTTTACATTGTTCAGAAGATCTTTGCTGAATATCTCCACTTTACATCTGTTGTCTTTTCCGAATAGCCAACCGATCTTCAAGTCAAGAAGGATGTTCGAGTATCCGGCGTCAGTCTTAGTAGCGAACATCCTGTCAGCAGTCATATCTCCAGATAGTTCCAAATGGTCAAAAAGTCTCAGACTTGCTGATGTGCTCATACTCGGAGTGATGTAATCATATACTTTCTTTCCGTCCATACGTGATTTGCCTAATGTAACAGACGGAATGAAATTTAATGACAAATTATTAATGTTGCAATTCATATATGATTTAATATGAATTGAATTGTTGAGATTGCAGTGACGAATGTCCGCCAGATAAAACGGACTGCGATCCATATTCCAAGCAATTGAAGCTTTTAGATTACTTTTGATTTTTTTTAAATACTTCTGAAACTCGAAGTTTGCATTTCCAGAGACGCTTCCATTTATATTGACGGGCAATATAATGGACGAACCGGATTCTGCAGTATAGTTATATATTGGTAGATATGTAGATTCGGAAAAGTAAGTGGTCTTGGATACTATTTCATTTGAACGTAGTGAGCCGAGTGCGGAAAAGGATAAGATGATATTTTTTTCTGCAAAAGACCTGCTTGCTGATAATGCGGCATCCCGTTTTACAGAAAGCTTGAGATCTGGATTTCCCGCAAACAGATTGAGCGGATCACTGTCTTCAATCACCGGTCTTAATTGATTTGCAGAAGGAATGCTTTCTGATTCAGAGTAGCTTAACTCAAATCGTTGTTCTCCTGAGTTGTATTGAATCTCAGCCTCAATGTCCGGACGAAAATAATTTCTGGTCATATCCGTGACATTGTCTAATTTTTCGTTCCTTATGTTAAGAATATGCTTGAATCCCAAATTTGCTGACAAATATAATCCGGAATAATTCTTTCCGTATCTGTATTCTGTTGAAACTCCGTTGATTAAGTTGTTCTGCCGATAATCAATTGAATTATTTTGGATTATCTGTCCGGAGAACATATTTGTGTACAGAGAGGTGGCGGAAGTGTAGTTGTATATACTCTTGGCTGAAAACAGAATTCTTGATTTAGAAGACAAAGTCTTGGTTATTATCGTGGTAATGGATGGTGTGTATGTTCTGTTCGAAAGGCTGTTTACAAGCCATTCTCTGCTCATTGTGCTAAATGTAGTGTCAATCCTTTGACCGTTTCCTTCTTCAATTTGTCCTGTAAATGATGCTGTCGAATGTATATATAGACCTCCTTGTGTTGTCTTGCTCCAAATGAATTGAAAACTAAATAGAAAATTGGAACTGCTATTTCCAATGAGTTTATCGTATTTTGAAACATTGTCATCTGACCTGGAGACAGACTGATTTTCGTTTCTTCCGGTAACTTTGGAATATGACAAGCTTCCGAACATTCTGTACCTGTTGCGACCTTTGAGAAAATAAGATGTTCCGATATACTTAAATGTCTTGGTTTTATTGAAATTTGTGCTGTTTGACGAATCCCTGCGTTCTGTCCATTGCGTTGAAGGTTCATATATTTTTATATTTCCGCTGTTGTTAGTCGTTTTGTCGTATGAGAATATAAGATTATGGTTCCATCCTTTCTTTCCGGGTATATCTTTTCCTGTTGAAAAATTGCCGTTTATATTATCAGTTGGATTCGATGATGCTGAAAAGCTGTCGCTAGCGTTGTGATTGCTGAAAATCAGGCCGGAATATCTAGGAGAATTGTTTGCAGCGTAGCATCCGAAAGATGAGCTCAGTCCAGCCATATAACGCGATCTCCAGGAGGCATCTCCTCCTGGTATAACTCCGGCTCCAGCATTTATATCGAATTGTTCGACTTTCTTTAGCGCCACTTTGGTGTGTACGTCCATTACACGCTCTTTATTTTCGTCAGGATCATCTTTTATTTTGTCCGGTGCGTCTTTATCATATATTTTAACGGATTTGACTTCGTCGGCGAGAACCATACGCATAGCATTGTTCATATCTTTTCCGAACATATTGTCGCCGTTGAATATGATTCTGTCGATATTTCGTCCGAGGTAAGTCACTTTATCTCCTGATATCTTTACTCCTGGAAGTTTTGTCAAGAGATCTTTCAATACATCTCCTGTTCTCGTCGTAAAAGCCGCACTGTTGAATATAGTAGTGTCGCCGTGCATCACCATTGCAATGGCGTTGTCTCGTACAATTATGGAATTGATCTGCTGCGGGTCTTCCGGCATATTGATCGTTACATCCAAATCTTTGCTTAATGCTTTAATATTCGGAATTTTACCGCAAATTGTTTTGTATCCGAGATATGATGCTTTAACTTCAAGTGAATCGGATTTGAACTGAAGTGTCAGAGACCCGTATCCGAGCTCATTTGTGACAAGTTTGACAGTATCTTGCCCATCAGTGATTCGGATAAATGCGCCTGCAAGAGTTTCTCTGGATGTTGAGTCTCTTACTATAAATTTGATTTTAGCCGGTCCAATGCTATTTTCGACTGCACTAGAACTCCAATCAGTGGTTATTTGGGCATACGTGACTGATGATATTACAAATAGTATCATAAACACCAGTATGCGCTTGCCTAATTCTTTCACAGAGGTTCGTTATATTTGAATGTCTGAACTGAAATCCAAATATACATTTTTTTGCGAATTTTTTTTGCGAAAAGATGCAGACTTCTAATTTTGTTGTCGGAACTTGTTCAGACCCTCTTTCAAGTAAGCTACGTAACCGTCAATATCCAGATTGTATCCTCTTACCGGAACAAGTTGTTTTCCGTCGAGGTCGAGAATCGTATAATTTGGTTGGGCATTCACGCCGAAAGTCCTTCTGACATAGTCAGAATTCACACGTCCCCTGTCCTTCAGTACTTTGCCTGCACTTGTGGTTACCCATTCTGCTTCTGGAAGTTTCTCTTTGTCATCGGTATAGAGCACGGCTATGACAAATTCGTCTTTCAGCAGGGAATGCACTTCTGGCGCACTCCATACACGCTGTTCCATCTCGCGGCAATTTACGCACGCAAGTCCTGAGATGTCCACGAATACGGGTTTTCCTGCTTTTCTCGCCGCCGTTAAGGCCTCCTCGATTGAATAATATCCCTCGAGTCCCAATGGAAGTTTATGCGTATTTCCGTCTTCCGAAATTTCTGACCTTACAACAGGTGTTGCGGAATTTGCGCCAATTACGAAATCCTGCGTCTCGATTGGCGGAAGATAACCGGACAGCGCTTTTAGAGGGGCGCCGAACATTCCAGGAATCATATATACCACAAACGTGAAATCGACGATTGCCAGAAAAAGTCTGAATACGCCGATATGCTTGACCTCGCTGTCCGCCTCAAATCTGATTTTTCCAAGCAGGTAGAGTCCCAGCAACGAGAATACGGTAATCCAGATGGCAAGATAGATTTCCCTGTCCAAAAGTCCCCAGTGATATGTCTGGTCTGCCACGCTGAGGAATTTGAATCCCAGCGCGACCTCTATGAAACCAAGAACGACCTTGACCGAATTGAGCCAGCTTCCGCTCTTGAGCTTCTTCAATAATGACGGGAACATTGCAAAAATGGTGAACGGCAATGCGAATGCCACTGAGAATGCAAACATTGTCACCATAGGGGTCCAGAACTCGCCCTGAGTGGATTTTATCAGCACTGAACCCACTATCGGACCTGTGCAGGAGAATGATACCAGGACCAGCGTGAGTGCCATAAAAAAGATCCCGGCAACGCCTCCCTTGTCGGAATTTTTGTCGCTCTTGTTTACAAGTGAAGACGGCAAAGTGATTTCAAATGCTCCGAAAAATGAGGCCGCGAATATCATAAACACTATGAAGAATATGATATTTGGAAGCCAATGGGTTGCAAGCCAATTGAATATGTCTGCTGTGACAGTTTCACCTCCGAATATGTAGGTGAGACCTATTATGGCGGATATCGGCACTGTATAGAGCAGTACTATGAACAGCCCGTACAGGAAAGCTTTGAATCTGCCCTGCGCTGCCGAGGACGAACCTTTCATAAAGAATGAAATCGTCATCGGTATCATCGGGAACACACAAGGGGTAAGCAACATAGCGAATCCCCATAGGATGGCTTCCAGAATAAGTCCCCATATCGAGCCGCCTGACTTCTGGCTTTCCTCGGTCCAGGCAGACGAAGTTGCAGTCTGAGTGTTCGCATCATCATTGACAGATACGGCCGTCCCTGCATTTGTGGATGGAGTAAGTGATATGCTGAATTCCCAGTCTTCCGGCATTCCGCATTCGTTTCCGTGGCAGCTTGAAGTAGTGATTACACCTTTGAGAGAGCCTCCGTTGCTGCCCAAAATTACCTTTTGTCCTAGCTTTATCTTGTCGAAGAATACGGAGTCCCCTTCATAAATCTGCTTTGGGAGCAACTCATAGAGGCCTTCTGACAGAGAGCATCCGGAAATATCCGTAAACTCCACAGTTGTGGCGGACGCCTTATGGTGAATGCCGTATGTGTGCCAACCGGAGGCGATTTCTCCATCAAGGACAATCTCTGTCAATCCGTTTTCGGTGTCCCCCTGTTTTACCTTCCACGTCACTGTCGGCTCGAAATTCTGAGCCGGAACAGGCACCGCACCCATAAGAAGTGCAATGCCTGCAATCAATATGCTATTTCTCAGTTTCATCTTTTGAAGCTGTTTTGAAACGACTCATCTCCAGTGTGATGAATCTTGTCCCGATATTGCGACTCGCAATTACTTCGCGTATGCAACGGACCTGGTCTCTCGGATGACTGTAATCTTGACCTGTCCCGGGTATGTCATCTCGTTCTGGATTTTCTGAGCGATGTCTGAAGAAAGCTTTCCAGCCTGCTCGTCGCTGACTTCCTCTGCTCCTACAATGACACGCAGTTCGCGGCCGGCCTGGATTGCATAACTCTTCGTAACTCCCGGATATGCAGCAGCAAGGTCTTCCATTCCCTTGAGACGCTTGATGTATGACTCGATGACCTCACGTCTAGCACCAGGACGTGCACCGGAGATGGCGTCACCCACCATTACTATCGGAGAAATCAGAGATGTCATCTCAGTCTCCTCGTGGTGCGCACCGATGGCGTTGCAGATGTCAGGTCTTTCTTTATATTGCTCGGCGAGTTTCATACCGAGAAGTGCGTGCGGCAGCTCCGGATCGTCCTCGGAAACCTTTCCGATATCGTGAAGGAGACCTGCTCTCTTGGCTGTCTTAGGATTGAGTCCCAGTTCTGATGCCATAATTGCGCAGATATTGGCAACTTCGCGTGAGTGCTGCAACAGGTTCTGTCCGTAAGATGAACGGTACTTCATTCGACCGATCAGTTTCACAAGCTCTATGTTCATTCCGTGAATGCCGAGGTCGATGCAAGTTCTCTTTCCGGTTTCGAGAATCTCGTCTTCAAGCTGCTTCTGAACTTTTGTGACCACTTCTTCAATGCGGGCAGGATGGATACGGCCATCGACTACGAGCTGATGAAGAGCTAGTCTGGCAACTTCTCGTCTTACCGGATCGAATGCTGAAATGAGGATTGCATCCGGAGTGTCATCCACTACGATTTCCACTCCTGTTGCTGCCTCGAGGGCGCGGATGTTTCGTCCCTCGCGTCCGATTATACGGCCCTTTATTTCGTCGTTCTCAATAGGGAATGTTGTTACTGCATTCTCAATTGCCGTCTCTGTCGCTGTTCTCTGTATTGTCGTGATTACTATTCGTTTGGCCTCTTTTGCGGCATTCAGTCTGGCATCATCCATCGTGTCGTTGATGTAAGCCTGGGCCTCGCTTCTTGCTTCAGCCTTCATATTCTCCATAAGAAGTGTCTTGGCCTCGGCGGCTGTCATTCCGGCTATGCTCTCAATCTGTTTGTTCGCTTCTTTCTTGAGTGCTTCATATTCCTCGGCTTTCTTCTCCAGGGCGTCTTTTTGTGACTGAATTCCGGCTTTTGCGTTGTCCAGTTCCTTCATGCGTCGCTGGAGCTCATTGTTCTGCTGGTTGAGATTGTTCTCCTTCTGCTTCAGACGGTTCTCGGTGTCCTTTATCTGGGAGTTTTTCTCGTTCACCATTTTCTCGTGCTCGCTCTTCAGCTGGAGATATTTTTCCTTTGCCTGAAGAATTTTCTCCTTCTTGATGTTCTCGGCTTCGAGCTCGGCTTTTTCAATGATGCTGTCCTTGCGGCCCTTGAGTACTATCCTCTGGACCATTATATAGGCGGCAATACCTATAGCGGCTGCCAGTAATGCTACAATAACGATTATCATAATCAGTTAGTTTATATGTATTTATAAAATTTTCAACTTGCGGACGGGTACGAAAAACCGGACACTGCCGCTTCATCTTTGTCAAGAAGCACAGTGTCCGGTAATAAATTAAAAAGCCGTCAGCCGGTCTGTCAGAAAATCTTAATGATAAGATTTGAGCTCCGTGCCGGTTCAGTAATCCTACGTCCCACATAATGCGGAATCCCTTTCGGTACTTAGGCCCGCGCATTCCCGGCTCGAGAACACCCGGTTCCGAAGAACGTGTTGTTTTCAGCGAGTAATGGCTGGCGGCTGATTATCTATATCTTCAAGATAAGTTTCCGTCTGTTTCTCAAGCGTGTCAATTTCCTTTGTGAGAGCTTCAAGTCTCCTGTAAAGGGAAATCCTGCCGATGCTTTCATTGAGGGCTACGAATGCCAGCAACTCCGCTGTTTCCTTGCCGGGGAACTTGTCGGTGTAGTCGGAAAGCATCTTGTTCACTGATGCTGCGGCCTGCCGGTAAATCTCCTCCTTTTCTGCGGAGTCAGCGTTCAACTCATATCTTCTGCCGCTGATGCCTATTGTAATCTTCTGCCCCATAACTACCTTTCCAATAGAGAGATGCACTTGTCGATCTCGGCAATCATCTTCTCGATTTTCTCCTTGGCGTCGTAATTGGCGCCTGCCGGTGCTGTGAAAGCCTCTGTCAGCTTGAGGTTGTCAACTTGTCTTTCCAGATCCGAAATCTGCTTCTTGCACGAATCCAATTCTGCACTTTTCAGTGTCAGCTGATGCTCCAAATCCATCCTTGCCTTCCGCTCTCCCTCATATAGGGCTATCAGTCTTTCGATATTCTTCTGTATATCTTTTAACATCGGGTGCATTATGAACTCATTCATTGCAAATTTAATGAAAAAATGGCAAAATCGGTCACGATATGAAATAAAAAAAACTTTTGCCGTATTTTTGTATACTTAAGTTTCGCATTTGCGAAACACCGCTGATTAAGGAGCGAAGCGACAGAAGGGGTTTCGGGGAAACCTTCCCCGTGCTCCTGGGAGCTGTCGCTATGGCGACTGAGGGTTAACAGAAGTGCGTTGGGTAAGTGTGAATACGAAGGTCGAAATTGGTGTAAATGCTAAGAATAGCAAAGGCTAGGATACTTGCGAATTTGAATTCGTAATATGAATATTAGGGGAAGACACATAAACGTGAAACCGTTCGTGATAATTTTTCTGGGAGCATTGAGTGCTTTCGGCCCGTTCGTTATGGATATGTACGCCCCAGTGCTTCCGGCCCTCAAGGATTGGTTCGGCTGCTCGATGACTCAGGTGCAGTTGGGACTTACATCGGGGATGGTCGGGCTTGCCGTCGGTCAGTTGATTTTCGGACCTCTAAGTGACAAGTTCGGGCGCCGTCGCCCCCTGATATGCGCGATGCTGCTGTTCATAGTATCCACATTCGGCTGCATATTTGCCGCAGATGCGTCGCAATTCGTTGTTATGCGTCTGTTCCAAGGACTTGCAGGCTCAGGCGGTGTAGTATTGTCAAGAAGCATAGCTACAGACAAATATAACGGAAAGCAACTTACAAGAATGATGTCCGTGGTGGCCGCGGTGAACGGAATAGCTACTGTCGCGGCACCGATTGTCGGTGGTCTGATTGCTATGATAGGCGGCTGGAAAGCGATTTTCTGGTGTCTCATTATGATGGCGGCGGTTCTTCTTTTGGGCGCAGTGAGGATGAGAGAGTGCCTGTCGTTCACCAACTTGAGTGCATACGGTGCATCTTCCGTGAAGGTGATGGCAGAGGGCCTGATAAATTCCCTGAAGAACCGGAAATATCTGCATTATGTACTGACATATATGTTCTCAATGGGAGTCCTGTTTACGAATATCGCCTCCGCTCCGTTCATAATGCAGAACCATTATGGCTTGACCACTATTCATTTCAGCATAGTCTTCGGATTCAATGCGTTGACGTTTGCGATTGCGTCGGCGTTGATTCCGAAATTCAAGGATAACGATGCAGCAATAAGGTTCGGAACGATCGGGCTCGTGGCGATGTCTGCGCTGATTCTGGTTGTATTCATCAGAGGTACGGGCTTCTGGGTATATGAGACATTGATTTTCATGTTGAATCTTATGGTCGGAATTGTCACGACGGCTTCAAACGTGTCGGCGATGGATTCCGGCCGCGCAAATGCGGGTTCGGCATCGGCTTTGCTCGGAGCGATAGGGTATGCGTTCGGTGGCATTGTGCCGGCGTTGGTGGGACTTGGCGATATGTTCATTATGACCGGAATGTTTTTTATGCTCTGCTCGCTTCTTACCCTCGCAATGGTGCTGTTTACTAAACGGGTATTAAACTAATATGGAACTTTACGAATATGCCAGGCCGGAATTGATGGCCGGCAAGAAAATACTTTATCTGCACGGTTTTGCCTCCAGCGGACAGAACGGCACCGTGCGCGCTATGAAACTGATTCTGCCGAATGCGGAGATAATCGCTCCCGATATCCCTGTGGAACCTTCTGAAGCAGTGAAAATGATTGGAGATATCTGCAGAGAACAGTCGCCGTCTCTCATAATAGGGGCGTCGATGGGCGGAATGTATGCGGAGCAGCTTCGCGGTTATGACAGAATTCTTGTGAATCCGGCATTTACCATTGCAGATACAATATTGAAAAACAATGGATTGGGACGGCAGGAATTCCATAATCCGCGACTCGACGGACAGACTTCATTCTTGGTAAACAAGGGACTTGTCGAGGCTTTCAGAGAAGTCTCATCCCACAATTTCGAGGGGCTTCCTTCGGATGCGTCTGAATTGCATACATTCGGAGAAGAGACTGAAGAAAGGGATCACGTCTTCGGATTGTTCGGCATTCACGATACCCTTGTTACCGGCACGTTTGAGGTGTTCTCGCGCTACTATCCCAATGCGATTCGTTTCAACGGCGAACATTATCTTGATGACAGTGTGTTCCTGCATTCAGTCCTGCCGGTAATCGAACGGATAGACGACAGGCAGGAAAACAGGCATAAGCCGGTGATGCTCATATCATTGACCGATACATTGATGGATGTGAAAAACGGTGTAGTCCATGGGAAGGAAATCGAGGATATGGAGCCTTACGGAAGTGCGGTCAAAGCGTTTGCGGCATTGACGCGGCATTATTCACCGTACGTTCTTGTCAGCAATTCGTACAATGACCCGGACCGTCTGCCGAAACTGCTCAAATGGATAGAGTCCAGACTCGGTGTACCGGCGTGGAACAGGGTGGTGGTTTCCAACAGGAAGGATATGGTCTTGGGGGACTATCTTATTGGCAGATATCCTGATAGGCTCAATACCAGCGACTTTATGGGAACGGTTCTGCATTTCGGAGAAGATCCGTTCAGGACTTGGGAAGATGTCTTGACATACTTCGACCGTCTGGGCGGCCAATGATTACTGCCAAATTGTCTTTGAGCATAAATTTTGCGGAGAGAACAGGTAACGCAAATAACTCAATAATATATTATTATATGAACAAGAGTAAAACTATTCTGGCGGCATTGCTCGCGGCAATGAGCCTCTTGTCGGCCTGCAAGAAAGACAGCAAGACCGATGAAAGTTGGAAAGAAATCCCTACCACATTGTTTACAGCCGAGACAGGCACCGCTTCGTTTGACGTGAATTCAATACCCGTGTCAATAGGAAGCGTCAAACTTGTGGCGTCAAGCAATACCAAAGCAGTGCTTGTACTCAATAACGTAATTCCGTGTACGTCATCTGTAAGCATTGATGTCGATTTGAAAAAATCCTCTGATACGCAGTGGTCATTCAGCGGAACAGGTTCTATTGACAAGTTGTCAGTGCTTTCTGTAAAGGGTGTTGATCAGACTGCTATCTATACAGTAGCGGTGGACGGAACAGTGGACAACGGTGAGAAAGTTACTGTCAATGCCACGACATCAGTGAACGCGAAGGGCGGTATGGAAGGAACTTGGAATCTTCTTCGCGAATCCAGCATCGGAGCGGGCGGACTCCCTGCGATAATGCCGTTGCAGATTACCTGGACGGCAAGTGGTGAATATGCGCTCAAAGCCGCTACTATGGCAACGGCGTTCAGTGTGCTTGGCAGTGTCGAACTGGCAGATGAACTCGATCAGATTACATTCCACGAAGACGGCAATATCACGGCAAAATACTGGCAAGATGACTCTGACTCGGATGAACAGGTTCAGATACCTGATATTCAGACGCTTCTGAAAAGCCTTATCGGTCCGGATATGAAATATCATTTCCCTGCCACATCACATACCGACTGGTTGGAATTGCCTAAGGCAAATCTTGCATTCTGGTACAGCGCAGGTGGGTATCTGTTTGAAGTTCCAAATCTTTCGGCTTTGACAGACGCCGGGATGTCTGATTTCAGCATAACGGAAATTTACAAGGCTGTGCAGGAGCTCAAGGGCATTGGCGTTGATACGAAGCAGCTGATTACAGTTATCGATGCTCTGCTCGACAAGGGAATAGTGTTCAAGTGTACAGCGTCTGACAGCGCGATGGCACTTTCCATCGACAAGTCGCTCTGCGGAAATCTTGTGAACGCCTTTTTGCCGGTGCTGAAGCAGCTTGACGTCCTTATCGAGAATATGGACAGCAATCCGGACTTGGATGACGAGACAAAAGCTGAATTGAAAATGCTCCAGACTATTCTTGCGGGCTTCGGACTTGAAAAGCCGTCCGATCTCATTCCAATTTGGGAGAATACGACAGAATTCGTCATTACGATGAATTTCACCAGATAAGATCGAAGCGACCGAATAAATGAATTTAGGTTTCGCAAATGCGAAACACCGCTGTTAATGGAGCACAGCGACAGAAGGGGTATCGGGGAAACCTTTCCCCGTGCTCCTAGGAGCTGTCGCTATGGCGACTGAGGGTTATATAATTGCGTTTGAAATGTGTGAATGAGGAGGCTGGAATTAGCGTAAACGATATGAGTAGCAAAGAATTAGGATACTTCAAAACTTGTATAAATGGTCATTCATAATTTCTCGAAAACAGCATTGGGCGTTTTGTCTGCGGCCTTGATGTCTCTTGGAACTTATGCTCAGGAGACAAAGGTCGTATATACAGATGCTTCGTCATTGCCTCTCTATGGAAAGTGCATTGAGGAAACTTCCGCCCGATATGAGCGTCTTCCGCTGTCGCTTAAAAACGAGGTCCGAGAGTCGGTGTGGAGGCTCGGCCGTAATTCATCCGGTCTCTATATCCGTTTCCGCTCCAATTCCACGCAGATCTTGGCGCGTTGGAAGTCAACGAATCCGCGACAGTATATGCCGCACATGGCGGACGCCGGAGACAGTGGGCTTGATCTTTACATTCTGACTGAAAAGGATGGATGGCGTTTCGCGGGAAGCGGCTTTGAATGGGACGGACGAGACAAGGAAGTCAAGAACAAGACGCTTGTTGCCAATATGACTCCTGAAATGAGGGAATATATGCTCTATCTTTCTTTGTACAATGGAATAGACAAGTTGGAGATTGGCATTGACGACGGTTTCGTCATAGAGGCTCCGGCAGTAGAAAGTCCCAGGACAGAGCATCCTGTGGTTATGTATGGAACGAGCATTCTGCAGGGAGGTTGTGCTTCCAGACCGGGTATGGCATTTACGGCTATTCTTGGGCGCAGGCTGGACACGGAAGTCATAAATCTTGGCTTCAGCGGTAATGCCAAGTTGGATTACGAGATAGCTGAATACATTACCAAGGTCTCGGAACCGGGGCTTATAGTTCTGGATTATGTTCCGAATTCATCTGCCGAGCAGATCAATGAAAAAGGTGAGAAGTTCTTCAGGATAATAAGAGATGCCTTTCCGGACGTACCGGTTATCTTTGTAGAGGACCCTACATTCCCGCACTCAAGGTTTGATGTAAAGGTGCTGGCTGAAATCACATCCAAGAATGCGGCACAGCTGGCTCTCTACAAGAAACTTAAGAAAGCCGGTGAGAAGAAAATCTACTATGTCTCGACCGAGGGCCTCATTGGAGATGACGGTGAGGCGACAGTTGACGGGGTGCACTTCACTGACCTCGGTATGATGAGATATGTCGATAAAATGCTTCCGGTAATGAAAAAAGCACTGCGAAATTAGAATCTCCAGTGCTTTGTAACTCATAAACAACTTCTAAAAACATTCACGCATAATCTGCGTTATATTACGCGTTTTGCCCATAGTGTAAAAGTGAACAGCCGGAACACCGTGGGCAATCAGTTTTTTGCACTGCATTGAGCACCATTCGGTGCCGATTCTGTAAACTTCCTCCTTGTCATTCTTCGCGAGAGTCATTGCTTCGGTCAATTCTTTCGGAATGTCCAGTGAGAAAGATTCAGGCAGAAGAGTGAGCTGTCTGTAAGATGACAACGGTTTGAGGCCCGGGATAATCGGAACGTTGATTCCTGCATCGCGGCACATTTTTTCGAACCGGAAGAATACCTCGTTGTCAAAAAACATCTGAGTGATGATATAGTCAGCCCCGGCATCCACCTTGCGTTTAAGATTCTGAATGTCAGTCTCGATATTCGCACACTCAAAATGTTTTTCCGGATAGCCGCCGACTCCTACGCAGAAAGAACTGCCGTTTTCCTTGTCGAAGCGGCGGATTGCAGACACGAGTTCATCAGCGTGCGCATAGCCGGACGGATGGGGAGTGAAACGCTTTTCGCCCGAGATTGAATCTCCGCGCAGAGCCATAACATTCTCGATGCCGAGAAATTTGTAATTGAAGAGCTCACTCTCGATTTCTTCGGCCGATGCGCCTCCGCAGATGATGTGCGGCACCACGTCGATGTCGAAAACGGATTGGATAGCTGCGCATACTGCAACTTCGCTTACCCTGTTGCGTACAAGATGTCTGGAATATGTCCCGTCTGGTTCTGTCCGGAATGTGTATTCATCCCTGTGACAAGTGACATTGATATATCTGGGCTGAAATTCCATAAACTCGCGGATTGTGCCAACGAGAGTTTCCTTGTCCATACCGTTAAGCGGAGGAACTATTTCTATGGAAGGGAACGGCTTGGTGCTGTTTTTAAGTATATCTGTAATCTTCATATCTTGAATTAGTTAGGCTCTGCATTTGCGGAACTTGTGTTTAGAGTAGGTGACCGAGGAATCTCTTTGCCTCTTCTTCTGTCATATTCCTGCGTGTCCTGTAATCCTCATATTCCTCTTTTGTAAGGTGCCTTATCTCAGGATATGTGGCATCCGGATGGAAAAATATGAATCCGCATATCGATGCGTCGGGAATCATTGCGTAACTCTCTGTAAGTCTTATGCCCAGCTTCTCTGCGTCCGGAAGTGTCTCCAGAATATCGCGCTTCAAAGTGTGGTCAGGACAGCTGGCATATCCTGCAGCCGGCTTCACGATTTTGACATCAGTTTTGCGGTCGGGAGATATGTGTATTCCGGATTTCAAATGCTCGTCAAGCCAGGCAGATGCAGCTTCCGCCAATGTGACGCGCACTGAACGCTCAAGCATTTCATCGTATGTTTCGTTACTTTGTCCGGCGCTGTTGCGAAGATACGGCATTGAAGGCATTTGTGGATGCCTGTATCCGGAAGGTCTGCATCCGCAGGTGCATTCGGCGTTGTGGCAAGTCTGTACGCTTACGGCAAATGCCCCCATCGGTCCGTCCGCATCAGTCGGAACATAGTCCGCAAGTGAAAGCCTGTGGTCGAATCCGTCTTGGATTTTCTGCGAACTGCTTTGCCTCATCATAGGCAATGTCAGGCTGTGCCTGGTGCCGCAGTCCTCATATTCAGCAATGATGTCCTTGCCGTCGGAGTGCGCGGACATTATCCTTTCCGAAATCTGGATAATGACTTCGTGGCGCTGTCTGTATCTTTCTATGACGGTTTTTCCGTCGTTTACTGTCTTGTCGATTATCGGGTCGTCAGGCAGGGCCTGCCCATATTTTATACCCCAAATTGCAAGGAACATTCTCCAGTCGAAATACGGCAGGACTTCATCGATGGAAAGTTCCTTTGCCGGAATGTCTGCAAAACTATATTCTTCAGGCTGCAGATATGTCTTTGCAGGAAACGAGTTGGCGGTAGATTCGCTGTCTGCAACGTGAGTGTCTGTGCGATGCGCGTTCTGTGCGCTTTCATACAGTGCGCGGATCTTGTCCTGCTCCTTATGCTCTTCAGCCTCGAACTTTTCCCTGTTCATCATACAGCGCTTGGCCATTACTGCGGATGTCGATGCGTCAGAACTGTAGAAAACGTGGGCGTAAAGCGGTGCGAGTTTGACAGCGGTATGTAGAGCGGATGTGGTGGCCCCTCCGATGAAAAGGGGAGTGTCCAAGCCCCTCCGCGTCATTTCGCGGCAAATTTCTTCCATCTGGAAAAGAGAAGGCGTTATAAGGCCGCTGACCCCTATGATGGCGGCATTATGTTTTTTCGCCTCGTCGAGAATCCTTTCCTTGTCCACCATTACGCCCAGGTCAATGACCTCAAATCCGTTACATCCGAGGACGATACCCGTGATGTTTTTGCCGATGTCGTGCACGTCGCCTTTGACAGTGGCGTTTATGATTACCGGTCTGGCGCTGTCTGTGTCATTATTTCCCGTCATATACGGTTCCAGCACAGCTACGGCATCTTTCATTATCTTGGCTGACTTCACAACCTGCGGGAGGAACATTTTCCCGGCGCCAAAAAGTTCTCCCACCCGCTCCATCGCGTTCATAAGAGGCCCCTCAATGACTTTTACGGCCGTGCCATACTTGTGGTAACATTCCATTACGTCAGATTCAAGACTGACATTCCTGCCCTTTATGAGTGACTGTTTCAGCCTTTCTTCCGCATCTTCCGGTTCACTGGGTGCAGCGGTTGGGGCCGTATTTCCGGCCTGTTCGGTTTTTCCGCTTTCTTTGGCGGCCAATATCTCCTGCGCTTTGGCTATGAGCCGTTCCGTAGCTTCCGGATCGCGGTTAAGAATGACATCTTCGGCCTTTTTCAGGAGGTCCGGTTCGATGTCGTCATAAACCTGAAGCATTCCGGGATTCACGATTCCCATATCCAGTCCGGCCTTGACTCCGTGGTACAGGAAGATGGAGTGCATAGCCTCGCGCACTGTGTTGTTGCCCCTGAATGCAAACGAAAGGTTTGAGATACCTCCTGAAGTACAGGCTCCCGGCAGATTCTGTTTTATCCACCTTACAGCCTCGATGAAATCAATGCCGTACCTTGCGTGTTCTTCTATTCCGGTGCCGACTGAAAGTACATTGACATCGAAAATTATGTCGTGAGGTGGAATGCCAAGCTTGTCCACGAGCAATCTGTACGCACGTTCGCTTATGCTGATCTTCCGGTCAAAAGTGGTCGCCTGCCCCTGCTCGTCAAATGCCATCACCACCATAGCTGCGCCGAAATCGTGAATCTCACGCGCTTTCTTGAGGAATGCCTCTTCGCCTTCCTTAAGGCTGATGGAGTTCACTATACATTTGCCCTGTGCGTTTTCCAGTCCGGCAATGATTGTCTCCCAATGCGACGAGTCTATCATCAGAGCGGCTTTTGCCACTGTCGGATCATTGGAAATGTACCGCACGAATTTTTCCATACACGAGCGGCTGTCCAGCATAGCGTCATCCATATTTATGTCAATGATGCTGGCACCGTTCTCTATCTGGTTTGCCGCTATTTGCAGACCGGTTTCGTAATCTCCTGCTGCGATGAGCTTTGCGAATTTTCTGGAGCCGGCAACGTTCGTGCGTTCTCCTATGTTGGTGAAATTGCTGTTTTTAAGGTCGATGCAGACCGTCTCAAGACCGCTTACTACAAGCGGACTGTCGTTTCCTCCGTTAATTTTTCGGGGACTTGCATTGTGTATTGACTTGGCAATGGCGGCGATATGGTCAGGCGTGGTTCCGCAGCATCCTCCGACGATATTGACAATTCCGGCTTCCGCCATAAGCTTCACTGATGCCGCCATCTCTTCAGGGCTCTCGTCGTATCCGCCCATTTCATTTGGGAGACCGGCGTTAGGGTAGCATATTACAGGGCATTCTGCGAACACTGAAATCTCACGTACAAGCGGTGTCAGTTCGCTGGCGCCGAGAGAGCAGTTGAGACCGAATGCTGTGAGCGGATAGTGGCTGACCGATGTGTAGAATGCCTTTACAGTCTGTCCGGTCAATGTCCTTCCGCTTTTGTCATTGACTGACACGGAGACTATAGCAGGGAAATAACCGTTCCCGTCTAGCTTGTCCAGGACTGTCCGGTCATTGTCAGCCTTGGCTTTTTCCAGGATTTTCTCCAGCGCGTAAATTGCGGCTTTTGTGTTAAGCGCGTCGAAACAAGTCTCTATCAATATGATGTCCGCGCCTCCGTCTATTAGTCCGCGAATCTGTTCGCTGTAGGCTGACACCATATCCCGGAAACTGTAAGGCCTTTCGTCCGGATGATTTATGTCCGGGGTCAGGCTAAGAGACTTGGAAGTGGGGCCGATGCTTCCTGCGACCCAGATGTGTCTGCCTGTTTCGGCTTCAGCGCTGTCTGCAGCGTTTCTGGCTATGGACGCACCTGTGCGTGCCATCGTGTAGGCGGAAGACTCTGTTCCGTATTCGTGCTGGGATATCCTGTTGGCGCTGAATGTGTTGCTCTCTATGATGTCGGCTCCGGCCGCGATGTATTCCTTGTGAATTTTGGCGATAATCTCAGGATGTGTGAGATTCAGGCATTCATTGTTTCCAGCAAGTTCCTTGTCTTCCGGAAAGCCGGGAGCGTGGAAATCCCGTTCAGCAAGGTTGTATCGCTGAATCATAGTTCCCATTGCGCCATCCAGAATCAGAATGCGCTCATTGAATGCCCTTTTGTCGAACATATCGGATTATTTCAGAAGCTTTGCCCTGAGTTTGGACAGCATATCGCTGGTCATAGATTTCAAGTCGTACTCCGGGCACCAGTCCCATTCCGATCTTGCACAGCTGTCATCCATACTGTCGGGCCAGCTGTCGGCGATGCTCTGTTTCAGAGGGTCCGGCCTGTACTCCATCTCGAAGTCCGGTATCTCTTCTCGTATTGCATTGAATATCGCTTCCGGATCGAAACTCATTGACGCTATGTTGAATGCGTTGCGGTGAATTAACCTTGAAGGGTCCGCTTCCATAAGTTTGATTGCTCCGTTCAATGCGTCCGGCATATACATCATATCCATAAATGTCCCCGGCTTTATCGGACAGATGAATTTCTCGCCGCGGACGGCCGAATAGTAGATATCAACAGCATAATCCGTCGTGCCTCCGCCAGGCAATGTGACATTGGAGATAAGCCCCGGAAATCTTACGGCTCTTGTATCGACTCCGTATTTCAGAAAGTAGTAGTCGCTCAGAAGTTCTGTGGTGACTTTTGATACGCCGTATATTGTGCGCGGTCTCTGTATCGTGTCCTGAGGTGTGCCGACGTGCGGAGTGGTTGGTCCGAATGAGCCTATTGAACTGGGGGTGAATACCATACAGTTGTTTTCACGGGCGACTTCCAGTACATTCCACAGCCCGTCGATGCCAATTTTCCAGGCAAGTTTCGGCTTATTTTCGGCTACGACCGACAGTAGCGCGGCAAGGTTGTATATCGCATCAATGTGATGTTTCTTCACGACCTCCGACAGTATATTTCCGTCTGTCACGTCAGCCATTTCCGCCGGACCGGATTCCTTGAGAATGCCTGTGGGCTCGCTTCCCTTTATATATCCTGCTACAATATGATCGTTGCCATATCTTTTTCGCAATTCCATCGTAAGCTCGGACCCGATCTGTCCGGTGGCGCCGATAATGAGAATGTTGTTCATTTACGTTGTGATAATCTGTTGTGTCCCTCTTCTCGGGGAATGTGGGAGGGCATTTATCGTCCCTTGAACCCGTATGCAAAAGTAATCAGAAAATCAGTATATCTTTGAACTTTCGCCGTTTTTTCGTAATTTGCAACTCGCAAATATATCTCAATCAACATTTATGTACGGTAAATTCAAAGAACACCTCAGTCAGACACTCGACGAGATTCGGGAGGCTGGGCTGTATAAGGAAGAAAGACTCATAGAGAGCTCTCAGTCTGCATCCATTCAGGTCGCAGGCAAAGAAGTACTTAATTTCTGCGCCAACAACTATCTTGGTCTTGCCAATGATCCGAGACTGGTGAAGGCGTCTGCCGCGATGATGGAAAAGCGTGGCTTCGGAATGGCGTCAGTCCGTTTCATTTGCGGAACACAGGATATTCACAAGCAGCTTGAAAAGGCGATAAGCGAGTATTTCCATACTGAAGATACAATACTGTATGCTGCGTGCTTCGATGCCAACGGCGGTGTGTTCGAACCCTTGCTTACCGAGGAGGACGCGATAATTTCAGACTCCTTGAACCACGCTTCCATAATTGATGGGGTGCGGCTCTGTAAGGCGAAGCGCTATAGATATGCCAATGCGGATATGGCTGACCTGGAGAGATGCCTTCAGGAGGCTCAGGGACAGAGATTCAGGATTATAGTCACTGACGGAGTGTTCTCGATGGACGGAAATGTCGCTCCGGTGGATAAGATTTGTGATTTGGCTGAAAAATATGATGCGCTAGTGATGGTGGATGAATCGCATTCTGCCGGAGTTGTGGGCGCTACCGGTCACGGTGTCAGTGAATTGACGGATACCTATGGCAGAGTGGACATTTATACGGGGACGCTCGGCAAGGCTTTTGGCGGTGCAATGGGCGGATTTACGACGGGCCGTAAGGAGATTATAGAACTGTTGCGTCAGAGAAGTCGTCCTTATCTGTTCTCCAACTCTCTGGCTCCTTGTATTATAGGGGCGAGTCTGGAGGTGTTCCGCATCCTGAAGGAAGGTAATGACCTGCACGACCGGCTGGTGGAGAATGTCAATTATTTCAGGGACAAGATGATTGCGGCTGGATTTGACATCAAGCCAACACAAAGTGCGATTTGTGCAGTGATGCTTTATGACGCGAGACTGTCGCAGACGTTTGCTGCCAGGATGCAGGATGAGGGAATATATGTCACCGGATTCTACTATCCTGTAGTGCCTAAAGGTCAGGCGCGAATCAGGGTGCAGCTCTCTGCGGCGCATAATAGGGAGCAGTTGGACAAGTGCATAGCGGCATTCGTTAAGGTAGGTAAGGAACTGTCTGTGCTTAAATAAGTTGCAGATGGGAGTCGTACCTGATACATTGTTTCCGGCACTGTTGCTGCAGATATTCGTCGTGGGGTACACTCCGGGGCCTGCCAATATCTATGCCCTCACAATGGCTATCCGATATGGAAGAAGAAAAGCGTTGAGGATGTGGGCTGGACTTGCTGTAGGGGCGTCGATTGCGGTATGCGTGGTGGCGGTGCTGACGCATTTTCTCGGAGAGGCGCTTGGGGACTATGTAGTCTATCTCAAGTATTTTGGGGCGGCATATCTCATTTATTTGGCATACAAAGTATGGCGAAGCGGTGCTTCATCTGAAAAAGGCGGGGAATGCACGTTTCTCAGCGGAATGCTTATGCAGATGACCAATGCAAAGATCTTGCTGTTTGAGTTAAGTGTATTCAGTACATTCGTGCTTCCGTATTCGCATAATCTGAAGGACCTGTTTCCTGTTGCGGCGTTGCTTCTCGTGGCGGGCCCAGGTGCCAATCTGGTCTGGCTTATTGTAGGAAGTTACCTTTCATCACTGTTTACCCGTTATTATCGGCAGGTGGATTTCGTGTCCGCATTGGCCATAGCTCTGTGTGCAGTGTATATCATCGTCTCATAACTATATGAACAACCCGGGTAATCTCAAATTTGCCGTTCAGTCGGCGTATTGCATTTTCCACCAGAAATTTATGGTGTACAAATACTCGAATAGCCCTCGGCAGAAAGATGAGATTGAGGAAGTTGTGTCATCATACGCAATGGGGATGAACCGGGAACTGTATGGGATTCTGGCGGGGGGACGTAGCGATTTTCTCCTCGACCATACCCATTTCCCGGAAGACCTTGCCTCCGCTGTCGATACTCTTGAATCAATGTTATAGTTAATACAATATGGATCATCTACCGGAATTCGATATGCCGATGCTGGCTTCGGCAATAAATTTTCTTCTCAGGGACGAGGAGTTCGAGAATCTCGACCAGATTTGTGACTACTTTCACAAGGATAGGAAGGAGCTTGAACGCAAACTCGCGGATGCTGGTTTCACTTTCAGTGAAGAGCAGAACCGTTTTATCTGAAAATTTTTGAAAGCAAAATCGTTTTGCCAATAGCGCGGCTATTGGAAATTGGGGGGCAAATGCACTAAATTTGCGCCCTCATTTTTTCAATATGAATGCAAAGATAGATTTTAAGCCTAAATTCTTTACCTGCATGAAGAACTACAACAAGTCTTCATTCGCCTCTGATGTTATGGCAGGCGTCATCGTCGGAATTGTCGCATTGCCGCTTGCGATAGCATTTGCAATCGCTTCAGGTGTTTCTCCGGAAAAAGGTATAATCACCGCCATAATTGCAGGTTTTATCGTATCGTTCCTCGGCGGAAGCAGGGTTCAGATCGGTGGACCTACAGGCGCTTTTATCGTCATTGTCTATGGCGTAATCCAGCAGTACGGAATTGCCGGACTTACAATAGCCACCATACTTGCCGGCGCAATGCTGATTGTGCTAGGTCTGTGCAAACTTGGAACCGTCATAAAATTCATCCCCTATCCTGTGGTCATCGGATTCACCAGCGGTATTGCGCTCACCATATTCACGACCCAGATGGCAGATGTATTCGGCCTGAGTTTCGGTGATGACGCTGTGCCGGGAGATTTTATAGGAAAATGGATGCTGTATTTCAAGCATTTCCATACTGTGAACTGGTGGGATGCTGCAGTCAGTGCAGTCAGCGTGCTGATAATTTTCGTTATGCCGAAATTGTCCAGGCGTATTCCAGGCTCGCTTGTGGCGATTGTGCTTGTTTCAGTCGGAGTTTATTGTCTCAAGACGATGCTCGGAATAGAAGGCATAGACACAATCGGTGACCGCTTTACTATTGATTCGCATTTGCCGAAAGCGGATATGCCGAATCTGGACTGGCAGGCGGTCAAGAATCTTTTTCCTATTGCGGTGACAATCGCTGCGCTCGGCGCTATAGAGTCATTGCTGTCGGCTACGGTTGCTGACGGTATGATAAGCGACCACCACAATTCAAATACTGAGCTCATTGCCTTGGGAATCGCGAATATGGTGACTCCAATTTTCGGTGGAATTCCTGCAACGGGAGCAATAGCGAGGACTATGACCAATATCAACAACGGTGGGCGTACTCCTGTCGCCGGTATTGTGCACGCAATTGTGCTTCTGTTGATTCTGCTGTTCCTGATGCCTCTCGCCAAATATATCCCTATGGCGTGCCTTGCCGGAGTGCTGGTAGTGGTGTCGTACAATATGAGCGGCTGGCGGACATTCAGGGCGTTGCTAAGAAATCCTAGGTCGGACGTGGCTGTGCTGCTTATAACGTTCTTTTTGACAGTGATCTTCGATCTGACGATAGCCATTGCGGTTGGCCTTCTTCTCGCGTGTGTTCTGTTTATCAGACGAGTAATGGAGACGACTGAAATCTCGGCCGTGAAGAACGAAATCAAGGTTCAGGACGAGTCGGGCATCCATTCTTATGACGAGGGGATTGTCATACCCAAAGGGATTGAGGTTTATGAAATCAACGGTCCGTATTTCTTTGGAGTGGCAACTCAGTTTGAGGAACTTATGTCGGAATTCAGAGACAAGGCTAAGGTTCGTGTCATCCGTATGCGCAAAGTTCCGTTCATCGATTCGACGGGAATACACAATCTTACGAATCTGTGTGAGATGAGCAGAAAGAAGAAGATAACTGTGGTGCTTTCCGGTGTCAATCCTAAGGTGCACAGCGCATTGCATAAGGCTGGCTTCTATCATTTGCTCGGTGAAAAGAACATCTGTCCGAACATCAACGTCGCTCTCGACCGCGCCCGCGAAATAATCTCCTCGCAGTCATAGGGTGACTAGTGAAGTGATTGGCGGAAAAGTGCGGAAAAAGACATAACTTTGCGGTGCACGAAACTGCTTGAATGCTGTATTCTATGTTGAAACTTCAGACTGCGGTAGATATTGCGCCGGGACGGATAAAGATCTCATACGCTGACAAGATACTTCTTCTTGGCAGCTGTTTTTCCGACAACATAGGGCAGATAATGTCGAATATGGGTTTTGACGTGAGAGTGAATCCGTTCGGGACATTGTATAACCCGGTTTCCGTGTGCAATTCTGTCAGGCGGCTGGATTCTGCTGTGCCTTTTTCTGAAAGCGAATGTGTGCAGATGGGTGCCGGTTCGGAACTGTACTGCTCTTTCAGTCATCACACTGCTGCTGCACGCAAGACGAAAGAGGAGTTTCTCTCGGATGCCAATCTAGCTCTTGCCGATGATGCGGAATTCTTCAGAAATGTTGATGTGGTGATAATTACATTGGGAACGTCGTGGGTGTTCAGACATAATGAAACGGGAGAAATTGTCTCGAATTGCCTTAAACGCGATGCGCGGGAATTCACAAGGGAAAGACTCAGCCTGAAAATGTGTTCGGCGTTGCTGGATTCGCTTGTCTCAAAATATCCGTCTAAGAAATTCATATTCACTGTGAGCCCTATCCGTCACCTTAAAGACGGCGCGCATGGCAATATGGTAAGCAAGAGTACATTGCTTTTGGCAGAGGAGACCGTCACAGGCAAATATCCCGAAACGTGTGAGTATTTTCCGGCGTATGAGATAATGATGGATGAACTGAGGGATTACCGTTTCTATGCAGACGATATGGTGCATCCGTCACCATTGGCGGTAAATTATATCTGGGAACGTTTCTGCGATTTTACGATGAATTCGGAAACGGTGTCCAAGGTTGAGTCCAATAGAAAAATATATCTGCAGTCACAGCACCGCAAAATCACCAAATAATGACCATTTCAAATTAATTTCAAGCATTGGAATGAAAAAATATCTATCCATATTATTGATATTGTGCGCATTAAGTAGCTTTGACGGAATGTCGCAGGAAATGTTTTCGTGGGGTTTCTCCAAAAATGAACCGCGACAGAAAAAAGTGGAACTGGCCTATGATGCCAATTTCGACTTTAAGTTCGATAACCGCGAGTTCGATGCCGGCAAGGAACAGTTCACGGAGTCTATGACGCTTTTCGGTGCGAGACTTACTCCGTCCATAGGTGTGAAAGTGAATCAGAATCAGTTTATTTCGCATCGTCTTATGGCCGGAATCGACATTATGAAAGAGTTTGGCCGTTCGCCATCATCCGTCAAATCAAGCAGTGAAGCGGATCGTGGACTTGAAAATACGCGGCTTTTCAGGGAAATTACATTGTACTACGGCATTGATGCCCGTCTTGACGATTGGAGAATCAAGGGATATGCAGGAGTGTTCCCGCGCGCGTTTTCGGAAGGGGAGTACTCTCAGGCGTTCTTCTCAGATTCGCTAAAATTCTACGACAACAACCTTGAGGGCCTGCTTGTCAAGGCGTCTGCACCACGCACTTTTATGGAAATTGTCTTTGATTGGAACGGAAAATACGGTTCATATCGCAGGGAGCAATTCAATATGTTCGGCTATGGCCATTATGATTTTACCCGGTGGCTTACGGCAGGCTTGGCGTTCAAATACCATCATTATGCCAATACGGAAGAATATGGAAGCGTAGTGGATGACGGTCTGTTCCAGCCTTTTGTGAAATTCGGTTTCGGAGAATATATCGGTTGGCAGGACCTTTCTGTGAAGACTGCGGCATATTTTGCCGTGCAGCAGGACAGGCGGCAGGAAAACGGTCAGCATAATTCTGCGGGAGCGGAGATTACGATTAATGTGCGGAACTGGAATGTAGGAGTTGAAAACAGACTGTATTGCGGCAAGAGCCTGTATCCGTTCTATAATTATGTGGATGACGGAGGATTCAAATATGGGAATAACCTCTATGCGGGCTCGCCATTTTACAGGGTTGTGCCGGACGATTCCGGCAAGTTCAGTTGCTATGACAGAGTGGAACTGTATTACCAGCCGCATATTGCGGATTTTTTGGATTTGCGTCTTTCTATAGTCGCTCATTTTCCGGACGGCTTCAGGTACGCCGGAATGCAGCAGAAAGCGTCGCTCATCTTCAATCTGGACAAGGTTCTGAATCCGGCATCGACACGTTCTTCGGCAAAACATAGTGGCGGAAGACGTCACGGCAGGCGTTCTGACAATGCTGAACGCTCATTCTTCGGGTTGTAGAGGCCGAATTTAATTGGATATAAAAATACAAGAATATGACAAGAACACTGAAACTTGCGCTGGCCGGCGCGATTGGAATGTCTGCGGCCTTTTCGTGCTGCAATCGACCTACTGGAGATTTCCAGTTTGATTTGCTCACAACCAATGATGTCCACGGCTCCTGGTTTGAGTCCACATACGTAGGTGGGCCGGTACGCAATTCTTTAATTGCGGTAAACAGTTATGTAAATGAATACAGGGATTCGCTCGGCAGGGAGAATGTTATTCTTCTGGATGCCGGAGACTGTCTTCAGGGTGACAACGCCGCTTATTTCTTCAATTATGTGGATACTCTGTCACCGCATCTTTATCCGCGTCTTGCCTCATATATGAAGTACGATGCAGTTTGCGTCGGTAATCACGACATTGAGACTGGACATAAGGTATATGACAGGGTAGCTGCGGAACTGAAATCTTACGGAATTCCGTTTATGGGCGGAAACGCATTTCGTCCGGATGGGAAGACCTATTTCCCAGGTGTCAGGATTCTTAAAAGAAATGGAGTTAAAATCGCCGTTCTCGGTTATACCAATCCGAATATGAAAGCGTGGCTGGACGAAAGCCTTTGGACCGGCATTGAATTTAAGTCGCTCGTGCCTCTTGTACAGGAGGATGTGGACAGGGTTATTGCAAAAGAACATCCACAGATTGTCATTGTCGGTATCCATTCGGGCACCGGACGCGGCGACGGCTCCATATATGAGAGTCAGGGACTTGACTTGCTGAATACTCTAAAGGGTGTGGATTTCCTTGTCTGCTCTCACGACCATTCCGCAAGAATTATAGACCGTGACAGCATCTGTCTGATAAATTCGGGCAGCCACGCGCGCAATATAGGGCACGGACGTGTGAATGTGGCGCTCAAAAACGGGAAGGTCGTGTCAAAGACGTTGAGCGCAGAGTTGATAAAAGTGAATCCTGACAGGGTGGATACTGCAATGGAGCGGACATTCCATTCTGATTTCGAGAAAGTCAAGGAATTTACGCTGAAGAAGGTAGGTGAATTGGATGTGGATCTGGTTACAAGAGATTCCTATGCCGGGATGTGTCCGTATATGAATCTTATCCACACTTTGTCCTTGTCGTGTGGTGGAGCGCAGATTTCTTTTGCGGCGCCTCTTACTTTCAATAAAGATGTGAAGTCGGGAACCTTGCTATATAACGATCTGTTTACCATATATCCGTATGAAAACCAGCTGTTTGTAGTGAAGATGACTGGGGCGGAGATAAGAAAATATCTGGAATTTTCTTATGATGCCTGGATTAACACTTATAAGCCGGGCGGTCATATTCTCAAGATTGAATCCGGCGAGGACCAGAGGACTAGGCAGACGAGGTGGCATTTCCTTAACCGCTCCTACAATTTTGATTCTGCGGCTGGCATTGTGTACAATGTTGACGTGACCAAGCCATACGGGCAGAGAGTGAATATATTGTCATTGGCTGACGGAGGTGCGTTTTCAGAAGATGCTATTTATGCTGTGGCTATGACTTCGTACCGTGCCAGCGGTGGAGGTGACCTCCTTTCCAAGGGTGCCGGCATTGATACAGACAATATGGATGACCGCATAGTCGGGAAGTATCCTGAAATCAGGAATATACTGTATGATTATCTTCAGGCTCACGGAGCTATCGAGGGATCGGTTATCGGAAATGAATCTGTCATCGGCCATTGGGAGTTCGTTCCCGCGTCCGCCCGCAAAGTCATCGCTGATGATATGGCCCTGCTGTTCTCCCCAACTCCAAAGCCAAACGGCAGATAGGCGGTATATTGCATAATGCTAACGATTGTTTTATTTTGATGCAACGTCTTTAATAGATGTTGCATCTTAATTGCAAATCATTGTGTTATGCAAAATAAATTATATCTTCTAACAATTGTTTTGTGCTGTTTTTCATGCTCAAAATCTTCTTTAGACCAAATAGAACGTTGTGAATCTGATGTGATTCCTGAAAGTGAGGCAATCGAGAAATTAAATGAGACTATTAAATCGCTTTATGGAAATACTAAATCTCTCGGTGATGATTATTCCATAAGTGTTGTAAAAGGTACAGATTTAGCTTTGAATGTTAAATCAGAAGGGCAGGTTGCTCTATCTGATACGCTTTTGTATATCGTTAATTTTAGCAATAATTCTGGTTGTGCAATTCTTTCTGCAACGCGAAAATTGCATGAAGATACTTTTTGTGTTACAGAATCGGGAAATATTACATTCGGCGAATTAAAAACTGCATTTGATGAGATGCTAAATGCAACCAAATCGGATTATGGAGATGAGGATAGCCTAATTGAACCGGCCGGTATTAAATTCGTTCCATCTTTGTTAATGTCAGCCGTAGTCCTTGATGCTCTTGGAAATAATAAAAGCGATGATGAAGATATTAGTGAGGTTAGCAATACAGTAACAAATGTTTCGCCTCTGTTAAAGACCAAATGGGGACAAACAGAAATATCTGGTATTCGCGTTTTTAATCGTTATACGCCAAATAAAGCTGCTTGTTGTTGTGTGGTTACAGCTGTCGCTCAGATAATGGTTTGTAACAAATATCCAGAGTTCGCTTATATGGATTTTGACGGTAAACTATGTAGTTGGACAGAAATGGAGAATGTGTATCGCTATTCATCTATGAATAATTCATATCATAGTGTGGATACTTCCGCCTTTGATCAAGTCGCGCATTTTGTTAGGGAATTAGGTAAAAAGAAGAATGTAAAAGTTAGATATGGTGATAAAGAGGGATCTAGTAGTTCAGCGTATGCAGACGGGGCGCACAGGACTTTTGAAAATTATGGATATACGGATGTTGATAAACATCTAGGCTTCGGTAGTAAGAAACAAAAAATTGCAGATAAGATATTAAGAGGTGGTAGACCTGTTTATTTGGACGGATACGGAAATGGGCAAGGACATGCTTGGGTGTTGGATGGTGTTAAAGGAAACTATTATCATATAAATTGGGGATGGTATGGGATGAGTGATGGGTATTATAGTAAAGGAGTTTTTAAGACATCTCAGAGGAATTCTAAAGATTCGGTCGATACTCAGAATGTGGATGCTTCATATCATAATTTTTACAAAAATTTTAGGATGGTGACTTATGCGCCATTAAAATATTTGCCGCCTGTTAATTGAATAGCTGCGAAATAATTATGAGGACTTGGATTTTGGCGATAAGTCTTATTTGCTTGTCGATTGCGTCTAAGGCGCAAGATTGTTCTAGTAGTAAATTTGAATTTGGTGTAGGTGTTGACGGATACGGAATATTGGGATCGGTTGATGCAACAAAGAAAAATTTAGGTCCTGAACTGTATCTTGAGTATAGGTATGGATTCAATAGCCATTTTTTTGTGGGTGTCAATGCGTCATATAAATTCGGAAAAGTTACCACTGAAAATTATAAGGAGACGGAAACGACTTCAGAGTCTTTTAGTTATCATCAGCCGGAACTGCAGATGTTGGCTGAATATATGATAACAAAAAGCGGTTTGGTTCGACCTTACATTGGTGTGAATCTGGGGGGTGGCAGTTTATTCAATAGCGGGTCGGCGTCAAATGATAAAAATGTATATGGTCTTGTCGGTCCTCGCATTGGTGTTCAGATATGGCATTTTAGACTTGCGCTTAATAGGGATTACGCGTTCAATGCCAATGGCTTTTTGTCAAAAGAATCGTCTTACGGCATTACATTGGGATACGTGTTCTAGGAGGATAGCCAAAACAATTTTTTAGTTGTCCATTTTCTTGCGAATGCAAAACGTTGTTGAGATGGCGGAAAAAATTGCTGAAATGGCAAGATAAAGTTGCCATTGGTAATAATTTGTTGCCGGATTTCTGTTAGGAATAGAAATATCTTTGTCCGTGAATATCAAACGATTGCATCATGGACAACGATAGCATTAAGGAGAATATAATCCGCAGGCGAAACGAGGAAGGCATTTCTCAGGATGAAATGGCGCGCCGGCTTGATATTTCACGCACATCATACCGCAATATCGAAAAAGGAAAATCCCGCATCATAAGCAGACGTCTCCACGAGATTGCCAATCAACTTAATATCTCGGAAGAGGAACTCGTGCTCGGCTATAAGCCGTCTGCCGGTCAGGCCCGCATTGAAGAACTACGCGTTAAGTACAATGATGATTTGGAAGGTGTGAAGACCTCGCTTGAGTCGCGCATAGCTGAACTTGAATCAGCCCTGTCTATGCGTGATGCGCTGATTGCCAATCTCAATGAACTCGTACGGTCAAAGGATGAGATCATATCATTGCTTAAACGCGAGCGCAAATCGTGAGCTTGCGATAACTTTCGGAAAATAATTGTAACTTTGCTTTCGGAACGTAACGCCTGTTTGTTTCGAAATAAAATGCTGTGGTTAACATTAGGAATGTAGTACTGCAGGCTTGTTTCACTTTGTGGCGTTATGTCTGAACTGAATCTGTCCAAGACAGGTTCTGATGTTTGACTCATAATTATTGACAGTACAAAATGGCAAGATTCTTTGACCCGCCTGCTCCGAGAGAGAAAAAAGTCCCGCAGGAAAAAATCACAGGGGTGTTTGATGCAATGAGATGGAAAGTGTTTCTAGGGGCTTTCCTCGGATATGCCGGCTACTATCTTGTGAGAAAAAATCTCTCGATGGCAGCACCGGATATGATTGAACAGGGGATTCTCGATGCTGGAAAAGTTGGTTTGGCGATGTCCGCAGTTTCCATTGCCTATGCCTTCAGTAAATTCATAATGGGCAGTGTGTCAGACCGTTCCGATTCTCGCAAATTCCTTTGCGTAGGACTTGTGCTTTCCGCATTGACAATGATATTGACCGGAGTCTTTCCTTACGGCGCGAATGCTGCGCTGAACACCGGAATAATCTTCGTCCTTATGCTTGTCGTAGGCTGGCTTTCCGGAATGGGATGGCCTCCTTGCGGACGAATAATGACTCACTGGTTTAGCCAGAATGAGCGCAGTTTCAAGATGTCGGTGTGGAATGTTTCACATACGATAGGCAGTTTTTCGCTTGGCTTGCTGGCAATCGCAGGCGTGTCGCTGTTCGCTGATTTCGGCCCGTCTTTCGGAATAGATGCGTCTCAGGCCTGGCGAGGCAATTTCATATTCCCGGCATTGGTGGCAATAGTGATTGCCTTGTTCTGTTGGTGGGCAATACGTGACACTCCGGAGTCCTGCGGCTTGCCGTCAGTACAGGAGTACAGAAATGACTACAGCGGAGTGAAAAGCAGTGGCGCTGCCGGAGAGAAACTTCCGTTCAAGGTGCTTTTCGTCGATTATGTTTTCAAGAACAAACTGCTGTGGATTGTTGCACTCAGCAATATTTTCGTCTATATGGTGCGTTACGGCATAGGTGACTGGTCACCGACGTTCCTGCAGCACGAGGGCATAATGACAGCAGAAGAAAGTAAATTTGCATTCTCAATACATAACCTCGTAGGCGCATTCGGAACAATTCTGTGCGGTTTGGCAACATCCAAGATATTCAAGGGACGTTGTGCACCTATGAATGTAATCTGTATGTCCGCTTGTATGGTAGGTGTTCTTCTATATTGGTTTGTAGGTTCCGGATATATGGAAATGAGTCCGTTGACGCAGAAAATCCTGGTCTATGTCGCTCTTTGTCTCATCGGATTCTTCATCTACGGTCCGGTAGCCCTTACAGGAGTGCAGGCGTTGAATCTTGTGCCTAAGAATGCTGCCGGAACAGCTGCCGGATTTGTCGGCCTGTTCGGATATTTTGTCGGTGATGCAATCTGCTCGAAGATTTTTGTCGGCAATGTGGCGAATTCTCTTGGCTGGAACGCAGCGAACCTTACTGTTGCGATAGGTGCCGGTATAGGAGTTGTGCTCTGTGCATTGCTTATCAAGAGTGAAAAGAAAGTCATTTCATAAATTGAAATAAAGATGAAAAAGTTGTTATTGTCCGCTCTTGCGTTTCTGGCTGTCTTTACGATGGCTGACGCAAGGAAAGTTACCGGAACAGTGCGCTGTGGTGATGAACCTCTGAAAGGCGTGCTCGTCACAGACGGTAGTTCCATTGTCAAGACCAATAAGGACGGTCTGTTTACATTGAACGTGTCCGGCAAGGCTGAATTCGTTTACATAGTGACGCCGGCCGGCTATGTTGCAGATTACTCGTCCGGCGTTCCGGAGTTCTACCGCAAGGCTTCTCAGGATACGTTTGATTTTGATTTGGAGAAGACTGACAGACAGTCGCATTACACAATGTTCTCCATATCCGATCCGCAGGTCAGAAACAAGGAACAGTTCAAACAGTTCTGCGACGAACCATTCGATGACCTGAAGGCGCAGGGTAAGAAATACAAGAAAACTGGTCCTGTTGTCGGTATGATTCTCGGCGATATTGGATGGGACAAGGAACTTCCGAAGATGTTGCCTTCTTTCAAGAAGAAAATGTCTAAGGTCGGTTTCCCTGTATATTATGTAACTGGAAATCACGACTATAACAAGGAACGTATATTCAAGAATCTGTCTGAAGACTACTACGACAATTTCGGCCCGCACGACTATGCGTTCTTTATGGGCAAGGACCTGTATATATGTCTGAACAATATCATATATCGCAAGGACAAGGATAAGAAATTCTATTATGAGGAGGGCTATTCAGATGAGACTCTGAAGTTTGTTAAGAAGCTTCTCTCCAAGGTTCCTAAAAAGACCCACATTTTTATTGCGCAGCATAGCCCTACTGAGATCTGGTACAGAAAGTCTGATAATAAGCGTATAATAAATGCAGATAAACTGATAGCGATGCTTTCCGGACGCAAGGTGGATATCCTTTCCGGTCATACTCACGTGATGAACAATTATCAGCTGGCTCCCGGTATCGTTGACCACAATGCCGCAAGTATCTGCGGAACGTGGTGGGTGGCAGACTGGTGCCGTGACGGTGTCCCTTCAGGATATGAAATCTTCGATGTGAAAGGCAAGAATATCAGCTGGTTCTATCATTCGCTCGGTAAATCCGATGATTTTCAGGTTGAGATTATCAAGCCGGGTCAGAGTATGTATCATCCTAATTCAGTGGTAGCAAATGTCTGGGATTACGATGAGAACTGGACGGTTACCTGGTCGCAGGACGGCAAGGATATGGGTCCGATGGAACAGGTTGAAGACTGCTCTCCTACTTTTATCAAGATGATAGAATCTTACTACAATGGCATAGAAAAACCGATTCCTGCGTTCCGTAGGCCTAGGAAGAATATACATTATTTCGCGGCAACTCCTGACCAGTATGCCAAAACCGTGACGGTCTATGTTAAAAGCCGTTTCGGAAAGGAATGGAAATATGACGTGGATATGAGCGGCTATGTGGACGTGCAGGCTCACAGAGGCGGCGCAGGTCTATGGCCTGAAAATACGCTTACCTCTATGACCAATGCGGTCCTTATGGGTGTTAATACGTTGGAACTTGATCTTCAGGTAAGCAAAGACGGTCAGATTGTGGTGTCACACGACGCATATTTCCATCCACGCTATGCTACGCGCCCTGACGGTACAGAGGTGAAGGCTGATGACCCTAAAGAGTATCTCTATACAATGCCTTATGATTCTATTGCCAAATATGATGTCGGAAAACGTGCAAGCGTTGTATGGCCTGGCAAGGAGCAGTCTCCTGCAGTGAAGCCGCTCGCATCGGAACTGATAGATTCCGTGGAGACATTGGTTAGTGATCACAAGCTTTCTCCGATGCGTTACAATATCGAGATAAAGTGCAAGAAAGGTAAGGATGAAGGTACCAATTGGCCTGAATATCACGAATTTGTAGATAAATGTATGGAGCTGCTTCTCTCGAAAGACCTTGGCGACAGGCTTGTTGTCCAGTGCTTCGATGTCCGCGCTCTCAATTATATGCACGAGAAATATCCGCAGGTGAAGCTCTCTTACCTCATAAGCAAGAAGGATACTGACTGGGATACTTATATGGGTAAACTGGAATTCACTCCGGACTGGCTTAGCCCTGAATATACCACGGTTGATAAGAATATGGTTGACAAATGCCATAAGGCCGGTATCAAACTCGTTCCTTGGACAGTGGATGACAAATCCGAGATCAAGAGAATGATTGACCTTAAGGTAGATGCTATTATTTCGAATTATCCTGACAGAGTCCTTGAGCAGACAAGGGGATATGTGAAATAAGAGTCTGTTAAGAAATAATTTCTAAGCACTTGGAACTTTAGATATATCTGCCGTTGTGCCAAATTGTCAGTTGGGTGCAATGGCAGATATTTTGTTGTGAACCAGTCGCGTTTCCGGTGAAGACCATACGCTGGAAAGTTGTTTTTCAAAACAGTACTAAATGATATGGGCAATAATTATAGCGACCATTTACGGGTTGTTCAAGAGATACAAGAAGAGGGTAAGAAAAAATGAAAAAGCAAAAAGAAGAGAAGCAGGTGAAGAAGGACGAGAAAGAGACGGTGAAGGTGGAAACACCGAAAAACGATAAGGATCAGGGTGCTGAAAAAGTCTCCGATAAGAAAGCTGATGCCGAAAAAGATGAAGTGGCGCAGCTGAAAGAGAAGATCGAGCACCTCGAACAAGATAAGAAAGATGTTGAGGCGAAGCTTGCCAAGGAAAAGGATGATTATATCCGTCTGATGGCTGAGTTTGAGACATTCCGTCGCAGAACTGCGGAAGAGAAACTTTCGTTGGTGTCGTCTGCATCATCGGAAACCATCAAAGGGCTTCTGCCGGTACTGGATGATTGCGAAAGGGCGATGGCTCTGCTTGAAAAGTCAAGCGATGAGGCGGCTAAAGAGGGAACCGGCCTCATATACGACAAACTTATGAAATACCTGAAGTCCAAAGGCCTTGAAAAGATTGAAGCCAAAGGACAGAAATTCGATACTGATTTTCACGAGGCGGTGGCACAGTTGCCGGTTGAAGATGCCGACAAAAAAGGTCTTGTCTATGATGTGATTGAGACTGGCTATACTCTTGGCGGAAAGATTCTCCGCTATGCAAAAGTAGTTGTGGGAATATAGATCTGTGAATTTGGAGTTTGATTTATGGCTGACAAAAGAGATTATTACGAAGTTCTTGGAGTGTCCAAGAGCGCAAGTGCTGATGAGATAAAGTCAGCATTCAAGAAACTTGCCTTGAAATGGCATCCAGACAGATGGGTGAGCGGTACCGAAGAGGAGAAAAAAGCCGCAGAAGAAAAATTCAAGGAAGCTTCGGAGGCTTACGAGGTCTTGAGTGATCCTGACAAGAAGGCTAAGTACGATCAGTTCGGATTTAACGGACCGTCAGGCGGTTTCGGCGGAGCTGGTGGATTCAGTGGCTTCGGCGGCGGTTTCGGTGGAATTGACATCAATGACATATTGAATAACCTGTTCGGGGAAGGCTTTGACTTTTCCGGTGGCGGAAATGGCGGAGGTTTCAGTGGCTTCAGCGGGTTTGGAAGACAGAGCGGAGGCCAGCGTGTTATGCGCGGACGTGATATCCGTACGAGGGTTCATCTCACGCTTGAGGAAATTGCCAAGGGCGTCAGGAAGGATGTGCAGATTGAAAGATATGAGCAGTGTCCTGACTGTGCTGGTAAAGGCACCAAGAATTCGTCTGACATCAAGACTTGCCCTATATGCCACGGTACTGGCCAGGAACAGCGTGTTATGCGCAGTATCTTCGGTCAGACTGTCTCATATACAACCTGCTCAAGGTGTGGCGGAGAAGGGAAGATTGTTTCAAATCCTTGCAGAACTTGTGGCGGAAGCGGTCTGGTACGCAAGCGTGTCACTGTGTCTGTCGATATTCCGGCCGGCGTCGAGAATGGTATGCAACTTACCGTCAAAGGTGCAGGTCACGCAGCAAAGGCTGGCGGCATAAATGGTGATCTCCTTGTAGTGATTGAGGAAACTCCTCATCCAACACTGAAGAGGGACGGCAAAAACCTGTTCTATACGAAGATAATTTCCGTGATGGATGCAATTCTCGGCGGCGAGACTTCTGTGCCTTGTCTTGACGGAAATTACAAGGTCAAGATTGAGCCTGGAACACAGTCCGGTACGATAGTAAGGCTGAGAGGTATGGGTATGCCTGCTGTCAAAGGCTATGGCTCCGGTATCGGTGACTTGTATGTCAAATATCTTGTATGGTTGCCGAAGAAGCTGTCAAGCAGTGAGAAGGCTGCGTTCGAGTCTATGCGGTCAAGTTCTTCTTTTACTCCTGACTTGAGCAGGGAAGACAAGAATTTGTTTGACAAGATGAAAGAGAATTTCTAAAGAAAAATTTCTGATAAAAGTTTTGCGGATTTGAAAAATGTTTGTACATTTGCAGTCCCATTAACAAAGCAACCTCTTGCTGTCGTTGAGTTCTTGAGCAATGTTGCGCTTAAAAGTTATTAGAGATGGATTTGATTAAAGTTGTAGAGCAGGCATTTGTAAACGACAAAGCCGCTTCATTCCCTAAGTTCAAAGGCGGTGACACAATCACCGTTACCTATAGAATCAAAGAGGGTGACAAAGAGAGACTTCAGAAGTTCAGAGGCGTTGTTCTCCAGATTAGCGGAGCATCACCTTTTACAAAAACTTTCACAGTCCGCAAGGTTTCAAGTGGAGTAGGTGTTGAGAGGATTTTCCCTTTCCAGTCACCATTCATTGAATCAATTGAAGTAAACAAGGTAGGTCACGTGCGTAGAGCAAGAATCTTCTACCTCAGAAATCTTTCCGGTAAGAAGGCAAGAATCAAGGAGAAGAAGCTCGTATTCCTGAAAGAAGAAGGTGCTTCTCAGGCTGTTGCAGAGACCAAGTAGCATAAGTCGAAAGACTGAATGGTCCCATAGCTCAATTGAATAGAGCATTTGACTACGGATCAAAAGGTTATAGGTTTGAATCCTATTGGGATCACAAAGTTCCGGAGAATTTCTCCGGAACTTTTTTTGTGTCGTATGTCTGGTGTATAGGGAACCCTGTCTCAGTAGGAGAGATCCAGTTCCTTAGCTGTTCTCCTGCAGTTCGAGCCAGCGCATTTCCTTTTCGTCAAGAAGTGATGAGATTTCCTCGAATCGTTTGGAGGCTTCCTGTATTTTGGCATAGTCAAGATTGCCGGAAGAGAGACCCTGCTCAAGAGCCGACTTCTCTTTGCCAAGTTCATCAAGGTCCTTTTCAAGTTGTTCAAGTTCCTTCTGCTCCTTCCAGGTAAGTTTTTTCTTTTCCTGACGGTCCTTTTTGTAGGATGCGGTGTCTTGTGATTTGCCAGCCTTTTCAGTTGCCCTGGCCTCGGATTTCAGTTGCGCCTCGTATTCTTTTATGTACTCGTGGTACTCGCTGTATGAACCGATGAAATCCTTTATGACTCCGTTCCCGCAGAAGATAAAAAGATGGTCCACGAGCCTGTCCAGAAAGTGTCTGTCGTGGGATACAATGATAAGTGACCCCTTGAAATCTTTCAGATATTCTTCTAGCACATCCAGTGTCACGATGTCAAGGTCATTGGTCGGCTCGTCGAGTATTAGAAGATTTGGATTCTGCATCAGTATCGTCAGCAGGTAGAGCCGTCTGCGCTCTCCGCCAGAAAGTTTTGCGACACGGGTCGTGAACATATCGTGGCTGAAAAGGAACTGGTTTAGCAGATGAGTGTCGCTGACAATCTGCATAACGGTGTCGTCCTCATTGAATTTCATTCCGTTTTGGCGGTAGTAGCCTATCTTAAGCGATTCGCCCCTCTCTATTGTCCCTTCAAATTCGCCGTTCTCAGGAATGTTGCCGGTGAGCAAATTTATGAATGTGGACTTTCCTGTGCCGTTCTTGCCGACAATTCCTATGCGTTCAAATCGCTGGAAATTGTAGGTGAAATGATCCAGATATACGTCATTGCCATAACGGAAACATACATCTTTGCAGTCTATTATCTTGCTGCCGAGTCTGGAGCCTTTCTCCATTGAATCCAGATTGACCTTGCCGCTGGTATATACCTGTTCAGCTCTGTCTTTAAGGTCGTAGAAGGCATTTATACGGTATCTGGCCTTGCCGGTCCTTGCGCAAGGGGAACTTCTTATCCATTCGAGTTCGCGGCGAAGAATATTGTTTACCTTGGCTGTTTCGGCGTTGTAATTGTCAATGCGCTCCTGACGTTTCTCCAGATAATTCTCGTAATTTCCTCTGTATGTGTATATTGCCCCGTGGTCAAGCTCCATCACGGTGTTGCACACGTGATCCAGAAAATATCTGTCGTGGGTAACCATCAGCAGAGTGCTTCTCGAATGTCCGAGATAATTCTCCAGAAATTCTATTGCGTCAATGTCAAGGTGGTTCGTCGGCTCGTCCATTATAAAGAAATCCGCTTCTGAAGACAGCATTACGGTCAATGCCACACGTTTGACCTCTCCTCCTGATAGATTCTGCATCGGACTCGATGTGTCTAGACCGAAATTTGACGCGAACTTCCTGATTCTCAGCTCGTATGCGAAAAGGGCATCGTCGTCCAGCCCTTCAGTGAACTGTTTGCTGGACTCCATTGCCTGAGTGAACACGTCATTGTTTGGATTGAAAGCGAATTCCTGTTCCAGAAATGCTATCCGTATATGTCGCAGAAAAGTGATTTTTCCGCCCGAGTCTGATTTGTCGTTCCCCGCAAGTATCCTCAGCAATGTGGATTTGCCTGTTCCGTTCGGCGCAATCAGCGCAATCTTGTCACCTTCATTTATGTTGAATCCAATGTGCTCGAAAAGCACTTTTGGACCATAACTCTTGCTGATATTCTCTATCTGTAGAAATGATGCCATATTATTGTGTGCCGGTTATCTGAACATTCTGTCCACTTCCTTGACGGCGCTTGGAAGTGCAAAGACCACAACTCTGTCGTAGCCTTCGATTTTCGTGTCGCCTACCGCGATGAAATAATCGTTGCCCCGGATTATTCCGCCGATGATGGCGTTTTGAGGAAAATCAATGTCCTTCAATGCTTTGGATGTGATGGAACTGTCAGGCGCCACGATATATTCAAGGATTTCCGCCTCTGTGCCGCTCATATATTTTACGAAGCGTACCTTGTTGCTGAGAGTCATCTTGAATATCTTTCCGGCGGTGATAAGTTTCTTGTTGATGACGGCATCCACGCCCATTTCTTCGGCGAGCCGTATATATTCGATATTTTCCACTTCCGCAATGGTGCGTTCCACGCCGAAGCGTTTCGCTACTACGCAGGCGAGAATGTTGGCTTCGTCGTTTTCTGTGACTGCCACGAATGCGTCATAGTCTCTGATATTTTCTTCAAGCAGGAAGTCGGAATTTCTGCCGTCTCCGTTCACCACCTGCACATTGTTGTCGGTGCTTTCACTGAGGTCGATGCAGAGTTTTTTGTCCGCGTCAATGACTTTCACGGCTTCAACTAATTTGGCAATGTTGCCGGCAATCATTCCGCCTATGGCTCCTGCGCCCAGAATCATCACTTTGTTGATTTCTATGCTGCTCTTGCCAAGAAATTTCATCATCGGGTCAATGCCTTCCCTCGTGGTTATTATATAAACGAGGTCGTGATACTTGAACTTGGTATCGCGCTGTGGCATAAGTGTTTTATTGTCACGGGAAATTGCGACTACTCGGAACTGTACGGCAGATGTGACCGCTGCGGCAAGTTCTGAGATTTTCATATCAATGATAGGGGAGTCATCCTCCAGTTTGAATACCGCAAGTTGAAGTTTTCCCCTTGCGAAATCCATCGTTTCAGTGGACGTGGTGCGTTTCAATTGACTTGCGATCTCTCCGGCAGCGATTTTTTCCGGATAGAACATAAGGTCGATTCCCAATTCCGTGAAAAGGTGCTTGTTTTCGTATGAGAGATATTCCTCGTTGTTGATTCTGGCGCAGACCTTGGCGCATCCCAATTTCTTGGCTAACAATGCGCTGACGATATTCACATCCTGTGAAGTGCTTGGATTTACCGCAATGAACAGGTCTGCATTTTCGACTCCGGCGTCCTTCAGAACCTTGATGCAGGAAAGGTCTCCCGTTATGGTCACCACGTCTGCGGTACTCGCAAGCCTGGCGAGGCGTTCCTCGTCGCAGTCGATAACCGTGATGTCGTTTGACTCATTGCTGAGCATTTTTGCCAGATGTGATCCTACCTCACCGGCACCTTCTATGATTATAACCATTTCTTTACCTCTTTCCGAAATATCTGCGAATATAACCAAATGTCCGTTCTTTGCACAATATCGCACGCGGAATTATCCAATGAGAATATATTCCCTTTACTTCAGGCAGCACCGGGCAGTCTGTCCACTGTGACAGATAGGCCTGTATGCCGGCGATGTCTGTGCGTTTAGATTTTGCTCTGAACTCTTTGTGGGCCCCGATGACTGCCTTGAAATAGTCCCATTTCAGCATTGCAAGATAGGCGAGGCCAGTCAGTCCGTCCACAATCATCCTTTCAAATATCGTTATGCGTGCTTTTCTGCAGGCTTTCTTTGCAATCCTAGCCAATTCTGCAGTATCGGTTTGCTTACCGTTCTGAATTGCCTTTTTCAACCTGTCTATGCTGTAAGTCCTTGACAGATTGTTTTCAAGCAGCATCAGATTGTTGCGGTAGTTCAGTTTTAGTTTCCACGGGGAATTTTGCGGCAGAGTGCCTCCGCCCAAATGCCAGACTACGGATTGCGGTACAATGCGCACTTTATATCCTTCAAGTTGCATTCTCCAGCACAGGTCGATTTCTTCCATGTGGGCGAAAAACCTGTCGTCAAGGCCTCCCAATTTGTGAAAAAGGTTGCCGCGGACCATAAGGCAGGCGCCTGTGGCCCAAAGGACATCTTCCGGTGTGTCGTACTGCCCCTCGTCTTTCTCGACCATATTCATTATCCTTCCCCTGCAGAAAGGAAATCCCAGACTGTCTATATATCCGCCCGCAGCCCCTGCATATTCGAAGTTGTCCCGGTCATACCAGGAATGGAGTTTCGGTGCACACGCACCTATATCAGGGTGATTGTCAAGGGTTTCAACAAGCGGTTGAAGCCATCCGTCCTTCACTTCGATGTCGGAATTAAGCAGAACATAATACTCCGAGTCAATCTCCTGGAGCGCCCTGTTGTAACCTCCGGTGAACCCGTAGTTTGCATCAAGAGCAATTCTGCGGACCTCTGGAAATTTGCTCGCCATCATCTCCAAGGAGCCGTCAGTCGAGGCGCTGTCAGCCACGACAAGTTCCGCATCCAGTCCTTGAATGGAATGCAGTATGCCGGGAATGAATCTCTCCAGATATCCGGTTGTGTTCCAATTGAGTATGACAACGGAAGTCTTCATAGTGTGTATGACTTTATCGACATCCTTATTCGTGAGGGCAACAGCAGCCGTCACCGCTTCCGTCGTGGTTGCAGCATCCTCCGTCGTTGTCGTGATGACAGCATTCGCCTCCGTTTTCATTGTGGCAACATCCTTCGCCATTTTCGTGGTGACAATCGCAGCCACTGTCGTGTCCGTCTTTGTGGCATCCGCAACCGCCTTTGCCGTGGTGGCAGCAGCCTCCTGATGGCGGGAGAAACTCCCCGTGCAATCCCTCGGTCAGTTCCTTTTCGGTGGCATCTCTGACGGAAATCACCTTGCCCTTGAAATTCAGCGTTTTGCCGGCCATAGGATGGTTGAAATCCATAGTTACCTTGTCATCTTTGATTGCTTCAATCTTGCCCTGCACCACTATTCCTGAACTGTTGAGAAGCGGAATGGTCTTGCCAATCTGCAGAAGGTCCTCCCTCAATATGCCATCGACCTCGAACGATGACTTTGGAATGTCGAATCTGCGTTTCGGATCATATTCTCCGTATCCTTCCTCCGCTGACAACGTGAATGTAAATTCCGCTTCCGGCTCAAGTCCTTCCAACTCGCTCTCAAATTTAGGCAGAAGCATATGCTCTCCGTGAATATAGTCGAGAGGACCGGTCATCTCGGAAGTCTTGTCCACAATCTCGCCGTCCACTGTCAGTTCATATTCCAGTTCAACGACTTTGTCCTTTGATATTTTCATAATGATTAAAATTTTTGCAAGTAATCGTGTGTTTTATGTCTATCGTATTTATGCGCTGAAATTGACGTTGCTGAATGCCAATGTCGGCACATAGTCCATCGTATATTCTTCCAGGTCATCGCCTGCAATTTCGAGATTATTCCACAACTCTACAAAATTGCCTGTAATCAGTATGCCGGAAACAGGTTTCATAGTGGTGTAGTCACCGTTTCTGAACTCGTAGCCTTCCACGCCGTACGAGAAGTCTCCGGTCGAACGGTTATAGTTTCCTCCGTTGAAGTCCGTGACCAGAATTCCGTCTCCGCACAACGATATGATCTCTCGTTCGTCAAGTCCTTTCATATCAATGGATTTGCCTGAATAACTTTCGCTGAGGAACGGTAGCAGTACAGGTCTTATCGGATATCCGGAGGTGGCTTTCATATTCATTTTGTTTGCCATATACGAGCCGATGAAGTATTCTTTCACTACGCCGTCGGCAATGATATCCCTGTCTTTTGTGGCTCTTCCTTCCAAATCGAAGAATGTTGCGCCGCATTTTCCCTTTTCACGAGGGCGGTCCACAACGTTAAGTCCTTTGCGGAAAACTTGCTTGTCAAGCGTGTCCAGAAGAAAGGAAGATTTCTGTTGGATGGCTCTTCCTCCCAAAGCACTCAGAATAGGACGCAGAAGTCTTTTCGACACTTTGTTCGAAACAACCATAGTCTGAATTCCGCTCTCACATTTGGTCGGACTTATTTTGCTTGCAGCTTCCAGAACTGCCTTGGCGCCACAATCGGATTCGGCAACTTCTTTCGGGGATATCCCGGAATCCCACCGTGAACAACTGTATTTGTTGCCGTCTGCATCTTCAATAGTGGCTTGACTGCTGACGGAGAAGTAGGTTTCAATTTGGCGGCAATGCAGCCCGTCAGAATTTGTAATATAGTGGTCAGTCAGCATATCCGTATATTCCACTTCTTCGGAAATGAGTCTCCAGCCTCTTTTGGAATCCGCCGCTGAGTATTCTTTGAAAACTGAAACTCTTTTAGCCATTTCTGTCCTGTCTTCTTGGGAAACAGACTCATAGCCGTACCAACATAGTCCAACCTCATTACCGCGAATTGCATCTTTTGCGGTCTCTTCCGGATTTGGTAATTTTCTGTACGGGTCCGGGGCAAGCATCTGCACATTCTGTACTGCAGATTTCAGGAATGTTTTCAGGCTGTCTTTATTCAGCCTGTTGGTGGAGAATATGCCATATCTTCCGCCTGCATAAAGACTGAAGACCAATCCTCTGTCACCGGTCTGGGTGATACTGTCGATTTCTCCGTCAAGCAGTGAAATGGTTTCCGTCTTTCCTTTTGCCAGTCTTACTTGCACGGCACTGGCTCCTGCTTCAAGAGCCATAACTACGCTCATGTCTGCAATGGCGATTTCCTCCTCGGAAAATGCAGCTTGCAGTGTCTCCTTAAGTTCGTATGTCTTAGTCATTTTGTTGTCCTCCTACCACAAGATTGTTTACAAGGACGGTCGGAATGCCGCAGGATACAGGTACGGACTGACCTTTGCCGCAGGTCCAGGCCCCATCGTCTATGACGCAGTCGTTGCCCACAGCCACAATGTCCTTCAATGCCTGAGGCCCGTTGCCGATGACGTTGATATCATTTATCGGTCGGGTCAGTTTTCCGTTTTCAATCAGAAATCCGCTGTTGACGAAAAATGTGAAATCGCCTTCTCCAATCTTCACCTGTCCGTTACTGAACTCATTGACATATATTCCATTTTTCACGGAAGCGATTATGCCGTCAGGGTCAGCGTTTCCGCCCTCCATATACGTGGCGCGCATTCTTGGTATCGGATTGCATCTGAAAGTCTCGCGTCTTCCGTTTCCGGTCGGTGCCACACCATAGAACTTGGCGCTTATTCTGTCGTGAAGATAGGATGTCAGTATTCCGTCTTCTACCATCACCGTTCTTTGTCCCGGGACTCCTTCGTCATCGAAATTGAGAGAGCCTCGGTTGCCTCGTATAGTTGCATCATCTACTACGGTTATCCCTTTGGAACATACCTGCTTACCCATTTTGTCGGAAAATATCGACTGTCCCTTTCGGTTGAAATCAGCCTCGAACGCGTGTCCCATAGCCTCGTGAAGCAGGATTCCGGATGCACCTGCGCCCATAACAACCTGCATCTTTCCGCCTTTCGGTCTTGATGCTTCAAAAGCACTGTCAATTCCGTCGGTTAGCTTGTCTGCCAATTCCTTGATAATTTCATCGGTAAGCATCTCTGCACTCTGGCGGAAACTTCTTGACGCGTCCTTCTGAATTTTTCTTTTGCCGTTGTCAGCCACGATGTTGGCGTGAACTGTTGTAAGCGGTCGGGTCTCGTATTTAAGTTCGCCGAACGAGTTGAACATCATATAGTCGCTTGTCTGGCTTGATACCGAGCATTTTACGCTGGTGATGCGGCTGTCTCTCGCTTTTATTTCACGTTCAAGTTTGCCGAGATATTCCACTGCCACTGAAGGGGGAGCTTCTCTCCAGTCCGACAAAATGGGATAACGGTCTGCCGCCGGGTTTGGTTTGCCCGGATAAAGCCTTCGTACCAGACGTCCTCCATTGTTTTCCTGGCTAGTATATGTGGCGCCTGTGCTTCTGGTGTCCTTAGGGGTAACTGCCGTGCCCTGCGAAATCGCCGATGCTGCCGATGCTGCGGATATCAAATCCGGCCATTCAGTGCTCTCGGAATAGGCATAGCCTGTCTTTTCTCCGCACAGAACTCTTATTCCGACACCGAAATCCTCATCCAGACTTCCAGAGGTGACCTCTCCGTCCATCAGCTGATGTGTCTGGTTCATTGTGCTTTCAAAGTACAGGTCGCAATAGTCCCCGCCGTGGGAGAGCGCGGTTTCCGTGATTTTCTGCAGATATTCTTCTGCGATATGGAATGTATTGAGATAGTATTGTTTTGCAAGTATCATAGTATCATCGTCATTGCTTGTTCTCATTATATGAATGCTCGGCTTTTTCGGCCATTTCACTGATGATGGCGTAGGTTGCTTCGTCTTTTATCGTAAGCAGATCCTTCTGCCCTTCGGCTACGACCTTGAATGGAATCTGCGAGTTGTCCGCCAGTATCCATCTGTCCGCCATCTGCCTGTAAACATTGAAAAAATAATGCAGACCTGCAGTATAACGGCGCCTGACCACCTCATCCGGAATGTTGTGCCCTCCGGCTGATACTCTGGCGCGCACCCGTTCTATGGCAAGTTCAGGGGAATTCAGCCAGAAATAGAGAATTGTCACACTGTAGCCCTGCGCCCTCGATTTGTCAATCATCCTTTTCAGGCTTCTGGTTGCCAATGTAGTCTCAATCGCGAAATCTTCCTTGCGGCTGAACAGATAGTTCATTTTCAGGAGCATAAGTTTGCTGGCCTGAATCGAAGCGGCATCGGGGCTGAAAGGGGAGAGGCTCTTGGCGAACTCGTCAGAATTCACGAACTGGCTGCATCCGAGCATTTCGGGAAGCAGTGCGTACGAGGCGGTGGTCTTTCCGGCTCCGTTGCATCCGGAGATTACATACAAATGTGGCATAGTGGTGTCGTTTACTTTTCGTGGTTGGTTACGCCATATCCGAACAGGGCGAAATCGCCTTTGCAAGGGTCTCCCGGGAAGATTTCCCGAAATGAGTCAGTGATTTCTACCGCAGTCTTGAGGTCTTTCTGCTTCCTCGATGTCAATTCCAGTGCGATGGCTTCCTCATACACGTGCACGTCCAGAGGTATCAGCAACTCTGCTGGATCTGAATCCTTCCACAATCCGAGATCCACTTTCCCGTCATTTCGGATCATCCATCTGCGCATCATATTGATTTTTTTGTTCGGTGCCGAGCGGTCTTCCTTCTGGCCGAATATCCTTGTGCGGATGTCGCTCACAGCCATCGGCTCGATGCTGTCGGCCTCTTCATAAATGGATTTGAGCTTTCTGCAGATGTCGGCCACCTCGCTCCATTTTACTGTTCTGTGAATGCTGGCATTGTCATTCCTCCAGTTTCCATTCATAACGTAATCGTATGGCTTCCAGTCCATCTCATCGAACAGTCTGGTGCAGTCCCGGACTATCATTGACCTTCTTCCCCAGGCGAAATGAGCGGAAAATATCGCGGATATCTCCACGTCCTTGAGAGACCTCACACCTTCTTTCATCATTTCAGCGAAACGTGTCGGGAATGCTATGGGATCCTCCTGAAAATATTGTCTGTCGTTGTATGTTTCAGCCCAACTGACAAGCAGGGATTCGGTATATCTGTCCATATATACAAAAATACAAAATATCGTTCATCTGGCCAATGCCCCTTTCAAAATGGCTAAAAATAACCTCCGCGCTCAACATAGCATTTTTCACAAGGTTGTTATAAACAGGTTTGTTAAAAAATGCTTTTGAATGCAGCATCAGGAGTAGTTTGCGAAAATCTATCGGAAAATGAGCACAATGAAAACAGGTCCCTTTATGCGGGGAAATCCGGCAAGAAGAGACCTGTAAATCTATAAGAGTGATTGGTGTCAGCACTCGGTGGCTGATTCGAGTTTCTTCCAGCCGTCGATGGTGCGGGTCTCGGAGGAGAAGTTTATGCCGAGCTGTATGATTTGCTTCCCCGACGCAAGGAACGGCTGCGCGTAGCCAGTTTCCTCAATCTGTTTGAGGGCGGCCTCCGGTGACTGGTCCCGCTTCAATTCGATGATATAAATGTACTTGTCGGTCTTGACGGTGATGTCAATGCGCCCTTGCGAGGTGCGGTACTCTGTGCTGACATACAGACCCATCATTTTGAACATTATGTACATCGTATTCTGGAAGTACAACTCAAGATCGCCCTGGATCTCGTAACTATTGTCAGCAAGAAACGCCGTGAACCGGGTCATAAAGCCCTGCACGTCGCCGCTCTCGATATCGTCGACGAAGTTGTACACCGAAAACTCGCTGTCAATCAGAGCCGGGGCATAGAGTTGACTCAGAGAATTGAGGAATCCGCTCCTGACCTCTTCGTTCGGATAGTCGAGGGTGTAGGCGCGGAAACGCTCGTTGTAGCCCACTATCGTCAGGTAGCCCGTCTGGTACATCAGCGTAACCGGCTGAGGGCGGTCATAGTTCGCTCCGGTCAGTGTCTCGATGGAGATCCTGTCCTTCGAGATTCTCGCCAAGTCGAATTTCTGTTTCTTGAGATAGCGCACAAGAAATGACGGAGTGCCCGTTTCGAACCAGTACATACGGAATCGGTTTGACTTGAATGTGTTCAGCAGACTGAACGGGTTATAGACCCCCGGAGCATCCTCGGTGAAATGGTATCCGTCGTACATAGTCTTCAGCTTCCCGTAGCACTCATCCTTGCCCAGACCGTTCGCTGCAGCAAGCTCTTCCACGCTTTCGTCGAAGTTCTCCTTGAGTTCGGACTCCGACACTCCGCAGATGTCCGAATATCTCAAGTCCATAGAAATGTCCTGAAGATTGTTCAGCCCGCTGAAGACGCTCATCTTGCCGAGCTTCGTCACTCCAGTGAGAAACGCGAAACGGATGTATTCGTCCTTACCCTTGATTACGCTGTAGAAGCCTTGAAGCTCGCGGCGGAACTTGTTCGCGAGCTCGTCATTGTCGATGTTGTCTATGACAGGCTTCTCATACTCATCGACGAGTATGACCACCTTGTTCCCTGTCTTCTTGCAGGCCGCCTCAATCACGGCTTTGAACCTCACGGAGAGGTCATCCGACCTGCACTCAACTCCATAAGTCTCCTCCCACTGCGCCAGATGCTGGTCAATCGCCGCTACAAGATTCTCGACTTCGGTATACTTGCTGCCCGTGAAATCCAAATGCAGGACCGGATACTGCGTCCAGTCCTTTTCGAGGCTCTCCATTGCCAGCCCCTTGAACAACTCCTTGCGCCCATTGAAGTAGGCCTCCATAGTGGAGACAAGAAGGCTCTTGCCGAATCGTCGCGGACGGCTCAGGAAATAGTACTGCCCGGTGGAGGCGAGATGATAAATCTGCGCGGTCTTGTCAACATAGACGAACCCTCCGGTTCTGATTTTCTCGAAGCTCTGTATTCCAATAGGGTACAACATACGGCCAATGATTTTGACATTCCACGTAAAGTTACGAAAATCGCGGGATTATGCAATCATGGAGGAAGGATTACACATCAAAGACACTCAGATTTGCTACTCATCAATAAGCGGCTCGGGGGGCAGTGTGCGCTTTGAGTTTTCTTTCAAGTTCTTCCATTGATTCCACCAAGACCGGAGCAAATCTTCCGGCGAATCCGTCGCTCCGTTTATCCGACACCGGCATTGACTATGTCCTTGCCAGCTCAGCCAGCTCAAACGCTTGTCATTTGCTGTCTTAACTCTGAGCTCCCTGGCAAAATCCCGATAATCCTCGCTCTGGAACTTGCCTTCCAAATGAAGCTCGACATTTTCCTGAAAATACTCATAATGAAGGTCTTCCTCATTTTTCAAGGATGTCGTAATGTAAACATAACGGGACGATTGCCAGGTGTGATACTCATAATAGCCCTTGATCGTCCTGCATGGAAATTCGCCATGCAGGAAATCTTCCAGCCCTTTATCAATCCATGCCATACAGTTTGTTTTTATTGTTATAAAAGCAAGCGCAATATTAGCGCATAAATCCGCAAAAAACCGGCAGTTTTCTCAAAAAATGCAGAAGCCCACCGACAGCATAATCCAAAGACGAGCTGAGTGTAAAAGACGAGCCCCTTGTCTGAGAAATTGTCGAGATTTCCAACCAGGACACGCGAAAAACACTTTCGCTGATATGTTAGAATGCGGACAGGCCGCATCCGTCTGCTAATATAGTTTCCCCCCCCAAAAAAAAACACCAAAAAAACTTTTATTTTTACCGCAGATACAGTCAACAGCCTCTAATAAATTGAAGCGGTCTATATTCAGATGAGATTGCCGAACGCGGAAAAATGGCGATTGAAAATCGAAAACATCCTCACTGCCATAATTTAGCAATTTATTCGACTATCTTTGCAACATAGAAAAAACGGATTGCGAGTCTAACAAGAAAAAGATTGATATGGCAAAAAGCCATAAGGACTTTATGAGAATCCTGCACATATCAGACACCCACGGCTTCCACCGCCGTCTTCAGAATCTTCCGGAGGCTGATGTCATCGTACACTCCGGCGATATCACCATGACCGGTGGCACGGACGATGCTGTCGATTTTATGGAGTGGTTCTGCGACCTGCCTTACCCTTACAAGGTGTTCATCGCCGGCAACCACGATTTCTGTCTGCACGGTGGCGAGCCAGACGGGCTTGACGGAAACTGCCATTACCTCCGGAACGACTCGGTGGAAATAGACGGTCTCAAATTCCACGGCATCCCGCTGTCGGTGGAGGACTCCGTCTCGGGTTCTGTTCTACGATGCTACGCCGCCATCCCCGATGACACCGATGTCCTGATAACGCACCAGCCGCCGCTGAATATTCTCGACCTATCTGAAGGCTACCACTACGGAAGTCCGGAACTCCGCTCCAGTGTTATGAGGGTACGCCCGAGGGCGCACCTCTTCGGGCATATCCACGACGATGCGGGAATGGTCACTTCCGGAGACATCGTATTCTCCAACGGAGCCGTCCTCACCGGAGACTACAAGATGAACCTACGCCCGTACAATCTCATCGAAATCGGCGTGCGCAGTTCGTGATGTCGGATCTGCCAATCTCACCGGCGCTGGAATCGGGATGAAAGGAGTGTCAAGACGGAATTTCGCGCTCCAGGACTCTGGACCTGAGATAAATGCGATAGGAGTTAGGGATATTATCTCGTTAAAACCGAGGATATCGAGGCTTTTGAATGCAAAGAGCAGGACCGGTTTGCGAAAATCTATCGGAAAAGGAGCACAATGAAAACAGGTCCCTTTATGCGGGAAATCCGGCAAAAAAGAGACCTGTGAATCTATAAAATATGAGTGATTGGCGTTAGCACTCGGTGGCAGATTCGAGTTTCTTCATTATTGAGAAGATGAACAGCGCTGAGAGCAGGCAGAGCGTGATGAGCAGAGCCCATACTGTCCAAAGCGGTGCCTTGTTCCACAGAAGACCAGGTATAGATACGAGGTAGTTGCCCAAAGCTGTGGCGGCGAACCAGCATCCCATCATCGCTCCTTTGTATTTAGGGGGCGCAACTTTCGATACGAATGAAATGCCCATAGGGGAGAGAAGAAGCTCTGCGAATGTGAGTACCAGATATGTGGAAATCAGCCAAGTCGGTGAAACCAAGTCAGGGCTGACGGTGCCGCCGAGCTCTTTCGGGGATGCGAGGCCTATAGATGCTGCAGTAAGGATTGTGAATCCGATGGCCGCTACAATCATTCCCATACCGATTTTCCTTGGTGCTGACGGCTCCTTGCCCTTTGCCGCGAGACTGCCGAAAATCGCAAGGGATATAGGGGTCAGGGCAACGACAAAGAACGGATTGAACTGCTGGAAATCAGAAGGCTGGATGCTTACCACATCAGACATTCCTGCGTAAATTGCGTATGCTCCGCCCCAGAGAAGAGCTGTCACTACACCGCAAATCACTTTGCCTTTGGTCTTTTCAGACTGGAATGCTCCGAACAATGTGTAAACGGATATTGCAATGAGTGCGAGACTCCAAATGTTGAATCCCACCCTGGTAGCCCCGCTGACAGAACTTGCGGTGTAGTCGCGGGCAAACAGCGTCATTGTAGCACCGTTCTGGTGGAATGCCATCCAGAAGAAAATTACGACAGCGAAAACAAGCATAAGCGCAGTGATTCTGCTTTTTGTCTGAGCTGGAGTAAGTTCCGGCTCGGAGGTGTTGCTTGCGGTTTTTGCCTGTTTGGTGCTGGCATCTGCATTCTTGAACCAAGGGCGGCATCCGAAATAGATGGCTACTGAAACAAGCAAAGAGATGCAGGCGACTGCGAATCCGTAATTGTATGCAGTTGATAGCTTTTCGATATAGAAATGGCTGAATGACGCGAGGTCCATTCCCGCTGCCCCTGACATCGTGTCGGCGATGCTCTGGAGTTTGTCGGCATTCTCCAGATTGCCGTTCATTACCTGGTGGGCGAGTGCCGGAACGCTTGCATCATAAACAAGTCCTGACTTTCCGAGGAAGAAATTTGTGATGGCTTTTGCCATTGACGGAGCGAACATTGCACCGATGTTGATTGCCATATAAAAAAGGCTGAATGCCGAGTCTCTCTTTGACGCGTATTTAGGATCGTCATAGAGATTGCCGACCATTACCTGAAGATTGCCCTTGAAAAGTCCTGTACCCATTGCTATGAGTGCAAGTGCGCCAAACATAAGAATCTTGCCGGCGGTGTCCGGACCTGTCGGGATGGAGAGACAGAGATACCCAACGAACATCACTGCAAAGCCGGTGGTGACACATTTTCCGTAACCGATTTTGTCAGCAAGCATTCCTCCGAACAGCGGCATAAAGTACACGGCGGCAAGGAAGATGGAGTAAATCTGAGTGGAAACGGCTGCGCTGAATCCGAATTTCGCCTGAATGAACAGGAGGAAGATGGCCAGCATAGTGTAGTAGCCGAAGCGTTCTCCGGTATTGGCCAGAGCAAGGGCGAACAAACCTTTAGGTTGGTCTTTGAACATTGTCTTTTGTTTTTAAAGTTAACCGAATTGCAAATTCTGCCTGTCTGTAGGCAAGCGGAATCTAACAAACTTACGCATAAACATTGAAATAATCAAAACTCTATGTTAACTTTGAATGATTTGTGTTTCGCATTTGCGAAATACCGCGTGACTATTAAAAAATCTTTTTATGGAAGACAAATACCGAGCGATATTGCTCCGCACAATGAAAGATTTCATTCGTTTCTGCGATGCGGAGAATTTGAATTGGTATCTCGCGTTCGGCTCTGCGATAGGCGCTGAACGTCACAAAGGGATGATTCCCTGGGACGACGACATTGACGTATATATGCCGAGGCCTGACTATGAACGCTTTCTGTCTATGGACGGCAAGGTCAATGATTTGGTGCCGGGACTTGACGGTAAATACGATATTCTGAGCACAAGGACGGGAACTCCGGATTATCCTGTAGCCATAGCGAAATTTTCGGATATGAATACCACCATTTGGGAGCAGGAGAAGTATCCTTGCGTTTTCGGTGTGTTCGTGGATGTGTTCCCGTTGGATGCTGTCGGAAATGATATGGAGCAGAATGCTAGAGCTAAAAACTTGTATGTCAATGCTTTCAAAAATTATCGCCGTTCATTGCGCCATTACAAGGCCGGTGATGTATTGAAGACTCTGGTACAATGCCGCTTTTCTAAGTTCGCCGGAATGCTTAAGGATATCCTGGTGATGCGTCCTCGCAAAACAAGGTTTTTGGAGCGGTTTAATGATATGGACAGGAGTATGACAGGCTCGGAGGGTGATATGCTTATGACGATGCCGTCCTATTCGCCGACCGAGAAAGTCTGTCATCCAAAGGCCTGGTACGACGGATATAAGTCGCTGCCGTTTGAGGATTTTGAAGTTCGCGTGCCTGTTGAAAATGATGCTGTGCTGCGAAGGATTTACGGCGATTATATGCAGTTGCCGCCAAAGTATGAACGGATTTCCACGCACGGAAGGTACTATATGAATCTTGATCGGAGACTGTCTGTGGACGAAGTCAAAGAATTGCTTAGAAGCGGAAAAGGTGAAAAATATTCTGCCGGAAAATGAAAGTTCTGTGGCTGACAAATACACCTCCGGCTGAAGTTGCCAATGTCGGTAAATACAACGGCGGTGGTTGGGTGTCGTCCCTTATGGGCCAACTCCCTCCAGAGGTTGAGCTAGCCGTATCGTATATATCCAACTATGGCGAAAAGGTCTCGCGCTGCAGTAGTGTGACATATTATCGCATTCCCAATGTCTATAACCAATCAGCACTTGGCAGGTTCGGAAAACTGCTTGGGCTCGGAACTGGTGAATCGGGTGCGCTTCTTGATGCGATGTCGGCTGTAGTGGACGAGTTTAAGCCTGACATAATCGAGGTGTTCGGCTCGGAACATATTTACGGAATGATTGCCGAAAGGACGGACGTTCCTGTTGTTCTGCATTTGCAGGGAATATTGGGCGAAGTCTGGAAACATTTCCTTCCTGACGGAATGTCGATGTTCCGTTATGCCTGCTCTGGCGGGGCTGTACGCGGTTTCCTCGGCAAGTTGTATTACGCAGACTCTTTCCGTCGTCGCACTTTGCAGGAACAGAAAATATTGTCCGCAGTGAAAAATTACATCGGCAGGACAGATTGGGACAGGCAATATATAAGGTGTGTCGCTCCAGCCGCAAGGTACTTTCATCTTGATGAAGTGCTGCGAGGTTCGTTTTACGATAATGCCGGAAGATGGCGCGGAATTCAGGCCGGGGAAGTGCCTAGGATTGTCTCCACGATATCTGAGGCTCCTTACAAGGGGGCGGATGTGGTGTTGCGGACAGCATTGACACTCAAAAAATCCGGACTTGATTTCGTATGGAATGTCTATGGAAATGTCAATGCGCGTTTCTTTGAGAAATTTACAGGAATCCGTGCGTCTGATGTTAATGTTCGGTTTCTTGGAGTCGCTGATGCTGAGACGCTTGCGGGGACATTGTGCAGGGCTTCGGTGTATGTCCACCCTTCATATATTGAAAACAGTCCGAACAGCCTTTGTGAGGCCCAGTTGATAGGAGTGCCGTCAGTTGCGGCAAAGGTCGGAGGAACACCAAGCATTGTAAATGATGGAGTGGACGGTGTCCTGGTTCCTGCCGGTGATATTGAATCTTTCGCTTCAGCTATTATTAAACTCTTGAACGATAAAGAGCTGGCATCTTCGATAAGTGCTTTGGCGGTGACAGTCGCAACTATTCGGCACGACCGTGCGAAAATCGCTGACGGTCTGATGGATATTTATAGGTCAGTGTTAGGACGATAGAACATCACAGAGCAATTATCGGATTGGAAGTTTAGGGCTGCCGATTGTTCCGAAAGTTTACAAATTTGCACGTTACATAAATAAGTGCTTAATTTGCGCCCCGTAAAAAGTTAAATTCTTAAAACATATTCTGATAATATGAAAAAAGTATTTTTTGCAGCAGTTTCAGCATTGTTGATGTTGACCTGCGCTGACGCATTCGCTCAGTTCAGTATCGGTGCCGGTTTTACAAATTCGGCTTTGAAAGAGAAGCTTACGGCCAAGGATATCAAGGAGACGACTAAAGCAAACGGCTTCTATGTCGGAGGTGACTATACATTCAGGGTTGGCGAGCACTTCGGAGTTGTGCCAGGTATCGAGTGGGTATATGTGATGGACAAGGATGTGAAGAATCTTGATGCCATCGTTACCAATATCAGTGGCGAATCAAAATTCAAGGAGCACTACATCAATGTGCCTGTTGACGTTACCTATGGAATTGATCTCAAGGACCTGAGAATCTATGCTTTTGCAGGTCCTACATTCTCGTTCAACGTTTCGTCAAAGACCAAGGCGAAGGGTGCTGTTTCAGTAATCGGCAAGGAGAAGGAAGCTACATACGACACTAAGGATCTTTTCGGTACTTATGACACTTTCGATCTTATGCTCGGCGCAGGTGTGGGTGTTGACCTTTTCGAGTCACTCAGAGTCAAGTTCGGTTATGACTGGGGCCTTCTGAACCGTGGTAGTGATGATATCAAAATCCACAGAAGCCAGCTCAAGCTCGGCGTTGCCTGGATCTTCTAAAAAATATTATGAATATAATTGGGAGGATGGATGTTTGCATTCATCCTCTTTTTGTTTGTCCACTAGTGTTATGTGCCCGATAAACGGAACTCGTCTAGGGGCTCCTAGATGACTTCGGACGCATATATCTTTCTAATTCGCTAAATAATTGTTATTTTTGTACGATTTGTGTTAAAACCATAAGGTATGGCATTAGTAGATGTAATCAAGAAAGTGTTCGGAACAAAGTCCGACCGCGATATGAAACAGGTAAGACCTATACTTGAAAAGGTTCTTGCCGCATATAAGGAAATAGACGGCCTTTCAAATGATGAACTCAGAGCGAGAGCCGAGGCGTTGAAGAAACAGATACGCGAGCGGGAAGAGCCGTTTGAAAAGAGGCTTGCCGAGATAAAGGAGCATCTTGAAAGCGATATTCCGGTCAATGAGAAGGAAGCATTGGCAACAGAGTCGGACAAACTTGTGAAGGAGGAGGACGAAGAGATTGAGAAAGTTCTGAACGAGATTCTTCCGCAGGCATTCGCCATAATGAAATCCACAGCGAGAAGGTTCGCGCAGAATCCTGTGGTTGAAGTTGCGGCAAGCGAATTTGACCGTCAGCTCAGCATATCCCACGATTTCGTGAGCATTGAAGGGGATAAGGCACTCTGGAAAAATCATTGGCTGGCAGGCGGAAACGAGGTGACCTGGGATATGGTTCACTATGACGTCCAGATAATCGGCGGTATTGTCCTGCACCAGGGTAAGATAGCCGAGATGGCGACAGGTGAAGGTAAGACACTTGTCGCAACATTGCCTGTATTCCTGAACGCATTGGCGGGAAAAGGCGTGCACGTGGTCACGGTAAACGATTATCTGTCAAAGCGTGACTCTGAGTGGATGGGACCGCTCTATATGTTCCACGGATTGTCTGTGGATTGCATTGACAAACACGAACCGAACAGTGATGCGCGCAAGAAGGCTTACGAGTGCGACGTGACTTTCGGAACGAACAATGAGTTCGGCTTCGACTACCTGCGAGACAATATGGCTACGGCGATGAAGGACCTCGTGCAGAGGAAACATCATTTCGCCATTGTCGATGAGGTGGACTCAGTGCTCATTGACGATGCCAGAACACCTCTCATCATTTCAGGTCCTGTCGCGAAGACTCAGGACGATGAACAGTTCAAGATTTTCAGACCGTACGTCGAGAAACTCTACACAAATCAGCGCGCTCTCATAAACAAGACGTTAAACGATGCCAAGAAAGCTATCGCTGAAGGCAAAGAAGACGAGGGCGCGAAGTTGTTGTTCCGTTGCCAGAAGGGTTTGCCTAAATATCAGCCTCTCATCAAGTTCCTCAGCGAACCGGGTATGAAGCAACTGATGCTCAAGGCTGAAAATTTCTACATTCAGGACAATGAACGCCAGATGCCTGAGGTTACGGACCCGCTGTATTTCGTCATCAACGAGCAGCAGCATTCTGTTGATATGACGGACAAGGGACACGATATGCTTGCCTCTGAGGTCTCTGAGCCGGATTTCTTCGTGCTTCCGGATGTCGGGTCTAGAATCGCTGACATTGAGAAGAATGAGTCTGACCCTGCAGAGAAACAGTCCAAGAAGGATGCCCTTATGGAGGACTATGCGCTGAAGAGCGAGCGTGTCCATACTGTCATTCAGCTTCTCAAGGCTTATGCGATGTTTGAGAAGAATGTTGACTACATTATCTCCGATGACGGCAAGGTGAAAATTGTGGATGAGCAGACAGGCCGTATAATGGAGGGACGCCGTTGGAGCGACGGACTTCACCAGGCTGTCGAGGCGAAGGAAAATGTTGAGGTAGAGGCTGCTACACAGACATTTGCAACCATTACGCTTCAGAACTATTTCCGTATGTATCACAAGCTTGCCGGTATGACCGGTACGGCAGAGACGGAAGCGGGCGAGTTCTGGTCCATCTATAAATTGGATGTGGTTGTCATACCTACAAACAAGCCTGTAATCAGGGTTGATGAGGAAGACAAGATATACAAGACCAAAAAGGCAAAATATGCAGCTGTAATTAAGAAGATTGAGGAACTCAGAAACGCCGGCAGACCTGTGCTTGTGGGTACTACCGATGTGGATACGTCAGAGTTGCTGAGCCGAATGCTCAAGATGCGTGGTATTCCTCACAATGTCTTGAATGCCAAGCAGTTTGCAAGGGAGGCTGAAATTGTTGCTCTTGCAGGTCAGTCAAGTACGGTGACTGTTGCCACTAATATGGCAGGTCGAGGAACCGATATCAAACTTTCGCCGGAAGTGAAGGCTGCGGGCGGTCTTGCGATCATCGGTACGGAGCGTCACGACAGCCGTCGTGTTGACCGTCAGTTGCGCGGTCGTGCAGGACGTCAGGGTGACCCGGGTTCATCCATCTTCTATGTGTCTTTCGAGGATAAACTGATGCGTCTTTTCGGTGCTGACAAGATATCCGCTACTGTGGACAGACTCGGAATGACCGATGAGGATGCGCTCGAGAGCAAGATGCTTTCCAACAGCATTGAAAAGGCTCAGAGAAAGGTTGAGGAAAATAACTTCGGCATACGAAAGAGACTGCTCGAGTATGACGACGTGATGAATTATCAGCGCGAAGCAATTTATTCAAGACGCCGCAATGCACTCTCCGGTGAGCGTATCGAAATCGATGTGATGAATATGATGATCGATGCGGCGGAGGTGATTGTAGATAAGGCTGACGGAATGAACTATGATGATTTCTCGTCAATGCTTATGGCTCAGTTGTCAATTGACCCTGGTTTCGATGCAGAGTTCTGGGAGAAAGCCAAGACTGATGAAATAAAGAAGGCTCTTACGGATCAGATGAATGCCGTATATGGAAGAAGAATGGATGCGATGATAACAAAGGTCTATCCGTTCATCAAGGACATATATGAGAAGCAGGGCGAGAGATGGCAGAACATTGCCGTGCCTATTACAGACGGCAGAAAAGTCCTTCAACTCGTGATAAACCTCAAACGTGCATACGAGACAGAGGGTAAGGAACTTGCCAAGACATTGAGCAAGACTATCATCCTTTATCAGATTGATGACCACTGGAAGCAGCAGCTCAGAGATCTGGATGACCTGCGTCAGTCTGTGCAGAACGCTGCATACGAGCAGAAGGATCCGCTGGTAATATACAAGATTGAGAGCTACAATCTCTTTGCTTCAATGCTGGAGGCTCTTGACAGGGATGTGCTTTCATTCCTGTTCCGCGCTGCGATTTTCCTTCGCGAGCCGGATCAGGCGCAGCAGGCAAGGGAGACTCAGCCGCGTCAGGATATGTCCAGGATGCAGACTCAGCATGGTGATTTGACCACCAATTCGGGTCAGCCTAAGGCGAAAATGCCTGTTCATGTAGATAAGAAGATTGGCCGAAATGACCCTTGCCCTTGCGGTTCAGGTCTGAAGTATAAGAACTGTCACGGAAAGGGACTTGTATAGGTCTCTCTAGTTTGAAGTGGAACTTAAATGTTTGTTTTATGAGCAAGACTCAAGCGCCTGTCGTTAATGTGAATGAAGTGAGCAGGATTTCGACGGGAACATCTATAAAAGGAGAAATATCTTCACCTAATGATATAAGGATTGATGGCTGTTTCGAAGGCCGGATTACTTCGGACGGAAGGGTCGTTGTCGGTGACAAGGCTGAGATCAAAGGTGACATATATTGTGAGAACCTAGATTTCTGGGGAAAATTGTCGGGAAATCTGTATGTCAAGGATACGCTGACACTCAAGGATTCATCAGTAGTTAATGGTGAGTTGCACGTGAAAAGGCTAGTCGTTGAACTGGGAGCGCATTTTGACGGGTCGTGCAAGATGCTGACTGATCAGGATATCGAATCTTTCGCGTCTTCGCAGGAGTCTGTTCAGACAAATGAACAGTAGAAATCTTTGCGCGCCGGTTTTGATTTCTCGCAGAAATTATTATATTTGTAGAAGTTAGTTTCGCGGTTGCGAACAGACTTAATAATGTCCGTGACGCATTGTAGACGATGAAAAAGTGGATTGCAATATTTGTTGCCGCACTTCTTGCCGCTTTCCTTTGGGACTTCGGCAGGTCATCGTTCGTGTTTGCGTCTGGGGAGGAACTTTGCGCGGTTTCTGAAGAGAATGCGGATTTTATCGTTTCTTCTGACAATTCAAGTGATTGCTACACTGACTGGAACGAAATGGCATATTCGGCTGACGATACTTCAGTGTCGTTGGCGAGATGCCCTGTCGTTGCTTACAGAATCAGGATAAGCGGCAATTCTTCGTCATCGCATAGTGCGGACAATTCATCGTTTCCAAAATGCGGCAAAGTTGTGAGCCTTAAAAGAGCTCTGGCTTTCGCCTGCTTCAACGGCCTGTTTCCTACTGGCCGATATTCGTTTTCACAACATCTGATAAGTTTGAGGAAAATGCGTATTTAGAATCTGTTTTAGATTCTTGGCGGTCTTTCTTGAGACCGTGTGCCTTCCGTTTCTGATGGCTATCTCATCTCATTTACAGCCTTTGGACTACGTTTGGCTTGACGCTTTAAGGACAAGGTTGCGCCTATGGCAGAATATTGGCGCTGTATGCCTTTTAATCACACGCATTATATATCATAAACTTATCAATAATATGGAAAAAGAATTTGTCCGTGTGCGTTCTGCACGCGATATAGTAATATCTGCTTTGTTGGCAGTATGCGGAATTGTGCTTATTGCACTTCCAACCTCTGTTTCAGTGAATATATTCGGTACTTGCCTTGCAGTGCCGGGAGTGCTTATGCTCCTCTTCCTCAAGACTGACTATATGGATCCGGAAACCGGAGAACATTATAAGAGAGTCATAAAATACTATGCTGCAAGTAGAAAGAATGATATTTTGACCGCATTGAAGAATGATCCTTCCAAGTTGGATTGGAAAGAGACTGATTCGGCTAATGGTCTTATGATTGACATTTATGTGTCACGCAGTTCTGATGACGTGGTTTTGCGCGCGTCTGAGTTTATTCCTTACAGTTATGTACCTTGCAGTGACTGGTTCTCATTCAAGTCGGATAGCGTTGCTAAGCTTTTAGCATAATCTGTTTTTAATATTACTGTCACCCTGTTTCGTTGTCCCTTCGGATTTCCACTCGAAACAGGGTTTTGCGTGTAATCAAATCTGCACTATCTTTGCCGATGTTATGCCCGGACTTAAACGGGGCCTTTCAATATATGGACAGACTGGTAATCGGAAATGATGGGATTGTAGAATCGATTATAATAGAAAATCTTGTACAAATGCCTGAAGTTATTGTATATTCACAGAAGCTAATGAGGTGAATTATGGCCGATATAAATAAGTTGTTTCAGTACTATCTTGAGCATCAGAACGACATGGTGAAGCAGTATGCCGGTAAGTATCTTGTCATTACTGCGGATGGTGTAGAAGGTGCTTATGATACTATGCGTGAAGGTTACGATAAGGCTATAGAAACGTACGGCAATGGGAACTTTATACTTCAGTTGTGTACTGAAGGCGATGCCGCATATTCTCAGGAATTCTTCACTTCAAGAGTCGCATTCATTTAGGTTTATTTTCAAGTTACTATAATAGATTACGGCAATTCCGGTATTTGGGACTGTCGTTTTTTTGTTGTATTTGAACTTGTAGTACAAGACATATTTGAGATTTTTTTCTATGATAGGACACGAGGAGGATGACACGGCAGCCTGCATTGACAAGATGCCTGGGTGGTATCGGTTGGAACCGCCACTTGTGGATACGACTCCGTTTATGCAGTTTATGAAGACTGCCGAGTGTATGTATGACTACACGGGACAACGGCTGATATTCTATAACGACACGACCGACTATCAGTACGTTTATATGCTGAGCACGGGAACGTGGCACAAGACGATGCAGGACTTAGACCCTCCGTACAAGATACACCATTCGCTGAACAGCTATCCGAACTGCCAGGCATACGTCACTACCTCAGATGACAACGAAGCCATATTGTGGGACTTCTCGACACCGCTTGACGTGACGAGCACGGAAGAAAGGCGCTGCATAATCGCGACACGTCCGTTTGACCTGGAAGAACCTGACGTGCAGAAGACAATCAACCATCTGAGGATTCGCGGCCAATACGAGAGGTATGACGCTGACGGCAAGCCGAGAGTGGGGTATCTTCTGTTCGGCTCGCAGGACGGAACGACATTCCATCGTCTGACATCTCTTCGCGGTAAGTCCTGGAAACTCTTCCGATTGGTCATATTCGCGACACTTAAGCCTACGGAGCGCATATCGTGGGTGGATGTGGATTACGAGACAAGATTCAACAATCGATTCAGGTAGCAGTCGGGATGATTGCAGTCTGATTCTCTAAGTTCCTATCAAACCGCTTCTCTGCCGAAAGGTGGAGAAGCTTCTTTTTTGTCAATCTACAGTAGGTAAGAATAGACTTTAATTCCGAACAATACTGCATTTCTTTGCCCTATTAACAAACTAATACTTATAAGCTATGATAGGCGCAGCAATAGGAACTGCCGTCCAGCTCGGCACGGCAATCTACGGAGCAGTGAAATCAGCCCAGCTCAACAAAGAAGCGAATAAACTGATTTCAGACCAACGCAAGGAGAACAAGAAGTGGTACGACCAGAAGATGGCGGAAGACTACACTCAGCGCAGTGACGCGCAAGCGGTACTTAAGAAGCAACGCGAACTTCTTGACGAGCAGTACAAGAGGGCGAGGGCTACCAATGTCGTTGCAGGCGGAACTGACGAGTCACTTGCACTTCAGCAGCAGGCGGCGAACAAGTCAATGTCCGACACTATGACCAATATAGCGTCCCAGGCATCCGCATACAAGGACAACGCGGAACAGCAGTACAGGGCGCAGGACGCAGCCCTCAATCAGCAGCAGGCGGCACAACTCCGTCAGCAGGCGTCGGACGTTTCCCAGGCAGCGGGTCAGGCAGGCACGGCAGCTTCAGGGCTAATCGGCACTGCGATAGGCGGTATCACCAAGAAAAACGCATAGACTATGACACAGAACACAGATGAAGAGGTAAAGACCCAGGAGCAAGCGCAGACTCCGGAACCGGCATATCCGCAGATAGACCCGAAAAAGAGCACTACTGCGAATGTCAATGACCTCATACGCAATAATGAGGACGCAACCTCGCAGACCGCATCAGACCTGGAAGCAGCGACTTCCGAGTATCAAGACACACTGAATGCCAATGCCGAACGGCAGAAGCAGTCAGCGGACAATTACGTGTCCGCGCAGAACGCCAACGAGAACCAATACAAAGCTATGCTTGCATCGTGGTTGGAAGAAGCGAAGAAGGAACGTGAGGAGCAGCGCAAGAAGAACGAGCAACAGAACAAGTCTGACTATCGCACGCGCCTTTTCGGTGGCATAGCGGACGCTTCCGCAGCCATCGCGAATCTTATAGGCACGGGACACGGGGCGTCACCTATCAAATGGCAGTCTCAGCAGGAGAAGTGGGCGAAGAAGGCAGATGAGTACAGGAAAGAGCGCGATGCGAAGTTACAGACCCTGGACGCGCAACTGAAAGCCCTTGACCGTCAGAAAGCGCAGCTTGAGTATGCCATCGGCAAGGATTCAGCGGAGAGGGCGTATAAGGTCGAGCAGGCGGACATTAATAACTCCAATGCGGTTGCAAAGGTCGGCTATGATGGTGCGGTGAACTCGGCAAAGGTCAAGAATGCCGGCAAAGACAAGAGTTTGTCACTCGCTATGCAGGGGCTTAATATGGGCAGATACGAGACCAATAAAGGCAAGGATGACGCATACAGGCGCTATCAGCAGGCGCTTCACGGCTACGACCCTGAGTCGGGACTATTCTACAATCCGTCAACGGGCGAATATGATAGCCAAATTCCGCTTGTGAGTCCAAGCGGAAAGAACACGACTAAAGACACAAATGACGGCAAGCCCGCTACAACGAAGGAAGAGACTCCGACAGAGCCTAAGACCGAAACTCTTGAGGACATATTCAAATAATCAACACAATGGCAGAAGATAAGAAAAAGTTATACGTCGCCGCAGGCAATCAGTCTATGTGGGCGGATGAGGATAAGTTTCAGAATAAGGCAAAAGACTTGTACGCGAAGTTTCCTGACGCGCAAGTGTTCTCGTTTGACGACTACGACCCGAAGCAGAACGCGGATGTGGAAGAAGGAACGCAGTTCTTTGTGACGGACAAGACTTCGGGTGACGGAGTGTTTGTCGATTATGACAAGTTCGTTGCGAATAAGGACAACTTGTACGCGAAGTTTCCTGACGCGCAAGTGCGGACGGTGCACGACTACGGAAACGACTATTGGAAGGGCGTAGCGGAGCAGCAGAAGGCGGAGATTGACCGGTTTAACCAGGAAAACGGCAAGTTCATATCCGACTACAGCAATAAGGAAAGCGAGTGGTCGCAATACACAATGAGTGACAGCGGATTTATGACTGCACCGCAGAAGGAGGCTCTTGCCTATCTGGGAGCGAACCTCGGAAAGTACAATGACCTTGTGGACGAGCGCAGACGGCTGACATCGGAGTATGCTAACAATCCCTATGTAAAGGGAATGTACAAGGCCAAGGCGGAAGTAGCGGGCAACTTGGAATCTGAATACAGGACGAAGGCGAATGAACTGAATCCAATATCGGGTTCGGGTCCGGCATACGGTGTCGCCGGGTATAACGCCTGGACAAACAATATGGCATATAAGGGCGAAGACCCTCAGGGCGATATCAAGGAGTCGAAGTATTTCAACGAAGCAAGCCAGCTCGAGCAGAAGATTCAGAAGACGTATTTAGTCGATACCGACAAGGGCAAGGGGAATAACGGCTTTGCCGACTATCTGTCGAACTTCGGAGCAGGACACGCGGATACGTTCAGCGATTCCGACTTCTGGTCTCGCGGGCTTACGACAATAGCGCGCAATCTGGACATAAGGGGCATAATCAAGTCTCTAGAGGACAAGGGTCTTAACATCAACACTATGTCGGAAAAGGAGCTTGACGATAATCTGACTGACGGGCAGAAGGCTCTGTTGTCTAGTTTCGTCCGTCTTGCTGACGCGCAGTCCGAGAGGGCTAACGATATGGCACCCGGATACACGGCTGGTCAGACATCTGCAGAATCCCTCGGCTATATGGCGGAGTTCATCGCAACGGGCGGTATCGCAAGAGCAGCGGGTTCTGCAATCAAGGGCGGAGAGGAAGCGACCGCGAGCGGATTGCGCAACTTCCTTGCAAGGGAACTTTCGCGCGAGGGTAGCAGCAAGGCAATCTATTCTTCCGTGTTGCGTGGAGGAATAGAGCGCACCGCGAAAAGCGGAGGTCTCAAGGCCGCGTCCGATGCTGCCAAACTCGGTATCAAGGCGGAAGCCAAGGTCGCGCAGAAAGCCTACGATTATGTCATTCGTCCGATAGAGGGCGGTATGTTCCACACGGTTCTTCAGCCGTCCACATATAGTACCATATCGGATAATCTGACGCAGACTGATGATAATGGCAAACTTGTGAGTGCCGGAAAGGCGATGTGGGGTGGAGTGGTTGACCAACTCATAGAGAACTGGTCTGAGATGATGGGTGGTGCCGTAGAGGATGTGATAGACCTTCCGCTCAAGGCTGCCGGCTATGCCGGAGAAAAGATTCTCGGCAAGACCACACTCGGGCAATGGGGAAAGTGGCTTGTTGATTCAAACGCTGCCAAGGTGCTCAAGGACGCAGGCTGGCACGGCCTGATTGGTGAAATGGGTGAAGAGTGGGTCGGCAATGCCGCGAGAGTCGGTCTCGGTCTTATGGACGCGGACGAGTTCAAACAGTTCGCTTCCGCCCACGATCAACTTGAGATGGCCGCTTCATTCGCGCCTGTGGCTCTGTTCGGTCTCGGCTCTACGAGTTATGCGGCAGCGCGTCAGGCGAAGAACTACCGCAAGACTGCGGACGCTATGCGTGGCGTGATGGGACGTCTCGGCTATTCGGAGGAAGACATTTCAAGGGTATTTGACAATCATCATACGCAGAAGGAGATTGCAGACGAGTTGTCTCCGGTATTGCAGAAGATTGTCAGCGGAGCAGCGGACGGCAAAGTCAAGATGGAGGACTACGAGACCACATTGAGGTTTGCCCAGGCTGCAGCAATGGACGAGGTGTTGAGAACGGCTCAAAGTATCGAGCAGGAGCACAATCGCAATGCAGTCAAGTCGGAGATAGAGCAGTCTCTTGGCGGAAGCGAGAATAGCGACAAAGGACGTTTCTGGACACTCGGCAGTTATCGGAGCGAGGGCGGAAAGCCGTTTGAACTTGATACGGTGACGGAGGTCAGCGATGAGACCGGAAAGCAGTACTTCAATATGGGAGAATCCAACGGAGTTATAGCGCTCAAGAATCAGGCGGACGGTTCTTTGAAGTTCGTCGATACTGCGGAATACAACGCAGGGTTGGAGTCCGGAGAATGGCAGGCGCAGTCATCGCTTCTTAACGACTATCTCGATGCAAGGGTGAACGCGCGCATCGAAGCGGAGCGCAAGCAGGAGAAGTCGGCACTCATAGCCCAGAGGAATGCTGAAGTGCAGAACCGTTGTCAGCCTGGAATGCAGGTGACGTTCGGAACGGAGGACAATCCGCTTGTAGGAAAGGTCGTGGAGAATCAGGCTGACGGAGTTGTCGTTTCGTTCGACAAGCCGGTGGAACTGAACGGAGAGACCGGGCTTGTGCACAAGGTGTCATACGCGCAGGTGGCGAATGCTACCGGAGTGAATGTCGATACGAGAACAGAGGACGAAAAGGAAGCTGACCAGGCAACAAGGGACGAGATGGGGAGAGAGCGCGTCAAGGTGTTCAACAACGCGATGAAGGGAAAGCAGTTCGCAACGGGCGGACAGCTGTACTCGTTCTCTCATATCTTCGAGGAGCCGTATGTGAACGAGGACGGAACAGAAGTGGTCGATGTGTGGGTAAAGAGTGAATCTGGAGCGGAGGACGTTGAAATTACGGTGCCGGTAGCGGACTTGAAAGAACAGACACTTACGCCCGAGGAATCGGCCGAAATGGAGAAGCAGCAGGACGATGCGACGGAAGAGGTTGCCAAGGAGGACGAGGGGACACCGAAGGACTTCAGGGGCGGACTTCTGCCGATGAAGCTTGACGCGGACGGACAGAAAGTCGTGGACGCGGACGCGCTTTGGAACAACGACCCTGAAGCATATCTCAGATGGAACGACAGTCAGAACGGAGGTAACACCGAGGACTCCAGGGAGATGCTTGCAGCGGTTATAGCCAAGAGACAGCAGGATAGAGCGGAACTTGAGCAGCGCAAGAAGGGCGAGACTGTTCCTTCAGCGCGTCAGAGCCTGAACGCGCAGATACGCGCCATTGACGGACAGATAAGCTTGTACGGAGGTTTTCTTGCGGAGTACGAGGAAGAAGCCAATAAAGCGGAAGTTGCACGCCAGGAAGCGCAGAATGCCGAAGCGGAACGGAATGTACCGATAGCGGAACAAGTAGACGAAAAAACGGAACGGAACGAGACGACTGAAAACAACCAAGCCGTAAAGATTTCAAAGGAAGATGCGCGGAATTTGATAAGCCAGATGGAGGAACAATCCGAGGTTGCACCATCGATGGAACTGACGGCTGATAATTGGTTGTCCCAATTCGGAGAGGACGGTATTGTCCAGACGCCTATAGGCGAAGTTAAGATGGGCGAGAACCAATACTTCAAACTTGCGCAGCAAGGAAGAAACGGGAAACTGGGAATGGTCAAGCCTACACTTGAAACTCCGGATATTATCATATCTGATGTTAGAGATAACAATAATGGTAATGTGGAACGCCCGTCTGCTTTAGTGTTTATCAAAACTTTCAAGAAAGAAGATGGAGAAAGATATTATCACTTCACCTCTGTTACGGTTAGCAAGGATGGGAAAGAGGTTGTAATATCAAACCAGGAGAAGAGTGCTAACAGAATATCCAAGCTCCTTCAACAAGGTGAAGTAACTTGGATAAATTCAAGATTCAGCCTGCATCCGAAGGCGCAGGACGAGATGTCAGTACCTCTTGACGATTCGAGCAGACCTACTTCAACTGACAATCAGCCTACCTTGCTCGGTATCAATTCGTCTGAATCTTCTGCGAGCGAAGATAGACAAACTTCCGATGAAAGCAAAGGTTCTGAGGAAAAAGTTGCACCAGAGGAACAAACCGTATCGAATTTTGCTGATGAAATGTTTGCAGACACGCTGTCAAATGCTCCTGAAGAATTGAAAGGGCGTATAACTGTTCGTGAAAGCAGTACAGGCGAAGAACAGGAAGAGAACTTCGTGCAGACCTATGATATAGACGGAAAGCCGTCAGGTGTTTCGCGAATAGAACTATTTGACGCCAAGTCAGACGAGAATACAACGAGGTTCGTGATTGACGGAAGTGATGTAGATGCTGACGCGGCAGAACAGGATAAATGGGAGTCGCTTGCAAGAGAGTATCACAAAACTCACCCTAACGTGAAACTCTACATCGGAGATGAATCTGGAATAGGGTTCTCTACCTTCAAAGATGCTTATGACTTCCTGGAATGGGCAAAAGCGACATCGGAGTCCGAAAAGGCTGAAGAACAACAGACGGAGACAAAGGCGAAGACAACTTCTGACGAAAATAAGCGACGTCAACAATGGCAGAAACGGGTAGAAAAGCAGGGCGAGATTAAAGGCAAGATGCCTAAAATTACAAAGCCGAGCCTTTACAAATTCGTAGATTCCTGGGAATCGCCAGGCGCTCCTCCTCGTGGCGTTTTTCACAATGAGGGCTTTGAAGTTGCATCCGATGGGCATATATTGATAGCCGTTCGTTCTCAGTACGATGCCGCACTTGAAGGAAAGGTGACGGATAAGAGTGGAGAGGTGATTGCGGACGAGTATCCGAAATTGAGTGCTATACAAGATACTGAACCTCTGGCTTTGGACTTGAATAATCTTGCATCGTTCATACAAGGTGCAAAGTCTATAAATAAGGAGACGGGCAATGCCAGACAACCTTCAGTTTCATTCCTTGACAATGAAGGGAATGTTGTAACTGCCAACCTTAAAAGTCTTGAAGCGTTCGTCAATGCTGCACGCTATTATAAATGCACTGTAAGTATAGCAAGAGTGGCATCGCCAGTTCTCTATGCTGAGAATGAGGATGGTTCTGTGAAAATCCTTTTGGCATTATCCCCTAAGATAGTGGGCGGATTTTTGTATGACGGACGTCAGCAGGAAACATTACAAGAGTTTGAACGGAGAAAGAATGAGACTGCAACTGTAGAAGGCGTTTCTGATAAAAACGAACAAGCAGTACCGATACAGAGCGATTCTGAGATTAAGCCAATCGGTAAAGGAACCTTCGGGGAAATCTATGATGCTTTCAGGGGCAAGGCAAAAGAAGCTATAGCGTTCCTCCGCAAGAAGCGGAGTGGCGAAGCCTTGGGCGCATTACACCACAATGATATTGGTGATATTGATTTGGTTTGGGGTGAAGAAGGTACCGGAAAGAGTGATGGCTTCGGTTTGGCTAAACTTGTAAAATATCACCCTGAAGTCCTTGCTAATTTGCAGGAGATTCTTGATTCTATGAAGGTCGTTAGTAGAAGCGACAATCGGGTGCAGTTGGAAAGTGATAAACACCAGGCATCCGTACGTTTGACGTGGAATGATGAGAAGAAGAATTGGTTACTCACTGCTTTTGAAAAGAAAAACAGTGTCTCCGACAATACGACAGACACTGACGAAACCCTTTCGGGCAAGAGGAATGACACTGCTACTCCTCAAAACACTGTTTCTTCTGCGGACAAAACTACGCAATCGTCAGAAACAAAGCAAGAAAACAAGGAAAAATCTTCAGCGGAAGCTCCGAAGACTGATGAGAAAATTGAGGATGTCGGAGAGAAGATAGGCGGAGCAAAGAAAGATTTGTTCAAAGAGTCTGTGGCGAAAATGAAGAAGGATAGCGAACGTTCAGACTCTGACTTGCTTTCCTTCATAGCATCGACGCCATTGAGCAAGATATTCGGTTTTGACCTTGCCAAATTCCGTGAGGGCGGTGTGAGCAACGAGGCTGTGTCATTCGTCAAGATGATAAAGGAACTGATACCAGCAAAGCCACGCACTGAATGGAAAGTTCGCAGTTGGGTAAAAGATGTGCTTGTATCGTACAGAACCGCACTTAAAGCCCTGACCGAATGGGACAAGATGAAAGCGATGATAGAACAGTCCAGTTCTTCTTCAGCCCCGAAAATAATACGCAGATTCAATGCTTATATGGCAGTCGGAGGCTTCGATAGTGGACTGAATATCGGAGAAGCAGAACTTATGCAACTCACCAAGGGCGCGGGTACGTATGGTAAGAATGGCGAATGGATTTCTCACGAAGGACATTGGAACGTTTCCCACGCAGGAATGTATTCCGACCATTACGCGACAAGAGAAGAAGCGGTTGCCGCATTGAAAGCCTTTGCGGGCGAGAATGCGGTTGAAGCGGAGAAAGGCAAGGCAAAGAAAATAGAATTTGTGGTATATCGCTCTACTGCGGATTCGACATTTTTTATCACTCCGAAAGGAAAATCGGAGCTTGTCATTCAGGATGGGTTCAAGACCGCAAAAGAAGCATTCGCGTACTTGAATGAGCACGATTCTGAATTGCAGGGGAGATACCGTACACTTATGGACAGTACAAAGACGGAGTTTGCGGAGAATCGTGAGCGCAAAGGACGTGACTATCGCGCAGGGAAAGACATTAGCGCGGAAGCATTCAGAGATACCTTCGGCTTCCGTGGTGTTGAATTTGGAAATTGGATGACACAAGCAGACAGAGTTAAGGCTCTAAACGAGTGCTATGATGCTCTTATGGACTTGGCTGATGTCTGTGGAGTATCACCAAGGGCTTTATCTTTGGACGGCAAACTGGCAATGGCGTTTGGTGCGAGAGGTGGCGGAAACTTCAATGCACATTATGAGCCGAGCAAGGTTGTGATAAATCTGACCAAGACTAAAGGTGCAGGCTCGCTTGCGCACGAATGGTTCCACGCGGTGGACAACTATTTCGCGCGAATGGGCGGAGCCGGTGACGGTGGGCACGCGACATCCAAGGAAGGTATTTTGCCAAATGTTACAAAGACAAAGCTATCGTCCGGTAAGTATTTATATTATGATAGGGTGGCTCGTAAATATGTTTCAAAGGAGGAATACGAATCTGCGCGAGCAGCGCATAACGTTCGTCCGGAGATGGCAGATGCTTGGAGACACTTGATAGATACAATCGAAAAGAGCGAATATGGGGAGCGTTCTCGTAAGTATGCGAACGTCCATAATAGTGATTATTGGAAAAAGCCTACGGAAATGGGTGCGCGAGCATTCAGCGTGTGGGTGGAAAACGAACTGTCTAAACGGAATGCCGTCAATGATTATCTGGCGAACAATCCGAAATTGTTGGCAGATGCCTTGAATGATGACTTGAAGAAGTATTGTCCATATCCGTTCAATACGGATGCTGATTGGATGGACGAGGCATTCTGCAATCTGTTCTCCACAATGGAGCAACGGACAGACGAAGAAACGGGCAACGTGGCTTTGTTCCAAACGTTGAACAGAAGTCTGGGGATTACATCTCCTGCGCAGCAACTTGCATACGATTCGGTTCGTCAGATGCTTTCAGATGCGGGGCTTCCTGTAGAGGAGTTGTCTGATGATGCTATGCGGCAGATGGCGGAGAGCGCGGAGATAAAAGGAAAAGTAGAGGAAGTTAATTCCGAGAGCATACCGGAACTTATGACTGTCTATCACGGTAGCGGTGCGGAGTTCGACCACTTCGACCATAGCCACATCGGAGAGGGAGAAGGCAACCAGGCGTATGGCTGGGGAACGTATGTGACCAATGTAGAAGGCATAGGCAGAACGTATGCTGGAAATGGCGAGAATCGTAACCTCTACACAGTAGAAATCCCTGACGATAACGGAAAGAACTATCTTGACCATAACAATGCCGTCGATAGTAAAGAAGTTGGACGGGTGCTTGACGCGCTGTATGACAGACTTGTTGCTGATGAGGAGAGCGGTTATGATGACAAGACCGCGTCAGCGGAACTCCGGAAAGAACTTGATTCCATAGCAAAGAATGAGATGAACGGACGCGACCTTTACGGAACGTTGTCTTCATATCTCGGTTCTGATGAGGAAGCAAGCAAGTTCCTTTCGTCACTCGGTTATACAGGTATCAAGTATCCTGCGGACAATCAACGAGGCGGACGCGAGGACGGAGCAAAGAACTATGTTATATTCAATGAAGCTGACGCGAAGATAGTTGACCATATTGAATTCCTTCGTGCCGGAGATGTGGTCTATGGCGCTGCCGTAGGTGGCAAGATATATCTCAATAAGTCCGTGCTCAATGCGAATACTCCTATACACGAATACACGCATCTGTGGGACAAGGCTTGCAAGTCAAGGAATCCTGAACTGTGGAATCGTGGTGTGGAACTTATGAAGCAGACGTCACTTTGGGAAGAGGTTTCAAGAGACCCTAACTATTCGCATTTGGATGAAGAAGGAATTGCATCTGAGGTGCACTCTCGTCTTACAGGAGAGCACGGTGCTGAATTGCTTGAGAAATTGAGCAAGGAGGCATTGAACGCTAAGGGTATATTCAATAAGGCGGACAAGGTATCAGTCATTGAGAATCTCAAGAAATGGCTGTCTGACTTCTGGTATTGGATTAAGGATACAATGACATCGTGGAATAAGGCTGAAGCAGACAAAGTGTCTTTGACTGATTTTGTGAATATGCCTATCGCAGACCTCGCAAAAGGAACGAGACTTAATGAAGTGAATAAGTCGGACGGCAGTTTGCGTATGAGCGAGGACGAAGATGGGCGTAAACGTTTCCCTGGGAAACAGGCGAAAGCGACTATCGGGACTTTGACAAAAGAACAATGGATGCACGAATATGTGGAAGCTATTCATATCATTAGACCTTCACGGAGCAAAGACGATATACGCAAAGAACTCCGGGAGATGCTTGACAAAGCAATCGCTGATGCCAAGGAATTGTATTCAATGGTATTGTCCGGAAAATTCAATTCGCTAACTTTGCGAAAGATTGATGAATATATCGACAATGCGACTAATGAAAATCTTTTCTATAGACCCTTATCTAAACGACTTCCATCGAGAGTGGGATCAAGCTTGCGAGAGGTCAAACGAGAAAACGCGGTCGATGTCCTTTTCTCACGAATATCTGAAAGCGCAATCCCAAAGACAGGAAGCGCAGTGGAGAGAAGCCGAGCGCAAAGAGAGATTGGCGAGAAAAAGAAAGAACTCCTCAAAGGATGGGCAATAGCTACTGGTAATTGGCATACATCAATATCAGATTTCACCAATGATGTAGAGCCGATAGGTAGAGGTAAAGATTCTGATGTCTATAAGTCAAAAGACGGCAAATCTGTTATCAAGGTTTCACGCGGCAAGAATGAAGGGAAGAAATTCACTTCGGATATTGATGCTGTGACCTTATTCAATGCCGTATTTCCGAACAGCAGATACGAGATAGTCGGCTACGGAGAAATAGACGGAAAATTCGTCAAATTCCTCAAACAACCGATTGTGAACTTCGCAGACGATAGTAACGTTTCTGTGGAGCAGCGTGTTGCGTATATGGAAAGCCTGGGCTTCAAGCCGGCAAATAAGGAGAAGACAGCCTTTACTAATGGAGAACTCTTTGTTGCTGACCTTCAGAAAGGGAATATAGTGAAAGATAAGGAGGGCAACATCCGTGTCATAGATGCTGACGTGAAGCTTCATACTCGAGATATTGGTGGAGATTACACATATCCTCCAGCAGAAAACGACACCAGGAAGAATGCGACCGATAACATCCGCTTCCAATTCGTGGGTGAGCAGGGAGCAGCGAATGCTGACCGCGCAGAGGAAGTGACTTCACGCCTTGAAAATCTCAGTGTCGCACGCGAGATGGAGGATGCGAAGAAAGACGCCAAGTCTATCAAGATGGCTACAGGTTGGGAACGTGGTGCGGACGGCAAGTGGCGGTATGAGATACCCGATGCTAAAATCAAAGACACTATTGATGTCGGAGGGCGTATCGATAAACGCTTTGATGAAGATATGCTTTGGAATGACGGTAAACTCGGAGATGAGATTGACGCGCCAGAACTGTTCAAGTCTTATCCTCAGTTGAAGGATGTCAAGATTCATACAGATGCCGTTATGAACGATATGCCGAGCAATGGTGAGTATAACTCCAAAACGAATACTATCACCATTCACGCGGATAAATTGAAGTATCTTAATCCCATTCTCAATCACGAGATTCAACACGCAATACAAAGTATCGAGGGATTCGCAAGGGGAGGTAGTCCAGAATCAATGGAACGAGACTTCAATGCAGCAAAGGCAGAGTGGAAGGCGCGTGCCTATGCACGTGAGCTGGAAGAGACGTCAAAGAGTATGGGCGGAGAGACCAATCAGGCGGAAGTGGAGAAGGCCTTGAAAAATGAGTATGAGAGTATGGGTATGCAGGAGTATTGGCCGGATAAGGAGACTCGTACTAAGGGTTTCAACTACTTCGCACGTGGTTATGCGGATAAGAGTATGGACGATGCGATTAAACGCTTCGGCCTGGATGAACGCACAAGGGCTGATTTTAATTCATTCCAGGAGTACAAGAAATTGGCCGGTGAAGTTGAATCTCGCAATGTGCAGTCACGTATGAATATGACTGAGGAGGAACGCAAGAATACTCTTGCTTCTGAGACAGAGGACGTATCAAGGGAAGACCAGATATTCTTATTCGGTGAAGGTGGTGTGAGCGAATCACGTACCGTCTTCGGAGGAAACAGCGGATATGTGGGCTATTCGATGAGCAGAAGGGCAGCAGAAGCGAGGGCGAACGGAAAGTATCCGAAGACTGACTTCAAGAAGGAGTACAAGATGAAAGATGCCACGTTCAAGGCTCTTGTGGATGCAGAGGTTCTCAATGATTCTGAATGGCACCATACGTCAATGTACGGCAACAAGACTACGTTCTACAAGTGGGACGAGCCTGAGTATATGTCAATCTACGAGGAGAACAAGGCGGAAGTTGATGCTATGGTTGCAAACCAAGCTAAAGAGAGCAAGGCGAAAATTGCGAATCTCCAGGCGGAACTTGACGCAATGCCAAAGGAACGTCCGTATAAGTACGAACTTGAATCAGCAGAGTACAGAAACGAGTATCGAAGAATCCAAAACGAGTCATACGCAAAATCTGATGCCATAAATAACAGTTATCCTTTATATCCTACGGAGAGTCAGGAGAAGGAACGTGTTTCAAGGTTGGAGGCTGAATGGGCTGATGTGAGAACACGTATTGATGAACTGAATGCCAATGCGAGCGAAGCTGACAAGGTTATTATAGAGCACAACAGAGTGAACGATGAATACGAGCGCAAACTCGGTAAACTCAAGAATGCTATCTGGGATGCGGAATCTAATAATAAGAGAGAATTTCGTACCAAGTTGTACAATTACTTTGAAACGAAATGCGCTGAAATGAGGGCTGCAGAGAGAAGGGAAGAAGAGCAGCGCAAGGAACTCGAAAGGGTGAATGAGGAGTTCAATGAACAACTCGGCTCTTTGACGGAAGATAATGCCGACAATGTGGTTCTTTCGTTGGGAAGTCCATCAGCGGTTCTGCGTGCGGCAGGAGTTGAGAATAAGCCAATGAAATTGTATGGTAATAAGGTGGTGAAGAAAATGCGCAAGCACGGTTTCTCTATGGAAGAAATCCGTGATTTGCCAAGCGCGGTTGCAAACCCTATAGCCGTGTTTAACAACTATGGTAAAGACGGTAACCGTTCTATCCTTACTGAGTTGCACACTGCAAACGGAAACTTCCTTGTAACAATAAACTTAGGAAAAGGAGAAGATATAGACTTTAATATCGTGTCTTCAGTGTTTGGTAAAGGCGAGGATAATGTAGTAGATTGGTTGAATAGAGGTTTGTCAACCTATATAGACAAAGAAAAAGCCTTGGATTATCTGCATCACTCCGCACTAAGCGCGGTAACCTCAGAGGAACCAAGACTTTCTTCTGCTGCAAATGTAGTCGAAACTTTTGAGAATCCAAACATTTCAGAGGAATCTGACGAAGATTCCATCAGATTCAGCATTGTCCCTGGTACCGGCAGAGTCGGAACGGACACGGCTCTTAACAGTGTCAGCGAGAACGGCCTGACTGCCGAGATGAGTGAGGAGGACGTAGATGACCTTCTTCTGGACTTGTATCAGATCATATCAGAGAAGACCAGACAGAAGGTTACCCAGAAGGCTATGAAGAACGGCTTCTCATTCCCGAAGGCAATGGCAGACTACATAGCCGAGATGGACACGGACAATCTGTCCAACGAAGACAAAGCCTGTCTTACCAAGGCGCGCAACGCGATAAAGAACGCACTGGGCATCGTGACGGACGGCACCAATACAGGGTTGTCGCTGACGGATACCCAATGGATAATGTATCAGACCGCGCACGCAGGAGAGAACGGTATCTTCGACCTGGCTCGCAGAGTGGAGACCGCTGACCGCCTGGGACACACGAAGGCTGACGAGGAGGAGAAAAGGGATATTGACAACGGCATCTCTGTTCAGAGGGCTGACGATGCAGTCTCCGATAGCGCAGCCGATATGTACAACAAGTCCGTGTCGTATTGGCTGAACCGCCTGAAAGAGGGATATGTGGATCAGTTTGAATCTGTGAACGCCCTAGTGGAAGCGATTGAAAATGAACTTTTCTAAGATAAATTTGGTAAATAGTAACAAATATGCGACTTTTGTGTCGTTAAAAGTTCTATGAAAGATGTAAACTTCTGAGTTTAAGAAGATGTTGATGACTGCCGGATGCTATTTTGTCAGTCATGGGGGACGGCACGACAAGTGGTTTTCTCCGATCACGGGCAACAAAGTTTATGGTACCTCGACACGATTCCCAAGAAATTCCGAACGGAACTTTGAGGGAGATCAAGAAACAGGCAGGGATTTAGCCCCTGCCGATTCTTGAAATAAGAGCATTCATAGAATTTTAATTTTAGAATATATCATTTTTGTATGTATAAGATAATAGCTATAATAGAGAAAGGTATCGATGGTCGGTATTCGGTTCGCTCGGAGCAACACTTTGGTGACAATTATTTTGGAGGTTTTGGCGATACTATTGAGGATGCCAAAATGGATTTTCGCGATAGTGTCAAGGAATGTCAAGAGTTAGCAATCGAAGAAAGCACTGATGTTCCGAAAGAATATCAGATTGTGTTCCGCTATGATATGCCATCCTTTTTTGAAGATTTTGAGTTTATTAACGCGAGCCGTTTTGCCCATTATGCCGGCATCAATGAGAGCAAGATGCGTCAATACAAGAGTGGTGTGACTTACCCTGGGGAAAAGACAACGAAAAAAATTCTCGATACGATACATAGAATAGGTGCCGAATTTTGTTCGGTTTCGCTATAACAAAGAACTTTTAACATTCGATGAGCTGCCGTGAGGTGGCTCGTTTTTTTGTGGAATAAAGATTCTTGAAGACCGAAGAATAATTGTATCTTTGAGCCGTTGAAATACGGAATTGCGGGGGAGAGAAACAAGGTTCTTTCCCCCGCTTTTTATGCGAGTTGTATAAATGTTGTATTTTAATTGTTTTGATAAATTGCGTAATGCGCTAAACGATAATTGGTTGCAACAATCGAAATTGGTAATCGGAAATGACGTATTATTTGCGAACGTGGTGGCTTTGCTTTCGCGAGGACATTCCGTTACTATTCCGGTCAAGGGTTTAAGCATGCTGCCTTTTATACGCGGAGACAGGGATAATGTGGTTCTGGAGCCTGTGGAAGCCTGCACTCCTGAAGGAAGCGCAAGGATTCGCGTCAATGTGGGTGACATAGTGCTTTTCCGATATGCCGGCCGATACATATTGCATCGGATACTTGAATTTGACGGAGAACGTGCAGTTATTCAGGGTGACGGTGTGAGCCGTAACAAAGAGATTTGTCGACGTGATGATATTTGTGGAAGGGTGACACAAATAATAAAGGCCGATGGTTCTGTCATCGACCCTTATTCAGTAACTATGCGGCGTAAACTTGCAGTATGGATGTTCCTCCGTCCTTTTCGTCGCTATATCCTCTTTATTTACAAGAGGATAATCAGATTAGCCTAGTCCACCAGGCAGGCATCGAGATCTTTGCAGATCTGTTCCTTGTCCATTTTCTGCCCGATGAAGACGATTTTCTGCATTCTGTCGCCGTAGTGGGCATCCCAGTCCTTCATAATGGTAGGATCCTGCCTCATCAACTTGATCAGTTCTTCCTCCGGTGCGGTGGCATACCACTGACCCGCTTCGCGCAGCATTATCTGTTTGCCGGCCTGTTCAAAGAGGCAGGACATATCCGTATTGTTTGAGAAGTAGCATAATCCCTTCGCTCTGATGACATTTTTAGGAAGTTTCTTGCTTACGAACCAGTCGAACTTGTTGAGGTCAAATGCGGGTCTTCTGTAGTAAACGAATGTTCCTATGCCATACTCCTCGACTTCTCCGCCCTCGTGGTCGTGATGATGCTCGTGATGGTGTTCATGGTGATGGTGGCCGTCGTCGTGATGGGACTCAGCCTCGTCGTGCTCTTCGTGTTCGTCATCGTCATCGTCGTGGTGATGTTCGTCATCATCATCGTCATCATCATCGTCATCGTCATCGTCGTGGTGATGTTCGTGCTCATCCTCATCGTGATGGTGCTCATCCTCGTGCACATCGCTTTCGATTCCGCGAATCCAGCCTGCACCCATCTCAGTCTGCCTGAAATCGAAAATGCCGGTGTCAAGAAGTTTCTCGATATCCACATCCGCATAGTCGCACTCGATTATCTGAGCCTTGGTCTGAATCTCGCGGATAATCTTCTTGATCTTCTGCAAAGCCTCGGGCGAAACCTCTGACGCCTTGTTCAAAAGCACGATATTGCAGAACTCGATCTGCTGAATTATCAGATTCTCAATATCCTCTTCATCAAGGTCTTTGCGTTCAAGATTCTCTCCGCATCCGAATTCGTCTGCCATTCGCAAAGCATCCACGACTGTCACAATGCAGTCCAACCTCGGGGTGCCGAATTCCGTATAGACACCGCCTATGGCTTTCATAGAACAGATTGTCTGGGCAATCGGCTCCGGTTCGCAGATTCCACTGGCCTCAATTACAATGTAGTCGAACTTGTCCATCTTCATTATCTCGACGATCTGCTTCATTAGGTCTGTCTTCAGCGTGCAGCAGATGCAGCCGTTCTGTAATGCGACCAGACTATCGTCCTGCTGGCCTACGATTCCGCCCTGCTGTATGAGTGTGGCGTCTATGTTCACTTCGCCGATATCATTGACTATTACTGCGAAACGTATTCCTTTCTTGTTTGAGAGAATGCGGTTTACAAGGGTAGTCTTTCCGCTTCCGAGATATCCTGTAAGCAGCAGGACAGGCATTTCTTTAGTATCCATATTATTTCAAATTATGTTGCCGGCTTGTAGGGAAGATTGTGTGGCTCTCGCTACAGATTGCTGCGGCTTTGTCAAAGTTACGCAGTTTGTCCGGCATTTGTCTTGACTTTCATCAAAAAATGGTCCTTAGCGGAATTAGTGACAAAATGTCTGCCTGTGAAGTGGCTAATATGTGTCCGCGGTGTAGTCTTCTTAAACGTTAAAATCGTAAGTTGCTCCTGTTTTAGTCAAGGTTGCGGTGCTCGCAACCCCTTGTATAAACGTTTTATTGGCTATTGTGAAAAATTCTGTAAAAATTTTCAAAAATTTAATTACGTTTTAAGTTATTTATATATAGATAGTTATCCTTTATGTGTGAAAATTTGGTGAAAAAATGTAAGCATATTGTTGGCGATTAAATAAAAAGCCGTAACTTTGCAATCGAGTTGGTGATGAGGTTCTCTCACATACAACTCGTTGGTTATTAGTTTTAGTGTTATTAATTATGTGGTTAGTGTGAGTTTTTGCGCGTGAGGCGTCATTACTCAACGGTTTAAAAAGGTCCTTTTCGAAAGAAAGGCCTTTTTTTATTTTTTATACCTATCTTTGAGAACTATTGGTACTACATTCTAGATATTTTTATGACTGAGCGAGACCGCTATTATAGCGTAGGAGAACTGACATTTCGGATTGAGCTTGATTCCTATTGGCAGGAAATGCCATATACTGAAGCTGTTAAAAACAGGATAAGGAAGGCTGCGGATGGTTTGCCGACAGATATGCCTCCTGTGCGTGCAGGAGACAGGATTCCTCCCCGTACGTATGTGTCAGCCAAGTCTGACATCCCTGATGGATTCGGGCGTAATATGCTTGATCTCTCGCAGTACGAACCTTTCAGGCTGACAAGTCCCGATATTGACAATGTGGCTTTTTCATTGAAAATGTGTGCACCGGAGAATGAGCCTTTGTGCGGAGTGGATCGAAAACTCATTGTAAAGGTTGAAGATATTGAGCAGGGGTACAATGTTTATTCAGTGGATGGGGGGACTTTGTATGAATTTATGAATTCGAAAGGTTGCGTGGTGGCAACATATCTGATTTCTTCAGATTACAAGAGCTCTTCATTATGGCCGTCAGTAGATGCCGGTCCATATACAGCAGTTTTTTATCTCGGAATGGCCACGAGAATTGCATATTCCTGTGTAGCACCGTTTTCTGAAAGGCTGCTCCTGCATTCCTCAGTGGTGGCGCAGAACTCCAAGTCCGTCCTTTTCCTTGGCGCCAGCGGTACTGGAAAAAGCACGCACAGCAGAATATGGCTCGAAAATGTACCTGGAACCGAACTTGTAAACGACGATAATCCTGTGGTCAGACTTTCAGGTGATGCCCTGTACGTTTACGGAACACCGTGGAGCGGTAAAACACCTTGCTACCGCAATGTCAAATTGCCGGTACGCGCCTTTGTCAGGCTGACCCAGGCTCCGAAAAACGAGGTTCGCGGACTGTCCGGAATCGATGCTTATGCCTCATTCATAGGCTCCGTGTCCTGTGCAAAATGGGATCGTGTTGCTATGGACAAAGTGACGTCATTGTGTTCCGACATTGTGGCCGCATCGCGGTTCTTTGCACTGAAATGTCGTCCTGATGTGGAGGCAGTGGAGCTGTGCCGACATGCTGTGGAACTGGAAGCCATTTCAAAATAGTTTCTACGTGTAGCTCAGATTGGTTCATTGTCTGCCGGCTTTGCACGGAATTTTATGCAAAATCATTATATTTGAGATTAGGAATGACAATAACGCAAGCAATTCAGATGCTTGTAATACATAAATAAAATCCTATGAATACGCATGTCGTTATAATGGCAGGAGGCATCGGCAGCAGGTTGTGGCCGATAAGCACTCCGGAGACGCCGAAGCAGTTCGTGGACGTGCTTGGTGTCGGTAAATCCCTTATCCAACTCACAGTGGAGAGATTTATGCCTATATGCAGCTATGACAGAATATGGGTGGTGACATCCCGCAACTATGTTGAAACGGTACGCCGCCAGCTCCCTCAGATACCTGAGTCTCAGATTCTTGCAGAGCCTGTGCCTCGCAATACGGCTCCCTGCATCGCCTATGCCTGCTGGAAGATAAAGGCAAAAGACCCGAATGCGAATATTGTCGTTACTCCGTCTGATGCGCTTGTCCTTAAAACCGGAAAATTCGCGGATTGCATACGCAAAGCCTTGAATGTAACGGCGGATTCGGACAACATTGTCACAGTAGGTATCCATCCTGACAGGCCTGAGACCGGTTACGGCTACATTTGCTCGACTTCCACTGAAGAGGATATCGTGATGAAAGTCAAGGAGTTCAAGGAGAAGCCGGATCTGGAGACTGCAAAAGGCTATCTTAAAGCAGGTACATATTTCTGGAATGCCGGCATATTCGTGTGGTCCGTGAAGACGATAATGTCACAGCTTCGTGAATTTGCGCCTCAGATATGCGGCATAATGGACAGACTCTATGAGACTTTCGGAACGCCGGAAGAGGAGGCTGCTCTCTCGGAACTTTTCCCTCAGTGCGACAAGATTTCCATTGACTATGCTGTGATGGAAAAGTCCAAAAACATTTATGTAATTGCTTCTGATTTGGAGTGGTCTGACCTCGGCAGCTGGAGTTCGGTTGGGAGCAAAATCGAGACCGACAATGACGGAAACAGGATTGTGGGAGAGGATGTGCGCTTGTTCGGATGCTCAAACTGCATTGTGCACGCCGGAGACTCAAAGACCGTCATAGTTGATGGCTTGAATGATTATATCGTAGCGGAACAGAATGGAAATTTTCTTGTGTGTCCCGTGTCGGATGAACAGAAAATCAGGGAGTTTTCATCTTCTGAAATGAAACGCTGCAAATAGCAGAATTGGATTGACTATATGAGAATTGCAATAGTAGGTACAGGATATGTCGGGTTGGTGAGCGGAACCTGTTTCGCTGAGATGGGAGCCGACGTGACTTGTGTGGATGTGGACAAAGCCAAGATTGACAGGCTGTTGGCAGGAGATATTCCGATATATGAGCCTCAGCTCGAAGAGATGGTTGCCCGTAATGTAAAGGAGGGTAGACTGCATTTTACTGTGGATCTTTCCGCCTGTATAGATGACGTGGAGATAATCTTCAGTGCAGTCGGCACGCCTCCTGACGAAGACGGCAGTGCTGATTTGAAATACGTGCTGGATGTGGCTCGTACAGTAGGGCGGAATATGCACAAATATGTGCTTTTGGTAACCAAATCCACAGTGCCTGTGGGTACAGCCGCTAAGGTCCGTGCTGTGATAAAGGACGAGTTGGACAGAAGGGGAGTGGATGTGCCGTTCGATGTGGCGTCGAATCCGGAGTTTCTGAAGGAGGGTACGGCGATTAAGGATTTTATGAGCCCCGACAGAGTGGTCGTTGGTGTGGATTCGGAAAGGGCAAAAGAGCTGTTGTCAAATCTTTACCGTCCTTTCCTGCTCAAGAGTTTCCGTGTGATATTCACAGATATAGCATCAGCCGAGATGATAAAATATGCGGCTAATTCGATGCTGGCGACACGTATAAGTTTTATGAACGATATCGCAAATTTGTGCGAATGTGTCGGTGCTGACGTGAATATGGTGCGCCAGGGGATAGGGGCTGATACGCGCATAGGCAGCAAATTCCTGTATCCGGGTTGTGGTTATGGCGGAAGCTGTTTCCCGAAGGATGTGAAAGCCCTTATACGTACGGCGCAGAAAAACGGTTGCAGCATGCGCGTGCTGGAGGCTGTCGAGGCTGTGAATGAGGAACAGAAATATCTGGTGTTCAAGAAATTGGACCGATATTTTGAGCACGATTTGAAAGGACGTCGAATTGCAGTTTGGGGACTCGCATTCAAGCCTGATACTGATGATATGCGTGAGGCTACCTCTCTCGTGACTATCGGGAAACTGCTGGATTCGGGGTGCGACGTGTCAGTATATGATCCTGTGGCAATGGACGAGTGCAGACGGCGTATGGGTAACAGCGTGAACTATGCTTCCGACATTTATGATGCTGTTCGCGATGCTGATGCTCTGCTTATGCTGACCGAATGGAAGCAGTTCCGTATGCCTATGTGGGACAAGGTCAAGTCCTTGATGAATTTCCCGTTGGTTATAGACGGAAGAAATATATATGATCCCCAGTCGATGAAGGAAATGGGCTTCGTCTATTCCTGCATCGGCAGAAGTGCAAGCAATGTGTTGTAACAGTCAATGAAATATATCTTTATCATTCAAGGAGAGGGAAGAGGGCATCTCACTCAGGCGATGACCCTCGAGCGGCTCTTGGAATCGTGTGGTCATGAGGTGGTCGAGATGCTTGTCGGCAAGAGTCCAACCAGGAAACTTCCGGCTTTTTTTACTGACGGGATCCACGCCCGACTTACTTGTTTCGAGTCTGTTAACTTCGCGACTTCCGCTGACGGAAAGCATCCGAATATATTGAAATCTATATTGGTCAATACCGCTAATGCGCACAAGATACTTCCGTCAATCTCATTGATAGGCAAGTATATAAATGAAAGCGGGGCTGATGCCGTCGTGAATTTCTATGAGATGCTCGGTACCGTAGGCTATTGGAAGTCGGGTCGCAAGATACCTATGTTCTGCATTGCGCACCAATTCCTGTTTTTACACAGGGATATGAGATTGCCACGGAAAGGATTTGCGGGGCACGGGTCTTTGAATTTCTTCTCAAGATGTATCGCATTGGGTGCCAAAAAGATACTTGCCCTGTCTTTTCGCCCTATGAACAATGACGGACGTATCGCTGTGGTTCCGCCACTTTTGAGGCCTGCGCTTCTCGCTTATCGTGACAGCGATGAATTCGTGTCAGGCGATTACATACTTGGATATATCCTTAATGCCGGATTTGCCGAAGAGGTGATGGCGTGGCATCGTTTGCATCCGGAAGTGAAACTTCATTTCTTCTGGGATAATGCTTCTGAAGGTCCGGTAAAGGTCGTAGATGATACGCTGACTTTCTATTATCTTGACGACAAGGAATTTATGCGGCAGATGGCCGGGTGTATGGCATACGCCTCGACTGCCGGTTTTGAGTCAATTTGCGAGGCGATGTATCTTGGCAAACCGCTTATGATGGTGCCTTCGCATATCGAGCAGCAGTGCAATGCCCACGATGCGACACGTTTCTGCGCTGCGGTTTCGTCCGATAAATTCAATCTGGACGTGCTTCTTGATTTTGCGCGGAGCGACCGTTTCCATTGTGACAGGAATTTTCCCGAGTGGGCCGCTTCCGCGTCAAAATACATCATACCAGAACTTGAGAATATCTAGTCCTGTTCCACATATTCTCAAAACATCTTCTCAATCTCTTCGAGTGTCTTTCCGGTCGTTTCCGGAACGTATTTCCACATTATGAAGAGGTAAGGTACGCACATTGCCGCGAATATGAAGAATGTACCGGCCGGAGTGAGATTCTCAAGCATCCACGGAGTAAGCTGGCCGATCAGGTATGTGCCTACCCAAAGTGCCAGTCCGGCTATGCTCATAGCGAGTCCGCGTACACGGTTCGGATACATTTCTGACAGTAGTACAAATACCACTGCACTGATTGATATCGCTGTGCAGAATACATAGAGAAGGAAGAATGTCAGCAGGAACCAGGTTGGCAGGCTTTCAGGAATGCAGAAGTACAGGCCAATCATAAGAAGGCAGAGTATCATACCGCCGACTCCCCACCATACAAGCTGTTTTCGTCCGACTTTGTCGATAATAATCAGAGCAATTACGGTTGTTAGCATATTGACTATGCCTACGAGTACGGTAGAGAATAAAGCACTGTCGCTTGACAGACCTGCATCGCTGAAAATCTTTGGCCCATAGTAGAGGACTGCATTCACGCCCATAAACTGTCCCAAAATGGCGATTGCACACCCTACAAGTACAGCCTTGAAAATGCTTGGTTCCAGAAGCGCTTTCCATTCCGATTTGGTCTCGCCGGCGATGGAGTCCCTGGTCTGGGAGAGTTGTGCATTTACCTCATCTGAGGACGTGAATATTCCTGACAGAATCTTCCGGGCCTGATCTTCGCGACGTCTGGTTATCAGCCATCTCGGGCTTTCAGGTATGAAGAAAATCACCAGAAGGAACAGCAGGTCAGGAATTGTCTCGTAACCGAGCATTCCTCTCCAGTATTCAGAATTGAAGATTCTTGTCCACAGACTTGATGATGTGGAATCCGTATCTGCGTTTCTCAGTATGAACCAGTTGATAAGATATGCGAGCAGAAATCCTATTGTGATGGCGAGCTGGTAGAGCGACACGAGTGTACCTCTTTTCTGTGCCGGAGAAATCTCAGAGATATAGACAGGGGAGACAATGGAGACGATACCTATGCCGAATCCGCCTATGATTCTGAAGATTACAAGTTGCGTGAAGTCCGAGCATACTGCGCACCCGATGGCTGAAATGCTGAACAGCAACGCGGAGATGAGCATTGTCTTCTTTCTGCCGAGGTAGTCGCTCATCATTCCGGCAATCATTACGCCCAGAATTGAGCCAATCAACGCGCAGCCGACATACCAGCCTTCCGCAATGGTGGTGAGCTGGAACTGGTTTTTCACAATTTCGGTGGTGCCGGAGATCACTGCCGTGTCATAACCGAACAAGATGCCCCCGATAGCGGCAACTACCGCCAGAAACACCACCCTGCCCATATTTATGCTTTTGTCCATAGATTATCGCATATCAAAATATTCCTTATACCTGTCATAGAGGTGGCCTGCCTGAAGGTATGACGACTGCGGGCTCATAAAGTGCGAGAATTCGAAGGTGATGGCCTTGTCGTATCCGCACCTTGCGGCAGCTTCCAGTTTCATTCTGAGTTTGTCGAACTTTATAGGCAGGAATCTGATAGGCATATCTCTGTCAAACGTTTCCGCATTGGTCCAGCACTGCATACCGTACTTGTCTGCAAGTTTCTTGTTTACAGAGAAGAACGCGTCAAGTTCGTCATAGTCAATGTGGCCGTCCTGGAAAGCGCAGGCGTCCACAACATCGTGAATTCCGTCAAAGATTTCATTCCATTCCTCCTCGTGCTTGTCAATTGATACACCCTCTCTGTGAACGTGACTGGCTGCGCTTACCGCTTTCTTGCCGTCGATCCAAGGAGAAATGAATGTAGGCAGTCCTCCGGAAACCTCTTTGCACATCTTTCCCATCTCGTGGAATGTCTGTATGCAGTCCTTGGTCTTGCGGCTGATTTCTGTGGATATGTACCATCCCCCGAAACTCTTGTGGTGACCGTAGGCCTTCCATACCTCGTCGATGACGAATTTGTTGGTTTCCAATTCGTATGACATATCGCCTGTGTCCCAGTACTTTCCGCTGTCGTAAAGTCCGAAATAGAACTTCATGTTGTATTTGTCGGCAAGGCTGAGGAACAGTTCGATAAGGTCAACGGACGGCATATAGCACCCCTTGCCGAGAAGATATTTGCTCGGGTAGGTTATGAACTTGCGATAGCCGCTACGTATGACAATCACTGTGTCAATGCCGATGGACTTCATATATCTGAAGTCAAGATCCCATTCCTTAGCGCCCCAGTTCTGATGAGGAATGTCGTGCGAAATCTCATCCAGAAATGTGCCGGTGATTTTCATTGCGTTGCCTTTCGGAACGATAAGGCTGCTTTCAATGCTGTCGTCGAGGCGTAAACGTTTACCGTCTTTTTCGCCATTTGCGGCACAGGATGCCAACGGTGCGGCTGCAGCAGCCATCGCTGCCAGCCCCGCGCTTTTCAGGAAATTTCTTCTGTCTGTCATAGTATTGTGTTGACTTTAGATATATGTTTATTTATCAATGTGTTTGAATAGAGGATTGCCTTCAATGTCAATCGGAACAGAGAAAGGATCCAAAGTAGAGCTAATTGCTCTAGCGGCCTCGCGTCTTGTCATACCTTCCGTGAATATCTCGGATGCGACGCTGTCTGTTTTTGCGGACAACGACGCTTCAGTGTAGAATGAAGCCAATCCTTCCCGAAGTTCTGTCAGAGTAACAGTGCTGTCCGGATAGAACCAGCTTCTGTTTGCCCATTGCCAAGGCTCGCCAGTCATCTTGAATATGCCGGTGCAGGCGATTTGCTGAATCACCTTGAAGTCCGGGTCCTCGGGAGAAACGTCGTATGTCGGCTGAAGATAGCATCCTTGCTCAAGCAGGGTACTTTGCAACTCTCTGACAGGGACGTCGTGAGGCTCTTTGCCGGAAATTGCGGCTATGGCTGCAAGAGTGCCGGCTGCCTGTCCGGTCTCCAGAACGACAGGCTGGAGCCGTGTAGAACCATTAGCCAGATTGGTCACCGAGATTGCCTTGTCCGAGACGATAAGCCCTTTCGTTACTGAAGGAAGCATCACGCCGGCGCTTACACAGAATGACGGAACTTTCGGGAATACAAGAGGCCTTGCATCCGGATTCTGTTTATGATGGTGATCAACAGGGTAGTCTCCGACAGATATGCCGGTGCGGTACCTGAAATTCCGGTAGCGCTCCTGGATGTCATCAAGAGTCATTGTCAGTGCCCCTTTCATCCTTCGTCCTTCACGGAAATATGCCTGATAGGCGAGTCCGTCATCGGTGCTGAACTCATCATCCGCGATTCCAAGATTCTTGAAGCCCAATTCTGTCTGGATATAATAGACGAATCCAAGTGTCTTGTTCCTGGCAGCCTTAAGACTCTTTTCTCTTTGCTCAAACGATTGGTCTGCGCAGGCAAGGTAGATGTCATTTCCAAAGTGTCCCGGCCAATTGAGCATATACTTTCCGTTAGGAAGTTTTCCGTAGTCCAACATCGTCTGGGCGGACATCCCTCCTACATATTCGGTATGACAGCAACCTTCAAAATCTGCGGGATCGTAGCCTTCCGGCTTCGCTATTGTCTTGTCCGCTTCCGGACCGAAGTCTTTCAGAATTGCGACTAACGTCAAGTCCTGAATTGTGCTGTCGGCCTCATTATATGCAGACTCTTCTCCGGTTTCGGACTTGGAATCCATTCCGATTCTGTATTGAGTCCCGCTTAGAGGTAGAAAATCTCCGAGGTCTGTAGCGTCGATTGTGACTTTTGCTTTGACTCTTAGATGTTTACCCTGCTGATTTATGAATTCGGCGCCTTTGACAGTTTGTCCCTCCATCAGTGCGGACGTGACGTGAAAACCGTAATGTACATCGGCCTTGCAGGATTTGGCGAGAATATTCTTGAATATCTCATCTCCTATGTGAGGTTCGAACTCGATGTTGCTGACCCAACCTGTATGCAGTGCATCTGCAGACCCATATCTGGATACTAGGGAATCACGGAATTCGCTCCAAATTCCGCCCTTGAGGTTGTAGTTTCCGTCTGTTGCCGAGACACCCTGGGCCGTGAGCATTCCCCCTAGCATTGGGCTGGACTCGACAACTATTACTTTGGCTCCCATCCTTGCCGCAGCGATTGCAGCGGACGTGCCTGATGTGCTTCCTCCTATGACCAGTACGTCACAAGTTTCAGTCGTGACGCACGAGACGGCTGAATATATGCCGATAAGAGTCAGGACATTAAGATAGAGGAGTTTTCTTCCTATTCGCATTTTTCAAGAATCTGCCAGATTTCAAACAGCCCGCGTGGAACGTGGAAACAGCCTTTCCATTTGCCGCCTTTAAGAGGCAGCAACATTTCGCCACGGCGGTTGAGATAGCCGAACCATTCAGGATAAAGCGGGTCCTTGAAATGCGACCACATATATTCGTCAAGTTTTTCAAACCACTCGAGGCATTTTTTGTTCCCTGTGAGCTGATAGCCCTTAATCATAGCGATGGAAGACTCGAGGTGTACCCACCAGAGCTTCTGGTCCCACTCGAGTTTCTGCTGCGGTGCTCCCTTGCTGTCAAGGAAGTAGAATATTCCGCCGTATTCCTTGTCCCAGCCTTTTTCGATAACTGATAGAGCTATTTCTACGCATTTGTTTATCAGTGCTTTATCGTTTCTGCGTATGCCGAGGTTCATCATAAACCAAAGAGCCTCGAGGTCGTGCCCCGGGTTGATTTCGCGTCCCTCGAAGCAGTCAAGTCTGGAGTTGTCGATAGACGAGACATTCTCGACCATACATCCGAGGTCCGGCTGGTAGAATACGTCCAGAACTTCGTGGAGACACTCGTCTATTGTCTTGTCCAACAGAGTGGGATCATTTATGATGTCCTCGACTTCAAGGGCCATATTGCAGATAATCATCGGAAGCGCAAAGTCTTTCATCGGACGTGTGCCGGGAACAGCCTTGCACCATTTTCCCTTCGGATTGCTACGGCGCTCAAGGATTCTCCTGAACAATTTTCTTGCGATTTCAGCGTATTCTTCGCTGCCGGTAGCCTTTGCAAGCTGGGCAAATGCCATACAGGCGAATGTGTTGGAGAAAATGTTATATGGTTCTACAAGCGGTTTCCCCTCTCTGGTGAGTGAGAAGTAGAAGTCGTATTTTCCGTCGTGACCGTATTTTTTGAGAAACTCGGCGCCTTGAATTGCTGCATCAAGCCATTCATGCTTTTTTTCAAGCTTATTGTAGAGCATCGAGAATAGCCATACCTCACGCCCCTGAAGCCAAATGAACTTGTCTGTGTCATATACACTTCCATCTCTGTCCAAACACGAAAAATATCCGCCGAATTCCTTGTCCTGCGACTTCTCGAGCCAAAAAGGAATTACGCTGTCCAATAGCTCCGTCTTGTACTTGTTTGCTAATTCTTTGAAATTTGCCATCTTATATTGATTCGTTTGAGTGTATTTATAATTGTCTACCGCTTTCAAAGTTAGACACTTGTTCTATTTAATGCAAATATGGGTTAAATAAATTTAATTAAATAGTTGTGATTTTTAATTAAATGAAGCGATAAATCGAATATCGTTTGATAACGGATTGAATGAAAGTGCAGTAAGTTGTATTCGTCATTATTGCGCATCTTTTGTAATTAAATGATAAATTGCCTGTATTATTGGATAGATACTCGGAAATTATTTTGTAGATTTGGCATTATTATAAATCGTATTGGAAAAAATCAGTTAATTTATGCGAATTCAGTCTAATGAAACGGTGAACTCAAAAACAATCCGCAACAATATAGTGAAGCAGGTGTTTAATAGTACCTTGAGTTATGGAGGTTTCTTGCTCTCTGACCTGGCCCAGTTGACAGGATATAGCATTACAACTGTGAACAAGTATATCGAAGATTTGCTTGATGAGGGGCAAGTGATTGTTCTTGGAAAAGTTCAGAATAATTCAAAAGGACGTCAGGCTGTCAGGTATGGAGTCAATCCGGGGTATGGTTACTTTTTAGGTGTTGATATCAAGACTTTTGAATTGTCAATCGGATTGATAAACCTGTGCGGTGATATAGTTGCGGTGGATGTGGATTCGGAATTCAGGTTTGAAAATTCTCACGAGTGCCTGGAAAATGTATGCAAAAAAGTAGAGAACTTTATTGAATCTCATTCCGAGAGTGTCAGCGGCAAGATATCCGGAATGTGTTTCAATCTCTCCGGTCGAGTGAATGCTATGGCAGGGACAAGCGCTACCGTGTTCAATTTTGAAGAGATGCAGGGAATTTCCTTGTCTGAAATGCTTTCTGAACGCTTCGGGATAAAAGTCTATTTGGAAAACGATACCAAGTCGATGGCTTATGGAGAATATATATCCGGCGTCAAACAGAAGTATCAGAATATGTTGTACGTGAATCTCGGTTGGGGTCTGGGCGTGGGGATAATCATATACGGCAAGATTTATTATGGTATGGATGGATATTCCGGTGAATTGGGACATATCCCTTTGTATGACAATAATATCTTATGCCACTGTGGGAAGAAAGGTTGTCTTGAAACAGAGGTGTCAGGCAGGGCACTGTATCGACGGATAACTGAGCGGTTGAATGCAGGCGAAGAATCTTCTCTGACAAGTCTGTATAAGGAAAAGAAAGACCTTGATATGGAGGATATTATGCGGGCAATAGAAAAGGAGGATCCGCTCGCCTGGGAAGAAATGGACAGGGTGGCCTGTCATCTCGGAAAAGCATTGGCAATGTTGATAAACTTACTCAATCCTGAAGCAATTGTAATTGGCGGTTTATTCTCCGACATTGATTCTGCGTTCATCAAATCAATAGAACTTTCCACAAGAAAGCACTCTCTAAAGCTGGTTAGCCAAAAGGTCGCTTTCTTAGGGTCCAGGCTAAAACAGAATGCAGGAATAATAGGCGCTTGCATGATTGCAAGAGCTCGATCACTCGAAGATTACGGCTTTTAGATTCCCCGATACAGATGAATGCAAAAATACTGACTTTTCTTAAACTGGCCCTTTCTGCTTTGATATTCGCTACAACCCTCGAGTTTATCACCGGCGCGCAAGTCATCGAATTGAAAAATTGGCAGATGGTTAACTCCTCGGAACTTGGAAGGGCCGATGCGAAATGGTATGACGTTCAGGTCCCGACCACTGTCCTGAATGCTTTGGTCAAGCAGGGAATATACCCTGACCCTAGAATTGGACTGAATAATTACCGCATCCCTGACGTGTCGGATGACTTTAATCAAAAGCACGATCTCGCAAAGTTCAACTACCTTAAAAGCGGAAGAAATCCTTGGCAGGATCCATACATTTTCAAGACGCAGGTTAAACTTCCGTCCGCATACAAAGGTAAGAAGGTATGGCTTACCCTCTATGGTATCAATTATCGGGCGGATGTCTTGGTGAATGGCCATAAAGTGGCGGATAAAGAAGATATAGTCGGTATGTTCAGAAGATTTCGTCTTAACATAAGTGATTATGTGTCAGTTGGAAATGACAACGAAATCGTAATCATGACATATCAGGTGGATCATCCTGGAGTGCCTACCCCTGGGACGCAACTTGTCCCTATAGGACCGCCAAGGGGGAATTGTGCGGATCTGTTTCAGGACGAGACTCTTAAAATGTCCGGAGGTTGGGACTGCGCTCCTGTGGTAAGAGACCGCAATATGGGGATTTACCAGAAGGTTACCGTTGATGCTACTGATGAGGTGACACTTGACTCTCCTTTTGTCACTACTGCGCTTTATGATACTACGTCTGCCAAATTGAGCATAATGGCTGAATTGGTAAATCATTCTGACAAAACAGTCAAAGGCCGGATAAATGCGGTTGTGTCACTTCTGACGGAAATAGAATTTCCTACATATACCAAGAAGATGGACGGAAAGATGAAGCCGGTTTATATAAGCGAGGAAGTGACATTGGCGCCAGGTGAAAGAAAAATGATAAAACTTGACGGGAAAGAATTCCCGGAACTGAACATAAAGAATCCTCATCTTTGGTACCCTAACGGATATGGAGAACAGTGGTTGCATCGTCTTGCGCTCTCTTTTACCAAAAATGGGCATACTTCTGATTCTAAGGAAATTGATTTCGGCATCAGGGAAGTAAAGCACGATTTCCTTAAAAACGGGGACAATTACGGGCGTACATATTATGTGAACGGCAGAAGAATTTTTTGTAAGGGCGGATGGATACAGCCTGATATCCTGTTGGATGAAAATGCGAAAAACATATATGATCAAGTGAGGCTGATGGCATTGGCCGGGATTAACCTGATAGGGAGTGAGGATATGCCTTCATTGCGTGATGAATGGTTGGAAGCTTGTGACAAATATGGTGTTATGTGGTGGCACGTCTTTTATCAGTGCTATCGTATGGTTCCGGGGCGCGCAAATGAAAACAATCCGCTTGACCACGATCTGGCCATTGCAGAAGTGGAAGATATGGTCTGTCGATATCGTAACCATCCTTCCATTATATCCTGGGTGGGCGTAAACGAAGTGCTTATGAATGAAAGCCTTTACCGCAGGACTAAGGCTGTGGTTCAGCAACTTGACACTACAAGGGACTATTTTCCGACCACCAGCTATCACTGGGATGTAGCAAGTCTTACTCCATATTTTCTTGAAGATCTTCCAACGGGAACCACCGATGACGGCGGACCGGATTATAATTGGGAAAAGCCGGAGTTCTACTTCAAGAAGATCAATGAGATTTATTTGCAGATGTTCAAGAATGAGCTTGGTACACCGTCAATGCCTGAATACAACTCGCTGATGCGCTTTATGCCAAGACTTGAATGTGCGGACCCGCTGAGTCCAATCTATCCTCTGGACAGTACATGGGCGGAGCACGGTGCGTGGGATGCCAATAATTTTTGCTACCGCTCTTATGACAATGCAATACGCACAATGTTCGGCGGAACTCCCAAAAGCGTAAAGGATTATGCCGACAATGCGCAGATTCTCAACGCGGATGGGTATCGTGCTATGTTTGAGGCTGCCAATCATCGTATGTGGGATATTACGACAGGAGTTATGATTTGGAAGATAAATTCCTGTTGGCCAGACGTGGGATGGCAATTATATGACTGGTACCTTCAACCGAATGCTTCATATTATTTTGCGAAAAAAGCGATGAAACCGCGTCATATTCAATTGAATGCGCACGACTTCAGTGTTAGTGTGATCAATGCCACGCACGCGAAAATGTCAGGTGTTCGGGCAAAGGTTAAAGTCATCAATCTTGATATGAGCGAGCCTTGGAAGTATGAAACTTCGCTTGATATTGATGCTGATTCATATAAAGAGGTTGTGAAAGTGCCGCAAAATGGGAAATATTCGTACAACTACTTTGTGAAACTGGAACTGGAAGATTCGGCAGGGAATCTAATTTCAGACAATGTCTATTGGTTTTATTCGCAGCACAGTTCTCTTATTCTGCTTCCAGAGTTGAGAAAAACGGAAATTGAATACGAGTATGCAGTTGCAAAGCAGGATAGGGAATATGCGATAGATGTACAGCTTCATAACAATGCGGATAAACCGGCCTTCATGAAAAGAGTCTGTGTTACCGACATTAGCGGAAATGAGGTGAATCCGGTCTTCTGGAGCGACAATTACATAACCCTCTTCCCTGGCGAAAAAAAATCACTTTCTGCGCGTGTGGCAGAAAGTGATGTTAATGGAGATATAAAAGTAGTAGTTTATTGATGTAAGATTTCCTTGAACGATGCGGCAACGCCACCGCCCGGAGCCATCCTTACCTTGAGGCTGTCAGCAGCTGTGACGGTACGTGTGCTGATCGTGTAAGCTTGAGGATTGGTCTTGTAGTCGGCGTCAGCCGCATCGGCATAGACTTTCACCTCATAGGATTTTCCGCTTTCAAGGAACGATAGCGGCACCTCGAACTCTCTGGCGTTTTCATCGGAAACCCCACCGAGGAACCATTGTCCGTCTTTCTTTGCCTGACGGGCCACGATTATGTAGTCTCCGGGCTCGGCCATCAGATACTTGGACTGCTTCCAATCAACCGCTACGTCCTTTATGAATTGGAAAGCATCAGGGAACCTCATATAATTTTCCGGCAGATCAGCGGCCATCTGGAGAGGGGAGTACATCGTCAGGTATAATGCCAGCTGATTGCAGATTGTGGCGTTCACATGTGACTTGTTGGTAGGGCAGAGCTTGGACATATCCATCTCGAAGATTCCAGGCGTATAGTCCATAGGACCTCCGTTCAGTCTTGTGAACGGAAGAATAGTGACATGCTGTGGATGAATGCCGCCGAATGCCTGATACTCAGTGCCTTTGGCAGACTCATTTCCTACCATATTCGGATAAGTCCTGCATATTCCGGTAGGGCGGACAGCCTCGTGGGCGTTGACCATTATGTGATGGTCGGCGGCCTTGCGGATGGCGTACTGGTAGTGGTTGTTCATCCACTGTCCGTAGTGATGCTCTCCGCGAGGGAAAATCTGACCCACGTAGCCGGACTTCACGGCATCGTAGCCGTATTTGTTCATCAGGTCGTAGGCCGCATCTATATGCCTTTCATAATTCCTGACTGACGATGAAGTCTCGTTGTGCATCATAAGTTTTACGCCTTTCGAATGTGCGTATTCGTTGAGTCCCTTGATGTCAAAATCTGGATATGGAGTCACGAAATCAAATACGTAATCTTTAGAGAAACTTTCCCAGTCCTCCCAGCCGACATTCCAGCCTTCCACCAGAACTTCATCGAAGCCGTTCGCGGCGGCGAAGTCGATGTAGCGGCGGACGTTCTCCGTGTTGGCGCTGTGTTTCTCGGAATGAGGCAACTTGGTGTAATCCACAGTGTTGAGATCGACAGGACGGACATCTCCGGTGTAGGACCAGGTTCCCTTTCCGCTGATCATCTCCCACCATACTCCTATGTACTTGACAGGCTTGATCCAGCTGATATCCTCGATGGCGCAAGGCTCGTTAAGGTTCAGGACAAGTCTGGACTCCAGTTGCCTGCAAGCATCATCAGAGACTTGAACCGTTCTCCAGGGCGACTTCGCCGGAGTCTGGATCGTGCCTTTTCCTCCGGTTGCGTCAGGAGTCAGAGATGCCTTGAGTGTCAGTGTCTTCGGGTCGATCTCCAGATGCATACAGGCATAATCCAGTAGCGCGGCTTCGTGAATATTCACATAGATTCCGTCGTCCGTCTTCATCTGAAGCGATGTCTGCACCGAGTTTGTCGAATATGGGCAGTGGTACGGATTCGGCAATAGTTGTGCAGGCAGCAGAGAAGGAATCTCAGACAGACGGGACTTGGTATATTCGTACTCCTGTGTGTCGAAGTCGCCCGGAATCCACCAGGCTGTGTAGTCTCCGGCCATCGCGAACTCCGTCAGTTCATCGTTGATGATGAAATATTCCGGCCAGTCCATCACCCCGAACTCGTAGCGGAAGCCTAATCCGTCATCGAACAGGCGGAAACGGATTGTCATCAGCCTTTCGGTCGGTTTGTGTTTCAGATTGACGGCCAGTTCATTGTAGTGGTCGCGGATTGAATCCTCCTCGCCCCATACCGGATGCCAGGTCTCGTCGTGGAAGCAGGTATCCGCACTCACGATTTCAAAGTCTTTGTAGAAATCAATCTGCGGATGCTTGTCCTCCTTGGTAACCTCTGTTCCGTTCACCTTAATCTCCGACACGTTGAGGTCGCCCCTTAGCAGAAATCCCAACCGGCTGTTCAGCACCACTTTGTGACCTTTATAGTCCAAAGAATATATCGGTGTCCCTTCAGCCGACATCCCGAAATTCATCTCCAGATTTCCGTCCGGAGACAGAAGGGTCTTATTCTCCGCCAGCATCTTGGGGTTGCCGGCACTCCCATTTGCACCGCTGGAGCATCCGCCCGCTATCGCAAGCGTCATCGCTGTCCCCAGCACCACTGAAATGATTTTGTTCATTCTTCGCATATATTTGTTATTGTTATCTGTTCATTATTATACATCTCTACAAGCTTTTTGATACTTCTCTTTATCTGTTTCCCCAAAAATACCAGACATAATTATTAGAACCTTGCCTCTCCGATGTAATCAACGTAGTCGGAGAGCTTTTCATACCCTATCGCATCAATTTTGTTCTTTTTCAATAATTTCATTACACGTTCGGTCACGATTATCCAACGAGGGTTAATAATGAAAAAATCCGAACCATCCCAATTATTCAAATCATACACACCGCGAGTCGTTGCACCGAAATGATGTTTTTCCTTATCAAAATAGCCCAATTCGTAGTTCTTGTCGAATTTCCCGCCACGTCCTGTGATGGAAAAACCATTATATCCAGAAATAAGATGCTCTTTCTTGTCATACAACTCTATGGGATAGGTCCTCCATCCTGTGATGTTGAAATCTTTCAGAAGTTCATACACCTTATCAGAAATAAGAAATAATGGCCATCCTGCATCAATAATATCCCTAAATCGTTTCCCGCTTTCAGCATATTGGTGAAACTTAATTGGAAACGAATAATATTCAAACTCTCCTAATAGTAAATGATCAAGAATATTTCTATTCTCTCCATTATCATTATTTCGTAAAGCATCTTCGAATAAATCCGGAATTACCGAGAATGTTGTTTGATAACATTTATTACTAAATATGTAAAGAGGAGACATAACTAATTTAATCTTGTATGTAGTTGTTATCTGTTCATTATCCAGCAAGTTGTCATCCTTATATTCAAAATAGTTCTTTAGCATACTTGCTGCTACATTAATAATCAGTCATATTATAGCCTGTGTGCCAAAATCAATATTATGATAAAACTAATGTCAGGTTACTCTATTCATTCCATAATTCTGTTATCCTGCTTCTTACGCTTTCACAGAACGTGTTTACTGATTTTCGATCGGTGACTGGATTTGTTGTGAGTTTTAGGCGAAACTGATTAAAAAGTCTGATTGAATCAGAATAATCAATTCCTTTTAAGTACAAATTCGCTGCGAGCATTGACGTATAAAGCGAGTAATACTCTTTGTGATTCATTATGTATGGCAAGACGTAATCGACATCTGACAATAACATAGGCTCTATATATTCACAAACCATTTCAGCCACAGCTCCGTCGGATTTAATTGCGATATCATTGAATAGATGGAAGTACAAACATTTGTTATTGTCGTTTTCTGGTAGTTTTGTGAGCACCTTTAACAAAGAGTCAATTTGTTCACCGTCATCAATGATACACCTATTCTTAACATACCATGATACTATGCTGTTTTCTGATTTAATATTGGTGATTGTGAGATTTTGTTCGGCGCGACTTAAATCTTCCCAATATATCTGTGTGGATTGGATAGCAGATAAAATAACGATTAGAATGAATTCCCTCATTTCAAAATATTTTTAAAGTTTAGCCATATGTTTTTCCAATCAGGATCCTTCGGGGCTATTTGATAATCGATGACAATTTCTACCAAGTTCTTACTCGAAGTGTTGATTACTTTTTCTAAATCATCAACAATCAATACTTGTCCAGGATATTCATTAATGTCTTACATTTTTAGGGAAGGCTACACTGATACCAGAACGCATAAAATTATAACTATAAAAATAATTCGAAAAATATTGATAATAAACAATTTCATTATTAATATCATAAAACAACTTTTATTCCTTTTTCATACTGAACGCTTAGTCGGATTCTTTTTGATTAGAACCTCGACTCTCCGATGTAATCAACGTAGTCGGAGAGTTTTTCATACTCTATCGCATCAATTTTGTTCTTTTTCAATAATTTTATTACGCGTTCGGTCACGATTATCCTAAAATGGTTAATAATGAAAAAATCCGAGCCATCCCAATTATTCAAATCATACACGCCACGAGTCGTTGCCCCGAAATGATGTTTTTCCTTATCAAAATAGCCCAATTCGTAGTTCTTGTCGAATTTCCCGCCACGTCCTGTGATGGAAAAACCATTATATCCAGAAATATGATGATCTTTCTTATCATACAACTCTATGGGATAGGTCCTCCATCCCGTGATATCGTTACTGGATAGAAGATCTTTCATCCTGTCTGAAATCAGATATGTACTTATAAATCCCGTGTCAAGAACATCTCTGAATCGATTTCCATCATCTTGGTGAAAGATGATGGGAAATGAATAATGGGAGTATTGCCCAAGAGTCAGATTATGATGAATATCCCTATTGTACCCATATTCGTCTTCCTCCAACGCTTTTTGGAATAAATCTGCCCTTACCGTAACTGTTGTAAGATAGCCCTTGCTACCAAACTCATATAAAATAGGTGTCATAATGTTTGTTTTGAATCCTTGATTCTAAACCCGCCGATTCTGCTCACAACCAGCAACAAACTGTCCTTTCCAATAACCTCGTATCGTTTGTGCATAAACGGCGACGGAATGCGTTCTACAAACTCATCGTTATATAGCCGCTCCCCTTGAAGACTATCAAGGATAGCCTCATTGACTATAGAGTCATCACTTGAGATGTTACTATATTGTACAAGCACCTTTACGTGTCCATAATCACGCAACCCGACCATTCTATAGTTTTTTGTTGAAGGTGTATGCTTCAAATCAATCAAAGACTCCGAATAAAAGAAATCCAACAATATCTTGCCATTTAGAGGTTTACGGACTATCACCGACATTACCCCATTGCCCAATAGTTCCTTCGCATCAACAGTAAAAGACTTGAGTGAGTCTTCGATATTTTCAGATATGAATATATGCTGTTCCTTGTCCGCAATGTTAGCAATGATTCCTGTAACATTGTTCGTAGATCTACGACAACTTATTGCTATAGATATCGTTAGTAGTATCGTAATTAAAAGTGGCTTCATCTGTTATGTGTTAATATATTAATGAATCTTCGCACATAGTTGTTATCTGTTCATTATCCAGCAAGTTGTCATCCATAGCGCAAATGATCCGATTAGAGACAAAAGGATCAACCATCCTTTTAATGTGGCGTGTAATTCATTTTTGTATCGTACTTCTAGTTTCTTGTATTTGTTTTCATCTGTTGTGAATATGCCAAAATATATAACTATTGCAGAAACTGCATACATCCATTTTAGATTCCAATTAACATTCAACAACATTAATACTATAGATATTAATGTTAGGATTATTAAGTTAATTGCAGAGAAAATGACAACAGAGGCATCGTGACAAGGTGTCTTAGATCCCATATCTTTATAGAATTTACTAATTCGGTAGTAGTAATATTCATATAGTTTCTTTAGCATACTTGCTGCTACATTAATAATCAGTCATGTAATAATACATAGGAATTCTTCCTGTAGTTGTGTCTATCTGTTGTATAAGCATATCAGTGTATGCATCAAATAATGAGCTGCCACCTAATGACCATATTAACGATATGGGTGCTCCGATTTCAGGAATAAATCCAACAAAGTCAAAGACGAGATCCAAACCACTTCGTATTTGAGCGCTAGGACTGTCTGCTGAATGTAATTGAAAAGATGAGACCCCTATAGAAAGTATACCTAGAGATTTTCCCATTACTCTCGATGATTTTCCTAAAGCGGACACTTTGTTAGTTTTGACATATTGATTCCCTGTCCAGCCATTTTTGTACGTAACAAAATCTAATTCCTTTTTGCTGTTGGTAAGACGGTATGAGTAGTTACTATCGCTCATATAATCGCCCAAAATACTCAGAATTGATGATGAAATGGATAATGGGGAAAAACTACTGTTTCCGCCACTTGTAATCTGCGATGCGGCAAGAACTGGATTGCCAGCGGCATCAGTGTAACCATTTTTGTCCATAATGGATTGGCGCATTGACCAATAGTCTCCATGAGAATCATAGAATTGACTGAAAAGCTTTCTGAATTGCCTACGTGACAAATTGATGGTTTTGTTGTCGCCATCATTAATTACATACGTATGGTTGCCAGCGATGTAATTTGTCAGCCCAAATGGATCTACGTAGTTGATAGGGTCGCCCATACAATAAGTGTATGGACTGATTGACGGATATTTTGAAGCCAATGGATCAGGTGTGGTCCAGCAGGAAATAAACGGAATAAAGAACCGTGCACCGAAGTCATTGGCCAAGATGTCCATAGGGTCTATGTCAAAACTAACAAGAAAATCGTCATATTCATTTTTTCCCGCAAATCGACGACCATTCAATGCGGATTTCTCCGTTGCAAGGAAATCGAGTCTTGTTCCGTATGGAAGGAAATGGTTATATTCTATTATAGGATTTTCGGTACTGTCATTAAGACAATATACGGATCGAATGCTTCCAAGATGATCTTTAACAAACCACAAATCATATATCTCAGAATAGTCATTACTTTGGAATACTACAACCCCGTCACTAAAAGACACGTCTGCGAGCGAATAACTATTTTCGGATGCCTTTCGTTCGTAGACAAAATTTCCAAACTTTAGCTTTTCTTTAGAGCGGTCGCTCACACTTATCTTTGTACCATCCGAAAGATAGGTGAATGTTTGATGTTCAGTTATATAAGGAAGGTTTAGTATGTTGTATTTAAATTCCAGGGATCCTGCTACAGCTGTCATATTTCCATTTTTGTCATAACTGAAATTTAGCGGTCTCATAGGGTCTGAACTATAGTAGTTATAAATACTTGTGCTTCCATTGGTGAGTCGATTACCGGTGTAGCTATATAGCATCTGATAAGAATTGAGACCATCTTCCGTATCACTGCTTCTTGTCATCTTTGTTATATTACCATTTAAATCATATTCAATGTCTTTCTCTGTTCCGAGGCCCATGTCCGTACCTGATATATAACGTTTGCTTTCTGTTAGTCTGCCAACGTTATTATAAGTGTAAGTACACTGCATAGGTAAAAGGTTTTGTGTCCTTACGGATGTCATTGAAAGTTTTCCGTCATATCTTGGACTTGCGATGGTTCCTGGATTTGTATAATATAACTCTTCGGTAAAAAGACTATCCGCATTTTCGGCTGATGTAATTATCATACCTAGCCGCCCCTGCAAGGACCTCTCATAAGATTCTTCCAGCAACGGCATTGTTGCATCAGCTTTATTTACGACCTTCTTTACCAATAGGCCATTCCAGTCATACGAATATTGTACCTTTGCAAGGTCATTGCCATTAAGAACCCTGCTATATGATAATAATCTGCCTTGTTTATCATAGGTGTTTGTGGTAAGCATAGAATCGGTATGCTCTTGCGGTGTGGTATGCATCTCCATTATATTCAAGATGTTTCCGGAAAAATCGTATTTCATGGAATATCTGGAAATCCACCCGTCATCGGTCTTTTCCTCTTTTTGAATCATTCGACCTTTTTTGTTATACCAATAAGCTCGCTCAACATATCTGGATGATGTTTTTAACTCTCTGGAACTATACGGTACGCCATAGTTTGGCGATTCCCAAACTTTTTCATAAGATAAATAACCTTTACATCTTCCAAAAGATAGGTCTTCATTGCTTACTATTCCTTCAATCGGTTGGAAAGACAGATTAGTGTAGTTGTTTGTATTATCTACGGAATAGTAAGAGAATGTTCTAATAGTTTTAGCTTGAGAGACTATGTTTGATATGGAGTGTCTGTTGGCAAGACTGGATCTTATGATGGAAATATCAGGGGAAGAGCATACCCCTTCCTCCGTAATGCGATTAAGTTTGTCATATTTGTAGTATTTCCCCTTATTGAGCTCAGCAAGATTGCTATCGTCCATATAGACCATACGTCCATTAAGGTCGTAAGCGAATCTCTTAATTCCGGCTCCGGGAGTATGGCTTTCTATCATACGACCTTTACCGTCGTATTGCCAAGTGAAGCAGCTGTCCTGCACGAAAGTACCGTTGAAAGGCATTTCTTTTCCGATGAAAAGTCCGTTGCTTCCTATCGGTTGGATGACGCAGGCCAAAGAATCCTTGAGGTCGTAGATGCGGTAGGTGTCGTGGCGGATACCGTCATTGAATCTGCGCTCAAGCACTAAACGCCCAGCGGCATCCGTGAATGTTTGCGTCGTGTCATTGTCTTCGCTGATGACGGTAGCTTTGGCAAGTATCCCTTTCTGATGCTGTCCGGTGCAGGTGACGGCAGGATAGCCGGAAGCCGAGGTGGGATAATGGTATCCGAAAGAGAAAACACTGTCCGACAATTCGTTAAGTGAATATGAGAAGCGGATACGTCTGCCGGATGTCTGATAGATGTTCCCGGGCTTCTGCTCAGTCAACGGGCGCCCGCTTGTCCCACTCTCGAAAGTTTTCTCCGTGAAAGGCCGGATGTCGCTGTAATTGCTTGAATACCACTGTGCCTGTTTCTTTATGTCCTGATTATATATGTTCCATATCCCCGAACTGCTCGGGAACGGCAGGTATGACTTCGAATTGGGCCGGAACATAGAATCATACTCGACTGACGTTATGAGGGCGTTTCCGTCTCCCGATGCGGATTCGGAAATTGTCTGGCAGAGATACCCCAGTCCGTTATAGAATTCCGAATCACCGACAATCACGCTTCCGTCCTCTGACAGATGTCTCAACCTCGTCACTCTGTTCTGAGGCATTCCGCTTTGCGACATAATGGAGATGTCGTAAGAAACGACACGGTTGCTGTCGGAATCCATCACACCAGTAAGTCTTCCCCTGCTGTCATACTCGTATAGTGTTGTCTGTCCAGTCGGATCTTTGACGGATGTCAGCCCGACAAGATCTTTCCAGGCATATTCCGTCTTTCCTTCCTCGCAATTTACAGTCTTGCCGATGATATGTTTTCCGGTGCTGTCCCAATCATATTTTATATATGCCGAGCCGGGCATATCAATCCTTGTGGAACGCTGCAGGGAATTGTAGCTTACTGTAGTCGTTTCCGTCCTGCTGTTGGAGTTTGACGGAGAAGCTGATGACGGGATGTCGAGTATATATTCAGTGAGACTTGTCGGATTAAGGCATTTCATTTCAGGCTGATACCCGAAGTGGAATTTTCCAGTGTATAGAGTGCTGTTATTCTCACTTGCGCGGGTAATCACATCCGAGACGGCGGCCTTTAGAGGACAGGCGTCGCTTGCGGTCGGGTTAGATGAACAATAAACATATTCCGTTGTCTTATACTTGTCCGACGTTCCGCAGCCCTCGCTGAGCAATTGCCCGGTCTGACTGTCATACGTATAATGAATGTTGAATGTCATACCGGAGGTCTCTCCATAAGAAAGCTCGTAGTGTGTCTCGTTGATGTCGGACAACTTCGGATAGAATCTGCTCTGGAAGAAACTCATCCACCCTAACATCATATTGAAATACCGATACTCGCTCAGCCCTGCCAGAGTGGTGTAGCCATAAGCGGACTTTTTACGGATTCGTCCTTTGTTGTCATATTCCTCAATGCTTTTGACCTTGCCCCTGAAATCACTGTAAATTTGTTCAGGGGAGACGAAAATAGGTATCAAACTGACGCCCTCGTCAGTGGAGGCCACATCGGTTGTCCCTGTCGATGTGCTCGCATCCTGCCAATGTGGAGTTGTCATTAGAAATCCGTCAGGATATTCATTGTATCCGTTGAATCTGCGGATGATATATGAACTGTCGGGAAGTGTCTCCTTCACCTGACGGTATCCTATCATATTGTCGTAAGAGCCGTTTGAGATGCCGTCATTGGAATAGAAAATTCCTTTAAGGTAGGTGCGCTCACTTGTGCCCCAATATTTCCAATAGTTCTTCGCAATCCGCAGCCAGCGTAGTGAGAGAACTTCTCCGCAGCTGTATTCATACGAACGCCGGAATCCTTTTTCCGACTCAAACGGCCTGCTGAATATCTCCTTCACCCGAACTCCTCCGCATTCCTTGCTCCAATAATCGAGGCGTGGAAGATTGTGTGGGGTGCGGTTCAAGGCATAGTCCGCCTCGTTTCTTTCATACGTTATTTCAGACCAGCCTGCTGTCGGGTAAGTTATCTTGGTCAGCGATCCTGATTTAAGATAATCCAGCCGCTCGACAAAATTCGGAGTGCTTTGTATCAGGTCATCCCAGGTGGTCAGCTGTCTCGGATCCATATATGACTGGCACCAGAATCCCCATAAGTCGTGCCTTCGGGAGTCGTATTCCGACAACTTGCCTGGACCGTTGTCATATTCAAAAAGCCAGAGGCCGTTTCTGGAATCGTTCACGCTCGTAAGCACCATCCTTTTCGGGCCTGAGGATGTCCCGATTTTTGATTGACCGAGGCTAAAGGATCTGACCGTCTCGTTGTCAATGTTCTTGACACTTACAGAAGAAAGTTTGACATTGCGGATCTCGAGCGGATGGCTGTTGAGATAACCTGACACGGCCGCATTCTCATAATTCCCCGAGGACATCTCATTCTCGGAACTTGTCTTGTCCGTCCAGGAAAACGAGATTGTAGATTCTATACTTGAACCGTCTGCGCCGCAAATTCTGATTTGATCTATCGGATGACTGTAGCCATAGTTCAGATTAGTTCTTTCCCAACTTGGAACCGAATCTCTTGGAGTAGGCATAGATGCACTGGTCGGCAACAGTTGGGTGTATGTTGAATATGAATATGTGACCGTCGGTGTCAGATTCGGCTTCTCAGCGTACGAAAACAGCACCGTGCGTCCATTGGGAGCCTTTATCTTCGTGAGTTTCCAAGCAGTATCAGTCCAACCGCTCATTGTGCCGGCGATGTTGCCATCGTCAGGGCATTCGTCCTTGATTACCTGGCTGATATGGTATTCTCTTGCGCTGGAGACATCTCCAAAAGTGTACTCGTAACCGTCCCCCGTCTTGATGGTGAATTTCAGCGACGTGCCGTCAATGCCCAAGGTTGTCTCAACTGTCACGTCGATTTCCCCCTGTGGGTGAGTTGAACTTGTCAGGGTCAGCGACCCGTCGTTGTTCATCATAAAGTCGCCGCTGTAGGGGCCGAAACTGAAATGGAAGAGGTCCGGGCTCAACTCGTAAGAGTCACCATAGGTATAGATTGGAACATCCTCATAAAGGTCATCGTTAAGATGCTTGACGAGTTCCTCGGAGGTGGCGGTTTCTAGATCCGGAGTTCTTGGCCTGTTCGTGGTGAAGTTCGTCCCGAGACCGATATGATTTTTGTAAGCCCAATAATAACCATATCTGATCTCAGCACTTTCCGAGGATACCTGCTGGCGGTACTCGTCCTTCAATCCGCGTATCTCTCTGGTGATGACCCCGCCATAGTTCAGCGCCCATCCGAGACCGACAGTGCCGGCACTGCGTGCCACTTTGTAGCCATCATAGTTGTATTCCAATGATACGGGAACAGTGAAGTCCGGATCGCTATAAGTATAGAGCGGCAAAGAATATGTCATCGCGCCGGTGTACAGCGACGGAGTCAGGTCTCCGCTCTTGGCAATCTGAAAGCTTTCCACCTGCGGAGTAATATTCGTAGAGGCTCGGAAACTCTCCACAGGTTGCGCGTCAGCATCCAATACAATGTTGACTGACACGGCTATGACGGCAACCGGTACGGAGAATAGTTTGCTCAGTTGGCCCATATCGGAGTGATAGTGAACTCGAATGTGTATGGTGCGGCAGGGATTAGGTAGGCGGGGAGGGGATGGTCACCGAAGGAGGAGACGCAGCCGAGACCCATCTGCTTGAGGTCAAGATTGACGTAGGTTTGGCCGTTGGTTCGGTCGGACTCGTGGGCGGACTTCTTCAACTCAAGGGAGTGCTTGAAGTCAGGGTTGCGGTCAAGCATCTGTCTGGAGACCGGGAGCGCGGAGGCTGAGAACTCCTTGGCGGAGGAGGTTATGCTGATTCCGTTGCCGTCTGGATTCAGGACACTGAACCATTTGAGGCCGCAGTGGGTGCCGGATTCCTGAGGGCGGACCACGGTGTAGTCGTACTGATCAATGACATTCTGGGTGTAATGACCAATCATTGTGGAGCTTCTGCGGTCGCAATAGCTGTCGAAAGGCCCTTCGCCGTAGAAATCTATCTGTGAATATTCTCCCGGCATCGCGAATTCCACTCCGACACGGAAGAAGTACGGGGCGGACTTCAGGTTGCCGGCATCCTCGATGTTCAGGGTAACATTGATGACCCCGTCAGGGGATATACGGTAGACGAGCACAGGGACAGCATCCTCTATAGGCTTGTATTTGACAGTGACAACTCTTGTGTCGCCCTCCTGTCCGTCCTCGAATGAGACAGCCTTGATTTCAGGATTTCTCCAGGTGTCGAACATTCGCCTGGCTTCCTTGTCGAAGGACAGGTCAACGAGCATTCCCTCATCATTGTCAGTCACAGCCCGGCCGAAGCAAGGAAGAATCGGGGCTGAGATTAGATCTTTGCCGAAACAGGTGTATTTCACCAAAGCTCCGGTCTCTTTGTCGAATTCGATTTCCACTGGAGGCTCCGGCATATTCAGAGTCCGGACAGCATCAGGTTTCCAGTTCTCGCATAATGCTATTTGCTCATAGGAAAGTTCGGTGCCGGCCGGAAGTATTCCGTCCTGGTTGTTCAGCTTGAAACGTATGTTCAGATAGACATCTGAATCCTTAAGTGTTTCGCTGTCAATCTTGAATCCAAGATCCACAACGGCACTGTCCTGCGGCTGCACAGAAAGCGAAGCGACTGAACCTCTGCGGAACGCTACTCCGTTGCGGACAATTTCCCAATCCAAAGAGAAACGGTCAAGAGGAATGATGAAATATTCATTGAATATGTGGACGTGGCCTTTGGCGGCTTCTTCCGGGCTGGCCCAGGCGAGTATGGAGCGGTGCTGGTAGCGAACCTCATAGGCGTGGCGGTGCCAAGTCCTGTCCGGAGCGATGAGACCATTGTCGTTGAACGACGCATCACTCGGGTCCTCGCTATTGTAGTCCCCGCCGAAAGCGAAGACGTGGTCCGAGCCGTATTTTTCAGAGTCAACAGGCTTGTAGAGAGCCTGATCTACGAAATCCCAAATGCAACCACCCTGGAAAGTAGGGTATTTGCGGATAAGATCCCAGTACTCTTTGAATCCTCCCATCGAATTGCCCATCGCGTGAGCATATTCGCACATTATGAACGGGCGGTCCTGGTCGTTTTTGATGTATTTCTCGGCATTTGCGTAGCGGATATACATCGGACAGAAGATATCGGAATTGCGGTCTCTGTTGGCTCCGCCCTGACCTTGCTCATACTGGACGGGACGGGTGGGGTCGAACGCCTTGGCGAAATCGTAGGCGTCGAAGAAGTTCTGCCCGTTGCCGGACTCGTTGCCAAGGCTCCAGACGATGATGGAAGGATGGTTGAGGTCGCGGCGCATCATTCTCTCGACACGGTTTGTTATCTCCTTGTTGTACAGAGGATTCTTTGCTATTGTGCTTTCTTCGTAGCCGAGTCCGTGAGCCTCGTTGTTCGCCTCGTCGATGACGTAGAGACCATATTTATCACACAGCTCATACCAATAAGGATCGTCAGGGTAGTGACAGGTGCGCACAGTGTTGATGTTCAGTTCCTTCATTATCCTGATGTCGCGGAGCATATCCTCCTTGGAGATTACGTAGGCTCCGTAAGGGTTCATCTCGTGACGGTTCACGCCCTTGATGAGAATCGGTTTTCCATTGACGTATAGTAATTTACCTTCAATCTTGACCGTGCGGAAACCAGTTGTGAGGTTCGCTGTGCCACAGGATTTCTTTCCATTAGTCGCGTTGACTTCCACATCGTAAAGATTAGGAGTCTCGGCGCTCCAGAGTCTAATATCGTCAAAGTGTGCTGTGCCTTCAAAGACCTTTAAGCCATCCTTGACGGCAGACGGCTTGCTCAACTTTACGGAATATTGCAGCTCAGGGATTGAAAATGAGAGTTCCTTTATGCCTTTGGTGGTCAATACTTTCCAAGTAAGATTACCATCAGCGTCCGCATCTACGTTAATATCTTCGATATGCTCTTTTTCCCTAGCTGTAAGGAATGTCTCGCGGGCAATGCCGGACAGCTTCCAGAAATCCTGATCCTCAAGGTAAGTGCCGTCGCACCAGCGGAACATCTCGAAAGCGAACAGCGCCTTCTCTCCGGGCTTTACAAACTTGGTGACATCGAATCTCGCCTCAAGTTTGCTGTCCTGGCTGTAGCCGACTTCTTTACCGTTGATCCAGACTCTGATGTTGGACGTTGCCGAGCCGATGTGCAGAAGAATCTGCTTTCCGTCCCAGTCTGCCGGAATCGTGAACGTATTTCTGTATTGGCCGACGTGGTTTTTCTCTACAGGAACAAAAGGCGGATTGTTCTCGAACTGGCCTTTCCAACAGTAGCCGATGTTGACATAGAGAGGATCTCCGTAGCCGTTGACCTCCCATATTCCGGGAACTGGCATCGTTCCCCAGCCTGAGTCATCGGTCTGCGACTGGAAAAACTCGGTATCCCTACCTGTAGGATTCTCGTACCATTTGAATTTCCAAAGCCCGTGAAGCGACATCACCGGGTCATCCGTATGGAATGAGGCTCTCATCGGAAGACGGTTCCGCTCCACGACTGAGGCGTTCTGCCAATCAGGATTGGCCTGAGCTGCCTGCATACGGCTTCCGTTAAGGGTCAATATTCCGCAAGCGGAAAGCATAAATGCTGCCGCCTTATTTATGAACCGGGTGTTTATCGCTTTCATAACGCTTTTATTTAGAAGTTGTTTTGGAATGATTTCTATTGATGACTGGAGCTGTGAGCTACATCTTCGATGCTTTATATGTCATCGTGAGTATCTCTGTCGGTTCTGTGGCCGTGATAGTGAATGTCGGGGCCTGATCAATGAAATATGAACTTATCCACGAGGAACGTGAGCCGTCGGACTCGAACTCGGTGTGGATATAGTCTCCCATATCGACCTTGATTTTTCCCTTGAACATTATGTGCAAGCTGCCTCCGGAAAGGAATTCCTTGCCGAGTTCAACGCCCGGCCTCAGTGTCTGGCCTTTTGCGAGTTTCAAGACATTATCCACGGTCTTGCCGTTCGTCTTGAAGTCATCGAAAGAAAGGTCGGCAGTCAGATTGCAGAGATTGCCAGTCGTAATCTCGTTGATCTCACAGCCGGATGCGGAAAAGTCCATTCCAAGTGCAAGCATCTTCTCAGATCTTGCCCTGTCCTCGTATGTCCCGGCAAATCCGATGTAGCAACCGAGTTTGTGGACTTCCTTGCAGATGTCAGCAAGTTGCTCGTCTGTGAAATCGTGGGTGTTGCCCATACAGTACATATACGGTGCTCCGTCCCCGATGAAGCGGCACCTGCCGAGAATTTCTTCCTTGGTCTTGTAGCCCCAATATTCAAGAATAGGTCCGGAGAACTCCTCACGGTAGCCCCAGTACATAATGAAGTTGTTGCCCATATAGGACTTTATGATCTCAACTTCCTGTTCGTCAACGTGCTGGATCATAGGGGCGATGTTGTTGCGGCGGCATTCTGTGAGGAATTCCTCCAGAGAGGTGATGTGTGTACGGTACTTCGCATACTTTGAACGATAAACGAACTTCGTCATCAGATCCTCAAACGAGGTCTCGCTGATCACCACATCCTCCGCACTGCTTCCGTCAAGGCGCATCACTTGGCCTCCGAGCTTGCCGCGCTCGCCGTGCATCACGATGTACTTGCCGGGAGTGGCTGTCTTGTGGACATTCCCTTCAATGAACTTGAAGCCGAGGCGCGCCGCGATCTGCACGTCAAAAACCGACTGGCAAGGTATCACCACGTCGCTGTCCTTGTAGATTTTGTCGATGAAAATGTGGCTATAGTACGGTCCGCCGAACTTGAACGGCCAGTTGGCGTTCACAGCGTTGACCGTATTGGCATTCACCCTACGATCCTGAGCACTAGCCTGAAAAGCCAGCGCAGCAGCGAGTGCCATTATCAGTATCTTTCTCATAATTACTTGTTTCTGTATGGTCGCTTGGCGATGAAGTCGCAGAGATCTTGATAGAGTTCAACGTCACGCGAATCTGATGAGTTCTTGAGGTGACGGACGGCGTGTGTGTCCTGATAGTACGCCAATTGGCAGTTGGCCCACGCTCCGCACTCCTTGAAGGTCTTCATATAAGCCCTCAACTTGTAGTCAAGGCTCACATCTCCCCAAAGCGGCTTTACGGACGCTCTTTCGTCCAGTTCCATCTCCATTCCCATCCCATTGGCCTGGGCCTGCTCGCAAGCGGTCTTAATCTGGGATTCGGGCACGTTGTAGAAGAAATAGTTCGGTTGGTACCAAGCCAGATCAAAGCCTTTCTCTCTCCATTCGGTGTATCCCGGAGCCTGGAAATACGGAATCCAGGTAATTGGGTAGCCTTTTGAATGCACGTACTCGGAGACTGCAGGCAGAAGCGGACTCTTGTCCAGAAACTCTTCAGTAATCCAGTAGAATCCGGCAAGTTCCACATTCTCATACTTTTTGGTCTTATAGGCCTTGAGAACCTCATCCACAAACCATTTGCAGGCAGCGGCTCTGTCATTCTCGTCGGAGAAGTCAGTGACCTTTCCGTCAATGAGACCCCAGTATGTTGTCCCGCCCTTCTTCGTCATCGACTGCCTGTAAGGCATCGGATCAGGAATCGAAATGATTATCTGTCTTTTTTCTGCAGGCTTCCCGAGACGTTTCGAAGCCTCTCCCACAGCCTTGTCGATGGCGTCTATGCAGTTTCCTTCTGAGAAGTAGTAATCTACGAGTTTCTTCCAGTCTGCCTGGTTCGCTGAAGGCAGCCAGTTGCCTTTGTTGTCCTTCATTCCTGGCGTGAATGTCACCTCCGAGGCGTTCTCAACATTCGTGTCCCAAATCTGGAGGAGAAGAAAACCGTCGAACAGCCAGTGCTCCACACCGTCCCTATCCACGTAGGAGACATAGTCAGCGGCATATTTCTGGTCATAGTAGTTGCCCAGCTCTCCACCGGCATAGAACAGCACGACATCACTGGCCGTGATCTTCTTGATATTCTTGGCATCGGCGGTTCCGCATACCGCGAGCGATACAAGAATTGCAGTCAATATCTTCTTGAACATATTCATTTATTTGTTGTCTTTTTGTCTATATGGTCGCTTGGCGACGAAATCGCAGAAGTCCTGGAAGAGTTCCACATCCTGGGGGGCATCCGAACGTTTGAGGTGACGGACTGCGTGGGTGTCCTGATAGTAGGCGAATGGACAGGTGGCCCAGACTCCAGTATCCTTGAAAATTCTCATATAGGCCCTCAACTTGTAGGCGAGGCTCACGTCTCCCCAGAGCGGTTTGACGGAAGCCCTCTCATCGAGCTCCATCTCCATTCCCATTCCGTTGGCAGGGCCTTGCTCGCAGGCTGTCTTGATCTGCGATTCTGGCACGTCATAGAAGAAATAGTTCGGCTGGTACCAAGCCAGGTCGAAGCCTCTTTCCCTCCACTCTGTGTAGGCCGGGGCCTGGAAATACGGAATCCAGGTGAGAGGGTAGCCCTTGGAGTGGACGTACTCGGAAAGGGCTGTCACGATCGGGCTTTCTCCGAAGAACTCCTCCATGATCCAGTAGAAACCACCAAGTTCCACGTTCTCGTATTTCTTTGACTTGTAGGCCTTCAGCACCTCATCCACGAACCACTTGTCGGCTGCTATCCGGTCTTCCTCTTTGGAAAAGTCCGTAACCTTGTCGTTAAGGATTCCCCAATACTTGGTTCCTCCTGTCTTCGCGCCTGACAGCCTGTAGGTCATCGGATCGTAAAGCGAGATGATGATCTGTCTTTTTTGAGCCGGTTTTCCGAGACGTTTCGCCGCCTCTCCAACGGCCTTGTCGATGGCGTCGATGCAGCTTCCCTCCGCAAAGTAGTACTCAATGAGGCTTTTCCAGTCAGCTTGGTTGGCAGAGAGTAGCCAGTTGCCTTGACGGTCTTTCATGTCCGGAGTGTAGGCTATGTTGGCCGAGTTCTCTTTGGTCACATCCCAGATCTGGAGGAGAAGAAAGCCGTCGAAGAGCCAGTGCTCCTTGCCGTCACGGTCCACGTAGGAGACGTAGTCTGAGGCGTAATCCTGGTCAAAGAAGTTTCCCAGTTCTCCGCCGGCATAGAACAGCACGACATCACTGGCCGTGATTTTCTTGATTTTCTTGGCGTCAACTGTTCCGCATACCGCGAGCAACGTAAGAACTGCGATGAGGATTTGTCTGATCGTTTTCATATCTGTTATTCAAAAAATGATTTATAGCGATTGATGTAAACCGGCTTGAGCGGGATGGCGGAAAGCCTGTCAATCGCAGAACCATAGTCTTTCCAGAAGCCGTCCACAAGTTCGTCCATCCTTTCCGGATGATAATAAAGCGCTTCCCTTATGGTATATATCCGTGCCAGATAGTCAGGGAAGAAGTAGGTGAGGTCCTCGTGATTCCTCTTGAGGTCATAGATGGCCTCGTAGCTGCGCTTCGCCGCTCCCTTAAGACCATCAAGGACTGCGGTACTCTCTGAATATTCAATTTCCACAACTTTCTCAGCGTCGCAACGGGTCTGAGGAATATCAATCAGGATAGCGACGTCCATCCCGTCGATTGACCATTTGACTGCCTTTCCGTTGATGCTCACTGATTTTGGACAAGCTGCGGAAAGCAGTTTAAGTCGGAAATTCCTGTCGGACGGCATATTCCTGTAAGAGCCTTTTCTTCCGCCGATTACAATTTTATGAATATTACCGTGTCGTGAAGAACTAATTTCCGTCGTGGCAAAATTGTGTGCATAGTCAGGATCGACTCCATCATCCTCGTAGAGGCTGAATCTGCTTTCTCCCTCACCAGGAGCGATGACGATTGTGATTGCTTCGTCGCAGCCGTCAAGGTTGGTCTGGATTCCGTCGTACATTGGAATAATGGCTCCCGCTTTGACGAACATCGGATATTCATTGAGAGCGTATGACCTTTCATATACCTTGCCGCCTTCCAGCATTGCACCTGTGGCCCATTCGTACCACGAACCTTCCGGTAGCCAGAAATTCAGATGCGAAAGACGGCTCTCTCCCTTGGCGGCGGTGATTGGAGCCACGAGTATGTTGTCGCCGAACATATATTCATTCTTTCTTGAATAAGATTCTTCGCTCTCCGGCCATTCGTAGTAGAGCGGATGGCAGACGGCGACTCCTGTTTCGTATGCCTTACGGCTCATAGAGTAGATGTATGGATTCAAGGCATAGTGGAATCTTACAGCATCACGGATAGGTTCGAAATACTCACGCGGCTGCTCCCAAGGGTATTTACAGATGGAGATTTGTTTCGTCGTCTGGTTCCTCATCGCTGGGGTAAGAGCTCCGAACTGCATCCATCTCAGAAGAAGTTCCGGGTCATACTTGGCTGTCTGTGCGAATGGCTTCTCCGGATCCCACCACTCATTCTGAAAGCCTCCGAGGTCGTGCGTCCAAAGGAAGCAGACATTGGCTGAAGATGTATTATAAATAGTCTGGAAATCAAGTGATTCCCAAGCGGCGAACGTGTCTCCGGAGAATCCGACAGGGTAGCGGTGTCCGCCGAGTCCGCCGTAACGTCCAAGATAAAGGGGACGTTTGCCTCTTGCCGCATTGTCTTCAAAGAAAAGATGGCCGCGCCAGAGATTCATATCAATCGAAGGGAAATTTGGAGGCGAAACGTATGAACCGTTGTCATCCCACAGAAAATCCCAGCCGAGGCCGTACATCTTGTCGATTTCCCTCTTGAAAAACGAACCGGCTATCTTCCGGTTGGACAGTTCGAGCGTTATTGTATCCCCTGGAACCAGCTCCTGTCCGAGATCCTTCTTCATCGGAGCGAATGAGGATTCATTGCTGTAAAGATAGTCTATGTGCATATTGGGCGTGATCTTCAGATGTTCGGCGTGGAAGTCAGCGAACATCTTTTTAGGATCAGGGAACAGATCCAGATTCCAGTCCCAGCCGTACCATCCGTTTATGTGACGGTCCATATCAATACACAGAACATCAAGGGGAATGCCGTACTTCCTGTAGTTGCCGATCATCTCCCTGAACTCTCCGTCGGAGTAAAGCCAGTACCAAGAGTGCCAGTTACCGTACGCATAGCGGGGAAGCATAGGAATCGGTCCGGAAAACGATGTGAAATCCTTCAGTGCTGACGGATAGTCGTGCCCATAGGAGAGAAAATACCAATCTTGAGCTCCGTTTTCAGGACGGTTTTCAATCCATTCCTCCGTTATTGGATGTATTTGACTGCCATCGCCTTTGAAGAAAACCGGTCCTTTTGAGTCATCAATAAGTGTCCAACCGTCTCTGGCCAGAATGCCATCATCAAGATCCACGGTCTTTCCTTCTTCTGTTCCGTACATAATTGTCCTTCCCTTAACGGCATCATAGCCGTGTCTTGTGCCTTTAAGGTTCTCTTTCTGCTCCATTCCTGGTTTCCAACTGAAGCAAAAAGGATTGGCTTTTGATGACGTGATGCTAAGGTTCTCCGGAGTGAATGCCCCAGAGCCTTTCTTGTATCTGACGGTAATTAAGTCGGTTCTGATTTCGATGAATTTTCCGCTGCTGTTTACTTTATAGGACACGGGGGCATATTCCCTCTTCACTGCAAGCAGGCTTTTTCCGTCTATGAATTTCCCGTCGGGGGAATATTCCAATCTCACACTGTTTGGGGATATAAGAGTGAAGCGGACGTGGTTGTCCTTATAGGCCACGTTGTCGGAAGTCTCTGTTGCAGAGATGCTGCCCACCAATGAAAATGCCGCTAAGATAATGGCTATCAATTTTTTCATCGTAATTTATTTAAAAGATTCCTGCTAATTGTTATTATTCGTAGTTGTAAAATTTCTTCTGCCTGTCTGCGATGTCTTTGGCCATACGCTCGTGGAACGCTTTCCAATCCGGGTCAGTGATATTGTCCCTGGATGGGAACATAGAGCCGCTCTCGTAGTAAACTAGAGGCCAGTTTTCCAGAACACCTTTCTCCTCATAGACATCCCAGTACTCAATCTGGCGTTGCAGCTTCCTGAGGTTGTCAAGTTCCATCTCCAGGTACATATCGTTGGCTACCGCCTTATCATAGGCATTATACAGCTGACTCTTGTCCGGATATTGTTCTTCGTAGAAGAGGTAGTTAGGCTGGAGCCAGGTGGCATCGAAGCCATACTCTTTCCATTTGGTGTTGTTGTAGGCGTTGTACCACGGCACCCAATAGAAGTTGAGCCCATAAGAATGAATATGGTCGGCTATCTTCATACCGTTCTTTTCCCAGATTCGCCCGTTTTCCTCTTGCCAGTAGAATCCAATCAGCTGGAGATTCTCGTAGTCCTTCTCGGCGAATTTTTTGAGACATTCGTCCACAAACCACTTGGCGATAGTCGCCCTATCTGCTCTGCCTTCTTCCGTTTCATTTGACGGATGCAGCGCCACTCCGTCCAGTTCTCCCCAGTTGTCGTTCACAATCAGAGGAATAGTCATCACTATCTTCTTTGGAATGAATTTACCGGGAACCGAAGGCTTGATGTCCGCTATTACTTTATTGATCTTGGAAAGATATTTGTCGTCCTCGAAATATTCATTCATAAGGTTGGTGGTCATCTCCTTGTCAAGATGAACGTTACCTTCGGCCTCTCCGATTGACTGGCCGTTGTAGCGGCCGCTGCCGACGCAGATTGCGTCAAAGAGCCACTGGATACGTCCATCCTTGTTGTAGAGCAGATAGCCTTTGTACTCAGCCTCCTTTCTGTCATATTCGAGAAGTATCATATCCCTGAAGTCCGACTTCCCGATACGGTCGGTACAGCCTTGGACGATCGGAATGTCTGCAAGAATGTCACCCGTTTCTGTATTCTTGAATCTGATTGAGCCTTCACGAGGAAGCGGTGCTGTGTTGACAGATAGACTTACCTTGAAAAGTATATTTTGGGACAATTCGGCAGTAGCCCAGCCGTTACAATCTATCAGTTCAAAAGTCCATTTAACATTTGACCTGACAATCCACCAGACCTCACTTGCAATATAAGTGGCATCAAGCTTTTTGACATCCTCTTTTGTGTTTCGCTCAGTGATGGTAATGTAGGTCTCGGGCTGTGGCTCGGGGTCCGGCTTCGGCTCAGGATTGACAGAGCCCTCCGATTTGCCGCAGGCCGACATCCACACCATAGCGAGCATACTTAAAAGATGCAGTGAAATTCTTGACCTCATCATACGTATGAAGATACTATTTTTTCTTGAAGAAACCCATCGTGGATTTTACTTTGCGGTTTTCAGTCTTGGTGCCGTCCCAGTTGCTGATTTCGCTGTTCAGACGTTTGCCCTCGCAGATCATTGTAGTAGATCCGCCTCCGTCAAAATTGACGGCGTAGGTGCATCCCAGTCCCTTCATTATCATCGCAAGTTCATCCAGCAATGCACCGAGGCTTGTCTTGATGCGCCCATCGCAGACGAAAAGTATAATCTTGCCGTCTGCAGTCTGTCCAACTGCTGTCCTGTCAGGTCTTACGCCTGGACCATAAAGGTCGTATGGTATTATTTCAAAATTATCGTAGTAGTATTGTTCTCCTTTTTCGGTTTCCGTGAAGTCAAATGGGCATTTGCCGTCGTAGAGCAGTACAGGGCCGCCGGTAACCGCATATTTCGGAGACCAGGATATCGGTTCTGTCGGCATTGATGCTGAAACTTTGCTGTATTTTGTCTCGCCTTTTATTGACGGCAAAGGCCGGTCATAGAAATAATTACCGGAATTGGAACCGACCCAACAGGTTTTAGGCTTTCCGCTGGCATCTGTTCCGAATATGCCTCTGGTCGCAGGATAGTAAGTAACATATTCTTCCGGCTCATTAGATTTGTCAAGTGAACCCTGCAAATCATTTATAACACCGGAAATGACTCCGTTTACTGAGGAAACGCCGATATTGTAATTGCCGTAGAAATATGCGGCATTTACAAGCAGCTGGCAGTCCGGCTGATTGTCCTCGTATTGTTGTCCTACTGTTGTAAGGTTGTCAGGAACGCAAACCCGGAACTCCACATTGCCCGCTGGAATATCTGCGATTGCATACCAGGCGTTGAAAACCCTGCCGTTAAGTTGATCTGAGGTGGTGTAAACCTCAATGTCATTCGGCAGAGTCGGTGTGGACACTCTTGTCCAGTTGAAAGTAATCGGCTTTGGCTCTTCGCCTAGTGTGCCTTTCACTTCGTTGCTATAGTAAATCTTGCCGCTTGACTTGAGATATGCGCGAAAATAGTATTCTTTACCATAATCCAGCAGTACATTGGAAATTCCCTGCATCTCGCCCTTGCTGTCTTTGCTGAGAATCGGGCCTTCCTGATGCACATCAGCGACTGTAGGACTGCCTGAAGTGTTCCAGCATACTCCGCAAGACGGATTGTCGGTCTTGTCAAGATTGTCAAAGCTATATTTTACGACGACAGAGGCTGGGAGTGAAAGAGTGGAGTCCTGCAGTACTACCTTAGGCTTGTCAGGATCAGTCATAGTGAAACGGTCAGACCAGACAATGTCAGAACTCTTAACTTTGCCTGAGCCGTCAGCCCTTACTCCCAAATAGTATGACTCTTCATCCTCCAGCCCTTTGCTGACGTTATAGGATGTGGCGTTTTCTATCGTAAAGCCTATACGTTCAGAGACATTAGACTTGTCCTGCGTCAGAAATATGGAAAAACCGGTCTCTCCGTCAGAGTTGTCTTTCCAACTGATTTTTGCAGAGCTTTTGGTCAATTGAGTTACTGATATTTCGGACGGTGATTCGAGAGCCACATTTTTCTCCGGCTCGCTTTTACTTGCGCAGGAGACAACGGCTATTACAGTTGCTGAAATGATGAGTGTCCGTTTCATTTATGACGTTTTTATTGCTTCTTTATTGCTTCAAAACGGAGCAGGCATCGTTCTCCGGTGTCTGCTCCGTTATACACTTATACAAAAATACTAATTAGTACGTGAATTCGTAGAGGGATATTTCTCCGAGTGAGTACCAACTTCTCCACCCCCACGGATTGCCCCAACTCTGCTTATCCATATTGATACCAGTCTCTCCACTGTTACAAGCGTACCACCAATAACCGTTTCCTGTCATAGCGAATCGATAATAACGGGCACTTACTGCCTTGTCATAACTAATTTCGATATGATCACCATTAGCGTATCTCTCACAGTATTCACCATCCTTTGTCTTATTATTAAGTTCAGTGATGAGACCTACTGTGTTCATACTGCCTAATTTAACCCACTGCTCACCGCCAAGAGTCTCAGTGCCTGTCGGCGTACCTTCGCCAGTAAATGCATATATGTCGTATGTCAATGGGCTACTTGCGTGATAGTGATGATAGTGGTAAGCGACAAACTCAGCAAGTTTGACGCTCTTGCCGGCATCGATTGTGAAAGTAACAGGATATGCCTTAAATTCTGTCTCAGAGCTGAAACTCTTGTAACTTCCGGCAGGCTGATTAGGATCACCTTCCTTAAAGAGAGTGTACTTATTCCAATAGATACCCCACGTATTGTCGAAAAGATATTCAGCACCTTTAAATTCGACATCTGAGCCTAATTGAAGTGCCTGGCAACCAGTCTTATCAACCATCTTGCTGCCAGCTTCCTGAGTCACTGTAATTTTTGCCATTTCCACACCTGTCTTGGTTTCAAGGGAAATCTGCGCAGAACGGGCAGTTGACTTTGCATTGGCAGCGACATCGAGAGTATATTCATCTGTACGGGCAGCCTTTGTCTGAAGGTTTGAAATCCAGTTGCAGTCCGCAGGGATATTGATAACGTAGCCGTCTTTCTCAAGGTCAGTAGTCACGGAGAAAGTTATTGTCTCACCGGCAGCTGCCGCTTTAATCTCGTTTGTTGAGGTGGTGAACTCGCAACCTACGAAGTTGATGACACGCACAATGGATTTGTCAGCGCGGGTGGCAAAGACAACAACCTTGCCTGTCTCTGCGGTGGCCGGTGCAGTGATGACGATCACCTTTTTCGCAGTATTTACGACAGCGGTGATGTTGCCGGTAGCGATACAGTCAATAATTGTTGCATCGTCTCCACCTGTCAAAGTGTAAGGAATCTCTATAGTATTTCCAGATCCAATTATGGCATTGCTCTCAGAAAGAGTGAAAGCAAATGGTTGCTCTTTCGGTATTTCGATTGTGCTGCCGTCCTGAAGCGTGAAGACAACTTTATCGTCTCCGTCCTGGACATCTTTGAAGAGATAGCAGTGATCCATCTTGCCGCTGAGTGCTTTCCATTCAGTGCCGTCAAGAGATATGTACCAAGTCTCTTCATCAGCAATATATTTGAACTGTGGGGTTACAGGAGCGGCAACAGATACTTTATTCCCTTTGTCATCAAGGAGATATTCACCGTTGATGGTCCAGTAGAGGATACCATCCTCATTTACGACTCCAATTACAGGAGCGACTGCATCAGCGCCAGTATCTCCCTTGTCTCCTGTGTCGCCTTTATCACCTTTATCACCTTTCTTTCCGGTCTCACCCTTGTCTCCTTTCTCACCCTTTGCACCATTGGTGATTGTAGCCGTCTTTCCATCGGAGAAGATGATTTCGTAGCCGTTTTCCGTCTCAGTCACTGACATCACGGTGACAGCATTCTTATACTGCTCCATAATGGTTTTGAGATCTGAGACATCTGTATTCATAGTCTTGCACAGAGCCTCGAGGTCGCTGACCTTGGTTTCAAGGACATCCACCCTTGAGGTGAGTTCTGAATCATCGTAGCATCCCGTAGCCATAAGGCCAAGCATTGCGGCAGCCGCGAAAGTCAAAATCTTTTTCATAATGTTATCGTATTATTAATTGTTTCTGAATATGGGTCTAGTAATCAATATATTTATACAGAGAGATTTCCGATATCGTGCACCATCCGAGCCATTCCCAAGGAATTCCCCAGGACTGCTTATTGCGGCTGATACCTGTTTCGTCAGCTTTTACGGCGTACCACCAATAACCGTTTCCGGTCATTGCGAAACGATAGTAGCGTGCCGGGAACGAGTTGTCCTCATCGATACTGATGATGTCTCCCTGTGCGAGTTCATCAAAGTAGTCACCGGTCTTGTATTTTGCTTCATACTCGAGAATCTTCCCGATGTTGTTTACACTGCCGATTTTTACCCATCCTTCTTCGCCTTCAAAAAGCTCGGTTCCGAGTGGCTCATTGCCCTTAGGCGTGCCGTTCGTCTTGTAGGCATAGATATCATAGGTAAGAGGAGTCTGGCTCTCGAATTGGTAGTAATGATAAGTCACGAACTTAGAAAGATTGATTCTCTCTCCTGCGTCAATAGTGAAAGTCATCGGATGATCTTGAATCTTGTAGCCATTCATACCGAAACTGAAGGCCTTGTATCCGATTCCTGTCGGCTTGGTCGGGTCACCGTCCTTGTAAGTGTAGTAGTTGTTTCTGTAAATGGTCCACGCTCCGTCAAACAGATATTGTTCCGTTCCGGCATCCCACTGGGAATCGCCGATGAGCACTATCGGTTTGAGGGTCGATTTGTCGACTAGCTCATTTGTGACAGGAGCGATAGGCAGTACACTGGCAGTGTAGCTGAAGTTTGCGTAATCAGGACTGGTGAAAGTGATTTCCGCTGCATCCGACTTGAGAAGTTTTGCGAGTTTTCCGTCAAATACAAGCAGATTGCTGGTCTGGTCATATTTTTCCAACCAGGAACCGTTCTTGATAGTATATGTCCAGTCAAAATTGGCATCCACATTTATCTTGAGCTGGCAACCGCGCACACCGAGATCAATGCTTTCCGGTACGGTAGCACTGAAATGAAAATAATTCACAGGCTTCACGGTCGCTTTTGCATAGAATGCAGGATCTGACGGAGATGTGAATTCGATTTCAGCAGGAACGCTTTCATCGAATTTCACGCCAGGATTCAGCTGGAATATCAGCTTGGACTGAGTCTTGCTGAATTCCTTGAGCCAGTCGCCGTTCTTGACGGTGTATTCCCAATCATCAGCAGGCTCGGTAAGAGTCAGCGCAAGTGATTCACCTTTCTTTACCGTCACGCTCTCAGGACATTCCACGCCCATATTCACAACGAACGCTGGCTGGGACACCTGGACTCTTTCCACTAAAGATCCTCCATCGGAGAATTCGAGCACGGAGGTACGTTCAACTCCAGTGACATTACGCTCTGCGACAAGCCTCACTTCAGTCTTTCCTTCGCCGACTTTCGGTGTAATCTTGAACCAATGGTCGGACACCTTCATCTTCCATTCAACGTTCGAAGACACCGTGAATGTAATGTCACTGGCATCTGACTCAAGCGCTATGGACTTCTCGGACGGAGTGATATACGCATCCTCCGTCTTGTTGCAGCCGATGGTAACAACAAGGGTAAGGAGTGTCAAAATTATGATATTCAGTCTTTTCATCATATTCAATGGTTATTCGTGATTACTCATCGATGTTGTATTGCCAAGCCTCCAATTCGCAAACGGTGTATGCGTTCACATTGGAAGGGTTCTTCCAGTTTGAATCGATCTTGTCCTGATATACGGACATAAAGTTCTTCACCAACTTCACGCGATAGTATCTTGCTTCCGGAACTTCAGAATAATTGAAGTTAACGACCATCCCTTCAGAGAAAATCGGGTCTGTGCTGTCTCCCGGGAGACTTGCAGCCAACTCGAACCTGTCGGAAAAGTCTGCCGAAGCGATGAGTTCCCAGTTGGTCCATTCGCCTGACGGTTCACCGTCGAGTGTCCAGGCATAAATTTCAAACTGCGCGCCTTCTGTTCTTGTGTAAGGCCAATAAGGCCAGAAAACCATCTTGGCGACTCTCATTTTTGACCCCAGATCCACCGTGTAGGCATTGCCGTATTGCTCTCCGTTGGCACCGGTCAAGTCTTTGGTGTCCATTTGCCATCCGAAAGATCTGTAGCCGATTGAACTCCATTGATGATTGCCTTCTTCAGAAGTCGGTTTGGCTGTCATATAAATGCCGTCGAAGAGGTGCTTAGGCAGGGAGCCATACTTTCCTTCAGGGTTCGTGGTCGTGCTCAATTTCTCCGGATTGGCGTCTCCTGTTAGTCCGGTGACGACCGAGCATTTAGTCCTGTCAACCTTGACTGTTGCAGCTCTGAATGCTGTCATCGAGTAGGTGACGTCTTCTTCGAGGTTGTTGACTACGAAAGTGTAGGCCTTGCTGGAGCTGAGATCCGCTGTCAGTTCATCCAATGCACCATCCTTACGGACGACTCTTGACGGGTAAGTCACCTTGATTGATACTGAAGAAAAGTCTTTCGTCTCTTTGAACACAAAAGTTACGGTGTGAGCGTCATTGTCAACTACTCCGTCAACCGTCTCGTCACCGACAGTTGCGGTTGCGCTCTTGACAAGCTGAGTCAGAGGATACTGAGGTATCTTGGTATCGAACTTCTTGTCGATGTCGCAAGAAACCAGTCCTAAGCCAGCTGCCATCAAAATCATTATAGTATTGAATAAATGTTTCATCTCTCTATATTCATTTTAAGATTCTACCACCAAGGATTCTGAGTAAGCCCAGGGCTCTTGTTGATCTCATCCTGCGGTATCGGGAAGAGATAGAACTGCTTCTTGAAAATACGGGTCTCAGTAATAGTCCTCTTATAGAACTCCGTAGTCTTGAAGCTATTGGTCTTGGCGTTGCCTGCACGTGTTGACAGACCCCAGACAGGACCGTTGTCTCCGAATTTGCCCACCTCGTTGGATGTCACCGTATTGGCGGAAGCGTCCAAACAGAGAAGACGCCTGTGGCATGTGAAGTACCTGTCGCCTTCAAAGTTGAGCTCTATCTGACGCTCGCGAAGGATGTATTTGCGCTGAGCATCTTTATCACCTGCGATTTCCGGATATGTGTCGAATATACTTGGAAGTCCGGCTCTCTTGCGGATCATATCCCAGTACTTCTTGATGTCGGCATTTGCCGGATCATACTCATTCAGGGCTTCTACATAGTCGAGAAGTATCTCGCCGTAGCGGATATAGACAGTAACGTAGTTTTTGGAGAAAGTCTGGTTGGAGAAGTCTCCAGGAATGATTCTCTTGTGAGTAAGGAATCCGGTGTGAGGATAATAGGTGATATTGTCATTGTTGGACATACCGCCGTAATAAACCTCGAGTCGACCCCATCCGTCCTGCTGATCTTCACGGTTGTTCAAGGCATTCATCCATTCTTTGTCGGACGGATAGAAAATCTGCACCCTGTGGTTGTAATTGATGGACGCATAGAAACGTGCCTCACGGTTTGCAAACATATTCCAGTCACCTTTCGAATGGCCCCAGCTGTCAAGAGTCTTAAGGTCGTTGATGAGACCTTTTCTTCCATCTTCTGTGGATTCGTCAAATTTAGGCTGGCCGCCCGTGACAGGATTGTAGTGTTCTCCGTTGGATGAGGCAAAACCGCTCTCGACATATCCGGACAGAGGGTCTTCTATTCCTCTACCGTTTTCCATATAGAAGGCGTCCACAAGACGGAGCGTCGGTGCCGTACCGCCGTTGAATTTTACCTTGGCGTTGGCTGGAAGAGTGTGGTACATATAGCCGTAGCGCGGAGGATAGTCATTCCAGGCACTTCTGGCGATCTGAACTGTTCCGAAGATAATCTCCTCGTTCCATCCGGTCATCTCTATGTTGTAATAAGCCTTGTACGGATTATAGTCTGCCGAATTTATATCGTTCTTGTCACCGTAATACAATCCGAGACCTGTATCTCCCTTGTGCTGTTCAGCCAGGTCAATGACAGATTTTGCAGCATCAGCAGCCTTTTTCCACTTGTTCTCGTCGTATGACTCCTCCACGAGCGGTTTTCCGTCATTGTCCCTAAGAAGAGAGTAATAGTCAGAGTTGCCGTTCCACTGAGGAGAAGCTGCCAGAAGGAGTGCCTGGGCCTTGACAGCATTGCAGGCAACCTTTGTCGCACGCCCGAGATTGACTTTGTCGGACGAGTATGAATATGGAAGAAGTTCGTAAGCCTCATCCATACATTTTACAATGTAATTGATGCACTCGTCAAACGGAGTCCTCTGCATATCGCCGAATGCGGTTGATGACGGCATTTCCTTGGTGAGAAGTACAACTGGGCCATACTGGCGGACAAGCAGCCAATAATAGTAGCCTCTCAGAAATATCGCCTCGCCCAAATACCTCGTTTTCAGGTCATTGGCTAGCTCGGTGCAACGACCGATATTGTTCTCGAACTTGAAGCTTGCACGGATGGCCTTGTAATATCTTGCCCAAACATTGTTGGTAGGAGTGGTTGGATCCCAACTGCCGGCTGTGAGTGCTATGAATGGGCTCCAAGGAATGTCGCATTCATCAGAGAGACCGTACCAGAGGCCTTCCCAGTCTGATTCAACGCAATTCTTCTCCGGTAGAACAGCATAAATATTTGTGAGATAGGAGAGGACCTCATTGCGGTTGGTCCATACCATCTCGTCCGTTTTCATATCATCAGGCATCTTGTCAAGGTAGTTACACCCCGCCAGAAGAATCGCCGATGAGATCAGTATAAGATATTTTTTCATTGCTTTCATCATTTAGAATGTGAACCTTACGCCAAAATTATATTTGCGGGTAAGAGGATAGCTGCTGCCATCGCTTGAGCCGGTCTCCGGATCCCACATATCCCAAGGTGACCACATATAGAGGTTGCTTCCGACAAAATAGAGTCTGAAAGCCTGGCAACCCCACTTTTTAAGCCAGTTGCCTTTGAACGTATAACCGAGCTCCACATCTGACAGACGCAGGAGACTTCCGTCATAAATTGTCTTGGTGGAAGTTTTCTGGTTGTTGGTGTTTTTATACTCCGTCAGTCTTGGATAGTATGCTTTAGGATTAGGATTATCCTCTGACCAGCGGTCAAGTGCCTTTTTGAAGAGGTTGCCGTTTTTCACTCCACCGTTGAACGGGAACCAGGCACCGCCGAGGTAGTAGGACACGTGCGCCTGACCTCTGAAGAATACGCCGACATCCAGGCCTTTCCAAGTTATTTGTGCACCGAAACCGTAGTTGATTTCCGGCACATTTGAATAGCCTATTGCCACTTCATCGTGCTCATCTACAACGCCATCCTTATTGTAATCCAAGTATTTGACATCACCAGGCGACAAAGTCAATCCGAACTGGGTCGGGCTGAGGTCAATCTCATCCTGGTCTGCGAAATAACCGAGAGCTACATATCCGAATCTCTGATTGAGTCGGTGTCCGGTACGCCTGCGCCAACTGTCTGTAGGAGCTTCATCTTTCTCAAGCACCTTGTTGCGCGCGAAAGAGTAGTTTCCGTAAATTCTGTAGTTTACAGGTCCGATGTGATGATTCAGTTCGCCGGTAAATTCAACTCCTCTGTTGTTGAGTACACCCATATTGGCAAGTGGAGCATTGTTGAGACCTGCGATTCCAGGAATGGTGTTTCTCTGGATGAGAATATCCCAACGACGTTCAAAGAAGTAATCCACGTCAAAAGAGAGGAGCGATTTGAAGAACTTGACTTCGAGACCGACATCTTTCTTGAGACCTTTTTCCCAAGTCAGGTTCTCGACGCCTTCCTGAGATTCACCTACACCGCTGGACCAGCTGGCAGACTCACCGAATCTATGTCCTCCGAGTCCGGAGCCCCAGGTCGAAAGATAGGCAAAACGTCCTGATGCAAGAACATCTGAACCGACGAGTCCCATTGATGCTCTCAATTTGAGATGATTGACATACGGTTTGAGATTCTTCCAGAAAGGTTCGTTGGAAATGAGGTAACCGACAGCTCCTGCAGGGAAGAAACCGAAGCGATGTCCCTTCGCGAAGTTCTCGGAACCGTTGTAGCCGGCATTGAATTCCACAAAATAGCGGTCATCATACGAGTAGGTCGTACGGAATGCGAGACCTTGCTTACGATAAGGAAGTGAAGCTATTGAAGAGCTCGCAGATAGCAAGACGTAGTTGCGCTGATAGTACATCGCCATTGCTCCTACACGGTGCTTGTCGGCAAAATTCCTGTCATAGTTCACTTGTGCTTTAAGTTCGTCCGCCCTGCTGCCGCTGGTAGATGAACCATAGTTAAGGAATTCGTCACCCACGTAAGTCTGGGTCACTTTGTAGAGACCGGTCTCGTCATCAACGCCCAGAACTGCATATCTCGAAGAATATTTTCCGCGAGCCTGAATTGATGTGACGTTGAAGTCATAAGAGAACGCGAGGTTCGCGCTCAAGCCTTTCGTGAGCATATCAAGGTTCTGCTTGACGATAATCTGGGACATTATCTGAGTCTGATATGTCTTGTTGTAACCTGAACCGAAGAGACGTTCAGCCGGATTGCTCGTATTGTTGCCGGTCGAACCTCCCCACGCCCACTTGATATTTCCGTTCTCGTCATAGCCGATAGGCACCCTCACCGGAGTCGATATCGGGTCGAGGTTATAGGCCATCGTGAACAACTGCGAAGCTTGCGCCTGGTAGTTGTTGTTTGATGTGATCGGCCTCGGCTGATGAGAATCAGTCATATTGGCTCCAATCTCAAGGGACAGCACTGTGGATTTGGTGATGTTCATATCGATGTTGGAGCGGAAATTATATCTCTTGATATGGATATTGGTGCTGTAATCAGTATCAGGATTGTTATACAAGTTACCGTTATCCTGAATGTAAGCCGCAGTCACATAGTATCTTGCGCGTTCTCCACCACCTCTGATACTGATGGATGCCTGCTCGTTGTTGGACCAGCGGGTGAACAGCTCGTCAAACCAGTTGACGTTAGGATACAGGTACGGATCTGTTCTGGCTTCAGTATTGAGAATCTGCTCATCGGTGAAGACAGACCTTCCGCAGGCTTCGTTATACAGACGCATATAATTCGCGCCGTCAAGAAGCTCAGGCATATTCGTCAACTCTGAGACTCCGCCCTCGATTTTAACGTCAATCTGCGCTTTCTGTGCAACACCTTTCTTGGTCGTCACGAGTACGACGCCGTTTGCTGCGCGAACACCGTAAACTGCTGTGGCTGAGGCGTCCTTGAGGATGGAGATGCTCTCTATTTCCTCAATGGCGAGATTTGACATATCACGCTCGACACCATCGACGAGGATAAGAGGCGCGCTGGAGTTGAGGGAAGATATACCGCGGATCCAGAACTCGGCATTGTCCATACCCGGTTCACCTGTCCTTTGAACGACAACGGCTCCGGCAACTTTTCCGGCCAAAGCATTGGTCAAGTTTCTCTGTGGTACTTCAAGTTCGTCGTTTGCCACAGAAGAAATGGCTCCGATGACGGATGCCTTTCTCTGATGACCCATACCGACAACCACAGCCTGATCAAGCTCTGTCGCGTCATCCTGGAGGAAGATGTTGAGTTCCAGAGATTTTGGTACCGTGACAATTTGTGTCTTGTAGCCCATACTAGTGACTTCAAGTTTGACTCCGGGACCAGAAACGTCAATTGAATAATAACCGTTAAGATCGGTTGTGGTTCCGGTCGTTGTCCCGGCAATCAAAATCGCCGCTCCAGGCACAGGCTGTCCAGTGCCGTCAATGACCTTACCCTTGACCGTGACCTTGTCCTGGGCAGAAATAACGGCAGAACTTTCTAGCGTGTTGGACTTGTTGCTGCGTGCTCCGTAAGAAGGGACAGTCAACAACGCCGCCAACAGGAGGAAAGTAATTCGTTTTCCCATTGATAATTGTTCAGTCATAGTGTTTCATTAAATATAATTAGTTCGTATCTATTGGTCAATATGGTGGTGCGCAAAATGTCAATGCTTTTGCGCAAATGTAATGAATATATTTTCATTATGAAAATAATTATATGGAAATTTTAATGTATTTATAATAACAAAGCGGTACTTGGTGAAGAATTTAGGTTTATTGTTTATTCTTTTTGTAAATTTTGGATTAAATTGATATATTCGCCCGTTAGTGAAAAAATGTTTGATAAGTGCAGAAATGATACAGTATGGGGGAAATTAAAGGTAAAAGCTTCTTTTTGAATCATTTTAACGGAAAAAATTCATTTTTGAAACATTTGATTCTGGAAAATTGTATTTACGACAAGCGTTTCACATTGGCGGAACTGAGTCGTGAATATGATACTTCGATTCCGACTGCTTCGAGAATTGTTGCCGATTTGATAGAGGATGGCTTTGTAATGGAGGTGGGGAAGTTGGAATCTGCCAGCGGTCGCAAACCTGTAATATATGGGCTCAATCCAGAAGCGGGGAATTTCGTGGGAGTCGATGTGAAACAGAATTCTCTTTCTATTGCTGTAACCAATTTTACGGGAGAGTTGAGTTTTTTCAAAGAGGATATCGAGTTTACCTTGAAAAACACCGAGCAGTCTTGCCGGCAAATGTGTAATGTCGTTACAGATTGCCTGCGGTCTTCCGATGTTGAACTTTCCAAGGTGCGCAGTTATGGATTTATTTTTTCAGGACGTGTAAACTGCAACTCCGGCTATTGCTTCTCCTATTTTATCAGTGAAGACAAGCCGATTGACAGCATCCTTGAGGATGAACTCGGAATGCCGGTTTATGTTGAGAATGATTCGAGGGCAATTGCGTATGCCGAGTATATGACGAGCGAAACTTCGGAGAAGACATTTCTTGTATTTAATGTGAGCTGGGGACTTGGGCTTGGAATGATCATTGACGGAAAACTTGGTTACGGGCGTTCCGGTTTTTCCGGTGAAATAGGACATTTTCCAATGTTTGACAATAAGCGGATATGCCGATGCGGGAAAATAGGTTGTCTTGAAACTGAAGCTTCAGGTTCGGCATTACATAGAATAGTGATCGATGAAATGATGGCGGGTCAGCCGTCACTGCTCAGTAAAAAATTCAAGTCCGGTGCAGAAATAACTCTTAAAGATATACTTGACGCGGCCGATGCGGAAGATACGGTCGTGATAGAAGCAGTGGAAAGAGTCGGAAAGTCTTTAGGACAGGCCATCGCCGGTGTGATAAATTTGTTCAATCCTGGAGTGATAGTCATTGCCGGTTCCCTGGCGCGCGTACATAAATACTTGATGACTCCGATTAAGGGCAGTGTCAACAAACTTGCACTCGCAATGGTAAGCAGTGACACTTCCATCATAGTTACGAGGCTAGGTGAAAAGGCCGGGGCAATGGGCGCAAGTTATATCGCCAAGGTGCGTATGCTTGGCATAATCTGATTTGCAGATGCTTAAAGATTTAGATAAGACGTTGTTCTTCAATTTGTCCAAGTCTGTCTTTTGGGCAATTTTTACAGTACTTCTTGCGTCTTGCGGACGCCAACACTGTTCGGATGAGGTGAATGTCATTCCGGAACCTCAGGAGGTAAGACTGTTGGGCGGTTCTTCGGTTGCGGATGATTGTATTTGCAGCAATGTGACAGATAGTACTTTGTCTGAGGAAGAATATAAAATTTCCATAAGGAGGGGAGTCTTGTCTGTTACGGCTTCGGGTAAACGCGGTTTTATTTATGCCAATCAGACGTTACGTCAGCTGAAAAACAATGACGGGAAATATCCTGACGTCGAGATTCACGACTGGCCGCGTTTTGGTTACAGAGGACTTCATTTGGATTGCAGCCGGCATTTCTTTTCCGTATCTGAAGTGAAGAAGGTCTTGGAACTGATGTCGCTGCACAAATTGAATGTGCTTCACTGGCATCTTACAGATGATCAAGGCTGGAGAATAGAGATTGATTCATGGCCCCGTCTGACTGAAATCGGTGCTTGGAGAATAGGGAACAGACTTGGTAGAGCGGGTACTGACATTGGTCCGGACAATGAACTTTACGGCGGTTTCTATACGAAGAAAGAGTTGCGTGCAGTCGTCGAATATGCAGATTCTCTTGGCATTGACATTATGCCTGAAATTGACTTGCCGGGGCATATGCTTTCCGCATTGGCATCGTATCCCGAGTTGGGTTGCACAGGCGGACCCTATAAGGTGTTGTCTTACGGAGGAATTTCCCAGGATGTTCTTTGTGCGGGAAATGAGAAGACTTACAAATTTATAGAGGATGTCCTGACTGAAGTGCTGGAGATATTTCCGTTCAGGTATATTCATTTGGGCGGAGATGAATGTCCAAAAACACGTTGGGCGTCTTGTCCCAAGTGTCAGGGGCGAATCAAGGCTCTAGGCCTTTGTCCTGATAAAGACCATACTGCAGAGCAGCTGTTGCAAGGCTATGTTACTGAGCGGATAGGCAAGTTTCTTTCTGAACGGGGGAGATGTCTTGTCGGCTGGGATGAGATTCTTGAAGGAAATGTGCCTGAAGGTGCGGTAGTGATGTCGTGGCGCGGAACTGAAGGCGGAATCAAGGCTTCGGGGTTAGGGTATGATGTGATAATGACTCCAAATCGGAATATGTATCTGGATTATTGTCAAAGCGAGAATAAAGAGTCTGAGCCGGATGGTATCGGCGGCTATGTCCCGGTCTGGAAAGTATATGAATATGAACCTTTTACTTCAGAAATGACTGACGAGCAGAAATCTCATATATTAGGCGTGCAGGCTAATCTCTGGACAGAATTCATCTCCGACACTTCCCATCTGGAATATATGCTGCTTCCTCGTTTAAGCGCATTGAGTGAGGTTCAGTGGTGTGAGCCTGCCAGAAAGTCATTTGACAGGTTTATGAAAGATATGACCCGTATGACCGGACTTTATGAGCAGTTGGGATGCAATTATGCGAAGCATATATTTGGCGTGATTTCGCAGACCGAGTCTTTGTCTGACGGCGTTGAGTTCAATTTGCATACGGCAGGTGATGCTGCGATTCGTTACACAGTTGACGGAACTGAACCAACATCTTCATCTCCATTGTATGCCGGACCTTTTGTTGTGTCTGAAAGTCCAGCGACAGTGAAAGCAGTTGCTATCCGTGATGGAATAGGTTCGGAGGTGTATTCCAAACAGGTGCTTGCCAATAAGGCTTATTGTAAACGTTTGACTGTCAATACGGAGAAGGCGTGGAACTATAAGTGGCAGAAAGGAGAGGCTCTTGTTGACGGTCTTCGTGGCGGTACCAATTTCAATACGGACAGTTTCGTGGCTTGGAATGAGGAGCCAATGGACTTGACTCTGGACTTGGGACCTACTGATATGACATATTCGTCAGTGTCGCTTTGTATACTGGTGGATAAACTCAACTATATATTCGCACCATCTTCCATTGAAGTCAGTCTCTCTGATGACGGTGTGAACTATATCTCTGCTGCTTCCGTGAATGTCGTGACGGATAATCCTGATGCTCCGGACGGACTGAGGGAGATACCTGTGAATTTCACAGAGACGAATTCACGGTATATCAGGATTAAGGCTCCTGTTCTCTATCCGATTCCTGACTGGCATCCTGGACACGGTCATCACGCATTCGTCTTTGTCGATGAAATTGTGGTGCAATAATGCGGAGTGAGTCAACTTCTGCCGCATTCGCGCATCAGTGATTTGATGTCCGGGGTGATGCTGTCGGCGAGAAGTTGTTCCAATGTGGATTTCATCCGGTAGCGCCAGTAATACGGCGATATGGCCGGGACGTTTATGCGTTCCTGTTCCGGCTCTTCAGAGCATAACTCAGGCTTGAGGGCGAGGTAATCCTGAATTGGCAAAATTGCCAGCATTGAAGCAGATTGCAAGTGCATCATAATTATGCTTCTGCATATCTGCGGCGTGCATTCTGACGGTACTTCATCTTTTTGCCCAAGAACTTCGTGCCAGAATTTTCCTGTCATTTCCGGGTCTTCACGCCACCAGGCTCTCAGTGGATTCATATCGTGCGTTGAGGTCGCGCAAACCGAAAAATAGGGGTACTTCCAAGTGTCAGCGAAACTGCAGCCGGAGGCTTTAGGCATTCGCTGTATTTCAAGTGAGAGAATCTTCAATTTTTGCATCACCTGCGGGACGCATTCCGGAATCATTCCGAGATCTTCACCGCACGCAAGCATCCTCGTAGATGCCAGTATTTCAGGTAATTTACGCATAGCGGACTCCTTCCAGAACTGATTGTGCCTGCGGTAGAAGAAGTCATAGTACAAATCATCGTAGGACTCCTTTTGCGATGCGCTAAGTCTGCGATATTTTTCCGTCCGCTGGCCGTCGATTCGCGGATGCCAGAATCCTTTGCGATGCGGATCCTTAATGAACAAGGTGTCAAGTCCGTCATCGGCGAAATTCCTGTTTTTTGTGTTGAATCCTTTGGCTGTCAATTCCTTGCTGCTGTAAGGCAATGCTGGTAAAAAATGTCCGGCAAGTCCGCTTTCTACATCTGCCGGCACCTCCCAAATTCGGAAGAAACCAAGTATGTGGTCAATGCGGATAGCATCGAAATACTGCTCCATATTCTTCAATCGGGATTTCCACCATTGGAATCCGTCCGCTTCCATCCTGTCCCAGTTGTATGTCGGGAATCCCCATAGCTGTCCGTTTTCGGCGAATGCGTCAGGCGGAGCACCTGCCTGCGAGTCCATATTGAACAACTTAGGGTTCTGCCAGGCGTCCACGCTTGTCCTGCTGACCCCGATCGGAAGGTCGCCCTTGAGAATTATGCCTTTTGCACGGGCATAGTCTCTCGCTTCTTTCAACTGTTTGTGCAGGTGAAATTGTACAAATGACTGGTACGAAGCCTCCTCGTGATTGTCGGATATAATCTTTTTGATGATGGCTTTTGTGCATTTGCATGCCTCACCCCATTTGCTTGTGTCGGGAGTGCCGGTCTTTGCGAGCATTATCCTGAATGCACAATAGGCGTCGAGCCAGAAACTGTTTTCCTTGATGAACGTCTTGAACTGCGGATTGCTTGCCGTGCGTTTCCATTCCTTTGTAAACGCCTTTCGCAGAAGAGAATCTTTGGTCTTGTTTACTTTTTCATAATCAATTGTTTCCGGAGATTCCAACTCGGCTTGAATCTTCCTGTAGGCTTTGTCTATGCTGACTCCAACATCAGGCAGATATATAAACTGCGGATGCAGAGCATAGACTGAATTGGCACTGTATGGGTATGAGTCCTTCCACGTTCCGGTAGCGGTCGTGTCATTGACCGGTAACAGTTGGATAACCCTTTGTCCAGTCGCCTCTATCCAGTCAGCCAATTTCTTCAGGTCGTGGAAATCTCCGATACCGAAACTGTCTTCGCTTCTCAGAGAGAATACGGGCACGGCGGTACCGGCGCATTTCCACCCTTGACGAAACCGCTCATCAGGAGTCATCGGCTCACTTCCGATATCGAAAACTTTGTCGGTAAATGCAGAAGTGTGGAAAGGAGCGGACTGCGGGATGTCTGTCCAGCTGCCGTCAATGGTGATGTTTCCGTTGTTTCCGACATTTTCTGAAATATCGGGAAATGTGTGGCTACGCCATTCCCTGCGTTTTCTAGCTCCGTTTTCCCAACATTCGAAATGGTATTCCTGGCCGGCAAAGGACGAGTGGGCAGAATGGTTTTCCGCTAAGGGTAAGGAGATGGACCAGATGCCGTTGGCAGTGTACTGCATATCGTGCACTCTGCCATTGAAAATTATCTTGAGTTCCTCGCCCCAAACTGTGAAGTACTGAAGACGTATCGTGAATGTCATTACTTAATTCAAGTTCCGTAAGTATCCGAAGTTATTTTAGTTTTCGATTCGCGTAGTTGGCTATGCAGTCGGGGAGTTGGATTTCGTAATCGGGGTCGTCTATGAGTGTGGATGTGAGCAACAGGTCCGCTGTCGTCCGGTTAGTCGCGAACGCGATATTATACAGGGACGCGAGTCTGGTCAATGCGGACACATCATTCTGGTGCCCCTGAATGATGAGATTGTCGCAGAAGAAAATCAGCATATCAATCTTCCTTTCGGCAATCATTGCGCCTATCTGCTGGTCGCCGCCGAGAGGTCCGGAAAGAAGTCTTGTGACTTTGTTCCTGAACGGAAACAAATCGTGTCCGTCCACCTCCAGGTGCAACTCCTCGATAAGACGTCCGGTAGTGCCTGTGGCGAAAAGTCTGTGTTTGGAAAGCATTGCAGCATTGAACTTTACCCAAGAAAGAAGTTCATCCTTGCGCCCGTCGTGAGCGACAAGGGCTATACTCAAATTCTTCATATTATAGTGTCGTATCTTTCATAAATGTTCATCAACGAAAGATAAGAAGAAAAATTGTTATATTTGTTTCCAAAATAAAAAAACTCGATGGAAAGACATCCCGAAATCCAGTTTCTTCCCAAGGAAGAAATCAAGAAATACCAAGAAAGGCGTCTAAGGGAAACAATCGAATATATGGTGAACCATTCGCCGTATTACAGAAAGTTGTTTTCGGAAAACAAGATAAATCCATATACAATCCAGACTCTTGAGGACCTGCAGAATGTCCCTGTCACTACGAAGAAGGACTTGCAGTTGCGCGGAACCGAGTTCAGGTGCGTGCCTATGGACAAGGTTATTGATTTTGCTACTACATCCGGAACGTTGGGGGATCCGGTGACATTCACCGAGACAGAGGAAGACCTTAAGCACCTTGCCTATAACGAGAAACTTTCATTCGAGACGGCAGGTTGTACTAAAGATGACATAATGCAGGAAATGGTCACCATTGACCGTCGTTTTATGGCAGGTCTTGCTTATTTTCTCGGAGCCAGAGAACTTGGGATGGGTGTCGTTCGCGTTGGAAACGGAATTCCTGAGCTCCAATGGGATACGATAAACAGGATTCATCCTACGGTGGGAATGGCGGTTCCGTCGTTTCTGGTTAAACTGATTTCTTTTGCGGAAGAACACGGTATCGATTATCGCGGTTGTTCAATGAAGAAATGCGTGTGCATCGGAGAGGCGCTCCGTGATCCGAAGACGTTTGAACTCAATACATTGGGACAAATCATTCACGCCAAATGGCCTGAGCTTCAGTTGTATTCGACTTATGCCTCGACGGAAATGCAGCATTCATTCACTGACTGTCAATACTTTAACGGCGGACATCTTCAGCCGGAACTGATGATTGTGGAGTTTCTCGATGATGAGAACCGCCCTGTCGGCCCGGGAGAACCCGGTGAGGTTACCATTACGACTTTGGGCGTAACCGGAATGCCGTTGCTCAGGTTCAAGACCGGGGATATTGTATATCATTATGACGAGCCGTGCAGATGCGGGCGCAACACCGTGAGAGTCAGCTCAGTCATTGGCCGAAAGAAGCAGATGATAAAGTTCAAGGGTACAACTCTTTATCCGCCTGCAATGTTTGATATTCTCGACAATATTCCTGACGTCAAGAATTATGTTGTCGAAGTGAGTACAAACGAATTGGGAACTGACAGTGTAGTCGTTCACGTCGGCACTCTCATTCCTTCCGACAAGTTCGAGAAGGAAATCAAGGATATATTCAGGGCGAAAGTCCGGGTAGCTCCGGCTGTGCTGTTCAAAACACCGGAAGAAGTGGCGAAGATTATGTTCCCTCCGATGAGCCGCAAGCCGGTTAAATTTATTGATAACAGATAATTGAAATTTATAGCTATGAAGAAGTTTTTTACAATTGTGGCCGTTATGGTCTTTGCTTCCTGCCTTTCAGTTGGTGCGCAGGAAAAATCCGTAAAGGATTACTCTGAAGTAGCATTTTACGGCATAGACTTCGGACTTGTACAGGTTGTCGGCGCTAGTGAATCTCCTGAAGAGTTTCTCACCGCGTTTAAAGGTATCAATGAACTTGTGCTTTCAGAGCAGGACAAATACGTGAATTTCCTTGCTGACAGACTGAAGAAGACAATTCAGTACATTGACATTGAACCGGCATTGGCGAATATCAAGAATATCGATGCCGATGATATGATTGTAAATCATTCGGTTAAGCCTCTTACGATGGAGGATGTCGAGGTTGAGCTTCAGGAACTTGACATCAAGCCGGCAGAGCAGGAACTTGGTCTTGTGGTGATGGCAGGCGAGCTGAACAAGGGCACAGACTACGGAACATTCTACTATGTGTTCTTCAATACCAAGACACTCAAGGTTCTTGATTGCCAGCCGTTCAAAGGTCAGAGCGGCGGTGTCGGGCTCCGCAACTACTGGGCGCGTTCGTTTTACAGAACTATAGCCGAGGTAAATCCAAGCAAATTCTATCAGGCAAAAAAGAAAGTGAAAGAGGGAGTTACTGAAGGGTATAAGGCTGTTAAGGAAAAAGTTACAGGCGCTGAGTAGGACGGATACAGAACTTCAAAGATGAGATTGACACAAAACGAACTTGACAAATGCTTGTATTCTTCTGAGTACGAGCACGATGCTTGCGGTGTCGGCCTGGTGGTCAACATAAACGGAAGCAAGTATCACGACATTATAGAAAAAGGACTTGCGGTTCTGGAAAATATGGCTCACAGAGGAGCCGAGGGCGCTGATTCCAAGACTGGAGACGGTGCCGGAATAATGGTACAGATACCGCACGAGTTTATTCTTCTCAACGGTATTCCTGTTCCGGAAAAAGGCAGGTATGGAGTAGGAATGGTTTTCCTTCCTAAGAATGAGAAGGACAATTCCCGTTTCACCGAGATAATAAACGAATGTGTTGAGGCTAACAACCTGACTGTAATGTACAGTCGCGCGGTCCCGGTAAACAGCGAAATACTGGGAAAGGATGCCTTGGCGGTTGAACCGGAGATTAGACAGATTTTTATTACCGGATGTGATGACCGCAAGACACTCGAGGAGAAACTTTATCTTGTCCGCAAGGCTGTGGAACGGAAAGTTTTGGACTCGTCAATCTCCGATAAATTAAGCTGTTATATCGCCAGCCTTTCCACTGCGACATTGGTTTACAAGGGAATGCTCTCGACAATGCAGTTGCGTCAGTATTTTCCGGATTTGACCAACAAGTATTTCACCAGTGCCATTGCATTGGTTCACTCTAGATTTTCCACGAATACGTTCCCGACTTGGAGTCTTGCCCAGCCGTTCAGACTCATTGCCCACAATGGCGAAATAAATACAATTCGCGGAAACAGACTGTGGATCAAGACACGCGAGTCCGTGATGAAAGTCCCGAATCTAGGGAATGTCAGCGAGAACATCAGCCCTATCATACAGCCGGGTATGAGCGATAGCGCATCTTTCGACAACGTGCTTGAGTTCTTTACACGCGCCGGAATGGAGATGCCGCACGCTCTCTCGATGATGATACCGGAAAGCTATCGTGAGGGAAATCCACTTCGTCAAGACATTAAGAATTTCTACGAGTACCATTCCATATTTATGGAACCGTGGGACGGTCCTGCCACAATTCTCTTTTCCGACGGGCGATATGCCGGCGGTATGCTGGACAGGAACGGACTGAGGCCTTGCCGCTATTTCATAACTAAGAACGGCCTGCTCGTAATGGCTTCTGAGACAGGGGTATGCGATATTCCCGAATCGGAAATCGCCTCCAAGGGAAGACTGTATCCGGGCAAGATATTGATGGTGGATACAAAGAAGGGAAAGATTCTGGACAATGACACCATCAAGAATGCACTCGCTTCTGAATATCCGTACGGAGATTGGCTTCACGCAGGCAGAATAATTCTCAAAAATATAAAGAGCGGAAGAAAGGTTGAGCACAGTGTGCCTGAGTATTCGAGAATGCTTCACACATTCGGATATGACAAAGAGGACATAGACCGTATAATGATACCGATGGCGGTGAACAGTGCAGAGCCTCTGTATGCTATGGGCGATGACACACCGTTGGCAGTACTTTCGGATAAGCCTCAGCGCTTCTTCAATTATTTCCGTCAGAAATTTGCGCAGGTGACTAACCCGCCTATTGACCCTATCCGGGAGTCGGCCGTGATGTCTCTGTCCAGTTACATAGGTGCAGTGAAAGGCAATATCTTGAGCCCGTCTCCGGAACTATGCAAGGTCGTGAAGCTTACATCCCCGATTCTTACGAACGGGGAAATGGAGACGTTGAGGAATTTGAGATACAAGGGATTCAAAACGATTACTCTGCCGATGCTGTTTGATGCGGCAGGCGGAACCGCAGCATTGGAGGCCGCGCTTTCAAAGTTATGCAAGGATTCGGCCAAGGCTGTTGATGCCGGGTACAATTATTTGATCATCAGTGATAAGGCTGTTGACTCTACACACGCTCCGATTCCTTCTCTGCTTGCATTGTCGGCAGTGCACCACCACTTGATACATTGCCGGAAGAGGGGACAGACCGCTATTATCGTCGAGTCTGGCGAGGTTTGCGAGGTTATGCACGTTGCACTGCTTGTCGGTTATGGTGCCAGCGGTGTGAATCCGTATATGGCGTTCTCCATTTTAGACAAATTGGTGCAGGACAAGGCTGTACAGCTTGATTATCCGGCTGCGGAAGAACATTATATCACAGCCATCAACAAGGGAATGCTCAAGATTCTCTCAAAGATGGGCATTTCCACGATACGCAGTTACAGAGGTGCGGCGTTGTTCGAATCTCTCGGAGTAAGTTCCTCATTGCTCGACAAATATATGGGCGGAGGACTGTCGCAGATAGAGGGTATAACTATAGATGACGTGGCGCGTGATATTTTGCGTGCTCATGGTCAGGCATTCGGAATGAAGGATGAAGATGCTTCCGACAATTCTGCGGCTGACCATTTGGAGGACTTCGGCAATTATGCTTGGCGGAAAGACGGTGAGCGGCATTGTTGGGACCCTACAAGAGTCAGGCTGCTTCAGAATGCAGTTCGTAACAATGATTATGAGTCGTTCAAGCAGTTCTGTGTCGCAGAGGAGAATAGAGATCATCCGATGAATCTCCGAGACTTGATGGAGATAGAGAGCGATCGGGCTTCGATATCTATTGACGAGGTGGAGTCTGAGGAATCGATTATGAAGAGGTTTGTCGCTGAAGCCATATCGTTCGGAGCCATAAGCAAAGAGGCCCACGAGACCATAGCATTGGCAATGAACAGTTTCGGGGGAATGAGCAATACTGGTGAAGGTGGCGAGGACCCCCTGCGCAATGTATTGAAACCTAACGGTGTGAGCGCGAGAAGTGCTGTAAAACAGGTGGCGTCAGGGCGTTTCGGAGTGGATACATATTATCTGACAAATGCAGATGAAATACAGATAAAGGTCGCTCAGGGAGCTAAACCGGGTGAAGGCGGCCAGTTGCCTGGATTCAAAGTGGATGAACTGATAGCGCGTACTCGTCATTCCATTCCTGGTATCACTTTGATATCTCCTCCGCCGCACCACGACATTTACTCGATAGAGGACCTTGCACAGTTGATATTCGACCTGAAAAATGTCAATTCGCGGGCTCGCATAAGCGTTAAACTGGTGTCTGAAGCTGGCGTTGGGACAATCGCTGCCGGTGTGGCAAAGGCCAAGGCCGACGTTATATTGATAAGCGGTGCTGACGGCGGTACTGGTGCCAGTCCGGCAAGCAGTGTAAAGCACGCTGGAAGTCCTGCCGAGACAGGTCTGGCTCAGATTCAGCAGACCTTGGTGATGAATGACTTAAGAGGAAAAGTGCGTCTTCAGGTCGATGGTGGATTGCGTTGCTCCAGGGATGTGATGTTTATGGCTCTTCTCGGTGCCGAGGAATATGGATTCGGTACGGCAGTGATGATATCGGAAGGCTGTATAATGTGCCGTTGCTGCAACAAGAACACTTGCCCTGTCGGCATTGCGACGCAGAATCCTGAACTGCGCAAGCGGTTCAAAGGCAAGCCGGAAGACATTGTAACATATTTCAGATTTTTGGCAAGGAACATCCGCGAGAGACTTGCCGAGATGGGATATCGCAGTATGCAGGAAGTTATCGGGCGCGTCGATCTCCTTAAGAAGCGTTCGTATCCGGAAGGTGCGAAGGCAAATGAGGTATCGCTTGAGCGTGTGCTTTATATTCCTGAAAGCTGTAAGAACAATGCGAGGGTGTTTACGACTCCGCAGGAACATAAGCTCAACGGTGTCAAGGACAAGGAACTTATGGAGGTTCTGCGCTCTGCCATTACATCGCGCTACAAGTTAAATATAGGAGTGCCTATCCATAATACGGACAGAAGTGTCGGCGCGATGATAAGCGGCGAGATTACCAGACTCTATGGGCTTGAAGGACTTCCTGACGGAACTATTTGCGTGGATTTCACCGGTTCGGCAGGGCAAAGTTTCGGAGCGTTCCTGTGTAAGGGCGTCACATTCAAGCTTATAGGCGATGCCAATGATTATTTGGGTAAGGGCTTATCTGGTGGGCGCATCATAGTCACTCCGTCTCCGGAGGCAGACTTCAAGGCTGAAGAGAATATCATTGCCGGAAATACCATCGGATATGGAGCGACTGCCGGTGAAATGTATATCAATGGCGCAGTAGGTGAGCGATTCTGTGTGAGAAACAGCGGCATTACTGCCGTAGTCGAAGGTGTCGGAGACCACGGATGCGAGTATATGACGGGCGGCAGAGTTGTCGTGCTCGGCAGGACCGGACGTAATTTTGCGGCAGGAATGAGCGGCGGTGTAGCCTACGTCTGGGATCCGCAGGGAACGTTCGATTACTACTGCAATATGGATATGATAGAGCTGACTCTTCTGGAGGATGACTCAGACAGGGAGGAACTGCGTTCGCTGCTCGGAAACCATCTGAAGTTTACCGGAAGTACGCTTGCCGGTATGATTCTGGATGACTGGGACTTGTATGCGCGTCAATTCCTGAAGGTTACGCCTGTGGAATACAAGAAAATAATATCTCCGCTGCACGAAAAACGTCCGTTGCTATAGGACAATTTTCGCCATTTCGTCTTCCTTTTTGAGTGCGCTCAGAAACAGGGTCATCTGGTTGCGTGCTCTGACGAGATTATGCTCTGGATATTTGATTTTGTAGTAGGTGTCTCCGTTGATGTAGTCGGTCAGGAATCTTACTCCCTGCATAAAGGCGAAAAGTTGTGCGGCGTAAGGCAGCATTTTCCTTTCCAACGGTGTGAGGAATGATTCCGTAGCGCGAAGATAACCTTCTGTGAATGACCTGAATATGTCCATTCTGAAATCGATTTTGTCGTATTCTGGACTGTCCTCGGCAACTGGATTTGCGGCGGTACGGAGAAAGTCTCCGAAATCGGAAAAGACAAATGACGGCATAACTGTGTCCAAGTCTATGACGCAAAGCACTTTGCCTTCCTCGTCAAAGAGAATGTTGCCCACTTTTGTGTCGCAGTGGCATATCCTTTTAGGCAGAAGTCCCTCGCTATGATGTTTCTCGGCAAGGCACATCTGCTCTCCGTACTTGTCTGCGAGTTCGATGAGGTCTGCGACTTCTTTGGCTCTTCCTTTAGGATTGTCTTTGATGGCTTGACGTAATTGTTTGAGACGCAACGGCATATTGTGGAAGTCCGGAATTGTCTCCCCGAGTTTGTCCGGAATGTCGGCAAGCATTGCTTCGAACTCTCCGAAGGCCTCGCCTGCAAGACGGGAAGATTTCTCATTGACTTCATTTATGTTGTGGCTGCCTTCGATAAAGGCGGATATGCGCCAGAAATTGCCTTCGTTATCGGCAAAATAGGTCTTGGCGGAGTCTTTAAGCGGCAGAAACTCAAGGACTTTCCGACTGATATCGGCTTTCGGATCTTTCTGAAGCAGTTTTTCTCGAATGTGTCCGGTAACTTTTCCGATGTTGTCCTGAAGTAGGTCAACATCTTGAAATACAGCGTTGTTGATGCGTTGGAGCGCATAGTGTCCTGAGTTTGTCGTGACCTTGAACGTGTCATTGATGAGTCCATCGCCAAGCGGAGTGATGTCTATTGTCTCTGAGTTAAGTCTGAATGCCTGAGTGATATTGATCAGATAGTCTTTTGTAAATGTCGCCATAGTTGTATGTGTATGCAATGCGGTTTTTGTGGTCTCCTGAACTCTCAGTGAAACCTTACGAAGGTAATTCCTTTTTCAAAATTGTAAAAATATTTGTCAGTATTGTAAAGAAATTTTACATTTCTGATTTGTGATTTGGTTTGTAATGGCTTGTTGCATAATATGTTGAGTATTACGGCATAAAAGTAGTGCGATGTGAGTAAAAAAGTGTATTGCTATGCTGGGAAGAAAAATGGGGACACCGCTTTCGTGGGTGCTTAATATCCTTGGAATGACGGTGGCATTTGCCGCGCTATATATAATAATGGTGCAGGTGCATCACGATTTGACCTACAATAAGGAGATTAAGGATGCTGACCGGATTTATTGTGTGTCGATTCCTGACTGGTACGAGCCTGGGAAATATATGCTGTGGCTCTCCAGACCGCCTTATGAGCAGATGATTTCCACGCTTTCAGAGATAGAATGCGGTGGAACAGGATATTTGGAAGAGCGTTACTACGATGTGATTGTCGGCGACGGCAAGAATCCAGCCCTTTCGGACCCCTGTGTTTCAATCAGGCTTTCTTCTATGAATAAAAGCACGCTTGGTGTATTCGGATTTGAACTTCTTGAAGGCTCGTGGGACAACTATGTCGGAGTTTGGGACTATGCCTTCAGCGAATCGGCGGCAAAAAAATACGGGTTGGAAGTCGGTGGCCATATTATGATAAGAGATTTGTACTCCGGTACTTATCACGAAGCCAATATAGTGGCGATATACAAGGATATGCCTATGAACTCCGACTTGTCAAGATTCGCTGCAATCTGTCCGATAGGTGACGATAATATTGACAATTGGAGCGAATGGAGCTACCCGTATTTTTTCAAGGTTAAAGCCGGCGTGCCCAAAGATGAACTTCAGGCTGCTGCGCAGAAGGTTATGAATGACCTGATCGGTGCCAATGCGGACAATGAGGAAGAGAAGAATGAGTATATCAGCCGTTGGCAGATACATCTGATTCCTCTGACAGAAGTGTATTTTGACAAGACAATCTCCAATCCGATCAGCGCAGTCGGCAATAAGTCAACGACATATACGTTGCTGGCAGTCGCGCTGCTTGTCATAGCCATCGCTTTCATCAACTTTGTGAACTTTTTCTTCGCTCTGGTTCCTGTAAAGATGCGCTCTGTCAATACCAGAAAGGTGCTTGGTGCGTCAAGAGCCGGCTTGATTCTGGATTGCGTGAAGGAATCCGTTTTTCTGATAGTTGTTTCGCTGGTTTTGGCGGTGGCAGTTGTAATGTTGTTGCAGAATTCCACAGCGGCAAATCTCATTACTTGCTCTACTGCGTTCAGTTCGAATGTCCCGGTCTGTGTGTTTACAGTAGTTATAGGACTTTTGCTTGCAGTTGTTTCCAGCCTCTATCCGGCATTCTATATCACCTCGTTTTCCCCGGCGCTCGTTCTGAAAGGTTCTTTCGCGTCGAGCGCAAAAGGGCGTGTGTTCCGTTATTTGCTTGTCGGATTGCAGTTCCTGATATCAATCTCATTGATAATCTGCGCTACATTCGTGGCTCTTCAGAGAAAGTTTATGATAAGCCACGATATGGGTTTTGACCGCGAGGAACTCATCACTGCAAGCCTCAACTACAAAGTTGCGAAGTCGGCTGACGCAATCCGCTCAAAACTGATTGAAGACCCTCAGATAAAGGATATTGCTTGGGCTGACGGAGATCTGGTAATACCTATGAGAATGGGATGGGGGAGAGAATTCAAAGGTGAGCAGATCAGTTTCCAGTGTTATCCGGTTTCGTGGAATTTTCTGCGGTTTATGGGAATCCCTGTGGTTGAAGGACGGGACTTTACCCAGGCTGATGAGCAATGTGAAAATGGAGTTTTCATATTCAATGAGACTGCCAGAAAAAAGTTTGGACTTACTTTGGAAGACAAGATAGCAGGGCATAAGGATGATACGGATATTGCCGGATTCTGCCGGGATTTCAATTTTACATCATTGCGTAACGAGGTTTCGCCGTTTGCGCTTTACGTGTTCGGTAAAAATGCCTGGCGTCCTCTCACGAATCTTCTGGTGCGTACGGAGAAGAATGCGGATATTCCTGCGATAATGAAAAAGATATCCTCGGTTGTTTCCGAAGTTGACCCTACGGTAAACCCTGAAGATGTTGATGTGCAGCTCTTTGACAAGAAACTTCAGGGACAGTATAAGACGGAGACAAATTTCTCCAGGCTGATTGCGCTGTTTACACTGCTTGCGATAATCATATCGCTTATGGGAGTTTTCGGTCTAGTGATGTTCGAGACTGAATACCGTCGAAAGGAAATAGGTATCAGGAGAGTGAACGGAGCTACGATAGGGGAGATTCTCAGAATGTTCAATCGGGAGTTCGCTAGAATCGTGATTGTATGTTTCGTGCTTGCTGTGCCGCTCTCGTGGTGGTGTGTAAATCGCTATCTGTCAGGGTTTGCCTACAGAGTGCCTATGTATTTCTGGGTGTTTGCGCTGGCTCTAATTGTTGTACTCGCAGTGACTGCCATCGTCGTTACATCGCGTTGCTACCGTGCCGCCACCGAGAATCCCGGCATCTCCCTTAAAAAAGAGTAAGTGACTGCAATTATGACTTTCTGAACAGTGTGTTCAGGTCAAGGGAGAAGAAATCTTCAAGCGGAAGTCCTTCCGGACCAACTATGAATGCTGATGTCAGCCTGTCCGCGAACAAGTCCTTGAATTTCTCGAAACCTGCTGTGTTGCCGAGTTGGCTGCTCTTTACCTCTATGGCTACGAGAGCCTGACCTTTTCGCAATACATAATCACATTCCAGCCTTCGCTCGTTTCTCCAGTAAAAGAGTTCGAAATTGTCAGTGACAGACTTGTTTACCAGATGAGCACCTACAGCGGACTCCACTTGCCGGCCCCATTCTGCCGGGTCGGTTCTTGATTGCTCAAAACTGTATGTCGTATATCTGTTGCGGAAACCGTTATTGAAAACTTGCATTTTCGGTACGGAAAGTTTCTCCCTGATTGGCGAAAGTGAAAAATTCTGCAGCGGTCTGACTGTCATTGACTTGTTGAGTATGTCAAGATAATTCTTGATTGTAGGGACGCTGCCGCTGTTCATCGTTCCCTGCATTTTGGTGAGAGACAATTCTTTGGCCGACTCCGTGCAGGCCAATTCAAATACTTGCCTAAGCAAGGCAGGATTGCGTATTTCATCGATTTCAAGGATATCTCTGCTGAGAATAGGAGATATGATGCTGTCTTCGACCAGGTTACGCCAGCGCTCTTCATCTTTGATGTCAGGTGCAAGTCCGGGGAAGCCTCCGAAGAAGATATATTCATCCATAGAGAACCCGAATGCCTGTTTCATCTCGGCCCATTCCCAGTAGCCCATCTTTATCGTCTCGAATCGCCCTTGCAGAGACTCCTCCAAACCGCGTTGAAGCAACAGTCTGGAAGAACCAAGGAGTATGACTTTCAGATTGCGGTGGCTTCGCGTATCTTCGTCCCATTCTTTCTTCACCTGTTCGCTCCAGTCCTGAATCTTTTGAACCTCATCGATAATGAGGATGTGCTCCTTTTCCGCGTGTATATCCATTTTCATCCGGGCTTGCTGCCAGTGATTCGGAATCCAGGATTTGTCGAAACGGTTCACTCCGTCGGCAGAAATGAGGTCGTATGGTATCGAGGTGCGTTCAACGAACTGACCAACCAATGTAGATTTTCCGACCTGACGGGGACCCATTACTATCTGCATCCTCCTGCGTGGCTCAGCCATACGCGATGTTAATGTCTGTAAGTGCTGTCTCTCAAACATATACGATTTTCTTAAATACACTTTACAAATTTATAAAATATATTTTACAAAATCGCAAAGCGCTTCAAGATAGTTTGTTATCTGTTATTTCGCCCTGGTGGAATCGCCCTCTTCCAGGGTGGGTTCCAGATAGATGTCACGGCCGAGGGAGTTGCCGCACATCATATCCACCAGCATATTGAACGCATCCTCCGCAATCATCCTGGTGTCCTGGCTGAGTTGTGTGATGGTAGGTGTGACGATACGGTAGGCTTCTCCGCCGTCGAACCCTATCAGCGCCAGGTCCTCCGGAATTTTCATCCCCAGCCTCTTTATTGATTTGCATATATGCAACGCAAGGTAGCCGCGTGGAACCAGAATCGCGTCAGCGCCGCGCTCGGTAGCTTCCAGGATACATTTGTCCATAACCTCAGACTCAGCATTCTCGTCCACGAAACTTACACGTTTGATGTCCGCAAATCCCAACTCGTCCATTACTTTGCAGTAGCTGCTAGCCCTCGTGTTCAATGTAGATAGCTTTATATCGTTGGAAATCATCTCAATGCGACGGTATCCATTGTCAAGAAGATGTTGCAGTCCCATACGGATGGCTTTGTCTTCGTCCAGGAGAACCCGTCCAACGTTTTCAAGTTCAGGAAGATTACGGTTCATCAGAACCACCTTGATGCCCAGATTCATAGCTTTCCGCAGTTCTTCTTCACATCCGTCGCAAGGACTAAGGAGAATACCTTTCACTCCGTCCGAATGGAACGCGTCTATCAGCCTTCCAATCTTGTCGATGCGGTCGTCTGAGCTGCCGAACAGGACGGTGTAGCCATTGTCGTAGGCAATGTTCTCGATATGTCTTGATATGTCCGAGAAATAATGGTTGGCAATGTCCGGAGTGATTACACCTATGGTTTTCTTATAGCCTCCGCGAAGAGCCGAAGCCGCTTTGTTAGGAGTGTAGTTGAGCCTTTTTATCACTTGCTTTATGGAAGCGGCTGTCTTGGGATTGACACCGCTTTTTCCGTTGAGCGTCATCGATACAAGGCCGACGGAGACGCCTGCCTCACGGGCAATATCTTTTATTGTAATCTTGGACATCTGTGATAGTTCGACAGTACAAAATTTAAGTTTCGCATTTTCGAATCTTAAGTACAAAAATAAGAAAATTCCGGAAGGTTTTCGAAAATTCCTTTGAATCGATTCAAAATATGTATATCTTTGCAATGTTTGAAACGGTTCAAATGAATCAATACATAGTGTTAGTTACGAAAATTATACAGAGGAAACGTTGAATTACGGATTACTGCGATGATGGAAAAAGGTAATAAGAACTTAAATGTAAATATGGATATACCGACTAAAATAAGAATTGACAGGGAAGCTCCGGTTGTCGGAGACTACGATGTCGTAGTGTGCGGAGGCGGACCTGCCGGTTTTATAGCAGCAGTTGCGGCTGCAAGAGAAGGGGCGAAAACTGCGATAATTGAGCAGTATGGCTTTTTCGGCGGAATGGCTACTGCAGGCTTTGTGAATCCAATAAGCGTCTTCTCCTATAACGGAAAGCAGGTTACGGGAGGGCTCCCGTGGGAATTTGTAAATCAGCTGAAGAATGCGGGCGGGGCGGAGATTGAGAGTCCTTTGGCAAATGTCGCATTCGAGCCTGAACATTATAAACTCGTTGCTCAGAGAATGGTGCTGGATGCCGGAGTGGATATCTATATGCACTCATTCATTTCCGGTTGCATACGGGAAGGCGAACGCGTGACTCACGTAATTATAGACAACAAGAACGGCACGGAAGTGCTTGGGGCGAAAGTTTTCATCGATGCGACAGGTGATGCGGACCTGGCATATAAGGCAGGCGTGCCGATGTTGGAGTCTGAGGGCCGTCCTCTGCAGCCGCTTTCCTCTTATTTCATAATGGGCGGAGTGAATTTGGATACCCCTATGATGCAGGAAGCCATTCATCATAATCGCCAGGGCGTGAACTGTCATTGCCTTCCGGTGAGGGAAAAACTTCTGGCAAGAAAGGAAGAATTGAACATTCCTGAGTTTGGCGGACCGTGGTTTTGTCCGACAATGCGTCCCGGTGTCATCACAGTGAATATTACGAGGACATCAGGAAATGCCTGCGACAACAGGGAGTTTTCACACGCTGAATGCAGGCTTCGTGAAGATGCGTTCAAGATGGCTGCCATATTGCGTGACAATGTTGATGAGTTCCGCGACAGTTATCTGCTTGCAGTTTCCACTCAGGCTGGAGTCCGTGAAACGCGCAGGATAAAGGGCGTGCATATTTTGAGTGGCGACGAATATATGAATGCGAAACATTTTCCGGACAGTGTTGCGAGAGGGGCGCATCCGATAGATATTCACGTTGCCAATGGGGAGAAACAGAATATCCAATTCTTGAAGCAGGCTGCATATATTCCTTACAGGTCGATGATTGCGGACGGTTTTCCTAACCTTATAGTTGCCGGGCGCTGCATAAGCGCGGACAAAACCGCATTCGCTTCAATCAGAGTTCAGTCCAGCTGTATGGATATGGGGCAGGCCGCGGGAGTTGCGGCTGCGCAGTGCGCTGCTTTAGGTGTGGATGTACAGAATGCTGATATCGATAAACTTACGTCCCGCTTGCGCGAGATAGGGTCTTGTATCTAAATGACGGATAATGGGAACACTTGACTACATAGTTATTATATTCTACTTTCTGGGCCTTATTACCGTCAGCGTGATAATGTCCGGAAAGATAAAGAGTTCAGAAGATATGTTCATAGCCGGGCGCAATTCGTCCTGGTGGCTTTCGGGCATATCTTCCTATATGACGATTTTCTCGGCAAGCACTTTCGTGGTCTGGGGCGGTGTCGCCTATAAGTCAGGAATGGTCGCCGTTGCTGTTGCAATCTGTTTGGGAATCGCTTCGTTCATTGTCGGGAAATGGATATCCGGAAGGTGGAGGAGCCTGCGTATAAAGTCTCCGGGCGAATTTCTGACGGTCAGATTCGGGCATAATTCTGTAAAGTTCTACACTGTTTCAGGAATCATTGCGAGGGCTGTGCATACTGCCGTTGCACTTTATGCCGTGGCAGTGATTATGTGTGCTTTGATAAAAGTCCCGGACGGAAGCATGTTCGCATCGACCGGGATGTCCGGAGATTCTGTATCAGGTTACCTGAGTATCTGGTGGGCGCTTTTTATTCTGGGCGCGATTGCATTGATTTACACGGTGGTAGGCGGATTCTTGGCCGTGCTTATGACTGACGTTATTCAGTTCGGAGTGCTGCTCGCCGTTGTCGTGTTTATGATTCCTCTGTCATTCAATGCCGTAGGCGGTGTCGGGAACTTCATCGAAAAGGCTTCGCAGATTCCTGGATTTTTCTCCGGGACTTCAGATACATACACATTGGGGTGGCTCATACTCTGGATATTTCTCAATGTGGCAATGATTGGAGGAGACTGGCCTTTCGTGCAGAGGTATATCAGCGTGCCTACGCGCAGTGATGCCAGAAAAAGTACGTATCTTATTGGTATTCTGTATTTTTTGACGCCGCTTATATGGTATCTCCCTACAATGATATGCCGCGTGATGGAGCCTGGACTTGCCCTCGACTCAGATGCAGTGACGATGACATATAATGGCGAGCACGCTTACGTGAATATGAGCAAGATGGTGCTGATGAGCGGAATGGTGGGTATGATGCTTGCGGCGATGCTGTCCGCCACGTTGAGCAATGTGTCGGGCACTCTGAATGTCTATGCAAACGTTTATACCTACGACATCTGGAAACATAGAGGGAAGAACAGAGAAGCCGATGATAAAAAACTCATACGCGTCGGCCGAACATTCACGATTGTGTTCGGTCTGGTAATTATAGGGATTTCTATGCTGATTCCGTTTGCCGGAGGTGCGGAAAAAGTCGTTGTGACTCTGCTGACAATGATAATGTGCCCGCTCTATATCCCGTCCATCTGGGGCCTGTTCTCCAAGAGGCTGACCGGTAATCAACTGATATTGGCGATGTTGCTGACTTGGGCTGTGGGAATTACCGCTAAACTTTCAGTCCCTGCATCTGTCTTGAGCCAGAGTTTGATAGAATCTCTGTCCGGGTGCGTTCTGCCTGTAGTCATACTCGCTTTTATGGAGGTCCGTTCAAAACTCAAAGGTCAGACTGACCCGGGCTACGATAAAATCTGCAGTTATACTGACCCTGATGCTGACAGAGAGCCGGATGAACGTACCAAACGCAGTGTGAAATGCTATTCGTTTATGGCGATAACTTGCTTCTGCATAACGCTCGGAGTCATAGCGTTGCTTCTTGTCGGACTCCTTATTGCCGGCGAGCCGAAAACATTGGCCGTGAAGAACATAGTCATCGGTTTCGTATCGTCGATATTCCTTCTGATAGCCGCTTATGTGATTTACAGACTTATTGACGCCAGAAAATGAAACGTGCGCTATACATAATATTGTCATTGGCTTTCCCTGTTCTCGGAACGGCGCAGATTTATCCTGAGCCTGAACAGAATGTGGACTGCTCGGTATTCATCGCTAAAGAGCGTAAGGGTAATGCCCAACAGGGAATGGACATCTGTGGAAACTATATATTCGCTTTGGAGGACGGCGGTAATGTCAATGTCTTTGATTTCCGTACGGCATCGCCAGACCCTTTGGCTTCATTCCCGCTTGCTTCATCGAGGCCGGACAATCACGCAAATAATGCAAGCTTCGGCATCGAGACTGCAAAAGGCGCAAGCTTTCCTCTGCTATATGTCTCCAACGGCAAAGTCGGCAGCGATATCGAATGGACCTGCTTTGTGGAAAGCATAACACGTCGTGGTCGTAAATTTTCGTCTGAAATAGCGCAGACCATCACTCTTGACGGTACAGGATGGGAAGAGAAAGGCTATGTGAGCATCTTCGGTGCTCCAAGCTGGATGGTTGACAGGCAGCGCAACGTTCTGTGGGTGTTCTCCGCCAGAAAACGCACTGTTCGGAAGGTGACCCGCAACGCATACGAAAATCAGTATGTTGCCACAGGATTCAGGGTGCCGTCTCTATCGGAAGGAAAAGATATTCGTCTGAATGTGAACGATATAGAAAAACAAGTGGTGTTTCCTTTCGACACTTGGTTCACTCAGGCGGGATGTGTTCACGACGGCAAGATATACTATTGTTTCGGACTTGGAGATCAGGATCCGTCACGGCCATCCAGATTACGAGTATATGATACAGATACGCGGACAATGTCAGCGCGTTATGAACTGCAAGAACAGATTCCCAACGAATTGGAAGATATTGCGGTAGTAGGAGACTGGATGTATGTGAATACAAATACCAATCCTGCAAAAACCGACAGAAAGGCAAGCATATACAAGGTGTCACTTCCAAGGCCGAAATCTGCGCCTGTGACTCCGGAGGAAGAGTTGAGGCTGACACCTGAAAAGGCAGCCGGCGTCTATTATGTGCGAAAGTTCGAGGCGGTGGCGCCGGTTGCTCCCGACGGCTATAAGCCTTTCTATATCAATGGATATTTCCGTCACGGTGCACGTCACGTAGATGAAAATGTGACCTATGCGCGAGTATATGATGCGCTTGAATCCGCGAATGCTTCAGACAATCTTACAGATTTCGGTAAAGCGATATATTCACGTCTTGCCCCGTTCAAGGTCAATGTGCAGTACCGCGAAGGCGATCTTACGCAAATAGGCTATAGACAGTCAAGAGAATTGGGCGCGAGGCTGGCGGATAATTATCCGGAGGTGTTCGACGGCAATCCATATCTCAAGGCTAATGCGACAAACGTCCTTCGAGTGTCAGCCACAATGCAGTCTGTTGTCGAGGGCATCCTTTCACGCCGCCCGGAACTTCATATTGAAGAGATTGACAATTCCCGCGCATTTCTTGGCGAACTCAATCCTTACGGCAGCCAATGTCCTGACAGACTCCAGATTGATGCGGATATCGTAAGCGGTACGGGTGTCTGGGATACGAAATATGAAGCGTTCCGAAATTCTAAAATAGATGCGGAGTCGTTCAGTTCCAGAATATTCAAGGATATAGCTCAAGTCAAGGCGTCTTATGACCTCTATGATTTGGAATGGCGGTTCTGGCTGATGGCTTCGGTGATGCAATGCCTTGACCGTCAGGTGCCTCTGTGGGATATGTTCACTCCGGAAGAGATTATTGCGTGGGCGGAAGTGGAGAACTATAAGTACTATGCTCAGAAAGGGTTGGAACCTCTTACGCGAGGTCGTGGCGCGGGACTGGGAGCAAGGACGTTGAGGCATATTCTGGATGAGTCAAAGGCCGATATTGATGCCGGAAAAATTGGCATTGACCTTAATTTCGGGCACGACGGCACATTGATGGCACTTATGGTAAATCTCGGGGCGCGCAAATGGAATGTTGCGACTGCCGATCCGGAAAAAGTTATTGAAAACTGGCACTATTGGGACATTCCGATGGGTGCGAATCTACAGCTCGTCTTCTATAAAAACGATAGCGACGACATTCTTGTGCACGCTATGCTTAATGAGGAGGATATTGACACGCCTCTTAATCCTGTTATCGGAAAATTCTACAGATGGGATGAATTTTATGCTTTCTATATGAAGCATTGCGCAGAAGTGGAAGAGGCCCTTGCGCTATAAGAATTATACTTTAACCACAAGAATAACACAACTAATAACCAAACATTTATGAATCTGAACAAGTTTTTGTCGGCGGGACTGGCGATTTTGTCGTTTGTCTCGTGTCAGCAGGCTTCTGATCCCTATATGGAGCTGGAGACAAAGCTGCTTTCGATTGAGCCTGAAGGAGGAACCGCAACGGTGACGGTTTCGTCCAACGTTTTTTACAGAGTAAACAATGATTGCTCCGATGCTTCCGGAGAACATTATTGGGCCAGAATTGCCGGCACGGAGGTGAATGGGGAGCAGACTGTGCTTCGATTCGATGTGGACGAGAATACAAGCACATCGGAACGGTCCGGGGTAGTCCGCTTTATTGGTGACAATGTTACTCCGCTCAAGCTTACGCTGAAACAGAAAGGCATTGTGCCTAAAGGAATAGCTCCGGAGTCTGCGGAACTGGAAAGCTCGGAAATCTCAGCCTCGTTCAAGGTCTATGGCGACCGTAACTGGACGGCAAGTTGTTCGGATGAAGATGTCCGGATTTCACCGTCTTCAGGCTTCGGTGGGGCCGATGTGAAAGTCTCTGTGCCTGAAAATGAAGAACTTTCCGACAGAATCATTACCATAAGTGTGGCGCTGGAAGGTGACAGGACATATACATATACACTCACGCATAAGGCATTTGTAGGCATACTCGCAGACTGGAATCTCAATGCTCTGACCTCGGTAGCAGGTGAGACATTTGCGGATGAAGGGGACCAGACCGTTTTCCCTGGTACAAACGGAAAATATCTGAATGCCGATACCGGAAGCGGAAAGATTGAGTATTACGCCGCTGAGCGTACCGGATATCCTTCCGTTAAGGTTGTGTGCCAGCGCGGTGCAGGCGCTAACGGAGACCCGTATGTGTCGGGCGCCATTCCTGAAGACTATTGGCTGATTACCGTGGACAGGAAAGTTCCTGCCGGAACAAGGCTGCACTATTATTTCGTGACCAAGATGGGTACTGCAACATCGACGTACTGGATGATTGAGTACAAATCGGGTGACGAATGGAAACCGACGGTCCCTGTAAGTTCAAGGTTGGAGTCTGCCGAGAAGGGACTGACAGGAAATGCGGTATCATATTCAAAAAACATAGAGTATAACTTCGCCGGAACCCTTCTGGATTCGAAGAAGAACGGTGCCTATGTTGCTGTTGAGGGAATATTTACAGTGGACAGTGATGTGGAACCGCTTCTTGTCCGTTTCCGTCAGGCAGGACATCTCGGACTCGACGGCAGCAAAAACAACGGGCTGTACATAGACAGGACAGAATCCGGAGGACAGACCAGATTGTCTGCACAGAGGCCAAGTACGGAAGATGGTGTCGCAGTGAAAACTTATGACCAGCACGTTACAATCGAAATCGCTGAATAACACTATGAAAATCAAGATATTTACATTATTGTCAGCATTGGCTCTCCTTCCTTTGGAGACCTTTGCGCAGGAGTCTCTGAAAGGAAATGTCAGTGACTCCGAGGGACCTCTTGCGGGCGTTATGGTTCTGAACAGGGGCAACGGTAAATGGGCGACCACGGACATTGACGGAAATTATTCTATAGACGGCGTCTATAAAGGAAATACTCTCGAATTTACGTTTTTGGGGTATATTGCGAAGAAGGAAGTGTGGGGCGGACAGAATCCTTTCAATGTCATTATGATGCAGGATGCCGTTGAACTGGAGGAAACGGTAGTCATCGGTTACGGCTCTGTAAAGAAAAAGGATCTTACAGGTGCAGTTGGCGTGGTGAACGACAGGATTATCGGGCAGCAGAGCACTTCGCAGTTGTCTCAGTCGCTACAGGGCGTCATCCCAGGCCTTAGCGTGACACGCTCAAGCAGTATGCCCGGTGCAAGCGCTACGGTGAAAGTCAGAGGTATCACCACAATGTCGGATTCCAGCCCTCTTATACTTGTGGACGGTATGGCTGTCAGCAGTTTGGACAATGTTCCGACCGAAGATGTTCGTCAGATTACGGTGTTGAAGGATGCGGCTTCAGCAGCGATATACGGTGCAAGGGCGGCGTCCGGAGTGATTCTGATAACCACAAAAGAGGCTTCGGAAGGCCAGCTTCAGATTGGATATAACGGAGAGGTCTCGATAATTACTCCGACTGAGTTGCCGTCATATAGAACCGGTGTCCTGGACTATATGAATGATTTCAATGAATATTCGTGGAATGATTCCGGAAATCCAGAGGGCGGAGAATATGCCTGCTATTCCAAAGATTTCATTGACAGTTATCTTCAGAACAATGCGTACGACCCTATAACCTACCCGAATTTTGACTGGAAATCTGCAATTCTGAAAAACTCAAGCCTGCGCCATAAGCACAATGTCACAATGACTTATGGCAACAAGACCATCAAGAGCCGTACATCCGCAGGCTATGAAAATGCGGATGCGCTTTATAAGGGGCTTAGTTATGAACGGCTTTCACTGCGTTCCCGCAATACCATAAAATTCAGTGACAAATGGAATGGCGCCCTTGACTTTTCTTTCCGTCAGGCAACCAAGAAAAATCCTCAAAGCGGAAGCCCGATTAAGGCTGCCAATATGTATCCGTCCATTTATGCGGGACTTTATCCTGACGGAAGAATTGATTCAGGCAAGTCCTTCAGCAATGTTCTCGGAGCTCTTCGGGAGGGCGGTTCGTCAAAGGCTGTGAGCGATATCGTTACGGCTAAAATTTCGTTGTCGTACAAGCCTGTCAAAGGACTGGATATAACCGCTAATTTTACACCAACCTTCAGTTTTTCGAAAACCAAGAGTATGACTAAGGCTGTGCCTGTATATGATGCCTATGAAACTGATGTACTTCTCGGTTATGTGTCCGGATACAATGCAAATTCGCTTTCTGAGGCAAGAAGCGATTCCAAGACTTATGAGACCCAGGTGATTGCCACGTATGACCATACTTTTGCGAAAAAACACAGTCTCAATGTGATGGCCGGCTATGAGGACTATATGTACACATACGAAAAACTCACGGCAGGTTCCAACGAGATGGATTTATCGACATACCCTTACCTTGACTTGGCGAACAAGAATTCCATAGCAGTAGGCGGCAATTCATACCAGAATGCTTACCGTTCCTTCTTCGGGCGTGTAATGTATAACTATGACGGACGCTATTACGTTCAGCTTAATGCCCGTGGTGACGCATCCTCACGATTCCACAAGGATTACCGCTGGGGATTCTTCCCAAGCGCGTCTGTCGGATGGGTGATGTCAAACGAGAAGTTCCTTTCAGATGCAGGTTGGCTGGACCATCTTAAACTGCGTGCCTCTGTCGGTAGCCTCGGAAATGAGCGTATAGGAAACTATCCTTATCAGACATATATCACGTTCAGCAAGGCACTTCTTTACGACAGTACAGGATCTTCTCCTGTTTCTACAATGACTGGAGCGCAGCAGGATTATGCTTATAAGGATATTCATTGGGAGAAGACCTGGAGTTGGGATGCCGGAATCGATGCTTCGTTCCTCGGTAACCGTCTGGATTTCTCTGCGGACTATTATTACAAGAAGACCACGGATATGCTTCTTGCAGTGGCTATACCGTCTTTTACCGGCTATTCGGCTCCTGACCGCAATGCCGGTACGATGAATACCAGAGGCTGGGAAATCAAACTCGGGTGGAGCGATGCTATAGGAGATTTCAACTATGGGGTTTCTGTGAATCTTTCCGACTACCGTTCTGTTATGGGTGACTTGGGAGGCAAGCAAGTGTTCAATAGCGACGGGACTATCATTACTGAAGGAGAGGAGTATTGTTCCTGGTACGGATACCGGTCTTCAGGTTTGTTCCAGAATGAGGATGAGGTTGCCGGAAGCGCACTTCTCGTGGCTTCCACCAAGCCTGGTGACGTCAAGTATGTGGATGTCAGCGGTCCGGACGGTACACCTGACGGAATTATCAATGATACATACGACCGAGTAATTCTCGGTAGTTCATTGCCGCATTATCTCTATGGCGGAAGCGTTAACCTCGGATGGAAAGGGATCTCGTTGTCCGTATTGTTCAATGGTGTTGGCCATCAGTTGTCCAGACTTACCGAGGATATGGTGCGTCCGTTCCAAGGTCAGTGGCTCTCTGCTCCATCCGTGCTTTACAAGTCGAACGGCAGCCGTAACTATTGGAGCCGCTACAATACTGATGAAGAAAATCTGAAAGTAAGATATCCTAGATTGAGCGAGTCCGGAGCGAGATACAACAACTACAAGATGTCAGATTATTGGCTTGTGAACAGCGCATATTTTAGAATCAAGAATATAAATCTCGGATATACCTTCTCTAAGGCTGTTATAAGCAAAGTGAACCTTAAAGGCTTGCGCGTATATTTCAATGTAGATGATCCGTTCTGTTTCGACCATTATTTGAAAGGATGGGATCCTGAAGCCGGTGTTTCTACATATATCGCAAGAACTTGGACATTTGGTCTTGACCTTAAATTCTAGTCGCAATGAAAAAGACATTAAATATAATAATCGGTGCACTCGGGGTGCTTTCCGCGGCTTCTTGTGCGAACCTGGATTTGAATCCGCTTTCTGCGGCTTCCAGTGAAAACTGGTATTCCTCGCCAGAGGAGATCAGAATTTCGCTTAATGATTTCTACAGGAGCGAGTTCTATACAATAGAGAATAATTTTGCAATGGACCGTCAGACAGATGACTGGAACCAGCGTCTTGTGTCATATCCTGTTTCTTCCGGACTTATAGACGCTACTACAGCAAGCGGACAGGTCTATATAGCCAAGACATGGAGCTATACCTACAAGAATGTGACCCGGGCAAACCGTATTGTCGAATCGTTGGACAAGTTGTCGGGAAAATACAATGAGGCGGAACTTGAAAAGCTTCGTGCGGAGGCCCGCTTCTTCCGGGCATACGCATATTCCCGTCTTGTAACGCTTTGGGGTGATGTCCCTTTCTATCTTACTTCGATTACTCCGGAGGAGGCTTTCGAAATGGGACGTACGGACAAGAAAACAGTTCTTGAACAGATTTATAAGGATTTTGACTATGCCGCAGAAAATCTGCCCGTAGATAACAATTCTTCTATGACAAGGGTAGATAAAGGATGCGCGCTTGCGTTCAAGGCAAGGATAGCTCTCTATCAGTCTGACTGGGAGACGGTTGCAGTTGCGGCGAAGGAGTGTATGGATCTTGGGAAATATTCTCTTTATCCGGATTACGGCGAACTATTCAGGGACAAGACGAAAAACTGCGAAATCATTTGGTCGATCCCTCACTCCACTGATATTGAGGTTGGAACTGACGGGACGCCTGCTACGCAGAGTATCAAGACTTTCATCGCTAGAACTGCCGGCGGGACACACGATGCGCAGCCGTCCTGGGAACTTCTGGCCTCATACGAAATGACTAACGGCAAGACCATTGACGAGCCGGGTAGCGGTTTTGATCCGCACGATCCGTTCAAGGACAGGGACCCGCGTTGTTGCGAAACTTTTGCTGCGCCGGGTACCAAAATCTATGGCGATTCGGGAATTGAATGGGACCCTTCACCTGCCATATTGAAGACTATGGATTATCTTCAAGGTGTGGAAGTTACAAACAAGGACAGTAAAGGCGGTTCTGATTCGAAAAACTGCTCATATAACGGATGTTGCCTGCGGAAAGGAGCGCAGCCTGAATGGAGAAGCCGTCTGTACAATGACAATCCTGTCATTCTGATGCGCTATGCAGATGTGCTTCTTATGTATGCCGAAGCCAAGGTTGAACTGAATAAGATTGATGCCGAGGTGATTGCCTGCATCAATGACGTACGTGCACGTGCCTATAAGGTGGGCCGAAGCGAAACGTCCGAATATCCTGCCGTCACTGTTTCTGACCAGGCTTCTTTGAGAAAAATCATCCGCAGGGAGCGCCGTGTGGAATTTGCCTGGGAAAACCGCCGCTATTTTGATTTGCAGCGCTGGCATCAGTTCGAGAATGCCTTCGCCCACAACAGATATGGTTTTTCCAGAAATGCAACTGTAAATAAGAAGGCATTTGCGGACGGCAAGTGGTTTTGGCCGGAAACTCCAGAGTTTGACGAGGATGGGTTCCCGAATTTCGACAAGATGGCTGCGTCCAACGACTATATCGAGCAGCACGTCGAGCGTAAATTTGACAGCAAGGTCTATCTGTGGCCGCTGCCAAGTGACGAAATCCAGATTATGAACGGTAAACTTGAACAGAATCCAGGATATTGATTAGCGGTAGAAAATTAAATCTTCATTTTGAATGCAAAGGTTAATGACAATATTTATGGCTGCCATTATATGTCTGCAGTTGGCTGCCTGCTCGTCTGAAGATGAGCCTAAAGGCTTTATTATTAAGCCGATACCTGATGAAAAGTCAGATTCTTCCATCGAAGTCGGAAAAGTTCTTCCGGCTTGGAACAAAGGAGTGATGGATATCCATTTCATAAATACCACTACTGGGGAATCAGCATTCGTCATAATGCCGGACGGAACCCAGCTGCTCATTGATGCCGCAAGTTCGCTAGTCGCGACCAATTCGGACGGCAATACTACGAATACCGGTATCAGAAGCCGTTGGGACCCTACTGTCACAGGTACGCGCGGTTCGCAGATTATTGCAGATTATCTGAAGAAGTGTATGGCCTGGACAGGAAACAACACTATCGACTATGTGGTTATGTCGCATCTTCATAATGATCACATGGGCGACTGCAATTCTTCGCTCCCTATGTCGTCAAACGGCTCTTACCGTCTGAACGGGCTGACCGAGATACTGGATGATTTCAGTGTTGCAAAAATCATTGACAGGGGATGGCCGGACTATGATTATCCGTTTGATATGCAGAACTGTGCGAGCAACAAAGGTACTATAAGGAATTATGTTGAGGCCGTCAAATGGCATATTGCAAATACTGGACTTAAAGCGGAAATTTTCAAGGCCGGGTCTGCAAGCCAGATTGCTCCGAAATCTTCCGAATATGATGTCCGTGTAAGAAACATTGCAGTCAACGGTGAAATTTGGACGGGTACCGGAACGGAGACCAGGATGACTTTCCCGGAGAAAAAGGATATTGTGGTGGCGGACCCTGCGAACGTGACAGGTACGGACAAATGCCCTGCGGAGAATATATGCAGTGCTGTGATGAGAATTTCTTACGGTAAGTTCGATTACTTTGCCGGGGCGGACCTCCAGTATAACAGCCGCTCCAACTTCGCGTGGAAGGATGCCGAACTCCCTTGCGCCAAGGCTGCGGGAATGGTTGAGGTTATGAAAGCCAATCATCACGGCTCTGCTGCCACGAATCAGGCTGATGCGCTGAAAGTGCTTAATCCTCAGGCTATTATCGTCAATTCCTGGGTTGACAGTCATCCGCGTACAAGCATTATGGCGGAAATGATTAAAACACTTCCCAATGTCGATTTGTTCATAACCAATTTCTGGCAGGGAGAACGGCCGTCCGGAGTTGATGACAAGGTGACTGCTGAAGAGGCTGCGTATGTCAAAGGTTATGACGGTAATATTGTTGTCCGGGTTGTCGAAGGCGGAAATAAATACTATATTGTTACGACGTCAGATTCAGATGGCAAGATGACGGTCAAGAATGTATCAGGTCCATATACAAGCAGATGAAAAACAGTAAGCATAAAATTATAGGAATAGGGGAGACTGTCTGGGATGTTTTTCCGTCGGGAAAGCGTCTGGGAGGGGCTCCTGTGAATTTTGCATTCTTTGCGAAAGAATTCGGGGCGGAAGTATATCCGGTGTCCGCTGTGGGAGATGATGCTTTAGGCGACGAGACAATGGATGCTCTTGAATCTACAGGGCTTGAACTTGGATATATTCAGCGGAATTCCAGTCCGACCAGCCGAGTTCTGGTCAAGACGGATGATGCCGGTGTTCCCCAGTATGAGATAGTAGAGGGCGTGGCGTGGGATTCGTTGACGTGTGACGATAGAACATTGACTCTTTTGGCGGATGCGGATGTAGTATGCTGGGGAACATTGGCGCAGAGAAGTCAGCAGTCTCACGAAAGTATAATGAAAATGGTGGCGGCTGCACCTTCAAAGTGCCTGAAAGTCTTTGATATAAATCTTCGTCAGAATTATTTTTCGAAGGAGATTATAGAGGAGTCGCTGGAATATGCTGATATCCTTAAACTTAACGAAGATGAATTGCCAGTCGTTTCGGAACTTTTCGCTTTGCAGGGCGATGTGCAGTTACGTATCTGCTCTCTTATACGGATGTTTTCGCTCAGCAACGTGATTTATACCCAAGGCTCTGTCTGCAGCGAAATCTACGGCGAAGAAGGACTTCTTTCGCATCTTGCGACACCGAAAGTCAATGTCGTAGATACGGTCGGAGCGGGAGATTCATTTACAGCTACATACGTGATGGCAAGGCTTGACGGCGCTTCGGTAGCGGAGGCTCATGGCAGGGCGGTGAAAGTGTCTGCATTCGTCTGCACTCAAAGCGGTGCCATAAACCATCTTCCGGCGCGTTTGCGTACAGACTTCTGCTATCAATATGACCGTGCCGATGTGACTCCGGGAATAGTTCATTTCGGGGTCGGCAATTTTCATCGTGCCCATCTCGAGTATTATACGAATCTTCTTTTGGAAGACAAATCTCAGAGCGCCTGGGGCGTGTTCGGTGCTATGATTATGCCCGGTGACGGCCGTTTGTATAACGCACTGAAAAAGAACTCTGGCGAATATAACCTTACGACTTGCGCGCCGTCCGGAAAGACTGTGACCTATAGAATTGGCTCCCTTGTCGGCTTATGCTGGGGTGAAGAGAATCCGGAGCCTATAATTGCGCAGATTGCGTCTCCTGCCACCAAGATAATTACATTGACCATCACTGAAGGCGGATATAAGGTGAACCTTGAACAGCCTAAAAGCGTGTTCTGGTATGTGGCGGAAGGTCTGAAACGGCGTATGTCAGCCGGACTTACGATTACAATCCTTTCCTGTGACAATCTCCAGCATAACGGTGCTACTGCGGAGAAAGCGTTTATGTCCTATTTCCGTGCGAAATATCCCGATGTTGCCGAATGGGCGCGGACCAATGTCGCTTTCCCTAACTCAATGGTGGACAGGATTACTCCGGCTACCACCTCGGGGGATATTACGGATGTCCATTGTGAAGACTTTATCCAATGGGTTGTGGAAGACAAGTTCATTGCCGGAAGGCCTGCGTGGGAGAAAGTTGGCGTTCAGTTCACGGATGATGTGACTCCATACGAGAATATGAAATTGAGCCTGCTCAATGCGTCTCATTCCTTACTGAGTTATCCTGCATATCTGGAAGGGTTCCGCAAAGTGGACGAAGTGCTCTCAGATAACCGTTACCGCTCTCTTATAAAGACATTTATGGACGTGGATGTGACTCCGTATGTTCCGGCTCCGGCGGGGATTGATTTGGATGATTACAAGGATACATTGTTGCGGCGTTTTTCCAATGCTGCCATCAGTGACCAGGTGTCAAGGCTTTGCGGTGACGGTGTGGCAAAATTTGAGGTTTACATAGTCCCTACATTGTCTAAAATACTTAGAGACGGACGCGACACGAAGCGGCTTGCCTTTCTTGTAGCAAGTTATGCCAAATATCTTGTCAATGCGCGGACTGAATCGGGAGAGGTGATAGATGTTTTTGAACCGCATATTACTGTAGCGGATAAAGAATTGATAAGGGGGCTCGGCGCAGATTCTGCACCGGAGTCAATGGATGGATTTCTGTCCCTGTCTCCGTTCAAGTCCTTGCCTCTCAAGGATAATGCAGAGTTTTTGCAACAGTATCGGCATTTCTGTAAACTTTCAGTGGCGGAGGGGCTCGACGTGGTGTTAGGATAGACGGTCCATATAAAAGCAAAACCTCACAATCGTTTGATTGTGAGGTTTTTGTTGTACTGGGTACGGGAATCGAACCCATATTGCAAGATTGAGAATCTTGAGTACTAACCGTTATACGAACCCAGCATTTCGTATGTCTGTCAGTGTTTTTCACTAACGGGATTGCAAAGGTAGGCATTTTTACGGTAATTCCAAACTTTTGGCCGAAAAAATATCAGAAAATATATTTTGTTGATTTGTCCATTATTTGATAAAATCATAAATTTGACATTGAAACGTCCTTAAAACAACTGTTTCGAGAGAATATGACACTTATAAAATCAATATCAGGAATCCGCGGAACCATCGGCGGGAAGCCGGGACAGGCATTGACACCGGTAGATATAGTAAAATTCGTTTATGCGTATTGCGCGAAGTTGAAGGAACGCAGGCCGAAGAATTCTGGCGAAAGATATGTGGTCGTCGTAGGAAAGGATGCCCGTATGTCCGGTGAAATGGTCGAGAACGTTGTGTGCGGTACATTGGTGGCTTGCGGAGTGGATGTAATCCGAGCCGGATTCGCATCTACCCCTACTACAGAGATGGCTGTAATACTTTCCGGAGCTGACGGAGGATTGATATTGACTGCATCACACAATCCAAAACAATGGAATGCCCTGAAACTGCTCAATGAGAAAGGTGAATTCCTTACCGCTGCCGAAGGACAGGCTGTGTTGGAATGTGCTGAATCTGAGGATTTTGACTTTAGCTTAGTCGAGGAACTTGGAGTAATCACTGATGAAGACTTTACGGACAGGCATCTGGATGCCGTGATGAATCTTCCGGCCGTGGATGCGGAAGCCGTGAGAAACGCTCACTTTACCGTAGTCCTTGACGCTGTCAATTCGGTCGGAGGAATCATAATGCCGAGACTGCTTAGGCGTCTGGGTGTGAAGTGTATAGAACTTAACTGCGAGCCTACCGGAGATTTTGCCCACAACCCTGAACCGCTTCCTGCGAATCTGGTTGAACTGAGTGAAACTGTAGTCAGGGAGAAAGCAGATCTTGGAATATCTGTTGATCCGGATGTGGACAGGCTTGCGTTCATTTGCGAGAACGGGGAGCCTTTTGTTGAGGAATACACGCTTGTGAGTGTCGCTGACTATGTGTTGTCAAGGGCTAAGGCAGACGGAGAGGAGAACCTTGTGACTGTTTCAAATCTCTCATCTTCAAGGGCGTTGCGTGATGTTACTGAAAGTTATGGCGGGCATTACTATGCTTCCGCAGTGGGTGAGGTCAATGTGACGACGCTTATGCGCGAAAAGAGCGCCATTATAGGCGGAGAAGGCAATGGAGGTGTCATTTATCCGGCAATCCATTACGGCAGAGACGCGATGGTAGGTGTTGCGCTGTTCCTTTCCAATCTGGCCCATAAGAAGATGAAAGTGTCTGAACTCAAGAAGACCTATCCGGAGTACCATATTGCCAAAAATAAAATCGAGCTGTCCGATAAAGCGTTGATAGATAAGATATTGATAGAGTTGAAGAAAATCTATTCAAATGAGAATGTCAATGATGTTGATGGAGTGAAAATCAGCTTTGAATCCAAGCGGCAGTGGGTGCATCTGCGCCGTTCCAATACGGAACCGATAATCAGAATATATTCTGAGGCACCTTCTGAAGCGGAAGCCGTTCAACTTGGAAATGAAGTTATCTCTGTTGCGAAAAGTATAATCGGCAATATCTGACGCCTATGTTTTCTTTCAGAACGACCCCGTTGAAGGATCAGCTTGACAAGGCGTTGGTGGACGGGAAAGTAGGCTGTTTCTGCACGCAGAACTGTTGGGATACCAGCGGTGACAGCTATATGTACCAGATTTTCAGCGAACGCGGTAATCTTCAGCGGCTTTTCCAACCGGAAGATGCCGAGTTGACCCCTGGGACCAACCATATCCATTTCGATTCCGAATCGCTGCGCGGTTTGAACGCCATTGTGGTGGAAATACAGGATGTCGGTTCCAGATATTTCAATTATACAAAGGATGTCCTGCGCCTGATGATGCTTCTGATGGTTATGGACGAGCCGCCTGCATTGTATATTGTGGACCATATAAATCCTGCAGGCAGAGTGGTGGAGGGCACTGTTCCGGTTGTTGAGACAGAAGCGTTTGTGGCAAGGGTCGCCCATAGGCACGGTTTGACTCTCGGCGAGCTTTGCAATCTGTTCTATGCTGAAATCGGTGCGAAATATCCTCTGCACGTAATTTCTGCATTGGCTCAAGACTACAACAAGGATTTGCTTCCGTGGACAATTGCTCCGGCTTCGGACATTCCGGGGTTGTTTACGTGCTATATGTACAGCGGCGGCGGACTGTGGAACAATACCAACATTACTCCAGCCATCGGCACGGCACGTCCTTATGAGTATTTCGGTGCACCGTTCATTACGCACGGCCCATACGACAGATTGCCTGTGCCTGAAGGTGTTTTGCTGCGTCCGTGCTCATTCAAACCTTCTGCAGGACGTTATGCCGGGGAGAAATGTTTTGGATATCAGATTATGCTGAAGCCAGGGGCGCAGTATCATTCACTTCTTCACACGCTTCAGCTGATAAGGTATTTCAAGGACGTCTATCCGGAATTCTCGCTGTCTCCTGATTTTTACAAAAAGTTGGCTGACAATACCTTGGCTTCATATCTTTCGGGTGAAATCTCATTTCAGGATGCGAAGGAATATGTCAAGACCGAGGAGCAGAAGTGGATTCGTAAGGCCAAGCGCTTCACTCTTTACGAAGACCAGCCTTATAGAATGAAATAGACTAGTATTATCGGCGTGCTGTCCAGATAATGTAGTTCTCGTTCTTGTACGAGCCTCTGTGCACGTCCGGTGCGAAAAGGGTTTTGTTGCCGTCGCAATCAATGTACCAGCCAAACGAAGAATGGCTGCCGACAAGATAAATGGCGTTTTCAACACCAAGAGCTATCAAGGCCTGCGTGAAGTCGTGGAAAGATTCGTCAGACTCGCTGACTGCGACAAATATCTGCCCTGCCCTTGAGCAAAGCGCCTTTCTCATTGTCTTGTTCTTCGGTTCGTTCTCAACAAGTACGCCATTGTCAATCAACGGATATTGGCGAAAGAAATAGCCTCCTTTCTCCGTCGCCTCTTCAAAAAGCGGTGAATTTTCGCTGACTCCGACCGTTACTTTCCCGTCAATGATTGCACAAAAGCCTTTTTTTGAAAGTCCCCAGGCCAGAGGTGTTCCTTTCAGTACAAACGCGCCGAGAATTTTCCTATTGTCTCTACGGATATCAGCAGCCTGAGCGGCGAAGATGATATCACTGTTATTTCGGTCAGGGACTCCCATCGTCAGCTCCGGAGTAGCGTTGTGCGGGATATAGAGTGTGAGAAGGACATCGTTTATGACAGTATCAATCTTTTCAGTATAGGACAAATCTGTCGTGTGGCCGAAAGAAATCGGCTTTTTGTCGGGAACAATGACTTCGGGATTGTTCTCAAACAGACCTTCATCGGAAATCTCAGATTTTTCCTTTGGCAGGTTTAATATGATAATGACACCAATCCCCACTGCAAGGACCAGCGGCAGGACGTAAATCCAGAGATTCCGTTTTTCGGTTTTGCTTTCCGCCTCAGAAGCGGAAGATTTGCCGATAACGCGGAATTCATCATCCCTTATGTCTCTTCCTTTGTCAGTCATTTTTTACAGTTACATCTATGTAAGCCTTGAGCTTTGTCAGCACTTCACGCGAGGCGGACAATTCGTGATAGCAGCCGTGGCAGTCGGACAGTACGAGCCTCTGTTTTGCCACGTCGATGGAATACACATAGTCCTGGTTGATAATCAGTCCGCGGCCCAGTCGAAGAAAATTGCTTCCGTCGTCTCCAAGTTGGTCACCGATAAGATCTTCTATCTGCCCCAATTGTGAGGAGACCATTGCCACTTTGTTGTCCTGGGTGACTACGTTCGAGTAATTGCCATCCGCCCCGATATAAACCAGCCTGGCAGATGGAATCCGGAGCAACTCCGTCCCTTTCGATATGACAATCACTTTGTCCAAAAAAATCAAGTTTCGCGAGTATCTAAAAAGATACGTGCGCAAATTTAACGATTTCTTTTCACGTTTATCTATGTGATTCTGAAAATGTACGAAACTGAAAAATACTGTACGAAATATCAATCTTGATGAAAATTCATACAGCCGGAAAGAACTTCATACATTACTGTATATCAGCACTTTGAAAACTCTATTATTTGGGGGAGATTTGTAGGTGGACACACAAATACTCTCTTGGAAATGAATCATTCATCAACTACTATACAACACGGACTGCCGCATACATCAGAGGCCATTGTGATACCTATGCAGATTATCATTTCGAGAAAATTTGAACGCTGTTAATGGAGCGAAGCGATGTAAGTGGTATCTGGGAATACTTGCTAAACATTAAATATTTTAAATATGCTCAATACAACAAACGCAACTGAAGAAAACGTTCAGTCAGGATCGGGCGAACTCCACATAGACCCGTTTGCGAAAGAGACAGTGGACAAACAGGCTATCTGGGAGCGCAAACTCCTTAATCTTACTATGAGCAATGCCCTCCTTAATGTCCGTCCGGGAGGTTCATACATCCAGATAATCACTACCGATCTCGTGCGACTTGGGAAACTTCTTGTAAAAGGTACATCTCTGACAATCAACGAGCGAAGACTCCAACCAGAACGGTTGATTTCGGTTCTGCCGTCCGGAACCTCGGGAACGCTTGAGAAAGACCTCTTTGCGGAGGACCGCCCATTCAGAATTGAGGACAAGAGTATTGAACTTCTGAATCAAACCAAGCATCGTGCGCTCTCTCCGGGGGAGATCTTCTACGAATCAGTGAATTCGGATCTAGGAGACGGAAAACTCAGGACCTACTTGAAGAAGGATCCGCTTATGGATGCCTTGAAGGTGGTGTACCGCAAGGCAAAGTTAAGTGTTGAACTTGGCGCCAACACTCTCTTCCTTACAATCGGAACATTGAAATGGTTCGACGAGGAAGACAAGACAAAGGAATACTATGCTCCATTGCTGCTCTTCCCGGTGGAACTTGTGCGCCGCAGTGCTACGAGCGGATATACGCTGCGTGGAATTGAGGACGGGGAGACTATGGTCAACATAACGCTTCTGCAGAAACTCAAGCAAGTTTACAAGATGGAAATTCCTTGGCTGAATCCGCTTCCTCTTTCAGGCGGAATGGTGGACATCAGACGTGTTCTGGATATTATGCGTGATTGCATCAAGGAATATGATGGGTGGACAGTAGAGGAAACCGCATTTCTCGGGAACTTCGACTACGACACGTTTATGATGTGGAGTGATATCCACAATAATGCCGATGTCTTTCACGAAAATCCTGTCGTTGGCAGTTTCTTGAACGGCGTGGTGGACAGAAGCGTGAACGAAGATGTACAGAGTTCAGATGACCTCGATGCTGCAGTTACGCCGGGGGAGATTATGCTTCCAATCAGTGCGGATTCTTCCCAACTGGAAGCAATCAAGGCAGCTTTGGATGGAAAAAGTTTTATTCTTCACGGGCCTCCGGGAACGGGTAAAAGTCAGACTATCACCAATATAATTGCCAATACCCTCTACAGGGGAAAACGTGTTCTCTTCGTGGCCGAGAAAAAGGCAGCGCTTGATGTGGTTTACAAGCGTCTTGAGGAGATAGGAATTTCGCCATTCTGTCTTATGCTGGACACTATGCCCGTTAAGAAATCATCTGTTATGGAGCGCTTCAAATTGGCAGTGAATGCGTTGCGCAGCGATTCAAACAAGCAGTTTATTGCCGAGGCTGAGAGAGTCAGGAGACTCAGAGACGAAATTAAGACCTATATGGATAGTCTTCACGAAAAATATCCGCTCGGGCTCTCACTGTATGACTGTCTTTCTCTATACTGCGCTTGTCCTAAAGAAAACTTGCAGAATGAGGCTGACGTGACAAGCCGTGAGTTTGTTCCATCGGCAGAGTGGTTGCTCTCCCTGCGTCCTGAAGATCGGACCAGGTTGGAAGATGTAGTCTCACAGTACATTACGGCTTGTTCAATCTGTGATATTTCAAGCAACTCTTTCTTTCATCCGCTTTGCGGGATTATAGCAGTTAACGGAAGTGTTGCGGAGATTGCTCGCGCCCTTGAGTCTATTGATGCGTCAAAAACGCTCTCGGATTTTAACCGTAGCCTCAAGACGCTGCTGGGAGAGACTGAGGATAGATTTTCGCGTTATCAGACAGAGGCGTTTATAGAACTTGCCAAGACTTTGATGGGGGCACAATGTCTCACTGCTGAGTTGCTCTCTTTAGGGGAAGATGACTTCAGAGGTCTTGAAAAGACGATAGAATGTGCACGTAAACGCGACATTATATCAAAGGAGATTCTGGGGACCTACTCTCGAAGAGTGTTGGACCTTGCTCCCGATAAATTGAGGCTGGAATATGACGGAGCTTTGGCAAAAGGCGCCATAGGACGTTTCCTCTCGCTTAGAACCATGAGCAAAAAACTTGGCATATACTCCACCGGCGCGAAGAGAATATCTGTAGAACGGATTTCGCGCGACATTGAAATGCTGGAGAATTATGCAGCGCTCACGACAGAACTGAAATGTGCTGATTTGTCGAAAATTTTTGGAAAGGAGAGCGCAGACGAAATAACTGACGGGGATTATCTCTATGCCGGTATAGCTGCTGCCAGAGCTATAAATAAGTCACTCATATCTATTTACGGACGCGACAAAGAGACAATTCTTTTACGCAGGAAAAAGATATGTGCTGCGATACAGGATGGACTGACAACATTTAGGGAATATGAAGGTCACTGCCTTAAGGACTTCATAGAGTCATTCGATGCTCTTATGGATGGAATTTATGGGCTGAAATCCGTTATTGCTGTGAAACTTCCCGATGATGAAGTTTCGGGATGGGTAAGTAGTCTTGCCGGTAATGTTCAATCCTGGAAAAAGAATCTGGATAAACTCAGAGACTGGAATGCTTATCTCAAGGCCCGTTCTGTTCTTGAGAAAGAGGGGCTTGGAAATCTTGTGGAGGCAGTTGAGAACGATGAAATCCGGGCTGAATATGCGCTCGTGGCACTCCGCAAGGGCATCTATCGGGCTTATGCGGAATATATAATCTCCTGCGACTCGTCACTTTCCGAATTCCACGGGATTATGTTTGAGGAAAAAATCAGGCGGTTCCGCGACCTTTGTGGAAAATTCGAGACTTTAACCCGTGAAGAAATCATCAATAAACTGGCCATCAGTCTGCCTGATTTTCACAAAGAAGCCTCCGAGAGCCGTTCCATCAGTGTGCTGCTGAAGAATATCAGCAATCATTGTCGCGGAATATCGCTCAGAACATTATTTGACCTTATCAGGGATATTCTTCCGAGAATCTTTCCGTGTATGATGATGAGCCCTCTGACAGTTGCGGAGATGCTCAAAGCAGATGCCGCGAAGTTCGATCTGGTAATCTTCGACGAGGCTTCTCAGATTCCTACTTGTGAGGCGGTTGGGGCAATCGCCAGGGGCAAAGCTGTCGTTGTGGCCGGAGACCCTAATCAGATGCCTCCGACAAGGTTTTTCCAGGCTGATACCTTTGATGAAGACAATGCCATTATCGAGGATTTGGAAAGCATTCTCGATGATTCTCTTGCCCTTAGCTTGCCGTCTATATGCCTCAAATGGCACTATCGAAGCCGTCACGAAAGCCTTATAGCGTTCAGTAACTCAATGTATTATAAAAATGAACTTATGACATTTCCGTCACCTGACGACCTTAAGACAAAGGTCCTCTATGAATATGTGCCAGACGGTGTTTATGAGAAAGGGGGAAGACGTCAGAATCTGATGGAGGCGCGTGCGGTAGTAAAGGAGATAGAAAATAGGCTTTCTGACCCCCAGAAGAAGTCTAAAAGTATAGGTGTCATTACATTCAATATCAAGCAGCAGTCGCTCATAGAGGATCTTCTTGATGAACTCTACCGCTCGAATCCTGCCCTTGAAAAAGTGGCGGAGGAGTGTGACGAGCCGATATTTGTCAAGAATCTTGAGAATGTGCAGGGCGACGAGAGGGATGTGATACTTTTCTCTGTGGGATATGGGCCGGACAAGAATGGTGACGTTAGCCTGAATTTCGGACCGCTCAACAGGGCAGGTGGCTGGCGAAGACTAAATGTGGCAGTGTCCAGAGCTCGCTGCGAAATGAAAGTGTTCTCCACGCTTCGCTCCGATCAAATAACTGTTGCGGAGACTTCAGCCGGGGGAGTGGTAGGATTGAAGAGATTTCTTGAATACGCGGAGAAGGGAATGGACGCCATCAAGGAGAGCACCATTCGGAAAGACGCGACCGTGGATAATGTCATTTCGGAAATTGCTGAACGTATCAGTGATAAATGGGGATTTAAGGTTGATACGAACATCGGATGTTCTGACTATCGCATTGATATAGGAATCGTTGAACCGGGAGCTGATGCTTCCAGATACATTCTCGGCATTATCTGTGACGGGTACAACAGTCAGACGGTCCGTACGGTGCGTGACCGTGAGGTGGTCCAACCGAGTGTGTTGGAGTCACTAGGATGGAACATCTGCCGTGTCTGGACAATGGATTGGGTCAACAATCAGGAGAAAGTCCTTAACGACATAGCTTCGGTATTGACAAAACTTGGTGTGGAGATTATCTGTCGCTGAAACCGGGTGCCAAGCATTTAAGCCAAGCGATGAGGGCGTGCGCGATTCTCTCGTGCCCCTCATCGGTCAGATGAAGTCTGTCGCTGTCCCGTGGAAAATATTCCTTCTGCGAGCGGTTGAGCGGGAATATTCCGGAAATGGAGTTTAGATCAATCACCGGGACGGCCCAAACGTTCCCCGCTTCCTTGATGGCGTTGATGTAGGCGTCAATATATTCCCCGCAACGGTTGGTGTAGTTCTCGTCCGGCTGGATGTTAGTCTCTGCGAACTTGGCGTAGCCGCGGTGTAATGGTGTTATAAGGATGATCTGCTTATGCGGGTACATATTCTTCAGCGAATCAAGGGCTATGTTGATCCTGCCTTTGAACGTGTTTTGATTGAGGTTAGGAATCCGGTGCCTTCTTGTCTGCATAGACTTAGGCTCACCGTTTGCCGCCTCTACCTTGACAGTTTCCTCAGTAAACCATTCTCCGATAGGAATGCCTGCATTGAAGTCGTTGGTGCCCATCAGGATAAGAATTGCATCGAGGTTGTCTCCGTAGTCGCTTTTCAATTTGTTCGCTTGCGGAAGGACCTCATTCCATTGTTGTCCATTCTGTGCTACGACGCAAGGAACAATTCCGATCTCCTGCGCCATATACCAATAGTACTTCTTCGGCCCGTTCGACGCTTTTGGATCCGAAATTGAATCTCCTATAATCCCGACCCTTGCTCCGTACCACGGATGCGTTGTGCCTGTAGTTGTGTTGCCGGCTTCTGTTGTGGTGGCTTTTTCCTGCGCCAAAGCAATGTTGGCTGTAAGTGTCCCTGTCGTCAGCAAGGCTACGACCTTGAATATAAGAGATGTCCTGTTATTCATTATGTTTTGCTTTTTGCGGTTGCGGCATCATTTTCAAGATTACTTTGAACGTAATCTTTTATGTGGTAGCACAACGAGACGTAAAATTACAATTTGTCCCGGAATGTTCAAACATAGTAGGCTAAATCTGTTGCAGCAGGCTCAGATATGTCATTTTTCGTAATTTGACATCATATCCTTGATTATGCCCTTCATCTTGTCGCGAAGCCACGCCGGAGCCAGTACCTCGACATTCCCCATCTTCGAAAACAGTTCCTGCTCGAAGTCGTATGTCGGTACAAGGCGGTAACTGAACTCTGCGCCGGTCTCGTCCTCTCTCTCAAGTTTCTGGCTATGATGGAGTTTCAACGACTGGAAATACTCTACCTGAGATTTTCTAACCCATATTCGTACCTCCTCTGCAGGTGCTTCCACGGATGCGCATATTCCATAGAAGTCGTGAAAATATTCTTCAGCGTTGAAATTCTCAGGGATGTTATAGCTGCGCGCTGTACGTTCCAGAGAAATAATTCTGTCCAGGCCATATATCCACAGTTTGTCTTTGGAGGCAGTAGTTCTTGCGACCATATACCACCTCTGTTTGAATTGCCTCAAGCAATATGGTTCAGCCTCAAAACGAGAAGAGTATTCCTTATTGAAACCCTTGTATTCGATTGATATGACCTTGTGGTCTCGCATAGCTTCCATAATGGAACTCAGGAACTTCTCGCTTGACGGTACGCTCTCGAAGATGATACTGTTCCGCATTTCGCTGCATTCGTTCAGAAGATTGTTAAGGGAAAGTGAAGAAAGCATCCACCGGCGCATCCCGTCGCCTTCGATGTCCTCGGTGTTGGCGAGATAATATCCCAAACTCCTGTCGCACTTTATCTCAAGCCCGAAGATGTCAAGGATTGAGTCTATGTGGTTGTGAAATGTCCTTTCCGGGATTTCCTTCTCCCGGTATTCATTTATCGGGCTTCTGTACCACAGGTCGTTGATGTCCTTGCGGGTGATGTGGCCGTGCCGGCTGATGACGTCTATGAGCCAGATGTAGCGTTTGAAGTAGTTCTTTGCCATAGCAATCGTTTTTCTATGTTGCAAAGATAACGGAATAAATTGCTAAAATATGGCAGTGCTGTGCTTCTATCCCCACACTTGTTTGGCAATCTTCTGCACCAAGTCGATTTTTGCCCACTGCTCTTCTTCGGTGATCTTGTTGCCGATTTCGCACGAAGCGAAGCCGCACTGCGGACTGAGATAGAGGCGGTCGAGCGGTATATATTTTGCCGCTTCCTGAATGCGTGCAATCACTGCGTCTGCATCTTCCAGCACGGGTGATTTGGTGGTGATCAATCCCAGTACAACCTTCTTGTCATCGGCTACATATTTCAGAGGCTCAAATGTTCCGGAACGTTCATCGTCATATTCAAGGTAGAACGCACTTGCATTCTCTTTGGCAAAGAGGTAGGGAGCCACTGGGTCGTATGCCCCCTTGGTAGCATAACAAGAGTGATAGTTGCCGCGGCACACGTGAGTGTTGATAACCAATCCTTCCGGTTTACCCTCTATGGCGAGGTTGTTCACCTTTAGATATTGCAGAGCCTCGTGCTCTAGCGTGAAGCCCTTGCCCGCCATACTCTTCCAGAAGTCTGCGTCTACGATCATACCCCAGGTGCAGTCGTCGAGCTGTACGGTGCGGCAGCCTGCCTCATAGATTTCCTTGAAAAATGTGCGGTAAGCCTTGGCGATGTCTTCGATGAGTTCCTCGGTATCGGGATAGAACTCGCGTGTATTCTTCACATTGTCACCGCGGAACAACTCGGCAAGGAACTGGGCTGGTGCAGGCACGGTCTGCTTGGCGATGATGCCTTCTTCTTCAAACTGCTTCACAAAATTGAAGTCGTTGATAAACGGATGATTCTTACCCGAGATTTTGCCAGTGAGTTTCAGTGAACCCTTGGTAGTCTCTTCGCCGTGGAATTGATAACCATGGGATAACTCGATGTGCTCCACACCATTGAAGCCCCACATAAAATCGAGGTGCCAGTAACTGCGGCGGAATTCTCCGTCAGTGATGCACTTAAGTCCGTGTGCTTTCTGCTTTTTGACAAGTTCGGTGATGAGTCGGTCTTCTACAGCGCGAAGTTCCTCAGCTGTGATGCCACCATCGGCGAATTTGGCTCTTGCTTCTTTGAGTTCTTGTGGACGGAGGAAGCTACCTACGATATCAGCTCTGAACGGTGCGTGTATACCATTGTTTTTGTTGTCTTGAATGTTCTGGCTCATATACTTTTAATTTGAGTTGAAGAAACGATGTTTTGTTTTGCAATTGCGATACAAAGGTAAACAACAAATATATTGTAGCGAAATATTCTTGCAAATAAAGAAAACTTTACTACCTTGCGTTAAGAATGATTAAATTTGTAGAATAATATTCTACTATAACTAACATATATAAAAATATGGCATACCAGGAACAACTTGACGACATAGACATTAAGATGCTGCACTTGTTGCAACAGAACTCGCGGCTCACGGTGAAAGAACTGGCAGAGCTAGTGCATCTGTCGCCCACGCCTACCTTTGAACGTCAAAAAAGATTGGAGCGTGAAGGCTATATAAAGAGGTATTCGGCAGTGGTGGACCATCACAAGCTAGGGCATAACGTCATTGTGCTATGCAACATCCGACTTAAACAGCACACCCACCAACTCATCCAGCAGTTTATGGACATCGTTCAGACTATAGACCAGATCACGGAATGTTACAACACGACTGGCGATTACGACTTCCAAATTAAGGTATATGCCCACGATATGAAAGACTATCAAGACTTTATGCTCAATACGCTGGGCAACATCGACTGTATCGGAAGTCTTCATAGCATTATCGTCATTGGCGAAATCAAGGACACGCACTGCATTCTCGTGAGCAAGTACTTGCAGAAATAGCAGGATTTTTAGAAAATCGTTCAAAAAGAAAAGTCCATTACAATGTCAGAATTTTTGGTGTCCAATCTGCGAGCGGTAACGGAATGTTGAGAACGACCCCGTCTCGTTTCAGATTGTTCATAGAGAATCTCAATGCTGTCGTAACTCCAAACCGATTGATGTAGAGTCCGAGGCTCTTGCCGCCAAGCCGTGTTCCGGATTTAACCTCGACAGGAATAATCCTGGCATCATTCTGCAGCAGGAAGTCCACCTCTGCGGTCGCTTCCGATGTCCAGTACCTTGGCATTACCTCAAACTGCGATACAAGGGACTGCAATACCATATTCTCCGCTATCGCACCTTTGAATTCCACATAGAGTGGATTATCTGTCCAAAGGACCTCCATAGGAAGCTGAGCCATGCGCCTTAAAAGACCGACATCACAAAGGTACACCTTGAATGCCGACAGATCATCGTAGGCACTCAACGGCAGGCCTGGTTCTGATGAACAGAATACACGATAAACCATTCCTGCGTGTTCCAACCAAAGAAGGGCATCCTCATATTCTCGTCCTCTTGCTCCGGCCTTCACCAACTTATAAATGAATTTTCTGTTTTCTCTGGCCAATTGGGACGGAATGGAATTCCAAATAGCGGAAATTCGCGGTATATCCTTCCCTGGTGCATGCTTTGCGAAATCTAGCGTATAGGCAGTCAATATGGAATTCTGGATATTCTCTATCTCCTTTACGCCGCATCTGTCCAACATGGCGACCACAGCCGCAGGCATCCCACCACTTGTCTGATAGCGCCGATACGACTCGGCAAGTCTATTCATAACTATTTCCGGAAGCGGGGCTATCTCGGAGAGATTTTCAATATACTCGAACATTTGAGGATCATCCGCATGGAGGAACTCCTTGAAAGTCACTGGATACATCCTCAAGAAATCTACTTTTCCGACGGGAAACGAATCACCCTTTGACAATGCCACTCCCAACAGGGAACCAGCGGCGAGTATGTGATACTGTGGTGCCTCCTCGTAGAAATATTTCAATGAATTAAGAGCCTTGTTGCTCTGCTGTATCTCATCGAAAATCATCAATGTACGCCCAGGCTCAATCGGGCAGTCAGTATAAAGCCGAAGTATGTCAATCAGACGTTTAGGATCCTTCGTGTTTTCAAATTCACGGCACAATTCCTCCGATGAATCAAAGTTGAAATATGCCACATAGTCAAAGTTCTCCTTTCCGAATCTGCGCATAGCCCATGTCTTGCCGATCTGATGGGCTCCGCGGATAATAAGAGGCTTGCGGTCCGACCGTTGCTTCCATTGAAGCAAGTCATTTATAATGTCTCGTTTAATTTCTGTACTCATTGGGCAAATTGCGTGTTTATCACATTTTTCAAACGTGTTTCGTGCAAATGTACACATTTTCCCAATATCATAGATAAAAAGAAAAGTCCCGACGAGCCTCCCGGCTGGTCAGGACTGAAAAAGCGGAAAGACTGACCTTTCCTATCTCAAAAGCAAGTTCCTTCTGAATCGGCGGCATCCGGCTTAACTTTGCAGCCGGAATTCTCGCCTCAGGCCTTGAACGGCCCTCGAAGGGGAAGAATTTCCGGTTGCTTGACATAGCCGGAGATTCAGACAACGGTTTGCCCGGAGAAAAATACAAGCCGACGGTCTGGAGATTTTTCTTTGGGATGCGAAGCCACCGTTGACGGTAAACGAGCCGCCTATATCATCAGCATTATACGCCCCTCGGCTTTCACGAATGTGTCAGGGAAGTGCATCACCACGGCATAGACCTGCGCGGAGGTTACAGGCTGTCCGTCCTTGCGGACATGCAAGTTCCTTCGGTTGATGATGTCAGCGATCTGTTCGGTCCGCAGACCGCCGTTACGCTCGGCTAGGACATAGAGTATAGCTTCCTCGATTTTCATCATTCCGCCCAGTCAAAATTTTCTTTTCCGGCTCCTATTTCGAAATGAAGCTTGGCTATGCCCATATCAATCCGCGTATAACCGACCAGCGAGGAGCCTCTGCGGATGCGGACTTTGGGAAGCCCGTCGTCAACCTTGCCGAGATATTCGATGTAGAACTTCTGCTGGTTCACGGCCGTGGGAGCAAGCTGAGCCGCCTCGACTCCGCTTCTGAACCACGAAGGCGTCATTGCGCTCACATTGCTGATTTCGTCAATACGCTTGCTCTTATGCTGAACGCCTTGAGTCTCGCCATAACCGATGGCAATATAGCATGCTATCTTCTCATCATTTCCAAGCGTGTATGTCCCGCTGACCTTTCTATAGCTTACACCGGCCCAGCAGGAGTTCAAGCCCAGCTGCTGTGCAAGCAGGACAAGCCGTTCCCCACAGTAGCCTATGCGCTCGTCCAGGTCATCTGCCTTCTTTCCAGCCATGACAAGATAGTCCGTCACTCCGGAAAACTTGCCGTAGGCCATCAGGCCGCTGAACGCTTTCGACTCATCCGTCACCAGCTGGACATGAAGATGTCCTTCCGCATTGACCTTCTCAATCTCCTCCATCAAAACGGCAAGAGTCCCATCCGGAATCGCCTCCGGACGGTACCGACGCACCGCATGGCGGGTGCGGATCGCTTCAATCTGTGTCATTTGCCTAAAATCAATTAACCGGCATCCTCAAAGAATGCCCTATTCACTATACTTCAATATATGCACCTTTGTAAAAGTCAATCGCTTCTGGAAACTCATAGACATAGCCGAGCTGATTTGACAAAAAATCAGTGTTGCCTATTTTGCCGCGAATATTTGTGTGAGAATGCCCATATATCCAATGTGCGATTTTGCTGTCAGCTATCCATTGTCCCTGCTCTGAAGAAAATGCGTCATTCAGTTTACAGCCTTTGAACCTGTCAGACACCAATATCTGAGATGGAAGATGGTGTGATACAACTATTATGTTGTCGTTGGCATGCAAAGACACAGCATTTCGGATAAAATCCAGAGAACATCGATGAGCCTCATTGAACATTGTAAAATCAAGCCCGTTTCCGCCATATCTGATCCTATGAAAATCCGTTATTCCGTTCTCTATCACAAGTGCATTCTCCGCCCTCACATTACTCCATAAGGTGCTCAATACAATACATGTGCGTCCTATTTTGACTACAGTATTGTTCAGATACCTGACATTACCGCGAAGTTCAAAGTGCCATTCTGAGAGGGTGTCCTTAAGATCAAATCCTCCATAATACTCGTGGTTTCCAGGAACAATAAGCGTCTGTTCGTAATTGTCTGCACACCAACTCCAAAATGGATTATTAGTACAGTCCGCTCCCAAATATGCAATATCTCCGGCAAGAACGAGTATGTCTCCCGTGACGCTCAATGGATTATTTTTGACCCACCTGCTATTCCCTGACAATTCAAGGTGCAGGTCAGACGCATATTGAATCTTCATATCATTCAGCTACAAAGCTTTCATCAAGCACATTAAGGTATTCATCCAAAAGCAATTCATTTTGGAGTTTCAAACTGTCACAAAGAGACTTGCGGACTCCGTCGTCTGTATTCACCGCCTCAATGAATCCCGTGATTGCATCCTTGATATTTTGAGAGACTATAAACTCCTCTCCAACAGCAAGGCTGGCAGCAGCCATCACCACATCGCGGCGATGCTTCTTGAAGTCATCATCATTGAAATGTATCCCATTCTTCTTGTCTTCTCGTAAATTAAGATAGGCCAAGGCTTTAAGGCAGATTAACGAATCCACTGATGCATATCGAAGGCCATTTTTTTCCTCTGTATGGCTTATGAGATAATTGTAATAGTCCGGTTCCAATATAATTGCCGAAAGATATGAGGCATCCTCCATCATTATAGCTTCTATGTTGTGCTCCTCCGGGTTCCCCAGACCATCCACTGGTCTGGACAACAACTCGATCTGTGCCGGATACTCCGGCAAACTGTCATAAAAGCTATACAAGACATATTTCTTCCGCCCGTCGTTGTCCTTCCTCGTGGCACATTTATAGTTTCCGGCTTTGATGAAAGACCAGAAAGCATCAATGAAGTCCTTGGCCAAGTTTTCAAGGACAAGAACCATATCTATGTCTTTCGTCTTGCGGGGAGTGTATCTACTGTCCGACAATGTGGCACGGCACGCCGCTCCGCCGATAATAACGAATGAATCCTTATACTTCGAGAAGGTTTTCTCAAATATGCCAATTCCATCAACAATCACTTTTTCTGCCATACCTCATAAAGCATTATTTTGTTTTCTTTATCAACTCTCGGATCCGAGTCGCCTTCCAGACTGAGGAACAGAGACAACCTGTCAACAACGTCAGACTCTGTGTCAATTTCAGGATAACGCCAGATTTCTATTTTCACATTCCCGTCAAAGTCATTCAATCCTTGGAAATCTATATCATTGAATCTTCCTGAATAAACAGCTACTGTAGGCATTTCATCCGGTGAGAGTATAGTGTATGATGCCAATGCACTGACTCCGGAATACTGGAACCCCATGGATGGAACGACATCGCAATATTTGACTTCCTTGACAGGAGTCGTCATATACGGTATTGACTTCTCCCATAACTCCCTACCCTCAGCAATAAATCTTATTCTTTTGCTCCTGGCAGAGTCTTTTCTACATTCACACAAGCCGATGGCTTCAATGTTCTCCACGGCCTTAGCAATGCTGACATAAGAATATTGACGAATCTTCGAGGCCATCTCAGAAACAGAAAGCCCGTCAAGGCTCATCTTCTGGAGATGATACAGCAAAAGGAACTGAGCTGCCGCAGACAGCCTGGATGTATTCTTCGTTTTTTCTTTCATGGAGTGCAGAATTATATTGGGCAAAAAAACCTCCCCGCGCTCAGTGATGAAGAATACGCACTTTTCGATATACCGCTGTCTCTCGTAGTACTTCAGATTTGAGAAGTAAAACACAATAGGAAGAGATAGTGCGGATGACAACCTGCCGGATATTTTCGAGCAGTTTGCCGGCGTTTCATTGATACCCAATTTCGACACAAGAAGCACAAATGCAGCCCCCGCGAATTCAGCCCGATAGAAAGAGAATCTGGCGATGTCATCAATAATGACACCCTTCAATTCTTTCTTGGGTATCACCGATAAGGGGGTATCAAATCCGGCTACCGATATGCTGTTAATTTGTTTTTGCACCATTATAATATACATATATAATGATGCAAAAATAGTATATAATTATAAATATTACAACAAACGTCCAAATAAAAAATGACTCGCGGGGCATTGTGTTTCCGATATTTCTTTATCGGTAATGTAAATAATAATTGAAAAATGTACCAGGAAAATAATTGAAAAGTGTACCATTTT
>CAVJKV010000001.1:50192-378702 GCA_963650425.1 Oscillibacter sp. | reverse complement strand
CAGGAAGTGAACGTGGCATTCAACATCGCCGCCCCTTCAGCACTCGTCACCAAGGCAATCAATGACGGTCAAACTGCGAAGAACCTCACCGTGGCTGTCTATGACGACAACAACGGTTCTGCAGGCAATCATATCGTGACTCTTGACAAGCCGGCTACATTCGAAAACCTCAAGGCCAAGGTGGAATTCAGTCTTGTAAAGGGCAAGACCTACCATTTCATCTTCTGGGCACAGGCTGAAAAGGAAGGTGGTCCTTACACTCTCGATAAAGACAACAAGGTTGTAAAGATCAGTTATGCTGATGCTGCGGCAAACGATGAATCCCGTGACGCATTCTTCGCCACAAGGTCACTCAAGGTGACAGGCGCTCTCAACGAGACCGTGGAACTTCACCGTCCGTTCGCACAGGTGAACTTCGGCACTGCAGATTTCGAAGAAGCAAAAGCTGCAGGTTTTGAGCCTACCAAGAGTAAATTCACAGCGACGGAGGCAGCCGACGAACTTGACCTCTTCGGACGTGAAGGAAAAGTTTCAAATGGCGGAAGCAGCGACATTGCATATACCGAGGCAGCAATCCCTAATGACGATAAAGGACTCGAGCTTTCTGATGGCACAACATACAAGTGGCTCGCAATGAACTACTTCATCCCTGTCGGAAAACTTGACGGGCAGCACGTAAGCGACCTTAAGGCTACATTCGTTACCGAGGATGCAAAGAGTGTCGAAATCAGCGTTCCTGCCGCACCGGTTCAGGCCAACTACCGCACCAACATCGTCGGCAACCTTCTCACCGACCAGGTCATCTTCAACGTCGTAATCGACCCTAATTTTGATGGCAATGAAACAATTGCCTTCTGGGACGGTTCTATTGAGGAAGTTACCCAGACAGCCGATGGCGTATACGAGATCAGCAACGGCTCTCAGCTCGCCTGGGTGGCACAGCAGGTAAATGCCGGCACTGAAACATTTTCAGAAAAAACCGTAAAGCTCGTCAAGAACATTTATCTTGCTAACAGACCTTGGACGCCTATCGGAAATATGTCTGCTGTGCAATTTAAAGGTACTTTTGACGGAAACGGTAAGACTATCTATGACCTCAACACAAGCGACTATACTATAGTTAATAGTTCAGCGGGACTTTTTGGATATTTGCAAAATGCGACAGTTAATGATGTAACCGTAGAGAACGCGACGGTAAAGAGTAACCATTGGGCTGGTGTAATCTGCGGATATGTTGAGGATTCAAACTTTGAAAACTGCAAAGTCTTAAACGCAACAGTAACCTCATCTCCTGAACCTATAGGTTCAAAATGGGATAATGGCGATAAAGTAGGTGGTATTGCAGGCATTATTACCAAACAGACAAGTGGGCCTGGATCTAAAATTACGGGTTGTTCTATAGAAAATGCAACGATCAAGGCCTATAGAGACCTCGGAGGTATCGTAGGATATGCAGGTCAAAATAGCGTAGTAAGCGGAAACACAATCAGTAATGTTACTATCACCGTTGATAACTCACATAATTATAAAGAATACACGGAACAGTCACAGTACGATGCGAATTCAATCGTTGGAGAAAACGGTGGCGGAACCACGTCTACCATTGAAAACAACGAAGGTACAGCCACAATTATATTCCCGACAGTCGCAACAACGCAGGAAGAACTTAATGCTGCCGTTGCAACCGCCGGCGCCTACATTCAGTTGGCAGCAGGCACATACACACTTCCATCTTCAATCGCAGACAATATCACCATCGAAGGCGTAGACTGAACTGTGTTCGATTGTCCTGAAGCTGTTGCATATCACGATAAAAGTTTTGAGCTAAAGAATCTTACACTCAAGTACCCTAACAAAAACTATAACGGATTTCAGCACGCAACAAGCATAAAATATGAGAATTGCGTTATTGAGGGACGTCCTACCAGTTATGCCACAACTGCTGTCTTTGAAAATTGTACATTCAATCAGACCGTCTATGATTATTGTATTTGGACTTATGGTTCTAAAAATATTACATTCAATAGTTGTACGTTCAACTGTGCCGGTAAGGCTGTAAAGGTTTATAACGAAGGTAAGAATGAAAGTGAGGTAACTTTGAATAATTGTACATTCATTGCAACCAACTCCGATGCTGCAGCTGCGGCTGCAGGAAAGACCGCTAACAAAGCTGCTATTACAATAGATAGTACAAAACTCCCAGAGGGTGTGAAATTCTGTATATTCGCAAACAATTGCACCACATCGGGATTCCCAGATCACGATAAGATTGAATTCGGAGGAACATCTCTTTGGGATGTAGAAGGTAACAACGCAGAAGTTACGGTTGATGGTAATAAAGTTTTCCCAACTAAATAACTTCGTAAATATCTTCACTTTGAAAGCAATCGCATAGTCTAGTGGCTATTCGTTTGCACACAAAGACAAGACATAGCCCAAGTCAAGAACCGACTGCAGTCCAGAGCGAATCTTTCTGAGCGAAGGACTACAGTCGGTTCTTTTGATATGTTTCAGTGTCCTACGCGTAACTCAGCCCCGGTCCTTAAGGCAATTCCTCAGGACCGGGACTTTTCTTATATAACTCATCACCATTCAGTTCTCCGTTTATGAAATCTACGATATTTTTTGCTTTTGCCGCCAGATACTCTGCGCAAGGCAGGGCAAAAAGGTATCTTTGCGCAGAAAATCATTTGCGAAATGAGATATTCACGTTCTGAGTATGAAATCGACGGCGAAGAACAGAAGAAGCTCGAGCGGCGCATTGAGGTATTCCGCGACGAAACAAAGACTAAAAAATCCATCATACTTACTTTGGTCACAAGTGAAGGGCTAAAGAGAAACGCCCACAGCGACATAATTCAAAGCCTGATCGTAGAAGACGAACTTTTTAACATTTAATCATTTATGGCAGTCTGGTTTCCCTTTGCCGCCGGGTCAATGCCGCGGTGCCAGAAGCGGGGCGTCAGGTCCTCAAGGGTATAAGGGAGCAGATGATGCACACGATACAGGCGCTGATTGGTGGCCGGATTGTTCAACGGGCCGCAGGACGGACGGTATGGACCCACCTTGACATAATCAAACAAGCTGTAAATATCCTCCTCGACAGCCTCCCTGCCGGAATATATTGCCAACTGCAATTCCGGATGCGCTCTGCGGATTTCCCTCGCCAGACTAACCAAGGCATTATGGTCATTTCCCTCCCCCAGAAGAAGAAAACAGTTCACCCCGAAATTATCCTTCAGAAGTCTCTCGACGGCATCAAACGTCAGTTCAACACCGACATCATCCCTGAGAAACGGAGAATGACATCCCTCACATCGCCCAGTACAGTTGGAAACATCTACTGCAAGCGTCACCTTGTCCGGGATTTCCTCCAGGACAACATTCGTCATTTCAGGCACATACTTGATCATTCGGCAAGAACAAAAGTCCCACACTTATGACTGCTTCCCGGCGTAGAACCTGTTGTGAGCTTCTTCCTGGCGCATTTCGCTGAAAGAAGACACCCTCTTGAGGTAGCCGATGACGCGCGTCAGATAATCCAGATTATGGCTTCCGCACTTAGGGCAGACTGTCAGTGTATCCTTGCTGATATAGCCGCAATCATTGCAGACAGTATTGCGGCAGTTGAATGTGAAATAATTGGTACCATAATGCGCAGCTACATTGAGAAGCTGACGATACTGGTCCTTGCTCAAATGCTCGGCGATATTCATATGCAGTGCTGAACCGCCGTCAAGATATTTCACATAATCCTCGCCGTGCATCTTGAACTTGTCAATCATAGACAACGAGTCATCCTCCGGATTATAGAAGTACGAGCTGTACATATTGTGCTTCCCTGACACGAAGAATCCGTCCTTCTTGTCCCATTTGTAATTCTTTCCCGAAAGATTCTCGCCCGGAACGAACTCCGTATTGAACATCGTCTCACGCGTCTTGTCCTTGCGGTTAGAGATATTTATGGTCTCTAGTAACGTATTCACAAACTCGCGGTACTCCCCGTTCGGCGAAATAGTCAGGCCAAGGAACTCTGCCGCATCCGTAAGCCCGTTGACTCCGACAGTCAGATACTGCTTCTTCATATCAATAAATCCGGCCTTATAGACATCCAGCATATCCGCTTTCAAGAAATCTTTGATAATCTCATTGAACGCAGTCTGATATTTATGCACACGCCCAGTCATCTCGCTGATTTCAGCATCGATTGCCTTGTACAACTCCGTCCTGTCATATTTCAATGTCTTAGGCAACGGTTCCCCTGCCGGAAGGTCCACGCCCTGTGTCTCCTTGAAGAACTTTCTCGCGGCAATCTGCACCAGTCTGTTGAGATTTATGGTCATAACCGACTTGGAACCGGTCGCCACGGATGCCGTACCCATAGAGTACTGGTGAGTGGTATGGTTGTGTTCCTCATCCGAGTCGTCAAGGTCTTTGAGCGAATTGCGCAGACGGCAACAGCTTGAAAGGCTGTCCGGACTGTTGGAAATATAGCAGAAGAAACTGTGTCCTTCAGCCCACATCTCTGCGGTAAAGTCAGCGTATTCCTTGTCCGCGTAGTCATCTCCCCCGTCGGTAAGCAACGCCATCGTCTCTACCGGGAAAGTCAGGATATAATTGTTCCTTTCGGCATTGAACCACTTCATAAAATGCTTCTGAAGCCAGGACAACGTCTCCCATTTCGGCGCGGTTCCGTCAGGAAAACGGAAATCTCCGAACACGCCTTCGAAATACGGCTTGTCGAAATATCCTATGTTCCAGAACACTGTCTGATAGCCTCGATTGCCCGCAGGCATATTCATAGAATGGACTACCTGCTGGAAATAATTGTCGATAACCTTTAACAGAGTACGTTTCTTGACATTGTTTTCAACCACTTCGTCAAGCCTTTCGATGTAGTCGTCACCATAGTCCTTGCGCGTGAAGTAGTCGAAATACATCAGAAATTCCGGAGTCGCCACAGCCCCCATAAACTGGGACGAAATGGAATAAACCAGATTTATAAACTCTCCGCAGAATGATTTAAGGTCAGTCGGTGCCACTGAGACACCGCCGAGTTCTTTCAATCCGCTTACAAGGAATGGATACATCGTTATCGCAACGCAATAAGGATAGCCCGGAGTGCCGCTCTCGTCGTGCTTGTAGAGAACGTGGCTTTCAAGATCTTCAAGATACTGGTCAGCAAGACGTTTGCTGTACAGTGCCTTTATCTTGTCGTGCATTATATAGCGGTTCTGCTTGATATTGTTCTCCTTGTAAAGCTCCTGTCCGAGAGTGACTATATTTTTCCTTGTAACGTTGGCATTGGAGTCAAACTTGGAGCCTGTCGCCGCATTGGAAGCCTTGATATAGTCCCGGATAAAGTCGCGTTTCTTGCGCAGGTCCTTACCGGCGTCGAACTTCTCGATATACTCGACCGCAACCTTCTTGTTTATGGACATAAGCGACTCCTCAACCTGCCTGCGGATCTCTGAACTGGCAATCTTGTCGTAGATATAAAGATTGTCAACAATAGACACTACAACAGCCTCAGGGCAAGGTTCTCCGACAGCCTTGTAGGCCTCGTGTATTCCTCTCATCAATTTTTCCCTGTCATACTCTTCGAAAGAGCCATTTGTTTTTCTAACGTCCATACCTTCAATAATTTACACAACAGCAGAGCGTACCTGCAGATAACAGTAAAAACAAAAAGTCCAGCCCGGAATCCTCCGGAATGGACTAACAAAATTATATAATCGCCAAGCCTTATCAAAGCGTTTGACGAAGAAAAGTTATCAACAATTTACCCCTATATCAGTATGTATCTGAGTACGAACGCTGCAGCCAATATCCAGGTCATCACGGACACTTTTTTGTATCTTCCGGACAGCCCGTTCAGAACAGCGTATGCAATCATTCCGAGCATAATTCCGTCAGAGATACTATATGCGAGAGGCATAAATACGATTGTCACGAACGCCGGTATGGCTTCTGAAAAATCTTCCCAGTCAATGTCCTTGACAGGAGTTGCCATCATTACACCGACAATGAACAGCACCGGTCCTGTAGCCGCTCCCGGAATCGCCAGGAAAAGCGGTGAGAAGAGGAGCGCAATTGCAAAGCAGACCGAAATGGTGAATGAGGTAAGACCTGTACGACCGCCTTCTGAGACTCCGGCTGCACTCTCGATATATGTGGAAGTGGTGCTGGTTCCGAAAACCGCTCCAGCAACCGTTGCAACTGCATCAGCCATAAGCACTTTGTTGATGCCGTCAACGTTTCCTTTCTCGTCTATCATCCCCGCCTTCACTGACAGTCCAAGCGCAGTTCCGATAGTATCGAACATATCAATGAACAGGAACGTAAACACGATGGCAAGCATATCCCAGGAGAAAATCTCGCTCCATTCGAACTGCATAAAGATAGGTGCAATGGAAGGAGGTGTGGATACAAGGCCACCGTAATGGGTAACACCGAACGGAATACCGATAACCGTAGTCACAAGAATACCGATGAGCATTCCGCCTCTCACCTTGAAAATTACCAGGAGTGATGTTATGACAAGACCGATTATCGAAAGAATTGCCGTCTTTCCGGTCAAATCTCCGAGTGTTACGAATGTGGACTCGCTGCTTACGATGATTCCGGCCGACTTCAGTCCGATAAAGGCAATATAGAAGCCGATTCCCACGCCGATAGCCCTCTTCAAAGTCATCGGAATGGCATCCACGATGAGCTTTCGGATATTTGTCGCTGTCAGAATTATGAATATGATACCTTCAACAAAAACGGCTGTAAGAGCCATCTGCCAAGAATGCCCCATTCCAAGACATACTGTATAGACAAAAAAGGCATTCAATCCCATTCCCGGTCCGAGTCCGAAAGGTTTCTTTGCATACAGGGACATCACTAAAGTACCGACAATCGCAGCAAGTGCGGTAGCCGTAAACACAGCCGAAGTAGGCATTCCCTTGCTCTCGAGGAGGGAAAAGATACTCGGATTGACAGCCAGAATGTAGGCCATCGTCAGGAACGTGGTGATTCCGGCTATAATTTCCGTGCGCACACTGTGCTTTGCAGGATCAAAGCCGAAGACTTTCTGTAGAAAGGTTGTCATTGTTTATGATAGATTAAAATTCGTTTCCGTCAGAATACCCACTTGACGCCGAGACAAGGTCTGCACCAGAATCCCTTTGCAGAGCCGAAATCGTATGAAAGTTCAATCTCAGTGCCGACATTAAGGTTATCCACGCCGAAATGCTGACCCACACAATACCACAACTGAGGTTCCGTGCAGAACACGACATGTGAAGTCTTTGCCTTTGTCCAATCATATACGCCCTTGCTATTCACCGGGCAGACAGTGTGCTCCTGCCACCACAAATCAGCAAAACCACTGAATCTCAGCCCGTTGACACCGAACAGATCCTGCATACCCCAGACTGCCGTAAACTGCATAGGCAACTTGCTGTGAGGTCTTGACCCGTCCGCATCTTTTGTGTAGATGATGTATTTTCCGAGGACCTTGAGATTCAACGTATTCTTGAAATTCTTGCTGTGGATGAACCAGTCTGCGCCACCGAGAAATGCGTGGTTGATGTTGTAGGAGTTGTATACACCGCCATTGTACTCAACGTGAACACTCAAAGGCGAGAGTTTGGTATCCTGCCAGAAATTCAGGCAACGTGCAATCTCGAAATATGTTCCGCAAGGTGCTTTGTTCCCGTCAGCTTTGCGTGCCTTGTAATCATAGTCGACGAAGAAGAAAGTGTTTCCCCACTTGTCGGCATAAAATCCTTCGATTGTGGTTGTCACCTGTTTCCTGTCACGTCCGAAATCATAGAAAATCTGGATGTTGGTCTGCGCCTTAGCCACCTGCATAAAGGCAAGCACGGCAACAGCCGCGACAAAAAGGTTTTTCTTAAACATAAGCTCGTTTAATAAAATATTGAAAGTTAAGCATTTGAATCAGTCTTACCGCCAGAACGGATTGCCCCTAGAAAGCAAATTTCACCATTCCGAGGATACGATGATTGGTAATCCAATGCAGCCCGCCGTCAGCAAGACCTGTGCTGGAGCTGACATATCCCGACTCAGCATATTTTCCATACTGGGCTGATGTCAGGTCGTATTCCAAGGCAAAAGTCAGTTTACCGAGATTGTATGCAACTATCGGCGAGAATCTCACGATTCTGTTGAGATTATTGAAGCCGTTTGAACTGATGTAAACGTTCTGCGTACTTGTATAGTCCTTTCCGTCAATCTGTTTATCGGCAATGAGAGACTTCGCGGCACCGAGATTTCTAAAATATCCCAACATTCCCTGCACCTGCACGCGGCGGCCGTATTTAACTGACACAAAGGATGCTACACTCTGGAGAGGAGAATATTCCCAACTGCCGTCGGAATTTTTGGCGGTTACACCATAGCCGGAAAGCATATTGAAATGCTCCCCTGCCGAAGCATAAATGACTTTACCATTGACTGCGAAGTCCTTGTGAATATACTGGGCATAGACATAAGGGCTCACTGTCGTGATTCTGTCAGAAACTTTAGAGCCGCTGTTCGCCTTTCCGCCCTCTTCATTTCTCCACCTCGGCTTTATGCTGAGAATGTCAGCACCGACACGGCCCAAAAATCCGTTTTCGTTTTTGAGCGAAACTCCCAGATATGCTTCAGGGAGGCATCCGTGTTTCAGATAATCATCAGATGCTCCGGAAGGACCCGCAGAGAGATATTGCATCTGCCAAATCAATGCTCCGGACAACGTGACCGACTTGGAGATATTGTAATCGACCAATGCCATAGGGGTGCGGCTGAAAGCATTGAACGGCGTTCCGGTCTCAAGGCCGATAACGTAAGGTTGGTCGACAGCCATAGGATGCCAGGCCTGCCCAAGTTTCAGGGACACGCTTTGAGTTTTTTCAGAACCTAGGTCATCCCAAAGCAGAGTCGCATAAGCCTGGCGGAGACGAAACACGGCAATGTTTCCGTTCATACAGTAGAAGTCCGCCTCAATCTTTGCGCCCATTTTGGTCCTGTTGAACTGATAATCCTTGACATCCAGACCGACACGCGAAGTAATAGCAAGATAACGGAACGTAGGATTGGCGTTTATATCCTCCCCCTCCTTATTGAGAGACTCGTCTTTCGGGATATAGTAGAACAAGTCCTTGGTACCGGCCTTGCTTTCCCTTGTATCGAAAGTAAAGAAGTTGCGGATAAATCCGTAAAGTTTCAGATGCGAAGGCTTTTCCAGCTTTGTCTGCTCAGTCTTCGGTTCGGAAGCGAATGCTCCCGTAGACTGAAACAGAACAGTGATTACCGCCAACGCGTAGATTACTTTTTTCATCTGAATATATTTGAATTATAATGAATTCTCTAGAATCCTATGAAAATCAATATCGCATATCCGAGCACAAGTCCGACAGCACCGATAATCGCACCGACACGGGTCATATCATTGACCTTGATAAGCCCTGTAGAGTGCGCGATTGCATTCGGAGGTGTACTGATTGGGAAGAGCATTGCCACTGACGTTGAAAGTGCAACTCCTACAAGCAGAGCCTTCACGCCACCGATAGGGGCAAGCATATCGCCCATTCCGACTCCGACCGCACTGAGGATAGGCACGAGAAGGCTCGCAGCCGCAGAGTGCGAAATGAAGTTGGAAATCGCATATCCGAGGAGACCTGAAAGAAGGAGTATGACGAGTGGCTTGAATGACGCGAACGGAATAGCCTGCACGAGGTCTTCTGCAAGTCCTGTCTTGTTGAGAGCTATACCGAGGGCGAAACCACCTGCAACCATCCAGAGCACGCTCCATTCGATGTCGCGCAAATCGCTTGCCTTTATGACACCTGTAGCGCAGAACACTCCGACAGGAATCATTGCAACCACATTGGCGTTCACACCTGTGAATCTGTCAAATACCCACATAAGAATGGTAACGGCGAATGTCACCCAAACGATATAGGTGTGGGCATCAGGTTTTCTGGTATTTTCAATCTTGAGTTCTATCTTTTCAGACTTGAACGGGAAAAGTTTGAGCAGCAGGAACCACGCAAAAAGCAGCATTATAATCACGTAAGGCACCATTATAAGCATCCATTCACCGAAGCCTATGGTCTGGTGCATCGTTTCGTTGAGATATCCGAGAGCGATGGCGTTTGGAGGTGTTCCGATAGGGGTACCGATACCGCCAAGGTTCGCCGCAATAGGAATCGCAAGTGCGAGACCGGCTGTACCTCTTTCGTTTGAAGGCAATGTCCTGAGCACAGGGGCGAGGAATGTAAGCATCATAGCGGCAGTCGCAGTGTTGCTCATAAACATCGAGAACAGACCGATTACCAGCAGGAAGCCGAGCAGCACGAACTTTGGCTTGTTTCCGAATGGCTTCAACAGCACTTTTGCCAACTGGACATCAAGACCGACTTTCGTGGCGGCTATGGCAAGAATGAATCCGCCTAGGAACAGCATAATGGTCGGGTCCGCAAATGCGGCAAGTATGGCCTTATAGCTTACAAAAGTTCCCAAGTCTGCGGAGTCCGTACCTGCACTGCGTAGAAACAGTGGGCAGCTGTCGGACACCGTAAAGAGCAGTATTACAATGACAGCCACTGATGTTGCCCACGTCGGCAGGATTTCGAACATCCACATCAATGCAGCGAGAGCGAAAATCGCCACTGTCCTTTGTTCAATGATTGAAAGAAGAGGAGTGCCGTTTTCATTAAGTCCGAAGAACGATCTCGGCACGAACCAAAAGAAGAGGAATACGGCAATGGCCAAAAGAAGCATTATCAGTTTCTTGACCGGAAACGCCGAGGCTGGTTTAGCAGTTTCAGTTGACATATTTTGTGTTTAATATTATCTGTTGTCAGGGAGCGATGTCCGTAACAAGCGGCAAATTTAAGCAAATTGCATATCAAAACAAAACAAGAGAGAGGGCAACCGAAACCGAGTTTCAGCCGCCCTCTCTTATATTCTCAGCCGCCGTGAGACAAACTCACTTCAGCACTAGATTATACCCTGTGCAAGCATTGCCTCCGCAACCTTCATAAAGCCGGCGACATTGGCACCCTTTACATAATTTATATAGCCGTCAGGCTGCTTGCCGTACTTGACACAGGAAGCGTGGATTGCATCCATAATCCCGTGCAGTTTGGAATCAACCTCTTTTGCTGACCAACTGAAGTGCATTGCATTCTGCGTCATCTCAAGACCGGAAGTTGCTACACCGCCGGCATTCACAGCTTTGCCCGGCGCAAACAATATCTTCGCCTTCTGGAATGCCTCGATTGCTCCCGGCTGGCATCCCATATTGGAAACCTCGATGCAGCACCAGGTTCCATTTGCAATCAGTTCCTCGGCATCCTCCTTGGACATCTCGTTCTGGAATGCGCAAGTCATTGCTATATCGCATTTTATACTCCAGGACTTCTTGCCGGGAATGAATGTAGAGTCCGGAAACTTCTGAGCGAACGGAGCGACGACGTCGTTGTTGGTTGCACGCAATTCCAACATATAGTCAAGTTTTTCCTGAGTCATTCCGTTCGGATTGTAGATGACTCCGTCAGGACCTGAAATCGCAATAACCTTGGCTCCGAGTTCAGTAGCCTTCACGCAAGCGCCCCAGGACACGTTTCCAAAGCCTGAGACAGCCACTGTCTTGCCCTTGATGTCAAGGTCTGACTTATGGTGATGAAGCATATGCTCAAGGAAATACACCGCACCGAAACCTGTAGCCTCCGGACGAATCAGCGAACCGCCGAACGGAATTCCCTTGCCTGTCAGCACTCCGTTATGTTCTCTCGTGAGTTTCTTGTACATACCCTCGAGATAGCCTATTTCGCGTCCGCCGACGCCGATATCTCCGGCAGGGACATCCATATCCGGCCCGATATTTCTCCAGAGTTCAAGCATAAAAGCCTGGCAGAAACGCATTATCTCAGCATCCGATTTTCCCTTGGGATTGAAATCGGAACCGCCCTTTCCGCCGCCCATAGGCAACGTCGTGAGCGAATTCTTGAACGTCTGCTCAAATCCCAGGAACTTCAGAATCGAAAGATTCACTGAAGGATGGAAACGCAAGCCTCCCTTGTATGGTCCTATGGCATTGTTGAACTGAACTCTGTATCCGGTATTCGTCTGCACCTGGCCCTTGTCATCTACCCAAGTGACACGGAATGTGAGGATTCTGTCCGGCTCGACAAGGCGCTCGATGATTTTCGCGTCTTCAAACTCAGGATGCCTGTTGTAAACATCTTCGATAGATTCAAGCACTTCACGTACAGCCTGGAGATATTCTTTCTCTGCAGGGTACTTGGCCTGAAGTTTGGCCATTATTTCTTCTGTTCTCATATAGTATTGTTAATTGTGGTTTTACACTTCCCAAGTCGAACCGCTGTGCAGCAGCTCATCCACAGAGTGGATCCTGGCGGCAGCTTTCACGGACTCCAGCTGCTTCTGCACTTCGTTCTCGTATGTAATATCCTCAACATCCCTGATGACACCGAGTGCGACAGGGAAATCAGGACCTTTCATATCTGCCAACATCGTCTGCAACCCGAGATTGTCTGCCGACGGGTCGTGGACAAGTATGTCATCCAAAGTATAACCGTCCTCACCGAGTTTGACGACTTTAAGTTTCATATCTGAAAGAACCAGTCCTTTGTCGTTGTTCTTGCCGAAAAGCATCTTCTCGCCCTTCTTCAAAAGGATGGTTCTGTCTGCTTTGTTTTCCCGGTCTGACAGTTCAGCGTGAGAGCCGTTGTTGAAAATCACGCAATTTGTCAGAAATTCCATAACTGAAGTACCTGAATGCCTTGACGCAGCAAGCATAATCTCCTGATTCAAAGCCAATTCCGTATCCATACTGCGGGCAAAGAAAGTACCTTTTGCCCCAAGCACAAGACTGCCGGGATTGAACGGATGCTCAACCGTGCCGTAAGGGGAAGTCTTGGTAATAGCACCAAGTTTGGATGTCGGGGAATACTGTCCTTTGGTCATACCGTAAATCCGGTTGTTGAACAGCATTATATTTATGTCCACATTTCTCCTTATCGCGTGTATGAAATGGTTGCCGCCGATTGCAAGTGCGTCACCGTCTCCACTCGCCTGCCAGATGCAAAGCTCCGGATTCGCCACCTTCATTCCCGTAGCGATAGCGGTAGCCCTTCCGTGTATGCTGTGGAAGCCGTAAGTGTTCATATAATACGGTAGCCTTGAAGAGCATCCGATACCTGATACGACGACAACTTTCTCTTTGTCAATGCCTTTCTCCTCGCATACGATTGGAAGAATTTTCTGCAGCGATGCCAGTACGGAATAATCTCCGCATCCCGGACACCATCTCACCTCCTGATCGCTCTTGAAATCCTTGAAAGTATATTTTGCCATAATGATTATGCTTTTTCAGTTACGCTGTTTACGATATCCCTGACAAGGAAAGTCTGTCCCTGCACTTTGTTGCACTGCAAATACTGGTACTGAGGCAGCACGTTCCGCAGATAAGCCGCAAACTGGCCTGTATTCAGCTCACACACAATAATTTTGCTAAAGCCGGCAAAAACCGCTGACGTGTTCTTTGGAAGCGGATCGATGTAATCGAAATGCGCAAAACTTATCTCTTTTCCATCGGCTCTGAGTTCCTGAACTGCAGCAAGGATATGACCATATGTTCCGCCCCAACCTACAAGAAGCACGTCTCCGGACGCCTGACCGTCAATCTTCAGCAGAGGAAGGTCTTCAGCGACTTTAGCCACTTTAAGAGCACGTTCGCGCACCATCATCTCGTGATTGTCCGGATCATTTGACAACACTCCGTCGTGATTTTTCTCCAAACCGCCGACACGGTGCTCGTATCCTTTCATTCCCGGTATTGCCCAGTCCCTCGCAAATGTGGCAGCGTCCCTTTTGAAAGGTTTGAAGTTTCCTTCGGCATCGTGGGCATATCTCGGATGTATCTCAGGATACTCGCTCATCGCCGGAACACGCCAAGGCTCGGAGCCGTTACCAAGAAATCCTTCTGAGAGCAGCATAACCGGAACCATATGTTCGAGAGCGACCTTAGCCGCCATAAATGCCATCTCAAAGCAATGAGCAGGCGAATGAGCCGCCATCACAACAACCGGACTCTCGCCGTTTCTGCCATAGAGAGCCTGATTCAAATCAGCCTGTTCCGTCTTTGTAGGCATACCCGTACAAGGACCGCTTCGTTGCACATCGATAACCACCAGAGGAAGTTCTGTCATCACCGCCAGGCCCAAAGCCTCGGATTTAAGCGACAGACCTGGACCGGACGTCGTAGTGACAGCCAAATTTCCGGCAAATGCCGCTCCCACTGCAGAGCAGATTCCGGCAATTTCGTCTTCCGTCTGCATTGTCTTGACATTCAGATTTTTATGAATTGCCAACTCCTCGAGAATAGCCGTAGCCGGAGTAATCGGATACGAACCGCAGAAAAGAGGCAGATGCGCTTTCTCAGCAGCCGCGATTAGCCCCCAGGCCGCCGCCTGATTGCCCGTAATGTTCCTGTATGTGCCCTTTTCCAACTTTGCCGGAGCAACGTGATAGGTATTCGGCACAGCCTGAATGTTTGAAGCATAATTGTATCCGTCAAACACCACTTTCCTGTTCGGCGCAATCATCTCGGGGTGTTTCTTGCGGAATTTGCTTTCTATATAGTTATAGACATACTCGACAGGGCGGTCATAGATGAAACAAGCCATACCGAGAGTGAACATATTCTTGCACTTGTGTACTGCCACAGCATCCAGACCGCTGTCCTTGAGGCTGTCTTCAGTAAGTTTGGTGATAGGGGCGCAGAGGATTGTGCGGTCCTCTATGTGCAGTTCCTCAAACGGATTTTCGGTGAAGCCGGCTTTCTTCAGACCTGCGTCATCGAAGGCATCTTCATTGACAAGAACCATTGCGGTTCGCTTGAGCCACTTGGCATTTGCTTTGAGCGCCGCAGGATTCATAGCCACGAGCATATCACAGAAATCACCCGGTGTGGACACCTTATGGTCGCCTATATGCACCTGAAACCCGGAAACGCCGGCAACAGTACCTTTCGGCGCCCTGATTTCTGCAGGATAATCCGGAAATGTAGAAAGTCCGTTGCCGTATATGGCTGACATATTCGCGAACAGTGAGCCGGTAAGCTGCATTCCGTCTCCGGAGTCACCGGCAAACCTTATCACTACGTCGTCAGTATCTATAACTTTATGTTGCATTTCGCAAAATGATTTTAACTTTTCTCCTCACTTCCTCCCACGCCCGCGCCCGTTACCGCAAGGGACACGTGGAAGGAATTCCCTGAAAGCCATCAGTCGCCCCTGCAAATTACAATTCTAATGAGCGACCGTGATTTTCAATGCAAATCTATAATAAAAAACGTTAAAACAACAATAAATCGTAAGAAAAAGAGAGGACGACTGAAACATTGTGTTCATTCATCCTCTCTTAAGTCTGTAACTAAACGATTACTGCTGAGCCTGTGCCTGAAGTTCCTGCTGGAGAGACTCCAAAGTCCTGCCGTCCTTGATACCCAAAGCCTTTCTTGCTGCAGGAGTAAGGTCAACGCTCTGAGTCTCGTCAATGTAAAGCATAGAACTCTTCTCGAATACATAAATGTAGCCGCCTGCCTTAGCGAGTTTCTCAACAGCCTCGATAGCTTTCTGCTGGATAGGTGCCATCAGCTGGCTCTGCTGCTGCTGAAGTTCCTGCTGAATTGACTGCTGGAACTCTTCAATCCTTGTCTGGATGTCCTGTAGTTCCTTCTCCTTGCTCTCGCGGATTGCAGGTGTCCAAGTAGAAGCCTTCTGCTGATACTGGCTGTACTTTGACTGGAACTCATCCTGCATACTCTTGTATGTATCCTGAGCTTCCTGCTGAGATACAGCCAACTGTGACCTTGCAGAATCGGCTGCAGGCTGGAGCATTACAAGCTCGTTGAAATTAACGTGTGCAAATTTTAAATTCTGAGCCGAAGCAGACAGTGTCATAACCGCTGCGGCTGCGATCAAAATAATTTTTTTCATATCAAATCTGTTTTTGTTTCTGTTATGTAGTTACTAGAACTGCTGACCTATGATGAAATGGAACTGGCTCTTTCCATTTGTCTTGTCGTCAAATCCGTAGCCCCAGTCGATTCCGAGGAGTCCGATGACAGGCAGATAGACGCGGACACCGACACCTGCAGACCTCTTGATCTGGAAAGGATTGAAGTCACGTATGTCTGACCAGCAGTTACCTCCTTCAAGGAATACCAATGCAAATATAGTTGACTGCGGCTGCATTACAATAGGGTAACGCAATTCGACAGTGAATTTGTCATAAACGTTTCCGGCGTATGAATATCCGTTTGAGCTATAGGCAGTAGCCTTGTACGGGGTCAGGGAGTAATTCTCATAACCACGGAGCGCGATGACCTCGGAACCGTATGAGTTGTAGCCCGACATACCGTCACCTCCGACAAGGAAGCCCTCGAACGGTGAATATCCCCATTTTCTGTTGTAGTATCCGAGATAACCGAACTGTGCGCGCGTCATCAGGACGAGGTCGCCGACAAGCTTGGTATATAACGAGCCTTTGAATGTCCATTTGTGGTACTCAATCCACTTGTACCTGTCCTGCGAAGACCAATTGTCGTAGTTGATGTCTCTCCAGCTGCTGACTTTGGTAGGATTTCCGTTGACGTCGGTAATGCCCTTGTCCTTCTTTCTGAAAAGCGAGAACGGAGGCGTGAGCTGCACTGAGAAGGAAAGATCTGAACCCTGCCTAGGATAAATCTGCTGGTCAGTTGAATTTCTCGACAGTCCGAGCGTATAACTTATGTTGTGCGAAACACCGTCGTCGAAGATGAAGTAATTTGAATACCAGTTGGAAAGTTTGTATGTCTGCCAACTGAGCTGATTGTAAAGCACAAAATAGTTGTCAGGCCATTTCAGACGGTTACCGAGTCCTGCGGAGAATCCGTAAACCTCGAACTGCTTGTCGTTGTTGAGAATATTCCACATCAGGTAAGAGTTCGTCTGACGGCTATAATAAGCTGAAAGACTCAACGATGTAGGTTTCTTACCGAAAAGCCACGGTTCTACGAAGCTTGCTGACAGCGAAGAATAATAAGTACCGCTGGTCTGGAAACGGAAAGACAGGTTCTGTGCGTCTCCAAGTGGCACAGGTCTCCAGGCGCTCTTGTCAAACATTCTTCTGGTAGAGAAGTTGTTGAAGCTGACACCGACAGTTGCGACGAAAGTCTTGCCGCCCCATCCGCCGGAAAGTTCCAACTGGCTGGAAGGCTTTTCAGTCACATTGTATATAATGTCAACAGTGCTGTTCATCTGGTCCGGGACAATGGAATATCCCTTGGACGGGTCGGTGATAGCCTCAGGATCGAACTGACCGAGTGAGGCAATCTCCCTTATCGAACGCTCGAAGTCACTCTGGCTGAACAGATAACCCGGCCTTGTGAACACCTGACGGCGAACGACGCGTTCGTTTGTAAGATCATTTCCGTTGATTACGATGTTGTTCAGCGTAGCCTGTTTACCCTCCGCTATGCGCATTTCCACATCCACTGAATCCCCTACAACATTGAGCTCCACAGGCTGCACATTGAAGAAAAGGTATCCGTTGTCGCGGTAAAGTTTGGAAACGTCCATATCTCCCTGCTTGCCGCCTCCCTGAAGTCGCTTCTGTAATGTAACCACGTCATACACATCGCCTTCCTTAATCTGCAGAATGGAGTTCAAGGCATCCGTAGTATAAACCGAGTTTCCGGTCCACGTTACATTTCTGAAGAAATATTTCTTACCTTCATCGAACGTGAAGTCAATTCCGAGTCTGCCCGGCTTCACAGTATAGATGGAATCCTTGACAAGTCTTGCATCCCTGTAACCGGCTTCGTTGAAGGCGCTTATGAGATTTTTCTTGTCGTTGGGATATTCTTTCTCATTGAACTTCTTACTGCTGAAGAAGTTGTAAATCTTCGCGGACTTGGTCTTCTTCATAGACTTCGCGAGCTTGAAGTCGCTCACATTGTTGTTTCCAATGAAGTTGATGGTCTTGATTCTGACCTTCGGCCCCCTGTCAACGGCATAATTTACTCTGATAGCGTTGCGGATGATGGTATCCTTCATAACCTGAGGCTCCACCTTCACATCAAGGAATCCCTTACCCTTGTAATACCTCTTGATGATGTCCACGGAGGTCTTCGCGACATAGTCGGAATACTCACCGCCTCGCTTGAAGTTCAGACGCTCCTGGAGGTCCTTCTTCTCACCGCTCTTGACACCGGAGAAAGTCCATCTCGACACACGCGGACGTTCCTGAATCTGAAGACGCAGAAAAACCGTGTCCTGAGCCGAGCTCAAAGAATCTATATAGACCGCAACATCCTGAAAATATCTCTGCATCCACAGCCTCTTCACGATTGAAGACATATCGTCACCGGGAATGGTAACCTCCATCCCCTTGTGCAATCCGGACTGCTGAAGTATCTGATTGTCTCCGAAAGCACGGTTTCCCTCGACCTTGACGCCTCCTACAATGTACTTACGGGGATTGTTGTAATCTATTTCTATCGATTCCTTCTTTTGCTGGGCAAATGACGCAAACGGCATCAAAATCAGCGCAGAAAGGCAGAATATCCGACTAATGAACCTCATCCTACTAAAAAATATCTGGCAAATATACGTATTTATTTCACTTTTCCATAACGGCGGTTCCTCGAGGCATATTCGACGAGTGCATCGAAGAAATCTTCACGGCTGAATTCTGGCCACATCTTCTTTACAAAAACAAACTCCGAATAGGCGCCCTGCCACAGCAGATAATTGCTGATACGCTGCTCACCTGAAGTCCTTATTATAACATCAGGATCCGGAATACCGTCGGTAACAAGATATTTTGAGAATTCCGACATATCCTGGACATCGTCCGCACTGCTTTCAGGATGCGCCAAAGCGAATTTTTTCGCAGCCTGGAAAATGTCCCACCTGCCGCTATAGCTCACGAACAATATAAGATCAAGAGTCGTGTTGTCCTTCGTCTTCTCCTCAAGCATAGCTATCGCCTCTCTGAGTGCCTCAGGAAGCCGCGCGATATTCCCCAAAACGTGGAAACGCACACCGTTCTTCATAAGCGCCTCGACTTCCGCAGCGATTGAGTCCATCATCAGGTGCATAAGGTAATCCACCTCATCCTTCGGCCGTCCCCAATTCTCTTCGGAGAACGCATACAGAGACAGATACTTGACACCGGCCTCGGCAGCAGCCTCGGTGACTACGCGAACAGTCTCGACCCCTCTTTTGTGGCCGCAAACTCTCTCCAAGCCCTGTTCTTGAGCCCACCTGCCGTTACCGTCCATAATTATCGAGACGTGCGCAGGAATTTTTTCCAGTTTCGTCATTGAAAGTCAATTATCGTTATTTCTGATATCTTCGCCCCAGAATAATTTACTCACAAGAGCTTTCACAAAGTTTGATTCGGGAAGACGGACACGCTTCAGCGAAAATTGTGCCATAGACACGGAGATGGTCGAACTCCGCTCTATTTCAACAGTTCTGTTGTCCATCGTCAGCACCGCTGTGCTGTCCCTTGATATGATTGAAATGCCTACTACAGTCGTCTCCGGAACTATGAGAGGCCGCACGTTGAGATTGTGCGGTGCAATAGGAGCTATAATCAGAACCTTTGAATCCGGAGTACAGATCGGACCGCCTACGCTCAACGAATAAGCCGTGGAACCCGAGCTCGTGGCAACCAGAAGTCCGTCAGCCCAATAAGTCGGAAGAGCGTAACCGTCAAGCGACACTTTGATTCCCAACACTGCCGCACCGCTTCTGTGCACGGTGACTTCATTCAGAGAATACGGCCAGAAATCCGGCGGCAAACTGTTCCCGGCAATTTCCGTCCTCAGCATTGTCCTGTTCTCAAGTTCGTAATTCCCGGAAAGCACTGCGGAAGGCACATCTTCAGGCCTGTTTTCCGACAGAAAACCGAGCCTTCCGAGATTCACGCCCAATATAGGCACGCCTGAATCCGCCACCCTCTTGGATGCGGACAGAAATGTACCGTCTCCACCTATGCTCAGCACCATTGCCGTGCCGTCGCGAAGATCATCCTTGGAATGTATGTCATACAGACTGCAGCCGCCATCCTCAAGCGCTTTCTTCATAGTCTGCAGACGGCTATCTTTCTCCAGTTCAATATTTTTAATGTAAACACCTGTCAACATAGAGACTTCTTATCCTTTCCCGTGCCACTCCAGTCGCGGCAAAAACGTTTCTTACGAATCTCAAAATTAGTATATTCTTTACAATATTTCCACAATAATATATATTTTTGCCCCTTGTATACTTACATTTCGCGTCTGCGAAATCAAGTTAAACGCACCAAAGATATGACAAAACTGAGCGTCAATATAAACAAGATAGCCACCTTGCGCAATGCACGTGGCGGAAATATGCCTGACGTGGAAAAGGCTGCAACAGATTGCGTTAGATTCGGAGCCGAAGGAATCACAGTCCATCCGAGACCCGACGAGAGGCACATAAGGTACTCCGACGTAAGAGCAATCAAGCCGTTGCTGAACGTTGAATTCAACATAGAGGGAAACCCCATTCCGAGTTTCATAGACCTTGTAAACGAGGTAGTGCCTTCACAGGTAACGCTTGTGCCGGACGCGGCTGATGCCATCACCTCAAACGCAGGCTGGAACACCCTGAAAAACAAGGAATTCCTCACAGACATCTGCAAGGAATTCAAATCCCGGGGAATACGCACTTCCATTTTCATCGACCCCGTGCCTGAAATGGCGGAAGGAGCGGCGGCGTGCGGAGCGGACCGCGTGGAACTTTACACTGAAGCATACGCATCAGGCTACACGAAGAGCCCGGAAGAAGCGATAGCACCTTATCTCAAAACCGCCAAAGTAGCAAAAGAATGCGGTCTTGACATCAATGCCGGCCACGACCTGAGCCTGGTCAATCTCGAGTATTTCATCAGGAACATACCGTGGACCGCTGAAGTATCCATCGGACACGCAATCATCTGTGATGCGTTGTATATGGGACTAGAACATACGATTCAGGCCTATTTGGAGCAAATCCGAAGGGGAAATCAATCCCGAAAAGACATATAAAAGAAGATTTGGCTTAAATTTCAGCAGATTGTTAGTATATTTGTGACCTTGCCGGTCGCACCACGCGTCCCCGGAAACCAACAAACAGATAATTTTTAAAATCCATAAAATGAAAAACACCCCACTTATCCTCAGCGTCATAGCTCTTCTTGCTGTGGTCGCACTTGCAGCAGTTCAGCTTACAGGAAAGAAATCAGGCTCAGGAGAATCTGCCGGTTCAGATGTCCCGACAGCAGAAAAAGGTTCAATAGTTTATTTCAACCTTGACAAAGTTCTCTCTGATTACGATATGGCAAATGATCTCCGCTCAGTAGTGGAGTCAAAGGCTCAGGGCATCCAGGAAGAAGTCACCAGAAGAGGCAACAAGCTTCAGAACGAGTTCAACTCATTCAACGAGAAGCTCAACAAAGGTCTCATCATCCGTTCCGTAGCTGAAGTTCAGGCTCAGAAACTCGACAAGCAGAGAAACGACTTCAACGATTACGCAAATCAGAAGAATCAGGAAATCGCTGAGGAGCAGCAGGTTATGATGAACAATATCGGCGACGCCATCAAGCAGTTCGTTGACAGATACACAGCCGAGAAAGGATATGCAATGGTCATTGCCACACAGGGCGACATTCTGCCTTCTCCTGTAGTTTCAGGTGACAGCTCACTCGACGTGACTGAAGACATTATCAAGCGTCTCAACGACGAATACGTGAAGAACAAGTCCAAAGAGACTCCGTCTGCAAAAGACGCTTCAAAGAAAGACTAAACATTCAAATTGTGAGGATTGCAGTTCTATCCTGCTTTTATCCTTTCAGAGGAGGAATTGCCCAGTTCAATGCAGCTTTGTTGTCGGAACTGGGCAAAACTGATATTGTCAAGGCGTTCAACTTCACAAGGCAGTATCCGGATTTCCTTTTCCCTGGCAAAAGCCAGTACGTAACTCCGGATGACGAGGCCACGCCTGTGGAAAGCACTGCTGTTCTGGACACTGCAAATCCACTGACCTGGATCAGTGCGGCAAAGAAAATACGCAGTTGGAATCCTGACGTGCTGATAATCCGCTACTGGATGTCTTACTTCGCGCCGTCGCTCGGTTATGTCGCAAGGCACATCGGCAAGAATTGCAAGGTTGTAGGCATTCTGGACAATGTTGTCCCGCACGAACAGAGATTCTTCGACACACCGTTCACGAAGTATTTTCTCGGTAGCTGCGACGGATTCCTGACAATGTGCGACGCAGTGACTGACGACCTCCTGAGGCTTAAGCCGGACGCGAAATATCTGATGCGCCAGCACCCTCTGTACTCCCATTTCGGAGAGAAGCTTGACAGACGCGCTGCAGAAGACGCGCTCGGACTTGAGCACGGCAAGAAAAACATCCTGTTCTTCGGACTCATACGCAAATACAAGGGGCTTGACATCCTTCTTGAAGCATTCCGCGATCTTGACGACAGTTACCAGCTCATCATAGCGGGAGAACCCTACGGCTCGTTTGTGCCATACCAGAAGATTATCGATTCCATACCGGGAAAAGAACGCATACATCTGTTTCCAAAATATATAAAGGACTCGGAGGTCAAGACCTACTTTTCCGCAGCCGACCTTACTGTACTCCCTTACAGAAGCGCCACGCAAAGCGGCATAAGTTCGGTTTCCTATCATTTTGAGGTGCCGATGATTGTGACTGATGTAGGCGGTCTGAAGAGTACGATTGGAGAAAGCGGCACCGGAATTGTAGCGGAAAAGCCCGAGCCTCAGTGCATAAGGGCTGAGATATTGAAATACTTCAGCGATCCTGCAATCAAGGAGATGTGCATAGACAGCATCCGCATTGAGAAAAGAAGGCTCTCGTGGTCCGCATTCTGCGATTCACTCAAACAATTTGTAAATTCCATTTAAGCCAAAGCATCCATCAATGAGAACAAATATACTTTCAGTCCTACTCTGCATCGCCTGCCTGGGTTCCGGCCAGGTGATTTCCGCACAGACATACGAGCAGACTCCAGTCACGATTTCAAAGGAAAAAGTCAAGGGAAGCGACGGAAAGATATATTATTCGCACGTGGTGATGGACAAGCAGACGCTGTTCTCTGTCGCTAAAGCATACGGAGTCACTGTCGATGATATATGCAAAGCCAATCCTGACTACGACCTGAAGAATACTGGGCTGAAGAAAAACAGCATCATACTCATTCCGGTGGTAACGGAGCAGACAACGGCAAAATCAGATGAAACGCAAAAGTCTGTTGCCCAGGACAATAAGAAAGCCACCGACACGGTCAAAAGCTCCGGCAAAAAGAACAGCGACGAAGTTGTTCACACTGCCAAATGGTACGAGGACATAGAGGATATAGCTTTCAAATACAGTGTCCCTGTGAGAGTTCTTATGGAATATAACGGACTGACTTCCAAGAAGCTCAAGAACAGGCAGAAGTTGCGCATCCCTTCCGCAGAAAAGGTGAAGGAAATAGAGGCACAGCTCGGAACATCAGAAAATAGCACAAGCCAATCTTCTGACATTGAGCGTCCTGCACAGACACATAACGAGTCCAGACAGGAGATTTCATCCGCGCAGGAATCCGCAAACAGCGGCCGCTACAGCATAGGACGTTCAAAGGTAAATGCTCTGCTGGTTATGCCGTTCAATGCAAACGGAACGCATAGCGAGAGCAGTATGGATTTCTATAGCGGTGTTCTTATGGCTGTGAGGGACTTGAGCAATGAAGGCATAAGCACGGAACTCAGCGTGTATGATGCTCCAGGAAGTTCTTTGCCTATAACCAGTGAACGTCTAAGGGTGAGTGATTTCTGCATTGGACCAATCAAGACGGAATCTCTTGAGAAGGTGCTGTCACTCTCGCCTGAAAGCACATACGTCATTTCCCCGCTTGACCACAGGACTTCTGCGCTGACATCCGGACATCCTAATTTCATTCAGGCGCCAACGTCACAGTCCACGCAATATTCCGACCTTGTGAACTGGCTGAAGTCCGAAACGACATCGGCTGACAAGGTTATTGTGATAAGCGAGAAAGGTGCCACAGCCAACAGCGCGGTAACTCTTATGAACAGCACATTGGAGGCGTCAGACATTCATTTCAGCAGATATTCCTACAACGTATTGGAGGGTCGCAATGCCGTAAACGTATTGGCGGGAATGATGACGAGCACAGGGACCAACAGGGTGATTATCAATTCTGAAAGCGAAGCATTTGTAAATGATGCCGTCAGGAATCTCGGGATGCTTGTTTACAGAAAGCATAAGGTATGCCTTTACAGCACTTCAAAAATCCGCAGTTTCGAGACCATTGATGTAGAGAACCTGCACGACCTCAACACCCGCATATCCACAGCTTACTATATCGATTACGACAGCCCTCGCACAAGGAGTTTCATATTGGCATACAGGGCGTTGTACAATACTGAGCCAACTCAGTTCGCTTTTCATGGATATGATTTGGCTTACTATTTCATTAAGTCAAAGGCGCAGCACGGAGATTATTGGATGGAAACTACCTCCAAGAACACGCAGATGCTCCAGACTGATTTCAGGTTCGTCAAGTCCGAGAACGGCGGATACTACAATGTCGGAGTTCGCCGGATTGTCTATGGACCGGATTATTCCATCAAAATCGTAAAGAGGTAGAAGCAAGTTTTGATTGCCGATGGGTGTAAAAAGCGCAAAAGTCGGCAACTGTCTTTCGCTCAGAGAAAATTCGCTCCAGACAGATGTCGACTTCTTCGTTAATTGCATCTTTGATTGCGCGTTGGACGTGTTTCGAAATCAGAAAGCGGCAACTGTCTTTCGTTCAGAAAAATTCACTCCAGGCAGATGTCGACTTCTTCGTTAATTGCATCTTTGGTTGCGCGTTGGACGTGTTTCGAAATCAGAAAGCGGCAACTGTCTTTCGCTCAGAAAAATTCGCTCCTGACAGCTGCCGACTTCTTCGTTAATTGCATCCTCCGATTATGCGTTGGACGTGTTTCGAGCTCAGAAAGCAGCAACTGTCTTTCGCTCAGAAAAATTCGCTCCAGGCAGCTGCAGCTTTCTTCATTTTTCGCATAGTTGTCTGCAGCGATCGGCTACCGATTGACGGCCGGATTCCGGCACAGAAAGAAGAATATGCTTTCCGGTCGGAGTCGGTGTGAAAGTAGCAAGTCCGTTTTCATCTATCGATGCCTTGCCGGGAGCACTTTCCGTGAAGAACTTCTCGCCCTCCACCGCAGAAAGCACAGCTGTCAAATCCCAGATAGGACGATTATACGGCATCTGCAGATATGACTTATAGGCTTCCACCACAGGATTTTTACCCTCGTAACCAAGATTTGCTTCTATTGATGACGCCGGATAGGTAATCTCTATGCCAAGTTCAAACGGTGAAATGATTACAGGTGAAGGACACTCATCGAAGAATTTCCTTGCAGACGGTATATCCCTTACCACATTGTATTCAGGGAACCAGTCGTTTCCTTCTCCCCTGAAATTTCCGGCCATCGCATAGACTTCTTTCACTTTCTTCGCCATCAGTTCCTTCCCAGTGAGTTGAGATATATCATCTGCCGGTGAGTCCAGAAGTGCCGCAAGATTTGTAAAGAAACCGACAGAAATAATTTTTACCGAGTTATCAGCCTGAGAAGCAAGAAGTTGACGATAGAGCCGCACGGCGGAAGGAAGTTCGGAGCAATTCTTCACTGTCCGCGGAAAATCCATTTTCGAAACTGCGGTGACAAAATTTATCCCGGTAAAGCTTACCCCGTCAGCACTGGAATCAACCGGCTTCTCCGCCACTCCGATAGGAGTATCGCCATAGCCATAATATGTATTTACGATATCCACGCACTCTGCCGATGCCGGATCATTCTTGTTTACCATAACGCCAAGCAACTTGACTGCACCTCCATCCGAATAACGACAAAGCATAGCCAATGCCAGCGCATCATCCACATCATTGCCCATATCGGTATCAAAAATAACAGGGACCGCATCACTTCCTATTGCAGATTTACTGCCGCAGGAGACGCACACAATCACTGCCGACATTATCGCCGATGTCACTAACAAAGTCCTTTTCATAACGCAAGTGTGTAAATTTCAATCAATATGTCCTATCAGAAAAAGCCAAACTTGTCCGAAAGAACAAGAATCCATCCATTTGCATTCTCCCGGACAAGTCAGCTAAATAATTCAATTAACCGTGATTATTCAGTCTTCAGAACGCAACGCACAGAAAGTCCTGATGCACTTCCGTACCAACTGAATCCATAATCGCCATTTCCATTCATCCAGAGACCCCACATATCCCAAGTCTGTCCGACATTAGTCGCAGTCCAAAGAGCGGCATCCCACCAGTCTTCCTGCTTGCAGGAATCGCGATTGATCAATCCGGCCTGAGGGATGAATATTGCGCCATTAAGATTGCCCGGTCCGCACTCAGATTTCATAAGTTCTCTGTCCAAACCGACATAAGCTCCGGCAACACTCATACCATTAGCCATCCAATAGTCAAACCAGAACTTAGGAGTTGCCTGATCTATTGCAAGCAATGTTTCGAACTCTGATTTTGTAGGAACTCTCCATCCGTCAGGACAAGGGTCATTCTCTTCTGTCCACGTCTCGGAGTGAACATCCTTTGCGCCACCCACAAAGCCGGGAACGACAGTTTCAGTGTCACCTTTATCATTTGCAGAATAGGATGGATAACCTACTTTCGCATTCCACTGATATAACTTGCCTCTTACCTGACAGTTTTTTCCGAATGTATCTGGGTCATCGACATTTGAGTTAGCCCAAACGACGTCTCCAATCTTGGTGCCGACGTGCTGGACAAAAACAGTGCGTTCCAATGTGCCCGCCTTAACTTTCACATTTGCGGTACGGTACTTATAGTCTGTTGACTCTTCAACTTTCACCTTAAACTCTCCAATTCCTATCGCAGAGCCGTTCTCCACCTTACACCAGTCCGCGTCTGACACTGCTGTCCACTCACCGGCAGTAGATACCGACACAGTAGTTTCTACGCCTTCAACATCCGCATAGATATTGTAAACGCTCAAATCAAGATCTGTAGCAACCGGCTTCGGACGTCCAGTCTGAGATATGACGATTGTCTTCTTCACACCGTCTCCTAATATTGTCGCGGTGGCAGTACGAGTAGCATCATAATCAAGGAACTTGCTGATTTGGAACAACAGCGTCCCGTTGCCCTTAAGGACTTTTGGCATCAGAAAAATCCAGCCATCTCCACTTTCGTAAGTTATTTCAGTATCAGTGGCGACATTGCAACTTACTTTGACATTGAAATTTCCACCGTCAGATGTAGCTTCAATTCTATCAACATCTGTTTCCAGTGCAGGATCCTCTGACTTATTGCAGGAGAGCAATACTCCTGCGCATACACATAAAAGAAAGAACTTTTTCATTATTACAATTATTTAATTTTCACTTATTTAACCTATACACCTTACACGCATCCATAAGCAACATCCCATTACTGTAACTTGAAGATGCGTCTTTATTCTTCACCCATTTACCATCTGAGCCATAGTGACCGACTTCGACCGATGACGGTATAAAATCCAGATACATTGTATCAGCTTTGGTAGAGCCTACAGTGAAATAGCCATCCCCCTCAATCGCGAATGCGACTCCCCTGCTGCTTGTTTTCCATCGGAAAGAGGAATTGGTCGTAGAAGCTGTTTCTTCAGTCGTCGTCAATCCGGAAGAATTCTGCAAGTTGAAGCCTATCATATTCTCCTTCGAAGCCGTAGCGAAATCCCACCAGGCTGATTTGAATAAGGAATAAGCATCTATCAACCTCTGTGTTTGCGACTTTGGGGTGAAATCCGGGTTGTATACTCCACGCAATGTCCAATCTTTTAGATACTTGTGGGGAGTAGTTATCACCTCGAACACTTCATATCCACATCCCATAGTAAGAGCCATCAGAGTCAGCAGATCATTGTTATCATATTCACCGCCATTCTCCGCGATATGAGAAAAGTTTCCTTTGATACCCTGAATCTGAGAAAGCCAGTTCGAGAGTGTAGCGATATCGTTCACATAAGGATCGAACCCGACATAGTCTATACCTTCTCTCTCCGCCAGTTTTCCGCTCCAATAAACCCAATCATCGTAGGTGACGGTCTGGTTCACGCGCGTATAACAATCATACGAACTGTTCTTGACTGCTAATCCAAGTTCATTCAAGTGCCACAGCAGGCTCGGCCATATATCGGTCGGCGAATAGCCGTGTGCCGAGTTATGGCGAGTTGCAAGCATATCCGGTTCATTTTCGATTTGGACACCGGCTACAATGTGCGGATTACCAAGAGATTTGTCATAATCTGCAACGAATTGCATCATCTTTTCCAAAGCCTTCTTCTCCCGCGTTACGAGATTGGTATTTCCCGGTTTCAAATAGAACTGCTTGCCCAACCAACCCTGATAGGCGGCAGAGGCATTAAGTTCCGGATACGTGGAAGTATCTTCAATGACATAAGCCGGGATGTAACCTTCTACCGAGTACCCGCACATATAGCTTCCATACCACAGTATTTCGAGTTTCAAATCATATTTCCTGCAATAGTCCATATATGCCTTGACTGAAGCATCAGTATACTCGTCATAAGACGTCTCTACATCCCTCCAAGCGATCGGAACCTGTATGCAGGTGATATTCAAACCGGAAGCAAGAGAAAAGTAATCATCGAGATTGTCAAGTGTTCTGCCGTCAAGTTGAATAAAATAGTCTGTTCTAAGCTGTGCACCGAGCATAAGAAAAGGCTTTCCATCCACCGTGAGACGATATGCTGACTCTTCCTTCTCCTTATCTTTTCCTTTACGGTCAGGTTGAGAAGACGGGGAACAGGAAAATACGATGAAGATGGCAATCGCAAGTATGCTATAAAACTTTTTCATAATCATTCTGCACCCTGACCTGCCTGTAGAGGCCATCCAGGATTTTGATAGAGAGACGATTTAGCAGAATCACCGTTGCCTGTTATGAGAAAATGCTGCACCGCGATAGGATTAAGATAATGAGCCATCTTCCACCTGTAGCCATCATACACACGGTTATTGGAAAGAATGTGGTATGGAGCACAGTATTTACTGAATTCACGTGAGGAAACATTCTCCTCTTCCTTGAGGTTATTATCATTACCTGCAAGGAAATCAGCATTTGCATACATACTTTCCCAAACATTCATTCCCAACACGTGATAAGGAGTGTCAATCATCTGGTCCATTGCTCTCCAGCGACGGACATCATCAGCCCTGAATCCTTCCGCCATCAACTCGCAACGACGCTCACGACGGATATTGAAGAGTGTAGGATCTACAACTTTTCCTGCAGAATATGCTCCCCAGTCAGTTTCCTTTTCCTTATCCATATCCGTATTGTCGATAGTCACCTGATAATCACCCACCTTTGAGCGGTTGCGAATAGCAGTCCAGTACGCCCGTGCATCAGAATCAAGAGCTCCGGTAGACTCGTAGCAAGCTTCCATATAGTTGAGATACGCCTCAACTGCTCTGAAAATAATGGAGCCCACATAACTCTTGTCTCTCACCGACTGGTCACCATCGAAATTAAGTCCTTTGCGAATCGCATATCCTGTTGTATAACGCATTGAAGCAGTTGACCTTACTATGTTCGGCCAAGGTTCCACCTCGTAGGATTCCGGTCCCGGAGTACTGTGAAGATTCACATCGCCAGGCTTCTTGATGAATATTGTAGCCCTGGAATCTCGACCGTCTGTAACTTTAAGCAGGTCAGCATCTCCCGGATAGCCACTTCCTGAAGCATATACAGGGAGTCCGTTCGCCATCACAAAGGCATCCACCATACTCTTGGTGATTCCATAGCCTTGATTCGCGGCAGCTGCAAACTCAACTACAGAATTAGTCACACCTTCAGAAAGGCTGTATGCTTTCCAAAGAAGGATTTCTTTATATGACGACATATCTGTAGCTCCGAACATATCGAAATATGGATTGGCAACAGCAGCAGCCGAAGACTGAAAAGCCCCAGTATTGTCCACAAGACTGTATTTATCGGCAACAATCTTTGACTCGTCCATACATACTTTCAGGAAATACTCGATTTCCGCATCTATACTTCCGGACGGGTATTGATAATCAGGATTACTTGCTTTTCCCGGCCACTCGGCAGTTCCGGGGACAAAAGCAGTTCCCTTAAAGTACTTTAGCCAAGTACCCTCATACAGGGCGACTCTGGACTTCATAAGTCTCGCACAATCCTTACTGAGACGGTTTGTCCCACCTTTAGGAGCGCTTTCTCCCATATATTCGATTGCCTTGTCAAGGTCCTCAAGAATAAACCTCGCAACCTCATTTCGCGGAGCGCGCACACTCTCAGCTGTCAGTTTTTCAAGATTGTCGGGAAGGAGCTTCCTGACTATAGGGAAATCCCCCAAATCTTTCAGTTTCAAGAAATACTGCCAGGCTCTAAAGAAATAGACCTCGCCTACATAATGGCGGATATTTGACGTCGAGCCCGAAATTTTTCCATTCTCGAAATTTTCCAGCACATTGTCGAAGAAGTAGTTGCAGCGGTATATGCCGGTAAACTCATAGCTTCCCCCTGTCTGACCGACTTTCCAATAACCTGGAGCAAAAATATCGCTAGGATTGGCGTAGGCCATATTGTCGGTATTGCTGTCATTGGTCCACGTTCCCCAACTCGTAGTCCCGTGACAAGGGAGCATATTATACAAATCTGTTGCAAACGCTGCGATATTGTCCTCCGTCGTAAGATATTGTTTCGGAGAAAGGCTAGACTCCGGCTTGAGATTCAAAAAATCATCGCAAGAAGCCAGAAGCAGCGGGAATATGGCTAGTGTGCCTACATATCTTAGAATTCTGTTCATACTCTTAAACATTAGAAAGTGATGCTCAATCCGAAGGAATATGTCCTTGAAAGAGGATATACATTTCCGGTCTCATTCTCACCGATAGTCTCAGGATCGAAAAGGTTGGTCATACGTGTGAATGTAGCGAGATTCTCTCCGGAGAAGTAAAGTCTTAGATTCTGCACTCCTACCTTTTTCATCCATTTCTGCGGGAAGGTGTATCCCAGCTGTAAGTTTTTGAGTCTCAAATAGGAAGCATCCTGCACATACCGGCTTTGCCACTGTACATTCTTTTCGCTGTCAAGATACGGCCTCGGATAATAACTGTCAGTATTCAGGCCGAGAGGGCTGTCCGGGTCATCGCGGAAATAATCAAGATGTTGTGTAAGCACCATAGTTCCCCACTTGCTCCATCCGCAACTTCCGAAGAAATATTTTCCTTTCTGGAAATAATCCCTCTTTCCTACGCCTTGAAGATAGACTCGCAGGTCTATACCCTTCCAGGCAAGATTTATGTCGAACGCGTAGTTATATCTAGGAGTAGTATTGCCTATCACCTTGAGGTCTCCGTGATCGTCGGTAGTCCAGGAGCCGGAGTCAACCTTACCGTCACCGTTAAGGTCGCGGTACATAATGTCGCCGGCCTGCCAATTCGAGCCCAATGCTGTCTGACCGCCGTTAGGAAGTGAGATGAGGTGTTCCAACATCTCGTCATCTGTTTTGGCGATACCGACAGTCTCATAACCCCAGAAGTCACCGAGTTTCATTCCCTCATAATAGGTTCCCAGCGTCTTGGACGGATTTGAGTATTTTGTTATTTTGGTTACCGCATCGGAAAGCACAAAACGGACTCCATAGTCAAGTTGGTTGAAAGCCCTGTCGTGCCAGGATATTTCGAAATCAAAACCAGTCGTACGCATATCCGTGTTATTCGTATAAGGAACTGATGTTCCGAGAATTACAGGAAGTTCGTCAGCCGGGCCGATCATATCTTCAGTCCTGCGGAGATAGCCGTCCAAAGAGATCGCAAGACGACCGCCGAAAGCGGTTACATCAAGACCGGCATCCCAAGATTTAACCTTCTCCCAGGTAAGGGAAGAACTGATCAAGGAAGCAGGCCACGCGATATTTGTCTTCTTGCCGTCTATAAGCCAACTCCCTGAAGAGTTCGCGAAATTCATCTGCTCATAAGTAGGATAATAGGCTGTTGTATTCTGGTTACCGAGCGAACCATAAGACGCCCTGAGTTTCAGCGTATTGATCCATTTCGTTGCAGGAGCGAAAAACGATTCTTTTGCAATATTCCAACCAGCTGAAACGGAAGGGAAAAGTCCCCAACGCTTGTCGGCAGCAAATCTTGAGGACCCGTCATATCGGAGGTTCGCTTCGAGCAAATATCTCTCTTTATAGTTATAATTCAGACGGCCAAAGAATCCAAGCGTTCTCCAGGCGGAAGAGCCACCGCCAACGACAGGGCTCACTTCCTCTCCGTTATACAGACCTGACGTCGTGTCTATTGAAGGAACATCAGGAACAATCAGTCCTTCCCTTTTTGCATAAGTGTTATTAACCGAATACGATTCCATCTGCAAACCGGCCATCACTTTGAAATAGTTACCCGCAAAATTATTCTCGTAGTCAGTGTATAGATTCGTATTCAGATACTGATTCCGCCCGTCATCGTTGGTCACACCTGTATGATCATCCCAAACAGAGCCTTTTGAGTAACCGTCAATGCAAGTCTGCCAGACTTCTTTCACCACAATTTTGTTGAAATAGGAACGATAACGATAGTTCGCGTCTCCCACTATTCTCCAACCCTTAAGAGGAGTGATTGTAAAATTGAACTGGCTGGTGGATGTAGTATTGGAAATATTGGTCTGGCCACCTCTGCTGAACCTGAGTGCCAAATCATTAAACAGGTTGCCATTAGGGTCATATAATGGGGCAACAGGCCAGAGATATTGTCCGAAATACCACAAGATATCATCGCTAAGTGCTGTAGGCTGATGGTAATCTTCTCTGATGAAACGGCTACTGAAACCGATTGACAGGAAATCGAACGGCTTAGCCTCAACCTTACCGAATACGTTGGTTCTGTTAAGCCCGTCCAAATCATCGCCCTCGAAAGTAAACTGACCGTCCTGCTTAAGATAGTTAGCAGAAACGAAGTAGTTCATCTTTGAGTTACCGCCGGAAATACTGAGATTGTGTTCTTGAGCGAATGACACATCCTTATAGAACACATCGTAATAGTCGATATTGTCATTGCCCTCGGTGTATGCCGTTCCCCACTGATTACCGACCGGAATCGTGTTATATGAGATGACACCGTCCTGATAATCCTTAATTCTTTGAAGTCGTGCAGCGCTGATATCATCGGCATTACCGTCATTGTTTGCCGCGTCATTAAAATAGAGTGCCCAGGAATAAGAATCCGCAGAATGAGGAAGGTTAAGCGGAGTACTGAATCGGAAACTATTGTTATAGTTCACCTGCATTTTACCCTCTTTACCCTTCTTTGTGGTTACCAGAATAACCCCAAAAGGGGCTCTGGAACCATATATGGAAGATGCAGCAGCATCTTTGAGCACTGAAATATTCTCTATGTCCTGAGAATTGATGGAGTAAAGGTCACCCTCCATACCATCGATAAGCACCAAGACATTTCCGGAGGATCCCTGTCCTATTGTGCCCTGACCTCGTAAAGTTATGGTCGGATTCTTCCCGTACAATTGTCCGCTGACCTGCTTGATTGAAAGTCCGGGCACCTGTCCCTGAAGGGCTAGAACTGCATTATTGACAGGCATAGACTCTAGTTGTTCGGAATTTACAGTTGCCACACTTCCTGTAAGGTTTATTTTCTTCTGAGTGGCGAATCCGACGACAACCGATTCATCAAGCAGTTTCATATCTTCAACCAGGACGATATTCAAAACCGACCTGCCTGCTATGTCAACTGTCTGGGGAATAAAGCCTATAGAGCTGAATGTCAGCGATTTTACCCCCCCACATCGATTTTATACTTTCCATCCGTATCAGTGATGGTACCACCCTTCGCGCCATCAGACAGGAGAATTGATACTCCTGGAAGCGGTTCTCCGCCAGTGTCGGTTACTGTTCCGGAAACAATGTTCTGTGCATAGACGCCCACGCTCAGAAACATTGCCGCCACTACAGCAAGCGCTGTTTTACAAGGATTTCTCATAATTTTTCGTGTTATTAAATATAGTACCTATGTTACTTTTTGTCGTACTGTTGAGAGGCCCGTCAGACTTAAAGGAAAGACGGTACAGTTTCCCCCCAGTAATCGAAACCGTATTCTTCGGCTCGGACAACAATGTACCATTAGCGACCGTGAGCACTCCATCCTTTGTAGCATACGCTACTAAACAATCTCCCCTATCAAGCACAAAGGCGAGAGCTCCGGAAGAAGTTTCAAATGTAAGTTTCGCGCCTGTGGTATTTATTGTCTGTGAAAGCGCTGTCTGAGGAGAATCCGTTTTGATATTGAATGCCGCGAAATCAGCTGTGGAAGTGAGAGCCACATCTTCTCCGGCAGCGATAAGTCCATCCAGAAGGAGCGAAGTTTGAGCGACTTGGGGCTTTGGCGTCAGGTCTGAATAATATATGCCTTCCGAGTTCCAAGGGGCTGCACTGTTGGAAGAAATGTATTTGCTTGTCGCCAAATCATATATATCGTACCCTCCACCGAGAGCGGAAGCAGTCAGTATGAGACTGGGCGTATTGGAGTAATCGCCTCTGTTTTCCGCAACCAGAGGATAATTCCCTTTCAAGGAAGCATATTGGCTGACTTCGTAAGCAATCTGATTAACCGTTGACATATATGGGTCATAACTGACAAAGTCAATTCCGTCAAGCGCATACACATCTTTCGGAGATATTCCTGGAGTCTGCGGAAAATCGTTGACGCCGTCTCCTGAAATTATGTTTGTACGAGTCGCTACTGAATATGCGCTGTTCTTTACCGCCTTTCCTACGATATCAAGAGCTCTCAAAGTCATTTTCCAGGCTTCTGATTTCGTAAGCAATGTGCCATCCTTATGCGCTATCTGCTTTTCATCAATTCTCCATCGCACAAGGGCATCCGGCTCGTTGTGAACCTGACAGGTAATAATCGGATGTGTATTTCCGTTATCTGCATCCCAAGAACGGATGTGCTCAAAAAGTTTAGTTACAGCATTAACTTCTCTTTCCAGCACGGCATCGTCTGCGAAATCGATAGAATATGTATAGCCATAAAGACCGTGATAGTCTCCGTCAGAGTTCCGCTTCAGACGGACTGATGACATCGCGAGAATATATGTCGGGCATAGCCAGGAATATGAGTCACCGATAAAATTGGTGCTGAACCACAATAACTCAACCTTCAGATTATGTTTGAGCGCAAATTCCATCGTCTTGTCCACGCAAGTGAAGTCCCATTTATCCTGCTTCGGCTCGATAAAAGCCCAAGGACAAGGAACTTGAATAGTATTGACTCCCAGATTTTCAGCAAGTGCAAAATATTCGTCTATTGAAGCCCAGTCAAGCTTGTCCACTGAACGGAACACGTCCAAACGAATTTGAGCGCCATAGACGGGAAACGGATTACCATCCACCTCCAGGTATGGCTTCCCTGAATCAGAAGTGCAGATTCTGCTCACTACAATCTGTTCCAGATCCGGCTTCTGTGTTTTTCCTTGCTGCGCCGAAGATGTGGTACAGGAAAGAAACGCAAACATCAGGAAGGACTCCAGAAATATTGATTTTATTGATATTCCGGTCATTTCTATAATAATTTGGGACTAGTTCGAAGCAGCAATGATACAGCCGAGGCCAGCGATAAACAATAAGAACATTAAGCCGAGAAGGCCATAGACCTTTGATGACGAGCCCTTGAATTCCTTCCAGATAAAGACGCCCCAGATGGCGGCTATCATCGGTGCCCCTTGGCCGAGCGCATAGGAAACGGAGGCTCCGGCTTTACCTGACGCTATGTAGCTGAACGCAGTTCCTAGACACCAGATGCACCCGCCGAGGACTCCTGTCAAGTGGGTTTTAATGGAACCCTTAAAGTACTCAGAGTATGACACCGGACTGCCTACGAAAGGTTTTTTCATCACGAGCGTATTGAACAGGAAATTGCTCAGAAGCACGCCGATGGAGAAAATCACTATTGCAGTATATGGAGTAGCCTTACCTTGAGCAGGAGAGGCAAAATTCTCCAGGTCCATCGCTCTGGCCACGAAACTATAGAACAGAGACATAAGCACACCGGCAGCAAGAGCGAGAAGAATTCCCTTCCTCCTGTCCTTTGCCGCGATATCAGAATCGCCTTTCTGTCCGCTTGCCATACCATTACATATGATGGCCAGCACCACCAGCACTACGCCTGCGAACAGGAATGCCGGATTTGTTTTTGCCACACCCTGTCCTATTTCTACGATATATGTGTTAATTGTACCGAGCGCCATAGAAATTCCTACACCGAGCGGGAATGCAACCGACATACCGGCTATGGAAGTAGAGGCCGAGAGCAGAATATTGGAAGCATTGAATATTACGCCTCCAAGTATTATCCAGCCCCAATTCTGCGCGCTCACCTGAGCTATATTCCGACAAAACGGCACTCCTTCGTTTCCAATACTGCCCATCGTAAATGCGATGAGAAGGGAGAAAAGCAGCATACCGATGACATAATCCCAATAAAAGAGCTCATAGCGCCAAGTTTTGGCGGCAAGTTTTTGGGCGTTTCCCCAAGAGCCCCAACAGATCATAGTTACGAAACAGAAGATTACTGCCAGTAACGTGTTGTTGACGATAAACATAATTATATTATTTCAGTAGTTTTAATGGGTTATATTCTCATCTATTTCATTCCTGTGAGGAATTGATTCCTGAGCGCCGCGCCTCTGGACTGTCAAGGCCGCAGCTTTGGTGGCGAATCTGGCTGCATTCTCAAGGTCCTGTCCTTCAGATAGAGCAACACATAAAGCACCGCAGAACGTATCCCCCGCAGCCGTAGCATCCACTGATTTTACCTTGAGAGCATCTATCTGAGAATATTCACCGTTTTCTATAACTGCGCAGCCCTGGCTTCCCATAGTCACAATGATTGAAGGTACGCCCATATCCGCCAGCTTATCAGCCGCCTTTTGATTGTCATCCTTAATGCCGGTAAGAAGAGCCAGCTCTGTCTGGTTCGGTGTAAGCAAATCTATATTGTGGTAAATCTCTTCCGGAAGTCTGACGGCAGGAGCGGGATTCAGAATCACATAAACCCCGGCCTCGTGTGCAATCTCAGTTGCGCGCAGCACAGAGGCCACAGGTATTTCCAACTGAAGTATAAGATAATCTGACGCACATATAAGTTCCCTGAGCGATTCTACATCTTCAACTGAGAAATCGTCATTGGCACTGGAAGCGACAGATATACAGTTCTCCCCATCTTCTGCCACCATAATCAAGGCAACACCTGAAGGCTTTTCTGAGAACAGGATATGACTAGTGTCTATCGATTCATTTTTATAGCCAAGAACGGACTCTTGACCAAATAGATCCCGACCGACTTTGCATACGAAAGTAACGTCTCCGCCAAGCCGACTCGCGGCGACCGCTTGATTGGCACCCTTTCCACCGCGTCCCATAACGAATTCTCCTCCCAGTATGGTTTCGCCAGGAACCGGCAAGTGCTCTGCTCTTATTGTCATATCGGTGTTACTGCTGCCTATGACAAGAATTTTCTTCTTTGACATTGAGTTGGTTCGGTTATATGTTCAGTGTAGCGATTATGCGACAACGATTGCGCTGTCACGGGTCAAAATTATAGAATTTTCCGATAGGCGTTCATTATTTTCATAGATTTTACTTATTTTCGCCACAACATCTTGCGCAACATTGGTCGCAATCAATAATAACACTCAAACTTGTCTTGAAGAAATACTCTTATGAAAGAGACACTACAAACCATTGCACAGAGGCTCAACATTTCAGCGACTACCGTATCACGGGTGCTTAGCGGGAATGCAGAAAAATACCGTATTAGTTCAAAGACTCAGGAACTTATAAAAAATGAGGCGCTGAGATGCAAATACACGCCAAGTATGGTCGCAAGGAGTCTCCGCACTCAGAAAACGAATATGATAGGGCTCATATTGCCTTCAGTATCCAACAAATTCTTTGCGGATATAGCAGGCACCGTGATATCCGAATGCCGAAACAATGGTTATATTACCATAGTAATGGATATCGCTGAAAAGGAGGAATTCCAAAGGGATTGCATAAGTTCTCTTGCCATACAAGGAGTGGACGGGATGATAATAGCACCTTGCGGCGACGACCCTTCACAATTGGAAATGATAAACCGCGACCACTTCCCGGTTGTTCTTATAGACCGCTACTTCAAGAGTTCGTCGCTTTCCTATGTGACTGCCAACAATCTTCAAGGCGGGACTATGGCTGTACGGCACCTCATATCCCAAGGTCACAAGCGAATAGCCTGCATTCAAGGCGTAATCGAATCCATTCCTAACCAAAAACGTGTAAATGGGTATATACAAGCAATGACAGAAGCGGGGCTGGAAGAAAATATCAACATACGCGGAGACTCATTCTCCATACAGAACGGATATGTGGAGACCAAACTGCTCATCTCCGACACTTCATCACCCAGGCCGACTGCCATATTCGCCCTCAGCAACACTATAGCGCTTGGAGTCGTAAAAGCCTTAAAGGAAAGCAATCTTCGGATACCTGAAGACATATCCATAATATCGTTCGACGACAATATCTATTTGGACTATATGGAGCCGCCTATAACAAGAGTGACACAACCCGTCGAAGGAATGGCAAAACTGGCCGTAAGGCTTCTTCTGAACGCCATCTCCACCCCTGCCGAGGAACGCGTCAAATCCGAACTGAAACTCTCGTCAGAGTTAATTCAACGCGAATCCGTCCTCAGTTTGAAATAGATTCCCTGGCCGCCTAACATTTGAGCAACCTCTCCGCATTTGCGACGGCCTCGGGAGTAACTTCGGCACCGCTGAGAAGGCGTGCAATTTCAAGGACTCTTTCCTTTCCGGAGATTTTACGTATTGCAGTGACAGCCCGGTCGCCGTCAAAAGACTTGGTGACAATATAGTGGGCATTTCCCTTTGCTGCCACTTGCGGTAGATGGGTAATGGCAAAAACCTGCATATACTCACCCATCGAGCAAATCATTGCGCCCATCTTGTCAGCCACGCTTCCGGACACTCCGGTATCAATCTCGTCAAAGACCATCGCCGGCATATTCGTGAATTTTGCCATCATAGCCTTCAGACAGAGCATAATTCTGGACATTTCACCTCCGGACGCACATTTTGCGACATCCACAGGAGATTTTCCTGTCGAAGAAAAGAGGAAATCCACGGAATCCGCACCGTTCTGTCCCTTCTGCGACGGGCTCAGCACAGCTTCAAACACGGAACGCTCCAATTCCAGCGAACGTATGGAGGCGCATATCGCATCGGAGAACGGTTTCAAGACTTTCTCGCGGGATGAATGCAGCGCATTGCAATACTCATCGTACTCTTTTTCAGCTTCGGAAATCTGCTGTTCCAACTGCTGCTTCTTATCATCCAGGGATACCGTATCTGAGAGTGCAGACTCAAACTTGTCGCGTACAGCTGCAAGCTCATCCAATGTCGTGCACGAATATTTCTTCAACAGACCATAGAGCAATGACATACGGTCCTCAACCTCTGTCAGCCGCTCGTTCGAGACCTCAGTAGTGGACTCCAGCTCTGAAATCTCGGACAATATATCGTCGAGTTCCAGACGCGCGGACTCCATCCTTTCAGACAATGCCGACGCCTGCGGCACGTATGAAGAAACCTTTCCAAGCAGTTTCACGCAGTCTTTCAGCGCAGAATCTATTGAAATGTCTTCTGCCTCATCCCCGGTTGAAAATATATTCTCTACCTGATAAAGTGAAGTCTTTATCTCCTCCGCATTCGCAAGGCGCTTCTGTTCCGATTCCAGTTCTTCGAGTTCTCCGGGAACAATCTTGGCGGCATCCAGACTGTCAAACTGCGCCTGATTGTAATCCTGCTCAGCTTTCAGTTCCTTAATCCTGGCAGAAACCGTTTCCAGTTCATTCTTCAGGGCACTGACTCTGCGCCAAGCCTCGGAGCACTGCTGAAGCAGCTTCTGATTGCCGGCGAAATGGTCAATCATTGACATCTGGAAGGTCTTGTCCCGCAGCAGCATTGTCTCGTGCTGCGAATGAATGTCCACCAGCCTTGAAGCAAGTGAAGTAAGTACCTTGACCGATGCAGGGCAGTCATTGACAAAGGAACGGGACCTGCCGTTCGCATTCAAGACCCTTCTTATTATAAGCTCGTCATCGTCAAAATCAATCCCGTTTTCATCGAGAAATGACTTGAGCCATCCGTCGTCATTTGCGGAAAACTCCGCCTCAACCACACAGTTGTCGCCGGAATCCCCTATTACAGAAGCATCCGCCTTGCCGCCAAGAACAAGGGACAACGCGCCCAAGATTATGGATTTACCGGCACCCGTCTGGCCTGTAATAATGACGAGACCCGCCGGGAACTCAATGTCTAGCGAGTCTATCAGCACATAGTTCTTTATATGAAGAGCCTTTAACATTCAAGCAAGTCTCTCTGAGGACCTTACTCCTCTGAAGCTTTCTGTTTGGAAGCCTCAGCCGTTTCAGGAGTTTCACTCTTTGCCATCCTGTAGGTAAGTTCGTTGTTCTGGAACTCAGATATCGCTACAAGTACAGGCTTCGGCTGTCTCTCATAATATTTGGAAATTTCTATCTGCTCACGGTTCTCGAACACTTCATCCATCGAATCGCGGTCATTTTTGAAATCCTCAAGTTTCTTGTTCAGTTCTTTCTTCTCTGCAAGAGCAATCTGGTTCGCTCTTTTGTACAGAATCACCACTGACTCATAAATATTCCCTGTAGGTGCAGCCAAATCTTTCACATCCCTTGTAATGGTGTTCTGCGGTACGTTTTTCTTATCCATTTCGTTTAATTTAATAATCCCGGAAAGCCGTTTTACGGCCTCTGATTATATATACACTGTCGTTTCGTGCAAAGTTTCAAAAATTTTCAAACAGCAAAGCGACTATTTGATTCTTGATTTGCCGGACTTCTTGGTCTCCTTCTCGACTGCCTTGAGTTCCTTGTTCTCCACCTTGTCTATCTTGGACGCATCCTTTTTGGAAAGTTCATCGCTGCCGGAGAAATGTCCCAGGCTTCTCTGCGCCCTGGCATAAAGAGTCTTGAGCTCCTTTGTATATCCGGACTCGGGAATTTCGCCGACAAAATTAAGGTAATCGTCCACAAATGTCAGATAACGTTCCTTCTGCTTGGACGGGACGCTGAGCTGCGCATATTTGTAAGAGGACTTCGCGATATAGTACAGGATATCCTCTCTGTATATGTTGTCAGCATTATCCTTCAGGATATTTCTGAAAGCGACTCTCGCAGCCTTGTAATCCTCCATATTGAAATACAGCCTGGCCGCCTCAAAAGCCTTCCTGTCCAATCTACCGTTAAGGTCCTTGAGCATTGCCTGACAGGCATCCTTATGCTCGTTATAACCGTAATCCTTTGTGTATTCGGCTATTGCGGATATTGCCAGCCTTGTTGGATTCTGGTCAAGCTCATATCTGTATGTGGACTTGTAAAGACAGTCAATCCTGAGGAATCTCGCCTCCTCGGCAAACGGACTGCGCGGAAAGTTATTGACAAAACGCGAGAAGTTGGTCTCCGCAGTCACATAATCCTTGAATTTGTAATTGCTCAAGCCCCAGTAATACTGCACCGTATCATCTCTTTCAGTACCGTCGGTAAGCACGGACATCGACTCGAACAGAGAGGCCGCCTTCTGATATTTGCCCTTATTGTAAAGTTCGAACGCCGCCTTGTATTTGGCATCGACATCGTTGCTGGAAAGCAGTGTTTCAAACTGTGATTTGCAGGAGACTGCCGCCAGCATCACGACTGCGCTCCAAATGAGTTTTCCGGATAATTTCATCTTTTCCTATTTATGTGCATTCAGGAATCTTTCCACATCAAGAGCAGCCCTGCAGCCCGAAGCGGCGGCTGTGATTGCCTGCCTGTACAACGGGTCCTGGACATCTCCTGCCGCAAAAACGCCCTCTACATTAGTTGCCGAGGTCTTGCCGTCGGTCACAATGTAGCCGTTTTCGTCTGTCTTTATCCACTGACTGAACAGGTCTGAATTCGGATGGTGCCCTATTCCAAGAAAGAAACCGTCAACTTTGATATCAAAAACCTTACCATCTTTATGAACCAACCGCGCTCCGGTCACCCCATATTCGTCTCCGAGAACTTCCTGCGTATTGCAATTCCACAGAATTTCTATGTTGGGAGTGTTGAATACGCGCTCCTGCATAGCTTTGGAAGCTCTGAACACGTCTCTACGGACTATCATATACACTTTCTTGCAAAGACCGGCAAGATATGTCGCCTCTTCACACGCAGTATCGCCTCCGCCCACCACGGCGACATCTTTCTTCCTGTAGAAAAAGCCGTCACAGGTTGCACAGGCCGAGACTCCAAGGCCTTTGAATTTCTGCTCGGAAGGAAGCCCGAGATATTTGGCTGTAGCACCTGTCGCTATGACAAGTGTTTCCGCACTGATTTCCCTTCCGGAATCATCCTTAACGACAAACGGGCGCACTGACAAATCCACCTCCGCTACGCGGCCGGCTCTGATTTCAGCGCCAAAACGTGTAGCCTGGGCCTTCATCGATGACATCAGAGCATTGGCATCCACACCGTTTTCAAATCCCGGATAATTCTCCACCATAGTTGTAGTCGTGAGCTGACCGCCGGGTTCCATCCCTTCGTAAAGAACCGTAGGTATTCCGGCGCGGCCGGTATAAACAGCTGTAGTGTAGCCGGCAGGCCCCGATCCTATGATGAGACATTTTATATTTTCCATATATTAAGAATCTGTTTAGACCTTCAAGTTCCGCAAACGCAAAACACAAGTCGAAATTCGCACAAAGATAATAAAAAGGTTCATATCAGAGCGCAGCGGAGCTGACTAGATTGGCATATTGCAGTTTTTGCCTATATTTGTAGAAGATTACGGCCTGCTCTGCCAGTCAGACAGCCACAACTCCTAAACCAGATGGTACCCCAGACGAACAAAGCACCTAATATTGAAGAATTCAAAAAAATACTGAAAAAGCACGATTTGAGAGCCACCAGGCAAAGGTTGGCAGTTCATAATGCAATGCTTGCCATAGGCCACGCATCCGCAGATATGATTGCGGAAGAGATTGAGAAGGAAGGGACAGCAGACGTGACGATAGCTTCAGTGTACAACATATTGTCCCAACTGGCGCTACTCGGCATATACCATCACAGGATGAGCGCCAACAACAAGATGTACTTCGACGTGAACACATTCCGCCACATCCACCTTTATGACTACGTAAACAACACCTACAAGGATGTCATTGACGACGAAATCACGGATTACATCGACTCCACGCTCGGAAAACGCAAATTCAGAGGGTACAAGATAGAAACAGTGGACATTCAGATAGTCTGCAGACCAAGCAAGACCAGAACCAAGAAACAAGATGAAAATCTGCAATAAAATATTTCTGACGTTCATCGCCGCACTGTCATTGGCCGCATCCTGCACCAAGGATTCCGTAACAATGGGCAGTGACGCCACTATGGCGTTTGTCAATGGAGACAATCAGTTGCTGACAGACACCGGGCTGACTTACAATGTCATATCCGCCCCTTCAGGATTCAATGCAGGATTCGGGAGCAGAGTGTGGGTTGAATGCGACATCGAGGATTGCCTTGACGAGGAGAACGGCCTGTTCAATGTAAAAGTCACCGGTTTCCAGATTCCTATATGCAGTGCCACAGTGGATACGCTAACCACTCCATTCGACACGTCAGTGTTCAAAGATGCCATACACGTCAATAACGCCTGGCTCTCCGGCGGTTATCTCAATATGTACTGCACCTGGCTCGCACACAAAGATTCTGGAATAGCCCAGGAGACATCGTTGCTTTACTGCGGCGCACAGAACGATACCCTGAATTTCTCACTCGTGCACAACTGCAACGGGGACGGATACCACAGCACGCACGACCAGAACATATCCAACATCGTCTACATAAACAAAATGACCACATTTCCGGTTCAGGATTTCATTCCCGATGGAAATGCAGTCATAAAATTGTCCTGGCTCTGGCACAAATACGATACCGACGGCCAGCATATCATTCCTGCGACAGAAGAGCAAAGCGCGACCTACACTGTCGCAAATGCTCTTTAATCCTGTTTCGCGTCAGCGTCACCTTCAACGAAAGCGACAATCTCGCCCTTGACGACCTTGCTGCCGTGTTTTCCGGTTACAGCAACGATGCGGCCGTCCACTGCTGAGACAATCTCCTCAATACCGTAATAGGTCTGCACATAGCCGACCGGCTTTCCGGCCTTGACCTGAGTACCGACAACAGGCGCAGTAGAATCGTCATCAACATCAAGTTGCCACATAAGCTGTCCTTTCGCCGGAACCTGTACAGGAACAGCGTGAGGATATTTCTTCGCATATTCCTCAACATCGAACGCAGGCATTTCCACTACCGGACGAACCACATTTATAGGAGCACCCGCCTTGGCCTTGAGGTCCTTGAGCTCGGCATTGAATCTTTCTTTCGCAACTCCGCTCTTGTAATCACGGTATTGCCTCTCGTGCATTGCCAACTCGAAGAGTTCTTCCTGGTCCTGACCTTCATCCCAGCCTTCATCCTTCATCATCTGACGGAACTTAGGAAGCTCGTCAGGATACATATCCTGCGGATTGCCTGTGTAGAATTCCATATTCTTGGATTTCGCCAGCTCCACAATTTCCGGTGCGAGAGGTCCAGGAAGCTGTCCCATTCTGCCGAGAATCATATTCCACGTATCCTTGTCGATGGTTGTCCATCTCGGTTTGCCGTTGAGCACATTCATAAGATTCATCAGCGAAGTATTCTTCACGTACTGGCTGAACGGAGTCACAAGCGGTGGATAGCCAAGTCTCGGCCATACATACTGCACTTCCTCGAAGAGCTTGACCATCAATGTATCAAGACTGATTTCAGGACGGCCGTGCGCACGTTCCGTAGCATTGATTGCGCTCTGAAAACCTTTCAGGTCGGACATCATCGAACCCATCATACCTCCCGGAAGACCGCAGCCTACGAGAAGTGATGTCATAAGATAGTTTGAAGGATTGATCCAGTATCCGAGGAAATCGTCAATGAATTTCTGAGTAAGACGGCGAACCTCCATATAGGCATCCATATTGAGATCCTTAACGATGAATCCGTCAGCGCGCATCATTTCCCTTATCGTGATCACATCCGGATGAATCTTGCCCCAAGAAAGAGGTTCGACGGCAACGTCCAGGTAATCAGCACCGGCGCGGGCCACTTCCAGCATAGATGCAGGAGAGAAACCAGGACCAGTATGTCCGTGATACTGAACGACGAGATGTGGATATTTCTTCTTGATGCAGCTTGTGAGTTCAGCAAGGAACGTAGGTCTTCCGACTCCGGCCATATCCTTCAGGCAGATTTCATCGCAACCGTACTCGACAACTTTGTCCACAACTCCCATATAATACTCGACGGTATGCACAGGAGAGTTGGTGATTGAAAGCGCGACCTGGGATATCATCCCTGCTTTCTTTGCATATTCAACTGAAAGTCTGAGGTTTCTATGGTCATTCAGACCGCAGAACGACCTTGCGATGTCGGTTCCCTGGGCCTTCTTTACCTTGAACATAAGTTCGCGGACATCTGCAGGTACAGGATTCATACGGAGACCGTTCAATCCCCTCTCAAGCATATGAGTCTGTATTCCGACCTTGTGGAAAGGTGCAGTCCACTTGCGGACAGCCACATTAGGATTCTCGCCGAAAAGCAGATTCACCTGTTCGAAAGCACCTCCGTTAGTCTCAACTCTGTCGAAGCATCCCATATCTATGATTGCAGGAGCCACTTCCACAAGCTGGTCAACCCTCGGCACATATTTGCCTGAGGACTGCCACATATCCCTGTAAACCAGAGAAAACTTTATTTCTCTTGCCATTATGCTGTATTTTTATGTTATTTAACTTGTCCTTCATCTTCCGTTTCTTCCCGAAAGACGAGACATTACGGAGGTTCAAGCGGTCTCCGCAAATCGTGCAAATATAATGATTTTTGGCGGAGTTAGAGTCTGGAGAAAAATTTTCTTCCCACACTCTTGCATTGTCGGAAAATGTTCTTAACTTTGCATTCCTAAACACGGTGAGCGTAGTTCAGTTGGTAGAGCGCCAGATTGTGGTTCTGGTTGTCGTGGGTTCGAGTCCCACCGTTCACCCTTCAAGAGGTCGGTTTTTCAACCGGCCTCTTTTTGTATCCATTTACGAAACGAAAATCCGACGTAGCAATACGAAAAAACATTGCTATCTTTGTGGAGCAAAACGAAAGAAACCAATGAATGATAACTACAACAAGGAACTCACACCTGAGCTGAAGGCCAAACTATCCAAAATCAAGCACATTGCCTTGGATATGGACGGCACCATATATATGGGAAGCAGACTTTTTCCTTTCACTCCGGGATTCCTTGAAGATATGAGAGAAGCCGGCATCGGATATTCATTCCTCACAAACAACCCGACAAAATCTGTCGCTGATTATATCAGCAAGCTTGACAGCCTGGGAGTCCGCGCCGACGAGAGCAATATGTACACGACATCGCTCGCAGCCATTGACTACATAAAGGAACATTTTCCGCAGGCGAAACGGCTGTTTATGCTCGGAACCCCAAGTATGGCGAGCCAGTTCACCAAAGCGGGCTTCGAGGAGTGCAGCGATGATCCGGAAGATGTTCCTGACGTGCTTGTAGTCGCGTTCGACCCCACATTGACATACTCAAGACTGTGCCGCGCAGCATGGTGGGCAAGCCAGGGTATTCCGTACATTGCCACGAATCCTGACAGAGTATGCCCTACTGACCAGAAGACAATCCTGGTGGATTGCGGTTCACTGCAGAAATGTATTGAGCACGCAACCGGAAGAAAGCCGGACATTGTCCTCGGGAAACCGGACCCGACAATGCTGGAAGGGATAATGCACAGGCATAAGATCACCCCCGAAGAAATCATAATGACCGGAGACAGGATATACACCGACACGGCTATGGCACATAATGCCGGGGCTGTAGGCGTACTTGTACTTTCGGGCGAAACAACTCTTGAAACTGCATTGAAAGTGGCGGAGGACGCCAAGACAAATCCGAATCCGGAATTTTTCCCGCCTGACATCATAGTGCGCGATATCCGTGAACTCGGAGATCTGATTCTCGCCGCGCAAACCGGGAAAGAATATTGAGAAGCAGCTTCTAAAAAATTAAAGAATCGTAAAAATCAGCATCGGTCATACCACCTTTGCTGATTTTTTCCGTTTGGTGTGCATAACTTTCGTGGGCTATTCAAATTTAGAAAACCGACTATGAAAATCAGTGACATAACCAAATGCGAACGCCCAAGGGAACGCCTGTTGGAGAAGGGAGCCTCCGCGCTCGGGAATGCGGAACTTATGGCAATTCTGCTGCGAACCGGAAGAAACGGTAAAAACGTGCTTGAAATGGCATACGAAACTCTCGCTCACTTTGACAGCCTTACAGTCCTTGCCAATTCATCTGCGGATAAGCTGATGGAAATACGCGGCATCGGGAAGGACAAGGCCGCCACTATCGCCGCCGCTTTTGAACTTGGGAGAAGATTCTCGGAAGAGAATGCCACTACTGTACGCATCCCCGTCACTCGCGCAAGGCAGATATTCGATCTTATGATACCGATTCTGAAAGGTCTGGACCACGAAGAGTGTTGGGTAATTTACCTCAACCGGTCAAACTATATAATATACAAGGAGCGAATGTCAGCCGGAGACCTGTCTTCCACCACGATAGACACGAACGTGATTATCCGCAAAGCGCTTGAGAAAAAAGCGTCCGGGCTGATTCTGGTGCACAATCATCCTTCCGGAAATCCGCAACCGGGAGTCGCCGACATAAAAGCAACAAGCCGCCTGAAGAAGGCGGCTGACGTATTCAACTTGTCGCTGATGGACCATATTGTGGTCTCGGATGACTGCTTCTACAGTTTCTCCGACGAAATGATCACGTATAAATAATTACCTACACTAAAGAACAAATCAGGGTGGCGGAAGTGCAGGAGTTCACTTTCACATTCACATAGTCCCCGACATTGAAAACCGACTTGGAATCTGCCGGAACAGTTTCAGATGCCAGAGATGCCGGGAAAACGCACATCTTGTTGGTAGTGGTCCTTCCGCAAAGTTCCTTGTCGCTTCTGCGGGAAACGCCCTCCACAAGCACTTTGAACACCTTGCCGACATCCTTTTTGTTGCTTTCCAGGCTCAGTTCATTCTGCAGTGAAATGATTTCATTGAGCCTTCTCGTCTTCTCCGGAAGCGGAATATCATCCGGATAATTGCGTGCAGCCAAAGTACCCGGACGCTCAGAGTACTGGAACATGTAGGCATAGTCATACCCGACCCTGCGCATAATGTCCAACGTATCCTGATGGTCCAGCTCCGTCTCACCGCAGAATCCCGCGATTATATCTGTGGTAATGGCGCAGTCCGGCATTGACTGACGGATTCTTTCAACCCTTTCCAAATACCATTCACGCGTATAGCGGCGACGCATCTTCTCGAGCATCGCATTGCTTCCCGACTGCACTGGGAGATGTATATGACGGCAAATGTTGTCATACTTCGCCATCGTGTCTATCACCTTGTCACTTATGTCTTTAGGATGCGAAGTGGAGAATCTGACGCGAAGCATCGGACTGATTTCAGCCACCTGTGAAAGCAAATCGGCAAAGTCCACGTTTTTCTCCGGATCATCCGGGTCCTTCCACAGATACGAATCCACATTCTGTCCGAGTAGGGTCACCTCCTTGTAGCCCTTGGAGAACACATCGCAGGCCTCACGAACAATGGTATGAGGATCGCGGCTGCGCTCTGCACCACGGGTATAAGGCACCACACAATAGGAGCATACATTGTTGCAGCCCCTCATTATGGATATGAATGCAGAAACGCCGTTTTTGTCTATGCGAACCGGCTGAATGTCGCCGTATGTCTCTTCACGCGAGAGTTCCACATTTATCTGAGGCCTGCCAGGAGCAATCCTTGAAAGAAGCAACGGCAATGAGCGGTAAGAATCAGGGCCGGCCACAAAGTCCACACGGCCGCTCTCCAAAAGCTTGTCTTTCAAGCGCTCAGCCATACAGCCCACGATTCCGGAAATAACTCCGTCACGCAGACGCTTCTGTCCGTAGAACTGGTCGATACGTCCCCAGATGCGCTGCTCGGCATTATCCCTGACAGAACAGGTGTTAGCCATCATCACGTCTGCTTCCTCCATATTCTCGGTACGGTCATAGCCCGCCTTTTTCAGAATGGAAAAAATCACCTCGGTGTCGTTCACGTTCATCTGACATCCGTAGGTCTCGATATATACTTTCTTGTTCGCCATATCAGTGTGAGAAGTTGTTTTGAATTCGAAGGCGAAAGACAAAAAGTCAGCCCTGCGCCCGCTTCAGCCTGCAAAGATATGACATTTCTCAATTTTTCACTATTTTTGTACATTGTCCTTACCTATACGGGGCAACGATATTATTATGAAACGAAACGTCATACTGACATTGGCATTGTCCGTGATTGCCGCTTTGTGCCTGAGCGGATGTGTCAAACCGCACGATATAAAAATAACGTCCGCCGCTGTCGAATCAGTCACACCGACGGGATTTCGCAGTGCTGAAGGCGTGTTGTCAGTCGGAATACATAATCCCGGCTTCAAATTCAAGGTCTGCAACATCCACGGAACGCTCTTTCATCAGGGCAGTTCCGTTGCCGATTTTACCGCAGACGATTTGGAAGTAGAGAAGAAATCCGACAAAAAATATAGCGTAGCCGGCAACGCACAACTCAGCAACGGGGTGTCGCTGCTCAGTGTCCTGTCGATGGTACGCAACTTGAAAGCCGAAGAATACACGGTGGACCTTTATGCGACAGTCAAGGCAAAAGGACTTCAGAAGAGCATTGAAAAGAAAGGAGTCCCGCTGACAAAACTGATGAAAGTCGCTGACAAAAACTAGATGCAGAATGAAAAAGACAATCATAATACTGATAACCCTCGCCCTTTCCGCAGTGTGCCTGGCACAGAACACCACCGGAAGCCAAGGCTACGAGACTAAAGATTCACTGATATTCAGGCAGGCCGCTCCAGTGGACTCCACACTGGTAGGCAAATCCATATTCAACATACTCAATGCGCACCAGGCTCAGGACGGCGATGTCAAATTGCATCAGTCCCAGTCCATCACCGATGCGATGAAGGAATATATTTCATCCAACAGTTCCAGAAAGATTACCGGTTACAGGGTCCGCATACTTTTTGACAACAGCCAAACCGCGCGAAACACATCCGAGACAGTGATGAACGCTTTCAAAGCCGCCCACCCGGGAGTTCCGGCATACAGAAGCTACCAGAATCCGTTTTTCAAGGTGATGGTCGGAGATTTCAGGACTAAATCAGAAGCTTTGGAATTTCTTCAGAAGATCAAAGGGACATACCCTTCGGCTCTTGTCGTGAAGGAAAACATAAATTTTCCGGCAGTTGACAAATCTCACAATTATGTCGTGGACACTGTCACTGTCATAAGAAAAACAGTTTTGTAGCAATGCTAAAACAGGAATTAACACAGAAACTCACGCAGAAACTTTCCCCACTGCAGATCCAGACCATCAAGCTCATTGAGCTACCGGTTCAGGAACTGGAGCAGAGGATACGTAAGGAGCTGGAGGAAAATCCTGTTCTGGACGACAACGCCCCTGAATCCAAGGATGATGACGGCGATGATCAGCAGCCGCGCGAAGTGTCATTGTCCGAAATCAAGGATGATGATTCCATCCCGGAATACAGGTTGCACGTCAATAATTACGGCAAAGACGAGAAGCCGCAATACAACACGTTTTCCGTAAAGGAAAGTTTCACCCAAAGCCTTATGGACCAGCTCGGATTCAGAAATCTGAGCGAACAGCAGTACAATGTGGCGGCTTTCATCATCGGGAGTCTCGATGACGACGGATATCTGCGCAGAGACATCGACAGTCTGGTTGATGACCTCGCATTCCGTATGAACATAACGTCTACCGCAGAGGAAGTGTTGGATATGCTTCACATAATACAGCAGTTCGACCCGCCCGGAATCGGCGCGCGCGACCTGCGGGAATGCCTCCTGATACAACTCAAGGGTCTGAAACAGACTGAAGAAGTCAAAAATGCCGAGAAGATTCTCACCGACTACTTCCAGGAGTTCTCAAACAAGCATTTCCAGAAGATTATGGCCAAGCTCAACCTGACTCAGAGCGAAATGAAGGCTGCAATGGGCAAGATTGTAAAGCTCAATCCTTCGCCGGGCGGACAGATTGACGATTCGTACAATGATCAGGCCCAGCAGATTGTACCGGACTTTGTCCTGGAACTGGAAGACGGAGAACTGAAGCTCTCGATGCCGCGTTTCTCAATCCCTGAAATCCGTATCAACAAGAAATATGCAGAGCTTCTGATAGATGCCGCCAATTCGTCCGAAAGACAAAAGAAGGAGGCAGCCACGTTCGTGAAGCAGAAGATGGACTCCGCAAAATGGTTTGTCGAGGCGCTCAAACAGAGGCACAACACATTGCTGAGCACGATGCAGGCAATCGTCGATTACCAGCACGATTATTTTATGGACGGCGACGAGTCTCATCTGAAGCCGATGGTACTCAAGGATATAGCCGCAAAGACAGGTTTCGACATATCAACCATCTCCCGTGTTGTAAACAGCAAATACATCGAAACGCACTTCGGCATATTCCCGTTGAAATATTTCTTCTCGGAGGGACTTGAAAACCAGCGGGGTGAAGAGGTCTCCACGAGAGAGCTCAAGAAAGTGCTGCAGGAATGTGTAGATAAGGAGGACAAGCACAAGCCGCTCACAGATGACGAGTTGGTGACGATAATGAACGGAAAAGGCTACAAGGTAGCAAGACGCACCATTGCAAAATACCGCGACCAGTTGGGAATTCCTAAAGCAAGACTGAGAAAAGAACTTTAGACATCTGACTGACATAACTGATAATCAAATATAACTGCAAAATGACAGACAAATACATTCTCGCGCTGGATCAGGGTACGAGTTCATCGCGCGCAATCATATTCGACCACGAAGGGCATATCCGCGCCACCGCGCAAAAGGAATTTCCGCAACATTTTCCGCAACCGGGATGGGTTGAACACAATCCGAAAGACATCTGGTCTTCAGAGGCATCCGTCGTTGCAGAGGCAATCACAACTTTGGGCATCAACGGTCTGAATATCGCCGGAATCGGCATAACCAACCAGCGGGAGACCACCATAGTGTGGGATGCTGAAACCGGGGAGCCTGTATATAATGCCATCGTATGGCAGGACAGAAGGACATCGGAATACTGTGACAGCCTCAAGGCGCAGGGACTGACTGAATACATCCGCGAAAAGACAGGTCTCATAATCGACGCCTACTTCAGTGCCACGAAGATTCGCTGGATTCTTGAGAATGTTCCGGGGGCACGTGAAAATGCGGAAGCCGGAAAACTTCGCTTCGGCACTGTGGACAGTTGGCTGATATGGAATCTCACTCGCGGAGAGGTGCACGTCACCGACGTCAGCAACGCGTCCAGAACAATGCTTTTCAACATTCACAAACTCTCCTGGGACGAAGACCTGCTGAAACTGCTGGACATACCGGCCTCTATGATGCCTAAAGTATGCTCATCTTCAGAGATTTACGGATATACCAAGTCCACTATATTCGCGCACAAGGTTCCAATCGCGGGCATCGCGGGAGACCAGCAGGCCGCTCTTTTCGGTCAGATGTGCACTACACCGGGCTCTGTCAAGAATACTTACGGAACAGGATGTTTCCTGCTGATGAACAGCGGAACAAAGCCCATATTGTCCTCACACAACTTATTGACCACTGTTGCCTGGAAAATCGGCGACACCGTCAATTACGCGCTTGAAGGCAGTATCTTCGTCGGCGGCTCTGTCGTGCAGTGGCTTCGCGACGGATTGGGAATCATAAAATCGTCTTCCGAGATTGAGGAATTGGCTAGGAGAGTTCCGGACAACGGAGGAGTATATTTCGTGCCGGCATTGACGGGTATGGGAGCACCTTATTGGGACCAATATGCAAAGGGTACGATATGCGGCATCACCAGAGGAACAACTGCCGCACATATTGCCAGAGCGGCACTTGAAGGCATCGCATTCGAGACAATGGACATTGTGAAGGCGATGGAAATGGACTCAGGCATCAGCCTTTCGGAGCTGAAAGTTGACGGCGGCGCATCCAGAAACAACCTTATGATGCAGTTCCAGGCAGATGTGCTTGGGACAAAGGTCATACGTCCGCAAATAACTGAGACTACTGCTCTTGGCGCGTGCTATCTTGCCGGACTCGCAACCGGATACTGGGAATCCCTCGATGAGATCAAGAAACAATGGGCGGCTGAAAGCGTGTTCAAACCAAGTGCACCTGCAGACAAGATTGCCTGTCTGAAAGAAGGTTGGGCAGACGCGATAAAAAGGACATTGTCCGGAAAGGAATAGTCTGATTTGAAATACAAAAACACATAATGATATGGAAATAACACTATTTACCAAATGCGTGTTCGAATTTCTTGGCACGTTGGTTCTTGTGTTGCTCGGAGACGGTGTATGCGCCGGATGCACACTTGAGAAATCAAAGGCAAAAAACGCCGGCTGGATTGTCATAACGCTGGCGTGGGGATTCGCCGTAATGTGCGGAGTATTTATCGCAGGGCCGTATTCCGGTGCTCATCTGAACCCTGCCGTCACTCTCGGACTCGCAATTGCCGGCAATTTCGCCTGGAGCGGAGTGTTGCCATACATCATAGCCCAGATGGCTGGCGGATTCGTCGGAGCTTTGCTGGTATATGTTTTCTACTATGACCATTTCAAGGCTACTACGCAAAATCCGGACGGACTTCTCACTATATTCTGCACGATGCCTGCAATTGAGCACAAGTCGGTCAACTTCATCAGTGAAGTCATCGCAACTATCCTTCTCGTATTCCTGATTCTCGCACTCGGCACTACAGGCAACGCTGCATCGTTCAGCGGTGAGACCGTCGGAACCGGAAGCCTCGGTGCATTTCCTGTAACCTGCATCATAATGGCTCTCGGTATGTCACTCGGCGGCACTACCGGTTATGCGATGAACCCTGCAAGAGACCTAGGTCCACGCATCGCACACGCAATTCTGCCATTGTCCGGCAAAAGAGACAGCGGCTGGGGTTACAGCTGGGTCCCGGTACTGGGTCCTCTCGCCGGCGGAATACTCGCCGCCGCGCTGTATCTTGTAGTGTACCTTTAATTTATCAGCAGGTCCTGCACAGGCGAGTGGCAATCTCATTTTGCGGGATTGTCGCTTGCCTCAAATCGCTGTACATATTCTCGTATATGAGTTATCTGACTCGACGAGATATTATTGAATGTAAGCTTCTGACGAATTATATTTGAACCTCTTTCTTTAATAATCTTGCCAATCGAAGTGTTCAGAAACATTGACGGCACCAACGTCACATTCTTGAAGTCCAAGACGATCTTATCTTGATTGTCAAGTTTATCATTAAGGATCGCATACAATACGTCCCCAGCATCAGGATAATTTCTTCCCTGAAATATATCTGATATACTAACGTAACAAGTCATAGCATCACAAAGTTAAATTATCTTCTATATAACTGTCATCTAAAAGATCCAATGAGATAGTGTACATTATCAATGTTCCCTTGAATGGATATTTCAACTTCTCAGCCCGCTCTATGTTTCCAGATGTCATAAGCGCAGCATCATTGCTGATAATCCAGAGCGAATCCGGTTCCATAGCCTTTTTTTAGCGCCTGTGCATCATCTTTTATCTCCGGAAGTTTTGTTCTTACCGATACCGCAATTCCTCTACCGAAATCACAAACCCTCTTTGCATGAGCATCCATCTCCGAATTCTCAATTTTCCATAAGTTCAGAATGTCTCTATTAATCGGATTCTCATACCGTTCAAGTCTTTTCCGCTGCTCCAGCAACCCAAGTTCCTATTCAAAATACGTTTTCAGTTCTTTGTCAGCAATAATCTGAACAGGACACATCCTCTCATTACAAAGTTCTATCAGACAAGCAAGCGGTGTGATATGCTCAGGATGAATCTTATCCCTAGTTATATTCTCACTTACCAGTATATCAACTCGATCAGATTTACCGGGTACAAGAGCATCACGCAACTTACATATCTCTGCAAGCCAATCTAATCTATCCGTAGAGGACAGGTATAACCTATTGATATTCGCACTATTCAGCATAGTTTCAATCTTTCCGCAATCCACAACAAATATAAACGAAGAAAATCAGATTACAAATATCTAAAACAGCATTCCTCTAAAGTCTATTTCAGCAATATCATATAGTTAAAACGATATATGACTAAATATGGATTTTGATTTTTCTAGGGGGGGGGTAGATTTGCGAGGCATAGAGCCAATACTATTGGCGTATTGTTAATGCGCAAATGATGAAAGTTTTATTATTTCAACAAATATTATCCACTATGAAACACTATCTAACGCCAGGATTATTCTTACTCCTATCCACCGCTCTTATGTTTTCATGCAAAACAGAAAAGATTCCTCAAAAGAAAGAAACAGAGTCAAAAATTCCTATTTCTCTAAGTACAACTATCTCCACAAAGGCTTCAGAGACAGACTTTGAAAGCAATGACAAGATAGGTCTTTATGTGCAGTACTCATCAGAAAACTACATTACTAATGAGCCATTCACTTATGACAATGGAAAGTGGTCGCCAAGCAAAGAATTATATTGGAAAGACAATAAAACTACTGCAAATTTCTACTGCTACTATCCATATAAAGGTAGCGCATCGAATATCACTAAGGTAGAATTTTCCGTACAGGACGATCAATCGACGCAGGACGCGATAAAAGCCAGCGACTTTCTATGGGGCAAGTCATTGAATGTCGCCCCGAGTGAGGATCCAGTCGAGATTACCTCATATCATAGAGTGGCAAAGGTTGTTATCAGAATAAAACCAGGAAAAGGATACACCGAAGAGATGCTCGCCTCTAAAGACATTAAAGTATGTCTTTGCAATTTACTGACGACGGCGAACGTCAACATCTTGGATGGAACAGTCAATGCAACTGGCAACAAGAAAGATGTTACGCCATCTCGCTCTGGCGATTCGTGGATAGCATACGTCATACCTCAAAGCATAGAGAATTCAGATCTCGTCAAGGTCCAACTTGATAATAACGAGTACATTTTGACCGGTTTGGTATCATTTTCAGCCAACAAAGTGCAAGAATGCACATTGACCATTAACAGGACGAGCGAAGGTGTAAATATTGGCATTGGAGGTTGGGAGTCAAGCGAAACTGATTTCGGAGGCACATTGAGCTAACAATAAGATATAGAGTTATGAAACCTTATACATTCATCTGTTCATTAATGGCTTTATCAGCCATAATATCCTGCTCCACTGAAGAGCCGTTTAACACCGAACCCACCGATGGACAAATACCCATTGTGCTTTCAGGCTCCATAAATCAAGAATATGTCACAAGAGCTGACCTTGGCGGATTCTGCGATAAAGATGTTGTCGGAATCTACATTGTCGACTATGAAAACGAATCTCCTGGCGAGTTGAAAAACAAAGGGAATAGAGCCGACAACCTTATGTTCACTTTCGATGAACAACAATACAAATGGATACCAGCATACGATATCTATTGGAAAGACAAGAATACCCACATTGATATTTATGGCTACTACCCCTATGGAGCACCTGAGAATGTGGAGAGCTATTCTTTCGAGGTAAATAAAGACCAAAGTTCCACTGATAGCGGCAGTCGTTTATCCGCATACGAGGAGAGCGATTTTCTATGGGGCATATCCCAAGACAATGCTCCAACCAGCAGGGTGATTCGTCTTGGATTTTCACACAAAATGGCCGGAATACGCGTCAGTTTGGTCGAGGGCGAGGGCTTTGACGAAGGCGAATGGGCTGCATCTCAGAAAAATGTTCTTGTTCTCAACACGATACGAAAGTCAAATATCAATTTGAAGACAGGCACAGTAACGCCAAATGGAGACGCTGATGAATATGGCATAACAACGTTGCCTGACAATGACGATTTTAGGGCAGTAGTTGTTCCTCAAACCGTAGAGGCTGGAAAAAGATTAGTTGCGGTTTCAATTGGCACCCAATCATACTTCCTCACTAGAACCGAGGATATGGTATACACTCCCGGTAAACAACATAACTTCACTATCACAGTAAATAAACGAAATGCTTCAGGAGGATTGGAGTTTATTCTTTCCTCCGAGAGCATTACCGTATGGGAAAACGATTCTGTCTCACACGATGCTATAGCAAGAGAATACGTTATTATAAATGTAGATGAACCAGGCACGTTAAACAAATGTATCACTGCGGCAGGAAAAGATCCTACCAAACTGAGAAACCTGAAACTCACCGGTAAAATCAACTCGAGAGATATGGCGGTAATGCGATACATAATGTCTCGTCTTACATCCTTAAATATGAAAGAAGTCGAGATTGTAAAAGGCGATGGCGGTCGGCTGACTGCCGAAGACGGATATACTGGGAGCGGCGACGGCGGATATTCTGAAAACGAAGATGGTGAAATACCTAATTTTGCTTTCAACGGAAAAAAGACATTGACCGCACTTGTTCTCCCAGATAAATTACGGAAGATTGGCGGATCTATAGGTGGCGGTCGTGGCGCATTCAATGGCTGCGAGAACCTTTCTGGATCGCTTATAATTCCTGAAGGTGTCGTTGAAATTGAACCGGCTGCATTCGGAGGATGTTCCGGACTAACCGGGCAGTTGGTTTTGCCTTCCACGTTAAAGATTCTTGGAAGGGCTGACGAGTGTTATACTTCATATCACGATGGCGTCTTTGCAAACTGCAATTTTGTTTGTGAAGTAAAATTGCCTGAAGGACTTGAACAACTTGGCGCCGGAACTTTCTATGGATGTCATAATTTATATGGGGAAATTCACTTACCTGAGGGACTAAAAGCAATAGGTGAAGGTGCATTTGAGGGATGCGAGAACCTGTCCGGTTCAATTACGATTCCTCAAGGGATAACCATAATTCCTAATAGTTGTTTCAGCGGAACCTGGTTAGGAGGGACACTGACCCTTCACGATGGCATAACTAGCATCGGGGCCTATGCCTTCGCAAATACTGGTATGAAAGGCGAACTTATCCTTCCCAAAGATCTTGATGTGATCAGCTCATACGCATTCTACAATTGTGATTTTTCCGGCAATCTTGTACTTCCGGAACAGTTATTCACGATTGGCGATAAAGCCTTCGCATATAATTGGAGGCTTACGGGGACACTTGAAATTCCTAAGAATGTCATATCTATAGGGGCTGGAGCATTTGCAAAATGTCGCAGCCTTGAGGGGGTAATTTTTCCTGAAGGTCTAGAGAATATTCGTTGCGCGTATAACTGGAGTGATGATGCAGGTGCATTCCAAGATTGTTTTGGAATCGGAAGAATCGTTTGCAAAGGGACCATACCTGCATACATACAGGAAGGTGCTTTCTATGGCGTAGCTAAAGATAATTTTACACTGGAAGTACCTGAATCAGCGATACAACAATACCAAACTGCCACAGGCTGGAAAGACTTCAAACGTATTTCCGCATATAGAAACCTTGTTATAAGGCCATCAATGGCAACTGCCATCAACACGTCTGTCACGCGCGACCTGGTGCTTAATGCTGATGACGAGTGGTATGTAGAGAGCAAGCCAGATTGGGTAGAACTTGACAAGACCGAAGGCAAGTCAAAAACAGAAATCAAACTGACATTTCAACAAATGGCTCAAGATTCTGAGGCTCGAGAAGGTGATGTCGTTTTTATGCTTAAGGATAAAGATTATAAAACGAAATGTCACGTAACACAATATAACTACGAATATGCAGAAGATCAGTTCATCACCTTACAGAGTGCTACAAAGGGAAATGGAATCAATATAGTTATTCTTGGAGACGGCTATAACGCTAAAGACATAAGCGATGGCAACTTACTCTCAAATGCTAAAGATGCCTATGGACATTTCTTTAACATAGAGCCTTATAAGACCTATAAAGATTACTTTAATGTCTATACTGCCGTCTCCGTCTCTCCAGAATCCGGTGTCGGGGGTGTTAATACTATTATCTACAATAAATTCAACACCTCAGCTAAAGGTGGTGTTACTCTTGGCGGTAGAAATGGAGAAAGCGATTTCAACGACATCATCAAATATGCTTCACGCGCAGAAACAGTCAATGCCGAAAATATAAATCAGACCTTAATCATAATGCTCCCAAACACATCTGATTATGGCGGAATCTGCTATATGTACGATGAAGGGCTTGCGATAGCATATTGTCCTATGAGCGACTATGGATACCCGTTGGATTTTAGAGGAGTTGTCCAACACGAAGCCGGTGGGCACGGATTCGGAAAGCTTGGTGACGAATATATATATCACAACGCATTCATCGATGCTTGCGTTTGCACCTGTTGTGGGCACCTCCTCGAGTTTAACTCAGCAAAAGCCAAAGGCTGGTATGAAAATTTATCTTTGTCAGGCAAAATGAGCGAGGTACCTTGGAGTCATCTGATTTTCCACGATAAGTATAATCAGATTGTTGACATTTATGAAGGAGGATTTATGCACAACAGAGGTGTATATCGTTCTGAGCAAAATAGTTGTATGAATAACGATATTCCTTATTACAGTACTGTCAGCAGGGAAGCTATTGTCAAGAGAATTATGCAGTGTAGCGGAGAGACATATTCATTTGAGGCTTTTGTTGACAAGGATGTAATTGAGGTTCCTTCATCTGATAGTGAAACCAAGTCATCCGCTGAAGATTATCGGACCAACACCTATACATCTTTGCAGCAAAAACCTGTTTTTATGGGACACGTACCACAAATCAAACTCTAGAAGTTATGAAAAAGTTAATAAGCATCTCTGTTATCCTCATCTCCATTCTAACTTCCTGCAAGAAGGATATCGGAGTTAAAGCACTGCCTAATGAAATGATATTTTCGGTCAGTTACCCCGCCACAAAGGCGACCGAAACAAGTTTTGAAACAGGGGATATCTTTGGCGCGTATATCACTGAATACAAAGATGATAAGCCAAGCATATTGCAGATAGGCGGAAACTATATTAATAATGTTCCCGTTAAAAATCTTGGGACTAGCTGGGCTGCAACTCCCGCTATTTATTGGGGAGATGGCAAGTATGATGTATATGCTTACTACCCATATACCCAACCCTCTTCAATTGACGAAATGACATTTGATGTAGCAACCGACCAGCGGATAGAAGGTGATGATGACACACTTGACGCATACGAGTCAAGCGATTTCTTATACGCAACGACAAAATCAGTAACGTCAGATGAGCAGACAGTAAAACTTCTGTTTAAACACATTATGAGCAAATTGACAATAAATTTTGTAAAGGGTGAAGATTTTGAAGGGGAGATTCCGGAAGATGCCACTGTTGTTATACACAATGTTGTTCCTTCAGCCATTATTGATCTCTCAACTGGAGATGTAGTCAAAGATCCACATAAATCAGCGCAATCCATTTTTGCAAAGAAAATCAAATCCGGTAAATATTCCGCTATTATTGTTCCGCAAACACTTGATAATGCTGCACCTCTAGTTGAAGTAATTTTTAACGATATCTCCTATCTCTTCACATCGAAATTCCAATTCAAATCAGGAAATCATCATTCCATAAACATCATTATGACTGACAATCCAGAAAAAGTAAAAATTGAGATCGGCGGAGAAATCGTCACGTGGTAAAATACACGTAAGTTTTCACCAAGTCATAACAATTTGCAAATAGCAACTGTTGGCGCAGAATATTAGCTCTGGCAGTTGCTGTTAATTTGTGTGGAATTCGCTATTTTTGTCTTGTTACTTTGAACAGGAAAAATAACGGTGCTTTGCAATGGCAATACTTTCGTACATATTTTCGGCCTTTTTGGCGTTGCTCATTGTCGGAACCATCATCATCATCATTTTCGATGACGGTGACTCCGCCAAGAAGATTGCCTGGCTGCTTGTAATCACCGTGTTGCCGTTCGTCGGGCTCATTCTCTACTTTATGGTGGGCATCAACCCGAGACATTCGTGGTATTTTGAACGCAAACACAAGAGGTTCACCGAGATATTCGGGGCGCGCGCTGGAGACAAAGTGCTAAATCTGCTGTTCGGACACGGCAACGACAAACTTGTCAAGAAAGACTACAGGCCGCTCGCCCACCTGCTCTCCTGCGACGGCTCGACGTGTGTAACAAGCGGCAACGGACTGGAGATCATCACATCAGGACGACGCAAATTCGAGCTTCTGATGGAAGACCTGAGGAATGCGAAGGACCATATACACATGGAGTACTTCTATTTCCGCAAGGACAAGGGCAGCCAGATCATCAAGGAAATGCTGATGCAGAAGGCACGCGAAGGCGTAAAAGTCCGGTTCATCCACGAAAACATAGCAAACATCGCCATCCTGCCTTCCTATTATGACGAAATGAAGGAAGCCGGCGTGGAAGTCGTTAAATTCACAAAACCGCATTGGCCTCTCATCAACCTTTTCACTCAGCTCAATTACAGGGACCACAGAAAGATTGTCGTAATTGACGGAAAAATCGGCTATACAGGCGGAATGAACATAAGCGACGACTACTTCCTCAGGTGGAGAGACACGCACATGCGGATAACCGGAGACGCAGTGGCCGGGTTGCAGTACAGTTTTCTGAATACTTGGATTACAGCAGACGGCGAGGTCGATGACGAATTCAGCAGTTACTTCCCGATGTGCGCGGATAAATGCGAGGCCAATGCCTACGACACGGATTCTGTTACCGCTGGGTCCTGGACAGCGGCGAAAAGCGCACCGACATCTACGAATAACGCACAAGAGACTGCCACGTCCGAAGAAATCGAGGGCAACGGGATAGCAGAGATTCTCGCAAAGTCCCCGATTCAGAGCCTTGATATGAACTTCAAGTTCAAGGAAACGGACAAACTCATCCAGATTGTCCCGGACGAACCGGAATCACAATGGCCAAACATCCATATGGGTGCCGTGTGGGCAGTTCAGCACGCGAGAAATTACATATATATCCAGACGCCGTACTTTGTACCTCCCGAGCCTATGCTCCAGGCATTGCAGTCGGCAGCGCTCAGCGGAGTGGACGTAAGGGTTATGGTGCCGAAAAAAGCGGACCTTTTCTTTATGGGACCCGCCAACAGGTCATATTTCTCGGAATGCCTCGAAGCCGGTGTGCGGATCTATGAACGTTCCGGAAGGTTCATACACTCAAAGACTTTCGTAAGCGACGACTACCTTTCCGAGATAGGTTCCGCCAATATGGATTTCCGCAGTTTCAATCTTGACTATGAGCTCAACGCCTATATCTACGACGCCTCCGCAGCCAAAGTGAACAAGGCCATATTCCTGAAAGATATGGAAGCGTCAGAGGAAGTGACTTTGGATCGGTGGAACAGCCGCCCGTGGTACCAGAAATTGTACCAGAAGGTCATACGCCTCTTTGCGGCACTCCTTTAACTATGAGTCGCAGCCACTTTTTCGTATGAATACGGATATTCCTCGTCCATTTCCTTTTTATAGCGGGATATGAACTGGTTGTATCTGACTTTGGCATCCTCATCCTGCCCCATAGCCACAAGAGACTTGACCATAATGTCTAGAGCGAATTCGTTAAGCGGGTCAATCCTGAACAATATCTCCGCGCAAAGCAGCAGATTGGCGTAATCCTCATTGACGAACCGGGCCTTTGATTCCTCAAGAATCCTTGAAGATACGGCATTCTCCATATCCTCCTTTATGTTGTCGTAAAACGGGTCAGTCTCTTCTCCCAGGAATTTACCTCTGGACAATATGGACAAAAGCCTGTCATTCACCGGTTCCGACTTGTCAAGTTCCTTCTTGCACTCGAGCCAGTCACACACTGCCGGTTCCGAATACTGTATGATATATTTTCCCTCCGTAAAGACAAGTGAAATACCGTCGAGCCTGCCGAGAATCTTGCGCAAGTTGTTCAATGTCACTCCCCTTATGTTCTTCGCCTTCTCTTCTTCCTTGTCCGGCCAGACAAGACTGCTCAATTTTCTCGAGCTGATGCCACCCTTGTCGCAGTATTGTAGAATCAGTATAAATACCTGCTTTATCTTTTCCGTAAACATAACCGAGACGTCATTTCCGTCCCTGTCCTTCACAAGCAGATTTCCGAACAGACGTATCTGATTTGGCCCCTCAGGCATAGTTTTTACACGGGATTTCCTGTGTGACGGACCTCCGAGAAGGCTGCCAAGACGTTGTCGCCTCCTCTTTCTGTAAAATTTCAGACCGACTATTCCTGCCACGAGAAGTACGATTCCGACAATCACAGCAATGATTGCAAGCCGTATAATGCGGCTTCTCTCCAGAACAGAATACTTGTCCATCTTGACTGCCGGCGGAAACTCAATGGTATATGTCGAGACTATCGACTGCCTGTCATCCGGTGTCTCTTCGGTTATGGTTATCAGTTTCCTCAGTTGCGGATCAAAATACAGGGCGGCATTCGTATTGATCTTGTCCGACATTATCTTTATGCGCGAACCGATTGCCTTCTTCGTACCGTCTGCCACCGAGAAAGCGTATAATTGAAGATTGGACTTAGTCAGGTACTCCGGATAACACAGAACATAGAAATACCCCAACCCATCCAGAACCATATTCCGGGCAGGCACACAATCCAGGCTGTCCTTGTCCCAAGCTATAGACCACAGTTTTTCAGAGGCTAGCGTCTTGGTATTAACGCGGTACAAATCATATAGATAGCTTCTTCCAACGACCTGATATCCGCTCTCATTTCCCATTCCTCCGTAGATATACAGAGAGCTGTCACTGTCGCAATATGCAGTGGCACAGAAATATCTCGGCCAAGGCTTTTCTCCTGCAATCTCCCCCACTTTGCTCCAACCCTGGCTATCCAGTCCAAAGCCATATATCTCTCCGTTATATTTCTCGTTTCCGAACCCTCCGTAGATCATAAAACGGTCATTCTCCTTATCAATCCACTCTCCGTGATGGTAAATCGGCATATCCAGAATCTGTTTACTCAAAGCATTCCACGTCCACGAAACAGTATCAAGGACTGCCCAGGAGACCTTGCTTGAATCCCCTTCAATATAAGGCTCATAAGCGTAAAATTTACCGGACGCAGTATCCAGGAAGTTCTGCCCAGTAGATATCTCCACAGGACAGGCATTTTTAAATCTCGCCTTTCTAACCTTTCTTGTCTTCAGATTAAAAAACCGTATGCTATCCCTGTTGTACGCCCATACCTCGTGCCGAAAATCATCGTAGCCGTTGCACAGAAACGTGGAGGCATTGACGATGTCGAGCAGTCTCCAGTTGAAATAATCCTGCGCCAGCCAGACCGGATTATCGACCCTTCCCATTCTTCTGCCTTTCGATTCCTCGTGGACATACTCGCCGTTTTCCTCATCCAAGAGAAACAGAAAGTTGGAATTTCTGTCACTTATTGACAGATTTCGTATTGCAAACGAGGGCACGTCTATCTGGTAACCGTTCTTTCCAAAAGTAATTCCCGGCTTTATGGAAGACCTTTTGAACGGCAGCTTGGCTTTCGCGATATGATTGTCAATCTTCAGCGTCACAGAGTCCCTGTCAAGATCGAGGAGCAGCAGAACGTCCATCCATCTCGAAGAATACGCATCCTCATCCTTCCTAAACTCAAAACTCACCAAAATCTTGATATTTTCAAGATTCAACTTGAATCTGTGGTCATTGAGGGCCCCGTCGTAATGCAGATTTATAGGAGTAGCTTCAGGATCCGACTCATCATATATTCTGAATATGTAGCCTTTCTCAGCCGAAGGAAAAGTCTGCATCTGAAACTCCATCTGCAGAATATTCCTGAATGTCGGTGAATGTTTTTCAAAAACATAATACCCTGTTCTGTCTGCGATGCTGCACTCTGTTCCGTTGAATCTCAGACCCTGTCCCGAGGCATAAAACGGTGCGAGGAGAGGCAAAAGAAGACTCATCAAAACGATTCGAAAGCGTTGGTTATAGCAAGATTTCAGCATAAGTATTCTATAATTTTCGCAAATTTATCGAAATTATTTTCTTTTTTAACCGCGTTTTAACCGATTAATTAATCTAATCCGATTTAATTTGCACCCGGAAAAACGTTATAACAAAACCGTATAACCATATAAACTATGAAAATCAAACAGATTTTAAAGAGTTTCGCACTCGCAGCCATCGGTTGTGGGCTGTTGTTCGGAACAGCATCCTGCAACAATGAGAAATCAGACAACAAAGATGAGCATTATGCAAAGGGCACGGTAGAAGGCATCGTGACCGACGCTCTTGCCAATCCTATTTCAGATGTCACAATCTCAGTGATGAAGACAAGTGTAGGAAGAGAGCTTGAGCAGACTGTCAAGTCCGACTCAAAAGGTTCTTTCGTCATCAATGATGTTCCGATGACATCCAGATTCATTTCGTTTGAAAAAGACGGATACGCATCTGTAGGCATCACCATCAAGGCCAGCACGTTCGTTGACTCAAAAGCGACATTGCGTCCGGTGATGGAATTCGCCAATGCTGTCATCAAAGGTAAGTTGATTGACGCCCAGAACGACAACAAGCCTCTCACAGGTGCTACTGTAAGCCTTGGCTCCGGTACTGACCTCACTACCGGCACAGACGGCACATACGAGTTTACCAAACTTGTTCTCAAAGACTACACCCTTACAATCAGCAAGCAGGGCTACGGTTCAGTGACAAAAGAAATCACAGCAGATATGTTCAACGCTGACGGTATCTGCACTGTTCCTGACATCACTCTCGGCGGCACAGAGATTCTCCCTGGCCTTACAAAACAGGATCTTCAGGAAGCTGACTGCTGGTATACGAATGACTACCGCGGCGGTAAAGGCAACGGCGGCGGACTTGTCGACTGGTCTTGCGTATTTATGTCAACACTCAAATATGTCGGCAATTTCGAGAATCAGAACGAGGGTTGTACACTCCGTATAATAAATGACGATGCAGACCAGAAGAAACCTGCAGACCTCGATCATTTCAACAGCTTCACATACGGAAAGAAACTTATCACTGCAGACAACTGCAAACTCACCCTCTATGTGAGAACCCATAACACCAGCGCGGATGATCCATTCCAGTTCGGCGTACAGGTAGTTGACCTTTCAGCTGCAGAGCCGGTAGCCGAGAAAGTCGGAGAGAACCGCTCACACGGTAGCGATGACTACAAGGAATATGTATTCGACCTCAGCAAATACATCGGCAAGGAAGTGATCGTAGCAGTGGGTGTATATCGTGCAAAGACAGGCGATTACTGGCACCAGCTTCCTATCCGCCACATGTCGTTCGCAAAGGAGCAGGTAAACAACGACAACTATCTGCCTGGCGAAGAAATCGCAGAGCTCGAAGGATGGCACATGACATCAGAAATGGTTCGTTCAATTATGCCGAACGAGAAGACTTCATTCAGCGGAGTTCCTAACGGTGCGGACGGACACAGCGGCGTAGGCTACAACGTATGGAACGGCACAAATCATATTGCCGCCAACTGGGGCTTTATGTATGTAAACAAGGACGCTGAACCGGGCGCAGGCGAAGGATTTGTAATCAAGACTCCTTCAGGAGAAGCGGCAAATTACAACAGACCTTGCGCATATTTCTACTCCAAGTTCAGCATCACCGCAGCCAACGACAAGATGACAATGTATTTGAGAAACTTCGATGACAACGAATACACCACATTCAAGGTAACTGCCATAACAGAGGACGGAAATGTCACATACCTCTCACCTGTAAGCAACACAGCCAAAGAGGCTTCGGAAGTAAGCGGCGGCAACGGCTGCTGGCAGTTCAAGCACACTCAGGGCGAAGGCAATGCAAAAGACTATGCAGCATTCGTATATGACCTGAGCTCATTCACCGGAAAGAACGTGGTTCTCACACTTGGCGTACACAAGGGAGTTACTTCAGGCCAGGGCGGAGAGCAGAAGCTCTGCATCTACGGAATAGATTTCGAATAAACAGATAGAAAATGAAAAAATTTGTATTTGGTTTCTTATCACTGATCATCGTTGGATGTGTGGCGTGCAGCCACGCCTCCGCAGAACCTGATAAGCCTAAGCCGGAGGAGAAGACATTGCCGGAACAGAATCTTGAACGCGCGATATCCATTATCGAGACGGCGATTTCAGATTACTCGGCAGACGGCACTATGGCGTTGAGTATGAAGTATAATCCCTTTACAAAACAGAGGAGTTCCAACCTCGTGAGCATCTGGGAATACACTTCCACTCTGGAAGCCGTTTCAGCTTCGATGAATGCTATGACAGCGCTTAAAGATGCCGGATACAGTTCACTCTACGACGAAAATTTCAGCACTTTCCGTTCCCTTCTGGAAAAACTCCACGACGGAATGCAGTACTACAAGGGAACTTTCACTTTGACATCCTATACGGGCACCAATTCCTGGAGCCCGTACGGGGTCAATCGTGGCTCGGCTCCCGGAACTGCCGGCGTTGACGGAATACTCAACGTCTATGACGACCAGATGTGGATTATCCGCGAATTCATCAATTCCTACAGGGCAACCGAGGACAAGAAATATCTGGACGAGGCAGAGTATCTTGCGTCATACGTTCTGGACGGATGGGACTGCACTCTTGATTCCAATGGAAACGAGAACGGCGGAATCACCTGGGGTCCTGGCTATGTCACCAAGCATACCTGCAGCAACGGTCCTATGATTTCCCCGCTTGTATGGCTTTCAGAACTGTACAAGGGCAAGTCAGACCAGATTACCCACGGAATTGTCAATACGGACAAGACCCGCGGAACGAAAACTGAATCGAAGGAAACTTATTACAGGGAGATGGCTGCCAAGATATACAAATGGCAGAAGGAGCGTCTTCTCCGTCCCGACGGCGTCTATGACGACTTGATGGGCGGATATTACACCGGAGACGGCCAGCCTGAATATGAGACAGTAGGTGGCGTGAGATACCGCAAGAACACCGATGTCCCTAAACGTGAAGGTCCGGCCTGGACATACAATTCAGGCACCCCGCTTTCAGGCGCAATTGACCTGTACAGAGTAACTTCTGACGCGAGCTATCTTGCGGACGCAAAGGCACTTACCGATGCAAGTTTCTCATATTTCGCAAAATATGGAGCTTCAAGGGAAGGCTACTACTCATACAGCGTAGATAACGTATGGTTCCACGACGTTCTTCTGAGAGGCTATCTCGCAGCATCCGAGTACTATGACAAGGCTCACGTCTGCGTAAAGTCATTCCAGGACAACCTCGATTTCGGCTGGGACAATTATCTGAAGGACGGAATGCTTCCGATAAGCCTTCTCGCCGGATGGAGCAAGGACAACACAAAGAACGAAGTCAACCTGATGTACACGTTCGCACGTGCTGCCGACTATGCCAATCTCGCTGTCTATCAGCTAAATAAAGCAAACAACCAATAATAACTAATAATCGGCAATAATATGAAATCTCGTATTTTTACTGTCGTCGTGACATTGCTGCTTCTTTCAGTGCAGTGGATGTCATTTGCACAGTCCAAGATGACTGTGACAGGTGCTGTTCTGGACGCCAACGGCGATCCGGTCATCGGCGCCAGCGTTATGGTCAAAGGCTCCACCATCGGTTCACCGACTGATGTGAACGGACATTATTCCATTCAGGTAGCCTCTGACGGTATACTCGAATTCACTTGTCTGGGAATGACAAGCCAGCAGGTACCGGTAAACGGTAAATCCGTTATCAACGTGGTTCTGACTGAAGACCAGAACTATCTCGAATCCGTAGTCGTAGTGGGTTACGGTACTCAGAAGAGAGGTTCCGTGATCGGTTCAGTCGTCGGAATCAACTCCGGTGACCTTCTCAAGGTAAAGACTGAGAACCCGCAGAATATGCTTACCGGTCGTGTAGCCGGTGTGCGTGTCTGGCAGACCAGTTCTGAACCTGGAACATACAGCGCGAATATGGATATCCGCGGACTGGGTTCACCACTCGTCGTAATCGACGGCGTTCCACGTACTGTATCAGACTTCCAGAGACTCAATCCTGAAGACATCGAGAACGTGTCAGTGCTGAAGGATGCCTCCGCCGCAATCTACGGTGTCAGAGGTGCCAACGGTGTCATTCTCGTAACCACAAAGCAGGGTTCTGTAGGAAAGGCCAAAGTCTCATACAACGGCTCCTACACAATCCAGACTCCTTCCAAGATGCCAGAACTGATGAACGCCTACGATGCGATGACCATCTACAACGAGCAGCAGATGAACAACGTGAACGGAGGAAACATCGTCTATACCGAAAGCGATTTCGAGGCGTTCCGCAACGGCACCCGCAAGGAGACCGACTGGAACAATCTGGTACTCGCCAAAGCCGTTCCGCAGACACAGCACGACATCAGCATAAGCGGTGGTTCCGAAAGAATACAGTACTATGTTTCAATGGGTTACCTCTATCAGGAAGGTTTCTTCAAATCAGGCGACCTCAATTACGACAAGTACAATGTAAGGTCCAACATCACCGCAGAAATCGTCAAGGGACTCAAGTTCAACCTGAATGTCTCCGCACTGCAGGACGAAAGGCACACTCCATACTACAGCTCAGTAGAAATCATCAGAAACTACTGGAAACAGGGTGTCCTCTATCCGGCCTACGCCGATGACGCCAACACGATGCTCAACTATGACGGACTCGACCTCGAGAGAAACACAGTTGCAATGATGACATCCGACGTTTCAGGTTACAGAACATACAAACAGAAGAACGTAACCCTTGCAACATCGCTCGAATATGATTTCGGCACAGCGACAAAAGTCCTCGACGGACTCAAGCTCAAAGGAATGTTCAGCTATGACTATCGTCAGGATGACAACGAAATCTTCCGCAAGGAATACTATCAGTACGCAAAGAACAGCGTAACAGGAGAATATGAGCAGAAACTGTTTGCAGAAAGCTCTCCAAGCAACCTCCGCAAGGAAAACTACACCAAGTGGCAGACCTTGGGACAGATTCTCCTCACCTACGACAGAACATTCGCAAGCAAGCACGAAGTAGGAGCCACCCTCGGTTGGGAGGTTCAGAAACGCCGCGGCGACAACTACTACGCATACGGTGACCTCGCATTCAGCACACCGTACCTCACATCCCTTTCAAAGGACAATCAGGTAATCGGTACAGATGCCGGCAGCTCGCAGTTCTATGAACTTGGATATGAAGCTCTTATCGGAAGATTGAACTATTCCTACGACAACAGGTATCTGGTCGAGGCACAGTTCAGATATGACGGTTCGTCAAAATTCGCACAGGGTCATCAGTGGGGCTTCTTCCCTTCAGTCTCTGTCGGCTGGCGTCTTTCAGAGGAGCCATACTTCAAGAACATCGCAGCTCTCAACTTCATCAACCAGTTGAAATTCAGAGCAAGTTACGGTGAGCTCGGTGATGACAGCGGACTCAACTACGAATGGGTTAGCGGTTATACCTATCCTGCAGCTGCAGGCAACTCGGAAAACGGATACTACAACCAGTACGCTCCGGGCTACCTAATCAACAACGCATTCGTTTACGGCTTCAGCAGCCAGCCGCTTCCTAACACCAACATTACCTGGTACACCTCCAAGACATTCAACGTCGGTGTAGATTTCGAAGCTTGGCACGGACTTCTCGGAGTGACATTCGATTACTTCCACAGAAAGAGAACCGGACTCTTCGGCCAGAACAGTTCATCACTTCCTACAGTTGTCGGAGCGTCTCCTTCAGTAGAGAATGTCAACAGCGACAGCCACATGGGTCTTGAGCTCCAGCTCTCCCACAAGAACAGAGTCGGCAACGTCACCTACGGTGTCACCGCAATGGCATCTGTAACAAGGCAGAAATATCTTACCTACGTTCAGAACGGCGGTTATGCAAACTCATACGACAAGTGGAGAAACGACAATATGAACAACCGCTACCAGGGTGTTCAGTTCGGATACGAAGGAGTCGGAAGGTATAAAGACTGGAACGACGTATGGACATACGACACCTACAAGGAGAACAGCACATTGCCTGGAGACTACAAATATCTCGACTGGAACGGTGACGGCGAAATCAACTCTCTCGACGAGCATCCGTACGCATACGACCAGACTCCGTGGATGAACTACTCATTCTCATTCGACGTCGCTTGGAAAGGATTTGACTTCAATATGCTCTTCCAGGGTACAGCAATGGGTTCTATGGTATATCAGGAGCCTCTCTACTCCATCTGGGGTTCAAATGGTGGCGGTACTCTTAAACAGTATCTCGACCGTTGGCATCCAGCAAATGTCACCGACGACCCTTATGATCCGGCAACAAAATGGACATCAGGATATTACGGCTACACAGGACATTATCCGAACAGCAATTCGTCATTCAACCGCGTCAGCACGGCATACCTCCGTCTGAAGAGCATTGAACTCGGATACACCATCCCTAAGTTCAGAAGGCTGAAGGACCTCAACCTCAGAGTATATTTCAACGCATACAACCCTCTCACCTGGACCAAGGTCAAATTCGTTGACCCTGAGCACCCAGACAGCGACCTCGGACGTATGTACCCTCTTAACAAGACTTATACATTTGGTCTGAACCTTTCATTCTAATTGACCTGTTAATGAATAAGAATATGAAAAAGATATTATTATACGCGACAACACTTTTGCTTTGCGCTGTATCCTGCACCAAGATGGATATCAAGCCGAAGAATATTGTCACAGACGATGACTTGCTGTCCAATCAGGCCGGAATGTCGATATATATGGCAACTCTGTACAGCAAGATGCCATGGGAAGATTTCAAATATATGGCTCAGTGGGGCATCACCTACAACGGATGGCTCGCCAGCCTCGGAATTGAAGGAACAGGTGAGGCTGTGGACAGGGACGGTATCTGTACGTCATACACCAACGAGGATACCCCTTACTGGACCGGTGCATTTGAACTTCTCAGACTTGCAAACCACCTTATCGAGACTTTGCCTGACTACAAGTCAAACTACGCCGAAGTTGCCTACAACGAATTCATCGGCCAGGCATATTTCGTCAGAGCATACGTTTTCTATCAGATGGCACGCCGTTTCGGCGGTATTCCTCTGGTAACCAAAGAGATTGAATATCCTGCAGAACAGAGCAAACTTGAAGTCGCACGTTCTTCAGAGAAAGACACCTGGGAGCAGATTCTCGCTGACTTCGACTCTGCTGTCGAGCTTCTTCCTGCAACCGCAACGTTCAGTGGCACCGCCAACAAATATGCTGCACTTTCATTCAAGGCAGAGGCTATGCTTTATGCAGGTTCAGTTGCAAAATACAACGAGACAGTCGCAGGACGTCTTACCGGACTCGGAGCCAAGACAAACGTGAGAGTTATCGGTTTTGCCTCTGACGAATGGCAGAGCTGCTCAAACAAATGGTTTGCAGAGGCTTACAAGGCCGCAAGAGAAGTGATGCTTTCAGGCAAATACTCCCTTTACAAGAAATCTTGGGTTGCCGGTGACAAAGAAGCGCAGTACAAGAATATGGTAGCAATGTGGAAGGACCTTACCAGTCCTGAAAACATTATGGTCAAAGAGTATTCCTACCCTACCCTTACTCACGGACTCGACGCTTACTGCTCTCCATTCATCTTCAGAGCGCCTCTCTGCTCAGGTTCCTGCCCTACTCTCGACTTCATCGAGCTCTTTGACGGCTTCGACAGATATGACGACGGCATAACCATCAGAGTTACTGACGGAAAAGACAACGCTTCCGGAAATTATCTTCTCTACGATTCTCCTATGGATCTTTTCGCAAATGCCGAGCCTCGTCTCCGCGCATACGTAATCTTCCCTGGAGATGTGTTCAAGAAAAAAGAGATCGAAATCCGCTCCGGCGTATATACCGGTTCAGCGCCTATCAAGCCTCTTTTCAGCGACTACTCATTCGCTTCAGCAAATACCGGATACCAGCATCTTGACTGCTACACCGGTTCAAACGGAGTGCAGAAGACATTGTACCTCAGCCCTAACTCAGGGACAAACCAGGAGGTAGTGGAAGTCAACGGTACCAAGATGAACGCAGCCGGAGAGAACGGACCTTTCTTCAACAACGGCGAAGGCAACCTTTCAGGACTCTATCTGAGAAAATATCTTGACGAGGATCTCGCAGCTGAAGATATAGGTGAAGGCAAATCATCACAGCCATTCATTCTTATGCGCTATGCAGACGTTCTTCTCATCGCTGCTGAAGCTGGTGTTGAGCTGTCAATCGCCGGAGTATCTTCACCGGTTGAAGGAGACAATATGCTTAAAGTTGCGACTGACGCCATCAACGAAATCCGTGAAAGAGCCGGTGCAGATTTGCTTGAAGGCAATCTTACCGCCAACAATGACTCACGTGACATCGTCCGCAAAGAGCGCCGCAAGGAACTTGCATTCGAGCACAAGAGCAAATGGGACATCCGCAGATGGAGAGTCATTGACGAGAACAACAGAGACGGATTCTGGGGCATCCAGCGCGACTCAAAAGAATACAGCAGCGGCGTGACATTCCGTTTCAAGGGTCTCTATCCTTTCTACAGCTCGGAGACAAACAAATATTTCTTCGACGAACGTTATCAGTGGGTATCACTCAAGACATTCTCCTACAACACGGTGGACTACTATTTCAGCATTCCTTCAGGTGAGGTGTCCAAGAGTGCGGTCATCGACCAGCAGCCTAACAGATAATCCAAGTACAACAGTTGACAACTTATTCAAGAAAGTATGAAACGTTTATTTATAAATATTGCGGTTTTGGCAGCAGCATTGATTGCAGCTGATTCTTGCTCCCTGTTCAAACTTGACAACTACGATGAGCCGAAGGAGACCATCAAGGGCAAAGTCGTGGATGCGAACACAGGTGAGCCGGTACTCACCGACCAGGGCAGCGAGGGCATTCGTGTCCGTCTGACCGAACTCAGCTACGGAGACAACGTAGAGCACAATCCTGATTTCTACTGCCGTCCTGACGGTACATTCCAGAATACCAAGATTTTCAAGGGACACTATAACGTAAGAATTGACGGACCGTTCATTCCGCTTGTAAGGGAAACAGCTGACGGCGTGCCAATTTCTGACGAGACGATCGAAACCGACATCAAGGGCACTACCAATGTGGAATTCAAGGTAAATCCATTCCTGAAAGTCGAGTTCGTAGGTGAGCCTCAGGTGAGCGGCGGAGTCGTTACAGCCAAAGTGAAAGTGACAAGAGCCGTATCCGCAGAGAAATTCAAGGAACTTGTAGAGCCTATGGGCGACTACAGCGATGATTTCACTAACATCACTGACATCCAGCTGTTTGTAAGTTACTCATCCAGCGTAGGATACAGAGCACGCGACACCAGATGGTCAAGCTCATTGAGCTACGGCGGCTCAAGTTTCGAGGAACTTCTCGGAAAGGAAGTCACCATCACTTCAAACGGTACCATCCCGTCCGGAAGAAAAGTCTTCGTGAGAGCTGCAGCGAGAATCAACTACGACACGCCTAAGGGAAGCGGTACAAGAAGGTACAACTACTCTGAAGCGGCTGAGGTCAATGTTCCTTAATCATTGACAATTAACTGAGGGAGGGCAGCCATTTCGACAGCCCTCCCTTTATATTAGGACACTTGCGAAACTTGAATGAAATGATACATAACTTGAAATATGCAGGATACCTGTCCGCTCTGCTGATGGTTTTTGCCTGTGGCTCTGGAAATCAATCCGGAGACACTGTCAAGACCACGTTCCAGACATCCAGAGGATGGTTTCCGCAGATAGACACTCGTGCAGATGCCGTGATGGTCTATGGCGTCGGAGGAAATCCTTCCGACACCGGTGCCGGCAAAAATTCCATAGAGGAAAGGCTCAAATCCTGGCAGGAGCGCGGTTACAGGACAGATTTTATGACCGGCATAGCCTGGGGTGAATATCAGGATTACTTTACCGGACAATGGGACGGCAAATGGCATCTTGATGAAGGTCAGGTCCAGGCAAACGGGGACACAATCTGGCACGGAAATATGGTGCCGTACATTGTCCCTACCCGCAATTATCTGGAATATTTCAAGGAAAGGCATATCAAGAGAGTCATTGACGCAGGAGTCACCGCAATCTACCTTGAAGAGCCGGAATTCTGGGCAAGGGCCGGATACAGCGAAGCCTTCAAGAGAGAGTGGAAAGAATACTACGGCACGGACTGGAGGCCTCAGGACGAGTCACCAGAGGCAACCTATATGTCCGGCAAACTGAAGTATCATCTATACTATCGCGCACTGGATGAAGCCTTTACATACGCAAAGGAATACGGCAAATCAAAGGGGCTGGACATCAAGTGTTACGTCCCTACACATTCGCTTCTGAACTACTCCCAGTGGCAGATTGTCAGCCCTGAAGCAAGCCTTGCATCGCTTTCTTGCGTGGACGGCTATATTGCACAGGTCTGGACAGGCACATCAAGAGAGCCTGACTGGTACGACGGAGTATGCAGGGAAAGAGTCTTCGAAACGGCATTTCTCGAATACGGGTGTATGTCATCTATGACAGCGCCGACCGGAAGAAAAGTGTGGTTCTTGACTGACCCGATAGAGGACCGGCCACGAGACTGGGAAGACTACCGGAAAAACTATCAGGCGACATTCACCGCGCAGCTGCTCTACCCGGAGATAAACAGCTATGAGATAATGCCTTGGCCTGAAAGAATCTACACCGGACTATACAACAAGTCTGCGGATTCGAATGAGAAGATACACATCCCTGGAGACTACGCCACAATGATGCAGATTATGACGAACGCGCTGCAGCAGATGCCGCTCTCCTCTGACAAGGTCTCAGGCACACAGGGCATCAGCATACTTATGGGCAACTCCCTGATGTTCCAGAGATTCCCGCAGCACGATGGCTATGACGACCCGCAGCTTGCCAATTTCTATGGTATGGCTATGCCTTTCGTCAAGAAAGGAGTACCCGTAAGCATCGTGCATATCGAAAATCTCGGCTTCAAGAAAGCTCTGGAGAACACCAAGGTCTTGATAATGACCTACTCCAATATGAAGCCTCTGTCCGCTGACGCTCACAAGTATCTGGCGGAATGGGTAAAAAATGGAGGAAACATCGTCTACGCTGCAAGGGACAACGATCCGTTCCAGTCTGTCAAAGAGTGGTGGAACTCCGACGGCAACAACTATGCAGCCGCTTCTGACCATCTTTTCTCACTTATGGGCATCAGCCCCGCCGCAAGTGAAGGAACCTACAAATACGGCAAAGGGAATGTCTGCATATTGCGCCACGACCCTAAGGAATTCGTGCTCGAAAAAGGCGGTGCTGAAGCACTCATCGCCACGGTCAAGAGCGTATTCCCTGGAGAAATGCAGTTCAAGCGCGATTTCACGCTGGACAGAGGTCCATACAGACTCGTTGCCGTGCTTAATGAAAATGAAGACGAATCTCCTTACCGTCTGGAGGGTCTGTACATCGACCTGTTCGACCCGGCACTGCCAGTTTACCATTCAAAAGAAATAGCACCGGGAAGACAAGGACTTTTCTACGACCTGACGAAAGCGGACAAGAGCACACCTCAGATTCTGGCTGCAGCAAGCCGCGCCTACGATATCACCAGCACCAAGTCCAGCTTCTCCTACACCGCAAAGGCACCGGCAGGGACAATGAACGTCTCAAGGATTCTTCTCCCGAAGGCACCGACCGGAATAAAGGCTGACGGCAAGGAAATTCCAGTGGATTGGAATGAAGAAAGCCACACCTGCCTCGTTTCGTTCGAGAACTCGCCCGATGGCGTGAAAGTTGAAGTCAATTTCTAGAAATAACACTACTGCCTTCAGACCGGAGGCAAAGTTTCCAAACACAAAATACTGACATAATGAAACATACAAACTGGATTCTCCTGCTTCCCGCACTGTGCCTCGTAGCGTCTTGCGCGGAAAAGGAAGAAACAATCAAGAATTCACTCCGCGCACCGGCCTGGCCGTTGGTCAGCATCGACACCTACACAAGCGCCTGGTCAATGACCGACAATCTGTACGATTCAAGCGTAAAGCATTGGACAGGAAAGGATTTTCCACTTATCGGAGGACTTCAGGTGGACGACGAAATCTACCGCTTTATGGGCATTGAGGACGCAGAACTCATAACAGTAGTCCCAACCGCACAGGAAGCCGAATGGACAGGCAGATATACCGAGAAAACGCCTGCATCCGACTGGATGAAACCAGATTTCAATGATTCCAAATGGAAAGAAGGTTCCGGAGCATTCGGTACCGCAGACGATCCGTTTGCCCGCACAAGATGGGAATCACGCAACATCTGGGTACGCAGGGAAGTCGAAATAACATCCGAGGCGACAGAAAGGCCTCTTTACCTGACATTCAGCAATGACGACCGCGCAATTTTCTATGTAAACGGAGTACTTGCACACGACACCGGCAACAACTGCAACCACGACGCAGTCGTTCCACTCGGAAAGGATGCCACAGCAGCGCTGAAACCGGGCAAAAATGTAATCGCGGCAAGTTGTGAAAACCCGGTGGGACTTGCAATCCTGGATTTCGGACTCAGTATGGCTTCTGAACCGAAACCGGCATTGAGCAAGACTGCCGTACAGACTTCGGCAGACGTGCAGGCGACCAGGACCATCTACACATTCGACTGCGGCCCTGTAGATCTTGAACTTACATTCACGGCTCCTCTGTTTCTGGACAATCTCGACCTCATCAGCCGTCCTGTGAACTACATCTCCTACGCTATCAAATCCAAGGACAATGCTAAGCACGACCTGAAAATCTACTTCGAAGCATCTCCTCTTTGGGCAACTGACAAGCCGTGGCAGGAGACAGAGTCCTCAACCTATACCAAGAACGGAATCACTTATCTGAAGACCGGAACCAAGTCACAGAACATACTCGCACGAAAAGGTGACGACATCCGCATTGACTGGGGCTATTTCTATCTTGCAGCTGAAAATGACGGCACACAGGCAGGAGTCGGCAACTCTTCCGCACTCAGAAACAACTTCAAGACAGGCAAAGCATTGTCGGAAGCAGGCACGACAGGTTCGGGCAATAACGGCAGACTTGCACTTCTGCGCGACCTCGGCAATTCCGCCAAAGCTTCAGGCAAAGTGATGATTGGCTACGACGACCTCTATTCTGTTCAATACTTCGGAGAAAATCTTAGGCCATGGTGGAATCAGAACGGTGACAAGACCATCGAGAGCCAGTTCGAAGCGGCACTTGCCGACTACAGTTCTTTGAAAAAGAAATGCGCTGCATTCGATGCCGAGCTGATGAAAACAGCGGAGAAAGCTGGCGGAAGGAAATATGCAGAACTCTGCGCACTCGCCTATCGTCAGTCAATCCACGCGCACAAACTCGTAAAAGCACCGAACGGAGACATTCTGTGGCTATCAAAGGAGAACAACAGCAATGGTTCAATCGGCACAGTCGATATTACATATCCGTCCTCACCGTTGTATCTCTTATACAATCCGACTCTGGCTGAGGGTCTTATGAACCACATCTACTACTACAGCGAGAGTGGCAAATGGAAGAAGCCGTTCCCATCACACGATGTAGGCACCTATCCTATCGCCAACGGGCAGACCTACGGTGGTGATATGCCTGTAGAGGAAGGCGGAAATATGATAATTCTGACCGCTGCAGTTTGCCGCTATGAGGGCAGTGCAGACTATGCCAGGAAGCATTGGAACACACTCACCACGTGGGTGGAATATCTTGAGCAGTTCGGCCTTGACCCTGAGAGCCAGCTCTGCACCGACGATTTCGCGGGCCACTTCGCCCACAATGCCAACCTGTCAATCAAAGCGATTCTCGCCATAGCATCTTACGGCTATATGGCTGATATGCTCGGCCTTGATGACGTAGCCGCCAATTACAAACAGAAAGCACAGTCCCTCGCCAAACAATGGATGGAGATGGACGATGACGGCGACCACTACAAGCTCACATTCGACAAGAGCGGCACCTGGAGCCAGAAATACAATCTCGTCTGGGATCAGCTCCTCGGACTGGACATCTTCCCTGATTCAGTGAAAGAAAAGGAACTCGCCTACTACAAGACAAAGCAGAACAGATACGGACTTCCGCTCGACAGCAGAAGCACCTACACCAAGACTGACTGGATCGTATGGACAGCGACAATGGCTGACAACCTCGAGGATTTCGAGACATTTGTAGCCCCTGTGCACCTGTTTATGAACGAGACAGAAGACAGAATTCCGATGTCCGACTGGGTATATACCGACAAGCCTGTGCACAGCGGATTCAAAGCCCGCTCAGTAGTGGGAGGCTATTTCATAAAAATGCTTGAATACGTCAAAAACAATGAATAAAACACTTACAGGCATCCTTGCAGCAATGACATTTCTTGCTGCAGGGTGCACCTCTTCTCAGCCACAGGACAAATGCGATCCTGTGGATTATGTAAACATTCTGGTCGGCACCCAGTCGAAAATGCTCTTTTCCACAGGTAACACCTACCCCGCTGTCGCAAGACCTTGGGGAATGAACTTCTGGACTCCTGTCACGGGAAAAATGGGCGACGGATGGGCATACTCATACGATGCCGACAAGATACGCGGATTCAAGCAGACTCATCAGCCAAGCCCATGGATAAACGATTACGGCCAGTTCGTGATTATGCCGGTGACTACCGGAGCGGTTTTCGACCAGGACGAGCGCGCCAGCTGGTTCTCCCACAAGTCAGAGACAGCAAAGCCGTATTACTATAGTGTTTATCTCGCTGACCACGATGTAGTTGCAGAGATGACCACGACCGAACGCGCCGCCAAATTCAGACTGACTTATCCGGAAAAGGATATGTCATATCTGATTGTGGACGCATTCGACAACGGCTCCAGCGTACAGATAATCCCTTCGGAGAATAAAATCATCGGATACACGACCAAGAATTCCGGCGGTGTTCCGGACAATTTCAAAAACTGGTTCGTGATTGTATCCGACACTCCATTTGAATACACCCGCACTGTCGAGGAAGCAAATGCACATTCCGGTGCAGTCGTAGGATTCAAGACGGCACGCGGACAGCAGGTAAATCTCAAAGTGGCATCCTCATTCATCAGTCAGGAACAGGCGGAGAGAAATCTTGCCGAACTTGGCGACGGAGATTTCGACAGACTTGTAGCTGAAAGCAAAGCGCAGTGGAACTCGACTCTCGGACGCATTGAAATAGAGGACAATGACATCGACAGGCTCCGCACATTCTACTCTTGCCTTTACCGCTCGGTACTGTTCCCTCGCAATCTTTCGGAGATAGACGAAAACGGCAATGTAGTGCACTACAGTCCATACAACGGCAAAGTTCTCCCTGGATATATGTTCACTGACACAGGATTCTGGGACACTTTCAGATGCCTCTTCCCTCTGCTCAACCTTGTCTATCCGGAGATGAACACCAAGATGCAGGAAGGTCTTGTAAACGCTTATCTTGAAAGCGGATTTCTTCCTGAATGGGCAAGCCCTGGCCACAGAGGATGTATGGTCGGCAACAATTCCGCATCCGTCGTTGCTGATGCCTACCTCAAGGGCATCCGCGGATATGACATTGAGACTCTTTGGGAGGCAGTGAAACACGGTGCCAATTCAGTACATCCTGACATAAACGCTACAGGCCGTGCCGGTTGGGAGGAATATAACCGTCTCGGATATGTTCCTTGCGACATAGGTCTCAACGAATCCGCAGCCAGAACTCTCGAATACGCTTACGACGACTGGTGCATCTGGAAATTGGGCCAGGCTCTCGGAAAACCGGACGAGGAAATCGGCATCTATAAGGAGCACGCGCAGAACTACAGGAATCTCTATCTCAAGGAGGCTTCGCTTATGTGCGGCCGCAAGGCTGACGGCGAATTCAACCTGCCTCTCAATCCGTACAAATGGGGCGGTGATTTCACGGAAGGCAACTCTCTCCAGTACACTTGGTCAGTATTCCACGACCCTGCAGGTCTGATGGCTCTTATGGGCGGCGAGGAAGCATTCAACGCCAATCTGGACAATGTATTCAACGTTCCTCCTGTATTTGACGACAGCTACTACGGATTCACTATACACGAAATCCGCGAGATGCAGGTTATGAATATGGGTAATTACGCCCACGGCAACCAGCCTATCCAGCACATGCTCTATCTGTACGACTGGGGCGGACAGCCTTGGAAGGCGCAGATGAGGATTCGCGAGGTGATGGACAAGCTCTATATGGCAACGCCTGACGGATACTGCGGTGACGAGGACAACGGACAGACTTCAGCGTGGTATGTATTCTCAGCACTCGGATTCTATCCTGTATGCCCGGGTACTGACCAGTACGCATTGGGCGCACCATTGTTCAAGAAGGCGACTATCCATCTTGCAAATGGCAAGAAGACCGTAATATCTGCACCTGACAACAGCCACAGCAATTTCTACTTCAAGTCGATGAGCGTGAGCGGCAAGCCTTATTCCAAGACCTATCTCACGCACGAGACATTGACCGACGGCGCAAAGATTGAGTTCAAGATGTCGTCCGAACCGAATATCCGGACAGTTGCATCTGAAGACAGGCCGTACTCTATGTCCAACGAATAGTTTAGGCAGAGCTGCGAAACTTTGCAGCCGATGCTGGAACAAAAAAATGGTGATTGAAGTTTTCTCCAATCACCATTTTTATTTGTAAGAAGAAGGCTAAATCAGTCAGCCTTCTTTAATTATTACAATTCCCAAGCGAGAGCTGATGCACCGAGAATGGCAGCATCAGAATCCTTCAACTGAGAGAACACGATCTTCACCTTGTCGCGCCACAGAGAAAGCACATTCTCATTCAACGCCTTCTCGATAGGCTCAAGCAGGAACTTTCTTGCCCTTGCAAGACCACCGAAGAGTACGATTGCTTCAGGAGCACTGAACTCCACGAAATCCGCAAAAGACTGTCCAAGCATTGTTCCTGTAAACTCAAAGATTTTGAGTGCGAGAGCATCGCCTTCTTTTGCAGCCTCATACACATCCTTAGAAGTGATATTGTCAAGACTTCTGAGTGAAGACGGCTGGTCGCTCATATCAAGCCACTCGCGCGCTGTCCTTGCGACACCCATAGCGGAAGCGTAAGTCTCGAGACAACCCTTCTTGCCGCAGTTGCAAAGACGTCCGTTGTGACGTACCGCGCAGGTATGGCCAAGCTCGCCCGCGAATCCGTCGTGTCCGTAGAGAATCTCTCCGTTTACGACGATTCCGCTTCCGACTCCGGTACCGAGGGTTATCATAATGAAGTTCTTCATACCTCTGGCAGCACCGTAGGTCATCTCACCCATCGCAGCGGCATTCGCGTCATTGGTGAGAGCCACAGGAATGTCACCCATCTGATCTTTCAGTAGTTTTGCTACAGGCACCTTGCCAGTGTTTCCCCATTTGAGGTTTACTGCATTCTCAATCTCACCGGTATAGTAGTTTCCATTAGGAATACCCATTCCTATTCCGCGCACCTGACCTTCCACGCCAGCATCAGCGATGATTTTTTTGATTGCCTCGGCAAGTTCCGCAATATAAGGCTCCACCGAGTCATAAGTATCGGTGCGGATCACGGTCTGAGCCAGCACCTGGCCACGCATATCCACAACACCGAGCTTTGTAGTCTGTCCTCCGACATCGACACCGACGACGTAAGGCATATCCATTTTGTACATAACAGATTCTGTTTAAGGTTCGCAAGCAATGACTTGCATTATTGATAATTATTCAACAGGAATATCCTTGTTCACGTTCTTGCAGCCTGCGACAGCATAATAGAGGATGTAGCAGAGCATTGCAACGATGAGCCAGTAGCTTGCCATATAACCGGATTTCATAGCGATGAATTCCTGGATAAGAGGCATAACGCCACCACCGACAACCATCATCATAAATATACCGGAAGCCTGCTCTGTGTATTTTCCGAGGCCCTCTGTGCTGAGGTTGAAGATACCGCCCCACATAAGTGATGTGCAGAGACCGCAGAGCACGAGGAAGAGAGCTTTCATCGGCACGCCCGTAGCGAGGGTGAAGCCTTCCTCAACGCTGTATGCAGGCATCGACATTGTCACTGACTTAGGCAGGAAGATGGCGATGACAACGAAGCATATAGCCAATGTGGCAACAACTGTAAGCTGTGTTTTCGTGCTGACCTTTCCGCTGATGAATGAGCTGCAGATACGGCCCACCATCATAAGCAGCCAGTAAACGGCAGCGATTGCACCGCCGATTGCGGCACCGTTCACAGCGATTCCCGCGCCCTTCTCAGTTGCATCGGAGAAGTAGAATATCAGCTGTGCAGGGATGCCGACCTCGATTCCGACATAGAAGAAGATGGCGATAACACCGAGAACAAGGTGACGGAAACTCCACGCGCTGTGGGTGTCCTTCACGTCCTCAGAAGCCTTTCTTTCTGCAGCCGGCTCAGGAATAGTTACAAACGAGATGATTATGAATGCGAGTGCAAACACGAACATTGCGATGAAAAGAAGCGGAGCCACATCGCTCATTGCAGTCTTGTCTGTAACGGTACCGATAAGCATTCCGACAAGAAGCGGAGTGAGTGTACCGGTCAAAGAGTTGAGCGAACCGCCAATCTGGATGTATTGGTTGCCTCTGTTTCCGCCGCCACCGAGAATGTTGAGCATAGGGTTTACGACGGTGTTGAGCATACATACGCAGAATCCGCAGACGAATGCACCGAGAAGATAAACATAAATAGCTGATTCACCGAGGAATGCGTTGCTTGAAAGCCATTGGATGACTACTCCGATGAAGCCTGTCGCAAGTGCTATCAAAGTGGTCTTCTTGTAACCGAACTTGACAAGCATCTTGCCCGCAGGAATACCCATAAAGAGGTATGCCGCAAAGTTCATCATATTACCCATCATTCCGGCCCAGGAGTATTGTCCTTTCCAGATGTTGCCGAACGGCGCAGCCATATTTGTCACGAACGAGATCATCGCGAAGATGAAGCACATTGTGATAATGGCTACAATGTTTGATTTTTTCTGTGTCATATTCAATGTTTTATAGTTTTTGTGTCTCAACTGGTGCAAATCGATTTTTTGTATCGTTTTGCAAAATCACGTAAAATTACTAAAAAATCCGCGCCCGCCAAAAAAATAGTATTTTGTCTATGCGGTGATTTTTTCCTATCTTTATCCTCGAATGAGGGGATATTCATTCCCCCTGCAAGGAAAGCAAGGACAACACTATGACAGACAACAAGAAGGAAGTGGAGCGTGCGGAGCTTCACCGTACGATATGGGCGATTGCCGACGAGATGAGAGGCTCCGTGGACGGATGGGACTTCAAGTCCTATATACTCGGAATGCTCTTCTACAGATATATCAGCGAGAACATAACCGCTTATATCAATTCCAGCGAGAGAGATGCCGGGACTGAAGATTTCGACTATGCCCGGATGAGCGATGCCGATGCGGAATCCGCACGGGAAGACCTTGTGAAAGTCAAGGGTTTCTTTATTTTGCCTTCGCAATTGTTCGAGAATGTCTGCAAGGTCTGTGAAACCGACCAGAACCTCAATATGACGCTGGAAAGCATTTTCACCGCCATTGAAAGTTCCGCAAAGGGAACCGAGAGCGAAGACGATTTCAAAGGGCTTTTCGCTGACATCGACGTGAACAGCAACAAGTTAGGCGCGACAGTCATAAAGCGGAACGAGAAACTGGTCAAATTGTTGCGCGGCATTGAGGCGATGAAGCTCGGTGACTATCAGGACAACACGATCGACGCGTTCGGCGATGCATACGAATATCTGATGGGTATGTATGCCTCGAATGCAGGCAAGAGCGGGGGCGAATATTACACGCCTCAGGAAGTGAGCGAACTCCTCACAAAACTGGCGACTGTCGGCAAAACCGAGGTGAACAAGGTATATGACCCTGCCTGCGGCTCCGGCTCACTGCTTCTGAAGGCAGCAAAGATTCTGGGCAAGGACAATGTACGTCAGGGATTTTTCGGGCAGGAAATCAATCTCACAACATATAACTTGTGCAGAATCAATATGTTTCTGCACGACATCGACTACGACAAGTTCGACATAGCCTGCGAGGATACACTGCTTGCTCCGCAGCATTGGGATGACGAACCATTCGAGGTGATCGTATCGAATCCGCCGTATTCAACCAAATGGAAAGGCGACGATGACACCACACTCATAAACGACCAGAGGTTCGCTCCGGCCGGAGTGCTGGCACCTAAGTCAAAGGCAGACCTTGCATTCATTATGCACTCTCTCGCCTGGCTTGCCACCAACGGCACTGCAGCGATAGTCTGTTTCCCCGGCGTGATGTATAGAGGCGGCGCTGAGAAGAAGATAAGGCAATATCTCATCGACAATAACTTCGTAGATTGCGTCATCCAGTTGCCGGACAATCTTTTCTTCGGCACGGGTATCGCAACCTGCATAATGGTCCTGAAGAAGTCGAAGAAGGACAACTGCACTCTGTTCATCGACGCATCGAAGGAGTGTGTCAAGGTCACGAACAACAACAAGCTCACGGATGACAACATCCAGCACATTCTTGACACTTTCATCGGCAGGAAGGATGTGCAGTATGTCAGCAGACTGGTTTCCAATGATGATATTGCAAAAGCAGACTACAATCTTTCGGTGTCCACATACGTGGAGCAGGAGGACACACGCAAGAAAGTGGATATCGTGAAACTCAATGTAGAATTGGCTGAGATAGTGGCGAGGGAGAATGTATTGAGGGCTGAGATTGACAAGATTATAGAGGAAATTACAATCATTTGATTAATGTTTAATGCTTGAGAGCTGAGAGCGGGCCTTTGAGAGTACATCCGTCCGCATTATCTCTAAACAATAAAGCATTTGCCGAATGGCAAATGCTTTAAAAATCAAGCTTGAAGAGCACTTCAATCATCTTGATAAACATCTCGGTTACAAAGGTAAGGAACAATTTTGGATTTGCAATAGCACGCGATAATTTATGAGCAAGCAAGTAGGAAGAATGTCGCTAGACAAACTGACGAACGAAGCGAGCGCAATGCGGAATAACGTTTCCGGAATTGCCGAGCAAGGAGGAAGAACGTCGTTAGACGAACTGATACAGCAATACTGTCCGGATGGGGTGGAATATAAAGCCCTGAAGGATGTATGTCAAAAAATTTTTGCAGGAGGCACACCAACTTCCTCTAATAGCGCATATTATAATGGAAATATACCTTGGCTAAGATCTGGAGAAGTTAATTTCAACGAAATAACAACTACCGAGAAGGCCATAACAGAAGAAGGGTATAATTCTTCATCCGCAAAATGGGTAGAAAGCCATAGTGTTTTGATTGCAATGACTGGCGCCACAGTTGCAAGGTCGGCAATGACCTTGATAGACTTAACAGCAAATCAGTCTGTTTGCGCCCTGATACCTAAAAGAGAAATTCTAAATTACAGATTCTTATATTATTGGGTTTCAAGGTCATATACGCATTTGAAAGGAATGGCTCAAGGAGCACTGACCAGTATAAACCTAGAAATTATCAAGGGATTCGAAATCCCCGTGCCTCCACTGCCGGTGCAGGAGGAGATTGTGAGGATACTGGATAAGTTTACGGAACTGCAAGCGGAACTGCAAGCGGAACTGCAAGCGGAACTGCAAGCGGAACTGCAAAAAAGAAAGCAACAATACAACTATTATCTTGATAACTTGTTGACTTTCAATAGGGGGGGGGCAAGAAGTAGAGTGGCGTAAGTTGGGTGAAGTTATGTCAATTTCTAGAGGAGCGTCTCCCCGACCAATACAATCATTTCTTACTGATGATGAAGATGGCATCCCTTGGATTAAAATTGGTGATGTATCTCCGATTTCAAAATATATTTCATCAACAAAAGAAAAAATCACTAAAGAGGGAGCGCGTAAATCAAAATACCTCCGGAAGGGAGATTTCATTTTGTCAAATTCCATGAGTTTTGGAAGACCTTATATTCTAGAGACAGATGGATGTATCCACGATGGTTGGATTTCAATGTGCGATTTTGAGAAACACCTGAATGCTGGATTCCTGTATTACTCATTAAGAAGCAAAAGTGTACAAAGTTTTTGGGCCGCAAAAGCAAATAATGGAGGCGCCGTATCCAACTTAAACTCCGACATTGTAAAAAACACTATTATCCCTATCCCCTCTCTTGCCGAGCAGGAAAGAATCGTCTCCATCCTCGACCGCTTCGACTCCATAACCAATGACCTCACTTCCGGCCTCCCGGCAGAAATTGAAAAAAGACGCCAGCAGTACGAATACTACCGCGACAAATTATTGACCTTCAAACGCAAAGAGGCATAAAACGATGACACAATACAACATCATTGCCGAGAGCCCGGAATACACGGTGGTTTCCGAATACGACCATGCGAAAAGCCCGGCAGAAGCATACCAAAGCGAAGCGGAACTCGAAAAGGAATTCATCAGGCTCCTTCAAGAACAGGGTTACGAATACCTCCCCATTCACGGGGAAGCCGACCTTGTCTCCAACCTCCGCATACAGTTGGAGAAACTGAACTCCTGCCGCTTCTCCGACAGCGAATGGGACCGCTTCTTCTCCGAGTGCATAGCCAACAGAAATGATGACATCACCGCCAAGACAGCCAAGATACAGGAAGACTATATCCAGGTACTCAAAAGAGACACCGGCGAAAGCCTCAACATCCGACTCATTGACAAGGACAACATACACAACAACTTCGTCCAGGTTATCAACCAATATGTCGAAGAAAGCGGAAACTACGACACACGCTACGACGTAACCATCCTCGTAAACGGACTTCCGCTCGTGCACGTCGAACTCAAACGACGCGGCGTTCAGCTCAAGGAAGCGTTCAACCAGATAAACCGCTATCAGCGAGACAGTTTCTGGGCAGGATGCGGACTGTATGAATACGTGCAGATATTCGTCATAAGCAACGGCACCAACACAAAGTACTACTCGAACACCACCCGCGCCAACCACATCAAGGAGCAGGACCCGGGCGGCCGAAACAAGACCAAGAAGACAAGCAACTCGTTCGAGTTCTCGTCATTCTGGGCAGACAGCAACAACAAGGTCATCACAGACCTTCTTGATTTCACCAAGACATTCCTGTCGAAACACACACTTCTCAGCATACTCACCCGCTACTGCGTATTCACCAGCGAGAAGATGCTGATGGTAATGAGGCCCTACCAAATCGCCGCAACCGAAAGAATCATCCAGCGGATAAACGTCGCGCACAACTACAAGCTCTACGGCAGTATCAAGGGCGGAGGATATATCTGGCACACAACCGGTTCCGGAAAGACTCTCACTTCATTCAAGACCGCTCTGCTGGCGTCAAGACTCCCCTACATCGACAAGGTTCTCTTCGTAGTGGACAGAAAAGACCTTGACTATCAGACAATGAAGGAATACAACCGGTTCGAGGAGGGAGCCGCGGACGGCAACTCTTCCACAGCCGTACTCCAAAGACAGCTTGAGAACAAAGACAAGAACGGAGGCTATCACGATTACCGCATCATCGTCACCACCATCCAGAAGCTCTCCATCTTCATCCAGAAAAACCGCAACCACCCGGTATTCCAACAGAGGATTGTCATAATTTTCGATGAATGCCACAGGAGCAATTTCGGCGAGATGCACTCCGCAATCACCAGGAATTTCAAGAAATACCACCTGTTCGGCTTCACCGGCACACCGATATTCGCACAGAATGCGGGCACGGGTGGTGATATGAGACTTAAAACTACACAGCAGGCGTTTGGAGACAAACTCCACACCTACACCATTGTGGACGCCATCAATGACGAGAATGTTCTCCCTTTCAGAATCGACTATGTCAATACCATACGCGAACGGGACAGCATTACAGACGAGCGCATTTCCGCCATAGACAGAGAGAAGGCAATGTCGTCGCCCGAGAGGATATCCGGCATAGTGAAGTATATTCTTGAACATTTCGACCGGAAGACCAAGCGAGGCTCCTTCTATTCATTCCGCGTACTGGATGACATCCACAAGGTTGCTACTGCCCGTAAAGACAGCGAGACCTCAGAACACAAGACTGAGCGGAAACTTTCCGGATTCAACGCGATGTTCGCGGTTGCGTCCATTCCGATGGCTAAGGCATATTACAACGAGTTCAAAAAGCAGCAGTCTTCACTCCCCGAATCGCAGAGGCTAAAAATCGCAACCATATACAGTTACGGGGCGAATGAAGAAGAAATCGACGGAATCCTTGCAGAAGAGAACCCCGAAAGCACCTCACAACTTGACAGCCAATCAAGGGATTTTCTGGAAAGTGCCATAGGCGACTACAACAGGATGTTCGCCACCAACTACGACACATCTTCCGACAAGTTCCAGAACTACTACAAGGACCTTTCGCTGAGAATGAAGAACCGCCAGGTGGATCTGTTGATTGTGGTAAATATGTTTCTGACCGGCTTTGACGCAACCACGCTCAACACCCTGTTCGTGGACAAGAACCTGAAGCAGCACGGACTCATTCAGGCATTTTCCCGAACGAACAGAATTCTCAACTCGGTCAAGAAATTCGGCAACATCGTATGCTTCCGTGACCTACAGCAGGCAACTGATGACGCCATCGCCCTGTTCGGAGACAAGGATGCTAGCAGCATTGTGGTACTGAAGGATTTTGCGTCCTATTTCAACGGCTACGATGCTGAAAACGGCAAGCATTGCTATGGTTACAAGGAGATTGTCGAGCAACTGCAGAACGAATTTCCGGACGGGCAGCCGGCAATCGGCGAAGATGAGGAGAAACGGTTCATTGCCCTGTTCGGAAGCCTGCTCAAGTCCATCAACATTCTTTCTACATTCGACCAGTTCGATGAGCAGAAAATACTATCCGACAGGCAGTTGCAGGATTACCAGAGCAATTATCTGGACCTTCGGGAGAAATGGCGTCCGCGCAAGTCTATCGACAAGGAAAATGTCAATGACGACCTCGTGTTCGAGACTGAGCTCATACGACAGGTTGAGATAAACATCGACTACATCCTTCTGCTTGTCCGGAAATATCACGACGGCAACTGCACAAACAAGGAGATACTCGTGAACATCTCCAAGGCAATCGGCTCAAGCATCGAGTTGCGCAGCAAGAAGGAGTTGATCGAGGAATTTATCAGCAGCGTGAATGCAGACACGGATGTGGACAACAGCTGGAAGGATTTCGTGCGGCGGCAAAAAGATGAAGATTTGAAGAAACTCATTGAGTGTGAGCATCTCAAGCCGCAGGAGACGGAGAGGTTCATCGAAAACAGTTTCCGCGACGGCCAGGTGAGAACCACAGGTACGGACATTGACAAGATTCTTCCTCCTATGTCGCGTTTCGGCGGCGGCAACAGGCAGGCGAAGAAAGACTCAGTCATCGAAAAGCTCCAGTCCTTCTTCGACCGCTACTTCGGACTGTAATGGCTTAAGCAAGCGCTGACTATTCAGGGTATTCCATTGAAGCGAACAGATTTGACAAAGCATATAAAGGATACACCTCGATATGCCTTACTTCATCATTCAACTCCGATTCAGAATCGACATAGTCGTATTCTGAAAAATTTTCAAGAGATGTTCGCACGGCATTGTGAAGATGTTTTTTCCGCATAAAGAGATACAGACTCTGCATCGAGCCTTTGGTACTGGCTTTCACCTCGACCGGCAAGACTATACCATTTCTCGTTTCAAGGTAATCAACCTCGGCATTCGAGCCTTTTGCTTCATACTGCCAATAATACATTTCAGCCTTTTTGAAGCAGTCCTGATTCTTCATCAATTCCAATCCTGCCAGCAATTCGGCTATGGGGCCTTTATTGACAAGATCCACATCTGAAGACAGGAGCACATTGCTGACAGGTAGTCCCTGCCAAGCCAACAGGAGTCCGGTATCAAGAAACAGATATTTTACACTCCTCTCATTTTCCTGCGCGCCCAGTGGCACACCGTCAGCAGACGTATGAACTACAGGTATTACAAGTCCCGCGAGCGTGAGTTTTTTCAAAGCCTGCTTTACTTTATCCGTCCTTTCATCACCTTCTGTAGCGCTATAGACGAATTTTGTCCCACATTGTCTCGCAACAGATCGAAGGACTCTTCTCAGAAGATCCGGGGATATTTTACTCTTGTATTTATTGAAATCATCCTGATATGTATCAAGAATATCGTTCAGGGTACGCGAGCACGCCAGATAATCGTGGGTTTCCACCCAAGTCGAGACAGAATCAGGCATGCCGCCCACTAGCATAAAGCACTTAAGTTGTTCAACCATCTGACGATGAAGGACATCCAGCATAGGAGATTCAGGACTTGCCTGTCGCACGGCGTCAAGTTGAAGATTCAGCCCCTGCGCTCCCATAAATTCATCAAACGAAAACGGATACATATACAATGAGCGGATTCTGCCCACCGCCAATGACGGAATGTCTTCAAGAGCAAATTCAAGCAACGAGCCTGCAGCTATTACGTGCAATTCCGGATAATCTTCCTTGAAGTATCTTAATGACATAATAGCCTGAGTGCAATCTTGTATCTCGTCTATGAAAAGTAACGTTTCTCCGGGAACAATCGGGACACCAACTACCGCGCTCAGATTGGCGCAAGTCTTCTTCACATCTATATCCTCTGTAAAAAGCTGTTTTAGCTCAGGACGTTTCTCAAGGTTTATCTCGACAAAGTACTTGAATGTCTCGCCAAGATGGCGTACAGCAAATGACTTGCCCACCTGACGTGCACCTCTTATCAATAGAGGTTTGCGTCGCGGGTCATTCTTCCATTCAAGAAGTTTAGAATCGACGTTTCTACGATAGTAAGACATACGCTTATCCGTTTTTCATTTCCGCAAATATAGGTAATTCTGCAAAAAGTCGGGGCGAAAATCAAACAATTTCTGCAAAAAGTCGGGGCGAAAATCAAACAATTTCTGCAAAAAGTCGGGGCGAAAATCAAACAATTTCTGCAAAAAGTCGGGGCGAAAATCAAACAATTTCTGCAAAAAGTCGGGGCGAAAATCAAACAATTTCTGCAAAAAGTCGGGGCGAAAGCCATCTCCGGCGAAAACAAAATTCACCTTTCAAAAAGCGAATTTCAGTACAAAAATCGCTTTTCGAAAAGTGAATCACGAAGCTCCGAATCTGTTACCCACAAACAGTTCGGGCGTACAGCGGACAGCAAAATAATGAGCCCCAGCCGGGCCTAAGATTACTTCTTAAAGTATCTATTATATAAGCCGAGGAAGCCCGCTCCATGGCGCGCCTCGTCCTTAGCCATCTCGTGAACAGTGTCGTGCACGTCGTCATATCCGAGTTCCTTCGCCTTGGTGGCAATAGCAAGCTTACCCTCGCAGGCGCCGCCTTCCGCCTCGATTCTCTTCTCAAGATTAGTCTTGGTGTCCCATACAACTTCGCCAAGCAACTCAGCGAACTTTGCAGCGTGTTCAGCCTCCTCGAAAGCATATCTCTTGAACGCCTCAGCAATCTCAGGATACCCCTCCCTGTCAGCCTGACGGCTCATCGCAAGATACATTCCGACTTCACTGCATTCTCCGAGAAAATGAGCCTCAAGCCCCTCGTGCACTTCCGGTGCGCAATTTTTCGCAGAGCCGATCTTATGCTCGCACGCCCACTCTACCGGTCCGTCTTCCTTTACTTCTACGAATTTGTCTGATTTAGCGTGGCACAACGGGCACTCAGCCGGCGGATTTTCCCCTTCATAAACATAGCCGCAAACAAGGCATCTAAATTTCTTTTTCATAATTGTTATCCTTTTAATTGTTGATTGTTACGTTCTTACAATAATTCTTATTTTGAATTATTATAAGTTAAGACAAAGATAGGACAATTTTCACAATATCCAAGACCGCCCGAGGAAATTTCTTTAGAAAAATTCTTACTAACTTTGAAGGACTGTGCGCGAACTAGTCACACGCGCAGGCAAATCCCACAACTGACGGGACAGATTACTCAAAACAGATTCAAACAAACACAACTATATGGAGAAGGTAATATTGACAGGCGACAGGCCGACGGGAAAACTTCATCTGGGACATTATGTCGGTTCACTCAAGCGCAGAGTGGAACTGCAGAACGAAGGGGATTATGACAAGATGTTCGTGTTCATAGCCGACGCGCAGGCGCTTACTGACAACGCGGACAACCCTGAAAAAGTAAGGCAGAACATCATAGAGGTGGCCCTCGACTACTTATCCTGTGGCATTGACCCGGAGAAGTGTACTCTGTTCATCCAGTCAATGATACCTGAATTGACCGAGCTCACATTCTATTATATGAATCTTGTGACCGTGGCAAGACTTCAGAGAAACCCTACGGTTAAGGCGGAGATACAGTTACGTGACTTCGAGAACACTTTGCCTGTCGGATTCTTCTGCTACCCTATCAGCCAGGCCGCAGACATTACCGCCTTCAAGGGAACCATCGTTCCCGCAGGTGAAGACCAGGAGCCGATGCTTGAGCAGACGAGGGAAATTGTCCGCAAATTCAACAGCATCTATGGCGACGTTCTGGTCGAACCGGAAATTCTCCTTCCGCAAAACAGCGTATGTATGAGACTTCCCGGAACAGACGGCAAGGCAAAGATGAGCAAATCCCTCGGCAACTGCATATATCTGTCTGATACTCCGGAAGATGTAAAGAAAAAAGTGATGAGTATGTTCACAGATCCGGGACATCTGAAGGTCAGCGATCCGGGCAAAGTGGAAGGAAACACAGTGTTCACCTACCTCGACGCATTCTCCAAGCCGGAACATTTTGCAGCGTATGCGCCGGAATACAGTTGTCTGCAGGAGATGAAGGACCACTATATGCGCGGAGGATTGGGCGACGTGAAGGTCAAGAAACTGCTCCTCAACGTACTCGAAGAGACTCTGTCCCCTATTCGCGAACGCAGAAAGGAATTCGAGAAGGATATTCCGGCTGTATTCGAAATTCTGAAGAAAGGTACGGAAAAAGCTCACGAGACAGCGGCCAAGACAATGGCAGAAGTCCGCAATGCAATGCGCATCAATTACTTCGATGATGCCGCCCTCATTGCTGAACAGGCTAAAAAGTATGAGCGCTAGAGGCTGTTTAGAAACAGTTTCTAGTCCTCGTCTTCCGAACTGAAGTCTATTTCATTCCACATAGCCTCGATGGTCCGGCGGTCCTTCTTTGTAGGACGGCCGAGTCCTCTGTCGCGCTTGACAAAGAATGTCTCCACCGGGGCTTTGAGTTTATCCAGTTCCTCCTGCGAAGTCAGATTTTCCGCGTACTGCGGAACCTGCTGGGCACCCACCCTGTTCTCTATCAGTCCGACAACGCGCCAGGTATAATGCACTGCCGCCTTTCTCACTTCTATGACATCCCCGACGCGCACCGTTTTAGACGGCTTAGCATCGGAGCCATTGATTTTCACCCTATTGCCCTTGCAGGCTTCGGTCGCTTCACTGCGAGTCTTGAAGGCTCTTATCGCCCAAATAAACTTGTCAATCCGTACTTCGTCTGCCATAATGGTCAATTCATTTTTCCAGGATTCTTGCGAAGGAATTCTTCGATTGAGGCAACCTTGTCCGCATCGTCCTCAGCCAAAAGTTTTTCTTCAGCTTCAGGATCAATATAATCGTCCGCCTGCTCGTACGGCTCAATGGTAATTTCAAGCAGCACCGTATCCCTGTCCTGCGGCACAATAAAAAACTCCGTCACATCAGCCGGAACCAATATCGCCTCTCCGGCCGCAAATCCGTATCTGTCAATTTCACCGGAATCTCTATGCACCTGAAGGGAAGCTGCGCCGTTTACACATTCATACAACATAAACGCATCCGTTGTACCCGCATCGATACGCAGCGCATCTTTCACTTCCAGTTTGGTCACTGTAAACTCACGCATTTCGGCAAGTTTGTCCGCGACCTTGTCGCTATTGTCATCTACAGCATTGAAAGACTTTACATTACTATCATAAGCCACGGCAGAATGACCAGCAGACCCGATTTCAAGCCCTGCGTCATAAGCCGAGAGATTGACAAAATCAAATGCTGCCTCAAGCGAAAGTTCTTCTTTGTCCATCTCATCATCGACAAGATTCCTGCGCTTCGTCTGCTTTTTTTCCGCCCGCCCTACACCCGCAGGGTCGGCAGTAAAATCCGCTGTCACAGTTTGCACCTTATCTCCCCAGTTGTAGATATTGAAATCAAGGTCAGAGGCCTCTGAAATCTCTGCAATCACGACTCCTCCGGATGCAGAATGAACCAACCCCGGAGTTATCAGGAAAACATCTCCTCTATGCGGTACTATAGGATTCAGAACCTCATCCAGCGAGCCGTTATGGCACCTTTCATATAATTCCGAAGCGGAAATCTCCCTGCGGAAGCCCAGATAGAGACAGGAACCCGGAGCCGCATCCGCCACATACCATAACTTCTTTTTCCCGAGAGTGTCGTACCTCTGCGAAGCAATCTCGTCATCAGGGCATACACACAACGGCAATCTGCCTTTCACATCCAGACGCTTCACCTGTACCGGAAACTGTCTTCCATATCTGGAATATACATTCTCACCAACCACGTCCTCAAGGTAGGTCTCCATCACCTCACTTATGGTACTGCCTGACAGCCAACCATTTTCAATTTCCGAGTCAATATAGCCCAAATCCGCCACCTCCACATTTTCCACAACGCCTTCCGCCTCTCTGGAGACAGGCTTGAACTTCATCGGATATAATTTTTTCTTTTTCTGTTCCATAATGTCAATATTCAATCCGCACTGAACGGCCCGGACAAAGATAGTTCATTTTCTAATAGGAAAAGCACAAAAAAATGCCTACTTTTGCGAGTTATTACGAAAATCGAAAACGTTAGACAAATATGTTGTTCAATCTCTTACAGGCAGCAGGCATCGACTCCATCGATATGGCTTCAGCTGCAGCGCAGGCAGCTTCCGCTCCTGTTGTTCCTCACGAGGAGGAAATGCGTCTTTTGGATATGGCAGTAAAGGGCGGATGGCTTATGCTGGTCCTTCTCGCACTGTCAATTATCGCCATCTACATTTTCGGAAAGAAATGGTGGATGATTCATCAGGCAGGCAAGATCGACTCCAATTTTATGCGAGATATCAGAGACTATGTACACGAGGGCAAGCTCAAATCCGCATTGTCCCTCTGCGAGAACTATGATTCACCTGTCGCAAGACTTGTAGAGAAAGGCATCGGCCGCATCGGTCGTCCTCTGTCCGACATCCAGACTGCAATCGAGAACACCGGCAACACCGAAATCGCAAGACTCGAGAAAGGTCTGCCGATTCTCGGAACCATTTCCGGAGGTGCACCTATGATCGGATTCCTCGGAACCGTGCTCGGTATGGTTCAGGCATTCTTCAATATGGCAAACGCCGGAAGCAACATTGACATAACCCTGCTTTCAAGCGGTATCTATACCGCAATGATCACGACAGTCGGCGGTCTTATCGTCGGCATTCTGGCATACTTCGGATACAACTATCTGACTTCCAACATTTCAGATCTCGTGTTCAAGATGGAAAGCGCCACCATCGACTTTATGGATCTCATCCAGGAGCCGGCAAATGGCGAGAATGAGGCTAAATAACGTTTACAAATGGCATTCAAGAGACAGACTAAGATACTGCACGAGACCGCGATGTCGTCTATGACCGACCTCGTGTTCCTGTTGCTTATCTTCTTCCTTATAACATCCACACTGGTAAACCCGAACGCTCTGAAGCTTCTTCTGCCGAAGAGTACGGGACAGGTGTCAGCCAAAGCCTCTGTGAGCGTGTCCATCAAGGATTGGCAGGACGGCAGGTACACCTATCATATCAACGGAAACGAGCAGCCGGTTCCGTTCGACGAGGTCGAGGATGACCTTGTGAATCTGCTGCAGTCAGACGAAGACCCGACATTCTCCATCTACGCAGACGAGAGCGTGCCGGTGAAGGAGGTTGTTGCAATGATGAACATTGCGAAGAGAAACCATTACAAGGTAATTCTGGCCACGCAGCCGGAATAGTCAGCAGGCATCGCGCAAAACGGTGCGGCACAGATTGTCAGAACGATTATGAAGAGATATCAGGAAGCGCAACATAAGACAGAAGGTACGGGCACGACCATTGCAATAGTCGTGACTGTGTTGTTCCACGCGGGTCTGGTCATCTCGGGTTACCTCAATGGGCTCACCTATATGACACCGCCGCCACCGGAGCAGAGTTTTCTGATAGATTTCTCAGAAGAAGAGGAGGAAAAGCCTGTCATCAGACAGCAGCGGCACGGTTCCGCACCTCAGTCCGAACATCCTGACAGGACCAAGCCTATTGCGCTCGCGCAGAGGTCTGAGGCACAGGAAATCGGAACTAAGGACAACAAGGCTCAGGAGGCGACTGTGGACGATTTCGGGGATGTGGAGAAATATGTACCGGAGCCGGAGAAACCGATAAACAACAAAGCGCTTTTCCACGCTGCAAACAACAAGAGCGACAAAGACACGCTCGCACCACAGACGGCTGACAAGATAAGCGAAACGCTGAAAGCGGGACATTCGCAGGGCAACACGAAAGTCGGCAAGACCAACGTCACACCGAATGCGCACCTGAAAGGAAGAAACACATTGGGAGTCATCGCCAAACCGGCCTATGCAGTACAAGAGTCGGGAACAGTAGTCGTGGATATTTGGGTTGACAACTACGGAACTGTAAAAAAGGCCATAATCAGTGCTACAGGCAACACAGTCAACAATGAATCGCTCTGGGCAGCGGCAAGGGCGGCGGCAATGAACACCCACTTCAATGTGGACGCGGATGCACCGGCACTGCAGAAAGGTACGATTACATATAAATTTGAACTTAAGGGCAAATAGCCGAACTTAATAAATACATCATATCAAATGGCGTGAGCCATAAACAATTAAAAACGCCCATCGGGCATAATCCAAATGGAAGAGAACAACAAGAGCGGTTTCACCGCAGAAGGGAGAAAATTGAGACCGAGACGGCCTCGTATTTCTGACAAAGTCTATTCATCGACAGAAGGACATTCCGAGAGAAGGTCATTCAATTCAGGAGACAGACATTCCACAAACTCAGATGGAAGAAGCTACGGAAGACGCAGTTATGGCAGTCAAGACAACCGTGGCGGCTATGGAAATTCAGACAGAAGATCCGGCGGATACTCTGGATACGGCAGAAGCAACGGCAACTCTGAAGGCCGCAGCTACGGATATTCAAACGAGAGCCGCAACAGTTATAACAGTTCAGACAGACGCGGAAGCTACAGCAGAGGCGGAGACAACAGAAGAAGTTACGGTAGCTCTGAAGGCAGAGGAGGCTACGGACAGCAGGAAGGCCGCAGTTACGGAAACTCCGAAAGAAGGAGCTTCGGCAACAGTGAAGGCAGAAGTTTCGGCCCTTCAGGAAGAAGAGTATCTTTCGGACAGTCTGACAGACCGGCAAGAAAGCCTTACGGAAGTGCAGAAGGAAGACAGGGCAACTCCGAGGACAGAAGCTTCGGCCAGAGCAGAGGCAGATCATTCGGAAGCCGTGACAACGGTGCCGGAAGAGGAGGATTCAAGAGCAGACCGGCTGCACAGCGCGGCGGTTTCGGCTCTTCAAAGAGGCCTCAGACCAAGACAAACCCATACAAGTTCAGCGATGCAGACGAGCAGAATATGAATATGATTCTGAGCAGGAAGCCGCAGCTTGACCAGATACAGCTTTCTGACAATGACTATGTGGAGACACCTATCAAGGAAGTCATCCGACTCAACAAGTTCATAGCCAATTCAGGAATATGCTCACGCCGCGAAGCTGACCAGTACATCCAGGCAGGCGTGGTAACCGTAAACGGTGAAGTTGTCACCGAGCTCGGAACCAAAGTCAATGTCCTCAACGATGACATCAGATTCAACGGTGAACGCATCAGGGGCGAGGAGAAATGCTACATCGTGATGAACAAGCCGAAAGGATTCGTCACGACCGCAAGCGACCCGCACGCCGAGAAGACAGTTATGGACCTGCTCAAGAAATGCAGCGCCCGCGTATTCCCTGTCGGCAGACTTGACAAGAACACTACTGGCGTGCTTATGTTCACTAACGACGGAGAAATCGCAGAAAGACTGACCCATCCGTCATACGACAAGAAAAAGATATATCAGGTAATCCTTGACAAGCCTGTCACTCAGGAGGATTTCGACAAGATACTTAGCGGAATCGCACTGTCAGACGGAGAAATCAAGGCTGACGAACTTGAATTCATTGATCCTGAGGACCACAGAAAGGTCGGTATCGAGATTCACTCCGGAAAGAACAGAATCGTGAGGAGAATATTCGAGTCACTCGGCTACGACGTGAAAGCGCTTGACAGAGTGTATTTCGCCGGCCTCACAAAGAAAGGTCTCAAGAAAGGCGAATGGCGCTATCTCACTGAAGGTGAGGCCAATGTCCTCAAGATGGGCTCTTACGTATAATGCAAATGGCTAACATACAGGAACCTAAAGAACATAGAGCAGGATTTGTCAACATCATCGGAAATCCGAATGTCGGCAAATCCACTCTTATGAATGCCCTTGTCGGCGAGAAACTCTCGATTGTCACGGCAAAAGCCCAGACAACGAGACACCGCATCAGAGGCATTGTCAACGGAGAAAACTATCAGATAGTATATTCCGACACCCCGGGCATTCTGAAGCCGAATTACAGACTCCAGGAGAATATGATGGATTTCGTGGATACTGCCATCGGCGACGCAGACATCATATTGTATGTCACGGATGTAGTGGAAAAGCCGGAGAAGAATTCCGAATACATCGAAAAGCTCAAGAAACTTGAATGTCCTGTCATCATCGTGGTGAACAAGATAGACATAAGCGATCAGGAGAAGGTAGTGAAGACTATGTCCGAATGGCAGGAGAGAGTCCCGGGCGCATTGATAATTCCGGTGTCGGCAAAAGAGAAATTCAATATTGACAGCGTGCTCAATGCCGTAATTTCAAAGCTGCCGGTATCTCCGGCCTGGTTCGACAAGGATGCTTTCACCGACAAGAATCTGAGATTTTTCGCATCAGAGATTATCCGCGAGCAGATTCTGGAAAATTACTCACAGGAGATTCCTTACTGCTGCGAAGTGGAAATCGAACAGTTCAAGGAGGGCGAAGACAGGTATGAGATCAGTGCAGTCATCTATGTGATGAGAGATTCTCAGAAAGGGATCCTCATAGGAAAGGGCGGCACGGCACTCAAGCGCACTGGCACGAAAGCCAGAATCGAGATGGAAGATTTCTTCCAGAAGAAGGTATTCCTCTCAATGTACGTAAAGGTGGACGAAGGCTGGCGCGAGAACAAGAGGGAACTCAGAAAGTTCGGCTACGAGGAATAGACGCCAGATGCCGGCACCCCCCCAAGCATTTGGAAGAATTAAAATAATTGACACTCATAGAGGATAGATATGAAGGAATATGACGACGACGAGCTGTCTCAGGACGAGCTGGAAAATGATGAGGAACTTAATGAGGAGCCTATAGACGACTCTTCTGCGGTCCCGTCAGACAAATACGAGAAATTGCTTGGAGATGACAGCAAGAAATACAAGTTGTCGGGAATGTTCAAGGACTGGTTCCTGGACTATTCCTCATACGTCATACTCCAGAGAGCTGTCCCGAATATCGTTGACGGCCTGAAACCGGTTCAGAGAAGAGTTCTCCACGCAATGTACGAAAGCGACACGGGCACCTACAACAAGGTTGCCGGTATCGTGGGTGAGGCTATGCACTATCACCCGCACGGAGACGCTTCCATACTCGGTGCCCTCGTCCAGTTGGGGCAGAAGGGCTTTGCCATAGACTGTCAGGGGAACTGGGGTAATATCCTCACCGGAGACCCGAACGCAGCCGGACGATATATCGAAGCACGACTCAGCAAATTCGCAAAGGATGTCATATTCGATCCCAAGATAACGGAATGGATGACATCCTACGACGGCAGGAATCAGGAGCCGGTAGAGTTGCCTGTACGTTTTCCTCTGCTTCTTGCACAGGGCACTGAAGGCATTGCTGTCGGAATGGCGTCCAAGATTCTTCCTCACAACTTCAATGAGCTGATCGACGCATCCATAGACTATCTTGAAGGCCGTGAATTCGAACTGTTGCCGGACTTCCCTACCGGAGGTCTCGCAGACTGCTCCAAGTATGCTAAAGGCAGAAGGGGCGGAGTGGTAAAAGTGCGCGCAAAGATTGAGAAAATCGACAAGAACACCTTGGAAATCAAGGAAATACCTTATGGAAAGACTACGCACGTTCTGATTGACTCCATTCTCAAGGCAAAGGACAAGGGGAAAATCAAAATCAAGAAGATAGATGATTTGACCACCGACTCGGTAAACATTCTCATCCACCTTCCGAACGACGTATCTCCTGACAAGACCATCGATGCACTCTACGCATTCACCGACTGTGAAACCACCATTGCACCGAACGCGTGCGTGATTAAGGACAACAAGCCGCAGTTCCTGAGCGTGGAGGATATTCTCATCTACGACACCGAACATACGAGAGATCTGCTTCGCAAACAGTTGGAAATCAAGAAGAACGAATTGGAGGACAACTGGCATTACACTTCTCTTGAAAAGATATTCTTTGAGAACAGGGTATATAAACTGCTGGAGGAGGATCAGAAGAGCTGGGACGACCAGGTGAACGACATTTTTTCGAGAATGAGGGAGTTCGAGGGGCAGCTTCTGCGCAAGATCACAATGGACGACATTCTGAAGCTTGTGGAGAAGCCGGTGCGCAAAATTTCCAAATTCGACACGAAAGTCATTGACCAGAAGATACTTGACATAGAGAAAGAGCTCGCAATAGTAAAAGACAATATCGAGCACATCACTAAATACACGATCAAGTTCTTCCAGGGCCTCAAGACCAAATACGGCAAGGATTTCCCGAGAAAAACTGAAATCACCGGATTCGAGACCATTGCGGCGACAAAAGTTGTCAGCAACAATGCCAAGCTCTATGCAAATCTTGCAGAGGGATTCGTGGGCATAGGACTCAAGAAGGATGAGGGAGAGTTTATCTGCGACTGCTCCGATATGTCTGAAGTCGTGGTCATCAACAAGGAGGGACGGTACTGGATCAAGAAAGTTGTCGAGAAAGATTTCTTCGGCAAAGACCTCCTGTATGTCGGCATTTTCAACAGGGGTGACGAGCGTACAATATACAATGTAATCTACCGCGACGGCAAGAGCGACCTGTACTATGCAAAGCGTTTCGCCATCACGAGCATTACCAGAGACAAGGAGTACGACATAACCCAGGGCAAGCCTGGCTCTAAAATAGTATGGTTCTCAGTCAATCACAACGGAGAGGCCGAGACAGTCAAGATAACATTCGTTCCGAGACCGAGGCTGAAGAACCTCAATATGGAATACGATTTCTCCACGCTTGCCATCAAGGGCAAATTGTCAAGGGGCAATGTAGTGACCAAGAACGCAATACGCCGCGTCACGCAGAAATCAAAAGGCATTTCAACTATCGGAGGCAAGGACATCTGGTTTGACACTGATGTATTGAGGCTCAACGAGGACGGACGCGGAGAACATCTCGGACAGTTCAGCGGTGACGAGAAGATAATCGCCATCTTCAAGAACGGAACATATTACACCACGTCGTACGACCTCAGCAACCGCTATCAGGGCGACCTTCTGAGAATAGAGAAATACGACGAGAACAAGACATACGCTGCACTTTATTTCGACGGAAGCGCAAAGATATTCTATATCAAGCGTTTCTCATTCCCGCTGAGCGACAATTCCCCTGCACCTTTCATTCCGGAGGGCAAAGGGAACTATCTTGTGGACTTCAGTGCTGACAAGCATCCGCAGTTTATGGTGACCTTCACCGGGAGACAGGAAAACAGAGAGCCGGAGAAGTTCGATGCCGAGGAATTCATCGCCAAGAAGGGAATTGCGGCCAAAGGCAACAGGTGCCATCGCTATGATGTGGGGAAGGTCGAGTTCATAGAGCCGCTGCACAAGCCGGAAGATGACGAGGAAGAAAGCGTACAGGCAGGCGAAGTGATTTCGCTCGGACCTGAGGATATTCCAGATGATGTAGAATTCAATCCGGAGTCAATGTATAGGGACCCGGCAGAAAATGAGGACGTGCGCGGCGACATAGGCGAATCCGACAGTGAGGATGCGAATGACGACGAGCCGAATCTCTTCGACCTATGATACTTGCGCTGACCGGATTTATGGGATGCGGCAAGTCCTGCATCGGAAGGGAACTGCAGACGTTGACCGGATGGGAACTGATTGACCTTGACCAATGGATCGAGACAAGTCAGGGACGCTCCATAAGGCAGATTTTCAATGAGGAGGGAGAAGCCGGATTCCGCAAAATAGAGGCTGAATCTCTATCAAAGGTGATAGGCAAATGCCCGGAAAACGGACAGACCATATTGTCTTTGGGCGGCGGCACACTGACAACCCCTGCATCAGCCTCTCTCATTCACGACAGGACTTTCTGCATATACCTCAAGGCAGGTATGGAAACTCTGGTCTATAATCTGCTCAACTGGCCGGGAGACAGGCCTATCCTCGGAGGACGACCTGACGAAGCCACGCTCCGCATGAAAATCTCCACTCTTATGGCTCAGAGGGCAAGCGTATATGAGCATACGGCACACGCCGTCATCGAACTGGACGGTAAAAGTTATCCCCTTGTAGCACAGGAAATTATAGACCTGATTACGCGACGGCCCTAGATCAGTTCTTCGCGTTCGCGTATATCCTTGACACGCAACTGAATAGTAGAATTGCCCCTGTAATAGTTCTCGACAATGCTATAGCAGACATCTACAGGATTACCATTGCGTATATGCTCGAACGAGTCAGCCATATTGAAGGCAATAGCCGCTATCTGGTGATAAGGCTGTGACTCTTGGATCAGTTCCAGTTTGAGGTGCTGACCTCCCGGGCCTACCTTACGTCCGTTTCCGTCGTCATAGACATTCTTGGTCAGGAACACCGGGGAACTGTTGCCTGGTCCGAAAGGCTGGAACTGTTTCAGTACACGGAAAAACTTGGGAGTTATCTGCGAGAAATTTATCTCGGAATCCACGTCAATGACAGGGGTCGCCATTTCCGTTGTGATATGGGAGCTGACATATTTGTCTATCCTGTCCGTAAATTCCGCCAGATTTTCTTCCCGCATAGTCAAACCAGCCGCATAGATATGTCCGCCGTAATTTTCCAGCAAGTCCGCGCAACTGCTTATGGCATCGTACAGGTCGAATCCCCTCACACTACGGGCGGACCCGGTCACAAACCCGTTTGAACGGGTAAGGACAAATGCGGGCTTGTAATATGCCTCGACAAGGCGGGACGCCACAATACCCACCACTCCCTTGTTCCAGTCAGGACCATAGACGATAACCGCATTCTTTGACGTACAGCAGGTGCCGTTCTGGACCATCTCCAGTGCTTCCTTCGTTATCTCCCTGTCTATGTTCTTGCGCTCGTTGTTGTTGTCGTTGATCTTCGTGCCGATAGCCATCGCAGTCTGAGCATCTTCAGCCGTAAGCAGCTGAACTGCAAGCCTTCCGGACTCCATTCTACCAGCCGCATTGATACGCGGACCTATCTTGAACACGATATCGTCAATGGTGATGTGCCCAGGTTCCAGATTGGCAAGGTTTATCATCGCCTGCAGACCCATACGCGGCTGCTCGTTCAGACACTTCAGACCGAAATGTGCAAGCACCCTGTTCTCCCCTATCACTGTCACTAGATCAGAAGCAATGCTGACAACAAGAAGGTCAAGCAACGGGAGCAACGTATCAAACGGAATTCCGTTCTTGCTCGAATATGCCTGGACAAGTTTGAATCCCACTCCGCAACCGGAGAGGTCATCGAAAGGATAGTTGCAGTCCTCCCTCTTCGGGTCAAGCACAGCGACAGCCGCAGGCAATTCCGACTCCGGCAGATGGTGGTCGCAAATTATCACGTCTATACCCTTGGACCTGGCGTATTCAACCTTGTCAATGGCCTTTATGCCGCAGTCAAGTGTAATTATCAGACTGAATCCGTTGTCCGCAGCCCAATCGATGCCCTTTCTCGAGACGCCATATCCCTCGTCATATCTGTCGGGGATATAGAAATCCACACATTCGGTAAGTCTTCTTATGAATGAAAATACGAGAGCGACCGCGGTGGTGCCGTCCACATCATAGTCGCCATAGACGAGAATCTTTTCCTTGCCGGAAACAGCCTTCTCAAGACGCTCGACAGCATTGGCCATATCCTTCATTAAAAACGGATCGTGCAATGCTTCCAGCTTTGGCCTGAAGAACGAACGGGCCTCTTCAAAAGTGTTCACTCCTCTGCTAACCAGCAAAGATGCCAGCACAGGGTCTATCCCCAGCTCGGCAGAGAGCTGTGCGACTTTCTCCGGGTTCACCGGATCTTTTAATCTCCATTCTCGTTCTTTCGGCATAGCATACAAAGGTAGGGCATTTATTTCAATTTTAGAATTAAAAGTACTACTTTTGTAAGAGGTCAGTTTTGAGCTGATTCTGAACGTGCGAATTCGCAGAAACAATAAAATATCAATATATGGCAAATTTGGAATTGAGCGAGCAGGAACTCATCAGAAGAGAGTCCCTCGACAAACTCAGGGAGCTTGGAATCGAGCCTTATCCGGCACCATTATACCCTGTCAATGCAACTGCAAAGGGCATTGAGGCTGAATACAACCCCGAAAAAGGAAATTTTCAGGACGTCTGCATAGCCGGAAGAATTATGTCCCGCCGAATTATGGGCGCAGCTTCATTTATGGAGCTTCAGGACGCTACCGGCAGGATTCAGGTATATGTAAAACGCGACGAAATCTGTCCGGGAGAGGACAAGACAATGTACAACACTGTATTCAAGAAACTTCTTGACATCGGTGACGTGGTAGGCATCAAGGGCTTCGCATTCCATACGCAGACAGGACAGCTTACCGTGCATGCAAAAGAGCTTACGCTTCTCAGCAAGTCACTCAAGGTGCTTCCTATTGTCAAGGAAGCTGACGGCAAGGTACACGACGCATTCACGGACCCGGAACTCAGATACAGACAGAGATATGTGGATCTCATCGTGAATCCGCAGGTGAAGGACACCTTCATCAAGAGGGCAAAAATCATTGCAACGATGCGCGAGTATTTCAACAACGCCGGCTGTCTTGAAGTGGAAACCCCTATCCTTCAATCAATTCCGGGCGGCGCTACCGCAAGGCCTTTCATTACCCACCACAACGCTCTCGACATTCCTCTTTACCTCAGAATCGCCAACGAGCTGTACCTGAAGAGACTCATCGTCGGAGGTTATGACGGAGTATATGAGTTCGCGAAGGACTTCCGCAACGAAGGAATGGACAAGACCCACAATCCGGAGTTCACCTGTATGGAGATATATGTAGCCTACAAGGATTACATCTGGATGATGGACTTCATCGAGAAACTCCTCGAGAAGATTGCTGTCACATTGTACGGCAAGACCACTGTGATGAACGAGGGACAGGAGATAGATTTCAAGGCTCCATACAGAAAGATAGGCATTCTCGACGCCATCAAGGAATATACAGGCATTGACGTGAAAGGAATGAACGTGGACCAGCTCCGCGAGACCTGCAAGAAACTCAATGTAGAATTCGAGCCTTCAATGGGAGTCGGCAAACTAATCGATGCCATATTCGGAGAATACTGCGAGAAACATTTCATCCAGCCTACATTCATCACGGATTATCCTGTGGAAATGTCACCGCTCACAAAGAGACACAGAAACGACCCTACACTCACTGAGCGCTTCGAGTTGTTCGTATGCGGACACGAGCTCGCCAACGCATATTCTGAGCTCAACGACCCTATCGACCAGAGGGAGAGATTTGAAGAACAGGCAAGGCTCAAGAGCAATGGTGACGATGAGGCTATGTTCATCGACTATGACTTCCTCCGCGCCCTTGAATACGGTATGCCTCCTACATCCGGACTCGGAATGGGTATCGACAGGCTTACAATGCTGATGACTGGACAGACTACCATCCAGGACGTACTTTTCTTCCCTCAGATGAGGCCGGAGAAGATTGCGAAGAAAGACGAGACAAAGGAACAGGAGTAACTGTCACGGATACGGAATATGCGTACTGAGACTATCACTTCCGCACAGAATCCAAAGATAAAGATGCTTCTCGCGCTTGGGGAGAAATCCCGCACAAGGCGCGAGAACGGTCTTTTTATAGTGGAGGGCAAACGGGAAATACGGCATTGCCTGGAATCGGGGCACAAGGTGAAGACATTGTTTTCCTGCCCGGACATCATTCCGGAAAAAGAGGAGCAGCAGATTGCTGAACTTTGCGGAGATGACATCTCGCTGATACATCTTCCCAAAGCACTGTACGAGAAAGTAGCCTATCGCGGCAGCACAGAAGGACTCATCGCGGAAGCGGAACTTACTGTCAAGACTCTGAACGACATCAAGTTGCGCGAAAATCCGCTCATTATGGTCCTGGAGTCGGTGGAAAAGCCGGGCAATCTCGGAGCGGTACTGCGCACTGCGGACGCCGCAGATGTGGACGCCGTGATAATCTGCGATCCGCTTACAGACCTCTACAATCCCAATCTCATCCGCGCTAGCCTCGGTGCCATATTCACTTGTCAGGTCGTTACCTCCACATCGGGAGAGGCCCTGAAATGGCTGAATGACAACAATATAAAGATATACACCGCCCAGCTTCAGGACTCTGAATGGTATTACGATACAGATATGAAGCACGGCACCGCGCTGGTTATGGGAACTGAGGCGGATGGGCTGACTTCATTCTGGAGAATGCACGCTGATGCGCATATCAAGATTCCAATGCTGGGACAGATGGATTCGCTTAACGTCTCAGTTTCCGCAGCGATTCTGATGTTCGAAGCCGTACGTCAACGGCATTCTGAATAAGTCCGTTGAGCGTGGAAATTAAGCGTTTAAGACGGAAAACGGCGGCACTCGCAAGGTATTAGAACACTTCAAAGTTCAATGAATAATAACAACAATTTCGGCTTAATCGGCGACCCGATTGCCACATCGCTTTCACCGGCCCTGTTCAAGGCAGGCTACAACGGCAAATATCGGTACGACCTCATAGAGGGAGCGGATTTCGAAACCTCATGGAAAATCTTTAAAGACAACTACAGAGGTATCAATGTGACATCCCCGTTCAAGGAGAAAGCCTTTTCCAGAGTCGACTCATTGACATCCTACTGCAACAAGATTGGCGCTGCAAACATCATTCTCAATACACCGGAAGGATTGTTGGCAGACAATTCCGATTTCACAGGCATTATATTGAGTCTGGCTGAAGCATATATTCCAGGCATCATCAAGCAGTTTTACAGCAAATTCGGAGAGACCGCCTACATCAAGATTCACCAATACGCGAAACAGGCTCTCTCAATGCTGTTTTCACGTAAGCCTCAAGCACTTGTGGTCGGGTGCGGAGGAGCCGGAAGAGCGGCAGCGGTTGCTGCGGCAGAATTGGGATTCGACACTGCACTTATGAACCGCAGCACGGAAAAGGCGCAGAAGATAGTGGACGAGATGCCGGAATACAATTTCATCGTGGACCAGCTGTCTGATTTCAAGGCAGCATTCAAAGAATGTGACCTAGTAATCTACACCCTTCCGATGAAACTTGAAGACATAGGGCTTCTGACCGCGGAGGATTTCGAGGGGGAAGACAGATATAAATGGCCTAGACCGGGAAAGGTGATTCTTGAAGCCAATTACAAGACACCGTCATTCGATGCGCCAGTAATGGACAGGCTGAATGCCGGTGGAGCCCAATATATAACAGGACGCAAATGGCTTCTTTATCAGGCTCTTACCGGATATTCAAAAATGACGGGACATATTCCTGACCTGACAGCGATGGAAAATGCAATCCTTTAGTGGAATCCGCAAGTCCGCTTCAGACGCTTTTACGCTTTTAGGCAAAGGGACCGCTTACTAAACGGATAAAATTTGCTATATTGCAATGTTAAACGCACATATATAAACACACATAGATATGTCACTAAATAAAGTTATGCTGATCGGTAACGTGGGAAGAGATCCTGAAGTCCGTTACCTTGAGAACAATCCGGCGCCGCAGGGCAGCACCAATCCAAAAGTAGCACGGTTTACTCTTGCCACTACTGAAAGATACAGAGACAGAAACGGTGAGACCAGAGAAAACACTGAATGGCACAATATCGTCGCCTGGAGAGGGCTCGCGGATCTTGCCGAAAAATATATCAGAAAAGGGTCGCAAATCTATGTAGAAGGGCATCTCAGGACAAGATCCTGGACAGACCAGGCCGGTGTAAAGAAAGACAGGACAGAGATTGAAGCAGATGCAATCCAGCTTCTCGGTCGCCGCAGCGACAATCAGGCCGGTACTGCAGGAACATCCGGATACCAGCAGGGCGGTTATCAGACCCAGCAGCCTGCTCAGCCATCTTATCAGCAGCAGGCACCGCAGTCATATCAGCCAGCAGGAGAGCCTGCAGGATTTGCTCCTCGCACGGCCGCTCCTCAGCCGGCACCTGCTGCACAAAAGCCGGAAGCATCTGACTATCAAGGAACAGACGACCTCCCATTTTAATTAAATCATAAATTTTTAATACAATATGAAACTTGATGTAGTTCTTGGCCTCCAATGGGGAGACGAGGGCAAAGGTAAAATTGTGGACGTGCTTGCAGGAAGATATCCTGCCGTCGCAAGATTTCAGGGCGGACCTAACGCCGGTCACTCACTTCAGTTCGAAGGAAAGAACTTTGTCGTAAGGAGCATTCCTTCCGGCATTTTCAGAGACGGCTCGACCAATATAATCGGTAGCGGAGTTGTACTTGACCCTATCACATTCAGGGAAGAGTGCGGCAACATCGTGAAAATGAACATCGATCCCAAGTCCAAGATTGTCGTTTCCAAGAAAGCGCACCTGATTCTGCCTACCCACAGACTTCTTGACGCCGCATACGAGGCTGCGGCTGGCAAGGGCAAGATAGGTTCTACTCTCAAGGGCATAGGACCTACATACACTGACAAGATAAGCCGTCACGGACTGCGCGTCGGAGATATTCTTTCACCTGATTTCAAGGCAAAATTCGAAAAGCTCAAGTCAAGGCATCTGGAGATTCTCAAGAGCCTCAACTTCGAGTGCGATGCAGAAAAGGACGAAGCCGAATGGATGAGCGCAATTGAATTTCTCAAGGAGTTCACTCTCATAGACTGCGAATATTTCGTAAACGACTGGCTTGACAACAAGCCGATGCTTGCAGAGGGAGCGCAGGGTTCTTTGCTGGATGTCGATTACGGTTCCTATCCTTTCGTCACATCGTCTTCCACCACCATCGGAGGCGTCTGCACCGGATTAGGTGTTGCTCCGTCAAAAGTAGGCCACGTATTCGGCATATTCAAGGCATACTGCACACGTGTCGGCAGCGGTCCGTTCCCTACTGAGCTTTTCGATGAGACAGGCGAGAAAATCCGTCAGATCGGACACGAATTCGGCGCAGTTACAGGACGTCCGCGCAGATGCGGTTGGCTTGACCTTGTAGCATTGAAATACACCGTTATGCTGAACGGGGTCACAGACCTGATAATGATGAAATCCGACTGTCTTGACAGCTTCGAGACTATCAAGGTCTGCACCTCATATATAATCGACGGCAAGGAAACCAAGCAGTTCCCGTTTGATACGGAGGCCGACATCACGCCGGTCTATACCGAGTTCAAGGGATGGAATCAGGACCTCACGGGCATCCGCAAAGAGTCAGAACTTCCGCAAACTTTCAGGGAATACATAAAGTTTATGGAAGACTATCTCAAGGTACCTATCAAGATCATCTCGCTCGGACCAGACCGCGAGGCTACAATCGAAAGATAATAAGCGAAATACACACAGAGAGGGTGGTTGAAACTGATTTCAGCCACCCTCTCTTATGTTTGACAAAACACAAAAAAAGGGAAAACCCGGTTTGAGTCTCCCCCTTTTTCTATATCTACAAATAACCGTTAAAGGTCATTCATTTCCCTCATATAGTCCTCCTTGCTGCTGACAACAATGTCCTGGAACTCTTTCTGGCCTGTACCTGCAGGTATAAGGTGACCGCAGATGACATTTTCCTTCAGACCCTCAAGGTCATCGACACGGGCACGTATTGCGGCCTCGCTGAGCACCTTGGTAGTCTCCTGGAATGATGCGGCAGAAATAAAGCTGTCAGTCTTGAGTGCAGCTCTGGTAATACCCTGGATAACCTGGCTTGCAGTAGCAGGACGAGCCTCACGGAAAGCCATAAGTTTCAATCCCTGACGCGCAAGTGAATCATTCTCGTTCTTGAGCTCCCTTGCAGCGACAATGTCGCCCGCCTTGAACCTCTGGGAATCGCCTGCATCCTGGACAAAGTATTTGCCGTAGATTGCGTCATTGGTATCCATAAATCTCCACTTGTCAACAAGTTCCTGCGGCAGGAAGTCAGTATCACCAGAAGATGTAATCTGAACCTTGCGCATCATCTGTCTTACGATAATCTCGAAGTGCTTGTCATTGATCTTCACACCCTGGAGACGGTAGACAGCCTGAACCTCATTAACAATATATTCCTGAGCCTTTACAGGACCGAGGACATTGAGAATGTCTGTAGGAGAAACACCGCCGTCTGAAAGACGTGTACCGGCCTTCACATAGTCGTTCTCCTGAACCAGGATCTGCTTTGAAAGCGGCACGAGATATTTCTTCTCGATTCCGGACTTGTTCTTGACGAAGATCTCACGATTACCTCTCGTAATCCTGCCCATACGCACCTCACCGTTAAGTTCGGAAATAGTTGCAGGGTTGGATGGAGTTCTTGCTTCAAAGAGCTCGGTAACTCGAGGAAGACCTCCGGTAATATCGTTGGACTTACCGATTGCGCGAGGTATCTTCATTATGATGTCACCCACTTTCACAGTAGAGCCGTCGCTTACAGGGATATGCGCACCTACAGGCAAGTTGTACTGCTTGAGGACCTCGCCATTCTCGCCGAGAATAAGGATTGAAGGGTTCTTCGTCTTGTCACGTGACTCAATGATGACCTTGTCCTTGTTGTTTGAATACTCATCGGCAGATTCCTCACGGTAAGTCACGCCGTCAATCATATTGTCGAAGCGGACAGTACCTGAAGTCTCTACAATGGTAATTGCGTTGTACGGATCCCATTCGCAGATAAGGTCGCCCTTGACTACTGCGTCGCCATCTTTCTTGTAAAGGATGGAGCCGTAAGGCACATCATAGTTGGAAAATGTGATTCCGGTGTTCTCGTCAATGATTTTCAACTCGGTCATACGGCTGACAACGACATCCTGAGTCGTTCCGTCATCGGCAACTCTCTGGAGAGTTCTGAGCTCGTCGAAGACAAGCTTACCGTTATACTTGGACTCGATGGATGAATCAGCTGCAGTACTTGAAGCAGTACCACCGACGTGGAATGTACGGAGGGTAAGCTGAGTACCAGGCTCACCGATGGACTGTGCGGCGATGACACCGACAACCTCACCTTTCTCCACCATTCTGCTTGTCGCAAGGTTACGTCCGTAACACTTTGCGCAGACACCCTTGCGGGATTCGCAAGTGAGCACTGAACGGATTTCAACCTGCTCGATAGGAAGTGAATCTATGAGATTTGCTGTAGCCTCACGGATCTCCTCGCCTGCCTTGATGATAAGATCACCTGTGATAGGGTTGAATATATCGTGAACTGATGTACGTCCGAGAATTCTCTCGCCAAGGGACTCGACAACCTCATCCTTGTTCTTGATCGCCGTTGCGATAAGACCGCGCAAAGTACCGCAATCTTCCTCGTTGATGATGACATCGTGGGAAACATCCACAAGACGACGTGTAAGGTAACCTGCATCCGCAGTCTTGAGTGCGGTATCGGCAAGACCCTTACGTGCACCGTGGGTGGAGATGAAGTACTCAAGCACCGTCATACCCTCTTTAAGGTTGGATACGATAGGGTTTTCGATAATCTCGGCACCTGCCGCTCCGGACTTCTGAGGTTTTGCCATAAGGCCTCGCATACCGCAAAGCTGCTTGATCTGCTGTGTTGAACCACGGGCTCCGGAATCCAGCATCATATATACAGGATTGAAACCGGCCTGGTCTGCAGAAATCTGCTTTCCTACGATATCCGTAAGCTTGTTGTCAATGGAAGTCCACAAGTCGATGACCTTGTTGTAACGCTCGTTGTTCGTGATGAAACCCATAGCGTAGTTGTTCTTGATATCCTCGACCTGAGCATATCCCTCATTGATGAGGTCATATTTCTCAGCCGGAATGAGAACGTCTCCAAGGTTGAATGAAATACCTGCACGGAACGCGCGGTCATAACCGAGATTCTTGATATCGTCAAGGAAATGAGCGGTTCTCGATACACCTGTATTCTTGATGACTTCCGTAATGATCTTACGGAGTGATTTCTTTCCGAGCACCTCATTGACATAAGGTACTTCCTCCGGAACGAACTGGTTTACAATGATTCGGCCTGCGGTCGTCTTGACCATCTGAGTGCCGGCTTCAGGATGCTGCTTATCCTTAGGCAGTCTTACATTGATCTCGGCGTGAAGCTCAATCGCTTTCTCGTTGAGAGCGACAATGACTTCCTCCGGACCGTAGAAAGACATACCCTGACCTTTTGCTCCCGGTCTGATCTTGGTAATGTAGTACAGACCAAGCACCATATCCTGTGAAGGCACTGTGATAGGGGTTCCGTTTGCAGGGTTCAAGATGTTCTGTGAACCAAGCATAAGGAGCTGAGCCTCCATAACGGCGGCGTTGCTCAACGGAAGGTGCACAGCCATCTGGTCACCGTCGAAGTCGGCGTTGAACGCTGTACAAGCGAGAGGATGAAGCTGAATGGCCTTACCCTCGATCATACGAGGCTGGAATGCCTGGATACCGAGTCTGTGAAGAGTAGGCGCACGGTTAAGGAACACCGGATGACCTTTCATCACGTTCTCGAGGATATCCCATATAACAGGATCCTTCCTGTCCACAATCTTCTTTGCTGACTTGACTGTCTTTACAACGCCTCTCTCAATCAGTTTCCTGATAATGAACGGTTTGTAAAGCTCTGCAGCCATAAATTTAGGAAGACCGCACTCGTGCATCTGAAGCTCAGGACCTACGACGATAACTGAACGTGCAGAATAGTCGACACGCTTACCGAGAAGGTTCTGACGGAAACGTCCCTGCTTACCCTTGAGGCTGTCGGACAGAGATTTGAGCGCCCTGTTGGATTCGCTCTTCACTGCGCTGGACTTCTTTGAGTTGTCGAAGAGAGAGTCCACAGCCTCCTGGAGCATACGTTTTTCGTTACGCAGAATGACTTCCGGAGCCTTTATTTCTATGAGTCTCTTGAGACGGTTGTTTCTGATGATGACCCTTCTGTAGAGGTCGTTAAGGTCTGATGTCGCGAACCTTCCACCATCGAGCGGAACGAGAGGACGGAGATCCGGCGGAATAACAGGAATGACCTTCATAATCATCCACTCCGGACGGTTGACGCCGTTTGATTCCTCGAACCACTTCACGATGCTCAACTGCTTGAGAAGTTCAGCCTTCTTCTGCTGAGAGGTGACTGTCTGCATCTCCTCCCTCAAGCGGTTTGCAAGAGCATTGATATCTATCTCTTTGAGCAGGTCATAGATACCTTCCGCGCCCATCTTTGCGATAAACTTTGACGGATCGTCATCAGGAAGGTTCTCGTTGCCAGGGAACTTGTCAAGCTCTGCCAGATATTCATCCTCGGAGAGGAGATCCAGCTTCGGCCTTTCACTCAAACCCGGCTTGATAACTATGTACTTCTCATAATAGATTACAGACTCAAGCTTCTTGGCAGGAATGCCCAAGACAGCGGAAATCTTGTTAGGAGCAGACTTGAAGTACCAGATGTGAGCTACAGGAACTGTAAGGGAAATATGTCCCATCCTTTCCCTGCGGACCTTCTTCTCAGTCACTTCAACACCGCATCGGTCGCAGACGATTCCACGATATCTGATTCTCTTGTACTTTCCGCAATAGCACTCGTAATCCTTGGTAGGACCGAATATCTTCTCGCAGAAAAGTCCGTCGCGTTCAGGCTTGTATGTCCTGTAGTTGACAGTTTCAGGCTTCAAGACCTCGCCGTGTGATCTCGCGATAATATCTTCCGGAGAAGCCAGCGAGATGCTGATTCTCTGGAAGTTACTCCTTACCTTGTTATCTTTGTTATTGAAAATAGGCATTTTGTATCAATTCAAATTGATTGTAATTATTCAAGGGTCACTTTAAGTCCGAGACCTCTAAGCTCGTGCAGGAGCACATTCAGAGACTCAGGGATGCCTGGCGTAGGCATAGGCTCACCTTTGACGATGGCCTCATAAGTCTTGGACCTTCCGGTCACGTCATCAGACTTGACGGTAAGGATTTCCTGAAGTGCATTGGCAGCACCGAATGCTTCGAGTGCCCAAACCTCCATTTCTCCGAAACGCTGACCTCCGAACTGTGCTTTACCACCGAGAGGCTGCTGTGTAATGAGAGAGTATGGACCGATGGATCTGGCGTGCATCTTGTCGTCAACCATATGGCCGAGCTTAATCATATAGATGACACCGACAGTAGCATACTGGTCGAACCAGTCACCTGTACCGCCATCGCGAAGATGAGTTCTGCCGAATTTAGGAAGACCTGCCTTGTCTGTGTATTCGCAAATCTCGTCGATGCTTGCACCGTCGAAAATAGGAGTACTGAACTTGACACCGAGCCTTGCGCCCGCCCATCCGAGAACGGTCTCGTAAATCTGACCGAGGTTCATTCGGGACGGCACACCCAGAGGGTTGAGCACGATATCTACAGGAGATCCGTCCTCAAGGAACGGCATATCCTCTTCTCTTACAATCTTTGCGACAATACCCTTGTTACCGTGACGACCGGCCATCTTGTCACCGACGGTGATCTTTCTCTTCTTAGCGATATAAACCTTTGCAAGCTGCATAACGCCGTTTGAAAGTTCGTCACCGATCTTGACCTTGTCCTGAGCCCTCTTGTTCGCAGCTGCCGCCTCTTTGTAAGCGATGCAGTAGTTGTTGATGAGGTCACGGATCATCAGGTTCGTATGGTCGTCCTCTGTCCACCTGTTGGAATTGACGTTCTCGAAATCAATGGTGCGGAGCTGCTCTGCAGTGATGACATTTCCTTTCGGAACAATCTCCACGCCATAAAGGTCGCTGATGCCTACGCTCTTCTTGCCTTCAGCGAGAGCGACAAGCTTATCGAAGAACCTTGCATACAGAGACTCGACTTTCTTTCTGAAATCCTCCTCGATGCTTTCTGTCTTTGCTTTCTGCTCTGCCTTGAAGCCCTTGCGGTTACCTTCCTTGGCAACTTTTGAGTAGAGGGCAGTCTTAATGACAGTACCGCTGAGGGAAGGATTTGCCTTCAGGGACGCATCCTTTACATCACCGGCCTTGTCGCCGAAGATTGCACGGAGCAATTTCTCCTCTGGTGAAGGATCGCTTTCGCCCTTAGGGGTAATCTTGCCGACCATAATGTCGCCCGGTTCGATATGTGCACCGATTCTGACGATACCGTTGTCATCAAGATTTCTTGTAGCATCCTCGCTGACATTAGGGATATCGGAAGTAAGTTCCTCCATACCGCGCTTAGTCTCGCGAACCTCTGTGATATACTCGTCAACGTGAACTGAAGTAAGGATATCCCATCTTACCATCTTCTCAGAGAGCACGATGGCATCCTCATAGTTGTATCCCTTCCAAGGCATAAAGGCAACCATCAAGTTGCGGCCAAGGGCAAGTTCACCGTTCTGGGTTGCATAGCCCTCTGTCATAACCTGACCTGCAACCACTCTGTCGCCCTTTCTTACTATAGGCTTCAGGCAGATTGTAGTGCTCTGGTTGGTCCTTCTGTATATAGGAAGATGATAAACAGTAATGTCTGAAGTGAAGCTTACGAACTTCTCGTCTTCTGTCCTGTCGTACTTGACGTGGATTTCATTTGCATCCACATATACGACTTCACCGGCCCTCTCCGCAAGAACCTGGGTCCTCGAGTCTATGCAGACTCTTTCCTCAAGACCTGTTCCTACGATAGGAGACTGAGGCTTGAGAAGCGGAACGGCCTGACGCATCATGTTCGCACCCATCAATGCACGGTGAGCGTCATCGTGCTCGAGGAATGGGATAAGAGATGCAGCCACAGAAGCCATCTGGTTCGGAGCGACGTCCATATAGTCAACTTCCTCCTTGGAAACTACAGGGAAGTCGGCTTCGAGACGGCACTGGATTCTGTCCTCTTCGATGGTACCGTCATCGTCCATCTTCACATTGGCAAGAGAAACAAGTTTTGACTCTTCCTCCTCTGCGCTGAGGAATTTCCAGCCCTTGTCGCTCAAATCAACCTTACCGTCCTTAACCATTCTATATGGAGTCTCGATGAATCCGAGGTCGTCAATCTTCGCATAAACGCAAAGTGACGAGATAAGACCGATGTTAGGACCCTCAGGAGACTCGATAGGACAAAGCCTTCCGTAATGCGTATAGTGAACGTCTCGAACCTCGAATCCGGCTCTGTCTCGTGAAAGACCGCCAGGACCCAACGCAGAAAGACGACGCTTGTGTGTCACCTCTGCAAGAGGGTTTGTCTGGTCCATAAACTGGGAGAGCTGGCTCGTTCCGAAGAATGAATTTACAACTGACGACAGAGTCTTTGAGTTGATAAGGTCAATCGGAATGAACTGTTCGCTGTCCCTTACGTTCATTCTCTCTCGGATAGTTCTTGCCATTCTGGAGAGACCTACGCTGAACTGATTTGCAAGCTGCTCACCCACCGTGCGGACACGTCTGTTGCTCAAGTGGTCGATATCATCAACCGAAGCCTTTGAGTTGATAAGTTGGATGAGATACTTGATAATCTCTGTAATGTCCTGATTTGTAAGTACGCGAAGTTCAGGATCCGTGGTAAGTCCGAGTTTCTTGTTCAGACGGTAACGTCCCACAGTTCCCAAATCATATCTCTTTTCAGAGAAGAAGAGCTTGTCTATGACGTCGCGCGCTGTAGCCTCATCAGGCGGTTCAGAGTTACGCAACTGTTTGTAGATGTAGTTGACAGCTTCCTTCTCCGTATTTGTCGGATCTTTCTGCAAAGTGTTGAAGATGATGGCGTACTCATTGTCGCTTGCCTCATCTTTCTGCAGAAGCACTGTCTTGACTTCAGCGTCAAGGAGTTTGCTGATGACTTCTTCTGTAAGCACCTCGCCCCTTTCAACAACAGGTTCGGTACGCTCGATAGGGATTACCTCTCCGGTATCCTCATCCACGAAGTCTTCATTCCAGGTCTTGAGAACCTTGGCAGCGAGTTTTCTACCTTCGTTTGCCTTGAGATTCTTCGATGTCGCATCGATCTCGTCTGCAAGACTGAAGATGTTAATGATATCCTTGTCAGCATCAAATCCAATGGCACGCAACAGAGTGGTTACAGGCAACTTCTTCTTTCTGTCGATGTACGCATACATCACATTGTTGATATCGGTTGCGAACTCAATCCACGAACCCTTGAAAGGAATAATACGGGCAGAATACAACTTTGTTCCGTTTGCGTGCAGGGTCTGGTCGAAGAATACGCCAGGAGACCTGTGCAACTGGGAAACAATGATTCGTTCAGAGCCATTGATGACAAAAGTTCCGGCAGGCGTCATATACGGGATGTCACCCAAATACACATCCTGAACCTTTGTATCGAAATCCTCGTGCTCCGGGTCGCTGCAAGAAAGGCGCAATTTTGCCTTCAGCGGAACATTGTACGTAAGACCTCTCTCAAGGCATTCTTCAATCGAATACTTTGGCGGATCAATGAAATAGTCGATGAACTCGAGCTTATAATTGTTCCTGGTATCTTCGATAGGAAAAATTTCCTGGAATACCTGGTAGAGACCTTCGTTTTTTCTGTTTTCAGGGGTGGTGTCAAGCTGGAAAAAATCCTTGAATGATTTCAGCTGCACCTCAAGCAGATCCGGATAGTCAAGGATTTTTGATGTGGCGAAATTTATTCGTTTATTGGTAGTCTTATTTGACATATACTGCCTTTGAAATGAGAAAAACTTAAATACGACAAAAAGGTTTAGAGCCTAATACCGACTCTAAACCCGAATTCGTTCCCATCTAGGGGAGAAGCGAAGTTATTTAACTTCAACTTCTGCACCGGCCTCTTCGAGAGTAGATTTGATCTGCTCTGCTTCTGCCTTGGATACTTTCTCTTTCAAAGTTGCACCTGGAGCCTTGTCAACAAGTTCCTTTGCCTCTTTAAGACCGAGGCTGAGGAGATCCTTAACAGCCTTGATAACGTTAAGTTTAGCGTCACCAGCTGATTTGAGGATAACATCGAACTCTGTCTGCTCTGCCGGACCTGCCTCAGCGGCTGCTGCCGGACCTGCTACTGCAACTGCTGCTGCAGCTGGCTCGATACCATATTCCTCTTTGAGAACCTTAGCAAGTTCCTGTACGTCTTTTACAGAAAGGTTTACCAACTCTTCTGCAAGTGCTTTTACGTCTGCCATAATAAATTATAAATTAAATTGTTAATATTATTTCTCTTCTTTTTCTGAAAGTGTCTTGACAATTCCGGCAAGCTTTCCGCCAGCTGACTCGAGAGCAGAGATGACGTTGCGTGCAGGAGACTGGAGAAGACCGATGACATCACCGATGAGTTCTTCCTTAGACTTGATGGCTGCGAGCTCGTCAAGTTTGTCAGCACCTACAAATGCACATTCCTGAACGTATGCACCTTTGAGTGCAGGTTTCTCGAAACCGTCCTTCTGGAACTTCTTGATAAGTTTTGCAGGAGCGTTTGCAACTTCGGTGTACATGATAGCCGTGTTACCTTCTAGGGTAGCAACGAGCTGATTCATTTCATCGTTGTTGATTTCGTTCAGAACGTGGTGGAACAAAGTGTTCTTGACAACTGTAAGCTTGATGCCGGCCTCAAAACAAGCGCGGCGAAGCTTTGTTGTATCTTCAGCATTGAGACCGGAAATATCTGTGATATAGAAATTAGGAGTCTCCTTAATCTGTGCTGAGATAGATTCAATTATCTGGGCTTTTAATTCTTTTCTCATAACATTGAATATTTATTATTCAGCACTGAATGCTTTAACGTCAAGTTTAATGCCCGGACTCATAGTGGTGCAAAGTGATGCACTCTTGAGGTATGTGCCCTTGAGAGTCTGAGGCTTCAATTTGAGGATGGCAGACATAACGACCTTAACGTTGTCATAAATCTGCTCAGGGGTAAAGGATGCCTTACCTACAGCGGTGTGGATAATACCGGTCTTGTCAACCTTGAAGTCGATCTTACCAGCCTTAACTTCCTTGACCGCATTGCCGACAGCCATTGTAACTGTACCGGTCTTAGGATTTGGCATAAGGCCTCTCGGACCGAGGATACGGCCGATGATACCGACTTTAGCCATAACTGAAGGAGTACAGATGATGACATCTACATCAGTCCAGCCACCTTTGATTTTCTCGATATATTCGTCAAGACCAACATAGTCAGCACCAGCCTCTTTTGCCTCGCTCTCCTTGTCTGGAGTACAAAGCACAAGAACTCTTGTGACTTTACCTGTTCCGTGAGGAAGTGAAACCACGCCACGGATCATCTGGTTAGCCTTACGCGGGTCAACACCCAAATTTGCTGTAAGCTCTACAGAAGAATCGAATTTGGTATAGGTAATCTCTTTGAGGATTCCACACGCTTCTGAAAGCTCGTACTGCTTGGACTGATCATACTTAGCCTCAGCAGCCTTCATATTTTTTGTAACCTTGCTCATCTCGTGTGTAGATTATTTAACGTCAGCCGGAAATGTACCGGAAACTTTGATACCCATACTTCTTGCTGTACCAGCAACCATCTTCATTGCAGACTTGAGTGTGAACGCATTCATATCGGCCATTTTGCCTTCTGCGATAGCTTTAACCTGATCCCAGGTAACGCTTGCTACTTTCTGTCTGTTAGGCTCGCCTGAACCCTTCTGAATCTTTGCTGCTTCCTTGAGAGAAACGGCAACAGGCGGCTGCTTTACAACAAATGTGAAAGACTTATCTGAAAAAACGGTAATCACTACCGGAAGCACTTTTCCCGCAGATGCCTGAGTAGCTGCATTGAACTGCTTACAGAAGTCCATAATGTTAAGTCCCTTTGAACCGAGAGCCGGTCCTACAGGAGGCGCAGGATTCGCAGCTCCACCTTTGATCTGGAGTTTAATGAATCCAGTTACTTCTTTTGCCATAACTTATTATTCTTTAGTTACTTGATTAAAGTTGAGCTCGAGCAGAGTCTTTCTGCCGAAGATCATAACTATTACCTTGATTTTGCTTCTATCTACTGCAATCTCATCGACTGTACCATCGAAGCCATTGAACGGACCATCAGTAATCTTGACAGAATCACCAATCTGATAGTCAATCTCAGTAGCGACAGGAGCCTCGGTCTGCTCATCCTGCTGACCAAGAAGTCTCTTGACCTCATCCGGATGAAGCGGAACAGCTACCTTCTCAGACTGATTGCCGGAACCGTCGGCCTTCTCGGCCAAGAATCCAGCCAAACCTGGTATGACGTGACTGCGGATAAGATAATCGGAATCCTTGCCAAGTTCTGCCTCGATAAACACATAACCCGGATAGAGGATCTTTTCTGTAGCGACTCTCTTTCCGTTCTTAACTGTATATTTCTTCTCGAGAGGCACAAGAACCTGAGAAATCTCTTTCTGCAGCTCTGCGCTTCTTTCAATTTCCTTATCGAGATACTCCTTGACTTTCTTCTCCTTGCTTCCTGCAGTCCTAAGGACGTACCATTTTTTCTCGCCCATGGTAATATTACAATGTGTAGATAACTGTCATCAGATACTGGAAAATGTAGTCAATCACGAAAAGCACAGCCGCGATGATGACAGTAGCGACCATAACAAGCAACGCTGAACTCTGCAGCTTTGCCCAAGTCGGCCAAGTCACCTTCTGAGTGAGCTCGAGATATGACCCTTTCAGATAGTTAATGAACTTTCTCATCTTTTCTTTTAATGGACACTGCATTTTGGAAGCTGTCGCAGCGTCTGTTAAACATTACCAAATCGTAACCTTTGATATTAGCAGGGGCAGAGAGATTCGAACTCCCATCAATGGTTTTGGAGACCACTATACTAGCCCTTATACTATGCCCCTGTAAAATGGTGCAGGCATTGGACCTACACCTGAAATTATCTTGACAAATTAGTCAATAATCTTTGTAACCTGACCAGCACCTACTGTACGGCCACCCTCACGGATTGCGAAACGAAGACCTTCGTTAAGAGCCACCGGAGTGATGAGCTTAACTGTAATCTCAACGTTATCGCCAGGCATAACCATCTCAGTTCCCTCTGGAAGAGTGATCTCACCGGTAACATCAAGTGTACGGATGAAGAACTGTGGACGATAGTGATTGTGGAACGGAGTGTGACGGCCACCTTCCTCTTTCTTGAGCACGTAGATCTGTGCCTTGAAATCTGTATGAGGAGTGATTGAACCAGGTTTTGCAACAACTTCACCTCTCTTGACATCCTTCTTGTCGATACCACGGAGAAGAAGACCAACGTTGTCACCAGCCTCACCCTGATCGAGGAGCTTACGGAACATCTCGACACCTGTTACGGTTGTAGCTCTAGGAGCGTCACCGAAGCCGACGAGCTCTACTGGATCGTTTACGTGGATAGTACCTGTCTCGATACGGCCTGTTACTACAGTACCACGACCGGTGATTGAGAAGATATCCTCGATAGGCATCAAGAATGGTTTCTCGTTCTCACGTACAGGGATAGGAATATATGAATCAACTGCATCCATAAGTTCCATTACTTTCTCAACCCACTGAGGATCTCCGTTGAGCGCACCAAGTGCAGAACCGCGGATGATAGGGCAATCCTCATCGAATCCGTAGAATTTGAGAAGGTCTCTTGTCTCCATCTCAACGAGGTCAAGCATCTCAGGATCGTCAACGAGGTCAACCTTGTTAAGGAAAACAACAATCTTAGGAACGTTTACCTGACGAGCGAGAAGGATGTGCTCACGTGTCTGAGGCATAGGACCGTCAGTAGCTGCAACAACAAGGATAGCACCATCCATCTGAGCGGCACCAGTAACCATGTTCTTTACATAGTCAGCGTGGCCCGGGCAGTCAACGTGTGCATAGTGACGATTTGCTGTCTCGTACTCGATGTGTGAAGAGTTGATGGTAATACCACGCTCTTTCTCCTCTGGAGCATTGTCAATCTGATCGAAAGACCTAACTTCGTCAGACTTTGTGAAGCCTTTCTCAACGAGCACCTTAGAAATGGCTGCTGTCAAGGTAGTCTTACCGTGGTCAACGTGGCCAATTGTACCGATGTTGACATGCGGTTTTGTTCTTACGAATGTTTCTTTTGCCATAATATTATGCTTTAATATGATATTGTCGTATATAAACAAATGTAGAGCCGGTGATGGGAATTGAACTCATGACCTCATCCTTACCAAGGATGCGCTCTACCCCTGAGCTACACCGGCGACTATTGAATTTTGGAGCGGAAAACGAGGTTCGAACTCGCGACCCTCAGCTTGGAAGGCTGATGCTCTACCAACTGAGCTACTTCCGCAAGTTGTGGGAGAAGATGGATTCGAACCACCGAAGACATAAGTCAGCAGATTTACAGTCTGCCCCATTTGGCCACTCTGGTATTCTCCCAATATTTCAACCGGAAAGGCCTTTTCCGGAACTTGAGCCGATAGAGGGATTTGAACCCACGACCCCGAGATTACAAATCACGTGCTCTGGCCAACTGAGCTATATCGGCAATTATGTTTGCTTACGTTTCGTAAGGGATTGCAAAGATAGGCATTAATTCTTATTCTGCAAACAATTTCTAGTTTTTTTTCACTTTCATAAGCGACAAAGCCTTCTCCGCTATGCTTTCCGCATCAAGCCCGCATATGCGCCTCTGATTGCTCTGAGTATCCTGAGAGATATATTCATCCGGTATTCCGAGCCCGGCAACGCACACATCAAAGTTGGAATTTTCCGCCAGATATTCTGTCACCGCACCGAAGAGTCCGCCCTTCAAAGCGCCTTCCTCAACTGTAAGAATTCTTCTAGTCCGCACAGCATCTTCCATCATCGCGCTGTCGAGAGGCTTCACGAAGCGCACATCATAAACAGACGGCCTTACACCTGTTTTGGAATATACAATTTCAGCAGCCTCAAGAGCCCTGCACGACTCAGGTCCAGCAGCAATGATTGTCAAGGACTCACCTGACAGAAGCTTTTCTGACTTGCCTACAGGAATTTCTTCATACGGTGCATTCTTCCATTCAACACCTTCGCCACAACCGCGCGGATACCTTATTATAAAAGGACCGCCTTTCGAATGCAGAGCCGTGAACATAAGATTCTTCAATTCAAGTTCATTTCTCGGAACGGCAATCACCGTATTCGGAATGGAGCGGTAAGCAGCAATGTCATAGCACCCGTGATGGGTCGCACCATCCTCACCCACAAGCCCTGCGCGGTCAAAGCACAGCACTACAGGCAGATTCTGGAGTGCTACATCGTGTATGATTTCATCGTACGCCCTTTGGGAGAACGACGAATATATATTGCAGAACGGACGCAGACCGCCCGCTGCAAGTCCCGCTGAAAAGGTCACGGCGTGTTCCTCTTCGATGCCGACATCATAGAACTGGTCCGGCAATTCTTCCGCAAGCAGGTTCATTCCGCAACCCGTCGCCATAGCCGGAGTCACACCTATGACATTTTTGTCTTTGCGCGCAAGATCCAGCAACACATGTCCGAACACATCCTGATACCTGTCCGCCTTGTATCCTCCTCCGAGTCGCTTTCCTGTTGCCGGGTCAAATTTACCCGGAGCGTGCCACACCGTGGGGTCATTCTCCGCTGGCGCATAGCCCTTGCCCTTCTTCGTGAAAGTGTGCAGTATGCGCGGCCCCTTCATATCCCTGAGTCTGGTCAGAGCATCGATTACTGCATCCATATCATTCCCGTCCACGGGACCGAAATATCTGAATCCCAACGCCTCGAAAAGAGCCCCGCCGAAATTGCCTGCCAACGTAGACTTGGTCGAACGCACAATATTCTGCATCCTGTCACGAAGCCATCCTTCCCCCATCTTATTCCAGATCTTGTTCTTTATCTTATTATAGGTAGGGTCAGTGGTAATACGGAGCAGATAATCGTGGAGGCCGCCGATATTTTTGTCAATGGAGCAGTTGTTGTCATTGAGAATGATGAGAATATCGCTCTTGCTTGCACCCGCGTTGTTCAACCCCTCAAGAGCCAGACCGCCGGTCAAAGCCCCGTCACCGATGAATGCGACAACTTTTTCGTCGGTCCCTTTGTGTTTTGCAGCGCAGGACAATCCGAGTGCCGCAGAAATGGATGTGGACGAATGTCCCGCCCCGAAAACGTCATATTCGCTTTCGGACCTCTTCGGAAAACCGCTCAGCCCTCCGGCCATACGGTTCATCCTGAACAAATCCCGACGGCCAGTCAGAATCTTGTGGGCATAAGCCTGGTGTCCCACGTCAAAGACTACTTTATCGTGTGGAGTATTGAACACATAGTGCAGTCCCACAATGAGTTCCACAGCACCTAGACTCGATCCGAGATGTCCCGGATTAGTCGAACAACAATCTATGATATAGTCCCTCAGTTCCTGACAAAGCGGCTTCAGCTGCTCAGGAGCAAGTTTTCTCAAATCTGACGGACTTTCAATAAATTCAAGCATATCCATTCTTGGAAACTGTTTTGACAGCAGTTTCGAAATCATTGCAAGATACGACATTTTCACGGATTTCATTTTGCCGTTAATGATTTATTAAATAAATTGCGAGGCATTTTTTGCGTCCTGGGCAAGGATTGCCAAACTCGAACAAACAAATAAACAGATATGACAAAAGCTCAGAAACTAATGAACGACAGCCCTGTAGCCCGCTGGTCAGTTCTCGTGCTAATCGCACTTATGATGTTCTTCGGCTATATGTTTGTGGACGTGATGTCTCCTCTCAAATCCCTGGTTGAAAAGAATTTGAACTGGAACAGTACAGTCTTCGGAACATACGCGGCGTCGGAATATTTCCTCAACGTGTTCTGCTTCTTCCTCATCTTCGCCGGCATCATTTTGGACAAGATGGGCGTCAGGTTCACAGGTCTGCTTTCCGCTTCGCTGATGGTTGCCGGAGCCTGCATAAAGTATGTGGGAATCAGCGACTGGTTCCAGACAACAGGATTCTGCAACTGGCTGAACAGCTGGTGGACAGCACTTCCGGGAAGCGCCAAGATGGCAAGCCTTGGATTCATGGTATTCGGATGCGGATGCGAAATGGCGGGAACTACAGTTTCAAAAGCCATAGCCAAATGGTTCAAAGGCAAGGAAATGGCATTGGCAATGGGCTTGGAGATGGCTATCGCAAGACTTGGAGTTTTCGCCGTAATGTGGATTTCGCCAATGATCGCTGCCAAATTCGGAGGTTCAGTTGTAGCTCCAGTAGGATTCTGCACAGCTCTTCTCTGCGTCGGTCTGCTTTTCTTCTTGATATTCACGTTTATGGACAGGGAATTCGACAAGCAGCTTGTTGAAGCCGGCCTTATGACTACAGAGAAATCACCTGAGGACGAGTTTCATATAAGCGACCTCGGCAAGATATTCAGCAGCAAGATGTTCTGGATTGTAGCACTTCTTTGTGTGCTTTATTACAGCGCGATTTTCCCATTCCAGAGATATGCCCCGAACTACCTTGAGCAGACATTGAACGTAAGCGCTGAGACCGCTTCCAGACTGTTCAGCTGCTTCCCTATCCTGGCGATGGTACTCACTCCGTTCCTCGGAGCATTCCTTGATTTCAAAGGAAAGGGAGCTTCAATGCTTATGGCAGGTGCAGTGATAATGATTGTCTGCCATCTCAGCTTCGCATTCCTTCTGCCGGCATTCCCGACCAAAGGTCTTGCACTCCTGCTCATTGTCACACTCGGAGTATCTTTCTCGCTTGTCCCTGCAGCACTTTGGCCTTCAGTTCCGAAGATTATAGATGAGAAAATCCTCGGCTCGGCATACTGCCTTATCTTCTGGGTACAGAATATTGGTCTCTGTCTCGTTCCACTCCTCATCGGTACTACTCTTGAGGCTACAGGCGGATACCTTGTACCTATGCTCATATTCTCGACATTCGGCGTGCTCGCATTCATCCTTACATTCCTTCTCAAGATTGAAGACAAGAAGAAAGGATACGGAGTGGAACTTCCGAACGTAAAAAAGAACTAGAACAAACAATAGATGAGTTCGGTTCCAGGTACAAATAAGGTTCAGAGCATCACCAGATGGCTCGCGCTCGCGTGTCTTGTGGTTCCGATGTTCGGATCTTATTTCTTCGATGATATGTTCTCGTCTCTCTCTCAGCTTTTCCGCTCGCCTGAACTGCTGGAGTTGGGGTGGGATTCTGCAGATTACGGTTTCTATGCGGGCGGCTACTCGTTCCTGTGCGTATGGGGAGGGCTCATCGTCTGCGGAATGCTGCTTGACAAATGGGGGGTACGTATTACAGGTTCCATATTTGTGGGGATGATGGCATTCGGAGCCGCGCTCGTAACATACGCCATAACCTCAGGCTTCACACCAAAGACTTCATTGGCAATAGCTTATGCTGGATGTATGCTTTTCGGACTCGGGAGCGAAATCGCAGGAGTCGCAGTCACACGCTCCATCGCAAAATGGTTCAAAGGCAGGAATATGGCATTTGCTATGGGACTTCAGTTGGCGATTGCGAGGCTCGGTACCGCATTTGCGCTTCTGCTGTCTCCGATATTGGTGTCGGCAAAGCCGGAAGGCTCGACATATTCGCTTAACGAAACCGCAAGACCGGCATTTGCAGGACTCATTCTGCTTCTTGTCGGCTGCATGGTGTGGGCTATATTTGTGGCAATGGATGCCAGGTTCGATGCCAAATCCGGGACCACTGACAGAAAAGAGACATCTGAGGAAGACAAATTCAAGTTCTCGGACATATTCAAAGTCTTGGGCAACAAGTACTTCATAATGTCGGCCCTACTCTGCGTTTTCTTCTATTGCAGCATCATTTCATTCAAGAAATTCGCCACCGCCATACTCATCCCAAGATTCGGCATTCCGGTTGAGAGCGCAAGCCTTATGGTGTCAATGATACCTTTCTTCACCGTCGTATTTGCGCCGTTGTTCGGTTCATTGGTGGACAGGGTAGGCAAAGGTACAAGATGGATGATTGCAGGATCCGTGCTGGTATTCGCGTCACATATTATGATTGCGTTCGCACCTCAGGGGGTGGCGGCATACGGATATGTGGCGATAGCAATGCTCGGTGTCGGCTATTCTCTGGTGCCGGCTGCCCTGTGGCCTACAGTCTCGAAGATTGTCCCTGAAAAGAATCTGGGAACTGCATATTCGCTCATATATTGGATTCAGAATATGGGAATGCTTACCGTGCCGATATTCGTGGGACTGATATTCAAGAATAAGGTTACAGCAACGGGCAACATTCTCGAGGAGCAGAGCGCCGCGCTGCACGCTGAGCTGATATTCATAACATTGAGCGTTCTAGCCATCGCAGTAGCAATATTTTATGCCCGCGCTTCCGACAAAGCACCGCAACTCGGGCTGGACAAGGCAAGCGGAAAATAACGCGTAAAAGGCATTTACCTAAAATTTTGATAATTTCGCAGTTGTATAAATATACGGCTGCGAAATTTGTTGTATATTTGGGGATACTCAAAAACCTTTTATTGGATTATATGAACAACCTACTCAAGACGGCACTCACCGCTATTATTTCTTTGAGTGTCATTGCAGGCTGCTCGAAAAGCAGCGAAAAGACTCCGACTCCGGATCAGAAGGATTTCACAATCGAGCAGACTGACCTTACGCAAGGCTCTTTCGGAGTGAAGATAACTCCGAGGGACAACGAGGCCACCTACTACTTCAACCTCATCACCAAGGCTGAGTTCAACTCATTGTACAGCAATGATTCAGATAAGTTGACACAGGCATATAAAGCCTGGTTTGAACAGATTGCCGAAGCAAACGATCTTGCACTGGAAGACCTGCTTACCGAAGCACTGCAGAGCGGAATGCAGAACTATCCGTACACTGCGCTCACTCCTGAGACCGAGTATGTGTTCTTCGTCTATGGACTTGACGTATATGGTAACACCACCACAGATGTTGATTACTATGAGTTCAAGACTCCAAAAGCAGAAATCAATCATAACACAAAGTTCACGATAACCCCGACTGAGGTAGGCTCGACATACTTTGTGGTGGACATTGAGCCGGACGATCCGGATGTGTTCTATTGGTACGACATAATGCCGTCAAGCGACTATGAGGAGTACTGCGCGTCCGACCCGTCAAACATACCGTCATTCGTAAACACATTCCTCTCTTCGCTCAAGAGCGAAAATGACACCTTCAGCGCGATGACGGAAGCCGAATTCGTTTCGACTATCACAAAGCGAGGCAAGACGACATACGACACTGCCCTGTCCGAGGTTGCAAACTCGCTTCTGCCTGAATACGATTACTATGTATTCGCAATCGGAGTTGCCAACGACGGCTCGTTCACGACTGAGCCTTCTGTGGTAAAAGTCCGCACAGCTGAAACGCCGAGAAATGAGTATATCATCAAAACTTCGTCAACGACCGACATCAGCTACAATGCCGATATCTATGCAAAATACAGCGAGGCATTTGCAGTTATGCTTGAAAGGGCGGTTTATTTCGAAGGCGAAACTGACGAACAGATGGTGGCAGACCTTCTCGCCGCAAATGGAGGAGACCTCACCCAATATCTGCAGGCCGACAGGGCAAAGGTAGAATTCACCAACCTCATACCTGACGAGGACTATTATCTGTTCATATTCGCTTGCAACACTGACGGCACGCCAAAGACCGGAAGCAAGGCCAATATCCAGAAAGTGGCCGTCAAGACAAACGCTGCCGTTGCCACAGGTGCGGAATATACCATCAATATATTCGGAATATCCAAAACTTCCGCAAAGGTCAATATCACAGGCAATGACGCTGCAACCGACCAGACATTCCTTATGAACATAATCTCCAAGGAGAACTACGACAAAATCACAGCATCCGCGAGTGAAAGCGAAGCTCTACGCAAGGATATGGACGACCTGATTGACAAGAGTCTTGAAGAATGGAACAAGTCGCACGCCAAACTGGACCGCAAGGAATATCTTTCAAGGTTGCTTCCTAACGAATCTCAGCTCGGCACCGGCACATCCGTAACAATGGACGGACTCACATCGGGCACAACATATTACATATATGTCATCGGCATCAAGGCAGACGGAACATACACAACTGAGCCTTTCAAGAAGGATTTCACGACAATAGCCGACAAATTGAGCAAAATCTCTCTGTCGTGCGGACTGACGGCATCCGTATATGAAGAGTTCAAGCCAAATCAGACTAGTTATAGGGTTACTTGCATGGGAATGCCTACCAGTTCAACCAAAGCAGTGTACGGCAAATTCTTCCAAGACACCGACGAATGGGCAGGCAAAAGCGGAGATGAAATCAAGGAACTGCTTCTCAAAGAGACTCCTGGCACATACGGAACTTGGTACTATGGAGATTGGTTCAACAGGGGAATCAAACTCTATACGTATGCAATCGGTGTAGATACGGACGGAGTGCCGACTGACATCTGGTATATGTCACACACTTCAAAAGCGGATTCCGGAGCTGGAGACAGCGGATTCTCCAAGGAGATCACACCGGATGAAACCAAGACATTAACTGTAACGAGAGAATGAGAAGAATATATTTCAGGACATTGCTACTGGTGACTGCCGCGCTAGCGGTCATCTCAGCCTGCAAAAAATCCTCTACAGAAAATCCAAAACCGGAGCCGCCTGCACCGGAACCGGCATACAAGGTCGGTGACTATTATGCAGAAGGGTTCATCAAGGGAATTGTAATTGATATCGATGATGCCGGAGAACACGGAATGGTCATCTCCCTCAATGAAACTGAAGCAGTCTGGTCATACAAGGTTGAGGAAGCAATGGGATCCCTCCCGGGGAGCGGCAAGTACAATACCGAGTGCGTCTATAAGATGAACGACTGGCAGAATCAATATCCTGCATTTTTCTGGTGCAGCAAGAAGAATGTGGGGCAGCTGCACAACTGGTTTGTCCCGTCAATGAGCGAACTTGCAACTCTCTACAAAGCATATACGGGGCACGAGACCAATGACACTGACCAGGGCACCGGTTCAACAAAAGCCTCCGATACCGCTAAAAAGGACAGTTTCAACAAATGTCTTACTGACAACGGCGGAACTCCAATCAGTGATGCCGTTTATTGGTCATCCAACGAAAGCGGTCCAAGCATAGTGTGGGCATTCGATATGGCGACCGGTACGACAATAACTGAACCCAATCTGCTGGACAAGAGACAAAAACACCTTGTACGTGCATTCGCCGAATTCTAAAAAACTGACTGGAAACTTGTGTAAGTTGAACACTGATACGAAATGAAAAAGATTAAATTCCTGATACTGACTGCCTGTGCCCTGATTTTTTCAGCCTGCGGCAAGGACAAGAATGAAACCGAGAATAAAGATTTGGAGGCTCCTGTTGTGGAAGTCATCAACGGTCCGACATCATTGGCTCTCAAATGGCAGGCATTGAAAGGCGCAGAAGCATACCGCGTTGAAATCACATTTGTCGAGGACGGGACCAACACCGAGGTTGTAAAGACGAATACCACCGAGACAAATTACATTGCGGAAGGACTCAGACCTGGACGCATCTACACGGTAAGAGTAGCCGGCATAAAAGGCGGAAAGGCTTCTCCAAACTGGTTCTCAAAAGATGTGACCACTGAGGAAGTTACTGCAACATTCAACATCCAGCCTTACGAAAGTTATTACAAGGCAGGTGGTTACCTCTATTATTATGCAAAGGTGACTCCGTCGGACAATTCCATATATTACTGGACAGGAGCGGTTGCATATAGCCAGAAAAGCAACGCCAAATCGTGGATAGAGGAAGATATACAGAGTTTCCTTGACGACGGAGAGACTTGGGAATCCCTTATTAAAGAAGGATATATAGTAAAGGGCGAAGCGGAATCCGGAGGATTTGAATTTACTGGAGCTGATGACATTCTGTTTACAGCGGCAGCCGTGGAGAAAGACGGCAGCGAAATCAATGTGATTTCCGATGTATCATTCAGTTATCCGTTCTACGCTACGGCAAGTGATGCAGAGAAGTCACACCCTGCGGAGTTCAGCGACTTCGTAGGAGATTGGGTATGCAAGCCGGACGGCAAGATGTCCAAGAAATCTGACAACACTCTTGATGTAGTGGATTGCGATGCTTTCGAGGTGAAAATCGTAGCAGACGGCACGGACAAGTTCAAACTGACGGGCTGGGGAGGAGACCGCAACAGATTCAGCAGTAGTGCAATATCTCTCGATTTTGCCGCAGCTACCGACAAGGCGGACGAGACATTCACAATCACATTGCCGCAGGTAATCGGCACAGAGGACGGCACACAGTGGGCTTACACATCCTGGTTCGTACTTTCATACATCAAGGACGGAGTAACCAAATCATACTACGAGCCATACGACCGCGACTATGCCGAGAACGTGATGCCATCGTGGAAACAGGGCTTCCACGGATACATAGCCAACAAGAACAAGACAGTGATTAAAATCTTTGCCGAAAGATATGACGGAAGCGACCTCGCCGCGGAAATGTCAGGATTATGGCCTTGCGGACTTGACCCGGAAACTGGCAAATTTTCAAAGTTCCTGAACGGTTCCACTATTGGAAATGACGACCCTGTTGCAATGTACTATCTTGCAAGAAAAGACTTTGCAGAGGGCAAGGACTTCCCTGCCCCGGACGTCACTGATGAAATCGTAACAACAAGCAATGTTTCTGCAGCCGGAAATGAGTCACCTACTATTTCCCGAATCTGTCGAAATAGAAAGTAAGCGTAAACGAGGCGGTATTGTGCAAAGGAGATGAAGACGGGGCAATAATATAAGCTCCGTCTATGCACAAGTGCCAGAAATTTATGCCGAGTCCGCAGGACGCCCAGTTCTGTTCTCCGACTGAAGAATTTCCAAGATGATAGCCGCCTCGGGCATACGCGATTTTTCTGTACGAATATTCAAGGCCGAATGAAGTGGACACACCGCTCATTTCTGAGGGCCGCAGCGACAGTTCTGCGGAAACTCCGGCTCTTATCTCACTGTAACTACCAACATTCAATCCGGCTGAAACTCCGGCATTTGCAATCCACGGAAGCGACCTTGCCCCGGATCCAAAATCGGGCGAGGTTCCTAGGTTGCGTCCCTGAAGAATGGCAGAAATATCGGAAAGCACAGAGTTGAACTTGTGATGATATCCGAAACCTGCATCAAAGCAGACCGCACCGGCTATATCGCCATATCCAGGGTTGAGCCTGAGATAACGCCCCGTGACGAATCCTGAGAAATCATTCAAGAACGGATAGGCGTATCCCAATTCGACTGCAAAGTCTTTCGGCTCTGCAGAATCATCCAATATATTTCCCTCATCATCAGACACTTCATAGGACGGCGACCTAAAAAAACGTCCTCCGAGGAAGACTGTGCCGTATTTACCGAAGCTATAATGCGCCGACGCTGTACAAGTGGACAGTCCGCTTTCGTATATGCCCTTCATCCAGGACAATGCGGAAACGTTTGCCGAAAATGTCCTGCCTGAAAACGGCACAAGCGCACCGGTGCTGAACACTGAAGCATTTTCGACAGATACAACTGAAGCCCCGCCAAGCGACATTGTCAGAGCATCAGCAGGATTTCTGAGGAATGATCCCGACTCCTGCGCATAAACATCTGCGGAAGCAAGCGCCGCAACTGCACAAATGATTGATATATAGTTTTTCATCTATGATTCTGAATTTAATGATATCTGTTGACTCTCTACAATTTGACGATACTGCGCACGAGCGAACCGCCCGGATATGTCAATTTCACCGTATAGGTTCCTCCACCCAGGGCTGACAAATCAAATGATGCCGGATCAGTAGGCGAAATCGGTGAATCCTCGCTATACAGTTCCCTTGCCGCATTGTCATAGACCGATATATGAAGAGTACCCTTCACATCACGTCCCATCCGCACATTCAGCACGTCCTTCACAGGGTTAGGATACAAGTCCACGACTCTGGAATCGTCTCGGCAAAGCACTGCGAATGAAGACGTTGTGGAATTTCCACCTTCATCTGTAGCCCTCACGGTAACTACCGAACGGCCATATTTAAGAGGTTTGATACTGTATCCGTCCTTCACAGTGAGAAGAAGAAGCATTGTACGGTCATACTCAACGGCAAATTTCATCTTCTCAGGAATCTCATCGGTAAATGCCGATGACGGATTGAAATGCACCGTATCAATGGATGACCCAAGATATACTGGCTTGAATGCAGACACCACCTGCGGAGCCTGGTCCGGAAGAAGATCGAATGACAGGTCGGCTGAATCCGATGCGCCAAAGCGGTCTGAAACAGTAAGATGCAAGGCATAAGAGCCTGCCGTCTTCTTGTAATTGAAAATATCCAGATGCAGTTTATTGTCCTCCCACGTCGCACTCACGGCACGGCTAGGATCTTTCAACTCGTATGTAAACACCTTGCTGTCAGGATCTGTAACGAGGTATGTCACACGTACAGTCTCATTGTATTTGACCTGAATCTGTCCACTTGCCTCGGTAGAGATCACAGGCGGCTCATTTGCAGGAGTTCCGAACGATATGGAGGATACTGATGAGCGGTTGCCCCAGGTATCGACAGCGATAATCGCAACTGTATATTTCGTATTCTGGTCCATATCCTCGAGCAGATAGGACATCTTGTCTCCCGCCTTTTTGTCCTCAGCGGAAACTGTAACAGACTTTGCGCCTTGCGGAAGATTGTCAGGGTCGGGGTTATCCAATGTCCCTACTCTCCACATTATGATGAATCTGTCTGCACAGCCGTCATCCTTGTCAGCAGGAACACTCCAAGTCAGTTCAACTTCACCCGCAGTATTGCTGTGTTCAAGGTCAGAAACAGCATCCGGAGCATAACCCTGGTCGGATGACAACGCCTTGTAGGCATCTATGAGGCCGGAACCGAGCAGGCCCTTATAGCCTGAGTTATAACTGTCTATATCCTTGACGCCTTTAACGAGATATGTCCAGAGTTTGTCAGGAGTAAATCCCTGTCCGCCATATTTTGAAACTACCAGCGCAGCGACTCCGGACACGTGCGGGCACGCCATAGAAGTACCCTGCATATAGCCATACTCATTATTAGACAAAGTACTGAGAACTGCACATTCATCCGCATAACGGCCATTGTACTTGAAGCTTCCGCCAGGAGCCGCAACATCTATCCAGTTTGCAAAATTGGAGTAATAAGCCCTGCGGTAATCCGGCGCGATGGCTGAGACAGAAAGCACCTTGTCATAGCACGCAGGATAAGCCAGATAGTTTCTGGCATCATTTCCCGCGGCAAAAATTACAATTCCGCCTTTCATCGGGCCGACCTGATTCCCGTTTTCGTCAATACCGGCATTGGCTATAAAATAGTCGATTGCTTCCTTGCAGCTTGCCGGCATAGTCTTCGACCCGTCATAACCCCAGCTATTCTGGCATATCACGGCACCTGCGTCAGCCGCATACTTAATCGCCGCATCGGAATCTCCTTCTTCATCGTCATCATCAGTAAATATCTGACAACTCAACAGGCGCACGCCGGAATGATTGCCGCTACCACCTGCCACGCCGCATACTCCTTTGCCGTTATTATTCTCAGCTCCGATAGTTCCGGCGACGTGTGTTCCGTGATCGTCTGCGGTAATTTTGTTCGTTCCTTTGGGGTTCTTGCTGGAATATACGAATTGCCATCCGTATATATCATCGATATAGCCATTGTTGTCATCATCGACACCTTCTTTGCCGTAAAGCTCCGCCCAGTTTCCCACATTTCCGGAAAGGTCCTCGTGTGTGTAGTCTATACCACCGTCCACAACAGCCACCACTACATCATTTGAGCCGGATGTAATTTGCCAAGCCTTGAACAGATTTATGTCAGCACCGGCTACCGAATTGGCAAAGGAACCGTCATTGGAATAATGCCACTGGTCCGACAGATATGGGTCATTCACGGGATTCGATGACGCGGACTGATGTGCCGCAACTGCAGACTTGCCTGCATCCCCGACACCGCTTTCAGGCTCACCGACAAAGGAATACGGCCACATCCTGCTCTTTCCCATAACGGACATCCTTACAGGAGTACCGGCATCGACATTCCTGACAGGATAAATTTTCTCGACAATCTCGATACCCTTCACATCTTCAAGTGAATTGGCAGCCTTTGTCACAGGTACATCCTCGTCATACCACACTTTATACCAGCGGTCAAGCCCGGCCTTATGCGTGCGCTCCTCGAACTTGCCTGCGTAAGGGAAGACCCTTTCCATCCGCTTGGCACCTATCGAAGACAGCAGACTCAACTGCGGTTCAGTGCCCTCGCTGAATTTCACTTTAAGCTGTCCGGCCTTGACCTTGATGTCATCGACTTTGATGTTTTCCTGCTGTGAATTATCCGATTCAGAGTTGGAATTTTCACGCAATTCCGCGGTACAAGACATTGCCATACAAGTCAATGCCAATGCAACGGCTGCAATTCCCAATTTTGAAGATTTCATTCTGCTGTTTTGCATTAGGTGCTGTTATGTAGCGCGCAAAGTTACAACAGCAGAACATTTTTTACAATGCTGACAGATTGAGATTCTTCATTATCCGCAGTAGAAATATTTATCAACCAGAGCTTTGACCTTTTCAGGGTCTTTTGAAATCTCGGAAAGCAGGCCTTTGTCACCATAAGACCTCAACGCCTTAATGATACCGTCTATCATACGGGGAGAGAATACGTTGTCTTTTTCAAATACGGAACGCATTTTTTCCAACGCATCTGCGGACTCGGCGCAACTGCCGGGCAATTCGTCGAAGTCCTTGGAGCCTTTGGTGTGGATATTCAGCCCGGCATAAGTCTTCCGAGTGAGCGCCAGAGCCTCTTCTTCCGGCATCTCCAGACCGTACCTGCACGCTGTGCACAATCCCGCCATAAGCTGGTATATGTCAGCAGAACTGTCAGGAGAACGCATTTCGACTGTCTGCTTCGTGGAAGCATCGGAGGCAATGTAGGCGTCAGACAACTTGTAGGTATTCTCAATCGGATTGGCATCAGCGCACATATCGCTGTCTGTGGACCATCCGAGAGGGACTCTTACCAGAGCCGAACGGTTGCAGTCGCCCCAACAGATATTTGTCGGTGCCTCCTGATGAGGTACAAGCCGGAAATATGAGGTAGGATTCTTGTTGCCGAATGCCGTTATGGCAGGTGCCAATGTCATCATACCGGCAATGGCGCGATGGGCGATGTCCGACAGCTTCCCGTTTTCCACCATACAACTGCGCCCGTCTTTCATCATGCGCATATGGATGTGCATTCCTGACCCGGCCTCGCCTACTATTATTTTAGGGGCAAATGTCACATCCAGGCCGTATGAATAGCCAAGCGTACGGATAACCCACTTCGCCAGCAATATTTGGTCTGCTGCCGTCTCAATAGGGCTGGGCAAAAATTCTATCTCATTCTGCTCGTACGTCTTTCCGTCACGGGTAAAGTTTCCGACTTCGCTATGCCCATACTTGATGTTTCCGCCGGTCTGCGCGATAAGTGTCATACACCTTGTCCTGAACTCGTTCAGTTTGGCAAACGGGCCGGACTCGTGATAGCCCTTCTGGTCTGTGCCCGGAAACAACTTATCTTCCTCTGTAATGACATAATACTCAAGTTCACCCATTGCATCGAATGACATTCCCGTACTGCGCTTGAATGCTTTGGCCGCTTTCAACACTGTAAGATACGGGTCACACTCAAATGGCTTGCCGTCCTTGTCGTAGAAACTGCAGAGCAAATCAAGCGTAGGAATTTCCGCAAACGGATCGACAAACGCCGTTCTGAAACGCGGAATCACATACAAGTCACTGCTTCCTGTCTCCACAAAAGACGGAAACAGGCTGGAGCCGTCCACACGTTCCCCCTGGCTCAAGATTGTTTCGAGATATTCCTGATTGTTGATGATGAAATTCAGCGTCTTGACTCTTCCGTCCTCTGCGGGATACATAAAATTCACCATCTTTATGCCGAATGAACGGATAAACTCCACAATGTCGGCTTTCGTGAAAAATTCCGGACTTTTCCGGAGATGCGTCGCAACGATATTTGGCGACAGTTCAAGTTTCTTGTCTGTCATATCTTTATTAGTTTCAATGTAACCGTCTCTGCGGTCGTGGTTCTGTGGTAAAAATAGCAAAAAGATTTCAATCCGGGTTACTCGGAAATCCTGTCAAAAAGACGGTGCAGAGGAGTGCTGTCCCCCGACGAGAGCAGAGTAACAGACGGAGACGGCTTCCTGGCTGCAGATGATTCACACTGGTCTGTATCATCCGCCAGACCTTCCTCCGTCATCACCCTGAAAAGCTGTCTTGCGACTGCAGGTGCAGGATCAATGAAGCGTATTTCTGGGCCTGCAATTTTTTTCATAACATCCAGAAGGAACGGATAATGCGTACATCCGAGCACAATAATGTCTGCTCCTTCATCAAGAAGAGGTTTCAGGCTCGCCGCCACCACCGACTCGGTTTCAGGACCTGAAAGTTTACCTGCTTCCACAAGTTCGACAAATCCCTTGCCCACGTGCTCCACAACTTTCACGTTGTCATCCACAGACTCCTTGGTCTTCAGATATTTGGAGCCTTTCAATGTTCCTGCGGTCGCCAGAACGCCTATAACACCTGTCTTGGTTCCGAGTGCTGCAGGCTTGACCGCCGGTTCCATCCCGATGAATCTGATGTGGTCGTGTCTCCCCGAAGTCAGTTCGAGGACCCTTTTGCGGACCTCTTCAGAAGACGTATCAGAATACTCAGCCCTAAGCATTGCTATGGCTGCGGCTGTAGCCGTATTGCAGGCGACAACGATGATGTCCGCACCGGCACGCAGAATGATTTCAGTCACCTCTCGCGCACGCTCCTGAATATATTCGCGGGATTTCTCGCCATAGGGACAATGTGCATTGTCCGAATAATACACATATTCTTCATCAGGAAGAAGACGGATTATCTCCCTTAGGACCGACAACCCGCCTTCTCCGGAATCAAAGACTCCTATCCTGCACATTATCAATAGATATTATATGTACGCGCAAGGTTTCCGTACATCTGACCGAGCACTTCAAGATATGGAGTTCCCTCTATGAGCGTAAGTCTATATACTGTGTCGTCAACTCTGTAATACTCGACTCCGTTAAGTGTCAATGTGCCATAGTCATCAGGAAGGCTCTGCACCAACGCTCCAGCAGGAGGAACGATTGTCTGATACTGCCCGTTTGAATTGATGATGTAGAAGATACCGTCCTGATAGTAATAATTCTTGTTGGCGTAAGCATAACTCTGAACGAGTCCGAGCCTGTTGGCTATCTCATAGGAAGAGAGCGCCGCACTCGGATTCATCGCGATGGCATTGTTCTGAGCCATTATTGTCGCATTGTTCTGCGCGATGATTCTGTTCTGCTGGTCGATGTACCTGTTGTTCTCGTCTATCGTGTTAAACTGTCTGTAAACATTTGAATAATAACCGAAACGGACGGATGAGAACGCGAGATCAGCTATCGATGCCGTAATCGTGATGCCGAAAGGAGGACGGCAGACGATGTAATGCCCGCTGTACGGACGGTAATAAACGTCGTTGTAGATGTAATAATCCACACCGAAATACCTTTCAACGCGATATTTTGGAGGAAGCGACTCAACTCTGTATCCGAAATAATGAGGGTCCTTGTGCGCATAGAAATGTCCCGGACGGTCATAAGGCATATAATCTCTGTCGCGAGGAGGGATTCTCTGCACATTGTGGTCCTCTATTCTGAAGTCCTGCGAATTGTCCATTTTAGATGACGCGTGACCGGAATTTCCGCGATAATTGCTTCCTGACTCAGTCCTCATCTGGCTTGTAACAGTACTGAGACCGCTTTTTGTCACATTTGAATTGCGGCGCACGCTTGATGTTGTACCGCTGTTCTGACGGACCTGACTGGAATTGCCTGTTGTCTGCTTTGTTGTAGTTGTTGTGCCTGCACTCTGGGTTGTTGTGCCGGAAGACTGACGCACGCTTGATGAAGTACCTGAAGAACGGCGAACCGATGAGGTAGTACCGTTCTGACGAGTCTGGGTAGATGTATTTGTGCCGCTGCTCTGGGTAGTTGTACCTGAGGACTGGCGCACTGTCGATGATGTGCCTGAAGAACGGCGAACTGATGACGTATTGCCGTTCTGACGAGTCTGGGTAGATGTGCTTGTGCCGCTGTTCTGGGTAGTTGTACCTGAAGACTGGCGCACTGTCGATGATGTGCCCGAAGAACGGCGAACTGATGACGTATTGCCGTTCTGTCTGGTTTGGGTGGACGTGCTTGTACCGCGCGTCTGTGAAGACGATGTTGTAGAACGCGTTTGGGTACCGCTTGATTTTGTCTGTGAAGATGTTGAAGTGCCGGTATTTGTCCTGCGCTGTGTGGTCGTAGTCGTAGTACGTCGTGTCTGCGCGGTCATTGTTTCGGGGCCTGCGAGCATTGCAAACGCCGCCAGCGAAGCCAATGCGAGATTGCGAAATTGTCTCATAATGTTAATCGTATAGGTAATACTTCTTGGACAAAGTCTTGAAATCAGCAGAATCTTTGTTCCAATAATCTATAATATCAGCGACCTCCAGCCGCTTTGAAAACGTTTTTCTTACATAATCCGTACCACAGACCTTATCGAACATTCCCGTCCTGGACTGAGACATAATGAACGGATTTCTGTCAGGATAAAGACGGTGGAGCGCCTGCATTACGTAGAACTGCGTCAGGGAAATAGTCGCCGCCTCGTAGTCAGTATAGTGGAACTGAACTCCGTGGATAAGTTTCCCCTGACTGCTTCCGGCAATGGGCTTGTAGTGGATTGTCCTGAAAGCCACCCCCGGAAGTGCATAACTGTCAAGTTCTTTCTTAAGGAGATCCGCATCCACCCATTCCGCCGCGAATGTCGAGAACGGCAGGGTGTAACCGACTCCGACATTGAGATATCCGTACAGCTCACCAGATATACCTGAGGACGGATAGTCTATTGCAGTCTGGGGATACGGGATATTCGGAGAAGGCAGAACCCATGGCAAACCAGTCTCAACATAAGTCATATCGCGGTGCCAGCCTTCCATAGGAATCACACTGAGTTTGCATTTCAGATGGGAGTCATATCCTCTCTGGCCCCTGTTCATTCCCTCTTCGTTTATCATTATCGCCAATTCACCTACAGTCAGGCCATAGACATAAGGAATGGCAAATTCGCTCACGAACGAAAAGAACCCCGGCTCCACATTGCAACCTTCCACCTTGAGTCCGCCAAGAGGATTGGGACGGTCCAGAACCATCACCTCTATGCCCTTCTTCGCGCAGGCGCGCATCACAAGGCCCAGCGTGCTTATGAACGTATATGACCTCGTACCTACATCCTGAATGTCATAGACCATTATGTCAATACCGTCCAGCATATTCTGAGAAGGCTCACGATATTTTCCGTAGATGGAGTAAACCTTTATGCCAGTCAGTTGGTCAACCGAATCGTCCACAATATCACCTGCATACGCATCTCCGCGCACGCCGTGTTCCGGACCGAAAAGCGCAACGAGATTCACATCCTCGGCTTCATTGAGAATATCAATTGTGGAACGCAGATTTCTGTCAACCCCGCTCGGATTAGTCACCAGACCGACTCTCTTACCTTTAAGGCCCTCAAAGCCACGGCTTTCCAACACCTCAACACCGACACGCACATCGCAACGCTGACGCGCCGTCACGGAAAAAGATGCAATTACAGAAAGGAGAAGCGCACAAAACGCAGATTGGAACCTGAACATAACCATTATTATTTCTCGATTGCGGCAATCTTGCCGGCGAACAGAATGCTTTCAGTCTCGGCATTGAAGATGGCAAACACGAACGGTCTGTCAACATTCATCACAAACGGCTGAGTTTCAGGCATTACAGAAGTAAGTCTCATACCTATGGAAGTCACCGCTGCGGCTTCTGCACCTTCCTCATTGACCTCGATGAAACATTTCTGCTTAACCTCGTCCACAGCCACACCGGCAGCCGCAAGAGACGAGAAATCCGCACCGTTACTGAATGCGCTCTTCATCCCGAGAGAACTGAGTATATTGTTCAATACCAATGTAGTATTGAGTTTGAATTTCGGCATAGCCAGCGCAACCTTACGGGAATCAGCGTTTGACATTGCCTTGGAGAACTCCGCAGCACTTATTGACGCAACGAATTTGCGCATGTCCGCGCCCTCGTCCGGAAGACAGACAGCCATCTGCCATTCGCCTGATTTGTATGGGAGTACGACATAACGGCAGCCTTCGCCAGCGCCACAGCAAAGTTCTTTATTGAGGTGCATAAAATCCACGGTCTGCTCTCCGGACGGGCTATGGAAAACCGCCTTGGATGTGCTTCTCTTGTCAAACTGATATTCCCACGGAGCCTTGAAATACAATGCGTTGAGAATAAACATAACCATCTGCGGATTGATTTCGTCTATAATTTCCGGAATACGTTTTGCCGTATTGTCCGAGCACCACTTGTTTATTTCCTTGACTGTGGACGGATTTGAAAAATCGCGTTCCGACACCTTGGCACCGTAAGAATTTTCAATTATTGACCTGTAGGCAGGAAGCACCTGGAAACCTGAGCGGAGCCAGATTGAATTGGCACTGGAAATGATGCAGTCACCGCTTGATTTCAGAATGTCCGACTTGTAGGTGGAGCCTTTAAGCACTGCGTCAATCTCTGATTTTGTCTGACCGGCGGCACCTTCTTCAAGCATAGAGAGAGCCATCCCGGCACTGTACGGTGAGATCACGACATTTGCTGATTCGCTTGCGGAAGATACTGCGGCATTGAAAAGCGAAAGCCCGAAAGCCACTTTGCCGCTCTCCTCAGATGCGGCAGAAGCTACAACATTTACATTCTCCACTGTTTTGGAATCATTATCTGACGATACATTGTTTGCAGCCGTTTTTCTCTGTGTTCCGCAAGATACTGCGGCGAGAGCAGCGAGAGTAAAAATGATCTTTTTCATATTATTGTCAAAATTAAGCGATTATTGTCTGTTTTTCACTTTTCCGTATTCCGGATCCACTTTGATAAGGCGGGTAACAACAACAGTGCCCAGGCAGCAGACCATCACCATCCAGAAGAAGCATTCGTAGCCAAGCCATTCCTGCAAATAACCGGCGACAGCCCCAGGAATCATCATACTCAATGCCATAAATGCCGTGCAGATGGCATAATGGGAAGTCTTGTATTCCCCCTCGGAAAAATACATCATATACAGCATATAGGCTGTGAATCCGAAACCGTATCCGAACTGCTCGACAGCCACGCAAGTGCTGATTACAGCAAGGTTATGCGGCTGAGCCATACTCAGATAGACAAACGTAAGGCAAGGCAGAGTGATGCAAGCTACCATCAGCCAAAGCGATTTCTTCAGGCCGAGACGAGATGCCATCATACCGCCGAGAATCCCGCCGAGCGTCAATGCCGCCACGCCGATTGTACCATAAACGATTCCGACAGCCGATGTGGACAACCCCAGGCCTCCATTTTCAACTGAAGAAAGGAGGAACGGATTGACCATCTTGAGAAGGAATGCCTCAGGAAGACGGTACAATAGCATAAACACTACAGCAATCCACACACCCGGCTTCTTGAAAAATGTAACGAAGGCGTTGGCGAATTCGCCGGACGACGAAGCATTGCCTGCGGACACTACTGCTCGGTCATCCTTCGGACGAGGAATCGAGAATGTATGATAAATCGTAATGAGCGAGAATATGACTGCCGTGACGCCAAGTGTAACAGACCACGCCACAGGTATATTGCCGGACTCCTGTTCAACCATTCCGGCTATGACCACGAGAACGCCCTGTCCGAATATCGAAGACAGACGATAGAATGTGCTTCTTATACCCACAAAGAAGGACTGTTGTCCCGGTTCAAGAGCTATCATATAGAAGCCGTCTGCCGAAATGTCGTGCGTGGCGGAAGCGAACGCGGTCAGGACAAACAGGAGCAATGTAAATGTGAACATTGTCATCGGCGTGTGACCGGAAGCAATCATAGATGCGTCAGGACGCGGAAGGGTCAAAGCCAGAAGCACAAACGCCACAGACATTATCGCCTGCATCATCAGAATCCACCATCTTTTTGTTCTGAATATGTCCACAATGGGACTCCACAACGGCTTCAACGTCCACGGGAGATACAAAAGACTGGTAAACAGCGCCATCTCTCCGTTGGGCACGCCCATTTTTGTGAACATTGTCACAGAAATGTTGTTCACGACGAAGTATGGCAGTCCTTCCGCGAAATACAGCGTGGGAATCCACCACCACGGAGACTTTAATGATTGAGAATTATTCATATTTAAGTTCTTGCAAATGAGAGATTTCCATCCCATTATTTATACACATTGCATACGCTACCGGGATAGTAATGCGCAAGGATGTCGCGATAAGAATATCCCTTGTAGGACATCACTGCCGCGCCAATCTGGCACAAACCGACTCCGTGTCCCCACCCTGCTCCGTAGAATACAAACGAATCCTCTTCAGGCGAAACCGTCGACTTTTCCGTCCGCACGACAAATGCGGAACTTCTGAGATGCGTTTCCGAGAGGAATTTCCTTATAACCAGCTCTTTGCCTATCACCATAGATGATTTTGTACCGGTGATGGAAAGGAGTTTTATGCGACCGGAAGTACCCCTTTCCAGAGGGCGTATCTCCTTAAGCAGACCTATGTCGTGACCGGAACGCCTTGAAATCAATTCCGACAATGCTTTTCTCGAATACCGCGCCTGCCATCTGAAGAAATCTTTGGTCTCAAGATCATAGTCATTGAGCACTTGCGAGAGTATGGAATTGTCCTCAGTATTGCAGAAAGCCTCCGACTTGCCCGCCGAATCTCCGAGAATCCACGCCTCAGCATTCTTTTCGTCCGTAAGGTCTCCGACGGATTTACCCGACGGAGAATCTGCGACCGCATCTAGATAAGGGAAATCCGCATCAGCCCAGCACGTACTGAACTTCTCCATCATTCCACCGCAACATTTTGAAAATCTGGCATCGCAGATTTTGCCTCCATACGTCAGCACCTCGCCCCAAGTCTGGTCAATCGCTTTGCGCACGTTGTCGCCTACCGCCATCGTAAGCCCTTCATATCTCTGACAATGGTCATCCGCGCACACATCGAAAAGTTTGTGGTCCTCCCTGTCAAACCAACGCACGAAATGCCACACATTATCTTTTATAAAGTCTTCTTTGACTGAGGAATAGCCCTGACTTCCGGCATTTCTCCGGGAGTTAATCTGAGTCAGCAGCCAGGATCTGGAGATAACCGCGTGGGCTTTGAGAAATTCAAGGGAAGCGGACGACTTCATTTCGGAAGATATGACGCTGAGGAGGTAATCCTCAACGCCTATCACATTGACAGCCACAACATTCTCCCCATCGACAATAAATTTCAGCGACCCGGCGAATTTCTGGTTGAACTTGCGCTCCCAATGGAACCCGATTCCGATTGTGACATCATAAAGTATGAACGTCGGCTCGGCGAACATCGACGACACGGTCTGCGCATCGAATACAAGTTCGTCGAACAGCACCCCATTATATGATATGCGCCCGTTTTCATACGACACTTTCTGTCTGCCGGCACCGTCTGATATAATCTCGAACTCTATCTCTTTGCCGGACATTATGCCCACCTGAACTTCCTGCTGGGAACGGGTAACTTTCCATATTATATCCCGCTCTGTCTCAGCATTTACCGAGACTTCAGAAAGCATCTCGCCGAGAAGTTTCTCATCCAGTTTGGCATAGTCGTCCGCCTCCGGGACGATGAACAGCCCGGCCATATCCGCACACCCCGGGCTCATAGTCAGATGGTCCTCTCCTTCAGAAAAATAATGGTGTGAACGATGTTTGTCACGGGCAAGAAGAATCGCGCGATACTCACCGAAACGGCCGTGCGACACTCCTGACAACTTCTGTGAAGGCTTCACCTTGTACCACGCGAGGAGATTGAACATCGGCTCGGTCTCGTCGCTGCGCCACGGCAGACAGTCAAGCAGTCTGTAGAAGAGCTTTGCCATTGACTTTGAAGTGCTTGCCATAAGCACGAACACTCCTTTGGTAAACTTTGAATAGTGGTACAGTTTTGCATCCTGGACGCTGGCAAGATAGGTATATTCTTCCGGTATTGCCTTGCCGGATGCTATCTGATCCAGTCCGGAGTCTATGTCCGCCTCAAGAGGCATAATGCCGCGGGGGGCAGCCTGAAAATGGAGATGGTCAGGAGCTGAGGCACCGCATTTCGGTCCGTTATAGAAGAATGTAAATGCCGGATGATGCCTTGTCAGGTCAGTCAGGTCGGTCATCCTGTGCCATATTGACTGGGGAGAATGTGTGTCCCGAGCTATGACAAGATGGTCTGGAAATATAGGGTAAGGATTGACCAGAATGTCATATTTTCGGCCTTTACGCCCTTCAAACTGCATTGACATCTGCTCAGCAGGACGGTTCTCGGCACACAGAAAACATTTTCTCGCGGCTATTGACGATTTGTCGACTTTAGCGGCAGAGGAACGTATCCTTGCAGGATTGTGCTGCAGTCTGACCTGAAGACCGCCCACCGTAAGTGTCCTTGTTTCAGCATTTTTGAGCGCCCGGAAATTGGCAGCCGCCAACGGCCAGACCGAGAGCTGATTGTGTACGAACTTGTCAATGAGAGAGTCTGTCATCACCGGTTACCTTTGTTTAATGCTATTCTTGCTTCCAGTTCCCACGTGCGCACGCTGTCTTTGTAGTGATTGTTGGCATTTATCTTCGCAATGTCCAAAGCCGCATCGGAATTGCCTTCCCACCTGCGGCAACAATATATAGGCTCATATATTCTGCCGATACGGTATTCCCTGCAGATGCGCAACCCCACGGCATAGTCCTCGCCGTAACTTACATTCGGAAAATTGATTTCCCTCAATAAAGGTACATAGAATGCCCGCGGAGCACCGAGCCCGTTGACTCTCAACGCATTGTTCTTTCCGTTGTCATCAGTCCATTCCTTGTGGTCAATGATTCCGGGAGGCAGCAGTTTCATATTGAAATCCGTCATTTCGTATGACCCGATCACCATCGCGCAATGCTGGGTGCGGAACAAATCCACGACTTTCTGAAGAGTATTGGCGTCCTTGTACACGTCATCGCTGTCAAGCTGCACCGCATACAGACCACAACGTTCATCGTGCACCGCCGTATTCCAACATCCGCCGATTCCAAGGTCAGTACGTTCAGGAGTAATCACTACCAGACGGTCATTTTTCAACCCTGACAATATTTCCGGAGTGCCGTCGGTAGAATGATTGTCAACGACAATGACGTTGTACTCGAAGTCACATTTCTGGTTTAGCGCACTTTGTACCGCATCTTTCACCGTACGCTCACGGTTAAATACCGGTATAATGACTGACGCCAGGCACTTCCCTTCTTCTATACCTTGAGGCTCAACGGATTTAGCCTCCGGAGGCAGAAAAGCGCCGATGCGTTTGAGATGCGCAGTACAGATTTTTTCCATTTCCACTTGCACTTCCCTGTTGCAAGGATTGACATAGTCAAACTGCTTTTCGCCTGACTTTCTGAGGTCAGTTTCCTCTTCCGTATAAAGGATTTCACTGATATGCACGATATTGCACATACGAAGACGCAGGTCATACATCGCGCCGAACGAATAATCCACATCCATCCCGGAAACAGCGGACTTGAACGCTTCTGACCTGAACACCTGCACCGGGCCAAAATCAAAGTCATCACGAAGCGCACCTTTCTGATAATCAATGGAAGGATGAGCGCGTCTTTCTCCGCCAACGAGTTCATAATGGTCGGAATAGAGCATATCCGCCCCCGTATATTGTGCCACTTCGGCAAAACGCTCCAACGCAAGATACCCCAAACTGCATTCAAGAGGCTTCGTGTTTATCAAGACGAAATCTTCCGTCAATGCTGCCGCCACTTTGCGCAGGTCATCAGTGCTTCTTACCGGAACACCGGAAACGACTTTGAAATTTGACATAACTTTCTGGTTCAAGTTCCACAAAATGCAAGACCTAAGTAATAAATTATAGCAATGCCTCCAACGACTTCCTTATTTTCCGGAACTCGCCCTCGAAATTGGGGGTAAACACGGACATGCCAATGTTTTCCTCTATCTCATCCATCGACCAGTAACGTCCTTCCGAAACCTCGTCCAGGTCAGGATGCGGAGTAAAATTGCCCACCGCAGCGAAGATGCTCACCAGTTCACGCTCCACTTCGCTCTGAAAAACATAATTTCCGAGATATATCGGATTGTACTCCGTAAACTTGAGTTCTTCTCCGGATTCGCGGAACAGCGCCTCGCTTATATATTCTCCGAACGCCACGTGTCCGCCAACCGCCGTATCCCAATATCCCGGCAACAAGTCCTTTTTCATAGAGCGCTTCTGCAGATACAACTGATCATACCTGTTGAGAATATGCAGATGGACGACAGGGTGCAGAAGCATTGAGCCGTTGTGACAATTTGCACGCGAGGCTCTAGCATAGACGACTCCGTTTTCCCGTATCACCGGGAGCATTTCTCCGGCAATTACAGGTTCCGCCTCCTTGCCGGAAGAAGTCGGCCTAGGCAGAACAGGTACGGACGGCTCCGGATATACTAAATCAAGCATCGCTATAGAGTAAACAATATTATGAGCTGCGCCATCAGCACTCGCATAAACATTGTCAAAGGATATACTGTAGCGTAGCTGATTGACGGATAGTCAGTTCCATATACTTCCTGCGAGAATGCAAGGACCGGAGGGTTGGTCGTACCGCCGGAAACGAGACCGCAGAGCTGATAGAAGTTGAGTTTGAACACCAGACGGCCAAGCAGCATCACGCAGATAATCGGAATAAACGTTATGAGTGCACCGTACAATATCCACCAATAACCTCCGTTCACAATGGAACTTACGAAGTTTTCACCTGCTCCGAGACCCACTGCCGCAAGGAAGAACGAGATACCGATTTCGCGAATCATCATATTGGCACTCAATGTAGTGTAAGTGGTGATTTTCCATTTCGGACCGAAATATCCGAGAATGATAGCCATAATGAGAGGTCCGCCGGCAAGTCCAAGCTTGATAGGCTGCGGAATGCCAGGGAATTTTATCGGAAGGCTTCCGAAAATGACACCGGCAACGATTCCGAAGAAAATCGGGATAAGGTTCGGATGACTGAGGCTAGCCGCCTTGTTTCCGAACAGCCCCGCAACCTTGTCCATAGCCTCTTCCGGTCCGACAACAAGAAGGCTGTCACCGACGTGGAGATACAAATCCGGACGCGCTACGAGCTCAACTCCAGACCTGAATACTCTTGTGACTGAAACTCCGTAGATGGAACGCACATTGAGATCCCTAAGGCTACGTCCTGTGATGGAAGACTTGGTAACTGTGATTTTTTTCGCAACCATGTGGCTTTCAGGCTTGTCCCACTCCTTGAAGGACATCTCGACTTCCTGGCCGAAGAGTAGCTTGACCAGGTCTTCGTCATCATGAGATGTGATTACAAGCAGTTTGTCATCTTCCTGAAGCATTGTATCAGCTCCAGGGACACAAAGTTCTCCGTTCCTGGAAATTCTGGAAATCACAAACCTGTCTCCATTGTCACGTGTCACCTCGACAATCTTTCTACCGAACAATGCCGGATTCTTCACGATATAACTTGCCCTGATTGCGCCTGTACCAAGACGGCCCTCATCATCGAGCTCTTCCTTCTCCTTGGCAAGGTCAACCTTGAATATGGATTTGAATGCCATAACCAGTATAATCACACCGAGCACACCGATAGGATAAGATACCGCGTAAGCCGAAGCGATTCCGGATGTGGCGGCTGAGGCCTCCTCCGCTGTCGAACCGGCTGCAACCATAGCGTCAGACAATGTCTGTTGTGCGGCACCGAGTCCCGGGGTATTGGTCACTGCACCTGACATTACGCCCGTCATCGTATGCAAATCTTCGCCAGTAACAAGGTGAATGAGATATGTCATCAGAACCGACAACATCACCAGTGCGACCGCGAGCATATTCATCGTAAGGCCACCTTTTCTGAATGAGTGGAAGAATCCAGGACCGACCTGAAGACCGATACTGAACACAAACAGGATAAGGCCGAAATCTTTCATGAACGAAAGGATACGCGGATCACCTCTGAAGCCGAAATGGCTGATGAGAATACCTACAAAAAGAATCCACGTCGATCCGATGGAAATCCCCTTGAACTTGAATCTGCTGAGATACAGGCCGACCGCTATCACTGTGCAAAGCAGCAGAATAGTGTGGGCGATTCCCGTACCGAAGAACAAATCTTTCATAGACTTTTTATTTTAACACAATTATTTCAATCTTGACACAGAACACGGATTTCCCGTCGGACTTGCCGTCAATAAAGTATGTAATCAACCCGGATTTCGACTCCGTGCGTACTTTTTCCAAAACGATTTCCTCCCCGGCGTGAGTTTCGTGGTTGAATGTAATCGAGACATCCTTCACTTCCCCGCCCTTGAGTTCGTTGAAATCAATGCAGTCCATTGCCCAGACAAGATATCGGGCATTGTTTGTATGACCGAGAAGGTCTATGTCCGAATACTCTACTTTGTGGACACCTACGACTTCAGGCTGTATCCCACGTGGCATCATCACTTTGTCGGCAGGCTTTTCTATGATGGACTTCGTGCAGATGGATTCCGGCGGAACCATATCGAAAACATCAGTCGTCCTGCACATTGTCCTGTTAACGACGTCGAGCACCAGCCACGAACTTGTGGCACGTATCGCAGTCTCTCCGTCCGAGCCGCGCAAGTCAAAGTCCCTGAGGTAGAATGGGCCGTAAGCTCCTTTGTGCCAGGTCATAAGCGAGACATTTTCCCGCCACACAGGATAACGCAGGACCTCGAAGTGCATCCTCGAAAGCACCCACGCCGTACCCTTTTCCTGAAGCGCGTCATATCCGAAGCCGAGCTCCGTAGCCGCCTGATATGCAATTTCCTGCGCAAGATCCATAAATGCCGCCGGCTTCAGCTTCTTGTCCGAATCGACATCATAGCAGGGAATTTCCGTATTGATGACGTATTGTTTATCGTCGTTATATTTACCGTTCATTTATTTAATGGCTCCCCTCATCAAGTATTTCAAGCATTCGCTTTCATTGTCCACATTTCCGTTCCGGTCACTTTGCAGAACTTGCTGTACGCGAATACAATCTTGCAAAAATACAAATAAAAATCGGGAACCCTTTCAAAACGGATTACCAATCAAGGTGAATCATTGCCACCGTTCCGGCTTCAGGCCAAGGCAGCCCCTGTCACCTCGCACGAATGTACATTAAGTGACATTGCGTTGCATTTTCCACGCAAAATAAGGGCATAATATGTGTAATTATTCCACAATGGAAATTTCAATTTATATTTGCACCCGAAAAGGAATACACACAATCACACATTACAGTATTATGGAATATTTTATAAAGACATTTGAACGGACTTTGCACAAATGCTGGGAGAAGCCGGCACTTGATGAATATAAATCATCTTCAGAGACTTACGGCCGCCTTGCAGTGGACATTGAGACAATCCACCTCTATTTCAAGGCCGCGGGACTTCAGTACGGAGACAAAATCGCGATAAATGCACGTAGCAGCGCGAACTGGATAAAGACATTTATGGCTGCCATCTCGGGAGGCTATGTTGCAGTTGAGCTTTTCAACGGGTATACGGCAAAAGACACGCAAGCACTTGTGGACCATTCCGATAGCCGAATTCTGTTTACGGAGAAAGCCATATTCAAGGATATGGATTTCGAGTCAATGCCCAAGTTGCTCGGAGTAATAGATCTTAAAAGCGGTGCGCTGCTGGCTTCCAGGGGCAATTTCGCCAACATCTATGCACAGCGCGACCAGTACTTTGTGCAGGCCCATCCTACCGGACTGAAGCCTGATGACATTCACTATTGCGACAGGCCGATGGATGAGATGTGCGCGATAATGTACACTTCCGGCTCCACCGGATTTCCTAAGGGCGTTATGCTGACAGTCAGGAACTTCAGCGCGAACATCGATATGATTCCGAATCACTGTCCTTATCACGAGGGAGACAATTATGTCAGCGTGCTCCCTTACGCTCACATTTTCGGACTTACTTTCGATGCCATTGCGCCTCTATGCTACGGAATGCACCTCGTAGTGCTTTTCGTTCCGCCTGTACCATCCAATCTAAAACCTGCGCTTAGGGAGTTCAAACCGAGAGTATTCTTCGCAGTGCCGCTTATTCTCCGCAAAATGATTGAAGACACAATCGGAGAATTTGTGACCAGCAAGAGCGGAAAGGCGAAACTGGACAATTACGAGGACAACCCTGATTTCTGCAATGCGTTGAAAATCATTTTCATGGAAGGAATGGGCGGAAATATCGAGGAGTTCGTGACCGGCGGCGCTGCAATTCCGGACAAAATCGAGCAGCTTCTTGCCGTCAAGCTCAAGACACCGTTCGTAACAGGCTACGGAATGACGGAATGTGCCCCGCTGCTCAGCATCGGACATCTCGGACATTATAAGCTAAAATCAGTCGGCGAATATGTCAGCGAGCACGTTGACGCCAAGATTGATTCTCCTGACCAGCAGCACGTTGCTGGAGAATTGCTTGTAAAGGGAGACGTCGTGTTCTCCGGATATTACAAGAATGAGGAGGCAACCAAGGCGGTATTCACAAAAGACGGTTGGTTCCGCACAGGAGACCTCGGCACAATCGACAAGGACGGCACTATTTTCCTAGTAGGAAGGTGCAAGAGTATGCTGCTGTCGTCAAACGGCCAGAACATATATCCTGAAGAGATTGAGGTGGTACTGAACAATATGCCGTTCGTTGCCGAATCGCTCGTAGTCAGCAGAAATGAGAAACTTGTCGCCATAATCGTACCGGACCAGAACGCGCTTGCAGATGCAGGGGCCGATTCCAAGAGCCTGGAGCAGATAATGGATGCCAACCTGGCCGGGCTCAACAAAATCATCCCGGCATACTCCGCTGTATCTTCATACGAACTGCACTATGAGCCGTTCGAGAAGACCCCGAAAGGAAGCATCAAGAGATTTAGATACCAATAGCCATTGGTATCTAAATCTCGTCAATTCAGTTCATCCCTCACCTTATTATTCCCCCTCCGGTCCCCTAAAGGGGAAGTGGGCCTTCGGGCTTTCCATCTCCTTAACCCGACCCTGCTCGCCAGCTCCGGCCGTCGTCTGATGACGACCTCTTATTGCGACAGCTCCCAGGAGCACGGGGAAAGGTTTCCCCGATACCCCTTCTGTCGCTTCGCTCCATAATCTGCCATTGGTATCTAAATCTCTTAACGATAGAGGGCGGGAAAGATGAGTTTCCCGCCCTCCCTCTTGGAGAAATTGTGTTCCAGTTAAATAAGGTTAGAACTTGCGACTTGCTTTATGTTTAATATGTTGTTTTCTACCTCAGGAGTCGGCTACTTCACAGTAACCACAGTTCTCAAATAGCGTGTAAGCTCAGGAAAACCGTTATCCGTTGCCTGAAGCACCAGATGGATAGTCTGTCCCTGCTTTGCATCAGACGGTACCGTAAATACAGCCTGAGCCTCTGACGGATTCTCTACAGAAACCTCGCCCCTGTATGTTCCGACAGGGAAAACCCACCATTTGAGCGCAACGGCATCGCCGTCAGGGTCTGACACTCTCGCATTGATCTTCACCTTTTCGCCAGGCTTTGCAGTGATGTCGAAAGGACCTTTCACAACCGGAAAGTGATTGGCGTCGGCGTATTCCGGAGTGACTGACCATTTCATCCTTGCAACGAGCTGATTCATACGCTCAGGATAAAGGTTGGGGAATACCGGATCCTCATCAGGCTTGCCTGCATTCATATACATTGCCAGGAGCGCCGCCATTCCGGTCGTATCCCTCTTCTCGCCTGAAGATTTCTTTGCCTGAGCATTGATATCGGTGCCCATATAAGTATATTTTCTGTCAGGAGAGCCAAGTTCACGCCTTCCGGACCAGCCACCCCAAGTGTCGTTTTCCCAAGCACGGAGACCGTTGTCGATGAGATTGAAATAGCATCCGCTGTCACCGTCACCGTACCAGGTTCCCTTAGGCTGTATCGGACGCCAGATGATGTATCCCTGCTTCTGCAGTTCTTCCTTGCTGAATTCACCGGAAGGTCCGATAAAGTCAGTTTTGTCGCCCTCAACCATCTGCTTGCCATCGCCCCAAGTTCTCACCAGAGCACCGAGAGGACCTATCGTGATATTGGCAGCAGTATATTCCGGACTCGTCTGATAGTTATATATAGAATTGTCGTAGTTGCTCATCTTCGCATTGTTGGTCATAATCGGAATATCCGGCCAACTCAGCGCGATATAATTCACGTAGCAACCGTCCTGGTCCCCGGAAAAGCAGAGCACAAGTTTATCGCATATCTTCTTGTACAACGCATCCCAGCCGTCTTTGCCTTTATTCTGTTCCTCAATGGATTTGAGTGCTCGCGCAATGGACGAGCTACCACCCCACGCCTGACAGAACACCTTTCCCGGCTTGTCGTCAAGAATGACTTCCTTTATGAGTTCAGAGCCCGGAGTGTCGTGGTCAATCTCACCTTCAAAATCCACATTACCTATACGGATCTTCGATTTCAACTCCTCATAAGTCGGATATGAAGGATCGTGAACTTTCAGATTCTCATAGCATTTGCCGTAGGCATCCACTATGTCGTCAATGAATCTCTCGTCCCACTTGTATCTCCACGAAGTCTGTGGACCAAGCCCCATATTATCATACTCGCTGCCCGGGATAAACTGGGTAGTACCCTTTCCGTCGCCTCTCCAATGGAAACGGCTGGCATTGTAAACCAGCGCCTCTGTCTGGAAATCATTGGCGTGAAGCACGTAACGGATCATCGAGTTGTTGTCATCCAACTCCGGATCGCAGGTCACGATTACTCTCGGCTTGACATAAACCCCGTCCACCTGTTTCGCACAGCATCCGGAAATCAGCACAGCGGATGTGAGAGCAGTTATTATCGCATATCTAGTCTGCATAATTATTTTTCTTTCAAATTTCACAAATCATATTCTATTTCAACTATCTACCGTTATTTGTACAGTAGCGGTGCAAACTCCGAGAGATAAAGTCTCCAGCAGTTCCATACGTGACCGCCACCGGACTGACGATATGTATAAGATTGGCCGATTTCATCAAGGGTTTTTCTCAAATTGTCCGAATATGTCTTGACAAAATCCTGATCGCCTATACCTATCCAATAAAGTGCAACTCCGTCATTTTTCTGGTCAATCAGACTTTGCTTCATCGCAGCGTCGTCAGCAGGGATCCCCGAAGAGAACACACCGATATAGTTGAATTTATTCCTGTACATTGTAGAAATACACACAGCGTGTCCGCCACCCATTGAGAGCCCGGCTATGGCGCGTCCTTCTTTGGAAGCAATTGTCCTGAAATTCGAGTCAACAAAGTTCACGATTTCCATAAAGTTCCTGACGTATTTCTGCTCAGGATCCTTGAAATGGAAAGGCTTGTAATACCCTAGAGGACTCTCACCCGGAGCAGCCTGCATATCGGCGTGTCCGTTCGGCATTACGATAATCATCGGTTCAGCCCTTCCCTGGGCAATCAGATTGTCAAGAATCTGACAAGCACGGCCGAAACCTACCCATTCATTCTCGTCACCGCCCGAGCCATGAAGAAGATAAAGCACAGGATATCTCCTATATGAAGATGTCTCATAGCCTGCCGGTGTATAGACATTCAGTCTCCTGTCCGTTCCTATACCATTGGAATGATACCACATACCGTGAAGCGAGCCGTGAGGCACATTATTGACCTTGTAGAGGTCTGCAAGGCCTCCGCCTACAAGGAACACATTGTTCACAGTGGCAAAGTCCCTGTAAACGTGAGGGTTATTAGGATCGATAGTCGAAACGCCATCCACCATAAACGTATAACTATACAGTTCTGAAGGAAGAGGCTCAGTAGTGTAGGTCCACGTGCCGTCCTTGCCTTTCTTCATATCTACAAGTCTCGCCCCTACCATTCCCGCGATATTCTTACTGTCATCCTTGTTTGCAACAAAGTCTCCACACAACTGCACTTTCTTCGCATCAGGAGCTATGAAGTTGAATGTCACAGTGTTGTCATCGTTCACAATAGCGGACTTGATATCCTGAGAAATGAACAGATTCTGCTGTGCAAACGCTGACGCGCAAAGTGAAAGTGCGGTCACTGCAAGCAACAATTTTCTGAAATTCATACTATAGGTTTTAATGTTATTTACTTAAAAAGCAGTGGAACAAACTCCGTGAGATAGATTCGCCAATTGTTCCAGACGTGTCCTCCGCCCGTTTCCATATACTTGTAAGGAAAACCTATCTCGTCAAGTTTCTGACGGAAAGCGACATTGTTCTTGTACAGAAAATCCTCCGTACCGATGCCCATCCAGTATAGTTTCGGCTTGTTCGCCAACTGCACCTTCAACTTTTCGTCAAAATTCTGATAAATCGGTGATTTTGAAGCATCTGACACGCCGACTGCGGCAGAGAACAGCCCCACATACCCAAAACTCTTAGGATTGTTGGCAGAGATATATGCGGAATGGAATCCTCCCATTGAAAGACCTGCAATCGCACGGCTGTCCTTCTTGGCGATAGTGCGATAGGTATTGTCAACATAGTTCACAATCTCCATAAAATGAGACTCGAAGTCGCCGTCCATCGTACCTGTCTTGAAATAATGAGGCTTGTAGTAGCCGAGTGTACTCTCGCCCGGAGCAGCCTGCATAGCAGTGTGTCCGTTGGTCATTACCACAATCATAGGCACAGCTTTTCCCTGCGCAATAAGATTGTCGAGAATCTGGCACGCGCGTCCGAAGTTCACCCATTCGTCTTCATCTCCACCCATTCCGTGTAGAAGATATAGCACAGGATATCTCTGTTTGCCGGAATGTTCGTAGCCCGCTGGTGTATAGACATTGATACGCCTATCCATATTCAGCGAAGCGGAATGATACCAAGTATGGCTCAACGTTCCGTGAGGCACATCCTTGACCATAAAGAGGTCACCTATGCCGCCTCCTACAACGAAGACATTGTTAATAGTCGCAAAGTCCCTGTAAACGTGAGGATTGTTGGGGTCAATCGTAGGAATATCATCCACTATGAATTCATAACTGTAGAGTTCCGAAGGAAGAGGAGCTGTAGTCAACGTCCACACGCCGTCCTTGCCTTCCTTCATATCGACAAGTTTTGATCCTACCATACCGGCGACATTCTTGCTATCGTCCTTGCCTGTCACGAAATCGCCTGCAATCTGCACTCTGTGCGCCTTCGGAGCGAGGAAATTGAATGTAACGCTATGATCATCATTCACTATTGCGGACTGAATATCCTGAGAGATAAACAGATTCTGCTGCGCCGACACGCTAAGGCTGAAAAGAGCCAATGCGACTGTTAAAAATGTCTTGTTCATTATTGTATTCTTTTAGAAACCGTTTTGAAATGCGGACTACCAGCCCGGGTTCTGTTTCATATTGGCGTTCACACTCATCTCGTCAGCCGGGAACGGAAGCAATTCGTGCTTTCCAGTCATAAATCCTACGCTTCCGGAAGCATTGTATTCCTTGTAAGTGACATTTCCGTCAGCATCGCAATGAGGATGTGTTACGCCCCTGTCCTTGAGAGCCGCAGCGGCATCGCCCCAACGAAGAAGATTCTGGTACCTCAATCCCTCGAAGCAGAGCTCCACGAAGGACTCGTCCTTGATGGTCTGCAAATCTACAGACGATGCCTCCGGAGCCTGCGCACGCTTGCGAATCAGGTTGAGATAGGTAAGCGCCTTTGAGGAGTTTCCTGCCTGAAGCTGAGACTCGGCAGCAAGGAGAAGCACCTCGTCATAACGCATAATATGGTCAGTAAGAGGATAGAAATATGCCGAGCCGTTTGATTTCACAACTCTGTACTTGAAGTTGTAATATCCCTCATTATCATAAATATCCATACCCTTGTTGATGGAAGTGCCATATTTATTCTTCAGCGCATCGTAAGTGATTACGAAATTATTGAGACGGTAACCGTCCTTGCCTTCAATCTTCACGAATGTGTCATAAAGTTTCTTTGTTGCACCGACCTGAAATCCCCAGGTCCAGCTCCAGAAAGGAGAACTTGACTCATAACTGTACTTTTCGCCTCGCAGTCCGGTGTAAGTTCCGTGGAAAGTGATGTTTGCCGCTACATTGGAAGGGTCATTCACGGCACGCATAACAAACACATCCTCAGGACTTGCAACTCCTTCTGCAGTACCGAAATTGGTAAGATCCGACTGAAGTTCAAAAAGACCGGTTCCAATGACTTTCTCGAATGCTTCGGCAGCTTCCGAATATTTCTTCTGCCAGAGATATGCCTTACCGAGAAGAGCCTGTGCAAATTCTTTGGTAGCTCTATAGGTCACTGCAGACTTATCCTTCTTTGAAGTCAGGTGTCCTCCGGAAATGGCGTCATTGAGGTCAGCCTCGATTGAAGCCCAAAGTTGGTCAACAGTGCTGTTGCTTTGCATATATTCCTTCTCCGCCAGCACTTTGTTCACAAGAGGAGCCGTACCCCAGAGAGTTACGAGTTCAAAGTCAGCCCACGCGCGGAAGACCTTGGCCTCTGCCACTGCACGCGACTTGATTTCTGTATCCGGATTCACCCTTCCGATGATGAGGTTCGCCCTGTAAATCAACGTGTAAAGTCCAGAATACAGATTCTTTATCATTGCGTTGTCCGTACCGAACGTAAACTCGCTGTACTGATAATAGCCGCCATCCGCACGACTGCCGCCACCTGCCCACACCTCGTCGCCGAGGAATGTAGTGAGGAAGCCCATAGACTGCGCATTGAATGAGGATGTGCCGGCTGAATGCACTGACTTGAACTGATTATATACAGCCACGATACCTTCTTCAGCCTCATCGTCCGTCTTGTAGAATGAATCGATGTTCACTACGCTATGCTGCTTGATATCCAGCCAATCCTGGCACGAAACCGCGGACATAAGACCAGCCGCCACAGCAACTCCTGCAATTATATTTCTGAATTTCATAATTCGTCAATTTTAATGGATTAGAACGCCAGATTAAGTCCGAAGACAACCTTCTTGCGACCAGGATACTGGCCATAGTCGATTCCGAGTCCGCTCGTACTTACCGAAACTTCAGGATCGAAGCCAGGATATTTGGTGAACAGGAAGAAATCGTCCAAAGAGCCGTAGATTCTCAGACTTGAAATATGGATCTTGTTCACAAGATTCTTAGGGAATGTATATCCAAGCTGTATCTGTTTGATCTTGAAGTATGAACCGTCAAATACGAGAGCAGATGACTGGCAATACTTGTCGTATGCGTAGTTCATAAGTTTAGCGCTCGGATATTTGGCATTTTGTCCCGGTGTTGTCCACCTTCCGTCGAAGAATGTCTGCAAAGTATTGGCCTGCACACGGGTAGAACGAGGTATCGCATAAGCGATCTCATTGCCGTACGAGCCGTTTCCGAACACCACAAGATCAAAATTCTTGTAAGCGAGGTTGATGGTGAGACCGTATGTGAAGTCAGGAATACCCGAACCTATGTTGGTCTTGTCGTTGTCGGTGATACTTCCGTCCTTGTCTATATCCTCGAAGAGAGGTTCGCCTGTCTGCTTGTCAACTCCGGTGTATTTGTAACCGCGCATATACCAGATAGGCTGTCCTTTTTCAAAGTAGCAGGTCAATCCTGTACCGCCTGAACCTCCCGCAACTCTGGAAAGTGTCTTGTAGATGCTTGTAACTTCATTTTTGAGTGTAGCGATGTTTGCGCTGACTCCATAAGTGAAATCTCCGATGTGGTCTCTCCAGCCGAGGTCAATCTCGTGCCCCTTGTTGGATACGTTACCAGCATTGACCGGTGACAATGTGCCGCCCACTACAAGAGAAGATGTAACTGTCGGCATAATAAGATCCTTGGTCTTCTTGTTAAACCAGTCGTACGTGAGAGTAAGTCTGTCATTGAACATACGGAGGTCAAAGCCGAGGTCTATCTGCTCGGAGGTTTCCCACTTGAGGTTGAAGTTTCCGACTGCATTAGGAACTGAACCGGTTGCGTATGAATCGCCTTCCGCCATTCCCACCTTTATGGTGGATACGATCGTGGCGTCATACATATATTCACTCAGACCCGCAACGGAACCGTTCTGTCCCCAGGATGCACGGAGCTTCAAATTTGACACAGGCTTGAGGTTCATCTTCTTCCACCAGCCTTCCTTCGAGATGGTCCATCCTGCTGACACTGCAGGGAAATATCCCCAGCGAGTATTTAGCGGAAGGATTGAAAGGTCGGCAGCATCCGCACGGAGAGATGCCTGGATGAAGTATTTGCCCATATAGTCATAACCTATACGTCCGAAGTATGAGAGGTCAGCTGTCTTGAGTTTCTCCGCACCGGAAATAGTCTTGACTGCGGTACCTGTCTGATTTGCGAAATAAGCGTAGTTAGGGTCAATCTTGGTAATGCCGACATTGTCCTGACCTGTACCGCGGACCTCTCCGGTCTGCGTCCAGTTCGCTCTGTGGGAATATGACATACCGACCATCGCACTGATATTGTGCTTTCCGGCAATCGTCTTGATATAGTTCGCAAAGTTCTCCCACTGATAGTAGGTATTCGTACCTGACGTAGCTGAAAGAGTCACATAATCGGTATATGTGTCTGTATTGGTCACATTCGGCCAAGTCGTGGAATTGCTCACCTGGCTTCTGATATTATAACCGAGCCGGGATGTAATCACAAGACCCTTTATCGGAGTAAGGTCGAGAGAAGTGGCACCGCGCAGTTCAAAATACTCGTTGCTTGCGTCAGAATAATTAACTGTAATATAAGGATTTATATTATTCGACTCCTGAAACGGCGACATTGAATAATAGTCACCTTTGGCATTCTTGACGAAAGTGTGTCCCGCGTCTATGAGAGCCTGCATGTGTGCAGGAACCTTGTCCTTGGAATAGATAACCGGAGTCAAAGGGTCCATCTGGATAACTGCAGCAGGAAGGGAATACATACCGCCTGCATTGACGAACTTGGTCGTGGCGTAACCGAATGAATTGTTTGTCGTGAATTTGAGCCATTTCTTGATCTTGTAGTCAGCGTTCACAGTGGCTGTAAGACGTTTGAATACGTCTTTGTTTCCTATTACCGGACCGTTGTTGTCAAGATATGATACGGCTGCATAGACTGAGCCCTTGTTGTTTGAGCCGGAGAATGCGAGATTGTGACGCTGCATAAAGCCTGTCTCAAAGGCGACATCCGCCCAGTTCGTATCAGTGTGACCGTCATAATACTTCTTGATAGTATCTTCAGAGACCAGATTTCCTTCACGCACCCAAGTAAGATAATCCTTGGCATTGAGCACTTTAGGGATATGGGCGGCATACTGCCAGCTGAGCTGCATATCGTATGTAACCTTGCTGACACCGTTTGCCGCGTGCTTGGTGGTGACGAGAACTACGCCGTTACCCGCCTGCGCACCGTAGATGGCTGCAGAAGCCGCATCCTTCAACACCTCTATACTCTCGATGTCGTTAGGATCAATGTTGGAGATATTCTTGGTTCTGAGACCGTCCACAACATACAGAGGGTCGGAAGAACTGTTAGATGAATATCCGCGGATACGGATGGACGACTCGGAACCAGGAGCACCTGATGAAGATACAATCTGCACTCCGGCCGTCTTTCCCTGAAGTGAACCGGCAATGTCGGTCACGGAACGGTTTGCAATATCTTCGGATTTCACCTGAGAGATGGCGCCTGTCACAGAACTTTTTTTCTGGACACCGTAACCAACTACGACTGTTTCCTCAAGAAGAAGATTATCCTCTTCAAGGACTACGTCAAGGGTGGCGCCTGTGGCTTTAAGCACCTGAGTGGTGTATCCAATGCAGGAAAATTCAACAGACGAACCTTTAGGAAGAGTGATGGTGAATTTTCCGTCGCCGTCAGTTGACTGACCATTGGTCGTGCCCTGCTGAATGACAGCGACACCGGCCAAAGGGACATTATTGGCATCCCTGACCACGCCCGACACAGTTATATTCTGCGCCAGAGCCGATACTGTACAGAAAAGTACAAGTATGAGTGAGGTTAATAATCTTTTCATCAGTTGATTATTTGAATTAGTTTGAACTTGCTATTATTACGAGGGCAGCAAGGAAGCAGAAGAACATAGCCGAAAGATATTTACCCGTGCCTTTCGGAGCTCCCTTGAACTCTTTCCAGATAAGTACACCCCAAATCATTGCGACTAGAGGGGAAGCATTGCTGAGCGCGTAAGTCACTGCCGGATTGCCGGAACCGGAAGCCATAAAGCTTATGACCATACCGCTCATCCAGATAAATCCGCCAAGCATTCCGATGAGATGCGTCTTCGTATCTCCGTTGGTGACATATTCCTTCATAGTGGATTTCCCTTCAACAGAATGATTCATAGCTATGCCGTTGAGAACAGGCGTCGTGACAAGGACGCCCAATGCAAAGAAGAACACTGCAGCGTACGGAGTAAGTGTACCGACACCACCGGAAACGTAAGCAGGATCTATCGCCTTGACTACCAGGCCATAAAAGAACGCAAATCCGAAACCTGAGATAATGGCGAACACGATGCCGGTAAGCGGTGTCTTCTTCTGGCTGCTTGTCAGACGATTATAAGATATGGCGCAGAACAGCATCGCACTTACTGCGAGCACAAGACCTATCCAAAGGAGAGTTTCATTGCCGGTGAAACCGCCTACAAAATAGTTGAACACGATGCCGCCAACCCAACCGAGACCGCCTCCGATAGGAAAGCCGACTGACATTCCAGCTATGGAATTGGCTGCGGTCAGGAAGATGTTGGCAAAGTTCCATATAAGGCCTCCAAGCATCGCATAACCTATACTAAGCCAAGTCAATTCGCCCATTTTTGCCCCGCCGAGCGTGAGCATTCCCAGCAAAGCGGTCAGGAAGAAGCCGAAAATATAGTCCCAATAATAAAGGGTGAACTTCCATCCCTTGTTGGTCACGAGTTTCTGCGTATTTGCCCAAGAGCCCCAGCAGAGGCAGCAATATACACAACAGATGATTCCTATCAGAGGATTTGTTACCAGTACCATAACTCAATGCCTTTTATTCGTGAACGTAAAGATCCCAACCGAGATAATTCTCAATTGCGTCTCTCAAGATATCGCGGACATTGCCACGGCAGGCTGCCACGTGATGCTCGAATCCATTGCGGCAAATATGCTTCATAAGTACCTGAAGTTCAGGCACTCTCGTAACGGCTATACATCCGTCCATTCCGTAAGGGTCGTCTGTAATCTGTCCTTCACCGAGATATGCCTTTATGCAACCTTTACCGTCATCGGTGGAAATTCTGAAATATGTGAAGTCTCCGGCCGACACTTTTGCACTGACAGCGCCGAACGTCTTGACCTTGCCAAGAGTTCTTCCGAGCACTCCAAGAGGAGTAAGTTTGAGGTCTTTGTTACCTACAAAGCCACTAGGGAAATTGCCGCAGTGTGTGCAGACACATTTCTGACGGTCTTCCGCGAAATTGTTGTTCCAGTCCATAAGAGCGGACGGATGACCTGAAGCAAGCGTCAGAGCATACATCGACACCGCACCGGCGACATCAGTCTCGCAAGCACAAGGCACAAGTTTGTCACCAAGCATACTCATTGTGACACAGGCGGCGCAACCATAATTCTGCTCAAGTGAATCCCAGCACTGAATTGCTAGCGCATCGCAGTCATTTGCCTTTCTCCAGCGCTCAACCGCTACGGCAAACTTCGCCACGAGAGGCATTTTCTCCACATAAGCCTCCGGCACCTTCGCATATTCCTTAATGGCTTTTGACTTTGCAAGATATTCAGGGTCATTGTCTTCAATCTTCTGTGCAGCGAATATCACCTCAGACAAATCAGCAGGAACTACAGTAATGCCGTATTTCTGGAGAAGTTTCTCGCTTGCACGGCAAGTGTTGAAGCCGAGAGGACGCGTTCCAATCTGACCTATGCGGCAGTGTCTCAATCCATTGACAACGCGGCAGATACCTGCGAATTTGTCAAGGTCCTCCTCAAATGTCTTTGAGTAAATGGAATATGTATGGAACGTAGTGTCCGTGAAAGGAATGCCATACTGGTACAAGTTATTGCAAACTGAAATTTTACCGCAGAAGGCGTCACGCCTGCGGTCGAGATCCACTTTGTCATTTTCGTCGTCACAAGCCTGCACAAGCACTGGCACTCCGAGGTCTGCATCATTGATGGCGTTTATGATTCCTATCTCGAATCCGAAATTAGGCAGAGAAACGATGATTCCGTCTATTTCATCACGATGTTCGCGGAAAAGTTTTGAACATTTGAGACCGTCTTCACGTGTCTCGATGCTGCTGCTCCCCGTAGGAGTGGCATCGTCAGGCAGGATTACATAGTCATAACCCTTTGCTTCAAGAGTCTTGAGAAGGTGCGCGCGTACATCCTTTGCCAATGCTGAATTGAAATAAGCCCTTGTGCCGATGATTACACCGAAACACAATTTTTGATTGTTCTTGTACATAATTATGTGGTTTTATTTTACTATTCGTTTGGTTATCTTCCTGAAACAAGGTCAGTTACAGCCTTCTTCCATCCTGCGTAAGCTTTTGTTGCGCTTTCCCGGTTATCAGACGGCCGCACAGGCGCATCGCATATTCTGATGCTTTCAGCCTGTCCAAAAGAAGTCCATTTCTTTCTGGCAAAACCGTTCATCACGAACGCGCCGAAAGCGGAGGCGTCCTCAGTCTCTGACCGTACCACAGGTACATTAAGGAGGTCAGACTGGAACTGCATAAGGAAATGATTCTTTGTAGGGCCGCCGTCCACCCGCAACTCTTTCAGAGTCACTCCGGATTCACCGGCCATTGCATTCACGAGGTCTGTCACCTGATAGGCAATGGATTCCAATGCGGCACGACACACGTGCGATTTACCTGTACCGAGAGTCATTCCCACAATCCTCGCCCGGACTTCGCTGTTCCACCAAGGTGCACCGAGACCGGCAAATGCAGGAATGAAATACACTCCGCCATTGTCCGGAACAGAAGTGGCGAAGGCTTCAATTTCTCCGGCATTACAAATAAGTTTCAATTCTCTTTCAAGCCACGCAATAGTGGCACCCGTGCAATGGATGTTTCCCTCGAATCCATAGAACACCTTGCCAAGCGCGGCAAAACCTACAGATGTAACCATTCCTTTCGGCGCCGCTACAGGTTTTTCGCCGACATTCACCATAACTGACGAACCTGTACCGTATGTCACCTTGCACTGACCTGCACCGAAACACATCTGTCCCGCAAGAGCACCGTGCGAATCTCCCAAATCTCCGGCAATCAGAACCGGCGATTCGAACACGCCGTCCATTGTTGTCTCACCGAACACTGCATCAGAAGGACGTGCCTGAGGCACCATCGAGCGCGGAACCGTAAGCATTGACAGCAAATCGTCGTCCCAGTCGAGAGTATGAATATTGAAAAGCAATGTGCGTGAGGCATTTGTATAGTCAGTCGCGTGCACACGGCCTTCGGTAAGTTTCCAAATAAGCCAGGAATCTATGTTTCCGAGAAGAAGATGACCTGCTTCAGCATCTGCGCGCGCACCGGAGACATTGTCCAGAATCCATTTTACAGCACTTCCCGAATAATACGGGTCAATCATAAGCCCGCTGCGCTCCTTTACAAGAGACTGAAATCCGTCAGAGATGAGTTTGTCGCAGATTTCACGGCCACGCATATCCTGCCATACTATGGCATTGCAGACCGGTTTGCCGGTCCTTTTGTCCCACACCACGACAGTTTCCCGCTGGTTAGTCAAAGCGAGAGTGAACTCCGCGTCATTGTCGTTAAGTGCATCTTTGACCCTACGTATAGCCTCAACGGTGTTGGCATAAATCTCCTCTGCATCGTGTTCCACCCAGCCCTCTTTAGGATAATGCTGGCGATGGGCCACGCTCGACGAATGCAGAAGACGACCTTCTTCATTGAACAGCAGCGCTTTAGTCGCAGAAGTGCTTTGGTCTACTGATATGACGTAACTGGTTTTCATAGGGTCACTTGGCTATAGGTGTTTTTCCAAAAATTCAGATGTTGATTTGGCAATACCGTCCGCATCAATTCCATAATAGGCGAACAGCTCCTTGGATGTGCCGTGTATCATATCCTCGTCAGGCAATGCCAGAATCTTCACGGGAACTGGATTTTCGCTAAGTTCCTCAACAACAAGCGCTCCCAGACCGCCATAAACACTATGTTCCTCGACAGTGACTATTCTTCCTGTCTCCCGTGCCGCCTTATGCAACGCATCCTTGTCGAAAGGCTTTATCCACGTAAAATCAAGCACTCTTGCGCTGATGCCCTTTTCCTTAAGCATATCAGCCGCTTTCACCGCTTGGCAAACAGTTTCGCCTGTAGCTATTATCGTCACATCATCGCCTTCTCTGAGTACATTCGCCTTACCCGGAACACATTCAAAATCATCATTTTCATAAACCTCACCAATGGCTCCCCTGCCGACCCTGATGAACACAGGTTCCGGATAATCGACAAGCAACTTGACAAGTTTCGATGTCATATTTCCATCGGACGGAAGCACCACATTCATTCCGGGGAATGCTCTGAGCACGGCAATATCGTGAAGGCTGTGGTGTGTGGCTCCCAATGCGCCGTACGCAATTCCTCCACTGACACCCAGAATCTTCACCGGATTGCGGCTATACGCAACATCCACCTTCACCTGCTCAAGGCTGCGAGCCACATAGAAACAAGCCGGACCGCAACAGAACACTTTCTTGCCGCTGTGAGCCAGACCGGCTGAAATGCCGACCGCATCCTGCTCAGCGATACCGCACTCGACGAACTGCTCGGGCAGTTCATTTGCAAAATCACCGAGAGTGACAGATCCGCGGGCATCGGTCGTGACCGCAACAATATCCTTGTTCTTACGGGCGAGTTCCAGCAATGTGGATGTGAAACTTTTTCTACAATCTTTCATAGCGCAAATGTTTTTATCGCTGCAATTCGTTGATTCTCTTGGATATTTCCTCTATCGCAATCCTATACTGCTCTTCGGTCGGAACCCCGTGATGCCACTTTGCGACACCTTCCATATATGAAACTCCGAAGCCTTTGGTAGTATGGTCTATCACCAGATGAGGGATTGATGACTCAGTGTCAATGGCGTCAAGCACTCTTACAATATCAGCGACATCGTCACCATTCATATCGGTCACTTCCCAACCGAATGACTCCCATCTTCTTCTAATGTTTTCTATTGGCATAACATCCTCGGTAGTGCCGCTAATCTGAAGCATATTGCGGTCAATTATCGCGATGAGATTGCCAGTATGGTAGTGCGGCGCAGCCATTGCAGCCTCATAAATTGACCCTTCCTCCTGCTCACCGTCACCCATCAGAACCACTGTCCTGTAATGTCTTGAGTTCATTTTGGCTGCTATCGCCATACCCAGACCGAAGGACAGACCGTGTCCGAGAGCGCCGCTATTGACTTCTATGCCAGGCACTGTACACAGCGGATGTCCGCCCAGAGGTGAATTGAATTTACCCAAAGAATCCACAACCTTTGAGTCCAATATACCTTTGGATTCAAGCACAGCGTAAAGCGCTTCCACGCAATGCCCCTTACTGAGAACGAATCTGTCTCTGTCCTCATCGTGAAGATTATCCGCCGAAATGTTCAGATAATGATTATACAGGACTGTCAGGGTATTGAGGCAGGAAAGATCTCCGCCGGTATGACCAGCCCCGGCATTGAAGATAATGTCAATAAGACGCTTTCGATTTTTTTCAGAAAGCAATTGCAGAGACTTGATATCCATATATTTACACAAATTAAACAGACTGGTTGTGTGGTGTTGGTGTTATTAACTGAGTGCAAATATAAGTAATCGAAAGTAAAAAGCAAAAGAAATCGAAAGTATTTTTAAAATATTAAAACGGATTATCTACTTTCGGATTGCTTCGTTTTGCAATGTTTATTATTATTATTACCTTTGTTTCCGATAATTACTGATGCAAAATGGCTCTAAATCAAAGAAGAACGGAAATTCTGAATCTCATTCAGGAAGACGGGCACGCTAAGGTCCAGAAACTTTCGAAAATCTTCAAAGTTTCGGAAGTAACCATACGTCAGGATCTGGAAGAGTTGGAGAATCTCGGTTATATTCAGAGGGAACACGGAGGAGCATTCCTCAAGGACGTTGGCAATTTTGCCAAGACCGGACAGCTTTTCAACAAATCAAATATGGCTGAGAAGCAGGACATTGCACGTCTTGCCGTCAAGCTCGTAAATGAAGGCGATAGCATCATTCTGGATTCCGGCTCGACCACAACAGAACTTGCAAAACTTGTCGCCGGTTTCAAGAGTCTTACCGTGCTCACGAACGCACTCAACATAGCATTCATTCTCGGTGAGAATCCAGGAATAAATTTGCTTGTGTCAGGTGGCGAGTTTAAGGCGCCTACACTGTCCCTCACAGGTGAAATCGCGTCAAACCTTTTCAGGGGAATACACGTTGACAAGCTTTTTCTGGCAACTGCCGGCATCTCAACCGATGATTTTCTCCTGACTTATCCCGGCATAAGCGACCTTACCGTGAAATCCGCGATGATACGTGCGGCATCGAAAGTCTATCTCTTGGCCGACTCGTCCAAGATAGGTCACCCTTCGCTTGCCAGCCTGGGAAGAATCTCACTAATCGACACTCTGATAACCGATTCGAAAATTTCACCGGATGTTGTGTCGAAAATAGAGGAACTCGGCGTAAAGGTTATGATTGCCGACGCAGGGACGGAATAGCTTACTATGCCCTATTTCAAACAGCCTCTAAATCAGCGGAATCGTAAAATGAACAACGTTTTATTATTTCGATTTGTTACAGATTTATAAAAAATATTGAAAATTTCTTACGAAAAATTTGGCAATAACGTTTTAAGTATTTAACTTTGCAAAAGACAATAAAAGGTTTTTATGTCTATTTGTTAAGTTCGTTTTATATAGGGGTCCGGTCCTTTGGGAAAAGCACCGGATCTTTTTTTGTATCCTCGACGCAGAAAAGCGTACCGCACTCGCGAAAGTTTCACGATGAAAATTGATTTAATCAACTTAGTCCAACTCATCTATAGCAAAAAAAAAGAAAGATGGCGACCAAAGAATTTTTGATCACCACCCTATGGATTACTATGAGTGTTTAACACGGGAGAGTACCACCCGCCCCGATTATTCCCCACTTATGATTTTACGATCCTCGTCAAGGTCAACGCCGACACGCTCGGCAATCTCACGCTTCTTCTCTGACAAAATAGCCTTGTGACGGATGACCCAGTTCTCAAGATAAATTGCAACGCAGGACGTGAAGAAATACACGATAATCTGTATTGTCATCGCTACCATCTGGTCGTGAGCAGTCCACAAGTCGCCGCCGGCAGTATTGAGATTTATGAAGCCCTGGCATCCGAAAGTCGTAGGGAAGATGTATGAAAACCATCTCCAGAAATTCGGAAATGCAGACGTAGGCCACGAAAATCCTGTGAGGAACAGGCATATAGGCGACACCACAAGGAACAGAAGGAATACAGATTCCCTCCTCGTTATCAACGAACTCCAAGTCATCGAGAACAGCACGCAGTCAGTGACGAAGAAAAGCAGGAGCAATATGATGTCCCAAAACTCTCCTCTCTGAGGAATGCCGAAAATTGCCGGTACAATGCAGGCGATATAAATGCCTATTCCCATATATATCAGCCAATATGCAAGACCTCGTCCCAAAACGACCCTGCCGACTCCGTGTCCCTCAAGTCTGTCTGGAAGAGTAGCTAAACTGCGGTTTTCCTCGCGGGCTGTACCCACAAGCATTGACATACCGTAGAAAAGAGTCTGCTGCACAATTACAAGCAGAATCGCCGACAAAAGGAACAATGAATATGAGAATGCCCTGTTGTACGGATTGTTTTCCTCGTAAGGAATAGCCTGAACCAGCTGTGCAGCCTGAGCCCCGGTAAATCCGGCAGCCGCATAACGTTCCATCTGTATACTGCCCACTTCCTTGAGCATCACCTGATTGGACGCCATCAGTATATTCTTGTAATACAGGAAACTGCTCATATCAGCGTACGCCGACAAAGTGGCAGTCTCCATACGCGCAAGTTTCTCGCCGAAATCAGACGGAAAATACAAATATCCACGGATTTTGCCTTCCTTCATAAGTTCCTGTGCCTCAAGCACATTGACACAATGATACTTGACCGCGCATTCCCTTGTGGCATCGACTTCCCTTGCAAAACGACGGCTCGCCGCACAATCTGCATTGTCCACGACCGCAATCGGAGTGTCGTTCAATATCCCGTTCAGGTACATCACATTGTACAGAAGAGGATAAGCAAGCCCCGCTAGGAAGAATATGACCATAACTCCGGAATCGGAGAAAATAAGCTTCAGTTCGTGGATAAAAATCTCCCAGAAGTCGATCAGCCAGGATCCAAAATAAGTTTTCTTCTTCATAACCGAATCACTTTTTAGGGAAATTCTGCAACACATACGCACGCTTCAGCCTGTAAATCGCCAACATCGGCAAGAACAGATAGAGCAGCAAATGAATAACCTCACGCCACCAGCCCGCAAAACCGGTCCCGAATATAACCTCACGGGAATAGAACTGGAAGTAATGCCTCAACGGAAATGCTTCTGCAAGCCCCTGGATATAAGGAGGCATAGTTTCGACCGGAAGCGTAAACCCGGACATCGAGAATGCCATCACACTGTACAATGCACCGATACTCAACGCAAGACGCGGTATCGGAAGCATTCCTATGATAAAAATCGCAACACCTTCGCTGGCAAGCACCAGAAGCACTATCGCCAGGAACATATTCCATATACTACCGGCTATCGGGAAGTGCATCCAGTCATACATCAGCATCACCAGCGCAAGACCCAGAGCGGAAAACAACACGGTATAAACCGTAAGTTTTCCGAAAAGAGCAGTAAACATCGAATCGCCCGCAGTCTTGAGAAGATGCCGTGAAGTACCGTACTTCAGTTCCGCGCCGAGAGAATATATGAGAATGATTATCACCGTAAGTTCCAGCACTCCCGGAAGCAGGATGTTGGACAGATAATAGCCATAGTTGGTATATTGGTTGCCTATCTGGTGCACATCCACCGACACAGGCTGTATACGTCCCATTATCGCATTTTCATTGACGCCTTTCGCGCGCAAGACCTCCCTCTGCACAGCACCGTCGGCAAGATTTATCATCGTAAGGATGTTCTTGTACGACAATGCGCCTCCGACGAAATACAGTCCGTTAAGATAATAGGAGAATGTCGGACGCCTGCTTGCCTGCACATCCGCATACATTCCCTCGGGGATAACACAGATGGCGGTAATCTTTCCCGCCTGCATATCCTCGCGCGCCTCGGCGAAAGTGTCGTACTTGATAACCTTACCCAACTGCGTAGCATCAAGCTGACGCGCAAAGTTTCTGGAAAGCGAGGAGTTGTCGTTGTCCACGATTCCTATCGGAAGATCGTGCGGAAGTCCCTGTCTCAGGAAGGTCAGGAAGAAGACGGCGCAGAAAGCCACTGTCACAACGGAGCCCAGAAGATAAATCGGTCTGTTCCTCATTATCCTGAGTTCCCTGCGGACAATCGCTCCTATGTTATGCCAAAATCCCATACCTGTTATTTCTTAAGAATCTTGCTGTCTTTTATGATGGCTGACATACCTGGGCGCAGACCATCTACAGGAGCATCAGGAACTGCCCTAACCTCGAAGGTCTTGGCATCGTACATACCTGTTTCCTTGGTTGCCTTCCAGGTAGCATAAGACTCGCGAACTGCAATGTAATTAACTGTCGCTGTGCACTCTACATTATCCAGAGCCGGAATAACTACAGTAACCTTGTCACCCTGCTTGAGACCATGAAGATAATCTTCGCGGACATTGAATGTGAACCACATATCGCTGAGGTCGGTCACAGTCATAATCGGAGAGCCCTGACCTACAAGTTCACCCACCTTAGGGAAGGTCGCAGAAATGATACCTGAAGCCGGAGCCGTCAGATAAAGCTCATCGAGAGCGGCGTGAACCTCCATAAGTGCACCGTTTGCCTGGTCAACAAGAGCGGCAGCTGCAGCCTTGTCTTCAGCACGTGCACCGTTCACAGCCATATCATACTGGCTCTTGGCAGCCTTTGTCGTAGCAATCGCCGCATTGTACTGAGCCTCAACCTCATCATATTTCTGTGCAGAAACTACTTTCTGATCATAAAGGTTCTTGATCCTGTCGTATGACTTCTTCATAACTTTCTCAGCGACAATCGCTTTCTGCCAAAGTTCATACGCACCGGCAATCTGCTCCTTACGCGCACCGTTCAGCGCCTTGGTCTCCTGCGCTGTAGCCGCATTCTTCAATGCAGTAACCTGCTCCAGCTTCGCACGGGCCTCAGGTGAATCAATGAATACTACAGTATCACCCTTGTTCACCATATCACCTTCTTTCACGAAAAGAGTCTCGATTCTGCCCGGCACCTTGCCGGAAACCCTGTATTCGGAAGCTTCAGCCTCACCCTGAATAACAAGAGGTCTAGGCCTTGAGACGAAGTAACCGATTACCGCTATCAGCACTATAATGGTCAGCAATGCAACCACCCCGATTACCAGATTGTAAGATTTTTTAGTCTGTTCCATATCTTTAATTTTTTATTTTCCCAACGATTTTATAGTCAATGACTTTTCGTTATAAATTCCAAACAAAGCCTTAGTCAATATCCGACTTGTAACTTCCCTCTGCTTTCTGCAGATTTACATAATTCATCTGAAGCTCAATGCCTGCGTCAATGTACTCGGACTGAGCCTGAAGCCAAGCAGTATGAGCCGCGAGAGCAACATTTGAGGTAATCACGCCAGCCTCGAATCCGACGGATGCAGTGCGCAGATTCTCTTCAGCGCTCTTGAGATTGTTTTCCGCCATATCGAGTTTTTCAAGAGCCTCCTCCTGCTGTTTGCGAAGCTGTGTCACCTGCAGATTGATAAGTTCCTTGGCTTCATCCAATTGACTTCTGTAAAGCGTTGCCTCAGCCTTTGCCTTACGGGTCTTCTGAAGTGCTTCCGTGCCGTGAAAAATAGGGATATTGATCACTGCACCCACATTGAACATTCCGCCGAACTTGTTCTGATAGCCGTTGTAAAGGTTAGGATTTGAGATAATGTAATTCGCAGTCAAAGCCAGCTTAGGCATCATATCCGCACGCGCAATCTTGACTTTCGCGTCATAAATCTGAGTCGCAAGATTAAGGCTTCTCGTTTCCGGCCTGTCCTCATAGACTGCATCCATATCTTTCTGCGCAGTCATCTGCGGCACCGGCACGACATCCAAAGTCTCGTCAGCAAGAGTAATCTCAGAATTGAGATCAAGACCTATCTCCTTGCAAAGAAGCATCTTGGCTAGCACAAGACCATTCGTGGCCTTTGTCCTGAGCATCGCCGCCTCATTGGACTTGACTTTGATTGACAATGCGTCAGATTCTGTGGCAACACCTTCATCTACAGAGACCTTCACATCGTGCTCCATTTTTTCGAGCAAGTCTGCGTAATTCTCCGCGAGTTTCTTCTTGTTGGCCACGGAAACAACCTGCCAGTAGGCCTGGTCAACGGTTGTCAGGAGGTCCTGGTATTCCTTGTCGTACTTCGCCTTGGAAAGGTCTTCGGCAAGCTTGGCCATCTTATTGGCATTCACAATCTTGCCACCCATAAACAACGGCTGCTGCAACGAAACGACACCTGCAAATATATTATGTGTATCAAGATGCAGAGCATCGTCAATCTCAGTACCGATTTGCGTAATCGCAGAACTTATCTCACCTTTCTGCAATGCTGCGATTACAGACTGACCCAGCTGACTGTTGATAATCTCGGTACCGCCCGGCATCTTGCTAATCGCTTCCATAACGGTAGTCACCTTCTCGCTGACAGTATTCTGCAGAGCTGCACCGGCACCTGTCAGTTTGCCTGACATTTCGTCATTTATCAAAGCGAGATTCTTCTCATTATACATATAAGCGCCGGTGGCACTGATGTTCGGAAAATAATTCGCCCTTGCTATCTTCCTGTCATAACCTGCCATCTCGACCTTTGTCCTTGCCTGCTCAATGCTCTTGTTGTTCTGAAGAGCCATCTCTCTGCACTGTTCCAACGTGAGAGTCTCCTGGCCTGTCATACAAAGCGGCAACAGACCTGCCACCGCAATCAGACCGAGTTTTTTCATCAATTCGTTCATATTTAACATTATCATTTTCATATTTCGCGTTCCGAGGGCGCAAATATACAAAAAGGTTGCCATATTACCCATAAAAAGATTCTTTTTTATTGCAATAATGATATTTTGGTCGAAAAAAACGATTATTAGTAATAAATTAGTATATTTGCGCCCACTATGGAACAGCAAGACGTACTACATAACATCGACATCAGGAAATTCAAAGATCTGTTTCCTGATATGCCGGGCAAAGGACTTGGGGATGACCTGCTGATTGCAGACCTCCGCTATGACAAGGAGTTAAAAATGCTAAACTATCCGTTCAGATTTGACGGATATATTCTGATATTCTGCCTGAAAGGGCACATAAAGCTTGATGTAAATCTCGACTCTTATCAGATTGCGGAAAATTCGCTCGTCCTGAACATTCCCGGCAATATAATAAGGGTATCGGAAGTAAACAGCAATTACGATGAACTTCATTTTATCATCGTTGCTATGTCCCAGAACTTTATGTCAAGCGTAAGGTTCGACTTCAACAAGCTGTTCAACGAGAGTGTCGCCTTGATGGACAACCCTTGTATCGCCCTGAACGACAAGGAAAAGGAAATCTGCGCCAAATATCTGGACCTCGCATCCGACCTTCTCTCCAGCAATATGCCGAACAAGAAGGAGGCTATAGGCGCGCTGGTCTCATCCATTTCATACGTGATGGGAACTGTATGGACCAGACGTCTGTCAGAAGTCGAACTCAAGCCACACACACCTTCCGCCAAGGCGAAGAATATATACGACCAATTTCTGCGGCTGGTCACAGACTACCACACCACAGAGAGAAATATGGCATTCTACGCTGACAAACTGTGCCTGACGCCGAAATACCTTTCTAAACTGGTAAAGACAGTCAGCGGAAAATCAGCGCCCGAATGGATTGACGCATTCGTAATTCTTGAATCCAAGAATATGCTCAAGTATTCCGACCTCTCCATAAAGGAGATTGTGGCGAAACTGAACTTCCCGAACCAATCAGTCTTCTACAAATTCTTCAAATCGCACACGGGCATTACCCCGAGCCAATACCGGAACGAATAAGAAAGAAGGGCGACAAAATATTTTGCCGCCCCTCTTTCGGACTCATTCTATGCATCTCTCTATTGAACCGCCTCCAACAACTCCGCCGGAATCGTGCAGGACTGATAGGTAAAAGAGTCGTTGCGGTCAGGAAGCGAAGTCAATGTGATGGTATTCTTGCCACCAGAGACTTCATATTGGCAGGACCACGACTTGCCGTTTGAATAGGTGCCGCTGAGCACATTACCCGCAAGCGTCCACTGCCCGGTGAAGGATGCGTATCTACCCTCACCAAGCATCTGCCACAGATAGAATGTATTGTCTTTGGTAAATCTGATATATACGGATACCGTCTCACTGCCGACAACAGCGCTCTTCGTCACGAACTGAACGTCATTCAATTCCCAGTCACCGAAGACTTTCACTGCCTTGTCACTCTTCTTGCAGGAAGAAAATGCCAGCAGAGATGCCAGCGCAAGCATTAAAACTATTACTCTCTTCATTACAACCACCCTCCGTTATCGCTTTTATGAGATTTCACAATGATTGACACCTCGCGGCTGAACTCCATTCCGCCCATCTTGTCGTCAGTTCCGAGATTTTCTCCGCCGCCGACTGCCTTTACCGTTATCTTGGCAGAGCCGCATTTTGTAGGATAAACCCACAGGCGTCCATACTCTATATAAGGATTCTGTTTAAGCCCGAGAGACGTGATGGCATCCTGCGAAACCTCAAGGCCAGTATAAGACAGAGAGCTTGACGATGTCCCGAAATAGTCGGAAAGGTCCAGCCACTGGTTCTTGCCGACTTCAGCTGTAAGACAAGGCGTTCCCTCTATGTTCATCATAAGTTTCCAGGCATCGATTGCTCCTGTGCCCATCTTCTTACGGTATGTGCCGAGTGACAACGGCGTGAAAGGAATCCCGCTTATATAATTCTTGGACCCGGCAGCAAGCCTGGTTTCAAAGTCATTGGTGGAAGCAAGAATAAGGCTCTTGAACTCGTCCACGGTAAATTTCTTGCCTAGTTTCTTGGCGTATGACAAGGCAAGCGCCACTACACCGCTCACGTGCGGACAAGCCATAGATGTTCCCTGCATATATCCGTAGTCAGAGCCTTTAACTTCTGACGGCAATGTGGAAAGCACGAGGCTCTTGCTTGACGTCCACGGAGCAAGATAAGCCTCTCCGCCAGGAGCAGTGATGTTGCAGCCGGCGCCATAGTTCGTGTAATACGTAGGAAGATAGTCCGGTCCGAACGCAGAAACGCTTATCACGTCCGTAAGCCCACCCGGATAATTGGCACAATCATAAGTGTCGTTACCTGCCGCAAATATAGGTAAACCGCCGTCAAGCACGTCGTTGTTCTTGGAAGCCTCAAAGTAGCACAACGCATCATATTCCGCAGTCAGTTCCTTATAAACCGCATCAGACTTGATACTGCCGGACGTTCTTCCGAAAGAGCAGGAAATAATGGAAGCACCCATATCTGCCGCATATTTCATTGCCTTTGCAATCAGGTCACCCGTACCGCCGTTTTCACCGCTGAATACCTGGCAGGACATAATCCTCACACCGTCATTATGTCCCGAACCTCCAGCCACACCGGATACGCCTATCCCATTGTTATTCACAGCAGCAATAGTTCCGGCACAATGCGTCCCGTGTCCACTGTTACCCTCTTTCGCCCAGGAAATATCGCCTTTATCGCAGAAATTATATCCATAAACATCATCAACATAGCCATTCCCGTCATCGTCAATGCCGTTGCCTGGAATCTCCTTTGAATTCACCCACATATTCGCCGAAAGATCAGGATGCGTGTACTTTACCCCCTCGTCAATCACGGCTACAATAATGGACGGATCTCCCGTCGTAAGAGTTTTCCACACATCCTCCACGTTGATATCGGCACCCTTATAGGCAGAGGTCGCTACAGTCTTGTCACCGGTGTTCTTATAATGCCACTGGTCGGAAAGCGACGGGTCGTTGAACACTGACGAGCCAGCCATAGTATGAGCAGCCTGCTCAGGATAATACGGATATGTCTTACAGTCAGAAGCAGGTTTGTACTGCATATTGTATTCAATATTCTGCACGCAGGACAAAACTGCAAGTCCCTCCACCTCAGCATCAATATCCGCATCCGCATCGAACGCCAAAGTGTACCACCTGTCAAGTCCACACTTGTGACTGAGCTCCTCTTTGCCTGGAAATTCCGTAAACAACGGCTCAACTGAGATTACTCCCGACTTTTCAAGCAAGTCTGAAATCGTCTCATTGTCAGGAACTTTCTCGAATTTCACAAGCACATTGCGGTTAACACTGGGGTCCGAAGACTTTGTATTTACGACCTTCCTCATCTGAGCGGTCTGCACTCCGCTGTCCTCTTTCTCAGTCTGAATCGACGAACAAGCGCTAGCGATCAGGACAGAGCCAACGAGGCATAACTTTCGATTGATTTTCATCTTTACGTAAAATTGCAACAAAGTCTAAATTTAGCGACTAAATCCGAATAAATCAACACCTGCAAAAATCACAAAAAAAGAGAGGATGGCACCTATGGCCACCCCCTCCCGCATATTAAAGACAGTCTTCAATTACAGAAGATCAAAGCTTGTCACCTTGATACTCTGATTCTTGTTGAAATCAGCAGCTTCTTTCTGTATTGGAGTAACCGTGCACTTGACAGACCTACCTTCTTTACGGCTTCCTGAAAGTTTCAATCCGGCAACTTCAGTAGAGACATAAGCTCCGCTTCTCTCTGCAATGTTGATCTTGTCGAATGAAGATGAAAGTTTCTTTCCGCTCTTTGCAAACTTTACAGCATAAGGTTTGGCCGCAGTCGCCGAAGCAGTACCGAAATCCACAGCCTCAGCAAGAACGAACGTTTCCTCACCATCTCCGAAAACACCTAGACTCACCACATAAGAAACACTGAAAGTAAACGTGTGTGTCTCCGCATCATACTTGCTGTCTGTCAGTTCATCATAGCCATCATAACTTTCTGGATAGTAATCCTTGGACTCAACCACATATACAGGACCATAAGTCGAATGGGTATATCCAATAGGCTGCATAGGCACATTAACCTTTCCCGTAGCCGGATCATAAGTAAACGTGAAGTTAACTCCATAACCCCAGTCAGGAATGACATAGGTATTTTCGTAGTTTGGATTCTGATAAAGCTCCAGACCGCTATCTACACCGGTAAAGAAAGCAGTATAGGTATAATCACCCGTGGTCTTCAAGATATTGGCAAGACCTTCTGTTGTAACCTCGGCAGTTACAATCTTGTAGAGATAACCGTTGCTTGCCTTCACAACCATCGTGTAAGAAGTAAGCGGATCAAGATTGGTAAACACATCAACAAGGCCATCGCCATTCACAAGTGCCAATACAGAATCTGTGGCAGATTCAACATCGGAAATCAGCACATTGAGGCTGTCAGTATCAACATCAACCAGTTTGGAGGACTTGATGATACCGACCTTGACATCGGTCAGGCCAGAACCGTAAACATAGTACTCAGCCGAATTGAGCTTTGTATAGCCTTTACCGGCATACTTTGAAGTAAGCTCAACACCTGCAGTCACATCTACCACATATTTGTCCTCATCACCGCTCTTGACATAATTGAATATGTCATAGTCATTGGACTGAGCGACACCTTCACCGAAGGAAACCACCACGAGCGTATATGTGCCGGATGCGCCAAAGGACATAGAAAGAGCACCTTCTTCAGGGACAAAATGAACATCTTCTTCAGTTCCTTCTGTGATTGCAGCAATCTTCTTCTCACGTGCGGCAAGGCTCAATTCACCCTCATAAATTGCAAACTTGGCTGAATCGACATCAGCTCCAAGGTCGAATGTCACAGGGACAGAACCTTTTGAGCACTCACCCACCTTCGCTGACACACTGTAGTCTGTCAGCACGGCACCCGGGAACACGATAGTAATCATTCCGTCTTCCTGAGTCATATCCCAGCCGCCGACTCCATTGATATAGTAGTAAGGAGCAATCTGAACACCGGCAGGAAGACCGTTTTCCTGATACTGAAGCACCTTATTGTGAGTGAAATCTTCCTCATCTGGGTTGCTGAAAGAATTAGGATGGACCATCCAAATAGGTGCGGACGGATAATTCTTGTTGTAGTAGCCGGTATCAAAGATACTGAACAGAACCAAACCCGACTTGGTAATCTTCACGCCGCTTTTCAGCTCATCGCCAGGATTGAGAAGTGTGAATTTGAAGTACTCATCCTGATCGTCTGTATAGAGAGGTTCGCCAGTCTCAGGATCAGACATCTTGATTCTGAACACATCCCTGTCAAGGTCATTTTGGAATATCTCCACCGGAGCAGGAGCTTTGAATGTAAAATAGCCATCCTCATACCACGTACCGGCCCCTAGATCATTCCACTTCTCCTTGATGACCGTGAAATCGATGGAAACAGGATTACTGCTATACTTGGAAGCATATTGAGGGTCCTCCACTGTAATCGAAATAGTGTAAGAGCTTCCTACTGCAATACCGTCAAAAGACAGCTCGCAGGTGGTTTCAGACTGTCCGTCTTTGAACACGATAGGAGACACGCTAAACAATTTGCTTGTATCAGAGACCACCACAGGAACCTCGATTTCGCCGGAAGTCAACTTCCTGCTGACCGTAATGACGCCCTTTGACGGATCTGCAGGGTCAAGAGTCACATCTGCAGTTGCGCTCTGCTCCGGGAAATATACACCGTAGCATCCGTCAACGTCTTTCTCACCCGGATTATGTTTCTCTTCTTCCGTGCAAGCCGCAAGGGTCAATGCCAACGCTGAATAAAGAAAATATTTTATGTACTTATTCATAATCAACTTAATTTAAGTAATTAGTCTGTAACACCGTCCTTGAGATCGTCATTCTGATCCTGTGTAGGAAGACTACCTCCTGTGTTATCTTCAATGGCAAGGTTGGTATTGAGCTCACTGGTAGTGAATCTGAGAAGCCACCAACCGTCATCAGGCTTCATATTGAATCTGAACGCTGCAGGGAAGTTACCCTCATCATCTTTGTGGAAGCGGACAAGTGGTTTCTGCAGACGTCTGATATCGGATACCGAGAATCCCTCTCCCCAGAGTTCAACTCGACGCTGAAACCAGACCTCGTCAAGGAACGACCTTCCTGTTGCATCAACATTATACTCAGGGTCACGATAGGTCTTGACAAAGTCGCTCAAGACTTTCTTTCCCTCAGCCTCATTGCCGCTTCTGTAAAGCGCTTCAGCCTTGACGAGAATCATCTCCTCAACACGCATAAACGGCCAATCTTCTTCGTTCGTCGTACCGCCTATGGTGTACATACCGAACTTGACATTTGTATATGGCAGGAAAGCCTCCTTAGCATCAGTCACTGTCAAATTAGAAAGATCTTTACCTGTCTTTCCTCTCCAGGACACCCCTTCAGCGTGGAGAAGCGGTGAATCAAGGTCTTCATCAACCCACCATCCTTTACGCACATCGGAATCCGGAATCTTGTTATAGAGAAGAGTATTGATTCTCGCGTAATTCTGTGTTGCCTGAGAATATCCCATTTCAGAGAAAGAGCGCACCCAGCTACTTGAAGTTGCAGTCAGATAACGCTGAGCCTGATCGACTGTCATATCATAGCCCCAAAGCCAATTCTTATCAGAAATGTTATAGAATGAAGGCTTGGATACCTCTGCTATAGTAGCAGGCGTATATCCGTCCATCGCCTTGCTGGCATCATCTGCAGCTTCAGCCCACATTCCCATATCAAGATATGCTCTTGCACGCAGACCATAAGCTACATTTCTGTCTATCTTGCTCTTGTCTCCTTCACGATTAAAGCCTTCGAGCTTTTCAATCGCATAGGTCAGATCCTCAACAATCAACTTGTAAACCTCCTCAACCGTTGCACGGGGATTGTTTGCAAAATCGGTAGTAGATTCCGTTACAATAGGCACGCAAGGCTTCTCCTTGGCAATCTGGTAGTTAAACTGAAAGTACGGCGCGAGATTAAGATAAGAGAATGCCCTTACAGCTTTCGCCTGGGCCACTTTATAGAGAATGGATGCCTCTGTGTCGTCATTTATCTCGAATGATGTAATGACAGTGTTCGCAAGCGCAATTTCATTATAAGCTGAAGCGTATCGGATATATGGATTCGCATAGTTGGCATTTCTGGTAGTGTACTCACCGCAAACGGAGAACCAGTTGTAGTTGTTGTCCGACAATGTCATATCCGCACCTTCCAAGTCGTTGGAGAATGCCATCATAATGAAACCAAAGTCATCAGGACGAGACATAAGGCTTGCCGGCTGTCCAAGTTTCAGATACATACCGGTGAAGGAAGCGTCTGACCTTTCAGGCATAGCCGCATTTATCTCCTTTACCTGCTTTGCGAGGATTGTGCCGCCCTGTGGCTCCAATTTGTCGATATCGGAGCAGGCTCCCAACGCAATCGCAGAAACTGCCAATAAGGTATATTTATTAAGTTTCATATCGCTATTCTTTTAAAATTAGAATGTCAACGTAATACCGCCGGTAATGTTTCTCATCGCCGAGTAAGAACCGCTGTTCAAACCGGAACCGCTGGTAAATGAGCCGAGGCCCATTGAGTAACGCGGATCCACACCCTTGCGCGCTGTGAATACTGCGAGGTTGTCACCTGCGACATATACTCTGAGGCTCGCAAGCTTAATCTTGTCTGTCCACTTCTTAGGGAATGTATATCCGAGGGTGACATTATTGATGCTCAGATAGTTGGAGCTAATGAGATATTTATCGACAGCTGTCTGTCCTTCGAGAGTGCTGCCGTCCAGACGTGGGATATTGCTGTTCGGATTCTCAGGAGACCAGGACTTGAGGACATCTTTGTGCCAAGCAGTACCTGCAGATGACTGAGTGTGCATCAAAGCCTGATAGGTACCGTCATAGTATCTTCCACCGAGCTGGTATGAGAACTGTATAGAGAAGTCAACACCGTAAGCGTTAAGGCTTGTGCCGAAACCGCCATAGAGTTTAGGAAGGACGGAACCGCACTCGAACTGGGAAGCCTCTGTGAAGACCTTGGTCGTGGTGACAGATTCAACATCCTTACCATTAGCGTCTTTAGTGGTGGTTTTCTTGTAATACATTGCCTCACCTGTGCTCTTGTCCACGCCGGCAAACTTTCTCATATAAGCCTCATAGAGAGAACCGCCCACTTTGTAGATATAGTTGCTACCCTTGATGCCTTCCTCTGAGACGCTGCTGTCAAGAGAGAGAATCTTATTTACATAGTGGCTGAAGTTTGCGTTCCAATCCCACTGCACGTGCTTGGTGCTGAAGATTTTGCCATCAAGTGAAAGTTCTGCGCCGTAGTTTCTGATGGAACCTACGTTTACAGGGTAGTATCCGGTAGGGTTACCTGCTGAAAGAGGCACGTCCTTATTGTAGAGAAGGTCAACAGTCTTCTTGTTGAAGTATTCTACCGAACCGTTGAGGTAGCCGTTGAAGAGTTCAAAGTCTGCACCTACGTTGAACGAGTGTGAAGACTCCCAAGTAAGTTCGCTGTTTCCCTTGTATGAAAGGCTGATGGAATATTCATCTGTCTCCTCGTTGTAGGAGTGGGTGTACTGGTCAGAGTAAACATAGTATCCACCGAGGTTGTCGTTACCCTGAACACCGTAACTTGCCTTGAGCTTGAGCATATTCACCCAATTGACATCGCTCATAAATGACTCCTTGGAGATGAGCCAAGCGGCACCGACACTGCCGAAGTTACCCCATCTGTGACCCGGAGCAAAACGAGAGGAAGCATCACGACGGAACGAAGCGCTGATAAAGTATCTTCCGTCATAGTCATACTGAGCACGAGAAAGGATACCCTCCGTCATATACTCTGATGTCGCTGAATTTACAACGCGGCTCTTTGTTCCGTCAGCATTGTTCAACTCACCGATGAACGGACTGAACAAGTGATCGTTGGAGCCTGAAAGCGACTGGCTGCGGAGCTTGTACATCTCAAATCCGGCAAGGATGTCGAAGTTGTGCTTTGAACCGCCGAAATCAGTCTTGTATTCTGCAAGATACTGGGTATTGTAAGTGAATCCTCTGCTGTGCGACACATAAACCTCACCGTCAACAGAACTAGAAGATCCGAACGGACTGTAGAGATAGTTGGCACGTGTGTTGTCGCTGAAGAAGCCCACATTTGCAGTGAGGCTGAGTCCTTTGACCGGGGTAATGACAGCACCGACTTTTCCGTTGAGCACGTCACTGTAAACCTTACGTTTGTTGTATTCATTGTCACGGATAGCATTGCCAGTGAAGGATGAACGCTTGAAACCGGTCTGGTTTGCATCGTAGACTTTGCGGCCGTCCTCGGTCATAATCTCATGGGTGTTCGCATCACGGACATACAGCGGATAGATAGGAGCTATCATATTCGCAACATAGAAGATGTTTCCGGATGAACCGTAAGATGAAGAATAACTTGCAATCTGCGAGTCAGAGTAAGTGTAGCTGAGGTTCGTGAGGAACTTGAGCCATTTCTTTGCCTGATAGTCAGTGTTGACTCTGGCGGTGTAACGCTTGTAACCTGAGTTATTTACGATACCGCCGTCATTCAAGTATCCTACGCTGCCGAAATATGAGAACCTGTCCTTGCTTCCGCTGACTGACACATTGTATTCCTGTCTGAAAGAACTGTGGAACGCTTCATCATACCAGTCATCCGGTGTGTACCAGTAGGTGCCGTCGGAATATCCGAGAGTAGCATTAGGATTGAGCTTGAAGTTGGTACCGATGAGTTTCTCACCCTCAGGGAGAGTATAAATCTGATATCCAAGACCTCCGTTGTTCTGATCATAAAGATTCTTGTCAGCATAAGCATAAGCCTCTGCCACTGATTTGCCGGCATAAATCTGGGAGTTGTACATCATCTTGTAGTAGGTCTCATAGTACTGACCCGGATCTGAGATGACGTCATACTGAGGGATAAGTCTTGAGTTAGAACCGAATTTCGCATCGAACTTGACTGTCGCATCGCCGGCCTTAGCCCTCTTGGTAGTGATGAGGATGACACCGTTGGCACCACGGGCACCATAAATCGCACTCGCAGCCGCATCCTTCAAGACTGACATCGACTCGACATCGTTAGGGTTGATGTCAGAGATGGAACCGCTGTAAGGCATACCGTCCACTACATAAAGAGGAGCGCTGGATGCCGACATAGAACCGATACCTCTGATTCTGATTGACGAGCCGTTGGAAGCAGGGTCACCAGATGAAGAAATCATCTGTACGCCCGGAGTCGTTCCTGCGAGGGCTGAAGTTACGTTAGTCGCAACTCTGTTTTCAATGGTCTCAGCCTTTACCATTGACGCTGATCCTGTGAATGAGCTCTTTGTAGCCGTACCATACGCAACTACAATTGTTTCTTCGAGGAGCTCTTTGTCTGATTCGAGTTTAACGTCAATGACAGCTTTGTTACCTACTGTCACCTCGACAGACTGATAACCGATTGAGGAGAAAACAAGTGTTCCCTCTTTTGGTACGGAGATGGAGTATTTTCCATCAGCATCTGTGCTGACGCCAGTCATTGTGCCTTTGACAACTACAGATGCGAAAGGAATGGTTTCCCCATTGCCTGCATCTGTGACGACACCTGTGACTTTAACATCCTGGGCATACAAAACCCCGGATAACCCGAACATCAGGACTGCCGTGAAAAGAAGACAAATCTTTTTCATAAGCAATTACTTTAGTTTAACATAAATATTGAACATTCTTGATTTTCAGCCGTGTCCGCAATGTTGTGCGACACTCAAAAAACTGCATCTTGAAGATGCGATTTCTGCAAAAATGAAAAATTGTTTTTCAAATATCAAACGTCCTCAAACGCTGATTCTGTGAGGCTTTTAAGGGTTAAAACGATGAAAGCGACTTTGATTTATTAAAATTTATCCGACATACTTTCAATTTCAAAGAATAACGCCGCCTTTACCGAAAAATTTTAATTAGAAACTTTTTTCAAGATTTTTATACTTTAATTTCGCTCTACACAGGCAACTTATTTATTTTCAAGTATTTCACCTTATTAAGAGTTTGACTAAAATTTTAGGAAAATTTTATTGTAACGTTTTCTAGTGCGCTGTGAAAGGGTTCCGAAAAGATAGGGAAGTTACAATTCGTAAGAATTTCATTTTTTCGTGTATTTTTGCAGTCGCGTGCGTTCGGAAATCCCGAAAGCCCCTTACGTCAAAACAGGACACTATATTCATAAGTTTCACAAATGCGGAACACAGCTGATTAAGGAGCGAAGCGACAGAAAGGGTATCGGGGAAACCTTTCCCCCGTGCTCCTGGGAGCTGTCGCTATGGCGACTGAGGGTTAGCAGAAGTGCGTTGTGTAAGTGTGAATATAGAGGTTGAAATTGGCGTTAAGGATAGGATAGTAATAAGTCAGGATACTTGAGGAACTTAAATAACGTATATAATAATAGGTATGAAAAAACATCACGTCAGTCACGGTGTACGCTTATGTGCATTGGCATCCATCGCCATCATTGCTGGATGCACATTGCAGGAGAATGAAACGGATTCAGAAACAGCCGGAGCAAAACCGGAAAAGATACTGAATATACGGCAAGAGGGGTGCGGAAATTCCCTTCTCGTTTATGTGGACGGTAATCTTGCCGGAGAGGAAGCGATGACTGCCCTTGCCGATGCGGAGGGAGCAACTTCTGTTTCAAGGGTATTCGAGAAGTCAGGTTCGGAAGAGGAACTCGCCAGATTCGGACTTGACAGATGGTACATAATGACTTTCAATTCGGATATCGAGAGCCACGCAATGTCGCTGACAGCGGTAAAAGGGGTCGTCAAAGTCGAATACGACAACCCTGTAAGCCGTATTGATGACGGAAAATCTTCATCATACAAAGCCTCACCTGCGACCAAGGCTTCTTCCAGTTCAGACAGTCCGTTCAACGACCCGATGCTGTCGGGCCAGTGGCATTACCACAATCCCGAGGACGGCAAGCCTGTGGCCACTTCCGTGGCAGGAGCCGACATTGACGTGTTCGATGCGTGGAAGTTGTCTGCCGGCGACCCGTCAATCATAGTGGCTGTTGTGGATGAGGGCGTGGCATATAGTCACCCGGATCTCGCAGCCAATATGTGGGTAAACACAAAGGAGATTCCGGGCAACGGCATTGATGACGACGGAAACGGATATGTGGATGACGTTTACGGCTACAATTTCCACGACGACAAGGGAGAAATCACCTGGAACCATCCTATTGCTTCGGACGGAGGCAGCGGAGACAGCGGACACGGGACACACGTTGCGGGCACAGTTGCAGCAGTAAACAACAATGGAACAGGAGTCTGCGGAATAGCCGGAGGTACTGGCAAGGGGGACGGAGTGAGAATAATGTCCTGCCAGATATACAGCGGAGGAGACGGCGCGACTCAGTCAAATGTAGCCAAGGCCATCAGGTATGCGGCTGAAAACGGAGCGTGCGTTCTCCAATGTTCTTGGGGATTCGGCTCCGGTCAGATTAAGAATGACGCCGCATACGAGAAGTATGAACCGTTGGTTGTGCAGGCTATCAGATATTTTGAATCAGCCGACAGGAAGAAGTTGGGGTTTGACAATCCTATAAACGGTGGTATCGCAGTATTCTCGGCGGGAAATGACGGTATGGCATTGTCATCGTATCCCGGAGGAATGTCCGACATCATTTCTGTCACGGCTTTGGCATCTGACAACAGACCTACAGGATTCACGAACTACGGCTCGGGATGCAACATCGCAGCCCCGGGAGGCGAACGCTATTATACGGGATATGACAGTTACACCTACAGTTTGGAAGGATGCGTACTGTCAACAATGCCTGAAGGCATCAGATATTCGTCAGACTATAACGGCAACGGTTACGGCTATATGCAGGGCACATCTATGGCTTGCCCTCACGTGTCGGGCGTAGCTGCTCTCGGCCTGTCCTATATGAAGCAACTTGGCAAGACCTGCAACGTGGACGAGTTCAAGTCAATGCTTCTGACTTCGGTAAATGACATTGACAGCCATTGCCTCGGAGTAAAGAAGACTTATCTGTACTCAAGTGGCTATGTCGGATCATTGTCGTTGTCAAAATACAGGGGAAAACTGGGGACGGGGTCGATCGACGCGTGGAAAATGCTTATGCAGGTGGAAGGAACGCCTTGCCTTATGGCTATGGTAGGTCAGGAAAATGTCCTGAGCCTTGAGAGCATTTTCGGCAGCCAGTTTTCTTCGCTCACCTACACAGGCGTCACGATGACAGACAAAGACAAGTCTGCAATAGGCTTAAAGGAAACGCCGTCTATAACTTCCGGACGACTGATTATCTATCCGAAGCGTTCGGGCAACGTCAAGGTGGAGATTAAGGCTATCGCAGGAGGTTCACAACTCGGCACGGACACCACCGTGGGCGGTATGGAAATTACCAAGACGGTATCCATAGTAGCAAGAGGCGTAGGCAGCGCCAACGGAGGATGGCTCTAGACCGAACCGATTGAGCATTGTTCCACAGAATTCAAAATTAGAAGCTAAATTTCATGAAGAATATTATAAAAATTGCAGCCGTACTCATCGCGGCACTCGCATTGAGCTGCTGCTCAAAAGAAAAGGTAAATGTGCAGGATATCACCGGAGACTGGAGACTTGACCACATAAGCACAGTCACCAAGGGTGAGACATTCGGCATAGACGTGTATCTTTCATTCAGTGACGACGGCACATTCAGCCTGTGGGTATTGCAGCAGGCGGGCAGATACAAATACTATCACGGCTCTTGGACGAACAAAAGGTCCATCATTTCAGGCACATACGATGATGGAAGCGCCTGGGGTGCAGGGTCTTACAAAGTATCTTTCAAGGACGGCAACCTGCGTCTCACCGCGCAGAACGGTTCCGGCGAGGTTACGACCTACCGCAAATCCGCAATACCGGACGAAGTAAAAGCATCCGTGCTGTAAACAATGACACCGAGCGAATACATCGAAATTTCAGGTGCGAAAGCACACAATCTCAAGGGCGTCAGTCTGGACATTCCGCGAGGCAAGTTCGTGGTAATCACAGGATTGAGCGGAAGCGGCAAATCCTCTCTGGCATTTGACACCATCTACGCAGAGGGACAGAGACGCTATATGGACACTCTGTCCACTTACGCGAAGCACTTTATGGGTGTCCTGGAAAAGCCTGAGGTGGATGAAATCAGCGGACTCAGTCCAATAATTGCCATCGAGCAGAAGACTACTGGCAACAACCCGCGCTCGACTGTGGGAACAATCACGGAAATCTTCGACTTCCTGCGTCTTCTATACGCCAAAGCATCCCGCGCCTTCTCCCCTGTCACCGGGAAAGAGATGGTCAGATACACTGACGAGCAGATTGTCAGTCTGATAATGCACAATTACAACGGGCGCAAATGCTATCTTCTCGCGCCTCTCGTCAGGGGCAGAAAGGGTCATTATCACGAGCTTTTCGACCAGTTGCGCAAACGGGGATTCACTCAGGCAAGGATAGACGGCGAGATAAAGGATTTGTCCGACGTGACCGCCCTGGACAGGTACAAGTCACATTTCATTGAACTTGTGGTAGATAAGTTGAAGCCTGCCGCAGGAGATGACAAGCGGGTCAAAGAGTCCGTAACCATCGCGCTTGGACGTGGAAAGGGCTCAGTCGCAATTATGGATATGGAGACAGGTGTACTCCAGCACTATTCCAAGCACCTTGTGGACCCGGATTCCGGAATTTCATTGCAGGAGCCTGCGCCTCACTCATTCTCATTCAATTCTCCTGAGGGTTATTGCCCTCACTGCAAGGGACTTGGCACTATCGTCGATGTAAATCTCGATGCAATCATACCCGACAGGACCGTTTCCATCGCAGACGGCGGAATAGTCCCGCTGGGCAAAATACGCGAGACCAAGAAATTCGACATAATACGCTCTATTGCAAGAAGATATAACTTCTCCTTGTACGACCCGATAGAAGATATTCCGGATGAAGCCATTTCTCTGATAGTCTATGGCTCTGACGAACTTTTCCGCGTCGGCGAAGGTGCTCTTTCCGAGATGGTGGCATTCCCCGGAATCGTGGAAGACATAGACGAAAAAATCATATGCCCGGTCTGCCACGGCACAAGACTGAACGAGCAGACAAACTGCTTCAAGATAGACGGAAAGACCATATCCGAGGTCGCTGCAATGGAAATATCCGCTCTATCTGAGTGGCTGAAAGGATTGCCGGCGAAATTGTCCGACAGGGAGAACATCATAGCCCGGGACATTCTCAAGGAGCTGATTGCACGTACCGGGTTTATGCTGGACGTGGGGCTGGATTATCTCTCGCTTGACAGGGCAACCGCTTCATTGTCTGGAGGAGAGAGCCAGCGTATAAGGCTTGCCACACAGATAGGTTCAAAACTGGTCAATGTGCTTTATATTCTGGACGAGCCAAGCATCGGGCTGCACCAGAGAGACAACCGCAAACTTATCAACTCACTGAAGGAATTGCGCGATGAGGGCAACTCGGTGATGGTGGTCGAGCACGACGCTGAGACTATGTACAATGCGGACTGGCTGGTGGATGTCGGCCCTGGAGCCGGGGAGAACGGCGGAAAGATATGTCTGAACGCTCCCGTATCAATGCTTCTGAAAGGTGTCAGCCCCGGGCATGATGTTGCAAGTCATTGCATTACAGGGCCGTCGCTCACATTGGATTATCTGCAGGGCAGAAGACGGATAGACGTTCCGGCAATACGCAGAAGAGGCAACGGCCGGTTCCTGACCCTTCGCGGTGCGAAAGGCAATAACCTCAAAAACATCGACATAAGTTTCCCTTTGGGTGTTTTCATAGGCATTAGCGGAGTTAGCGGAAGCGGCAAATCGTCGCTTGTCAACGAGACCCTTATGCCGATACTGAAGAACAAATTCTATAATGCCCGAATGCACCCGCTTCCTTACAGCGACATATCCGGCATTGAAAACATAGACAAACTCATCGAGATAGACCAGAGTCCTATAGGTCGTACACCGAGAAGCAATCCGGCCACATTCACCGGCGTATTCAATGACATACGCAATCTGTTCGCCGAAACTCCGGACGCGAAAGTCCGCGGATATGGTCCCGGACGATTCTCATTCAATGTTCCTGGAGGGCGCTGCGAGGCGTGCAAGGGAGCCGGCATCAAAGTAATAGAGATGAATTTCCTACCTTCGGTCAATGTCGTGTGCGACGAATGCAGGGGACGCAGATATATGGATGACACTCTGGCTGTGAGGTATAAGGGAAAGAGCATCAACGATGTTCTGGAGATGCCTGTCAGCGAGGCTTATGAGTTTTTCAAGGAGATACCGAAAATTTCCCAAAAACTGAAGGCTATGGTGGATGTAGGACTCGGCTACGTGCATCTGGGGCAGTCTGCTGTCACTTTGTCCGGCGGAGAGAGCCAGAGAATGAAACTTGCCGCTGAGCTGTACAGAAAAGACACAGGCAACACGCTCTACATCCTGGATGAGCCGACGACTGGCCTGCATTTTGAAGATATCAAAGTGTTGCTCGGCGTATTGCAGCAGCTTGTGGACAACGGCAACACTGTCATAGTCATAGAACACAATCTTGATGTGCTCAAATGCGCCGACTACATTTTTGATATGGGGCCTGACGGAGGTCGGCGCGGCGGATATGTCGTCGCCTCCGGAACTCCCGAGGAGCTTGCGGAAGACAAGGAATCGGTTACCGGTCCATATCTGAAGGAAGTTTTACATCAATTTGAGTAAGATTATGGCGACTGACGAGAAATTCGATCTTCTGATCGTAAACAACGGAAAGCATTGCGAGATTGAACCGCAAACAAGGCTTGGAGACCTTGCCGAAGAGTTTTGCCCGACCATAACAGACAAAGAGACAGGTGTCGTTTATCCGGTTCTGGCAGCGCTTGTGGACAATAAACTTAAAGAACTTGACTTCCTGCTGCCGGTGAGTCACGAGGTGGAATTCATCGGATACAATCACCCGGACGGCCATCTTGTGTACAAGCGTTCTATATGTTTTGTCCTGCAGAAAGCAGTAAGGGAACTGTTTCCGGACAAGGTTCTTATCATAGACCACTCTCTGCCGAGCGGTTCGTACTGCACTGTCTGTCAGAAAGAAGCGAGGGAGGACGGGCAGCGCATCATCGTAAAACTCACTGCTGACGAAATAGCTGCAATCAAGTCCAAAATGAACGAGATTGTGGCAGCCGATTTGCCTTTCTCTACCAAGAAGATTGACGCGGAGAGCGCCAACGAGGTATTTCTGCAGAACAATCAGCCGATGAAGGCGGAACTTTTCAAGTCGTTGTGCAAGTTCACGACCAGAGTTTACTGGCTGGACGGACTTATGGACACATTCCACGGGCCTCTGCTTCCATCCACAGGATATCTGAAAGTATTTGACCTGATGCCGTTTGCTGACGGATTCTGCCTTCAGTATCCATCGGTCGGAGATTTCACCAAGATAATTCCGGTACAGACACAATCCAAGATTGCCGCCACTTTGTCGGAATACTCGACTTGGTGCGCGAAACTGAGGGTCAGCAGCATCGGAACGCTTAACCGTGCGGTCAAGGAAGGCTATGCTGCGAAGCTTGTAAATATGTCGGAGGCGCTGCACGAGCGCAAATACGCTGAGATTGCGGACCAGATTTATGCGCAACGCGACAAGGTCAAGGTTGTTTTCATAGCCGGCCCATCTTCCAGTGGCAAGACGTCATCATCTCTCAGGCTTGCAATCCAGTGCAGGGTACTGGGACTTCTGCCAAAGGTCATAGAATTGGACAACTACTTCGTAGACAGGGAACAGACCCCGAGGGACAGCAGCGGCAACTATGACTTCGAGGCGTTGGGGGCAATGAATCTGGAACTACTCAACAGCCAGTTGAATGATTTGGCAGCGGGCAAAGAGGTGGAGCTTCCGCACTATGATTTCAAGTCGGGCAAGAGCTGCCCTTCCGGCAGACACCTCAAGCTCAATGACAATGAGATTCTGATAATGGAAGGAATACACGCGCTCAATCCTGAGATGGTTCCGGATGTGGATCCTTCAAGAATATTCAGGGTGTACGTATCTGCGCTGACATCGCTCGGCATTGATGAGAACAACAACATCTCGACGTCCGACAACCGTCTGCTGAGACGCATTGTACGTGACAACAGGGTTCGTGGCATTTTGCCAGCTGATACTATAATGAGGTGGTCAAGTGTAAGGCGCGGAGAATATAGGAACATATTCCCGTTCCAGGAGAATGCGGACGCATCGTTCAATTCCGCTCTTATATACGAGCTACCTGTGCTGAAATATTACGCAGAGCCGCTTCTGAGGCGCATTTCGCCTAAATCACAGGCATATAGCGAAGCTATCCGGTTGCTCAAATTCCTGGACTATATCGTCGCATTTTCGCCTGAAGAGATTGCCACGGTTCCACCGACTTCGATAATGAGGGAGTTTATCGGAGGACAAACACTGTAATTTCATTACAGTGTTTGTCCTCCTGATGAGGCCGCTTAATCCCCCACAGACTAACGTCTGTTGCCCCCAAGGGCACGGGGAAAGTATTCCCCGAAACCCTTTCCGGTCGCTTCACTCCAGAATTATAATACAGCGTCTGCCCTAAACCTCAGCGGGATGGAATGTACACTTAAACTCGCCAAAGCTAAAGAAAGACTTCAAAGCCAAGATGATTTCAAAACAAAATTAGAAAAGATGGACATAAAGAACCCAATAGACTCCCGACACTCCTCTGACAATCAACTCATCTCAGACATCATACAGATAATCCGTAACGGCAAGGACAAGGCGTATAAAGCAGTCAACGCCTCAATGATTGACACCTACTGGAATGTAGGTCGTAGGATAGTCTTGGAAGAGCAGAAAGGTGAACTTCGTGCCGAATATGGCACACAACTTCTTAAGAAATTGGCGGCCGGTCTTACAAAAGAACTCGGTAAGGGCTACACTGAAAGGAACTTACGCAACTTCCGCCTGTTCTATCTTCAATTCCCAAATTACGAGATTTGGCACGCGTGCGTACCAAATCTTACCTGGACTCACTTCAGAGCTCTACTTCCTATTGAAAACAAAGAAGCCAGATATTGGTATATGAATGAAGCGGCATCAGAAAACTGGAGTTCACGCACCCTCGACCGCAACGTCGGCTCCCAATACTACTTCCGTCTGCTCCAGTCCCAGCACAAGGAGCCTGTCATCCGAGAAATGCAGGAAAAGACCGCCGACTACCAAAAGGACAAGCACGAGTTTCTGAAGAGCCCGTTCATTGCAGAATTTCTCGGACTTCCAGGCAACATTGAATTCACAGAATCCAAACTCGAAAGCTCCATCCTCACTCACATCCAGAAATTCCTCCTCGAACTCGGCAAAGGCTACGCCTTCGTCGCCCGCCAGCAGCACATCTCCACTGACGCCGGAGACTTCTACATAGACCTCGTTTTCTACAACTATCTCCTCAAAGCATTTCTGCTCATAGACTTAAAGACTTCAAAAATCACGCACCAAGACGTTGGCCAGATGGATATGTACGTCAGAATGTACGATGACCTCAAGCGCACTGAAGGCGATAACCCCACCATCGGACTCATTCTCTGCACAGAAACCAGCAAGGACATAGCCAAATACTCAGTCCTCCACGAAAATCCCCAGCTTTTCGCTGCTAAATACCTCACATACCTTCCATCCGAAGAAGACCTCAAACGCGAAATCGAAAAGCAAAAGGAGATCTTCCAAATCCAGCAAGGCGAAGTCTGAAACACACCAAGCCATACAACTTCACCAAATTCTAAAGAACCTTACCGGAGATTTTCCCCACAGTTTCTTATTACCCCTCCGGTCCCCTAAAATGGGTGTGGGTATTTGGGCTAGGATTTTTGGGGCTCGAAGGTGAAGAAGCGGTACTGGAAAAGGATGAGGTAGAAGGCGCCGACAGTCACGCAGCTATCTGCAAAATTGAACACCGGCTCGAAGAAACGCAGAGGATGTCCGCCGATGACAGGGACCCAATCAGGCCAAGTCGTGTCAATCAACGGGAAGTAGAACATATCCACCACCTTGCCGAACATCACCGGAGCGTATGAACCGCCCCACGCCGCCACATCGTATGCTGTCGAAGCCGAGAAAATCTGTCCGTAGAACAGGCAGTCCACGATATTGCCGAGAGCACCCGCAGTGATAAGCGTCAGTCCAACGAGTACTCCTATCGGAACAGCCTCGTACTCAGCCGGTTTGCCATTGGCATCTAGCCTTGTCGGACGGCCTTTGCGTACCAGTCTTGTTATCCACCAGCACAGGAATCCAAACAACACAAGCCGGAATGCCGTGAGTGCAAACTTCCCCACCATTCCGCCGAATTTCATTCCGAACGCCATACCCTCATTCTCAACGAAAAGAATCTGAAACCAGTTTCCTATGACGTTGAAATGCTCTCCTATGGACATATTGGTCTTGACCAGAATCTTGATGATCTGGTCAATGACCACAAGGACTATCCCCAATATAAGAAGCTGCTTGCCTTTAGATATTTTCATACGCTATCTTCCCTTGCTGAGCTTTTCTTTGGCTTCTACAGTAAGGGTAGCGTGAGGGACAAGACGCAGGCGCTCTTTCGGAATAAGTTTGCCTGTCACACGGCACACGCCGTAAGTCTTGTTCTCGATGCGCACTAGCGCAGCCTCCAGATTCTGTATGAATTTGTACTGACGCTGGGCGAGCTGGCTGGCCTCTTCGCGGGTCAGTTGCATAGCACCGTCATCCTCAACGGTCTTGAATGAAGGAGTGGTATCTTCTATATCATTGGTACCGTTGTGCATAACTACACGTCTGAGCGTATTGTATTCTCTCTTTGCCTTTTCAAGCATATCAATGATGATCTTCTTGAATTCCTCAAGTTCCTCATCAGAGTAACGAGTTTTCCCTGAAGTCTCCGGGTTCTGTTTAGTCTCTTCCATAAGCAAAAAGTATTATCTGCGTTTTACCGCAATTTTGATTGTTGAATCATTCCACTCTACCTCAGCCACAACTTCGGTTGCCTCAGACAGAGCCTTCAGGTCAACCGTCAACGCCAATGTCTGAGCCGCAACATAGTCGCGATAAGATTCAAGCGAAACGTTTATTTCATTATAAGCATCTCCGTCGGCAAAGATTACGACATCCACCTTGTCGGTGACATCGAAATCGCTGTCCTTTCGAAGATTCTGTATTCTGTTCACCAGTTCGCGAGCCACTCCTTCGTTTCTGAGCGCATCGCTGACCTCAATATCAAGAGCGATTGTAAGAGGGCCATCCGATGCAACGAGCCATCCCGGCATATCCTCAGAGGAAATCATATAGTCTCCCAGATTGATGACAACATCTCCTCCCTCAAGCTTGAGAGTATATGAAACGCCCTCGGCCTCAGCATTCTGGATTGCATTGATTTCCTGCTGGGAAATCTCACCGAACGCAGCCGCAATCTCTTTCATTCTCTTGCCGTAGGTCTTGCCCAAGGTCTTGAAATTAGGCTTGATTTTCTTGGTTATGATGCCGGCGGTGTCAGATATGAACTCTGCCTCCTTGACATTGACCTCTCCGAGAATCAGCGCTTTCACCTTCTCTAGCTGTTCACGCACCTTGTCGGAAATGACTGGGATAACAAGCTTTGAGAGAGGCTGACGAACCTTGATATTCACCTTACGACGGAGTGCAAGCACCATAGACGATGCACGCTGCGCGAGTTCCATTCTTTCCTCCAGATCCTTGTCGATGACAGATTCGTTGCAGTCAGGCATAAGTACGTAGTGCACAGACTCTTCACCATCCTTAACCAAATCCAGATAGAGCTGGTCCATATAGAACGGAGCTATAGGTGCACTGAGTATTGCTACATCCTTCAGCACCTCATAAAGCGTCTGATATGCTGCAAGTTTGTCCTCATTGTCCGCGCTTCCCCAGAAACGTTTCCTGTTCAGACGCACATACCAGTTGCTCAGATGATCGCAGACGAAGTCCTGAATCATTCTGCCGGCAGATGTCACGTCATAATCCTCGTATGCCGCTTTTACATCCTTTATCAATGTGTTCAGCAGTGATATTATCCAGCGGTCAATCTCCGGTCTCCTTTCGTAAGGAACTGAAGGAGTCTTAGGATCGAAGTTGTCCACATTGGCGTAAAGCGCGAAGAATGAATAGGTATTGTAGAGAGTGCCGAAGAATTTTCTTCTGACCTCGTCAACGCCTTCCTCGTCATAGCGGAGATTGTCCCACGGCTGTGCATTAGTCAGCATATACCATCTGAGAGCATCTGCACCGAACTTGTCCAACTGCTGGAACGGATCCACAGCATTGCCGAGACGTTTGCTCATCTTGTCACCGTTCTTGTCAAGAACGAGTCCGTTTGAGATTACACGCTTGAAAGCCGGTGTACCGCTTACCATAGTATGGATTGCGTGCAGTGTATAGAACCATCCTCTTGTCTGGTCCACACCCTCTGCAATGAAGTCCGCTGTACAGCCAAATTTTGACGAGTCTTTCGCCCTTAGACCTTCCTGAGCATACGGCATAGAGCCTGAGTCAAACCACACGTCGATGAGGTCGCTCTCACGCACCATCTTCCTGCCCGAATCAGAAACGAGATAGATGTTGTCCACATAAGGACGGTGCAAATCTATCTTGTCATAATTCTCCTTGCTCATATCGTCAGGGTTGAAGCCTTTATCCTTCAACGGATTGGATGGCATTATCCCGGCAGCTACAGCCTTCTCTATCTCTGCATAGAATTCTTTAAGACTGCCGATGCACTTCTCTTCCTTGCCGTCTTCAGTGCGCCATACCGGCAGTGGTGTACCCCAGAAACGGCTTCTTGAAAGATTCCAGTCTTGAATATTCTCAAGCCACTGGCCGAAACGTCCTGTTCCTGTGGATTCCGGTTTCCAGGTGATTGTCTTGTTCAATGCAACCATCTGGTCCTTCACTGCGGTTGTCTTGATAAACCACGCATCGAGCGGATAATAGAGCACCGGCTTGTCAGTTCTCCAGCTGTGAGGATAACTGTGCACATGCTTCTGTATCTTGAACGCCCTGCCGTCCATCTTCATCATCATGCAGAGGTCAACGTCAAGCGTAGGTGCATCCTTAGGCAATGAATCGTCGAACGCGTTCTTCACATATCTTCCCGCATATTCCTTATACTCAGGAGAAACGAAATTCCTGACATATTCAGGATCAAGGTCTTCAATCGGATAGAAACGTCCGTCGTGATCCACCTGAGGCTGACGGTTGCCATTCTTGTCGAGCACCATCATAGGAGCGATGCCTGCGGCCGCAGCCACCTTCTTGTCATCAGCACCGAATGTAGGTGCGATATGCACGATACCTGTAGTGCCTTCGTCCGTAGAGACATAGTCTCCGGTAATTACCCTGAAAGCATCACCATCAAGCGGTTTGAACCACGGAATCAACTGGTGATACCTTATGCCGGCAAGCTCGGAGCCCTTGAATGTACCGTCGAGAATCTTGTACGGTATAAGTTTGTCGCCCTGCTTGTAGTCATCCAGCGGAATGTCAGCCGCCTTAGGATTGAACCAAGATGCAACGAGAGCCTTTGCCACCACGTATATAGCTTCCGTACCGGTGTACGGGTTGAATGATTTTACCCTCACATAGTCGATGTTCGGGCCTACGCAAAGTGCTGTATTTGAAGGCAATGTCCACGGAGTAGTGGTCCAGGCAAGGAAATATACCGGAAGCGTCTCCAGGCCGAAAAGCGGTTGTGATTTCGCATCCTTTATCACTTCAAACTGAACAGTGGCTGTCGTGTCAGTCACATCCTTGTAGCAGCCCGGCTGGTTCAACTCGTGCGAACTCAATCCCGTGCCGTCTGAAGGAGAGTATGGCTGTATGGAGAATCCCTTGTACAGCAATCCTTTGTCATATATCTTGCGGAGAAGATACCAGAGAGTCTCGATATAACGGTTGTCATACGTGATGTACGGATCGTTCATATCCACCCAATAGCCGATACGCTCTGTCATATTCACCCATTCGCGGGTGAATTTCATAACCTCGTGACGACACGTATCATTGTACTCCTCAACGGATATCTTCTTGCCTATATCGTCTTTATGGATGCCGAGCTTCTTCTCCACGCCTATCTCCACAGGGAGACCGTGTGTATCCCAACCGGCGCGGCGATTCACTTTATATCCGGTCTGCGTCTTGTACCGGCAGATGGCATCCTTAATAGAGCGGGCCATAACGTGGTGAATGCCAGGCATTCCGTTTGCAGATGGCGGGCCTTCGAAGAAAATAAACTCCGGGGCACCCTCTCTCAGTTCGAGCGATTTCTCGAACGCGTGATTCTTCTTCCACCTATCCAGCACCTCGCTACCCACGGACACCAGATTCAAGCCCTTATACTCTTTGAATGTCATAGTTTTTTATATATTTTTGCAATTCGCAAAGATAAATATTTAATACTAGAAAGAAAAATAAATGGGGATGTGCGTGCTGGACATAATATTGGGAATCTGCCTTGTGGCGTCTCTGATACAGGGAGTTGTGAAAGGCTTCACAGAGCAGATAATAGCACTCGTCTCCATCATCGCCGGGACCTGGATTGCCTACAAGTTCTCCAAGATTGTATGCGGACTGATTATGCCCCATATCCAGATTTCAGAACGGGTGCTGTACATTCTTGTGTTCATTCTGATGGTCGCGGCAGTCATCATCATTTTCCATCTCATCGGCAAAGTCATCAAGGCAAGCATCAAGTTTGTTATGCTGGGATGGCTGGACAGACTCCTGGGCGGAGTCTTTTCGCTTCTTAAAGCCGCGCTGATACTGGGAATCCTGATAATTCTTTTCAATACGATAAATTCATCTTTCGGGATTGTACCCGAATCCTCCATAGAGAAATCTGTAATCTACACGCCCCTGAAAAGGCTCGCATACGGTATATTCCCGTATTTCAAGGAGTTGCTTTTCAAGAGTTAAAGGAGTAACTGCAATGTCAAGAATAATTTTCATAGAAACATCTACCGCCCTCTGCTCTACGGCATTGTCCGAGAACGGAGTGATTGTATCCAAGAGGGAAAATTCCGACCGCCAGCACGCATCGCTGACCGCCCCGTTCGTCAAGGAAATGCTTGACGAGAAAGGACTTACAGTCAAGGACTGCGATGCGGTATGCGTAAGTATGGGCCCCGGTTCATATACGGGACTGAGAGTGGGAGTTTCCACAGCAAAGGGACTTTGCTTCGGTTCGGGGTTACCTCTGATAGCTGTCGGTTCCCTTGACACTTTGGTCTGGCAGGCGATAGACGGAAAATTGTTGCCCGAGGGGTGCAAATACATCGTTCCTATGATAGACGCCCGCAGAATGGAAGTCTATACCGCCATATTCACAGCTGACGGGCAACCGATCTCCGAGACCGAGCCTAAGGTCATCGGTGAAGACAGTTTCGAGAAAATTCTTGCCGAGGGAAAAGTGCTGTTCATCGGTGACGGAGCAGGAAAATGTGCAGACGTCATCAAATCAGCAAATGCCTCATTCATACAGACTTGTCCTAAAGCCGAGTCTATGCTTACACTTGCGACAAGACGTTATAACGAAAAAAGATTCGAAGATACAGCGTACTTCGAACCTTTCTATCTAAAGCAGTTTGTGCCTACAGTTTCCAAAAAGAACGTCATAAACCCGACGAAGTAACATAAATTTCGCAACTGCGAAACACTACGTACATCCGTCAGTTTACAGCCTTGAAGCAAGGAATTTGCGCAAGGTTGCTCCGTCCTTGACTTCAGGAGCATCCACAAGCGAGCCGTTCACGATAAAGAACACTATCGGAAGCGAACTGATGTTGTAGAGAGCAGCGGCAGTGCCGTTGGCATCGCACACATTTGTCCATCCGAGCTGCTGGTTCTTAACAACCGATGCCCAGGTAGCCTTGTCTGCATTAACAGCCACGCCGTATATATCAAATCCCTTTGAATGGTAGTCATTGTATGCGGGTCTGAGAGCATCCTGATTGAACATTTTCTGTGCAGCATCTGAAGCGTCCCAGAAATACAGCATCACGACCTTGGAGTTCAAGCTGCTGAGTTTCACCTTGTTGCCGCTAACATCAGGGAGTTCCACGTCCGGGAAACCGGCAGACTCCGCATTCTGGATTTTGTTACTCAATTCGAGCGTCTGAAATCTTCTTGCAGCCTCTTTTTCCAAAGCCTTCACATATTTTGACTCAGGATAAACCGTCTTGAGAGAATCGCTCATATTCCTGAAATGGATGGCGTCAGTTGCCTGTCCGAAAACCGGCAAATCTTCACCGACCGTCTGATACAAGACAGGAACAACAGTAAGCGAATGTGAATTCTGAAGAATATACTTTACCCTACTGCGATAGTAGGCGATATACTGTGCAGCGATGTCTTTTCTTGCCTGTATACTCTCCGCTGAAGACGGATCAAGGTCTGCCAGACGGGCTGATTCGGCATAAAGCCTATCATTGAATTCCGCCTCGTCGCGCTCCACCTCCATCAGCTTCAAAGTCTCGTCCGACCCTGATACTGAATAGGTTCCGAGCGTATCCGCATTAACCTTCACCTTATCTCCCTTCTGAAGCAGAAGAGAAGCAATCTTGGTATTCTTGTAGAACAGATACACAAACTCTGGCTGACCAGCCTTAATCTCAGGCTTATAGGTAAAGAATCCTCTCTCATTTGTCTTCACCGTATCGAGAACCTTGTACTTGTTCACGTCAAGGAGTTTGACCACGATATCGGCTTCCGGTGCGTCAGCCACCGTAACTTCAACTTTTGCATTGTTGCAGCAGGATGAGAACGCCGCCAATGCGCCCACGAGGGCCGCTGTTATTCTAAAGTTTCTCATATTCGGCAAGTATTGATGATGCTGTCTGCTGCATTTCGCTGTCGGATAGTTTCAGTTTTTCCCTACCGAAATCAATATCACTTTCTTTCTGCAAAGGAACAAGGTGGATGTGCGTATGAGGCACCTCCATTCCGAGCACACATACTCCTATGCGCTTGCACGGCACTGCTTTCTGCAAAGCCAGAGCAACCTTTTTCGCAAAAGCGCAAAGTCCTAGATAGGTCTCGTCGTCAAGATGGAAGATATAGTCGTCCTCTACTTTCTTCGGAATGACCAAAGTATGACCTTTTACGAGGGGATTGATATCCAGAAAAGCATAGAAATCCTCATTCTCAGCGACTTTGTAAGACGGAATCTCACCGTTCGCAATTTTTGTGAAAATTGTAGGCATATTCTAAAGTGTTATGTCCAGAATCTTGAATTTCATTACTCCGGAAGGCACATTAGCCTCCACTACTTCACCCTTCGAGTGCCCCAGCAAAGCTTTTGCAATCGGAGTGGTTGAAGCGAGTTTTCCGTGAGCGAAATCAGCCTCGGTCTCGCCTACGATGGTGAACTCCATCACCTTCTTCATAGCCATATTCTCCACCTTCACTTTGTTCATCATCTGCACCTTGTCGGTACCGATCTGCGAACCGTCTATCACTTTGGCGTTTGCCACAAGATTCTTCAAATTTGCAATCTTCAGCTCCAGCAAAGCCTGAGCATCTCTCGCCGCATCGTACTCGGCATTTTCCGACAAGTCACCCTTCTCTCTCGCCTCGGCGATTGCTGCAGAAATGACCGGACGCTGTGCAAGTGAATCTGCAAGATCCTTTTTCAATTTATCCAGACCTTCCTGGGTCATATAATGTACTTCTGCCATAATATTTTGATATTATTTGTATTAACACATAATTAAAAACGAGTCCTGCCATATAGACAGAACCCTGACATCCATCGCAAAGATAGTGAAATTTTTCCTCAATTAGAAACCATTTCAAAATAGCTTCTAATGCAACTGTCCGAGATTTGTCACAAAGAGTCCAGGCAATGTTCCCTATCCTTCTCCAACTGGTTTTTCAAATCCGCGAACCCGTTGAATTTCACCTCGTCACGTATCTTCCTCACGAACTCCACCGAAATATTTTCGCCATAAATATCCGCATCGAATCCGAATATGTTGGTCTCAATCGTAAGGGCATTTCCCATCCCCACCGTAGGCCTCACGCCGATGTTGCACATCCCGTTCCACCGCGACCCGAGAGTATCCACGCGAACAAGATAGACTCCTCTGCCAGGCACAAGTTTCTGCTGGTCATCCAAACACATATTTGCAGTCGGGAAACCGATTGTACGGCCTATCTTGTTGCCGTCAACAACAGTCCCCGTAAGTCTGTAGCCATAGCCGAGCATTCTGTTGGCAGACTCGATATCACCTTTTTCCAGAGCAATGCGTATCCTTGTGGAACTTACAGCCTCGCCGTCCGAAGATATATATTCGGGACGTATGACATCCAGCCCCAGCCTTTCCGCGATTTCGGCAGTCTTGTCCGGAAAACACTGGTCTGAGCCTATCCTGTTGTCATAACCAAGAAGAATCGCCTTTCCGCCAAAGCGTCCTATGATATAGTCTCTCAAGTATTCCTCGGTAGTAAGCCCGCTGAAATCCCTGGAGAACGGTATCACTTCAAAACGGCTCACCCCGATCTCCTCAATCAGCCGACGCTTCTCATCCAAAGTCGTAAGCAGATGAAGATTTCCCTCCTCCCGGTGCAGGACATTGCGGGGATGCGGCCAGAACGTCACGACCATACTCTCATCGCCGCGATTCTCCGCTGCCTCCACGAGTTGTTTCAAAATAAAACGGTGCCCGAGATGGACACCGTCAAAAAAACCGGTGGCTATAACCATCTTACCAACCCAAAGTCTTGTCTATGAGGTAGAAGCGGATTCTTAGGATATATCCTTGTAGCGAACTGGTACATTCCCGTACGCTCCGGATGAATCAATGTCCGGTATGTCACCACTCCGTCTTTCGACTCAGCCACTTCAAATTCCCTGGTTCCCTGTATGTGCAGCTTTCCTTTTCTGTCGCTGATGGCGAAAAGTGTCTCCACTCCGATATCTTCAGGATTGAGGTCACCGATGTTGAGCACAACTTCAGCCGTCAGTTCACTGTTGGAACGCAGTTCGTATGTGGAATCCGGCTGGGTATATGAAATCACCTCGATGGAACGCCACTCCTTGAGCACGTGTTTTTTCCAGGCGGCAATCTCTCTCGCCACCTTAAAGTCGTCAGCGATGAGGCTAGCGGCACGTTTTGACTGCGGATCATAATACTGGTTCACATAATCAGTAAGCATCCTGTTGGTGGTAAAGTTGCAGGCAACCTGGGCAATGGTGTTCTTTATGCAGGCAATCCACGACTCGGACCTTCCGGTAGCCTTGTCCACATCATAGTAGAGAGGAGCGATTTCGTTTTCGAGTGTCGCGTATATGGTAGCGGCATCCAACTCATTCTGATAGTTGTTGTCTTCATAAGTGCTCTTAAGCGGCAATGCCCAACCTGCACCCGGCTTATAACCTTCAACCCACCATCCGTCAAGCACGGAGAAGTGCATAACGCCGTTCATTGCAGCCTTTTCACCCGAAGTTCCGGATGCTTCCTGCGGTCTCGTAGGATTGTTCATCCATACATCAACACCCTGTACAAGTCTCTTTGCCAATGAAATGTCGTAGCCAGGAATGAATACAATCTTGCCTATGAACCTGTCCTGCTTGGAAATCTCCACGATTCTCTTTATGAGATCCTGACCAGCCTTGTCTGCAGGATGAGCCTTGCCAGCAAACAGGAACTGAACCGGCATCTTAGGATTGTTGACAATGGCATCGAGCCTGTCCAAATCAGAGAAGAGCAGCGTCGCACGCTTGTATGTTGCGAAACGTCTTGCAAAACCGATAGTCAGCACATCATCCCTGAGGTTCTCCTTGATGGTAACCACCTGACTCGGAGAATAATGATTTGACATTTCCGGATTGGACAGCCTGTTCTTCACATAATTGATTAGAGTCTTCTTGAGTGACTTTCTTGCCGCCCATATTGTCTCGTCCGGAACAGTGTATATGCCTTCAAAACATTTCTTGTCATAGTGATGAGTCTGGAACTCAGGCCCGAACACTTTCGCGTGAATCTCCTTCCACTCTCTTGCAGCCCAAGTAGGATAATGCACACCGTTGGTCACATAACTGATAAACAATTCCTCAGGCAGATAGCCCGGATATATGTATGCGAAGATTTCCTGGCTCACTTTGCCGTGAAGCATGGAGACGCCGTTTACGTTCTGCGAAATGTAGGCTGCCAGAACACTCATAGAGAACTTCTCGTTAGGATCCGAGCCGTTCACTTTGCCGAGTCCCATCACAGTTTCCCAGTCAGTCTTCAGGCGCTGAGGATAATGTCCGATATATTTTCTGAGCAAACCTTCATCGAATGCGTCGTGTCCGGCAGGCACAGGCGTATGGGTCGTGAACAGCGATGAAGCACGCACAACCTCCAGTGCCTCGGCGAAATCCAGATTGTCATTCTGAATGTACTCACGGAGCCTTTCAAGACCGATGAATGCAGCGTGACCTTCATTGCAGTGATATACCTGAGGATTCAGTCCGAGAGCACGGAGAGCCCTTACACCACCGACTCCGAGCAGCAATTCCTGCTTGAGCCTGTTCTCCCAGTTTCCGCCGTAGAGATAATATGTCACCTCGCGGTCCTCCTGTATATTGGCCTCATAGTCAGTATCAAGCAGATACAGGTCGGTCCTTCCTACAGCGACTTTCCAGATACGCGCCGTAATATTGCGTCCTGGGAATTCCACACTGGTAGTCAGCCAATTGCCTTCGGCGTCAAAAACAGGAGTAGCCGGAATCTTGCTAAAATTCTGGGCATCGTACCTTGCCACCTGATCACCCTGTGCCGAGAGAACCTGCGTAAAATATCCATAACGATAAAGCAGACCTACAGCCACAAGATTGACGTTCATATCGCTAGTTTCCTTGAGATAGTCACCGGCAAGAATGCCCAGACCACCGGAATATATGCGCAGCGAAGAATCAAGACCATATTCCATACAGAAATAACCGATGGACGGATCCGTGCGTTTTTCCTTAAGCGCCATATAGTCATTGAATTCGTGCATAACGCCGTTGTACAGGCCCATAAACACGGAATCCTGACTAAGAGTCTTGAATCTCTTGAGGCTCACGGCATCAAGGATAGCCATAGGGTTGCTGCCCAAGTCGTGCCACATTTCAGGGTCGATTGCCTTGAACAATGCTTTTGCGTTTTCGTTCCAGCACCACCACAGATTCTTGGAGAGGATTTCCAAACCGCTTAATTCTTCAGGCAAATGCCTGGTAACCATCACACTCTTCCAAGAAGGTGTACTTACAGGGAGTTTTTCGTAATTCATAATTGGTCTTTCTGATGACTCTGGATATGCACCGTTTACGGAGATAACCTTGTCAATGGATTCCGAATATGCTTTCTGATAATATTGTATCTGATTTACCCACAATGCAATGGAAGACACGTCCCTTGCATTGTCCATATATTCTTTTTTCTGTTCCTCGTCGAGCGCGGCAATCTCACGGATGCGGTCTACCACGGCATCTACCACTTCGGAATAATTGGAGTCGTTGCGAGGAACGACGGTAATGCCCGGATGCGGCTTTTCATAATGCGAATTCACCCATTCGCCAAATCCTGCCAGAGTTGTGGTCAAAGTAGGAATCTTGAACGCAAGGCTCTCAAGCGGAGTATAGCCCCACGGCTCATAATATGAAGGGAACAACGTCAGGTCAAGTCCGACCAGCAAGTCATAATACTTCATATTGAAGACACCGTCACTTCCGTTGAGATAAGAAGGGATGAAATAGATATTTACGCGAGAAGACTCACCGTTGTCGATATTCAGTTCTCCGATACGACGTGTAATCTGATCATACTCAGGCGTCATAAGGACGTGGGACACCTGCGTCTTGTAATCGGCATTCCCCTCTCCCGCGAGTTTCGAAACGAGTTCTTTGTCAGCACCGTGATGCCCTGATGGAATCATCACGAACGCGTGAATCTCCCGCCCTGCATAGTCTGAAGACTTCAACTTCCCTATCGCGTCTATAAATACGTCAATGCCCTTGTTCCTGTATTCATAACGTCCGCTGACAGCAACCAACACGGCATCCTCGGAAACTTTCTTTCCGGACATTGCCGATGCAACTTCGAGCAGCTTTACCCTCGCTGCCTTACGCTTTTCAGTATATTCCTCCTCTGTAGCTGGAGTGAAACTGTTTTCGAATCCGTTAGGCGTAACCACATCCACAGGCTTGCCGAGGAAATGCGCGCACTCCTTAGCCGTAATGTCGCTCACGGTCGTGAAAATGTCAGCGTTCTCAGCAGCTTTCTTTTCGAGGGAATACATCGCCCTCACATTGAACTGATTGGCCTTGTCGTCAGGATTGTACGACTCCATCGAATCGTACAGCGGCATATTGTTGCTTGAAAGACAACGCCCAAGCACTGTGGCGTGTGTCGTCAACACAGTTGCCACCGGCACTTTCTTATATTTGAGATAGAGGATACCGGCTCCCGTCTGCCATTCGTGGAACTGCGCCACTACGCGGTCAGACGATGATGTGAAATAGTTGCAGTAACTCTGGATTACCTTTCCGGCTGCATAGCCGAACAGCACAGACTCCTTGTAATCCCAGTTGCCCGTGATGGAATCCAGCTGGAAACGCTCCCAGTATTTTGCCAGTATAGTGTCAGTCTCCGTGAGGAACTGTTTGAAGTCAACGAGTATCGCAATCGGATTGCCCGGGACGTTCCATCTTCCTATGCGCAATCTCAGACCAGTCTTTGCAGCCTCTTGACGCCAGTCTTGCCAAAGCGCAGTATCTTCGTGAAAATCAGGATTTTCATCTGTATTCATCCAGACATCAGGGCCTATAAGGATATGATGACGTTTGAGCTGTTGTTTCAGGAAAAGTGATTTTGTCGCAACGACGGTGTAGATTCCTCCGACTTTATTGCAAACCTCCCAACTGACTTCGAATAAATAATCAGGTTTGTTCAATTCTTTCGCCATTACTTTTCAGATTTCTTTTTAACGGCACGCTTGGCAGGTTTCTCTGCCTTTGCCGGCTTTTTCAAGTCCGCAAATTTAGCAACAGTTGCCGAATATTCCTCATCGACTCTGATGATAAAATCACTTAAAACATTCATATAGTTGATGAATGCCTCATACGGAGTGTCGTACGGATTGAAATATTTGTGAACCTCACCATCCGAGAAGAACTTCGTGCACATATAGTAGAAATGGTCACTCTCCTGAAGATGTCCGAATTCATTGAAAAGAAGAGGATCATTTATCAGCGCAAGTTTTTCATACAGACCATACAGTTTGTTGAACGCTTCCTGCTGAAGTTCATTGCCGAGCCACGCAGTCACGTCACGCTCCTCGTCAGCCCAGGAAATCGGCTCAGCCACCTCAAGGTCCGAAACAGGCTTGTACTGCTTTACGGCTTCAGCCGGTGTCGAGAATGAGAATGTTCCGTCAGAGATTACCGCTTCCGGAAGATATCTCATAAAGTCGAAAATGCCGGTCGCAGCACTCTGGTGCTCTCCGAATGTCTCGTAATCCATAAAGAGATTGATTACATCACCTGATGTGCTTACCGAGTTTTTAAGCCACGAAAGGTATTTGTCGGCAGTCAAAGGCCATTCCTTCCAGTTCCTGTCCGAAAACCTGAAAGCGATGTCATCGCTGAAGACATAGTTGCGGAGCAAAAGCTTGAGCTTAGGCTGCATTTCATCCGTATAGACAAAATCAGGACTTCTCCAAGCGAGAATATGCTTTGCGCCTTCAGTCAGCATCGTGCGGAATCCCATATCGTAAACCTGAGAGCCTATCGAATCCGAATATATGAGCTCGGTGTTTCTGAATGTAACCGGTTTCACGCCGAAATATTGTTCTATTGCAGCCTTATGTTTGAGAACCTGATGTCTGAACTCGGCCACTGAGGCAAGCGATGCAAGAGAATGGTAATAGGTTTCGCAAAGAAATTCCGCGCAGCCTGTATCTGCGAGTTTCTTGAAGCTGTCGATAACTTCCGGCGTATATCGCTCGAACTGTTCCAATGCAGAGCCCGAAATGGAGAAAGCCACCTTGAACGCACCCTTATACTTTGTTATGAGCTCTAGCAGAAGCTTGTTCATCGGAAGGTAACACAGGTCTGCAACCCTTCTGAGGATGGTTCTGTTGGTAAAGTCATCGTAATAATGGGAATCTTTCCCTATGTCGAAGAACCTGTACAGTCTCAATCTTGTAGGCTGATGTATCTGGAAATACAGGCACAGACTTTTTTTACTCATATCTATAATGTTTTTATTTTACAACTGATTCGTAAACGTCCTTTATCTTGACCGCCGCGTTGTTCCACTTGAGAGTATTGACCTCATCATATCCGTATTTGGACGCAAACTCGGAAAGCGCAGGATAGTTGAGCAGAGCATAGATCTGGTCCGCCATAGCATCGACATCCCAGAAATCCACCTTGAACGCATATTTAAGCACTTCGGCAGCACCCGACTGTCTGGATATGACTGAAGGCACACCCGTCCGCATCGCCTCGAGAGGTGAAATTCCAAAAGGCTCGGAAACTGAAGGCATCACATACACGTCAGACAGGGCAAACATCTCCTGGACCTCTTTTCCGCGCAGGAATCCGGTGAAATGGAACCTGTCGGATATACCGAGCCGTGCTACCTGACGTATGGAACGTCTCATCATATCGCCGCTTCCAGCCATTACGAAACGCACATTCTTGCACCTTTTCAAGACCTTCGCAGCCGCCTCTATGAAATACTCGGGGCCTTTCTGGAAAGTGATGCGGCCGAGGAATGTCACGACCTTGTCCTTCACTCCCCTCTCCACATGGACATCGCTTCTTCCGCTGAAATCCACCGCGTTATGCACTGTAACCACCTTTGCCGGATCGATTCCGTATTTGGTTATCACTATATTGCGGGTCAAGTCGCTCACGGTTATGACCTTGTCGGCGGCTTCCATTCCGCGCTTTTCTATGTCATAGACACGCGTGTCGATATTGTTGTCGCTGCTTCTGTCAAAAGATGTGGCGTGTACGTGAACCACCAGAGGCTTGCCCGAAAGGCGTTTTGCGGCTATGCCTGCCATATAAGTCAGCCAGTCGTGCGCGTGAATCACGTCAAACTCGCCCTTATGGTTCATAGCGATGGTTCCGCCCACCATAGCATACCTTGCGACCTCCTCCATCAGGTTAGAGCCGTATTTGCCGGAGAATTTGTAAGTGTTGCCATAATGAATCGAGAAATCGCGCACCTGGCGCTTTCTGTCTTCCTCAACCAAAGTGTGGAATTCCTCCGGATCGAGATAAGGCACCATATTGGTTCCTATGTGAACGAACTGAACCTTGTCCAGAAAATCATCCACGCTCATCGACTCTGTCACTTTCACAGGGACACCACTCGCATTTATTATGTCGGCCGCACTTGAGTCTTCATCTCCGGAAGCGGAAGGCATAACGAACATCGTGTTCACCCCGCACTTGGCCAAGCCTTTGACTATTCCGTAGCAGGCAGTTCCAAGACCGCCGGCAATATGTGGAGGGAATTCCCATCCGAACATCAACACCTTCATTATCTATTTCTCCTTGAATTTATTGATAAGACTCTCCACGAAAATCAGTGCGCCTGTGCTCATTGCAGAAGATATTGCACCGTGCGGCTCGTGAGGTGGATCACCGTCGTAAAGCTCTGAGAATGCGCCGACTCCGTGTTTGTTCAAGTCGGAATAGAAGCCCTCAATCAGCCACGCCGCCCTCTTGCAGAAAGCTGCCCCGTGCATTCTGAACTTTATTATGGCATAAGGCATAAGCAGCGCAGGCCAAGCGCAACCCTGGTGATATGCCAGGTCGCGTTCCTTTTGGGTCCCTTCATACACACCCTTGTATTTCAGATCTCTTGGAGAAAGTGTCCTGATACCTCTTGAGGTGACAAGCTCGCGGTCAACGACATTCATCATACTGCCCAAAATCTCGTCACTTACAGGCTGATGCGGCACTGCCAAAGCGAACAGCTGGTTCGGGCGGACATCCGTATTCTGTCCGTTATTATCCACATAGTCAGCAAGATAACCTTTATCGGAAATATAGAATGTCTTTTGATAATTTTCTTTCGCGAGGTCCCTTACAGGAGTCCAAGCCGCAGCGAACTCATTGCCCTCACCTGCATATTTGTTTTCCATCTCTATGGCAAAACAGAGCGCGTCGTACCAGAAAGCATTGGTTTCCACCTGATAACCGGCCCTTTCAGTAACCGGCCAACCGTCTATATAGGCATTCATCCAAGTCAATGCTGTACGGTCCTTCTGAGCCCACAGCAATCCGTTAGGCTGCAGCGAAACTTCCTTTCTATGACCGGGAGCATAACTTTCTATGACATTCTTCACGACCCCGCCGTATTTCTCCCAGACTTTCTGCTCCGGAGCTCCGGCCTGAATGTAGGTCTCAAGTACCGGGACAAGCATCAACGGCGCCTCAACCTGAGTCGTACGGGAATAGAAGCGTTCCTGATTGTCAGCTATGAGATTGTCGAGAATCTGCTCGAATTCATTGAACTTGCCGGTGCAGATTGCAAAACCCGGAAGCGAGAAAAGAGTCTCTCTCAAAAGGCCGGTATATAGCCACGAGAAGCCGGCTGTTATCATCTTATGCCCGTTTCTGTCGCGTACAAGCAGGTCAGCACAGTGCATCAACTGGTCGTGATAGCTGCCGATGTCTGCCATTTTTCCAAGCGCGGAATTGAAGCGGCGCGTTATCATTGCAGGATTGACCTCCTCAACAGACGCAGAAAGGATTATGGAATCGCCCTCTTTCATCCTAATGATGAATGAGCCCGGAACGAACAAATCTTCCTTACATTCAAATCCGCGGCGTGCCTCGTCTGAATAGGTGATGCCGTTGTACCAATATGGTGCCGATTTATATTCAAAAGACGAATTGCTGAGCTGAAGATTCAAGTCGGGAAAGCCTTCGTACATATTGAATGACACCCCGTTACGCACTTTCTTAAAATCTGTGCGCGCCTGCGGGTTCTGCTTGGTCAGACTGTGGATATTCCTGAACGCGAGGAAAGGCTTCAGTATCAGGCCCACCGCTTCCGGAGATTTCTTGAGGTCATATCTTATCATAACCTGATCCTTGTCCGGGGCCAGCATTATGCTTTTCACGAACTCTATTTCTCCGATACGGTATTCAATTACAGGTATAGGGTCAGCCTTGAAATCCACGATGTATTTATGTCCGCGCGGGTCATAAACGCCTCCATAGCAATGGATTCCCAAATTGAAAAGTTTACCGTTGGCAGCAATGCTCTCATCCACCGATGAAAGCAGCATATACTTGCCGCCTCCGAAATTGTCCACAGGCACGCCTAACAGACCGTGATATCGCCTTGTGTTGCACGTTACAATGGAGGTGTTGCAATACGCCCCCGTCTTGTTCGCGCAGATAATCTCACGTTTCAATGAATACGAGAGATTCACAAGCTCGGTTTTGTTGAATTTCAGAAATGCCATATATAAAAATATGTTTATTGTTTATGTTCTGAGGAACGCACGCCCTCAAATACCAACACGCACCGACTCGGCAGGTACACTGTCAGAGTCGGGGCAGCGCAATGCGTTTCTCCGGTTATTAGTCTATTGAAGCCGTCATACCTCTTCTCGTCCGAGTCCAGAACCAGTTTCCACTCTCCCTGCGGGGCTGGAAATGAATAACCCGCAAACGACTCTGAGGGGTTGAAGTTAAACGCAAATATATAATTTCCACGGCTGAATATCAATACTTTCTTATTTTCGTCCGACGCAAGAAGTTCCGGCTTTTCCGCAAGGATACCCGACTGTTTGAACAAATGAATCATATCATCGTCAAAGTTCATCAGATACTTGTAGCGGAGATAGTCAGGCTTGCAAAGAGACCACTGTCTTCTGGCATATTTGTACGACCAGCCGTTCCCCTCTCTCGGAAAATCTATCCACTCCGGATGCCCGAACTCGTTTCCCATAAATGTCAGATAGCCGTCACCTGCGGTTGCAAGTGTAGCAAGCCGTATCATCTTGTGCAACGCCACGCCCCTATCGACGACAAGACTGCGGGAGTCCACGCCCATAGCCGTGTACATCTCCTTATCTATTAGCCTGAATATGAGAGTCTTGTCCCCGACAAGCGCCTGATCGTGACACTCCGCGTAGCTGATGGTCTTCTCATCCGCCCTCTTGTTAGTCAGTTCCCACCAAATCTCTCCCATACTCCACTCATCGTCAGTCTTCTCCTTGAGCCACTTTATCCAATGGTCCGCGACGCCCATAGACATACGGAAATCAAAGCCGAGCCCGCCCTTGTCAAAAGGAGCGGCAAGTCCAGGCATACCGCTTACATCTTCGGCAATAGTGATAGCCTCGGGATTCAGTTCCTTGACCAGCATTGCTGCCAGAGCAAGATATGTAACTGCATTTTCATCCACACCGTCCCCGAAGTAATTGTCATAGCCGACAAAGTCGCGACCCAAGCCGTGGTCCCAATAGAGCATACTCGTAACTCCGTCGAAACGGAATCCGTCCAGATGATATTCTTCCATCCAGAACTTGCAGTTCGACAGCAGAAAATATTTTGTCTCAGATTTTCCGTAATCAAAACATCTTGACCCCCAAGCCGGATGACGCCCCTGCTCTCCCTTGTAGAAATAGAGGTCTTCCCGTCCGTCAAACATTCCGAGTCCTTCCGCCTCATTATCAACGCTATGTGAATGAACAATATCCATTATCACCGCTATTCCCATACCGTGCGCATCATCCACAAGGCGCTTGAACTCTTCAGGAGTCCCGAAACGCGACGACAAAGCATAGAAATTGGAGACCTGATACCCGAACGAACCGTAATAAGGATGCTCCTGCAAAGCCATAATCTGCAGCGTGTCATATCCCAACTCCGCCACGTGAGGAAGCACATTAAGCCTGAATTCTTCAAATGACGCAACTTTCTCCTCTTCCGAACTCATTCCGATATGGCATTCATATATGAGAGGATGAGGTCTTGCACCGGGGCTGCCGTTTTTCCAAACATACTGATTGTCAGGCTCCCACACCTGCGCGCTGAACACCTTTGTCACAGGGTCCTGCACCACTCTTCTGACGTATGACGGAAGCCTTTCGCCTCCGCCTCCGGGCCATTCTATAAAGAGTTTGTAGAGTTCACCGTGGCGAAGGAACATTGCAGGAAGAACAATCTCCCAGTTTCCGCCTCCAGTAGGCTGCAATGCGTATGCTGAGGTGCGCTTCCAGTTATTGAACTCACCGATGAGATAAATGCGGCTTGCATTGGGTGCCCATTCCCTGAACACCCAACTGCCGTCTCCAGCCCTGTGCAATCCGTAGTAAAGATGGTTGTTCAGACCGTCAGCCAGAGATCCCCCGACACTTATCCTGTCCTTTTCAGCCAGAATCCTCGAATGCCTCGCATCTATCGCCTCTTTGTATGGCTTCAGATACGGGTCAGCATCATAGATGTATGAAACTTCGCCCATAGGAATCTCAGTTTGCATCAATTTCGTTGACTTTGTCTCGCACAGACCTCAGGTAGGCCCTGCAAGATGTTATCAGTTCAGTGGTACGTTTCACGTATTTGTCAATATCATCAAGTCCTGTTGACGGGTCTTCCACTTTCTCTGCAATCTTCTCAAGCTCCGCCATAGCTTTCTGATAATCAAATGTATTCATACGCATCGTCTAATATAATCAAAATAATTGTCTGTTATCAAGCCGTATCGCATAATTATGCAATATCCGGCAATAAAGTATCATTGTGCTGAATCCTTCGGTTTTGCCGTTACGGAATCCACGGTACACCCGATTGTGCCGTCCGCGAACATCACCGCTATCTTGTCACCCTTATGCCGCCCCCCACTCTCTTTCACCACAACGCCTTTGTCATCAAGCACAAGGACATATCCACGGGAAAGAATTTTCCTGGGGTCAGCCCCCAGAATCCTGCTTTCCAACAAATCAACCCTGGATGACATCACCGCAATTTTATTGAGGAATGCCATCTTCAGCCTGGTGCCATAGGAGGCGACTGCCTGATCCTCATCGGCGTACATATCCAGAAACACATCAGCCAATGCAGTCGGAGTCTTGACAAATTTCCACGCGGCCATATCACATATATGATAGTCCTGGTCGTGTCCTATTGCAGTCAGTACAGGCACCGGACACCTGGCAATCGCTGCCGCAACCTCATAATCGTCAAAGCAGGCAAGATCAAGTTTTGCACCTCCGCCACGAAGCACAAGCACCGCATCGAACGCCGGCTGGGTCGACGAAACGCGCTCAAGTGCATCGGCTATTGATGATGGGGCCGACACGCCCTGCATCACGGCTTCAAAAAGTTCCGTATGGAAAACAAAACCATATTCATTCTCGTGAAGATGACGCATAAAGTCACGATAACCGGCAGCATCAGGCGCGGAAATGACGGCAAGTCTGTAGGGCAATGCCGGGAGCGCCAATGACTGCTGTTTTTCCAGAAGGCCTTCAGCCTTAAGTCTTGCGATAGTCTCCTGCCGTTCACGTTCTTTGTCACCGACCGTATATTCAGGGTCAATATCATTGACAATCAATGAGAATCCATACAGCTGGCTGTAATTGACCTGGACTTGCACCAGAACGCTGATTCCTTCCTGCAGCGGTATCCCTGTCACAGATTGGAAATACGGCGAGATGATTCTGAACTTGGAACTCCAGATGATAGCCGTCGCCTTTGCGACAAGTCCTGTCCCGTCAGACTGCGAAAGTTCCATATAGCAGTGCCCACCCGGACGAGACTTCACTGCGTTTATCTCGGCTTTCACCCAGATGCGTGACGGGAAAGCATTCTCCAGGTCCTCTTTGAGCAGTGTCTGCAGGGTATATAAATCTATGACCTCTCTTTCCATAATACGATGTTTAGCGTCAGCGGCAGCGCTCCTGCCGCGCAAATGCGGTTCTCTGCAAATTTAGAACCCTGCCGGAATTTTCCAAAAGATTTTTGCGGATGGTCAGCTCCTATTTGCACCAAGAAAAAAAAGAGAGGGCGACCATCACCCTCTCCTTTATTATTTCTGTCTCATAAACATCTGCACCGGACAACCTGTCAGGTCAAAATGTTCCCGCAACTTATTCTCGAGGAAACGCTTGTAAGGCTCCTTTATGTACTGCGGCAGATTGCAGAAAAACGCAAAAGCCGGAAACTTGGTCGGGAGCTGAGTCATATACTTGATTTTCACCAGCTTGCCTTTCCACATAGGCGGCGGATAATTTTCTATCTCCGGCAGCATCGCTTCCATCAGTTTGGATGTGCTGACCTTCCGCGAATAATTCTGCCACACGTGTTCTATCTCGCCGAGTACGTCCAGAATCCTCTGTTTCTTAAGCACTGACGTAAACACGATAGGCACATCGCTGAACGGAGCGATACGCGCCTGCATCGCCTTTACATACTGCGCCATCGTATTGCTTTCCTTCTCGAAAAGGTCCCACTTGTTGATGACCAGCACGCAGCCTTTCTTGTTGCGCTTGATGAGATTGAAGATATTCATATCCTGGGCCTCCATTCCTGTGGTCGCGTCAATCATCATCACGCAGATATCACTATGCTCTATGGCTCGGATTGACCTCATAACGGAATAGAATTCAAGATCTTCATTGACACGATTCTTCTTCCTTATGCCGGCGGTATCCACGAACACGAATTCGTGCCCGTATTTATTATAATATGAAGATATGGAATCCCTCGTAGTGCCAGCAACCGATGTCACGATGTTTCTGTCTTCGCCGAGAAGTGCATTTGTCAATGACGACTTGCCGACGTTAGGTTTCCCCACAATCGTGATTCTCGGGACTCCTGGATGTTCATCCTCGGCCTCAGTATCCTCGGGGAGTTTCTTTAGAATCTCGTCAAGCAAGTCACCAGTACCGCTTCCGTTCGCAGAAGAAATGCTCCATATCTCGCCGAGTCCCAATGAATAGAACTGATAGGTATCGAATACCTTATCGCCGGAGTCAACTTTATTGACCGCGACGACTACCGGTTTGCCGCTTTTTCTCAGCAAATCAGCTATCTCCGAATCATAGTCCGTTATACCTGTGGAAGCTTCCACCATAAAGAGAATCAAATCAGCCTCTTCAATGGCTATAACCACCTGCTTTCTGATTTCCTCCTCGAACACATCGTCTGATCCCGAAGTGTATCCACCGGTATCAACCACAGAAAATTCTTTGCCGCACCACTCGCACTTGCCGTAGTGCCTGTCCCTTGTCACGCCGGCCGTTTCATCAACTATCGCCTGACGCATACCCACTAGGCGGTTGAAAAGTGTTGATTTGCCCACATTCGGGCGACCGACAATCGCTACTAAACTCATCTTATAAAAACATTTGTCCTCTCACGAGGGTTAATAATCATCCGAATCACAAGGTCCGGTCCTTACTCTCTTTCGGATGTCCCTGCGGATACAACCCGCAACCGGCACAGGAATCACTATATGTTCCGGAGCATACCGCCCCGTCTTTCTTGCCACTGTACATCTTCGCGAAACGCTCGTCATCCTCTTCACGCATACACCTGATACCCAGCCGTTTCATATCTTCGTTAGCTCCGACATCAGACTGCGGAAACGGCTTCTTCCGGAATATGATATTGAAACACATCCCGAACACTCCGATTCCTATAAATATAAGCGCTGCAAGAAAAACTTTCATACAAACCTGAATAGCTTTTTAAAATGCTTCAAAAAAAAATAAACCGACCCGGAGCTATCAGACACGGGCCGGCTCGCATATTACATTCTTTACTTCTTACCGACCTTTAGAAAATAAACTCAGGACTGATAGGTTCATTGTCACAGACTTTGCGAATGATTCTTGCAAAGGTCTCTGTCATAGAAACCACCTTTATCTTGCTCTTATCGACATTAGGGTCAGTTGTAAGAGGCACTGTATCAGTTACATATACTTCAGACAATTTGGAAGCGTTGATTCTGTCGTATGCCGGGCCTGAAAGAATCGCGTGGGTTGCGCACGCACGCACGCTCTTTGCACCCTTCTCAATCAGAATGTCAGCCGCCTTTGTCAAAGTACCTGCAGTGTCTATCATATCATCCACAATCACCACATTCTTACCCTCAACCTCACCGATTGCAGTGATGGAAGCCACAACATTGGCTCTTTCTCTTGATTTGTGGCAGATGATGACAGGGCAGGCAAGGTCTTTCGCGTAGGCATTCGCCCTCTTGGCACCACCCATATCAGGAGCGGCAATCGCCAGATTTTCAATATTCAAAGACTTCAGATAAGGGATGAACACCTTGCTTGCATAAATATGGTCAACCGGGATGTCGAAGAATCCCTGAATCTGGTCTGCGTGCAAATCACAGGTCATAATCCTGTCCACGCCTGCCGCGCAAAGAAGATTTGCCACAAGCTTGGCTCCGATTGATACTCTTGGTTTGTCCTTTCTATCCTGTCTTGCCCAACCGAAATAAGGCATTACGGCTATCACTTTGTACGCGGAAGCCCTTTTTGCCGCATCAATGGTAAGAAGCAGTTCCATCAGATTTTCTGCAGGCGGGAATGTGGACTGGAGTACAAATACGGTCGCACCTCTGACACTCTCTGTGAATGAAGGTTGAAATTCACCGTCGCTGAATACAGTGACTTCGGAATCTCCAAGATGAATGGAGCCTTCGCCTTCGGGCTGAAGTCTGTTAAGTTCATCAACGACTTTTACAGCAAAGTCTTTTGAAGCCCTGCAGGCAAACAATTCCATTTTATGTTCGTTGTTCATTATTGAAGTTATTGGTTTGTTTCTTTCAATCCGTCAAGCACTGTCCCGATATAGTCAAGAATTTCGTCACGCCCCAACCCGCTCTGCGCTGAACTTGTGAAATACTTGGGAAGCTCTTCCCAATGTTCCGACAGCTGCTGTATATCACGCTCTATCTGCGTTGCACGCGCTACCGGTCCCATCTTGTCACCTTTCGTGAATATGATGGCAAAAGGAATGTCGCTACCGCCGAGTTCATCGAGGAAATCCATATCAATTTTACCGATATCGTGGCGCACATCAATCAGCACGAACAGCATCACCATCTCGGCGGAGTGATTCAGGTAGTCCCTTATCACATCCTGCAGCTTTTCTCTTTCTTTGTTCGGGAGTTTCGCGAAACCATAGCCGGGGAGATCCACGAGATACCAGGTATCATTGATAAGGAAATGATTGACCAACTTTGTCTTGCCGGGAGTGCCGGAAGTCATCGCCAGTTTACCGTTGCCGGTGAGCATATTTATCAATGAGGATTTACCGACATTTGAACGGCCGATGAAAGCGAATTCGGGAAGTTTTTTTGCAGGTTTTTGAGACACCTGTGTACTGCTGCCTGCGAATTTTGCGCTTTGGATTTTCATTCCCGGTTTCATCTTGTCCGAATATTGTTGCGGTTTCGCTAAAAGTTTCGCAAAGATAGCAAAATTTTGCAGTTTTGCGGCAATTTTATAAATTTGCGCCGTTAAAAATCCGACTCTGAAACAATTTTAGATTTTCAATATGGCAACAACAGCTGATTTCAAGAACGGAATGTACCTTAATTTCAACGGTAAGCCTTGTATGCTGGTTTATTTCCAGCACGTAAAACCGGGTAAAGGTCCAGCTTTCGTCAAGACAAAACTTCGCAACCTCGAGAACGGACGTATTCTTGAGAACACTTTCACCGCAGGTGCAAAAGTGGATACCATCAACGTGGAAAGACGCCCATACCAGTACCTCTATGAAGATGAGGACGGATTCAACTTTATGCACGAAGAGACTTTCGAGCAGATTCATCTTCCTAAGGACACCGTTGAGAACGCAGACCTTATGAAAGAGGGACAGCACGTGGAAATGATGTTCGTCGTTGATGACGAAAGATGCCTTACCTGCGAGCTCCCTACATACGTAACTCTCGAAGTTACCTATACAGAGCCTGCCGTAAAGGGCAACACCGCATCTACAAGCGCGTTGAAAGAGTGCACACTCGAGACCGGCGCGAAGATTATGGTTCCGCTCTTCGTAAACCAGGGCGACAAGATCACTGTGAACACCACAGACCGTTCTTACGGACAGCGCGTGTAAGTGATTGCTAAATAACAAGTAAGCGGACGACCAAAATTTTGGTCGTCCGCTTTTGTTTTATCCGGTCGCTACACACTTCGCGCAAGTTTGCCGATTAGTTTAGCCGATGTTCACATAGTCACGGATATCCTGGGCGGAAACCGGATCTCCACCGAGAATCAGAAGGCGCTCGACGACATTGCGAAGCTCCCTTATGTTGCCTGTCCAACTCTTTTCCTGCAGCATCGCCACAGCCTCATCCGAAAACACTTTCTTGTGCATTCCGGCCTCGCTGCTCACCTGCGAATTGAAATAATCCACCAGCAAAGGAATATCATCCTTTCTCTCATCCAGTGAAGGAACGTGAAGCACAATTACGCTAAGCCTGTGATACAGGTCCTCCCTGAAATTACCCTTCTCTATCTCTTTGCGCAAATCCTTGTTGGTCGCAGCTATCACCCTGACATCCACCTCAATATCCTTGTCGCTTCCGACACGGGAAAGTTTCTTCTCCTGCAACACGCGAAGCACCTTTGCCTGTGCCGCCAGACTCATATCTCCGATTTCGTCAAGGAACAGAGTTCCTCCGTCAGCCTGTTCAAACTTACCCTTATGCTGCTTCACCGCCGATGTAAACGCGCCTTTTTCGTGTCCGAAGAGCTCACTCTCAATCAGTTCCGACGGAATGGCCGCACAGTTGACTTCTATGTACGGCAGGGCACTTCTGTTGCTTTGCTGATGAAGGCTCCTCGCCACAAGTTCCTTTCCGGAACCGTTAGGCCCAGTAATCAGCACCCTCGCATCAGTCGGAGCGACCTTCTCAATCATTTCTCTCAGATGACATATCGGAGCCGACTCGCCAATCATCTGCTGGCCATACACTTTCTTCTTCAGATTCGTATTCTCGGTCAGTATCTGGGACCTCTCAGTGGCGTTCTTGATGGTGATGAGGATTCGGTTTAGATCAAGAGGCTTCTGTATGAAGTCGAAAGCACCTTTCTTTATACATTCCACCGCAGTATCAATATCCCCGTGGCCGGATATCATTATGATAGAAGAGTCCACGCCATCCGCGTGCAGGCGTTCCAGCACCTCCGTTCCCTCCATATTAGGCATCTTGATATCGCAGAAAATCACATCAAACCGCTCTTTCTCAGCGAGTTCGATAGCCATATTTCCGTCTTCCGCAACTTCCACCGCATATCCTTCGTCAGACAAAATTTCTTTCAATGAATTTCTGATGGCTCTTTCGTCATCCACTACAAGTATCTTCATAAATCAAATAAATTTCAAAGTTATGCCATCACCGGTTCAGACGTTCTTGTCTTTTGGGTAACGGACTGTAAAGCAGGCTCCTTTGAGAGAGAACGACTGGCTGTAGAAAATCTCGCCGCCGCACCTCTCCAGAATGTTCTTGCAAATAGCAAGGCCAAGTCCCGTACCGCTGCTCTTTGTCGTAAAATTAGGCGTAAACAGACGTGCGCGGTTTTCATCCTTGATTCCCGGTCCGTTATCCTCAACCACAATGTCATAAAATCCGTCTTTGGTACTGTTGCGCACAGACAGAATAATCTGGCCGTGGAATGGCTCAACACCGGATTCAATATCTTCAGTCTGCTTGTTCTCAATAGCCTGCACCGCATTGGTCAGGAGATTTACAAACACGCGTATAAGTTGAGGCTTAGGCCCTTTGATCATAGCATTTTTCAGGCCAAAATACTGGAACGTAATATTTTCCTTGTCGTCAAACATTGAAATCTGGTCGGATGCCATACTGTCAAGATCAATACTGACCATCTCCTCCGTATAGAGTTTTGCAAATGTAGAGAATTCATTTGCCGTATCCGTGAGCACCTCTATGCTGTCAAGCATCAGCCTTGAAATGTCATCAAACTTGGCCTCCCACGTCGGATCATTCTTGCTCTTGAGACGTATCAACCTCTGTATCTGAAGTTTCATCGGGGTGAGAGGATTCTTGATTTCGTGCGCCACCTGACGCGCCATCTCGCTCCAGGCCCGTTCGCGCTCAGCCTGCGCCACCTGTTTGCTTGACTCCGAAAGGTCGTGAACCATAAGATTATACGCCCGAACAAGACCCGACAATTCATCCTCATTGTCATATATGATATATTCCAAGCCGCCTGTCCGCGCATAAATCATCTTCCTGCCCATCTCGGTAATAGGACGGAACATCCTGTCCACCACCTTTGTAGTCAGGAATCTGGTGATTATCAGCAACAGGAAGAATATGGTCAGCACGAACACGGAATGGAATACCGCATCGGATTTGAACGAAAGTCCGGAGTCAGTGTAAGGTGAGCCGAGAATCGCCATCATACGTCCCCTTTCATTGACTACAGGAGCATACATAGTGTAGAAGGAATGTCCCGCAATGCGCTCTTTATGAATATAATACCGTTTATGGAGATATTTTATGTTCCTATACGCCTCAGGATTGGTTCTGGAGCCGAAGAGCATCTTCTCATACACCTCAGGAACAGTCGTATTGAACACCTTTCCATCCGGACTGAACAGAGTAATGTCCGATTTTGTAAAATTGCCTATATCATTGAGTATTCCTGTAACCTCAGGCGTTGCAAGTTCGTGATAAGACTGGAAAGATTTCGTCTTGTTCTCCACCAGCGACTGTATGGTGGTTATCTTGCTGGTCATCAGTCTGCTAACATTCGCATCATTGCGCCTGTACACAAACACGACCATTATCATACTCATCGTCACGAGAGTCATAAGCATAGAAAGGAACAGCACTGCATTGACTCTGGACTTGTAGTAATTCTTCTCGAATCTGCCGCGGCTTTTTTTCCTGATACCTATCGCGCTTATGAGGAAATACGACAAGAGACAAAGCATAAACGATGCGAGGATATATCTCGACACACTTATGCGCGGTCTTGAAATTATGATGCTCTCGTTGGACGAAATCCGCTTGTAATAATGCAGATATGAATTCAGCGACACTTTGTTGCATACGTCTTCGTGATAATTGTCACTGAACTCCCGGGACAAGATGGTCGGATACGGATAATCACCCTTGTAGCTTACCAGATTGCCGTCAATGTATTTTGCATACGAATAGTTTGGCGGAATAATCACAGAGCCGGGAGAACCCGAGCCCATAATAAACGAATACCCGCGTTCCTGCCTGTCAGACTTGGAGTTGATTCCGAGCAGCATTTTCACTGAACCTTTGTCCGGAAGCCAATACACGAACATACCAGTGTATTGGGCCATTCCATTGCCCGTGCGGCTATATACGAACCTTGATTCAGGAGCAATCGGCACAGCCCCGACAACCCTGTCATTGAAATACTTGCGCACCTGCTGGTCCGCTATATTATCGTTGAATATATAGATACTGATATCGAAATCCTTGGATATCCTGCTCATATAAGTCTCAGATATCCTGTTCAAAATGATCTTGTAATCCTGCGTGGCCGCAATAACCTCGGGGATGGAGTTGTCCGCAGCAATTGCCTCCTCAACACCGCGCAGCTGAAGTTCAAGCCCTAAATCTCTGTCCACTGAAAGGCGGTTCTGCCAAATCTGAACCCTGTTATATTCCTTTTCCGATCCCAGAACAGAAAACATAAAAAGGAAATACAAAGCACTCATTATGGAGAACGTAATCCTTCCGGCACGCGAGAAAATGTCATATTTCACACCCGTAAGACAGAACACCGGGACTCTGATCATCTGTAACGACAATGCCACGGCGACAGCCAAAGACAGATAGGACAAATAGATATAGAGAGTATATCGGCCCAGCTGCGTCACATTGTACAACTCCAGTGCAATGTTGGAATTGAGAATCAGACTTCTGAAGCTCCACGTCATATACGTCAGCGTCAATGCGTCCGCTATCACCACGGCGATAAGCGCGATATAGGCATTACGCTCCGAACACAATGACATATTCCGTTTCCGACTTCCCTTTTCAGTGAGATACACACACGTGTAGAGAAGTGTTATCCATATATTTATAATCAGCAATGCCCCCAATGACTGGAACACGGAACCGTCCGCATACAGTGCCGGTGAAAAGAGTGTGGACGAGTCCTGGATATCCCAGCCTACAATGTACAGGATGCCGAGTGTAAGTGTCACTGCCGCAATGCAATACAACATCGTACGGAGATTCCTGTGAAAGCCGAGATAGACCATCACTCCGATGATGAAGAAAGCCGCAGAAAGCCAGATCATCGTCGTGTCCGGAAGAAGAGGAGAAACACGCGAGGTCTCCTGCACAAGCTTCATAAGCGGATAGCCGTCGAGTGAAATTACCGCACCACCGCTGTATGCTATAGGGAAGACGGAGAAATGGTCGGAGACACGCAGTTTCGGGTTTATTCCATTCACCGTCCTGCTGTCCATCGTATTGCGAATTTCAAGGCCTCCGATTATCCGGCATCCGTGGTCATCCGTCATTGATTTCACCAGATACCATTTCGGTCCTATGCTCATATACTTCACAACGGTGTCAGCTTCCGCCAGAGGCGAAACGAAATTGTAGCGAAGATTCACAAACCTCTGAATAAGAAGTTTGTTGCTTATGTCGTCATTGTCAAGAGAGAACTGATTGCACCAGGACTGGAGGGAGTCGCCCTCGTAGCGGTAAATCACCATATCCTCTGGCAACCCGTCAAAATTCATCCACGAATCAGGAGACTGCTCCATCGCCTCGTGCATATATTTCTCCAGCACAGAGAATCTTTTCTGAATATTGCGGTTAAGGCGTCTTGCGGCTGATTCGGAATAATCTATGCGAGTGTCAACGAAGATATTGGCAAGCACAAGCACAACTCCGGCCGCAAAAAAAAGAGCCCAGACGTTTCTGCCCAGAAGAGAATCCCAGAAGGACTTGGCCTTCCGCTTTATCGAGCTGATTATCTCCTTCTTATTCATGATGATACGGTTCTCCCTTCATTATCGTGAACGCCCGGTAAAGCTGCTCTGCAAATATGGTTCTCACCATCTGATGGGAAAATGTCATTTCTGAAAGCGATATTTTGGAATTCGCCCTCGAATAGACAGCCTCCGAAAAGCCGTAAGCTCCGCCGATCACAAAGACTATATCCCTGCCCGAGCAGGCCATCTTATTCTGCAGCCACGATGCGAAGTCTATTGACCTGAACTGTTTTCCGTGCTCGTCAAGCAATATCACATCGTCCGAAGGCTTCACCATCGACAAAATCAGCTCGCCCTCCTTGGACTTTATCTGGTCCCTGGACAGAGACGCGGCATTTTTAAGTTCCGGAATCTCGTTCACCGAGAATTGGACATAATGCACAAGCCTGGACTTGTACGTTTCCAGACCTTCCTTCACCCAATGGACATCAGTCTTTCCGACTGTTATGAGAGACATTTTCATTAGCGGTGTAAATATAGGCAAATGGCTCGGTATTTGCAAAGATAGCGGCATTGCAAGGCTGGACAGATATGAATCCGGACAAAAGGTTCAAAAATATCATATTCTTTATCACTGCTGCCGTATCATTATGTTGCGGCGGATCTGTTTGTGCTCAGAATGAAGGATATGACGTGTTCATTCCAATTGCAAAATACATCAGGCAGGGTGATGCCGAGCGCCTCTCCGCCTGGTTCGATGACAATCTGGAAATATCCATCACATCCACGACCAGCGACTCCAGCAAGAATCAGGCAAAACAGATTCTCAAGTCATTTTTCAACAATTATTCCCCAAGAAGCTTCGATATCACACATACGGCAGGCCGAACGAATATGAAATATGCCGTAGGTAAGCTTGTCGCGGGAGGAGAGACATTCGAGGTCACCATTTTCGTATCATTCAAGACGGATTCCTACAAGATTCAGCAGTTGAAAATATTGAGGGAAAAATAATTTTTCATACATTTGTCCGTAAACCAACGAAAAATGCACATTCCCGATATAATCATAGCAATAGACGGATACTCATCGACTGGCAAAAGTTCTTTCGCAAAACTCATTGCGAAGGATTTTTCTTTTCTGTATCTGGATTCCGGAGCACTGTACAGGGCCGTCACTCTCTACGCGATGAGGCACGGTCTTGTAAATCAAGACGGAAGCATTGAGACAGAGAAGCTTGCGGACGCGCTCAAGGATGTGGACATCCACTTCGAGTATGGGCCAGCCGGCAGCCACACGTTTCTCGGAGATGAATGTGTGGACGACGAGATCCGCTCGCTTGATGTGTCGTCACACGTGAGCCCTGTCGCGGTGATACCTGAAGTGAGGGCATTTGTGGACAGGAAGCTTGTGGAATACGGCAAAAACGGACGCATCGTAATGGACGGACGCGATATCGGCACAGCTGTTTTCCCAAACGCAGACTTGAAGATATTCATGGTCGCAGATGACAAGATTAGGGCGGAACGCAGGTTGAAAGAGATGCAGTCACACGGGCAGAACCCTGATTTCCAGGAAGTTCTGGAAAATCTTAAAAGCCGCGACTACATTGATTCCCATCGTGAAACATCTCCGCTCAGACAGGCTGCAGACGCGATAGTGCTGGACAATTCGTCTATGACTCTTGACGACCAGATGCAGTGGATCCGCGATTTGATCAGACAAAAATTCGGGGAATAGTCAAAGGCGCTGCGAAATGGCATTTTCAGTGGAAATAGATCCGGGGTCCGGATTCTGCGGCGGAGTCATAAGAGCCGTCCGCAAAGCTGAAGAGATTCTTGCCGGAGAAGAAAACCGGAGTCTCTACTCTCTTGGAGCTATTGTACACAACGAGGCTGAACTTTCAAGGCTGAAAGACTTGGGACTGAATTCGGTCAGCCTCGACGATTTGGAAAACATCCCGGCCCACTCAAGTGTGCTCATTCGTGCACACGGTGAACCACCGACAACATACAGAAAACTGGACCGTCTTGGAATCAATGTAATAGACTGTACTTGTCCGGTTGTTCTCAAGCTTCAGAAAAGCATTCGTGAGGCATATTCCAGAATCAAGCCGGAAGATGGACAAATAATCATTTTCGGCAAAGTCGGGCACGCAGAAGTTCTTGGACTGCTCGGTCAAGTGGACGGAGATGCACTGGTAATCGAGAATATGGCTATGCTTACAGAGGCCATCGGCTCCAACAGGATTCAACTTGACGGCCCTGTGGAAATATTCTCCCAGACCACAAAAAGTCCTGCCGAATATGCGTCCATCTGCAGTGCCGTCGAGGAGGTTATGTCGAAAGAGCACGAAATGTCACCGGTGTTGTTCCGCGGCACGAATCTGCTGAAAATTCACGATACTATCTGCCGTCAGGTTGCCGGCCGGCACGGGAAGTTGTCAGAGTTTGCGCTTCACCACGACATCATCATATTCATATCAGGGAAAGACAGTTCCAATGGAAAAGTCCTGTGCAATCTTTGCAAATCACTGAACATCAGGACATATCACGTGAGCGAGATAAAGGATATCAAGCCGGAATGGTTCCGCAGCGATGACAAAGTAGGAATCTGCGGTGCCACATCCACTCCGAAATGGCTGTTGGAAGATGCCGCAGCAAAAGTAAAGGGGTTCGTTATTTAGAAGCTGTCTCTTCACGCTTTTTCATAAGCGCGGCGTGCTCGGCCCTTGCACGTTCCACTGCCTGAGAGCGCTTGAGCACAAATCCTGAACTCAAGTATTTAGTCCTCACATCTTCGTCTGCAGCAAGTTTTTCCGGAGTGCCGGATTGCAGTATAGTACCTTCGTAAAGCAGATAAGCTCTGTCGATAATCGCCATAGTCTCACCGACATTGTGGTCAGTGATAATCACTCCGATATTCTTGTATTTGAGTTTCGCGATAATGTACTGTATGTCTTCCACGGCTATCGGGTCCACACCTGCAAAAGGTTCGTCGAGAAGGATGAATTTAGGGTCAATGGACAATGCCCTCGCTATCTCGCAACGCCGCCTCTCGCCTCCGGACAGCTGTATTCCGAGACTCTTGCGCACCTTGGAAAGATTGAACTCGTCAATGAGAGATTCAAGTCTGTCCTTACGCTCGGCTTTGGTCATATCAGTCATTTCCATAACCGACATAATGTTGTCCTCAACGGACATCTTCCTGAAGACAGAAGCTTCCTGCGGAAGATAGCCGACTCCACGAAGTGCGCGCTTGAACATAGGCAACTCCGTAATTTCCTCGTCGTCAAGATAGATTTTCCCGGCATTCGGAACAATCTGTCCTGTAATCATATAGAAGCTTGTTGTCTTTCCTGCCCCGTTAGGTCCGAGAAAGCCGACAATCTCACCTTGCTCAACTTCCATCGACACGCCCTTAACGACCGTCCTGACTCCATATTTCTTAACCAAATTCTCGCAGCGCAGTTTCATCTCTCTAAAAATTATTTAATTCAAGATTCGCAAATGCAAACCTGAGCTATTTGACGTCCAAATCCAAATCTTTCACAAATTCCCCGACTTCATTATTCTCGGCAATCATCACCTTGGCCTTGTCCGCAGGCATATATATCTTGTGCTCAACCTTGTCTTCAGCCATAACTTCCACGGCAAGACGCACTTTCGAAGTTCCAAGAGCCGTCTGAATTCTGAGTTCTATTTCCTTGAGAAGTTCCTGTTCAACCCAAGTCTTCTGCGCAAGGTTCATCACATAGAATTCGAGGAGTTTGTAACCGTTCTCGTGTCTTACGGCTATCTTCGTGGTGGACAATGTCGTATATAGTCTCGGGCGCGAAGAGTAGAGTGCCGGTATCTGCTTCCACGCCCCATACACTTCGTCATCCTCCGGAATTCTGTCCGACAGGTTCGCGGTACTGTCAGCCGACTTTCTGTTTTCCTCCTCGTTGATTGCATCCAAAGACAATGCAGCAGCAGACTTTGATGTCCTCTTGCGTCTTGCTGTCGGAACTGCAGTAGCATCTGATTCTGAAGCCGTTTCAGATGGTCCTGGTTGCGTAGACACTCCTACCGAATCCTGTCCATTGGTTGATACAGGAACAGACGACGCCTCAGTATTCACAGCCGCAGGAGCCGGTGCGGAAGGCTCTGGTTTCGCAGGCACTGCTGCCGCAGGAACGGATGTTTGCACTACAGGCTTTGCCGTTGGTACGGCCGGTGCTGAAGCGCTTGATGTCGCAGATGTTGCCCCTTGGGACTGAGGTTTTGCCTGCGCAGCATTTTGCGGCACAGGACGAATCGAAACCTGACCTCCTGTCAGGAAGCACAGTTTCATTAGAGCGAACTCTATATGCAGACGCGGATTGATACTCTCCTTATATCCTGATTCACATTGAGTTGTAATCGCAAGTGCATCATAAAGGAACTGAAGCTGACATTTGTCCGACTGTTCCTTGTATTTCCGTTTGAGAGATTCTGGCAATTCCAGCAACGCATCCAACGCTCCGTTTTTCGCAATCATCAGATTACGGAAATGCGTACTCAACGACGAAACAAAGTACAACGCATTGAAACCCTTTGACAATATGCCGTCAAACTCCAGAAGCGCGGAAGCATAGTCATTCGACAGCATAAAATTCGTCATATTGAAACTATGCTCATAATCAAGCACATTGAGGTTATGGATAACGTCCTCGTATTTCACTTCCATACCGCAGAACGCCACCGTCTGATCGAATATGGTAAGGGCGTCCCTCATCGCGCCGTCCGCCTTGCGCGCAATGATATGCAGGGATTCGTCGTCTATCTTGATGCCTTCCTTATCGGCTATACTTCTGAGATTCAGCACAATATCCGGAATGCCGATGCGATTGAAATCATAAGTCTGGCATCTGGAAAGAATGGTCGGCAACACCTTATGCTTCTCAGTCGTCGCAAGGATGAATATCGCGTGTGCAGGCGGTTCCTCCAGAGTTTTGAGAAAAGCATTGAATGCTGCCGGAGAAAGCATATGAACCTCGTCGATGATATACACGCTGTATTTGCCAACCTGCGGCGGTATCTGCACCTGGTCAGTAAGCGCACGAATATCATCCACTCCGTTATTGGACGCTGCGTCCAGCTCGTGAATACAATATGAGCGGCCTTCCTTGAATGATATGCAGGATTCGCACTCTCCACACGGCTCCATATCCGCGCTCGGATGCTCGCAATTGATTGTCTTTGCGAATATTCTGGCCGCACTTGTCTTTCCCACGCCTCTCGGTCCGCAGAACAGATATGCGTGAGCAAGTTTTCCGCGGATAATGGAATTTTTCAGTGTCCTTACAATATTGTCCTGACCGATAAGATCCTCAAAAGAATCCGGACGGTACTTTCTGGCTGAAACTATATATCGAGAGCTGTTGTCCATAAATGTCTGCCGGTGATAAGAAACCGACGCCTATTGACAAATTTAAGTATAAAATTCCGAAGAACATTGGCAGGCAAACGCAAAAATCATTATATTCGTAACTGACAAAAACAACGAGTTATGCCATCTGCATTGAAATATATAGTCCGGGCAGTAAAGTACTTCTTCTATTTCTCGATTCTGCTCATAATCATCTTGTCAATTTTGGTCCTTGCGCACGTCATCGACAACGACATAAGTACGATGTTCCGAAACGGTTACGATTCATTGTGGCAGATTGCGATTATGTTCGCCTGCGTGGCAGCCGTGTATCCGGTATTCGGATTTACAAAAAAAGACGTTCTGATTCCGGGAGAATATGACGAAATCCGTGACGGTGTCGTGAAATTTATGGAGAGCCGCGGATACAGATTGGAGACCGAGAAAGACGGCACAATGACTTTCAGACTGCGTTCAGTCGTAAACCGTATCACCAGGATGATTGAGGATAGAATCACATTGAAACGCAATCTCGGAGGATTTGAGATTGAAGGATTGAGAAAGGACGCTATAAGGCTGGTTTATGGCCTCGAAAACGCCTTCAGAAAATAATATATTTAGAATCTTTCAAAACAGCTTCTTATGAGCACTGAACAACAATTCAAGACTGTCGCAAGATTTCCCGACCAGATGAGTGCTGAAATCGCAGCCGGTATGCTCAATGCCAATGGCATAGCAGCTGAAGTTTTCGGGCAGACATCTTCCTACCCGTCAATAAACGCAGCAATAGACAGCGTGGAAGTCAAGGTTAATGCAGAAGATTACGAGTCAGCAAGGAATCTTTTGGCCGCAAACGACAAGGCCGAATAGAATTCTTCACCGAAAGCACTTTCAAGAGGTTCGCGTAGAAATTCGTATACGCGGACCTTTTCTTTTTTCCCTTTTTCATAGGCATCTTTGCAAATGTCCCAGCGGTGAAGGTTCAACGCGTGTTTGCCATTGGACAATTCTGTCACGCGTATAGGATAGAGCCAGCAGGACAACGGCTTGCGGAACTTGCATTTACCCGAAAAATACGCCCTTTCGATTGCGCAGAAACAGTTCCCGTACTCATCGAAATGCGTAAAGGCGCACTCTTCGCTGCCAGGACAGAGTGGCGTCACTATGTCCCCGTCTCTGTCAATCTCGAAAAAGCCATTCTTATCCACCACTTTACGTCCGCTTTCCTGCATAAGCGGCGAGAACGCGGGATACGCATTTTCGACCTTTTCAGTCTCCTCTTCCGTCATAGGGGCTCCGCTGTCACCGATGATGCAGCAACAACCTTTGCATTTACCGTAATCGCACGAAAAATATTCCGTTATGACTTCCTCCGACACCAGGCAGTCGCCTATTTCGAATATTGTCCCGAACTTATTGTCTGACACTTTTATACGACTTTAATATTTAACACTCACATTCCGCAATGAGTCCGTAGCGACTTGAACTGCTTTCAGAGAATCTGAAGGAACAGATTTCAAGGAGTCGGACACCGGCAGCACAGACTTCAGGGAATCTACGCCGCTTACTGCAGCAGAATCCACCGCAACCGCAACATTAACTTCCTCAATCTTGACAGGCTCCTTCTTCTCCGGCAACTGCAACGGCTTAGGAAGCATCGGCATAAAACTCCGGAATTTGGAAGAATCCAGCCACTCTGCGCGATGTGCCGACTTATCGATACCGATGGCACGATAGCCCTCACACGCAATGCCAAGCGAATCGGAGGATGCTTTCAGTTCAGGAATCTGCACGGCATCGACCGGCACTTCCTTAGGTTCCACTATATGTTCGCCTTCCAGGCGTGTTCTCACTGCATATCCGGCAGTCCTTTCCTGCGACATTCTGCCGAGAAGTGCATTCACAGCATCGGCATTCACTGCGGATATGTTTTCTTTATACTTGGTTACCAAGTCCTTGCCATAGGAATAGCGAAGCGCCAGCATTGACATTATCATCTCCGGATCAGATATGCGGGCCTCGATGGATTTCAGCAATATGCTCTTATATACAGCGACTTCCGCAGCGGAAACTTTTGCAGATGAAAGAGCCTGCCGCATTCCGGAAAGAACCTGCTCGACTGAATCCACCTGGACAAGGGATGCCGGCACACCCGTTCGTTCCGTGATGGCTCCGTGCATTCTGAAATTGAACCTCTCTTCCGGAAGCATCCTGAAATCCCAGTCCGCACGCCCTGACCATCCGAATGACGCAAGCGTCCCGTTCAGCCTATCCTGCAACGCCATTGCTGCCACGTATGATGTCATATAGTTCAGTGCGGTATATGTGAGCGGCACAGACACCCCGAATTCCACTTCTTCCCTGTTTCCGACAATCACTTTGGAAGCATATCCAGAGCCAGTCCTATACTGTATTCTGGATCTGAACGAAGTGGCTTTGTCCGTACTGAATCCTCCGAGTTCTTTGCCGAGCACTTTCTTCAGGTCAAATTCGTCAAAATCACCGACTATAATGAGCACTCCGTCATTCATTTTAGAAAACTCGCTTCTGAAGAATTTGTCCGTGCGCTTCTGGAAATCATCGGATATCTTTATGCTGCGCTTGTACGGTGACCACGCGTTGTCAGGATACAGCAAACTGTCCAGAGCCGCTTCAGGCGATGGCTTCTTCAGCATTTTCACATATTGGCATTCGCGATAATAATCAAATGCTTCCTTGTTCATCGTGCCGCTGCCTGTCAAGGAACTTAGCGATTTCAGAAGCAGAGTCAGTTTCGATGACGGAGCGGAACCGGACACCCGCAAATCTGACATCGTCACCTCTCCTTTCATAGAGATACCGTTTGCAGAGAGCATATCCGCGAAGCTGTAACACGTCATTCCCGGAAGATTGTATAGTTTCATCATATCCGAGACGTATGCACCTTCACCGCTTTTCAGACCCGGCACAAGGGAATATCCGCCTTTGAGCACCCACATATAGTGGAACATTCCTGTCTTTGGGGTGTTTTTGAATATGACTTTGAGTCCGTTGTCGAACAGCCACACCTGTCCTCCCGACAACGGTTCCACATTCATTGACTTCAGCTTGACTTTCGCTGCGGATTTCTTGAGCTTGAGGGTATCGCCATAATTAACTTTATAAGCCTCAGGCTTTTCCGCGACCCACGAACTGTTGAATCTGTCTTTTATTTGAAGTCCAAGCAATGAATCCGCCCTTGTTTCAAGCGTCAAATCTTTGGACTTGTCCAGCAGAGCCGAGACAAAATTATTGAAAAGTCTGGCCCCAAGGTCATCCTGAATGTTCTTCGTCAGGAAAAACTGCATTGTCGTGGATGCCGATGCCAATGAAGCCCCATAAAGATAGGCGGCTATGCACTGGTCAACATATCTGGAATTACTGATATTATCCCCGGTATAGTCCCGTTTCAGATTCATAACCAGCTCAGTCTGAGCATCTCTATATTCTTCTGGAGCCACTCCATAGGCGTCTATTGCAGCCAAAGTCGCGGACAGAATGCCTGCCGCTTCCGTCACACGCTGCTCAGAAGTCACAATCTCTATTCTGAACCGTTCGTCTCCTGCACCGTCCTTGCTGCTTACGTACGAATATTTTATATCCGAGAAGGGCACTCCTGCATTCCGCAGAGCCTTGGTTATGCGTTTCTTGAGCACGATTCCAAGTTCTGCCGCGTATTTCTGGGACACAATCGGCTGAACCGTATTCATATTGCCTGCCGGTGTACGTGGATAGGCATATTCCGCCGACACGGAAGACAAACCGGGTGTGCTGGACGGATGGTTTACATACTTTGCATCATCTGTTCCGTTCCAGACATAGTCTTTAGACTTCTCGGAATGGCTTCGCCTTGTCACCAACAGGGAAAGCATTGTCATCTTGTTGATTATAGCTCCTGCATCAACATCACCGGATATGATGATAGCCTGATTGCCAGGAGAATACCTTCCGCCCACATCTTCAGACTGCGTCCCTATTATGTCAAAGACAAGCAGCAGGGTAGAATCCACAAGTTCCTTTGAGCGCGCAAGTTCAATGTTTTCAAAGCGATAGACTGTCGCATCCGGACAGACAGAAACATATCCGCCGGCACCCGGCCATATACAGTTGCGTGACAGATATCCGAATGGGGAATTGGACTTGAAATGCGGCAGGGATGAAAGTGCACCCATCGCATACACCGCAGAGGATCCTGCCGTACGCGGCGTCTCATAGTCATATCCGCTTTTCTGGACCAAAGCCACATTGGCCTTGCCCTTCTCCGAACCGTTTGTAACTATGTAATATACTATACCGTTGTCCAATGATCCGGTACGTATCTGGGATGCCGCAGGAAGAGACGGCAAACCAGCCGCACGAACTGCAACTGAACCTAGAAATACCGATATTGACACTAAAATTCCATACAATACTTTTCTCATACAAAAAGCTGTTTTACCGCCATTTGTCCCTTCAAACCTCATACCCTTATACGGCCAAAATCAACCCGAAAGGCCTTTTATTATCGTTACTAATGCAAAATTAAGATAATTTTATTACTTTTGCCTTATTACGCGCCTATACGGGGCTGCGTCTGCAAACGATAACAAATTAAAAACATTGATACTATGAAACGAATCATTCTTGCAATGGCGGCTTTTGCCCTCGCTATGGGCGTAGCCTGCGCACAGGACCTCAAATCCGCAACTGACACTTTCAACAGTGGCGCAGAAGCCCTCGCTATGGGTAACAAATCAGATGCTCTCGAGCATTTCAAGAAAGCTCTCCAAATCGCCGAATCACTTGGTGCGGAAGGTGCAGGGGTAGCTGACAATTGCAAGAACGCCATTCCTTCGACAATTCTCTCTATCGGAAAGGAGCTATATAACAACAAGCAGTTCGACGAGGCAGAGGCCAAGATGAAAGAGGCGGCTGAGGCTGCCAAACAGTATGGAAATGAAGAAGTTGTCAAAGAAGTTGAAGAACTACTTCCGCAGGTAGCCCAGACCAAGCTTATGGACAAAGCAAATGCAGCGTTCAAAGCCAAGAATGTGCCTGCAGCCATTGCAGGATATCAGGAAGTGATGGCAGCCGACACTGCAAACGGAGTTGCCGCTCTGCGTCTCGGCCAGCTTCTCAGCGGAACAGGCAAATTCGACGATGCTGTAAAATATCTTGAGGTCGCTTCACGCAATGGGCAGGAAAGCAATGCAACTTCTCTTCTTTCAACAACATACTTGAAGAACGCATCTTCAAAGCTCAAAATCGGCAAATATGCTGAAGCTGTAGAGCTTGCAGAGAAGGCCAACTCATACAAAGAGAATGCTCAGGCATATTTCGTTGCAGGCCAGGCATCACAGAAGAGCGGAAAGAACGCTGCTGCAATCGAGTACTTCGAGAAATATCTTGAAGGTGCTCCTACAGCAAAGAACGCAAATGCCATCGCATTCACTGTCGGTGCTCTCTATCAGCAGTCCGGCAACAAGGCAAAGGCAGTTGAGTTCTACAAGAAAGTGGAGAACGACCCTCAGTTCGGAGCTCAGGCCAAGACCCTTGTAAGTTCACTCAGCAAATAGTTCCGCCTGGGAACCGAGTCAAAATCAGACATTCTGCAGATGAGGTATCTGGAATTGCTCGCTCCCGCGAAGAATATTGAAATCGGCATCGCAGCCATCGACTGTGGTGCCGATGCCGTTTATATTGCCGGTCCCGCATTCGGAGCAAGGCAGTCAGCTGGAAACAGTATGGAAGACATCGCCCGGCTCTGCACCTATGCGCACCGATATGGAGCAAGAATCTTCCTGACGCTCAACACCATATTGTACGACAATGAACTGGAGGACGCATACAGGACAATGTGTCTTGCAGAAGATGCAGGAGCCGATGCGATTATAGTCCAGGACCTTGCCGTAAGAAAAATGGCGGACGGAGGTCCTGACGGCAAAGGCAGACGTATTATGCTCCCTCTTCACGCCTCGACCCAATGCGCCATTCGAAACAGCGAAAAGGCATTGTTCTACAAATACTTAGGCTTCTCCCGTTTGGTTCTCGAGCGTGAAATTTCGCTAGCGGACATAGCGGATATAAGCAGTGCGACAGGATGTGAAATAGAATTCTTCGTACACGGAGCATTGTGCGTGTGCTACAGTGGGCAATGCTATATGTCAGAGCACATTGCCGGCCGTAGTGCAAACAGAGGCGAGTGCATCCAAGCCTGCCGGTCAAGATATGACCTTTTGGACAACTCCGGGCATACTATTCTGAAGAACAAGGCTCTTCTGTCACTGAAGGACTACAATCTGTTGAACAGGCTGGAAGACCTTGCAGAAGCAGGCGTAACTTCATTCAAAATAGAAGGAAGGCTGAAGAACATCTCATACGTAAAGAACACGGTCAGAGCATATTCCGAAGCTATTGACAGACTGATTGCAAGTCATCCTGACAAATATGCCAGAGCATCTTTCGGACGCGTGACAGGCGGCTTCCAGCCGGATTTGAACAAGACATTCAACAGGGGCTACACAGAGTTGTTTCTTGACGGAAAACGCGGCAAATGGTCCAGTATGGACACAGCCAAAGGAACCGGTGAAAACCTCGGCACAATCCGTTCTGTACGACCTGCCGGGCACAATGAGATGGAAATTCAGATTGCATTCAGCAAGAGTTCAGACGGGCTTCCGTCACTTCAGAACGGAGACGGATTCGCAACAATCAATTCGCACGGAGATGTGGTCGGGTTCAGGGGCGACATCTGTTCCGGAACATCGGTAATATGCAAGAGAATCCCAGAGCTGAAGCCAGGCGCACCAATATTCAGAAACATCAGCATAGCCTTTGAAAAGACTCTGGAGTCCAATGCCTGCCACAGATATATCTTCACCTCTGCCGATATTTCGGTCAGCGGCAACGAAAATGCAGGATTCAGTATCACCGCAACCGCCACGACTGAGGACGGCAGAAGCGTTTCCATTACTGAAGATGCTGGAAGCACTGCCGCTGAAAACGCAACCCGAATGTCCGGTCTCCTTGAAAGCCAATTCAGCAAATCAAGCAACCACTACCGGTTCAGCCTGTCCACTCTGAAGTTGGAGACAACGGACGGAAAATTTCCGTTTGTGAGCGCGGCATTTCTGAACGGCATAAGGAGGGCTCTGGCCGAAATGCTTGACAACATTCCGGTTGGCGGAAGACCAATGATGAATATCAGAAAATCCTCTCCGGCAGACCAGAAACACACTCTGACAGTTCAAGAATCCATCCCTAAGCATCTGGACTACTCCTTCAACATTTCAAACCGTCTCAGCCGAGAAATGTACCTTAGCCACGGTGCCGATTCCGCCGACCCCGCATACGAAATTTCCCACAGCCCGGAAGCGGAACTTATGCGCACAAAATACTGCATCCGACACGAACTGGGACTATGCCCGAAACAGGGAAAAGTTTTGAGGAGCGACCCTATGCAACTCAGAAACAATGGACAAATTTTCACACTCAACTTCGACTGCAGAAGGTGCGAGATGACCGTCACCGCTCAAGGAACGAAAAAGTGATATCCACATCACCGAAACGGCTGCACACATCACTGTACTTTTCAAGGTACTTGGCAGAGAGTTGTCCCCTCCAGACAAGGTCGTCTCTGGAATTGAACGGCAAAGAGACTTCAAATCCATAACTCTTGGACTTGATCTTCACGACAGCGGAGCATTTCCAGTCAGTACGCGTGCCACCGTCGTCTTCGGTCAGCAGAAACACCACATTGTCAAGCTGATCTGTCCACTCTGAAACCAGCATCACATTCAACGGAATCGTCTGCCCTACCTGACTGCGCTTGACGACAAGCATAAAGTCGGTAATCTCCGGTGAATACAGTTTCAACTCAGCCTCCGTACTCGCGGTAAAGCCCTCTACACTACCGCATTTGAACACAAACTCAGATGCTCCGGCAAACCAGCAGTCATAGTTGCGTCTCATCTTAAAGTCCTTAAGAACCAATGATTTCACTACGCCCTCCGAATCCGAGTCGAGCGCTTTGGTACCGGAAGGCCTCACCACAATGGAACCGCCACCCGTTCCCCACTGAGGGTCATCCCTGCGAATCATCTCCAAAGACCGGTAGGAACTGTCTCCGTTTCTATTCACGACCCATACAGGACGAGATGCAGCGACAGATTCGTCCACAACGACTTCTTCAACAGTTCGCACGCCATCCTTGTCTTCAAATATTTTGTACCCCACGTTTACTTCCGCCCCGTTTCCAGGGTCAAAAGTCACTATCGGCAACTGTTCTTCGTCTGACACATCCGAGTAAGGCCAATATATCTGGATATCAGAGTTTTCCAGTTCGTAAAGATATTCCGACGCGGACATTCCGTTCAAATCATCGGTTTCCCCAGCCTTTGTTCTGGCCTCTAGAAATTCAGAAATAAGATCTTTAAGCGGTCGAGAATATGAAGCCGCTTTAACCTCCTTGGTCTCCTTGTCCATACCCACTCCAGATCCGGGAGACGTAAAAAGATCACGCATCATATACTCCTCATCATAGCCGTTTCCTGAGGATGAAGAAACCGCATCGCGCACTTCCTGTACGTGGCAACTCTCTATCGGCAAAGCAGAGAGCATCTTTGCCACATTTTCCAAAGGTATCGCTGGTTTGGACGGCTCAGGATTTTCTCCGGAATGATCAACCCTTTCGCAGGAAGAAAAGAAAAAGGCTGCAAACAGGGCTGCAGTCATAATCGCCTGCCGCACGCAATCATTCACACAATCAAAATAGTTCAAATAAAGTTTCATAGGCATCAATTTTTACTATGTTTTGGGACAATGTCTCCGGATGCAAAGTGACAAAGAAAAAACCGTGTTCAGAAAATGAACACGGTTTTTATTACATTTAGAGTCTACAAGTGCACCAGATGGCTATTTATGATAAATAATATACCTGTTTTTATCATATAAATCCTTAACAATCTCTGTATTGCCATATCCTGCCGCACGGAATACCGTCTCAGTCTGCTTCGCCAAATCTTCATTGACTTCAGCAAGGCCGACACCGTCAGGATCAAGGAACCGCTGACTCCATCTCGCGACAGCCCTGTAAAACAGCAACGGGTCATCATCCGGGACAAAAAGTGCAAGAGACGGCTCATATTCCAGCACATTTTTCCGCATTTCCTTCTTCTCCGAATCTCTGATGTATGGAGGATTACTCAGCACCAAGTCAAAGGTTCCGTAATCGAAATCCTGTTCCGAATCGGTCACGTCAGCATGTATAAACTGAGGCTTCACCGCGCCCTTTTCTTTCAGTTCTGTGGCAAAATTCTGGGACGAAGCCACCGAAAGGGCGTCATCCGAAATGTCCACAGCAACGACCTTGCTCCCGGGAACGCCCAAAGCCACAGTCCACGCAATGCAGCCAGAACCGGTACAAAGGTCAAGCACCCTTACAGGAGCCGCTGACTTGCCGTATGGAGACCTCATTCTAGATATGCGTGTACCTATCTTGATGGCATCCCGGCACAACAACTCAGTTTCCGGACGGGGAATCAACACCGAAGGAGTGACCGCGAACTTGCGACCGTAGAAATCAGCTTTGCCCAGCACATACTGAATTGGCTCGCCAGACTTAAGCCTTTCCATTGCAGACATAAGGACCGGCATCTTTTTCTCATCGACAAGATACTGAGGCTCAATGATATGAGTATAATTCTCCGTACCGAGCACAGACTCGCAAAGCATAAGAACAATAGAGTGGGCCTCATTGTGCGGATACACCGATTCCAACGCTTGCGTACTTTCTTTTACAAATTCGGACAGCAGCATTGTTACCGGGCTAAGAGTTCTCAATTATAGTCGTAAGGAATTCCGTCATATCCAAGCCAGCCGCACGCACCATTTTCGGCACGAGAGAAGCGCTTGTCATCCCGGGAATCGTATTCACCTCAAGGAAATACAAACCGTCTTCTGCAGATATGTAATCCACGCGCACCACTCCGCTGCATCCCAAATGTGAATAGATTTTCTCCGTCACGCGCTGAATGGACGAGGACATCTCCTCGGATATCTGTGCCGGACAAACTTCCCTGCTGTGACCATTGTATTTGGCATCGTAATCAAAATACTCATTTTCAGAAACAATCTCGATTACAGGCAACGCCTTGACAACACCTCCGTCTGTATATGCCGCACAAGTGAATTCCCTTCCGGATATTGCCTTCTCCACCACCACTGACGGCCCCTCAGAGAAAGCGAAATTCACAGCAGATTCAAGTTCAGACGCCTGCTTGACTTTGGTTATGCCGAAACTTGAACCGCCGTCGGTAGGCTTTACGAATACAGGAAGTCCCAGACGGTCAATGGCTTTCTTTGAGAATGCAGCCACATCCATTCCCTTGCGCACGAAAGCGTCAGGAGCCAACTTGACATAGTCCGCATCCCTCAGATAACTCTTGCAGGAATACTTGTCAAACGCCACAGCAGCCACAAATGCGCTGCAACTGCTATGCGGAATGTTAAGCATCTCAAAATAGCCGGCAAGCAACCCGTTCTCTCCAGGCGTGCCGTGCTGCATTATATATACATAGTCAAACTTGACTTTCTCGCCATAGACGGACACGGAAAAGTCATTCTTGTCTATCTGCGGTCTGGCCTCTTCCGGAAACTGGACACGCATTGAATTTTTCTTGCGGAACGCGGTCAAAGACCATTTTCCGAAGCGCGCGAAAATTTCGTACACATCATACTTCGTGTCGTCGATCCTTGATGCCGTAAATTCTCCGCTGCGACAGGCGACCTCCCATTCTGAAGAATCGCTGCCATAGATCACTGCAATAGTGCTGTACTTTCCCATATATTAAAAATATGTCAATCAAAATAATAATCCGCCTCGCTGCCTGAATTGCCGGTCGCGTCCTCGTCTCCTCCGCTGCAGTTAAGATCTACATTCATTCCTGCCGGAGCAATGAACCTGTCGGATTCTGAAATACCCAACGTGCCGTCATTCAGCACTTTGCGCATAAATATACCCCATATCGGCAGAGCCATATTGGAACCGCTTCCGAGTGCAAGCGCCTGAAAATGCACCTGCCTGTCTTCCGCACCGACCCATATTCCCGCCGTAATGGACGGGGTATAGCCGATGAACCATCCGTCCGCATTGTCGTTGGTGGTTCCAGTCTTTCCGGCAATCTCGCCCTTCAACTGATATACGGAACGCAGTCTCGCACCAGTACCGTTGTTTATGACACCCTGCATCAGGTTCACCATCAGATAGGCTGTCTGCTCACTGATTGCTTCACGCTTGCGGTTCGTGAACTCGCCGAGCACATTTCCCTGGTTATCCTCTATTCTGGTCACGAACTGCGGAGACGTGTACACACCTCTTGAAGGGAAAGTATTGTATGCCGCAACCATCTCATACAGAGATAGATCCGCAGGCCCCACACAAAGCGAAGGCACAGCGTCGATATGGCTCTGGATTCCCATTGCACGCATCATTCCAGCCATCGGTTCAGGTCCTAGCTGCTTCATAAGGTAAGCCGAGATGTTGTTTGAGCTGTGTGTAAGTCCCCATTTGAGGGTCACAGTCTTTCCAATCCAAATATCTTTGTCAGTACTTCTCGGAGTCCATTCATCCTCTCCGACTATAAATGTCTGAGGCACATTGACAACCTTCGTGCAAGGAGTCATTCCAGACTGCATTGCCAACGTATAGAGGAACGGCTTGACCGTAGAGCCAATCTGACGTTTTCCCTGACGAACGTTGTCGTATTTGAAATAACGGTAGTTAGGTCCTCCCACATACGCCTTGATGTGTCCGGTCACCGGTTCCATCGCCATAAATCCGGCGCGAAGAATTGACTTGTAATATCTTATGGAATCGTCCGGAGTCATCGTCGTATCTATATAGCCTTTCTTGTTCCAGGAGAACAGTCTCATCTTGACAGGCTCTGAGAAGCTTTTCAGAATCTCCGACTCCGAAGCACCGTCATCTTTCATCATACGATACCTGTCGCTCCAACGCCTTGCCTGCTTCATAACCCTGTCGCGGGTTTCCTTATCGACATCGTTGGAAAACGGCTTATTCTTCTTTGACCTGAGGTCACGCTCGAAACTTTTCTGAAGATTTTTACCAAGATGCTCAGCCACAGCCTCTTCCGCATATTTCTGCATCTTGTAATTGATTGTGGTGTAAATTCTGAGACCGTCCTTGTCCAGATTGTACTCAGACCCGTCAGGCTTCCTGTTTTTTTCAAGCCATCCGTAGAACGGGTCGTCAGCCCAAAGCAACGAATCCGCGGAATAGTCCTCCCTATAAGTATATTTGGATCTTACAGGCTTCTTGGCATTCATTACACGCCTTATCATATCACGTAAATAAGGGGCAAGCCCGGCATTGTGATCCTGCACCTGATATGACAATGATATAGGTATCTGCTGAATGGAATCCCTCTCCGCATTTGTGATATAGCCGGCTTTTGCCATCTGACCTATCACGAAATTTCTTCTGCTCAAAGCTTTGTCGGGATGCAACGCCGGATTGTAACGGGTCGGCTTGTTCACCATACCGACAAGAGTTGCGCTTTCTTCAATCGTCAGACTTGCAGGCTCTTTCGCAAAGAAAGTCTGCGAAGCCGCACGCACTCCGTATGCATTGCTGCCAAAGAATACCGCATTGAGATACATATCCAGAATCTCTTCTTTCGTGTAGTCCCTCTCAAGCTTAACAGCCGTAATCCACTCCTTGAGTTTTATCCAGACCATCTTGACTTTAGACAGTCCTGGGATACTGCTGGAAACGTCCGCACGCGGATACAATGTCTTGGCAAGCTGCTGGGTAATGGTACTACCACCGCCCTGGCTGGAATCGCTGAGCAGCAAGGTCTTCACCAACACGCGCCCGAGACTTGGGAAGTCAATGCCGGAATGGCTGTAGAAACGCTCATCCTCTGTCGCAACTGCCGCCTGGACAAGATAAGGGGACAAATCAGCATACGAAACATAAGACCTGTTCTCTATATGGAATGTCGTAAGCACCTGCCCGTCATCCGCAATGACTTCAGTCGCCAGTTTGCTGTCCGGATTTTCAAGTTCCTCGAAAGAAGGTATATCCGCTAACGCCCACACAAGCAATATCATAAGGGCAAACAACAATATCGGAGCGGAAACTATAATCCAGAACCACTTAACACATTTTTTTCTCGTTTCGTCTGTCATATCGGTCAATCTTCGGGGAGCAAAAATAAGTAGAAAATTTGGAAATTATCAGCTTTTGTTCCTTACTTTGCAGTCCATTTAACAAAAACTGCAAAGCAATGGAGGGGAATCTTGTCATAGTCGAGTCTCCGGCAAAAGCCGAGAAAATACAGAAGTTCCTGGGAAAAGATTACGTCGTCAAGACCAGTTTCGGTCATATCCGGGATCTTCAGGACAACAAACTGAGTGTCGATGTCGAACACAATTTCACTCCTGAATATGTCGTTCCGGCCGACAAGAAAAAAGTCGTCGCCGAGTTGAAGAAACTCGCGAAAAGCGCTGACATAGTGTGGCTTGCATCCGATGAAGACCGCGAAGGAGAAGCAATCTCGTGGCATCTTTATGAAACTCTCGGACTGAAGAAGGAACAGACCCGCAGAATTGTGTTCCACGAAATCACCAAAGATGCGATTCTCAATGCGATAAAGACTCCCCGCAACATTGATATGAACTGGGTGGACGCCCAGCAGGCAAGGAGGGTGCTGGACAGGCTTGTCGGATTCGAGCTCTCCCCTATTCTATGGAGAAAAATCCAGCCGAAGCTCTCTGCCGGCCGTGTACAGAGCGTTGCACTGAGGCTCATTGTCGATCGCGAGCGTGAGATTCTTGCATTCAAGAGAGAACAATACTACCGCACCGAAGGCGTATTCCATCCGGAAGGCACAAAGGATGGAGTAAAGGTCAATGCAGTTCTCGATACAAAGTTCAAGAACATTGACGAAGCTCGTAAATTCTTGGAAGACAATGCAGATGCCGTCTTCACGATAAGCAGCATAGACAAGAAGGAGGGAACTAGAAGTCCGGCTGCGCCGTTCACGACATCCACTCTCCAGCAGGAAGCCGCAAGAAAACTTCGCTTCCCTGTTAGTCTGACAATGCGCATAGCACAGGGACTCTATGAGAAAGGTCTCATTACATATATGAGAACCGACTCCACCAATCTGTCAAGTCTTGCTATAAACACCTCTAAGAGATTCATCGAAACAAACTTCGGTGAAGAATATTCGCATACGCGCCAGTACAAGACCCACTCAAAGGGGGCGCAGGAGGCCCACGAAGCCATAAGGCCGACATTCATCGACAACACATCGATTGAAGGCACCCCTCAGGAGCAGAAGCTTTACAACCTTATCTGGAAACGCACAATCGCTTCCCAGATGGCTGACGCACGCGTTCTTAAGACCGATATCAAGATAGGCTCCGACAAGAGAACCGAGAAATTCACATTGCAGGCAAATCAGGTTCTGTTCGACGGATTCCTTAAAGTATATATGGAAGGTTCTGACGACCAGACCGAAGATGAAGAAGTACTGCTTCCGGAAATGAACTGCGGAGACAAAATGCAGGCTCTCGGATTCACCTCAGACTGCAAATTCACAGCTCCGCCTTCAAGATATTCTGAAGCCGCTTTCATCAAGAAACTTGAAGAGCTCGGCATCGGAAGGCCATCCACATACGCGACGATTGTAACAACCCTTACCACCGGACGCGGATATGTGGCAAGAGGCGACAAGGAGGGCGAGAAGGTTCAGGTGACTTGTCTTGCAATGAAGGACGGCCGCATCTCTGAGGTCATCAAGACTGAGAATGTGGGCGCAGAAAAGGGCAAGCTCCTTCCACAGGAAATTGGCATCATCGTAACCGATTATCTTTCAAAGAATTTCCATTCGATTATGGGTTACGATTTCACCGCCAATGTGGAAAAGGATTTCGACAAGATAGCCAAGGGAGAACTCGTATGGAACAATGTCATCGGACAGTTCTATACTCCGTTCCATAAGAAGGTGGAGGAAGTCCTTGACAACAAGGAATATAGCCGGGTAAGCAGGGAACTGGGAAACGACCCGTCTGACGGAGAACCTCTTGTGGCAAAATTCGGACAATACGGACCATATATCCAGAAAGGAGAGGGGGAAAACCGTAAATATGCAAACCTTGCTCCTGGCCAGTTGATTGAGAGCATAACGCTGGAAGATGCAGTTAAACTTTTCCTGCTTCCGAGAAACATCGGTGAATACAACGGAGTGGATATCATCGCAACCAAAGGCCGTTTCGGACCGTATCTCAAATATGGAGACAAGAATGTCTCTCTCCCACGAGGAAGCGATCCGCTCAAGGTAACGCTTGACGACTGCATCGCAGCCATCAATGCAAATTCCGAGAAAACTGCAGCAAACACTGTCATTTCTGAATTTACAGAAAGCGGAATTCAGGTCATCAACGGCAAATACGGACCTTACCTCAAGCAGAACGCGAAGAATTACAAAATACCTAAAGGCACTGACGCGGCCACATTGACTGAAGACCAGTGCAAGGAAATTATTGCCAATTCGGAACCGACAAGCCACTCAAGACGAAGATTTGTCAAGAAATAGAGCATTTTTCTTAAACATTTACTATTTTTGCCCTATTGAGAACACAATCTACAACTATGATAAGATACCATATCGATCAGACCGACCAGAAGATACTTTCATTTCTTGTCAAGAACGCAAGAATGCCGTTTCTTGAAATAGCAAGAGAATGTGGCGTATCTGGGGCTGCAATACATCAGAGAGTAAAGCGTCTTGAAGCCAACGGCGTGATTACAGGCTCCCGTCTGCTTGTCAAACCGCAGGCATTGGGACTTGACATCTGCGCATTCATAAGCATTGCCCTTTCAGAAGCTGACAAATACAATGTCGTGGTGGCACATCTGAAGAAGATTCCGGAAGTCGTGGAATGCCACTTCGTGACCGGAAAATACACTCTTCTTGTCAAGATTTATTGCTTTGACAATAACCACCTTATGGAAGTGCTGCTGAACACCGTGCAGAAAATTCCTTATATCCAGGCTACCGACACTATGATTTCACTGGATGAGGCAATTGACCGTCAGGTGTGGGTAAAGGATTATCACAGCACCCGTTACAGCAGTCGTGATGAGGTAGTTGAGAACGAGTCTGAGTCAGACGAAGAGTTGTAACAGCTACCGGGTCCTTTTAAGTGACAATATAGCCTCTGCCAGGGACAAGTCTTCCGGTGAGGTAAGTTTTATATTCAGCCTCTCGCCTTCAACATAAGCGAGGGGCATTTCGTTTGCCTCCGCTACAGACGCGTCATCGGTAAATGATGTGTCAAACGGCTGGGAATATGCCGCCTTTATCTTCTCAGAAAGGAAAATCTGCGGAGTCTGCGCACCGAAAACAGTTGCTCTGTCAATTTTCGCACCCCTAACCGCCTGAAAGCAAGCATTTCCGCTGCCCAAATCCTGCTTCTTCAAGATTTTAAGCGTATCCACCATCGGCGTCACCGGAATCACTCCGTCCACCGATTCGGCGCACCGTTCCATTGTCGAGAACATAGACCTGATCATTTCCACCGACAACAAGGGGCGAACTCCGTCGTGTACTGCGACAATCGCTCCGTCAGGCACATCGGCGAGCGCTGACTTCACTGAATGGAATCTGGTAATTCCGCCTCTCACAAGCTTCTGGGGACATAGAAAAGCCGTCTTTACGCAATAATCCCTCCACCATTTCACATAATCGCCGTCAAGAGGCAGTACCGTGATGACCTTTATATCGGGAATCGCGTCAATGAATTTCTGTATTGTGCGTCTGAGTATCACGACGCCGCCTAGTTCGAGAAACTGCTTGGGAAGTTCGGATTTCATCCTGCTCCCGTGGCCCGCAGCCATAATTATCAGATATTTGTCAGGTTTATCCATTGTTTTGCAGGTATCCTAATTTATTGCTATTCTAACCCTTAATTTCTATTTCAGCCTACAATATTCACACTTGCCAAACGCACTTCTGATATTCCCCCTCCGGTCCCCTAAAGGGGAAGTGGGCCTCCGGGCTTTCCACCGCCTTAACCCAACCCTGCTCGCCAGCTCCGGCCGTCGTCTGATGACGACTTTTTAGCTCCCAGGAGCACGGGGAAAGATTTCCCCGATACCCCTTCTGTCGCTTCGCTCCATTAACAACAATGTTTCGCATTCGCGAACCATATATGTATTCAAACTAAAATTTCGACAGCTTCCAAAAGAAATAATATGAATAGATTGTACTTTTTTGTAAATTTACGGAAAATAAGTTTAAACTAGAAAAACAGTACTGTACAGATATGGGATTTTCATTCCTGACTCAAGAGTTGGCGATGGACCTCGGCACTGCAAACACCGTCATTTTCCAGAATGACAAGATTGTTCTCGACGAACCGAGCATCGTAGCAATAGATAATGCATCACAAAAATGTATAGCGTTGGGACATAAGGCGAAACTTATGCACGAACGTGAGCAACCTGGCATAAAGACAATCCGCCCCCTCAAAGATGGAGTCATCGCTGACTTCAATGCGGCCGAGATGATGATTCGAGGTTTCATTAGACAGGTGAACAGCAAAAAGAACACTTTGTTTTCACCGAACCTGAGACTCGTGATCGGCATTCCTTCCGGAAGTACGGAGGTTCAGATCAGGGCCGTGCGCGACTCCGCAGAACACGCCGGCGGCCGTGACGTCTATCTTATCACCGAGCCGATGGCTGCAGCTCTCGGTATCGGACTGGAAGTGGAAGCGCCGAAAGGAAGTATGGTCGTTGACATAGGTGGAGGAACAACCGAAATCGCAGTCATTTCATTGGGCGGTATAGTCGTACAAGACAGTATCCGGACTGCAGGCGACGTATTCACAAGCGACATTCAGGCATACCTGAAACAGCAGCACAACATCCGCATCGGAGAGACCACAGCCGAGAAAATCAAAATAGCAGTAGGCTCGGTGCTCCCGACATTGCCGGAAGAGCCTGACACTTTCACAGTAAGAGGTCCTAACCTTATGACAGCGCATCCTGTGGAAGCTACCATCTCCTACCAGGAGATGGCGCACTGCCTGGACAAGTCGATTATGAAAATCGAGGCTTCGATTCTCCACGTTCTGGAGCTCACGCCTCCTGAGCTGTATTCAGATATCGTAGAAAACGGCATTTTCCTTTCCGGTGGCGGCGCATTACTGAGAGGTCTTGCAACTAGATTCTCCGAGAAAGTCAACATTCCGTTCCACGTTGCGGAGGATCCGCTTCACGCAGTGGCAAGAGGAACCTGCATAGCATTGAAACATATCGGCAATTGCTCTTTCCTGAAGCGATAAATGCAGAAAAGGCGAAATATATTCAGCATAATTGTAAACACGGCAGTCTTCATAATTTTGGAGATTGCCGCGCTTACTATGTTGAGTTACAGCAGCCCGGTCCAGAATTTCTTCCTGACCAAAGGATTTCACGCCATTCAGGGAAAGTTGTGGGGCGTGACTGAGTCCGTCTCAAGCTATTTTTCACTGAAAGAAGAGAACAGCAGACTCGCCGGTCAGATTTTCGATCTGAACAGACAAATTGAAGCCCTGAACAGGCAACTCGACAATAAGATTCTTGACTCATTATCAGCAGGTTACACTAGCATTCCGGATTCGAAATTCGATTTCATTCCGGCAAATGTAATCAAGAACAACATCAACAAGCAGCACAACTACATCATTCTCGGAAAAGGCTCAAAAGACGGCATTTCAGCGCAGTCTGGCGTTATAACACCGAAAGGAGTCGTAGGAATCGTCGATGCCGTCAGCAGAAATTACTCATACGTCATCTCCCTTCTGAATTCCGAAATCAACATAAGCGCAAGAATCGGAAACAGCGGAGCTGCCGGTCCGATGTCGTGGGATGGAATGAGCTCAAACAGGGCCATACTCAAGGAAATACCGCTTCAGTACAAGTTTGAGGAGGGTGACACTGTCTATACAAGCGGCTACTCGTCCATATTCCCTCCCGACATTCCGCTCGGAGTCACAGGCAAGACAAAAATTGTGAACGGAGCGACATACGATGTTAAAGTTCATCTGTTTCAAGACTTTACATCTCTGAGATATGTAACTGTCGTAAAGAACAGAGACATTCTCGAAATAGATGAACTTGAGCAGCATCAGGAAAGCAAAAAGGAGAAAAAATGAAACAAAGTTATCTCTGGTCATTTCTTCTGGTTCTCGGAGTGCAGATGTTGATATGCAATTATTTCCATATCAGCGCATTCATCACTCTGAGCATCCTTCCGTGCGCCATTATGCTGCTTCCGACCCGATATAGCCCGGTCGAGACAATGCTAATCGCTTTCATATCCGGATTGGCTGTGGATTTCATCGCCGATGGGGTAATCGGGCTGAACGCTCTTGCACTCGTACCTGTAGCCGCATCCAGACGCGGTGTATTCAGGCTAGTCTTCGGCAGTGAACTGCTTGCATCTGAAGAGGATGTGTCAATGATGAAGTACGGCATAAGCAAGATGACGATAGCCCTGTTCATCGTGCAGAGCATATTTATGGCCATCTACATCTGTGCGGACGGCGCAGGTGCAAGACCTATGCTGTTCAATCTTGCCAGATTCGCAGCCTCAACGACAGTCGGAACCGCAATTTCGCTTGTCATCGCCAACATTTTGGACCCTAACGACAGGAAATAGGATGGACAGCGAACCGAAGGTAAACAAACTCCGCATCGGGTTATTGGTTTTTGCCGGGATTCTCATTATCCGGCTGTTTGTCATTCAGATAATCAATGACAAATACAAGATCAATGCGTCCAACAACTCGATGGTCTACGACATCATCTATCCGACCCGAGGCATCATCTACGACAGAAACGGCAAAATCATAGTCGGGAACAAGGTCGCATACGACATACTTGTAACCCCGCGCGAAGTACAGGAGTTCGACACTCTTCTGCTCGCCAACGTATTGGACGTATCCCCGGATTTCATTCGGAACAAGATGCAGGAGTACCGGAAAAACAGACGGAGAATCGGTTTCCAGTCAATGGTTATGCTCAAGCAGATACCTTCGACAACCTATATGAAATTCGTTGAAGTGCAATACAAATTCAAGGGATTCAAAGGTCAGGTGCGAAGCATACGCGATTATCCGGTAAATGCGGGAGGAAACCTGCTTGGATATGTGTCCGAAGTCGATCCTTCATTCATAAAGAAACATCCCGATGAATACAGGTCCGGCGACTATGCAGGAAAAACAGGCATAGAAGCGGCGAGGGAAAAGGAACTTCGCGGAGAAAAGGGCTATCAGATTTACTTGAGAGACTCTCACAACCAGATTCAGTCCAAATATAGGGACGGGGAAATGGACAAGGAAGCGATACCGGGAAAAGATGTCGTCACCACCATCGACGCTGACCTGCAGCAATACGGACAGGAACTGATGAAGAATAAGGTCGGCAGCCTTGTCGCCATTGAGCCATCTACAGGTGAGATACTTACGATGGTATCAAGTCCTGGTATCGATGTGGAGATGCTCGCAGATATCGGAAAGCATTACAGCGAGATAGTAAGCGACCCGCACAAGCCAATGTTCAACAGAGCAGTACAAGCGCCATACCCTCCCGGCTCAGTTTTCAAACTTGTGAATGGGCTTATCGGACTTGAGGAAGGCGTACTCAAACCTGAATACACATATCCCTGCTACAAGGGTTACCCATACGGCAGTCACAAGTTGGGTTGTCACAACCACAGGTCTCCTCTCGATCTTGAAGAAGCCATTATGATGTCCTGCAACGGATATTTCTGCTATGTACTGAAAAATGTGTTGGAGAACAAGAAGTACGGCGGAACAGGGGAAGCTCTTGACAAGTGGCACGATTATGTCCAGAGTTTCGGTTTCGGAAGAAAACTGGGAAGCGACTTCCCGGCCGAGCTCGGGGGAACCATACCGACATCCGCATACTACAACAAGGTTTACGGCAAGAACGGGTGGAAATTCACGACAGTCATATCTCTGTCCATCGGACAGGGCGAAATCGGAGTAACCCCGCTCCAGATAGCTAACTTGTGCGCAACTGTAGCAAACAGGGGCTATTACTATATCCCGCACATTATCAAGGATTCTGATTCTCTGAAGATAGACGCCAAATATAAGGAACGCCAGTACACTATGGTGGACACCCTGCAGTTCAAGAAAGTAATCAACGGTATGTGGAGGGCGGTAAACAGCGGATTCGGTTCGGGAGGAACTGCAAGTGTGGCCGCAGTGGACGGACTTGACATCTGCGGAAAAACAGGCACGGCCCAGAATCCGAGAGGCGCAGACAACTCTGTGTTCATCTGTTTCGCACCTAAGGACAACCCGAAAATTGCGGTAGCCGCTTACATTGAAAACGGAGGCTTCGGTGCCACTTGGGCTTGTCCTATTGCGTCGCTGCTGGTGGAAAGATATTTGACAGGCGAAATATCGGACAAACGCAAGCCTCTGGAAGACAGAGTCCTGCAGGGTAATCTAATGTCCAGAGTGAAAACATATTAGAATAAATGGAGAGCTACAGCCGCAGAAATTTCGCTCAAGCCTACGATTGGAAGCTTGTGATATTGTATCTGTTCCTTGTGTTCATCGGATGGATAAACATCTACGCATCCGTACACGGGCAGGACGTCACAAGCATATTCGATTTCGAGGCAAACTGCGGGAAACAGCTGATATGGATGCTTACGGCATTCTCGCTAGGAGGGCTCATCATATTCGTTCTGAGCCCCAACTTGTGGGAGAGCGGAGCGCTGGTATTCTATCTCATTGTGATAGTACTACTTATAGCCGTCATCTTTTTTGGAACTCCGATAAAAGGTTCAAAGTCGTGGTTTACATTCGGCCCTGTCCGGTTCCAGCCCGCCGAGGTATCCAAGATAAGCACGTCACTGCTGTTGGCATTCATTATGAGCCGAGTATCATTCAGGCTGAGCAAGTTGAAAGACTTCCTTCTGGTTGCCGCCACAATTATACTCCCTATGCTGATTATCGTCGCAGAAAAGGAGACCGGTTCAGCCCTCGTCTATGTCGGATTCATATTTATGCTTTATAGGGAAGGGCTTTCCGGATGGCTGCTGGCTATGATTGGCCTGGCAATACTTACATTCATCCTCACATTGGTAGCCTCGCCATATACGGCCGTGCTGACTCTTACAGGAATCATCTGCTTCTGCAACGCACTCACATCCAAGAGTTTCTGGAAATGGCTGCTCATCTGTGGAGCAAGTGTCGTCTTGCTGGGATTTCTTCCTATGCTCTGGGAGATGCTCCAAGAGGCAAAGGGTGAGGAATTGGCATTCATTCTGAAAATCAAGCCATTGTATATTCTTCTCGGGATAACGGCTATCTGCATTCCATTTTTCCTGTGGCAGTCATTCAAGAGCAGAAACAGCAATTTCGCCCTTGTCTCCGTACTCACGTTCGTTGCAGGTGTAGGACTTGCGCTTTCTTCGGACTTTGTATTCAACAACGTGCTTCAGGATCATCAACGGAAACGTATCGAAGTGCTTCTCGGGCTTATGGAAGACCCTACCGGAGTGGGATACAATGTAAACCAGTCTATGATTGCCATCGGTTCTGGAGGATTGCTCGGCAAAGGATATATGAACGGCACACAGACAGCATACGGATTTGTCCCGGAGCAGAGCACTGACTTCATATTCTGCACGGTCGGAGAGGAATGGGGATTTCTGGGATGCACCACAGTCATCGCACTGTATGTGCTTATGATATTGCAGATTATACGCGATTCTGAACGCAGCAGGGAGAAATTCACAAGAGTTTACGGGTATTGTTTCGCCAGCTGTCTGTTTATGCACCTGTTCATAAACATAGGTATGACCATCGGAATTATGCCGGTCATAGGCATTCCCCTGCCGTTTATGAGTTACGGAGGCTCATCACTGTGGACATTTACTACGATGCTGGCGATTTTCATAGCACTTGACCACAAGGAAAAGAAATACTTCTAGAGAAGCTGCTTTGACATAGGTCCCGATTTTATTATATGAAAATGGCCGGAAACGAATTCCGGCCACCCTATACTTTGTTTATCAACCGCGTATGCGGCAGAATCCTCTGATTTTCTAGCAGTTCATTGCACCGCAGACGTGAATCACCTGACCGCTGACATAAGAGGAAAGGTCTGACGCAAGGAAAAGCGCAACCTTCGCCACGTCCTCAGGGGTACCGCCCCTGCGAAGAGGAATCGTCTTAACCCACTGTTCGCGCACATCCTCAGGCAAAGCCTTGGTCATATCCGAGATTATGAATCCAGGTGCTATGCAGTTTGCCCTGATACCGCGCGGTCCCATTTCCTTGGCAATGGATTTTGCAAGTCCGATAAGTCCTGCCTTTGATGCAGAGTAATTGCACTGTCCGGCATTACCGGAAACGCCTACAACAGAGGACATATTGATAATGCTTCCGCCGCGCTCCCTTGACATAATAGGAACGATTGCGTGAATGAAGTTGAACGCAGACTTGAGATTGACATTTATCACAGCATCCCACTGAGCCTCGCTCATTCTGAGCATAAGACCGTCCTTAGTGATGCCGGCGTTATTTACCAGAACGTCAATGTGACCGAAATCCGCAAGAATCTGATTCACAACTTCTTCTGTCTGAGCAAAATCTGCGGCATTGGATGCGTATCCCTTAACCTTGTGACCGAAAGCCTCGAGCTCTTTAATGGTCTCCTCGGCAGTTTCATTTATTACGAGATCAGTAAAGGCTACATCTGCGCCTTCAGAAGCGAACTTCAGGGCAATTGCCTTTCCGATTCCTTTTGCAGCACCTGTTACCAGCGCTACTTTTCCGTCTAATAATCCCATCTTGATATTTTAATTTATAAACAATTTACCTAACTTTGCCTTTCCAATTCGCTTTGGTGGTGGAATTGGTAGACACGAGGGACTTAAAATCCCTTGGGCAGCAATGCCTGTACGGGTTCAAGTCCCGTCCGAAGCACGAGAAACATCACAACGCCTTAAAGCGATGCGATGTTTTTCTCGTTTAGAAGGTTCTTTCCCTCTGCTGTGAGCGCGTACGCAATACGGTCAGCATAATGCTTCTCGACCTTTCCGCGCACAATCTTCATTGTACTGTTGACCATATGGTTCTGCTCAGTAAACGGCTCGTCTGCAACGATGATTGCAGCAGGAAGCCATCTCTCAGGGAAGATTCCTTCACGGGAACCACCCTTGCGATAAGAATTCACTTCTTCCTGAATCTTCTTCAACATCAGTTCCTTAGCCTCACGCGATGTAAGGTCGAGTCCAGGATTTCCATTTTTCACATACTCCTTTAGCGCTTCCTTGTTAGGAACTATGATGACTGTGGTATATGGATCCTGATTATTGTGAAGCACAACCTGGTCAATAAACTTGGAACTGTCGGTAAGAGAGTCTTCAAATCCCTCCGGGCTATATTTTTCACCGTCAGCAGAAATCAGGAGTGACTTGAAACGTCCAACTACATACAGGAACTCCTTGTCCTTCATATATCCCATATCTCCGGTGTGCAGCCATCCGTCAACAACCGTCTCGGCCGTGGAAACAGGATTTTTCCAGTATCCGGCCATAACGTTCTCGCCACGGATAACAATCTCGCCGCGCTCCCCATAACCGAGAGCATTGCCTTCCGCATCACATATCTTTATGTCCATAGGCTTCACTACACGGCCTGACGAGCCGAAAATGCAATGACCGCTGGAGTTGGCCGAGATGATAGGCGTAGCCTCCGACAAGCCATATCCCTGGAACATCGGGATTCCTATGGCGCAGTAGTATCTCTGCAGAGCGATGTCTAGCAAAGCGCCGCCGCCGACGAAGAACAACATCCTGCCACCGAGTCCCTCACGAACATTCTTGAATATGATCTTGTCGAACAATGCCATAAGCGGTTTCTTCCACAACTGGAGAATTCCGCCTCTGTTGTAATACTCCTTGTTATAGGAGATAGCCAGATTCAATGCAAAATTGTACAGTTTCTCTACCTTCGGACCTTTAGCCTTGATGCCCGATTCGATATTCTTCTTGAAATTGCGGGCCAATGCCGGCACAGAAAGCATCACGTGCGGACGAACCTCCTTGATTGCCATAGGAATATTCTTAAGGGAAGCCATCGCAGTCTTTCCAACAGGCACAGTCGCGATACTTCCGCCGTATGACATCATCGTATAGAATCCTGCAACGTGCGCGAAACAGTGGTCAAGAGGCAGAATAATCAGCATCACCGCATCAAGAGGGATAGAGATTACCGAATGGGCCTGCTCTACATTTGCGGTATAGTTCCTGTGCGTAAGAAGGATACCCTTAGGGTCTGCCGTAGTACCGGAGGTATAACTGATATTGGCATAATCGTCAGGTCCGACAGACTTCGCTCTTGCCTCCAGCGCACCGGGATTTTCAGAATTGAACTTCTCGCCAAGACGCATCACCTCAGACATAGGAATCTCATTGTCCTTATACTCAGGCATATCGTCGAAGACTATGACTTTCTCGACCGCAGGTGTTTCCGCCAAAATCCGCCTTACCTTTGGGAGCTGATTTGCAGATACCATCACGAATCTCGCGTCAGAATGGTTTATACGGAACACCAGATCGCTGCCTTCTTCAAGTTTTATAGAGAGAGGCACGTTCACACCGCCGGCGTACAGGATTCCAAGTTCTCCGATGACCCACATATTGCGCCCTTCAGACAGAAGCGCAACCTTGTCGCCTTTCTGGAGTCCGAGAGACATAAGTCCGGACGCAACCTTGTAGGCATCCATCCTTGTCTGCTCAAATGTAGTTTCCGTCCATTTGTCCGCAGGTTTCTCGCGGAGAAAAACGTGCGAAGAAAACTCGTGGGTATATTTCTCCACGAAATCGATTATTGTCAGTCTTTGAGTTGGCATATCTGTTATCAATTATTTCGTTTCATCATTCGGGAAAAGACCGAAAAGTTCAGAATCAATCATATCCGTCACTGCCTCGAAGTCTTCCTCCTTGTTGCCGAACTTGTATTTGTCAGCGTCAATCACGAGCAGATGTCCCTTATATGAAGAAATCCAGTTTTCATAACGCTCGTTAAGACCTGTGAGATAGTCGATACGGATGGTTTTTTCATATTCGCGGCCGCGCTTCTGAATCTGCGCCACCAGATTCGGAATGGAGGACTTCAGATAAATGAGAAGATCCGGCATTTTCACGAGCGACATCATCAGATCGAACAGGTCAGAGTAAGTCTCGAAATCGCGGGAACTCATCAAGCCCATATCGTGGAGGTTCGGAGCAAAGATGCGTGCATCCTCGTATATGGTCCTGTCCTGGATTATGACTTCGCTGTTTTTGGAAATATCCACTACATCCTTGAAACGCTTGTTAAGGAAATAAATCTGAAGGTTGAATGACCACCTGCTCATATCATCATAGAAATCAGACAGATACGGGTTAAAGTCCACCGACTCGAATTTTGGAGTCCAACCATATCTCGCTGCAAGCATCTTTGTCAGAGTGGTCTTGCCGCTGCCGATATTTCCAGCTACCGCAATATGCATAAAACTAAATTTATCAAGTTATAAATAAATATGTCGCCACCAGCGAATCATAGATTCTCAAGTAGCGACACAAAAGTAAGAAATTTCTGACTAGGGACAAAAACAATGCACCCTATTGAACATACGTTGTGCTATTTTCAAATACTTACTTGACGAGCTTAAAAACAGCGATGTCATTGTCTTGTTTCTCACCGTTCAGATAGAAACGCCTTGTAATCGACGGATTCCCGTTCGTTTTCCATCTGAATTTGTTGAATATAGTAATTGTATCAGAACTGCCGTCCCCCCAGTTTATTGTAAGATTCTCATTATTGATATTCTCCTCACCGTCAAGCTCTCCGAAGCACAGATACCATCTTCCGTAAGCATCAGATTTCAATGTAAGTCCGTCAAACGCAGCAAAATATGCTTTCGTTTTCGGCTCATCAGAAGCAATGGTGTATGTGCTGTCCCTCCATTGCGCAGTAATTGAGGTCAAATCGTAAGGACCGCTTTGGCTGTCGGGATCAATCAGGCTTTCTCCATCAGAATTGTTCACATAGACCTGCACCACTATCGGAGCGATATCCCATATCATACTGCTTCCGACTCCCTCCGAGCAGGATACTGCAGACAAGCCCGTTACCAAGCCCACAGCCAATGTCAGACAAAATCTCTTTATGATATCTTTCATAACAAAACTTTTTATGATTGTCGCGCCACATTCAACCGTTCATCCTTGCGACACCGATTGTCAAGATGCAAAAAACTGCACAATCGTTGCACGGGAAACGCCACAAATCCGGAAACTTCACCACATTGACGGAATAAAAAAGCCTAAAACGCGGATATCGCCACAAAAATTCCTCCGTATAAAATTTATGAATTAAATTTGACATACTCTCCGGGTTGAAGCACTACCTGTTATGGACAGAGTGGACAGAGAGTAAAACTTAATAACAACAATTATGAACGCAGAATTCAGACAAATCTTCGAACGCGAATATACCTGGATTGCAGGATTTATGAGAAATGTAAGACGGTATGGCAGCAGAGAAGCTATCATATACCCCGATACAGACCGCAGATGGACTTACGACGAACTGAACCGTGAAAGCAACAAATTTGCAGCTGCGATGCTCAGGGACGGAATGAAGAAGGGCGACGTGATAATGTACCAGCTCCTCAACTGCCCTGAATTCGTATTCGTATATGTCGCGTGCCACAAACTGCACACGGTAAATGCTCCGATTAACTTCAGGCTTAGCCCAGGCGAAATCGCGCAGAACATTGACGACTCGAAGCCGAGAATTTTCCTGTTCTCTTCAAAACAGGAGAGTATAATTCTGGAGGCTGTCCGCCTTGCAAAGTTCAAACCGGAAAAACTGATTGTAACGGACGCCACAAGCCACGGCAACATAATATCCTACAACGACTATGTGGGAAGTATGTCCACCGAGAATCCCGTCTTGCCATACGAACTGAATATCTATGACGAGACAACCAGGCTCTACACTTCAGGTACCACCGGAAGGCAGAAGGGAGTGCCTCTGACAAGCATCAACGAAGTACTTTCCAGCCACGACGTAATGATACATTTCCCGATGAACTACAAGGATATATCGATGAATACGACTCCGTGGTTCCACAGAGGCGGACTGCATTGTGCCGGTCCTTGCCCTGCGCTCTATGCAGGAGCCTGTATGGTCATAATGGGCAAGTTCAACGCAGAAAAGACTCTGGACTATATCGGAAAATACCATATCACTTTCGTCGTTGGCGTTCCGACAGTGCTTGAAGACCTCGCGGATGCCCAGGAAAGCAAACCGCGCGAACTGAAATCACTGAGGGGCATCGTGACAATGGGAAGCCCTCTGGACAAAGCCGCCTGCATCAGATACCAGAAAGTTCTCACACACGACATTTTCAACGGATACGGCACTACCGAGACGTTCTGGAACACATTCCTCAGGCCGTTCGACCTGCCGGAGAACGCAGGAACCGCCGGCGCATCGTGTGTGGATGACGATGTAAGGGTTGTCAAAGTCTATGAGGACAGAAAGGCTGAACCGGACGAAACAATCGCAACGGACGGCGTAGAAATCGGAGAAGTCATCATCAACACTCCTGCCAAGTCACCGTATTGCTACTACAACAATCCGGAGGAAACCCGCAACAAGTACTACAAAGACTTCATCTACACCAACGACCTTGCTACTTGGGACAAGAACCATTTCGTCACCATCGTAGGGCGCAAGGACGATATGATAATTTCCTCAGGAGAGAACATCTATCCGACTCAGGTAGAGGAAGTCCTGAATATGAATCCGAAAGTGAAGGACTGCATTGTCACTGCCGTCCCAGACAGGGTTAGAGGCCAGCTGGTGACTGCATACGTAATCAAGAACGACGAATCGCTCACGGTTGAGGAGCTTGACCAGTTCTGCAAGGACAGCCCGAATATCGCCAACTTCAAACGTCCGCGCTACTACAGGTTTGTAGATGACATCCCGTTCAATGCAACAGGCAAGAAACTTCACTACAAAATCAAACAGACGGCAGCCAAAGACTTGGAAGCGGGTCTGCTTATCAAGATTTGAGGCGGTTTTGATTCTGCAAAAAAGTGTTAAATTTGCGGTGTGATGAAAATATTCGGTTCACATCGCTTTTTGGCAATTCTAATATCTGCCACACTACTCTCCGCGAAAGTATCTGCACAGACCTCTTTCATAACAGGCCTGGAGAATGAGTTCACTTTCTCGGCGGCGCAATGCGGCGATGCGGCCAAGTCTCTCTCTTTCACCACAGGCGGACGGACATTCAAAGTGCTGACATTCTATTACAACGGAAGCACTCTCACGGCCGTGGAAGACGCCTCGGGCAAGAGGACTATTCTGTTCATCGGCGGGAAGCCTAATATGCCGACATCATCGGGCAAGACCTATCCGGCATTGGGATTTTCCGGAAACAGCGAAAACAAGACCAATGAGTATTCAGTGGGGACACACGATTTTACGGATGACGGCGAGGTTGAGCTGGTGATAGGAGTAAAAACAAGTTCAGGAGACGGACAGGCGATATACGTATTCTCATTCTCTTCCGGAAAATGGAGTTGCCTCGGCGAAATGGTCGTCAAGGGTCGGGAGATAAGGTCAAGCCGTGTTTTCAGGCAGACTTTGACAATAAAGGATGCAGCGACAAGCGTGCTGTACACTTGGACATACCACGGAGGGCATTTTGACTTCCTGTCCAGCGACCATCAGAACGACCCTGAAGTCCTGTATAAGTAACAATCTTTACAACTATGATATTCAAAGCAATCTACATTCTCGGCCTTGTGCTGACAATAATGGCGGCTATCGACATCTGGAAAATCAATGCAGACGCCATCAAAAAACTCGTCGTAATAGTTCTGTTGCTCCTTACGAGCTGGATCGGAATCGCTTTCTATTACTTGTACGCAAAGGACAGGCTCGCGGGCTGGCTGAACAGCTAAGAATCTGTTTTCTTGAGAGCTTTCGACGAAGCAAGACTGAATTCACATCCGCAGTACAGCTGATTATAAAAGCCGTGCTCGCGGATGATTTCGTTTCTGCGATCCTGAAGGCCTCCCTTGCGCCAATTCATACCCCACCAGGCAACACCCGGGAAAAGACTGCAGGCCTTCTCCCCTGCCGCATTGACTTGCGAAAGGTCTTTCCATCTTGACGAGGCAAGCGTCGTGGCAAGAACATCAAAGCCATTTTCCCTGGCATAACGGGCGGCTCTTTCGAGGCGGTAGGCAAAACACTCCTCGCAACGCCTGCCTTTCTCCGGCTCATTCTCCAAGCCCTTCGCTATGCAACGCCACTCGTCGTGGGAGTACTCATCAATGACTATGTCAAGACCGGTTTCTTCGGCATATCTCAGACATTCGTCCTTGCGCTTATCAAATTCAGAGAGCGGAAAGATATTGGAATTACTGTAAAAAATTACAGGTCTAACCCCATGATTCACAAGGCATTCCACTATCGCCGAGGAACAAGGGGCACAGCAGGCGTGAAGCAGCAACCGGGTCCCTGGCATAGAAATCTGCAACTTATTCTTAACTTTCTGACACTTCTGGTTCATACCGCAAATTTAACCATAATTAGGGATTGTCGGAAAGTTTGCACAGCTGTACCTTTGCAACATTGGATTGAGATTATAAGCCATATAGTTAAAGTGAATCCTTTTGATTGTTGTGAAAAGCGGTCTCCTGTGAAGGAAAACCGCTTTTTCTTATAGCGAAATCATACTTGGAGTCACTTTTTCGGAAACGGAAAAAAATTATTTAATTTGTGCAAACTAACGATATTTATATGACAGTCAAAGATAAACATCAGGGCAAACTCTTCTCCATCGGTATGAAAATGGCGGAAGTTCCGGATGCTGACCACAGGCTTCTCGGCGTTATCCGCAGGCTCGGACTCACATTCGGATTCGGCGAGAAAACCGTGGAAGAGGTCTGCACAGAATGCGATGTAAATCCACACACCCTCCTGCTTATCAGCAAGATATACGCATTCGAGAATTATATCCCGTCCAAAGAGGAGCTTTCCCGAAGCAGTATGAAGGACATAGTCACATATCTTCACAATTCGCACGATTTCTACATCGGAAATGCGCTTGAGAATCTGGACGAGGCTATATGCGAAATGATTGAGGACTGTGACGCAAAGCACACGACCATCCTCAGAAAATTCTATGATGGCTACAAGTGCGAAATTCTGAAGCATTTCGAGTACGAAGAGAACACCGTTTTCCCTTACATCAAGGCAATCGATGAAGGCAAGACAAACACGGAGGGATATGACATCGACCAGTATGAAGCGAATCATTCAGACGTTGACGAAAAACTGAACGACCTGAAAAGCATCGTTATGAAGTACCTTCCGAAAGACTGTGACGGCAACAAGATACAGAAGGTGCTGGACTTCCTGTACACTCTCGAGGACGATTTGGAGAAACACACATATATAGAAGACGAAATCCTTGTACCGATGGCTGAAGCCAAGGAAAAGGCATTGGGAATAAGTCCTGCCAGATTAAGGTAACAGGAAATGAGAGAACCGATACGTAAAATACTTATTGTTGAGCCTTCGGTAATCATCGCGGAAGGGCTCCGGCAGATTGTGGACAATTTCGCCTCGTACTCAGTGAGCGGAGTGCTGCAAGACCTCGACGGCGGCATAGAGAACTGCCTGGAAGACTATGACGCGGACCTCGCAATCGTTGACCCGGCAATCTTCGACAGCCAGACAAGAGCCGGCGGGCGCGAGTTCATCAAAGGCGGGCTGAATGTCCCTGTCATCGCGCTACTGTCGTCCGCTATGGATGCCAGTTTTACATCAAATTATGACGCAACCATCTATCTTACAGACAAATCCGACGAGATAGAGCAGAAACTTTCGGCAACACTGAAGTCCAATCCTCCGGAGCAGAAGGGAGACGGGGAAGAATTGTCGGCAAGGGAAAAGGAAATTCTTGTGTGCGTAGCCAAAGGAATGCTGAACAAGGAAATAGCTGACCATTTCAACATATCCATATACACTGTGATAACTCACAGGAAGAACATCACGAGAAAAACCGGAATAAAAACGGTCGCAGGTCTGACGGTGTATGCACTGCTCAACAACCTGATAGATATGAATTCAATGGATTAACGGAAGGAAATGGACTTTAACGGAATAATTGTAGGAGCGGCCACGTTCCTTATAATAGGGCTTTGTCATCCGCTTGTAATCAAGACGGAATATAAATACGGAAAGGGAGCGTGGTGGATATTCGCTGTCGCTGGCACCATATTGGGGATATTCTCCCTGATAGCCGACAATACGACATTATCCACGGTTTGCGGAGCCGGGGCATTTTCATTCTACTGGGGAATCGGGGAAATGTTCGAGCAGGAAAAAAGAGTGCTCAAAGGATGGTTTCCGGAAAATCCGAAGCGCAGCGCACATTACGAGGCACGCCGCAAGGCCACGCGCATAAGAAAATGGACCAAACCGGACGCCGAAAAATAGCATACTTGCGAAACAAATATGAAACTATCTGACTTAAAGACCGGTGAGCGCGGTGTCATTGTAAAGGTAAACGGACACGGAAGTTTCAGGAAAAGGCTCATCGAAATGGGGTTCATCACGGGAAAGAAAGTCACTGTGGTGTTGAATGCCCCTTTGAAAGATCCTATTGAGTACGAGATACTTGGATACAAACTTTCATTGCGCAGAAGTGAATCCGACCAGATAGAAGTGATCGGTGAGAGCGAGGCGAAGGAGTTGATTCGGCAGACCCACGAATATGACACCATATTCAGTGACAACTGCGACGAGGAGGCCTCATTGAACAAAATGATGGACAAGCTCGCCAGCGAACGCGAACACACCATCAGAGTCGCTCTCGTAGGCAATCCGAACTGCGGCAAGACTTCGCTTTTCAACATCGCATCCGGCTCACACGAACACGTCGGCAACTACAGCGGCGTGACTGTAGATGCGAAGGAGGGGCGTTTCGAATACAAAGGCTACAAATTTGTACTCGTTGACCTGCCGGGAACATATTCGCTTTCAGCCTATAGTCCGGAGGAACTGTATGTCCGCAAGAATCTCATCGAAAATGTGCCGGATGTCGTAATCAATGTCGTGGACGCATCCAACATCGAGAGGAACCTTTACCTGACTACACAGATAATCGATATGAACCTGAGGGTTGTTATGGCTCTCAATATGTATGACGAACTTCAGGCAAAAGGTGACAAGTTGGATACCAAGCAGTTGGGTTACCTCTTGGGAATGCCCGTCTGCCCGACTATAAGCCGCGACGGGACCGGAATACCGGAGTTGTTCAACACTGTCATAAAAATCTATACACAGAGCGACCCGAGACTGGCGCGACACATTCACATCAATCACGGTGCTGAGATTGAGAAGAGCATCGACCGCATCAAAGCATTGCTTCAGGAAAACAAGCCCCTGCGCGACAGATATTCCACAAGATACCTGGCTATCAAATACCTAGAGAATGACAAGGACATCGAGAAGGTCATAGAGGGCCTTCCAAACAGGAATGAAATCATCACGGCGAGGACTGAGGAAGGCAAACGTCTTGAGGAACTGCTTCACACAAATGCCGAAGACGCCATCGTGGATGCCAAATACGCATTTATCCAGGGAGCACTGACTGAAACATATCAGCCGCATCAGGAAACGACACACAAAAAGACAATCACCGACAAGATTGACGCCGTCGTGACCAACAAATGGATGGCATTCCCGATTTTCATAGCGCTGTTATACCTCATTTTCCAGATCACCTTCACTGTCGGGGACTATCCTATGCAATGGATTGACGCATTCGTAGGAAAAGTCGGTGAGTTCGTGGCAATGTTTATGGCTGACGGCTGGCTTAAAGACCTCATCGTGGACGGAATCATCTCCGGTGTGGGAAGCGTGCTCGTGTTCCTGCCTAACATATTGATTCTGTATTTCTTCATCTCGATTATGGAGGACTCTGGATATATGTCCAGGGCCGCGTTCATCGTGGACAAGCTTATGCACCACATCGGTCTGCACGGCAAGTCATTCATACCTATGGTAATGGGATTCGGGTGCAATGTCCCGGCGATAATGGCGACACGCGCCATCGAGAGCCGCAAGAGCCGGCTTATCACCATTGCGATCCTGCCGTTTATGTCGTGCGCAGGCAGGCTTCCGATATTCGTATTGATTGCGGGGGCGTTCTTCCCAAACAATGCAGCGTTGGCACTGCTGGGCATCTATCTGACAGGGATCGTGCTGGCTATCATTTCCGCTGTGGTGATGAGCAAATTCGTCAAGGACGATGACCTGCCTTTCGTTATGGAACTGCCGCCTTACCGCGTTCCTACGGGCAAGGCAATATGGAGGCATACCTGGGAAAAGGGACGCCAATATCTTCAGAAGATGGCGACTACAATTCTCATTTGCTCCGTCATCATCTGGGTGCTTGGATATTTCCCGAAAAGCAATGATCTGACTGCAGCTCAGGAGACTTATACTGAGATTTCCGCAAAAGGGGCTGACAGATTTGAGGCAGAGGCGATTGCGGCCAAAGTCGATTCTCTGTATGCCAGCCAGCAGGAACATTCATATATCGGACAGCTCGGCCACCTGGTCTCCCCCGTTATGGAGCCGCTCGGTTTTAACTGGAAAATGGATGTCGGACTGCTCACGGGAATTGCAGCCAAAGAATTGGTTGTCAGCACGCTCGGCGTAATGTATGCGGAGGGAGCAAAGGTTTCCGACGGAGAGGATTTGAGCGAGGATACACAACTTCAAAGTGCGCTTGTAAATGACATCTCTCCTGCCGCAGCATTGGCATTCATGGTATTCGTACTGTTGTATTTCCCTTGTATCGCAACATTTGTAGCCATCAAGAATGAGACCGGGAAATGGAGCTGGGCCATCGCCTGCTGCGCCTACACGATGATTGTCGCGTGGATTATGGCATTCGCCACCTACCGGCTGTTCTTGCTGATTTTATAACCACAACGTGCTCCTGAGAGCTGAAAAGTCGTCGTCAGACGACGGTTGGAGTCCCACTTCTCCTTTAGTTGACCGGAAGGAGAATAATAAAATGAGGTTAAGTGAAGAGCTTTGGGTATGCGTGAATGTGGAGTTTGAAATCAGAACAGTCCGTAAAGCTCCGAATCAATCTTGTCGGTGATGAGTGCGAAGTCTTCCGGATTATTCTGAAAATCAAGACCTTCCGTATCTATGACAAGCACACGACCCTTGTAGCCGGATATCCATTTCTCATATCGGTCATTAAGCCCTTTAAGATACTCCAGGCTTATGTGCTTCTCGTAATCGCGCCCGCGTTTCTGAATCTGGGAGACAAGATGCGGCACGGTGGATTTCAGATAAATGAGAAGGTCCGGTGCCTTCACCATCGACATCATAAGCCGGAACAAGTCCATATAGGTCTCGTAGTCGCGGTCCGTAAGATTGCCCATATCCTTGTTGTTCGCCACAAATATGTGGACGCCTTCAAGAATCGTCCTGTCCTGGACAATCACGTCCTTAGAATTCGCAATCTCCAGAACGTCCTTGAACCGTTGGGTCAGGAAATACACCTCCAGGTCAAACGACCAGCGCTTGATGTCATTGTAGTAATCTTCAAGATATGGATTAAAGGTAACGGCTTCATACTTAGGCTTCCAACCATAATGTTCCGCCAACATTCCAGTCAGCGTAGTCTTGCCGCAACCTATATTTCCTGCTATACCTATGTGCATATCTGAACCCTTGTGGAGGTGCAAAAATACGATTCTTTCGCAAGGAAAGCAAAGAGGATAATGATAGATTTAGTAATTTTGCGCAAAACCGATTCCAAGAATATGCTTAAGATATTGACATTTCAATTCAACCCATTCGGGGAAAACTGCTATCTCGCCTGGGACGAAACCGGCGAAGGCGCAATCATTGATCCGGGCTTCTATGACATATCCGAATCCAATGGCCTGTATATGAAGATTGAGGAGAAGGGAATCAAGCCGAAGATGGTTCTGCTTACGCACGGACACTTCGACCACATATTCGGAGTCAAGGAATGTTCCGAGAAATACGGCATTCCGGTGTATATGAACGATGCAGACAAATGCGTGGTCACCAACGAATTGAGCAAAAAGTTCGACCTCAGGCTCCCCGACACCTCCTTCAGTACGGAGTCTATTGAGGACGGACAGTCAATAAGATTCGGAAACACTGAGTTCAAGGTCATAACCACTCCGGGACACACTCCGGGTGGAGTAAGTTTCTATGATGAGGCCGACAAGGTTCTTTTCTCCGGAGATACACTGTTTGCAGGCTGTATCGGCCGCACAGACCTTGTGGAGGGTGATTACGACAAACTCATAGTATCCATCATGGACAAACTTATGGGGCTTCCGGGTGATGTCACTGTATTTCCTGGGCACGGCCGCCGAACCGGCATAGCGGAAGAGCGGACACACAATCCGTTTCTTCAGCCGTTCAATGAACCGGACCCGGAAAATCTTGACTGGGATGCCGACGGAATTGAACTGAAAGGGCTGGAATAATGCCGCCTCTGCAAAACAAGAATAGATTTCTACTCTTCTCCGACGATAACTTTCATTCTGTTCCAGCCGATTACCGGCAGGACAAAAGACAGCAGACAAGCTGACAACCAGAAGATTGCGGCTGGCGTAAAGTCGTATGCCGATGCCCCTGCAACCGAATTTCCACCTTGGATAAGATAACCGCTGACTATATCCTGCACAGCGGCGGCGACGTAGCTTGAAATACCGACTATGCCCAATGCTGCGCCGGTAGCCTTGCGCGGAACTATATCCACTGCCATCAGACCGGCCACTATACAGTACAGAACGCCTATGGACAAGCTGAACAAGGAAATATAAAATATGTTCAGCAGATATCCGCCACCGGCAAAAAGGAAGAGGGCGAGCGATGCAAGGCATAGAATCCCGGACAGGACCACGGGCTTCACCCTGTCCCCTTTGAATACGGTGTCGGAAAGCCACCCGGCAAAGATTGTCCCGGCAACTCCGAACGCCTCCGAGAATGCAATTATCTGAGTCGCTGCAGGCAGCGAAAAACTCCTCGTCTTCTGAAGAAAAAGCACTCCCCAACCGCTTACTGCATACTGTGTTATATAGACAAATGCACTGGACATCGCGATTATCCAAATACCCGGATGACGGAATACTATCTTCTGAAGTTCACGGGTCGGCATCATATCGACCTTTTTTGGAGCTTCGCCTGAGAGTTTCTGTACAGAAGGCAGTCCTTTGCTCTCCGGAGTGTCTGACACATAACACATTACAACAATTCCACCCACAACGCCGCACAAAGCCGCGAAAACGAATCCCCATTCCCATCCGAACTCACCGACAACGACACCTGTAAGAATGAACGTCAGGAATTTACCGAAATACGGACTTGCGCTGAAGATGCTGTAATATGTCCCGCGTCTGGACAGAGGAAACCAGCGTGAAAGGTTGATTATACCCGGGGGCGCCCCCATTGACTGCACCCATCCGTTCATCCCCCAAAGCAGGAAGAATATTATGAATATCAATATTTTAGGAACAGGAACCAATACACCGAAAAGACCGAAAAGTCCCATCGCCAGATTTGCTGCGGCAGACACGAACAACCCTACTGCCATAAAGCGCCTTATGTTGCAGTAATCTGCGATAAATCCGTTTACGAACTTGCCGACTGCATAGACAAAGAGCAATGCGGAACCGATGAGCCCCAACTGACCCGCAGTAAAGACGCCCCCGTCTATGAGAGGCTGCTTTACCACGCTCAACGTCATTCTGCATACATAATACAGGCTATATGCGGCTGTCGCACCCCAGAAGGTACGGTTTCTCAATCTTTTATAGACACCGTCCACCTCTTCCGGCCGGACTTTCTCCGCAGACGGCTTGGATATTCTGAAATAAGTGTAAAGACTCATCAGTCAGTGCATTCCTGCCAGAAATATTATTCACGGCATTTGCACCGCAAAGTTACAAATTCTTATGGGACTCCTTGCCCGGCTAAGCGGAAAATCATTTGACTAAACCGACGGAATGAACTAAATTTGTATCTGGATGCTGTACAACCAGCAAAAGCACATAATATATAATATGAACAAAATCATCATTATCAAATCGGCAATTGCAGCCGCATTGATCAGTCTGAGCACCCTTGCTCAGGCACAGACTCCAAAAAAGGTCGAATACACTTTCACTGAAGCATCAGACCTCACGCTGATTGGCAAACTTTTCCCTGACACTCCTAATCCGTATCACAGAATCGACACGGTCAAGCATAAGGGATTCACCAAATATGAGAACCTTCAGGTCCGTCAGTCATCCGGAATCGCAGTCTCATTCAAGACAAATTCCACTACGATATCCGTCAAGACCGAGTTCGGCTACCTTGACAACAAGACCAACACCGGCGACTATTCGTCACACGGATATGACCTCTACATAAAGAAAGACGGAAAATGGCTTTGGGCAGCAGCAGGATGCGGGCCTATCGGCAAGGAAGAAGGATATAACCTCGTGCTTGTCAAGAATATGGACGACAGCGAGAAGGAGTGCCTCCTTTACATCCCGCTTTTCAGCGAAGAAAATTCCATCAAAATCGGTGTGCAGAAAGGCGCTACCCTTGAAAAAGGTGCGGAGCCGTTCCGCCATCGCGTGGGTATATTCGGTTCAAGCTATACGCAGGGAACAAGCACATCAAGACCTGGTATGACTTACCCGGCACAGTTCACCAGAATGACAGGCATACAGCTTCTCAGCATCGCCTGCGCAGGGAACTGCAAGCTTCAGCCGTACTTCGCAGATGCTCTCGTTGATGCAGATGCGGAAGCCTTCATTTTCGACGCTTTCTCAAACCCAACTCCTGCCCAGATCAAGGAAAGGCTGTTCCCGTTCATTGAGAAACTTCAGGCGGCACATCCGGGCGTTCCGCTTATTTTCCAGCATACCATCTACAGGGAGAAGAGCAATTTCGACCAGGCCAACTTCAAGGCCGAAGCCGACAAAATGGCTGTATCTGACAGTCTTATGAGGATTGCAGTAAAGAAATACAAAGACGTGTATTATGTTGACTGCACCAATGCGACTGACGAATATCACGACAGCAGCATCGACGGCGTACACCCTGGAGACCACGGTTACACACTTTGGGCTGAATCAATCAAGAAGCCGGTTCTCAAGATTCTCAAGAAGTACGGAATCAAGTAATAAGTTCAAAACAGTTTTCTTGAGCGCAACGTCAGATACACCAGACGCACAAGCAGGTGTACAAGATACGCCGCCATCAGAATATGCATAGCCATTGTGGGAGTTACCGCAATGGCTGTTTTCATTACAGAGCGCAATACGAACCATACGGCAAAGAAACAGACTGCCGCCCACACGCACGAATTGCGGATTGGCCTTGAGGCCGTAGCCCCCACATATATGCCGTCCCAGGTAAACGCAGCACAGCCAAAAACAGGCATTACAACCAGCCACGGTATGAACTCTACGGATGCTGCTACAACATTGGTATCGGAAGTGAGAACCATCAGCATATATTTTCCGAAAAAGGCATAGATAAAGACGAACACCAGCGCGACAGCCATACTCCATTTGAACACGGCCACAATCGTCTGACGCACAGCGGTTCGGTCACGCCTTCCCACGTATTTCCCGGTCAATGCTTCTCCGGCATACGCGAATCCGTCCGTAAAGTATGAGAAAAGCATCATCATCTGCACCAGAATGGAACTTATCGCAAGCACAAGGTCGCCATAACGAGCAGATATGACAGTTATTCCGGAATATATCGCCATAATGAACAACGAACGCAGAAACAGGTCCGTATTGAGATGGAAGAACTTAATCATCTGCGCTCCGCGAAGACACTCAGCCAAATCTTTAAGCCGATAACCAGAAAATACACGTCTGAAGTACTTTAGCATTATGACCGTTACGGCAAATGCCAGACCCGAATATTGGGCCATAATCGTCCCGAATGCAATCCCTTTGAAGCCGATGCCGGCAAAACCTGCCGCCGGAAGTCCCATAGACAGGATTATGCTCGCGGCTATATTTACAGAATTGACTATCAAGTCCGCCAGCATAGGATTGACACTGTCCTGCATTCCTATGAACCACCCTTTCAATGCCATCAGCGTCAATGCAGCCGGCGCAGCCCAGATACGGATGTAGAAATAGCTCTGTGCAAGAAGTTTCACTTCCGGTGTGCATTCCACGAACAGAAATACGAAATCAACAAATATGTACTTTATAATCTGACAGCACAACGCTATCGCCACCGAAATGCACACGGAGCGCACCAGCGCGGCTGCCATCTCCTTGGAATCACCGCGCCCGTACGCCTGCGCCGTCATTCCTCCAGTCCCCGTGCGAAGAAACGTAAAATTCCAATACAGCAGATCGAAGAGTAGAGAGCCGATGGATATACCGCCTATGAGTGCCGCAGAGTCGCCTGAAAGATGTCCGGCTACGGCAATGTCCGCCATACCGACAAGCGGCACAGTAATGTTTGCCAGAATGCTCGGCAAGGCAAGCCTCAGAACGTCCTTGTCAATTCGCTTCATCTGGCTAACGGAATTTCTTGTCATCCTCGATCATTCCGAGATATGACGAATAACGCTCCGGGCTTATCTGACCGTTCTCCACCGCCTCCTTGACCGCACAACCTGGTTCGTGCGTATGTGTGCACGGCGTGAATCTGCAATTCTGCGCAGCCTTGAGCATTTCCGGAAAATACCTTGCAATCTCTTCCTTTTCCAGATTCACAAGGCCGAATCCTCTAAGTCCGGGAGTGTCTATAACGGCACCGCCAGAAGACAGCTCATACATTTCATAAAGAGAAGTCGTGTGTTTTCCCTGAAGATGGGCAATGGAGATTTTCCCGATTTTAGGGTCCAGTGACGGATCCAGAGCCTTTATAAGCGATGATTTTCCGACTCCTGACTCTCCGGAGAACAGGCACACCTTGTCCTTGCACAATTCTCTCAGAGCCGGTATTCCTTCCCCCGTTTTTACCGATGTCTGCACGACATTGTACCCTGCGGAAGTGTATATATCAATGAAATTCTGCAACGTTTCCGGAGCCTCGTCACGATATAGATCAACCTTGTTGAGAACGATTGTAACAGGTACGCCATAAACCTCACAAGTGACAAGCATCCTGTCCAGAAATGGCAACTTGACTTCCGGGAAATACAGTGTCGCCACAGCAAAAGCCATATCCACATTGGCGGCAATCACGTGGGACTGGCGAGAGAGATTCGTGGATTTACGAATCACATAGTTCTTTCTCGGCATCACTTCGGTTATGAGTGCGGGATTGGTCAGCGAGACCTCTCCTATAGACTCTGCAGCCGATTCAAAACTGACCTTATCCCCCACCGCCACCGGATTTGTTGAGTCGTTGGACTTCAGTCGTATCTTTCCTTTGAGAACAGCCGGAAAAGGATTCCACTCCGGCAGTCTTGACAGCATATAATGGCTGCCAGCATTCTTCACTACTATTGCTTCTCCTGTCATAATCGATTGACTGACACGATCCGGCACGTTAAATGTTTTACTGCACCAAAATCAATTCTATCTGTCAGTAGCACACAAATTTAGCAAAAAAACTATTGGAGTTACAATCACATTTGTATACTTTTGTTGTCGGCCCGTTGGCAATCAGGTCCTTTCGAATGCCAAGTCTTAAACCTATCGAGTATGAAGAAAAAAACGGCCTTTTCCATTAGACTCTGCCTGTTTCTATTGGGCGGCGGCTGTCTTTCCCTCTTTCCCGGCAACGCAGGACCAGCCCGACCGGGTATTGTCAAGGTGCTTCAGAAAGATGGGACAGAATTGAAAATCAGAGCGTTCGGAGACGAATTCTATAACTATTTCACCACAGAAGACGGATATGCACTGACCGATGCCGGAGACGGAAACTGGTATTTCGCCGAGGCAGACGCAAAGGGAAATCTCATTTCTACCGGCATAAAGGCAAGACCCGTCAATCTGCTCACTCCTGCCGAGCGCAGCCGCATACACAAAGGGCTAAAGCCACAAAGTATGACCGCAGAGCAAATCCGTATGAAGCAGGCCTGTTCACCGGCATCCGCAATCGCGCCAAGCTCAACAGACGGACTTGAGGCTCCGCCTCTTGCCGCCGGGACTACCTGGAAAGCAGAAGGCCAGAAAAAAGTGTTGGTACTTCTCGCGGAATACAAGGATGTTCCTTTCACCGTCGGAAGCAAAGAAGCGTTCAGTTCCCTTCTGAACGACAGCGACTACTCTACAGGCGGGGCAACCGGAAGCGTATGGAAATACTATTACGACAATTCTAACGGCAAATTCAATCCAGAATTCGTAGTTGCAGGGCCTTACACCCTTTCCAAGCCGCAGTCCAACTACAAAGACGATGCTGCCGGAATGGTGACTGAAGTTGTCAAACTTGCAGACGCGGACATTGATTTCAGCGCATACGCCGAGGGCGGTGTTATCCGCGACGTGTTTGTGTTCTATTCCGGGGCAGCCCGCAGCGATGCCGCACCGGATGCAATTTGGCCGCACAGAAGCCAGTTCGTATCATCAATAACCCTTGACAATGTAAGCTTGCGCGGATATGCGTGCAGTTCGGAACTTGAAGCCGTCAGCAGCGGCGCAAGCACAGGCCTTGCAACCATAGGCTCCTTCTGCCACGAATTCGGCCACATAATAGGCTTGCCTGACCTTTACGACAGCAATACAAACAACGGCAGCGCGGACGGCCCCCGATTCTTCTCTCTCATGGACATCGGATGCTACAACAACGGGGGAAAAACGCCTCCCGCATTGGGAATTATGGAAAGATGGATGATGGGTTGGGCTGAGCCTGTCATTTTGGAAAATGAGGGCACGACCACATTATCACCGATTACCGACAACTGCGGATACGCAATACGCACTTCGGACAACAACGACTACTTTCTCCTCGAATGCAGAGGCACGGACAAGACTGTCTGGGACAGTAAGAATTATCTGGACTACTATCACGCCGGCACAGCCTGGGGCCTTATGGTAGGGCACGTGGACATTTCCAATACTGCAGGATGGAAAAGTTATGCACCCAACGACATTCCCGGCAAAGAAGGATTCACTCTACTCCGTTCAGACACGTCAGAAGAAAAGGGTATCGGCGCAGAATATATTCCTACTCATTGCTTCTTCCCCGGCCGCAATTCCGTAACAAGCCTGCGCAGCGACAGCGCCACTGGTTTCATAGCCAGAAACGGCAGTCGCACCCAATTGGAAATCACAAATTTGCAGCTAAACGAAGCGGAAAAGACAGTCACTCTGACTCTGGCGGAACCGAGTGTGGAAATATCCGATGTAAAGACAACTGCCTACGAGCACGATGCAATTATAAGTTGGAACGACGAACTTTCCTCATCGTGGACAGTCACGTGGAAAGAGGAAGGCTCTGACGCCGGCCAGTCCGCTACAGTGAAGGACAAGGAGATACATATTTCCGCCCTGAAGGCAGGCACAAAATATAGCATAAGCATATCCGGAGAGAGAAGCAGTGCCCCGGAGACCACATCATTCACCACATCCGCGAAATCAGACGGGATGCCGCGCATTGCGCTGTCCGAGAGCACGCCGAAGAGCGGAGAAAAGATGTTGGTTTATCTGACAGGATGCAATGATTTCGTTGATATACAATGGAATATAGACGGCGCGAAAACAGTCGGCCGCACGACATTGAGCAAGGGAGAGCACTATCTTCAGGCCGCCATCACATTCGAAGACGGCAGCAGGCAGTATTTCTCAAGGTATATCAACATAATTTTATAGAATATGCGCCATCACATACTACTCTGCATAGTCATCGCGATTCTTGCAGCCACAGGATGCTCAGGCAACAAGGAGAAGGAAAATCCGTTCCGCGGACAGATGGAGCAGGCCGAATCCTTCGGAATATGGCAGGACGGAAAGCAGATAAGTGTATTCAGCAGGACAGGCTTTCAGTTCTGGTGCAGTCCGTCAGACAAGACCATCAGGATACTGGACAATGACGGGGTGAAATACACCGACCTGAAACTCGATGAGATGCCGGCGGAAAGCAAGAAGGTGAACGGCACATTTCAGGGCAATATGGGAGTGGACGGAGTGACCGTCAAAAATCTATATATTCTGAAACAGGATACGCGCAATGTCTGGCTATGGTCAGACGACAGCAACATAGGGCTATTGCTGCCCAAGTATGGAATACTTTAATCTTTATTCAATATTATGAGACAACGACTAGTATTATTCTGGCTTATGTTTCTGGGCCTCATCGGACAGGTGACCGCACAGAACATAAACGTGACCGGAAAGGTCATTGATGAAAGCGGAGAACCGGTCATTGGCGCATCTGTCCTTGTAAAGGGGACAACGTCCAAAGGAGACGTAACTGACGCCAATGGCGAATTCAAACTTTCCAATGTCCAGCAGGGACAGACTCTGACAGTCTCCTGCATCGGAATGAAAACATTGGAAGTCGCTGCCGCCCAGCAGCTTGCAATCATAATGAAAAATGATGACGAGTATCTCGACGAAGTGCTTGTCGTTGCATTCGGACAGCAGACCAAATCATCATTCACAGGTTCTGCGGCAGTGGTCAAAAGCGATGCTCTCGAAAAGAAGCAGCTCACCAATGTCATAAGCGGTCTGCAGGGTGAAGTCGCCGGACTGCAGATGATTAACGCCAGCGGTTCGCCGTCCGCCACTCCATCCATAGCAATCCGCGGATTCGGCTCCATAAACGCCGGCACATCACCGCTCATAATTGTGGACGGAGCCCCCTACGACGGAGGATGGAACAATCTGAATCCTAACGATGTGGAAAGCATCACAGTCCTCAAGGACGCGGCTTCCAACGCCCTCTACGGAGCTCGCGGAGCCAACGGCGTCATAATGATAACCACCAAGAAAGCTAAGGCTGAACGTGCCGTCGTCACTTTGGATGCCAAATGGGGCGTAAATATGCGCGCCACTCAGGATTATGACAAGATTACCGATCCAGGTCAATATTATGAGACCTACTATCAGGCGCTCTACAACTACAATATAAGGGACAACGGGATGTCAGCCTATGAGGCTCACCAGGCTGCCAACAACACTCTCGGCAAGCCTGCTGCAAACGGCGGTCTCGGATACATCGTCTATGCAGTTCCTGAAAACGAATATCTTATCGGAACCAACGGCAGACTCAACCCTCACGCAACTCTCGGAAACAGAGTTTACAATGAGGGCAAGTTCTACACTCTGCTTCCGGACGACTGGGTTGACGAAGGATTCCGCAAAAGCCTCAGGCAGGAATATAATCTCAGCCTTTCAGGCGGTTCACAGAAACTCAGTTTCTATGGCTCGCTCGGTTATCTCAACAATCAGGGTATAGCCTACAATTCTGATTTCGAGCGTTATACGGCACGATTCAAAGCCGACTACCAGGCTAAGACCTGGCTCAAGGTCGGTGCAAGTATGAGTTATGCGCACACGGACGAGAACGACGTGAACGACGGTGACAACCTCTTCTCAATGGTATCCACACTCGCTCCGATATATCCGGTATATCTCCGTGACGGAAGCGGAAAGATAATGACGGACGAGAACGGCAGAGTCTATGACTACGGTTCGGGAGAGAATGGCGGAGCAAAACGCCCGGCCAACCTGCTTCCTGCAAGAAACCCTCTGCAGGCCAATGAGTTGAACAAGGACACCTCCACAGGCAACGTTTCCTCAATTATGGGCTATGCTGACATCACTCCTATAGACGGATTGAAAATCACTTTCAACGGCACGGTCACAGACGACGAGTGGAAAAACACGCTCAAGGTTCAGCCATTCTACGGCAATACAGCCACAACATATCCCGGAGGATATATTGCAAAGACCGCATACCAGACATTCACTCTCAACTTCCAGCAGATTGTCAATTACGAAAAGCAGTTCGGAAAGCACAATCTCTCCGTTATGGCCGGACACGAGAACTACAATTACAACTATAACTACGTCTGGGGCGACAAGGAAAATATGTTCTCTTACTTCGACTGCAACGAACTTGACGGAGCTGTAAAAGTCTCAAGCAACGGAAGTTCGAGCAGCAAATACAACACAGAAGGTTATTTCTCCAGAGTAATGTACAACTACGCCGAGAAATACTTTGTGTCAGGCTCCTACAGACGCGACGCATCGTCAAGGTTCCATCCGGACCACAGATGGGGCAACTTCTTCTCAGTCGGAGGCGCGTGGACAATCAACAAGGAAGACTGGTTCAAGGTGTCGTGGATAGATATGCTCAAGCTCAAGGCCTCCTGGGGTCAGCAGGGCAATGACGCCATCGGAGACTACAGATACACAGACACTTACTCGTTGGACAATTTCAACGGTCAGGTAGCATTGATTCAGAGCAGCGTGGGCAATCCTAACATTACGTGGGAGACCAACAGCAACTTCAACAGCGGTGTGGATTTCGAGTTCCTGCGTAGCCGCATTTCGGGTAGCGTGGAGTATTTCCGCAGAAAAACCACCGATATGCTCTGCTTCATCTACGTCCCTATGTCGGGCGGATATTCAGGTTCGTATGACAACGTCGGAGATATGCTCAACCAGGGAGTCGAACTTGACCTGCATTTCAATGTGCTGAAAACAAGGGATTTCAACTGGAATATCAACCTCAACGCCACCCACTACAAAAACAAGGTGCTGATGCTCAACGAGGACAACAAGGGGAATATTCTCGACGGCCATCCGGGCTATGTAAACGGCATCTACTTCCACGGCGAGGGACTTCCTCTGCACACATTCCGCCTGAAGAAATATGCAGGCGTATCCGCTGAAGGTGAATCACTTTGGTATCAGGTGGACGAGACAACCGGCAAGACTGTCAAGACTACCAAGTCCAGCGATGCCACTTATTACAACTGCGGCAGTTCAGACCCGGTACTATACGGAGGATTCAGCACTGCCCTTTCATTCAAGGGATTTGACCTCAGCGTCAATTTCAGCTACAGTCTGGGCGGAAAGGCTATGGACTACGGCTATCAGTCACTTATGAGCAACCCATCGTCCGGAAACACCGGATTCGCATTCCACAAGGACATTCTCAAGGCATGGTCTGAGACCAACAGAAACTCGAACATTCCGCGTTTCCAATATGCAGTTTCGGATGCTGACACTGGTTCTACCGACACTTCGGACAGATTCCTGACGGACGCAAGCACATTGACACTCCAGAATGTCAATTTCGGATATACATTCCCGAACAGATGGATCAGCAAGATTGGCCTGAGCAATCTCAGACTCTATGTTTCCGGTGACAACCTGTATTACTGGAGCAAGCGCAAGGGCTTTGACCCGCGCGGCAGCTTCTGGGGTTCAACCTCGACAACATCGTATTCACCTGTCCGCACATTCACGGGAGGTTTGACCGTACAGTTCTAATGTTGGACCTTTATAGAGAATCAATGAATATGAAACAATATCTAAGAGTTTTATCAGCAGCATTATGCGGAGCCGCACTTATCTGCGCCGCTAGCTGCATCAAGGAGACCTTCCCGAGCTCAAGCGTCACTCCGGAACAGCTGAACAAGTCATCCGCTTCGCTTGAATATATGACGAACAGCCTCCCTTCATATATGCTCACGTGGGACACCTACGGAAGCAGCGGAAACACCCGTGACTGGGGATATGCTTGCCAAATGTATATGCGCGAAGTCTGCGGAGAAGATTTCCCTATGGCTGACAACGGCTACAACTACTGGATATATCTGGAGAACGCCATCTCCCTGAGATATATGTACTACTATCCGTATTATTATTACTATTCATTCATAAAGAACGCAAACAACGTGATTTCCAAGGCAAAGGCAATGTCCCCGGAAACCAACGACGCGGTAAGGAACTGTCTCGGCATTGGACTCGGATACAGGGCGATGCTCTATCTGGACCTCAGCCGTCTCTATGAATACAGGAACACCGGCGTGACTGCAATGGACAATGACGCTGCCGCGAAGAAGGTTATCGGAGTCACCGTACCGATAGTGACGGACGAGACCGAAAAGACAACCTTGACAAACAATCCTTGCGCTCCGTTCTACACAATGTACAGGTTCATAATGAACGACCTGAACAATGCTGAGACCGACCTTGACGGATACACGCGCAGTCACAAGGCATTTATGGATCAGAGCGTAATCTACGGACTCAAGACCAGGCTATGGCTTGAAATCGCGACTCGTTGCGAAAAGAGCGCCGCCGACCTGGCCGCACTGGTTGCCGCTGAATCTAATGAGGACGGCTACGGCAAACTTGGCATAACTTCCGCCACCGACTGCTACGCCAAAGCTGCGGAATATGCAAAACTCGCATATTCCAGCGCAGGATACACTCCGCTTACGCGCGAAGAGTGGACCAATCCGGTGACCGGATTCAACACTGCACAGTCATCCTGGATGCTCGGCACGCTTGTAACCACCAAGGAGCAGATTAACAACAATTATTGGAATACGTTCTTCGGCTATATGGCGTCAGAGGCCGACTGGGGAATGACCCAGAAAGCATATATGGGCTACAGGTGCATCTCTTCCGACCTCTACAGCAAGATTTCCCGAAAAGACTGGAGGCGCAACAGCTGGGTAGCTCCTGATGACGCCGGTGTTACACCGATTCCGTCAAAATACAGTGTCAATTCAGCATTGACCGACAAGAAATGGTCAGAGATTCCGGCATACGCCAACCTGAAGTTCCGCGCCGGAAGCGGTTCGCTCAGCGTTCTTGAGACAGGTCTAATCGCATCTCTTCCGCTTATGCGTGTGGAGGAAATGTATTTCGACTATTTCGAGGCGATAGCTCACACCCAAGGCGTAGGCGCGGCAGCCTCGGCATTGCAGGACTTCATCAACACCTACAGATATACCGACGGCTCATACACGTGCACCGCTTCAGATATGGACAGTTTCATCAGTGAACTTATGGTGCAGAGGCGCATCGAGTTCTGGGGCGAAGGAATCAACTTCTTCGATTACAAGAGACTCGGGCTCGCTGTGACAAGAAGATATGACGGCAGCAATTATGAGGCTGACTATCAGCTCAATTCAATTGAAGGATACACGGCTCCGTGGATGAATTATATGATTCCTGAGACAGAGAAGGACAGAAATGTGGCTGTAGTCATTGCACCGAATCCGTCCGGTGTCATAACTTCAGACGGTACCATCAACTATAAAACGACTGCAGAATGATGAAAACAAACATTATACTTACAATGTCCGCAGCAATGCTTGTCTTATTGGCAACAGGCTGCAAAGAAGACAGTTACCAACCGGGGCCAGAAACTGCCACCAGCTGTGTCTCGGCATATTTCACTTCAGACAATGAGGCAAACATACTCATTACTCCTGAAGAATACGCCGCGTCCAATAAATTGACATTGAAAGTCAGCAGGAAAATCGCTGACGAATCTGTATCCATCCCTGTCATCGTAACCTATAAGGATGACAAATTCGATGTTCCCTCCGCCGTTAATTTCGATGCCGGGGACGCGGACACTACTCTTGTGATAACGATGAACGGACTCGACCAGAAGACAGAATATACCTACTCTATCCGTCTGGACGACAATTATGTGGACCATTATACAATCAGCGACGGCTCTGACGTATTCACAGGTTCCGTGCTCATCGCAAAGTGGGTCAAAGTGGTGGAAGATGCTGTGTTCTATTACAAAGACAACGTATTCTCGCCGACTTATTCGGACATATTCTGGCTTGACGGACAGAACAAGTTCTACATCGAGAATTTCCTGGGTTCTTCTATCAATCTCGGATTCCGAATCAAGCATTATGACAAAAATGGCAATGAAGCATTCTCTGCAAGCGATACGACCACGTGGAACGGAATCTTCGAGCCTATCGACCATTACTACAATGACCCTGACGGCGGGTCCTATTGGTGGCTTATGAGCAACGTCACAAATGAAGAATACGCATCGTGGACACCTGAGGGCTCTTCAATCGGCGTTTCCTACATCAATTTCTATCGCGATGACGAGAACAGTTACGCAATGATATATATCGCCGGCAAGAAAGAAGAAGATACCGACTGGTACTACGGTGGATGGCTCACACCTTTCATCTATTTCTCCGATGGCTCTTACGGGTACAAATCATTGCTTTTCTACTGGGAGGGAGTCACAGATTTTCTCAACGAATAGGACTATTTAATTGAACTATGAAAATGATGACATCATATAACAGAATATGGAAGATTGCGGCAATGTATTTGACTGCAACGGCATTCGTTCTTTCTTCCTGCGACGAAGAAGAGAAGAATCCCCTGCCGATATCCTCCCCGTCAGCATCGCTCTATACCGCCACGGTAAGCTCACTGACTTTCAGCTGGGACGCCGTGAAGAATGCTTCACAGTACGGTTATCAGCTCTACGGTCCGGATGAAGAAGTAGTGGACGGTGGCGTCACCTCAAGCACGATTGCCACAATTACCGGCCTTAAAGACAATACTGTCTATACGCTGAAAGTATGGGCATACGCGGTTTACGGCAGTAGCGAGTACGACCAGTCCACAGTGGCTACAATAACAGGCACCACCGCCAAGATTGTACCGCTTGAGACCCCGGACGTGACAGTTTCGACTGAAAGCGGCATCGATATCAGTTGGAGCACTGTCGAGCACGCAGCCCGTTATGAATATTATTACAATATGACTGACGACGATGCTGTCACAGGCTCTACAGAATCTACCGGACTGAAACTCTCAATGCTCGCTCCTGGCACATACGAATTCGGCGTCAAGGCAATCAGCGAAGATGAGGCATACAATGATTCCGAATACGGAAAGGCCTCATTCACAGTAGTAAAGGAGAAGAGATGGGAATCAAAAGGCGTATTCACACCGCTTTATGATGTTGCGGACAGTTGCTGGACCGCTGTTATAGAAGGTTGGAGCGACGGTTCGTATATAATCCGCAACTGGTACAATGTCGAGGGTTATGATCTGGAGTTCTCAGTCAATGAAGACGGCACTATGAACATTACAAACGCGTCATCCGACGGAGCCATAGCTTCCGGACTTGAAGGTGACACCTACGACATCTATGTTTACACAGGATATTACAATTCGTCATACTGGTCCAATTTCACCGGAACGAAAGACAGCGGCAGCCTCTGGTTCTACAACTACAATTCCGACGGATACTCCTCATTCGACTGGCCTGCACCGTCTTCCGCAGCGACGATTGATGACCTCGTGGGCACGTGGTCACAGCTCACCACAGGCACGGACTCTACCGGATATTATTCCGGAGATTGTTCAGTCACCAACGATGTCACGATAACCAAGACAGGAGAGACAACCATATCACTGACAGGACTTTTCACAACATACGATTATCCTCTCACAGCGACATTCGATGAAGAGAAACAGATATTGACATTTGCGCCTCAATCCTGGCTGGAATACTACATTTTCTGTGTTTACGGTGATGAGACGGCTTCTGTAGTCGCAAGTGCCAGCTCGAACTCCATCACAATAAGCAACTGGTCGGCACGTGCACAGTATGACAACACGTGGTACGACTATGTCTATAATATGAAGACGATTCTGACGAAGTAAAAAGTAATTTTTATGCGCTATCGAAGGCGGGGATGAATAAAAAGCATCCCCGTTTTTTTTCGTACCTTTGCGAAAACAAAACAGAACACAATGCCCATCGAAACACTGATAGACAGCACTATACAGGCGCTTTTCAAGGATATCCGCTTTGCTGATGAACCGGCGGGACTTTATGACCCGCTTAGATATATGATAAGCGGCGGAGGCAAGCGCCTGCGTCCAAGACTGTGCCTCACAACATATTCCCTTTTCAAGGACGGATTCGGTGAACAGATTCTCCAGCCTGCAGCGGGACTTGAAATTTTCCACACATTCACATTGATTCACGATGACATTATGGACAAGTCGCCTCTGCGCAGGGGCAACCCGACCGTGTGGACCAAATGGGGGGAAGACGGAGCCATCTTGTCCGGTGACGTTATGTGCATCGACAGTTACAAGCGCATCGCGAAAGCCCCGGAAAACGTGCTCGGCAAAGTACTCAACCTGTTCAACACCACAGCGGCTGAAGTCTGCGAAGGACAGCAATACGATATGGACTTCGAGTCGATGGAAAAGGTGTCAATGGAGCAGTATCTGCAGATGATTGGCCTGAAGACCGCGGTGCTTATCGCTTGCTCGGCTGAAATGGGCGCATTGATAGGTGGGGCTGATGACAGTACCGCCAAATCACTCTATGATTACGGCTATGCACTCGGACTCGCATTCCAGATTGCGGATGACTGGCTCGACGCTTTCGGCAATGAAAAGGTGTTCGGCAAGCCTATCGGCGGCGACATAATCAACAAAAAGAAATGCTGGCTTACAATACGCGCGACAGAGATTGACTGCGATGCGATGACCAATGGACTGTCAATGCCGGCTGAAAGTGATGAGGAGAAGAGGCTGAAGATTGACACGGTGAAAGATCTTTACGTGCGCCTTGGAGTGGACAGAATGGCTCAGGACGAGATTCTCAGACTCACTGATAAGGCTCTCGGCTCAGCAAGGAAGCTCGGACTCGGTGACGAGAAATTCAACTTACTCAAGAACTTTGCGGACAATCTCGTCGGAAGAAAGAATTAGAAGCTGTTTTGAAATGGACAAGAAAGAGTTAGAGATAATGGCCCCGGCAGGCAACTTCGAGTGTCTGATGGCGGCAATAGAGGGAGGCGCGGATTCGGTATACTTCGGTGTCGGAAATCTGAATATGCGTTCGCATTCAGCCAACAATTTTCAGCCGGAGGATCTTGCGGAGATTGTACGGATATGCCGTCAATATGGAGTCAAGACATATCTGACACTGAATATCGTTCTGTATCAGGAAGATATTGTGCCGGCTCATCAGGCTCTTGATGCAGCGAAAGCGGCAGGAGTCGATGCCGTGATAGCCTCTGATATGGCGGCGATAATGTATTGCAGGCAAATCGGAATGGAGGTTCACATTTCCACACAACTCAGCATATCCAATGCGGAGGCGTTGCGATTCTACGCGCAGTTCGCGGATGTAGTGGTACTCGCGCGCGAACTCAATCTGCACCAGGTCAAGGATATTTACGAGACGATACTCCGAGACGGCATCACTGGTCCGTCCGGCAACCTTGTCAGAATAGAAATGTTCGCACACGGAGCGCTATGTATGGCAATTTCGGGCAAATGCTATCTCAGCCTCCAGACTTATGGCGCATCTGCAAACCGTGGGGCCTGCTACCAGCTCTGCCGCCGCGGATATGAGGTGACAGACTTGGAGACAGGTACGCAACTTAACATAGACAATAAATACATAATGTCCCCCAAAGATTTGTGTACCATCGAGTTTATGGACAAGATCATAGACTCGGGAGTCAAGGTATTCAAGATTGAGGGACGCGCGAGGTCTGCCGAATATGTCAAGCGCTGTGCACAATGCTACAGACGCGCTGCCGATGCAGTATGTGACGGGACATATAGTCCTGAATTTGCCGCCGGCCTCAAGACGGAGTTGTCCGAAGTATTCAACAGGGGCTTCTGGGACGGCTATTATCAGGGGGCATATCTTGGCGAATGGAGCACCATTTACGGCAGTCAGGCGACTCGCAAAAAGGTATATTGCGGCAAGGTCAGCAACTGGTTTGACCGCATAGGAGTGGCAGAAATCACGGTTGAGTCGGTTCCGCTAAAAATCGGGGCTAAGTGCATCGCAACAGGTTCAACCACAGGAGTTGTGGAGTTCACGGTAGATGATTTGCGCGTGGCATTCAAGCCGGCCGAGATTGCAGAAAAGGGTGTCCGCTGCTCTGTGGCAATCAATCCTGAAAACAAAGGAACGCGCGACGGTGTAGTAGAAACAGGTTCCGAACCATCAGAAAACGGAAAAATCCCTGTAAGGCTTCGCCGTGGCGACAAGATCTACATTTGGGAAGAAGTCTGAAGCGGCTCGTAAGCAATATGCGAGAGCCGGCTCAATAGTAAACGTTTATGAGAGAGCACATAAACGTGGGCGCAAAACAGAAAGAGAGGGAAACCAAAAATGAATTTCAGTTTCCCTCTCTTGTTTCTTGTCTACGTCCTGCGAGATTTCACATCTGGCTAAGAACGAGATAGATAACTAAACACTACTAACTAACCATTAAATAACCAACCAATAATATTATTCACTCGACGGTTCATATTGCATTTATCGTGCCAAAATGCGAAAAAGACATTTTCCACGAAGCGTCCGCGGCATATCTCACGGAATTTATTAAATTGGTATCACCATTCTTTACTAATGACAAAGCTCGGAATATCAGGCCTATGAAATTCAGAAAGGTCATATTTGCAATAACGGCATTACTCGCATATAATGTCACAAACATCTATGGCCAGACGCCTAAGGATTCAACTGCATCTGTACAGGGCAAGGTGATTTACGCACTGAAAGGAGCGAAATCATCTGCCGCTCTTTTCGGTGCAAACATTATTCTCGTCAATGACATCGAGGGAAAGAAAGACACATTGATGGGCACATCCGACTTTAACGGTGTCTTCCGGTTCATAAACATCAAGCCCAAGATGTCCACCATAAAAGTATCCCACGTTGGTTTCAAGACTACAGAAGGTCAATATAATCTCGCCCAAGGACTAAACCAGTGCTATTTTTACCTGGAACAAGCCGACGAGAAACTCGGCCCTGCAAAAGTAACCGCTGAAGTGCCTCTGCTAAAACATATTGGAGATACAACAATATACAATGCAGCCGCCGTTCAGATGATGGACGACGAGACATTAAGAGATTTGCTGAACAAACTTCCGGGATTCAATATATCCGGAGACAAGATAACGGTTGACGGAAAAGAGGTCAAAAGAACTTATGTAAATGGCACTCTCATGTTTGGAAACAATACGACAACAGCGCCAAACACATTATACGCATCCGAAGTCTCACAAGTAAAAGTCTATGACGAACAGACCCCCGACGATAAACTTCGCGGGCTAAACAATGCTCCCAAACAAAGAGTTCTGGATATAAAGACCAAGGATTCATTGTTCTCATTTTCAGATGCAGTCATTTCCGCATCAGGCGGAGCAGATGATACTGGACAAGCCCGATATTCCGGTATCGCAGCAGCGGCTTTTTACTCAGAACTGATGTCATTCAACGTCGCCGGCACCCTCGACAACACTTCACAAAACCTGGACCTGTCTCAAGATCTATCCCCCTCCGCTATGCTCTATCGCATAACCTCCCAAACAGGTCAACTGTCTTCATATACGGAAGACGCCTCAGCAGGGGCATCTTTTGAGAAGTATTGGAAATCCCGTGATTTCGGAAACAACATTAAAGTAAGATACCAATACGCTCACTCTTATGAAAGGAACAATCTTATACAGCGTGAAAATCACTATCTTGAGGATGGGTCCGAGGGGAGAAACGCCATTGACACGACAAAAACCGGAAGTTCTTCAGGACAGCACGATGTCCGCCTGGAATTTAATTTATGCAAAGATCCCCGCAGGAAAGTATTTGGTCAATTCAATGGCATATTCACCGATGCATCAAGCCATTCCTACAATTTTGAAAACGTACAATCCGGTGAGGATGTGCTCATTAGGAATGAATATGACAAAGCCAATCAGAACACATACAATTTGTCCGGCACACTCAATTATCAGGATTTCTCTCTCCCGAAAGTTAAATTTATATCGATAGCTTCAATACACAACGACAGGACATCAACTCCTTCCTCACGTTTAGATACCTTGTCCAGTTCAACTGTAAGAATGAACCTCATTTCAGACGGAACAGGAAAAACCTCAGGCACAAATTTGTCAACATCAGCAGAATGGGTACCGTTAAACAACACCTCGAAGACTTTGTCCTTTGAGGGGAATTTTCAGTTTCTGTGGGAACGGGAGGCGAAAAATCAGGAAAGTGCTGATATCATTTCCGGCACACCTGTAAATTATCTCTCAGAGACTTATGATTACACATTCGACTTGATGCAACCATCATTTTGCATTACGTCACAATATTCCACTCAAGATATTGATCTTAAAGCCGGCATTGAGTCTATATGGTCGACCGTCACTTGCACTGAAAGGGGGCCTTCCTCCGGAATCGTCAAGAAATGTTTTCCCGCAGTTCTCACGTCTTTCTATTTGAAATGGAAAGGTTTGCAAGCCGTCATCTCCGCAAAACAGACGCTGCCGTCTGCTTCTCAATTAAGAAAAAGAATATCTAACACAAACCCTTTGGCTCTGACAGGCGGAAATCCCAACATCAAGCCCTCTTATGATGCTGAAATGCACATCGACTGGGGCAAGTCATTCGGGTTATTTTCTTTAAGCACTTCGTTTCAACAGAACCTTTCGTGGAATCCAATATTGTCAAAAGTATTATATTTCACTGAAGACACTGAACTTACTGATTGGGACGGATATAAGGCTGTTGCAGGTTCTATGCTCTACACCTATGAAAATGCAGACAGGCCAACGTCGGCCTCCGGTCTCACGGTTCGGTTGAGCAGACTAATGGCTAGACGTACACTAAATGCACGTCTAGTCCTTAACGGAGGCCTGACCAAAAGCCCTATATATTTTGGCAGCGAATATGTGAATCTCGAAGAGAAAAGACTCTCATCCTCACTATCCCTATCTTGGACACCCAACAAGCATTGGCGGGCATCACTTTCACCAGGAGCGATTTGGCTGAACAGTTCTGGAGGAGCAGGCACCCTGCTTTCTAATAGTATAACTTACAATCTATCATCATCATTGAAGGCCAAATACGGCGCATTCGTCGGAAACGTATCATATAACTTCCTCCTCCACGATTACCTCTCAGGATATGGAATCAACACCTCGCGACACATTCTGAACGCCAACATCGGAAGGACATTTCTCAAAAAGAGACTGGAGATAAAAGTTGAGGCCTTTGACATCCTCAACGCCGGGTCTGTCTATTCAATAAGCATTACGACTGAATCTATGACACAGACTTGGAAGCCGACCTATGGCAGACGCTTTATGCTTACTGCGACATATCATTTCAGAAAAGGCAGGAAGCAATGAGCCGGATTTAGGCGTAGCTGTGCATTCCGCCGAGGAGAAAATTGACGCCGAAGTAAGTTATCAGCACGCTGAGAAATGCCGCGATGCAATACCAATGGAAAAACCTGGCAGACTTGAACATCCTCAGCCTGGAGGTATGGAGCGGAGCCATATATACCAGCATCGTTATCAAGGCCCATACTTCCTTAGGGTCCCAATTCCAATAACGTCCCCAGGACACATTTGCCCAGACCGCGCCTATAAATATGCCTATAGTCAGCAGAAAGACGGCCGGATAGAGCAGAAAATGGGACAATGCCGCAAGAGATTCTGACTTTGCAACGTTACCGCGTCCTATCTGCACCAGCCCCTCGACTCCAATGAACGTCATCAGTCCGAAGAGTGAATAAGCGAACATTATCACCATCACGTGCACTGACAGCAAAGGAGACTGGAGCACGGGCATCAGTTGCGTTATCTGCGGACTCCCGTGTCCTATCATTGCGACAAGCAGCGCGAAAGAGGCAAGCAGCGGACCGAAACCGAGAATAATGCTGAATTTTTTCTGCATCAGCAAAGTCACCAGCAATACAGAGAAAGCCATAAACTGCATTGTCTCGAATCCGTTGGAAAGCGGAATATGTCCGGACACTATCCATCTGAGCACAAGCAATGCTGTGATATGCAGAAGCATAACACACGCGAGCACACGGCTTACAACCATGATTAAACGTCCTCCAACACCGGCGACACACAGTATCGCAAGAACAAGCGAAAGTGTAAGATACAGCATTACAGGCCAACGAAGCGCATTCAATGAGCCGTAAACCAGTTCGGTCTCAAGCCTTGACCTGGACGGCACGACCTCCCCCGCACGAAGACGCTGATAATCACATATCTTTCCGATAATCATCAAAGCCTTTTCATTGTCACCCGTCACCACACATTCATTGATGTAATCCACCGACTTGCGGACAAACATCCACTCTCCCTCCGGCAAATTCAAATCAGCGCGGCTCTGTCCCGGAGCAATCCACGACAACTTGCCGTCACCGTCAGAATACGGAAACATCCGCAGAAATTCGCCGTTGTAGAACATTCTTATGATATTGAACTTCTCGTCAGCGTCACGCAGATGCCTTACCATCGCTTGGTCACCATCCCGATACGCCTTCTCAAGAGCATCTTTCAACTTGTACTCATTTTCGTTGTTCCAGAAGTCGTCGTACGATGCCCAATGCCCCTCAATCCCAAGGGCTCGGCAAGCGACCTTATCCTTTATTTTGAAGATCTTCTTTCCTTCCCAATCCATCGGACTGAATGTCCATCCAGTAAATATCTCCAATGCCGAATATCCTTCCCAAGCTGATTTCCCTGCGAGTTTTGCCACAAAATCATCCGCAACAGTGGCTATCGGACACACCCTGCCGTTGTACAACACACAAATACGCCCGAAACCATCCACTACGCCTTTGTCAAGTTTCAAAGACTCCTGAGCGCCTGCATTGAACTGAGTCATAAACAATACCGCTGACACACAGGCGATTGCCTTCTTATACCAACGGCGCATCCCGGATGAATTGCCGGCAAGAACCAGGATTATGGAAAGAAGCAGAAGCGCATATCCCGAATATGTCAGCATAATGCCCCATCTGTCATTGAGAACAAGCAGATGAGTGCCATGCATATCACTGTCATAGCCCGACTGCACGAACCTGTATCCACGGCAGACACCGATATGATTCATCGAGACGCGCAAATCTTCTCCATCCGCAATGACGTGTGAGACGTAATCGGAGGGCGCATCTGTGCCAGGATAATAAAGAACCTCGAAACTGTCCAGACGCAATGAAAAATCAAGTTTCTTGGCCGTGCCGTCCTCAGCTTGAAATGTATCGGCAGTCTCTCCCTCGCGCAGATGGACATCACCGCTCACTGCAGTCAGATATGATGTCAGCGCACCGGCAAGAATAACAAGGAACGACAAGTGCAAAAGAAATACAGTCAGGCGCCTGTGCATCTTGCATTTTACCATCAGGATCACACTTATGACGGCAAGCACCGCCCACAAGGCAACAAACCACCACGAACCGTAAATATGGTCCGAAACGAACTGAGTTCCTTTGATATTTTCGACGCAAGTGGCCATAGCCATCACCGCTACAAGCGCGATAACTATGACCACCAGCCAGTTTCTAAGAATTTTCATTACTATATGGATTCGCAGAAGAAGATGACCGCATCGCGCTGCTCTTTAGTCAGCTTACGGAATTCCTCTACCGGTTTGCGGGCATCACTCTTTGGATTACCGTGCCACATAATTGCCTGCATCGTATTCTTCGCACGGCAGTCGTGGAGACGATCCTCAGAACCGGTACAAAGCTTGCTGAGACCGCGTCCCCAAAGAGGAGTTGTGCGGCACCAGCCGGAACGTATGTCATTCTCCATATACAGTCTGTGCTGAACAAAATCAGAGTAAGGCCAAATTGTCTGCTTCGGGTAACGCGGCATATCAGAATTTCCGAACATCATATTCGGGTCCTGAATGTTGTCTTCACCGGTTGTCCAAGACGGACGGTGGCACGCCGCGCAACCTATCTCAGTAAAGAGACGTTTTCCCTCCTTGAATTTGTCCGTGTTCACATTTCGTGCGGCCGGAACAGCCAGACCGCGATGCCAAATCATAAGATTCTTGTAAGATTCGTCTGACATTTCGGCGTCGAGAGTCTTGCTTGTAAGATAAGCATAGATATTGTCCGCAACATTGTCCGTATGCCACTCAGGATGCTTCTTGTCAGGATCAACATCATTGATATACTCCTCAAAGCCATCCTGCACATCAGGATCATTCATAGCTGTGGTAGCGTAAATCGTACCGTCCATATCGAGATAATGCTTTCTGCGGTCTGAACGTGTAACGTTGGTAATATTCCAAATGGCATTTGCTCCCGGACCGTCAAGCACAGGCCCACGGCTGAGAGCGTAAGTGTAGCGGCGGACGTATGATTTCTTGTCACCTCCCACATACATTGAGTTCCACTTCTTACCGGACTGGTCCCAATAGAGAGGATTCAGCGCATCAGTCTTGCCGATGGAATTGAAATAATCGCTCTCGTCTTCCCACTGCTTGGTTATATCTTCCTCCGGAATCGCATCCGTAAGACCTGTTCCATAAATTCCGATTGTGGACTCAAGACGGACACCAATCTCGTCAGCAATCTGGTCTTTAGGAATGACGACTTTCTCACCGTTTCTCAGTACTACCATCGGTGAGTAATAAGCATCACCGGGGATTGTCACCTCAGGATATGTCAATACATAGGTCTCGCCGTCATCGAACTTGTTGCCCCACTCGTCAGTGTAGTCCTTCCAAAGAATTTCAATCTTGGTCTCATCGATAGGTGCCTTGAACGGTTCAACAGCAACGGTCTGAGGCATACCTGCTACCGACCTCACGTAAGCGTTTGTCTGCTTGTCATATATGACCAGAAGATAACCGTTGCCCATATCGCTTGCACGATAACGGTCCTGACGCTTGCCGTGTCCATAATTAGGGTGGCAATACAGACAGCCTACACGTACAGCCAAAGGTCCAAGACCGGTAAACGCACCTTCCTTGTTCTGATTGAAGTCACGTTCAAATAGAGTCTCACCGTTCTGAAACTCAAGATCCAGTCCGGCATTTTCCACTGCCGGGGTCGGCTGCTGATAAGCATAAGCGTTTACAAGTGTAGTCGTGCCAAGTTTTCCTCCTGCATAATACTCATCCGGATTATCCTTCGGGGTTGTCGGTCCAAGCGATGAATTGCCGGACTTTGAACAAGCGGCCGTAGCCAAAACCGCGATTGAAATTGATATTAAATAATTGATTCTCATAGTGTATCCTTATAAGCCGATGACAGCCGGCACCTTTTTCAGTGCCGACTATCTTCGAAAACAATATATCTCTATTATTCGTATGATGCGATAAGTTCGTCCAATGCTGACAATGCGTCATCAAGCTCTCCAAGAGCAGACATCGCATCCTTTGCGCTCTGATCTTTGTAGTTGAGCACGAAAGGTTTCTTCATACCAGCCACAGCCTCAAGAGCTGCTTCCATCTTCTCCTCGACTTTCTCGGCAGCAGACTTGAATTCATCTATGCCGAGGCAGACTCCCATAAGGGATTTTGACTCCGGTGTCTTTCCGGAAACCGTCCATCCTCCGTAGAGGGTGTGCTTGCAGGACATAATGTTGTCATAGAAGTCCTGGATTGAGTTGTGAGAATGAGGAGACTCGATGTAGTTAGGATCAGCTCCAGTTGCAGGAGAACCGATTTTAGAATCTCTTACTTCACCGATGATGTCCTGTGCGCCTGAAATAATCTGGCGCGCTGCAAGAGAAATCGTAGAATAACTTGAACCGGCCTTGCCTGCGTTTTTGAAATCTTCGCCATAATCCTTGGACTCGAACTCAACTTCGTCAAGAAGAGCCTGTTCGTCTTCTGAAACTTCTCCGCCCCAAGCTGAAACAAGTTTCAATGAGCTCAAATACAGGTCCTGCGCTGCGCTCTTTGCAAAATAAATCTCATCCGCAGTCATATCAGCGAATTTACGAGGATCACCGTTACGGAATATAAGGTATTCAACAGCGTGGAATCCGGTCAAGTTCTGTCCTGTAGCGATGGCATCGTCAATGAGAGCAGCATCTTCCTCGTTGGTTGCAGGATGATATTTTGCCATATAATTGTCAAACTGCTTCTGGTTGAACGGCCAGGTATCAGTGTGAGGGTCAATACCGAAATCACCTGCAGGGCCGAATAGGAAAGCTTCTGACCACTCCCAATCCTGACGTGCATCTTTCCAATACTTGCAAGCTTTGGAGACATCTTCGTCAGATTTAAGATTGTTCAGCTGAGCTACAAGCAGTTTGTCATTGTCGGCAAGTGCCCTGTAGGTAGGCTTTACAGTCTTCTCCACAAAGTCATTGTTTACTGTCTGAAATTTCGTTTCCAACTCCTTGAGCGCTTCACTCTGGTCATCGGATTTTTCGCAGCTTGCGACGCCCAATGAAAGTACTGCCGCAGAGAGCGCGACAACCGAATAGTTCAAAAATCTTTTCATAATATGTAATAATTTTAATATCAACTGATTATCTATTAAACCAACCGACGAACATTATACCGAGGGAAATGCTCGGTTCGTCATTGTAGGCAGGATCCAGATAGCGTTTCGCATATTCCGCCTTGACTATAATCTGAGGTATAGGCATATAATTGATACCGAACGCCATCCTCTTCACGTGGTCATAGTCGTATGCTACCTTCTTGTTGCCGGAAGCGTAGGTGTTGTAATCCTCATAACGGCCGAAGACATAGAGTTTCTGCTTGTCTTTCAAGCTATTGACAAGTCCGAAGACATTGTAGCCAGCCTCTCCTCCGACAGAATAGGCGCTAGTGCCTATCGGAGAATGCTTGGACGGGGAACCGTCCTGCTGATTATGCTTCGGATATGAGTTATTGAATGTCGTAATACGCTCTGCATCAGAAAGATGAGCATAAGTAGCATTACCTCTGACAATGAGATTCCATCTGTTCAGTTCGAATCCGAAACTGCCGATTGCAAGCGCACCGTGGCAGTTGTCGTAAGATGCCGAAGCTTTCCTTTCGGTATTTCTGAAAGAATGTCCGTAATATCCGCTCAGACTGAGTCTCAGGCCGTTCACAGAATAATTGTCGATTCTGGCTGCACCAGCATAGGTGTTTCCGATTTTGTACTCATACGGACTGGTGGCACCGTAATGCACGAAACAGTCGTGGCCGAAGCGCTCTGCATCCAGACCGGACGTGAAAATTGCTTCATATCTCCACTGTGGAAGTTTTCCCCACAAAGAGACACCTACCTGATGCCAGGTGTTAGGCAGGAATTTGGCCTCACCCTCGGTACGATAGACTGAGAAAAACTCGTTAGGCAGGTGATGCTGATTGATTTCGCCCACAGGGATGATTATTTCACCGGCCTTGATATTGAAACGTCCTTCCGAGAAGGCTTTGTTCAGCCAAAACTGCTCGAGAGCGACTTCCCCGCCTCTTTCCGTTTCTGCCTCATATTCACCGCTTTCGTCGGCATCTATCTCGACAGCGGACTCAGTGCCTCCGTGCTCGAACTCGATCTCCATTCCCATTGTCCATCCCTTGCCGAAGTCATAGCCGAGATTCAGGGTAACATGCGGCAAATCGAATCTGCCGTGTGACTTGTCGTCCTTATATGTAGCCGGATCAAGGTATCTGTAGAAATTCTGACTATAGAAGTTGCGTGACATTACCGCTTCGCCATAACCTCCTATGGAAAAACGGCTGAATATATTTTGCAACTTGCTGACTTTTTCTGATTTGGCTTCTTTCTTTCCGGCATTTTCTTCCGTCACTTCCTGCGCGCAAAGAAATGCGCAGGCGGCAAATAGCGCCGCAACCGACAATAAAAACTTCTTGAACATAGTTTCCGCTAGTTATCTAATCGGGTGCAAATTTATTACACACGAAAAGCGCGGACAATCCCAAAAAATTGGTATTGTCCGCGCTAGCTATAACTAATTGTAAGTACCTGCCGGCCTCACCGACGCACTGCAAGACTAGTCGTGAAGACCTTTTTTGCGAAGATAGTCAATGAGATATGCAGGTCTGTCAGTCTGAATCATGGTCACACCCATCTTGATGTACTGATCGTAAACCTCACCCGGATTCGCGCACTCGTATGCCGCATCGTCATCGTTTCCAGGACCGCCGCAAAGCGATGGCCACAAAGTATTTACCCACAATTTAGAGCCTGTGGCAACCACTTTCTTCATACATTCCTCAACCTCAGGAGTCATCTTATTGTAGCAGACCTCGTATGCAAGCGGAACTGTACCGGTCTCCATATACTCGTTGAACAAAGCCTCTCCCTTAGGTTTCAGAATGTCGATAATCGGCATATACATCATATTGTGCGGATGCACAGCCATCTTCTCTGCAACCACTGAAACAGGTTTCTTTCCTTTGATGAGAATCTGGTCGGTCACGCCAAGTTCTTCCGTGATGGCAAGAACCTGATCGTAGAACTCATATCCCTGATCGACATTGACTACGATGCGGTCTTTGCAGCATTCGAGGGCCTGACGGAGCGTAGGCATCTTGAGGCTGTCTGTCACTACATTGTGAGCCCTCTTGAGGTTGAAGGTCATAAGCGAATCGTAAGTAATGTCACTTACCTTGCCTTTACCGTTTGTTGTCCTGTCGATTGTCCTGTCGTGGCAAAGCACCAGCACACTGTCCTTTGTCATCTTGAGGTCCAGTTCCATAATGTCCACGCCCATCTTGATGACAGACTCGATTGCCGGAATGGAATTTTCCGGATAATTGCGCCAATCGCCTCTGTGTGAAGCGACTACGACTTTCTTGGAATTAGGATTGTGGATTTCTGCCACAATCTTCTCTGCACGGTTAGCGTACTGAGTTTCGCTGTTGCAAGAGGTAAGCATACCGCACAATGCGATTGCCGACATACTTCCTGCAATGAAAGAAAACATTTTCATAGCTTTATAATTGTAATGTGTTTGTTGTTCAAGTTGTTCTAAAGGCACAACGGTATAAATCCGAAAGTCAACCCAGAAACTTCCGAAAGTTACAACATTTTAATGACGTTCAAAAATTAACTGCACCGTCAATAGTCCAGGCAGAGGCTATCCATACAGCTCTCTCAGCACCTGAAGCGACTTTATATTGATGGCGGATTCCGTATGGAACTCCAGATACTTTATAATGGAAGATGCGATGTCATTGCGTGTCTTTCCGCTCAGAGGAATCATCATAGCCCCTGGCAGATCTTCACGCATAAGACTCTCAATTTCAGACTGATACTCACCGCTGAAAGCCATCATATCCGAAGCCTCCGGACGAAAGCCAAGAGCCACGCACAGTTCCAGCAGAAAACGTATATGGAAATTGGAATAGTCAGACTCGAGTGCATTAAGAGTAAGTATCTGATGCTCACACCACTCAAACAACCCGTCTTCATTCGCCCCATCCTTTATGACACGGAAGAGCACTTCAGACATAAACAGGGACATTGTGTTCTTGAAAATGTCGTTGCGGATGCCGATAAGAGGATATTTTGCCGAGAGCGGCTTTGCGTACCAGAGATCTGATTTCTTGTTTTCAGTGACATCCAGTTCCAGAACATTGAGCGGGAGATAGTATGCCATCCTCGCCTTCTGCCCTGTGCGCACGAGAAAACTCTTTCTGCCATAGCTCCTGCTCAACGTGTGAAGAACAATGCTGTTGTCCCTTATCTTCGTGGTACTCAGAACTATAACACTCTCATCCATTTGAAATATTCCGGAAGCTGTTTTATGCTTGTTGAGATTTAAGCCAAGAGGCCATAGCGCGGAGTGCCTTACCCCTGTGGGAAATGGCATTCTTCTGTTCTTCAGAAAGTTCCGCAATCGTCTTGTCGGGATAGTCATCCGCAATAAACACAGGATCGTATCCGAAACCTCCATTTCCAGCTTTAGTATAAGAGATGCGCCCCTCCATCGTCCCCTCGAAGAAATGCTTTTCGCCATTGAGAATCAATGTGACAACCGTCTTGAATCTGGCGCGCCTCGTGACATTCGGGGTTTCAATGCCGAATTCTCTGGCCATCGACGCCTCGCATTCCTGCAGCGACATCTCCTCGAGAAGCTTGTCTGTATTTGCATTGAAATCTTTTGAAGGACCGGCATATCTCGCTGAATACACTCCCGGAGCGCCACCGAGGATATCAACCTCAAGCCCGGTATCATCAGCAAAACAATCGGCGCCACCGGTGTGGTCGAAGATATATTGCGCTTTTTGTATAGAATTGGCACGCAGAGTCGTACCTGTTTCAGGAATTTCTTCTACAATTCCTTTCTCGGCAGGGGTAACGAGCTCAAATCCCTCGCCTAAAATCTCTGATGCTTCACGCAGTTTACCGCTATTGCCCGTTGCAAAAATAATCAACATACTGCTCTTTTCACCTTTTATATTTCGGGTGCAAAGGTATCAATTTCATTGGCAATCGCCAACAATTTCTTATTTTTGCAGGTTCGGTTAACGACATAACAACAGTTATAAATATGAAAATTTTCAGAACATCAATTATAGCAGCGCTGCTTCTTTCGGCAGTGTCACCTGCATTCGGACAGTCCAGAAGCTTCAAGCTTGGACAATGGGTGGAGATTCAGAACGCGATTCTCAAGGAACTCAACAGGTCTTATGTCGATTCGCTCCCTGTGGACAGAATTGAAAAAGCCGGAATTGAAGCGATGCTGGCAGATCTCGACCCATATACTATGTATGTGCCGGAAGAGGACAATGAGGATTTCGAGTTTATGATTGCCAAGACATACGACGGAATCGGAGCACTCATTTACAAGCCGACCAAAGAGAGTAATGTGATCATCAATGAGCCATACAAGGACTCGCCGGCCTACAAAGTGGGACTGAAATGCGGAGATGAGATTGTCGCCATTGACGGAGTAAGCGTAAACGGACTTGACGCAACCGGAGCCACTTCGAAGATGAAAGGCAAACCGGGGACTTCCGTAGTGTTCGACGTTAAGAAACTTCGCGCTGGAGAGACCTGGAAAGCCGGTGATACAGTAAAAGTTACCGTCACAAGGGAAAGAATCCACCTTCCGGATGTCGAATACGCCGGGATGCTGAACGACACCACAGGATACATTCTTCAGACAGGGTTTACAGAAAATGTTTCCAATGACATAAGGGCTGCGTATTTCAAATTGAAAAAGCAGGGAATGAAGCAGCTCGTGCTTGATTTGAGGGGAAACGGCGGAGGACTTATGCAGGAGGCAATAAACATCGTCTCTCTATTCGTACCTAAGGGTTCGCTGGTGGTTTCATCCAAAGGCAATTCGAATGTACCGAGTCAGGAATACCGCACTGTAACAGAGCCTGTTGATACAGAGATTCCGATTATCGTGCTTGTAGATTCAGGTACTGCATCATCGTCCGAAATCGTGTCGGGAGCATTCCAGGATCTCGACCGCGCCACCATTATGGGACGCAGGACATACGGAAAGGGCTTGGTACAGAGTGTTCGTCCACTGCCTTACAACGGACAGCTTAAAGTGACAACAGCCAAGTACTACACTCCTAGCGGCCGCTGCATCCAGGCAATTGACTACAGCCACAGAAATGAGGACGGCAGCGTAGGCTATATCCCTGATTCTCTTACCCATAAGTTCACCACTGCAGGCGGAAGACCGGTGCGCGATGGCGGCGGAATCACCCCTGACGACACACTTTCACTGAAAGAGTACAGCCGTCTCGTATATTCGCTCGTGGTTAACGGAATCATTGACAGATACGCACTTGAATACGTAAGGAATCACGAAAGCATACCGGCATTGGCAGATTTCCATTTCAGCGATGCCGATTATGCTGATTTCATCAAATATGCCAAGGAGCAGAAATTCGACTACCGTTCCAGCGCAAAGACATTGTTCGACCAGATGAAGAAAGAATTGCAGAAGGACGGTATGGCAGAGTCTATGAAAGACGAGCTTGAGGCTTTGGAGAAGCGCATAGACATCGAAAAGGAACAATTCCTGCTTATGAAAAAGTCAGAAATCATTCCTTTCATCGAAGAAGAAATCGCCACAAGATACTACTATCAGGAGGCGGGAATCCAGATCCGCCTGCGCTATGACGGTCAGGTCAAGGAAGCGCTCACAAAACCGCTAATTCGCGTAAAGTAACTTATCAGCATATAATAAAAAAGAGGGGCTTGACTAATTTAGTCTGCCCCTCTTTTCGTTATCCTCTCTTTTTGGAAGACAAGCCTTTGGAGATTCTGATGGCCTTCTTCACTTTTGCCTTGCGGGCATCCTTATCCCCTTCACCGGGAGCCGGTTTTGGAGCCCTTTTCTTGGCGTCCTCAGATTTCCTGCGGGACGTCTTGTCAAACACTTTCGTAGCCGGACGCCTTTCTTCATATTGTCCAGGAATATCCTCATAATGGCCTATCCTGTCCTCATCGCCTGTTTCAACCAATTCGTAATCAAGCAGTTTCTGCTCCAGGTTCGTAGCTTTAACACGAATCTTGACAGGGTCTCCGAGATTGTAAATCACGCCTGAACGTTTGCCGACAATGCGGTAATGTTCCTGATCGAATTCAAAGAAGTCAGACCGTATATCCTTGAGCGCCACCATTCCTTCAATCTTGGTAGGCTCTATTTCAACATACATTCCCCATTCGGTAAGGCCGGAAATATGTCCTTCATATTCACCGCCCACCTTGTCCTGCATAAACTCCACAAGTTTGTACTTGGTGCTTGAGCGCTCCGCCTCCGCAGCGATGACTTCTCTCTCCGAAGCATATTTGCACTGCTCCTGATAGTATGCCTTACTCTGCGAGTCCGCACCGTCCAGATACATAGCCAACAGCCTGTGCACCATCGTGTCAGGATAACGGCGGATAGGCGATGTGAAATGCGTGTAGAACTTGAATGCCAGTCCGTAGTGTCCGATATTGTCCGTGCTGTAGCAAGCCTTTGCCATTGAGCGCAATGCAAGGATTTCTATTGCACCGAACTCCGGCTTGTCCTTTGCGTCGGCAAGCAGAGTGTTTATGGCTTTTGCCAATTTCTTTCCGTCTTCAGACTCCTCCATATTGTATCCGAAATTGCCGGCAAACTCTCTCAGCCCCGCAACTTTCTCAGGATTAGGAACATCATGGATACGATATACGAATGTCTTTGGATTTTTCTTGGCAACTCCGTTCATCTTGCCGTCAGTTGCAATAAATTCCGCAACAGAACGGTTTGCGAGGAGCATAAATTCCTCGATAAGCCAGTTGGCTTCCTTTGAAATCTTCTGATATACACGTATCGGGCGGCCTTTCTCGTCCACCTCAACTTTCATCTCCGGTCTCTCGAAACTTATGGCACCGGCAGCAAATCTGCGCTTGCGCAAAATGGATGCGAGCTTATGCAGCGTCAATATGGCTTCTTTGAGATTTCTCGGAATTACGCATCCTTCGTAAACGCCCTCTCCCATCATCGCCTCGGAACGTCCCGCAGCCTTGAAATCCGCGAAAGCATCGTTCACTCCTTTGGATTCTTCCGCCTGCTCTTTTGCACGTTTTGCAGCGGCCTCCGGAGATGCCTCAAGAATTGGGTCTTTCACGGCAGAATGGATACCGTCAGTACCTCCACGCAAATCCATTTCGAGTGATTTTTCACCATTGTCAATAATCTGCTGCGCCGTCTCGTATGCAAACCTGTAATTTGAGCGAATCACCGTGCGCCCGAACCAGTTGCCGACAATCTTGGCGAGAGGTGTAATCTCGAACACCGCCGAGAATGTAAGTTTATCTTCATTAGGACGAAGTGAACACAGTTTATTGGAAAGTTTCTCAGGGAGCATCGGCACTGTGCGGTCCACAAGATATACGGATGTGCCGCGCGACTGAGCCTCTTTATCCACTACGGTGCCCGGCGTTACATAATAAGATACATCCGCAATATGCACTCCGACTTCATAGTTGCCGTTTTCGAGTTGTCTGAATGAAAGTGCATCGTCAAAGTCCTTCGCATCCTCGGGATCAATAGTAAATGTAAGTGTATCTCTGAAGTCACGGCGTCCCTTGAGGTCCTTGGATGTTATCTTGTCGGAGATGTTGTCTGCAGCATTTTCCACCTCAGCCTCAAACCTGTATGGCAGTCCATATTCCGCCAGTATCGAGTGCATTTCGGTGTCATTTTCACCAGGCTCGCCGAGCACATCCACCAGATGCCCTTTCGGGTTCGCCTCTCCTCTGTCCCAACTGTCCACAAGTGCAGCCACTTTCAGACCCGACCTGACTTTCAGTTCTGAATCCTTACCGTCCACAGTCTCCGTAACTCCGGCTACTGCAAACTCCTTATTGCCAAGAGATTTCAAATATCCGGTTTCAGGAACAGCTCCGCTCCCTATCATAAGCGGTTTTCCGTCGGTGTCGGTAATGACAATGCTTATGTCGTACGGCATAACTCTGCTCTGCATAAGCACCCAAGCCTGATTTCCAACCACGTGGAGAACGCCGACAAACGGTTTGCGCGACCTCTCCTCTATTTTCACAATAACTCCTTCCTGACGCTTTGTATCTGTCTTTTCGCTGGTTATGGCAACTTTGACAACATCCCCGTTCAATGCGCCTCTTGTCTTGCCCTTTCTCACGTAAATGTCGTCATCCATTCCCTCGACTTTCACGAAGACGAATCCGTCACGTGTCATCTGGACTGTTCCTGACACTTCCGGACATTCCATCAAAGGCTTCTCATTTCTCTTTCTGCTGTCTCTGCCGAATGCACCGCGTCTCCCGCGATCGTCATTTCTGCCATTCCTACGGTCACCGTTTCCGCGACCTGCGCCACTTCTTCTGTCATTTCCGCGTCTGTCGCCACCTCTGCGCGCATCACCGCCACGCCTTTCATCTCCTGCGCGTCCGCTTTCCTGTGCAACACTGTTTTCTCTAAAATCTTCGTTCTCGCGATTGCCGCCGTTACGTCTTCGTCTGTCAAAAGCCATCTTTTTATATTTTTCCTAATTACATTTTGCGGCAAAGTTACAAAGAAGTTGCCTAAATTTGTGTGAAATTTAGAAGCTTCTTATTTATATATGGATACTTATGTTTGCCCGTTCAGGATTGGCAACGGTTATGATGTACATCAGATAGCACCCGGACTCGAGATGTGGCTCGGCGGAGTGAAGATTGAGTCCGACTGCGGATTTGTGGCTCATTCCGACGGAGATGTAGCCATCCACGCGTTGTGCGATGCACTGCTCGGCGCACTGGCGCTCGGAGATATCGGTCATCATTTCCCTGACAATTCAGATGAATGGAAGGGTGTGGACAGCAAAATCCTGCTTTCAAAAGTCGTGTCTCTGGTGCACGAAAAGGGATATGCAATAGGCAATGCGGACATCACAATTGCACTTCAACGTCCGAAAATCGGAAAATATGTACCACAGATGCGTTCAGTTCTCGCCGGAATACTTGATGTGGGCGAAGACTGCGTTTCAGTCAAGGCGACAACAACCGAGAAACTCGGTTTCGTGGGACGATGTGAGGGGTGCGAAGTCTGGGCAACCGCGATTGTCTATAAATTTTAGACAAAAAGTTTGCATAACAAGAAAAGTGTTGTAAATTTGCATTCCCGTTGTCAAACAAAGGGAACGATTACATTGAGATATGGTGTAATGGTAGCACTACAGATTCTGGCTCTGTCAGTGAGGGTTCGAATCCTTCTATCTCAACTAAATCTGGCTCGTATGCCAGTCCTGGCGGGTTAGCTCAGCTGGTTAGAGCGCATGATTCATAATCATGAGGTCCGCAGTTCAATCCTGCGACCCGCTACGAAATCGAAGAGGAAGACTTTTTAGTCTTCCTCTTGTTTTATGCTCCTCCCCCGCGCCAGGGCTACGGCATAGCCCACTGCGGGCATCTAGATATCTGATTTTGTTACTTTTTCTGTATCAGTGAGAAACAATGGTCTATCACCTCTTTGTGTCTGGACTTTTCTACGGCAAGGACAATATGCTTGCCTGAAGGATGTGAATGGAAATTCGAAAAGCCCTGGTCATTGATTTCCACAGTCCCGAATCCGCTCTGACGGAAATATCGGTTATTTTCAACACCGTAAAGAACAGCTGTCAAATCCCACATAGGGCGATCATAAGGCATCGGACGATAAACCTTGTAAGCCTCCACAACCGGATTCTCGCCGACATATCCAAAATTCTTTTCAACTTCCGCTACAGGAAAATGCAGTTCGTCACCGAGTTCAAAAGGAGATACAACAACGCTTACAGGACACTCCGCAAAGAATTTCTGCGCTGACGGAATATCCCTCACGACATTATATTCCGGGAACTTTCCGTCATTCTCTTTTCTGAAATTGCCGGCCATAACTGCGACACAGTCCACTTTCTTCGCCACCAGTTCCTTGCCGGTCATAGGAGATATGTCATCCGCGGGAGATTCCAAAAGAGCTGCTAGATTGGTCAGAAATCCGACGGAAATTATTCTTACTGAACGGTTTGGCCTTGAAGCAAGCAATTTTCGGTACAGTTTCACGGCTGACGGCATTGCCACCCCTTCAATTTGCGTACGGGTAAAATCCATCTTCGATACAGCGGTCACATAATTCACTCCGTCAGGATTCAATCCGTCTTTGCTCGTATCCACAGGCTTTTCTGCAATTCCTATCGGAACATCCCCATGTCCATAGTATGTATCTACGATATCCACGAATTCCGCCGATGCCGAATCATTCTTGTTGATCATCACGCCCAACAATTCAGCTTTTCCTTCGTCAGCATATCGGCAAAGCATCGCCAAAGCAAGCGCATCATCAATGTCATTGCCCATATCCGTATCAAAAATCACAGCCTGCGGCTTTCCGCAAGACACCGCCGACAATATCACCGCCACTGCGGCAAACACAAGAATCTTTCTCATATTAACTAGAAGCTGTTTTGAAATGGTCTTAAATCCCAAGATCCGAATTTCGCAAGCACGAAACCCAAAACCAAGTTAAAGAAAATTATTGTCCTGCGCAAATCGTTGCAGCCACCACCATCACAATAAGATGTTTTACATCGCCTGTTTCGTCACAATAAGATGATTTGAAACGCAGTTTCCGTCATAATAAGGTAGTGCAAATCATATTCAGAAATTTTCCGTGTCCGTGCACGGAAATTACGAAAATATAGCTACTTTTGTGGAAAGAGCACAAGTTCCTTGTGCAATCACAGAAGACAACAACGTAATTTTCAGAGCAATATGTTTCGAATGACTGAAAGCTGGAGATGGTACGGACCAAACGATCCGGTAAGCCTTGATTTCATTAAACAGGCTGGGGTAACAGACATCGTCCACGCATTGCACCATATCCCGAACGGAGAAGTATGGACTGTCGAAGAAATTCGCAAGAGGCAGGAAATCATCTCTACCGCCGGACTGAAATGGAGCGTAGTGGAAAGCGTACCAGTACACGAACATATCAAAACCCGTGAGGGCGAATATCTCAAATACATAGAGAATTACAAGCAGAGCATACGCAACCTCGCCGAGTGCGGAATTCACGTCATAACATATAACTTTATGCCGGTGATCGACTGGACAAGAACCAATCTGCAGTTCCCGATGCCAGACGGTTCCCGCGCATTAAGATTCGAGAAAGCTGCATTTATGGCTTTTGATCTGTTTATGCTCGGTCGTAAAGCAGCATTTGACGAATGGACTCCTAAAGAAATCGAGACTGCAAAAGCCCGCTACGAGAGTATGGACGAAGCCGAGAAGGAGTTGCTCACAAGAAACATTATTGCCGGACTGCCGGGAAGCGAGGAAAGTTTCACGATCGAACAGTTCCGCGACGCGCTTTCCCGCTACGACGGAATCACGGAAGATCAGTTGCGCGACAACCTCATATTTTTTCTGCAACAGATATGTCCAGTGGCAGATGAATGCGGTTCAGTGATGGTAATCCATCCGGACGACCCTCCTTACTCTCTGTTCGGGCTTCCGCGCATTCTCTCAACCGCAGAAGATTTCCGCAAAATAATCGCAGCTGTCCCGAACACTTCAAACGGACTATGCCTCTGCACCGGTTCATTCGGAGTAAGAGCGGACAACGACTGCGTGTCAATGATGCGCGAATTCGGCGACAGAGTCGGATTCGTACACTTGCGCACCACCAAACGCGACGAAGAAGGCAATTTCTTCGAAGCAAATCTGCTTGAAGGCGATGTGAATATGTATGAAATGATGAAGGCCCTCCTCGAAGTCGAGCAACGGCGCGGAGTCAGCATTCCTGTCCGCCCCGACCACGGACATCAGATGTGCGACGACTTGAACCGCAAGTCCAATCCCGGCTACTCCTGCTACGGACGTATGCGCAGTCTCGCCGAGCTTCGCGGCCTGCAGGAGGGAATCATAAAAAGCCTTATGGTATAAGCACACAAAGATGCCTACGCGGACAACCCGGCGATAGTGCGTGGAAATAAATTTATCATAACTATGAAACAAAATCTTTTTGACATAAACGGCAAGGTCGTGGTAATGACCGGAGCCTGTGGTGTCCTTGGCAGCACAATAGTTAAATATTTCGCAGAGCAAGGTTGTAAAGTGGTGCTATTGGACCTCGAACGGGCAAGAGAAATCGGAGAGAAACTCGTGGAAGAAATCAAAAACGATGGCGGTGAAGCCGTTTTCTTCCCGACAAATGTTCTGGACAAGGCGACACTTGAGCACAATTACGAGCAGATTCACGAGAAATACGGAAAAATAGACATCCTTCTGAACGCAGCAGGCGGCAATATGGCATCTGCGACAGTACCTCCAGACAAAACCATCTTCGATCTCGATGTGGATGCCGTCAAGAAAGTTACTGAACTTAACCTCTTCGGCACCATCATTCCGACAATGGTATTCGCCAAATCAATGGCCGAATCCGGCAAAGGTTCAATCATAAATTTTGCATCCGAGTCAGCACTGCGTCCTCTCACCCGCGTTGCAGGATATGGAGTTGCCAAGGCCGCCGTTGCAAACTGGACCAAGTACCTCTGCGCAGAGCTTGCTATAAAATTCGGCGAGGGAATACGCGTCAATGCAATTGCACCGGGATTTCTTCTGACAAATCAGAACAGGGCCCTGCTCACCAACGAGGACGGTTCACTCACACCACGTTCACACACAATCCTCGCCCACACCCCGATAGGACGTTTCCTTGAACCGGACGAACTCACCGGAACGCTGCATTATCTGGCGTCAGACGCATCAAAGGCCGTTACCGGAACAATTTGCGTTGTTGACGGGGGATTTGATGCATTCTCAATCTAAAAGCCGCCTAAAATGGTTACAATCAGCGATGTAGCAAAAGCTGCCGGAGTCACTAACGGAACGGTTGATCGAGTTCTGCACGAAAGAGGTGAAGTTTCGGAGAAAACGCGGAAAAAAGTTCTGAAGGTCATTGAAGAACTTGGTTATCAGCCCAATGTATATGCCTCAATGCTTGCCAAGAACAAATCGCATAAGATTGCCGTTCTGCTCCCCAAACATAAGAAAGGTGATTTCTGGGAACTCACGCACATCGGGATTGAAAAAGCAAAAGATTACGCGGGACGCTTCTCCGTGAAGGTGGATGAACGCCTATACGACCAGTACGATGTCGATTCATTCATTTCAGAGTGCCACAAAGTTATCAGCGAAGGATATTCAGGGGCTATCATAGCCCCTATGTTCTTGGATGCCACGCGGGCGATTGCTGTGGAAATGGATGGCGCAGATATTCCATACATAATCCTCAACACAAGCGTAAGCGGGATTTACGGGCATCTCGCCTATTTCGGTCAACCTATATACGACAGCGGGGCATTCTGTGCTGACATACTTATGTCCGGCTCCGAAGAAAACAGCCGTGATACAGTATGGCTAGTACGAATAGAGCGTGACATCAAGGGGCTCTCCGACCCGTCCAGAGAACGCCGCCGCGGATTCAGGGATTATCTTTCCGCACATTATCCAAAGACAGAGGTCAAGGATATCGTTATAAATCCGAATAACCAGGATGACGCACAAAGGGCTATGGATGAGTCATTTTCAGGAATAACCGGATGTCCCAACGTCGTCACCCTCAACTCCCGCATTTTCCTCGTATCCGATTATCTGCGTGAACGGGGGCACAAAGGTTGGAACGTAATCGGATATGATGTGCTTGAGAAGAACCTGGCCGCCCTCAAAGACGGCTATGTGAAATACCTCATAGGGCAGCACTCCGACCGCGATGCGCAAGAAAGCGTCACGGCCCTGACGGATTTTCTAATCTTTGGAAAGCGCCCGACCCACCAGGACAACTTCAGTTCCATCGACCTTCTCTCCCGCTTCAACTGCAGATTCTATTAGGCAGCAGACAGCATTGCAACTTCAACTGGTCGATTTTTTTTGTAGTAGCAATGACGAAATAAAATTATCCAAACAAATAAATCGCCGAAAAACAGAAAAATCCAAACAAATAAATCGCCCGTTTTTGCAAAAATCCAAACAAATCCGCTTCTTCGTCACCCAATGCTGTCGTATTCGCCGAAAAATGTTCGGCGAATACGATAGCTATTCCCCGAAAAAAGCATTTCTAAAACGACTCTCCTCACCGCTGCCCACACTATGGTCACAACTTCACATCAATGAGGTTAGGATAGTGGTCCGTGAGTTTTACGATATAGTCCTCCATAATGCAGTCGAAGACTTTAACCTCGGCCTTACCATTCGGATCAAGAAGCAGGCAATGATCGATGGCTCCGGCAGCACGATCGTCCCCACGCCTACGACTTTTCACTGAATAGCCATCCACTGGACCGCATATATGATGTCCATTGTGATTGTCGCCGTAAATGGTTGCCGCCTTATAACAAGGCTCATAGCCACCTTGGATAAGTTGCTGGATTGGAATCGTATCCTCCTCACAGTTCATATCTCCGACCACGAACACAGGTATATCCCCGAATTTATCCCTTATAATATCAGCCTCTGCCATCACCAGACGAAGTTGAGCCGCTCTTGCCATCATACTGCCTGGCTGTGTCTTTTCGCTCTTCCACCAAAGATGAGTGCCAATCAAAGCAAAGACCTTTCCATCAGACTTTCTTTTTAGCACTGCTGAAGTGAAGGACTTCGAACCGTGGTTGCACCACTGTTTCGGCGTATACTTGTTATAGTTGACATACAATAGGTCAAGCGTACTTCCGTTATAGAAAATAGGAGTATTGTTCCAGTCCTTTCCAGATTCCCACGCGATGACATAGCCATTTTTCTGTACCAAAGGATAGAACACAGCGTGCATATGAGCGGAATATTCCTGAAGAGCGAAAACATCTGGAAGATAGTCGCATATCAGCCGCGCGAACTGCGGACCTCGGTTGACATCGCGCGGATCAGCTCCGAGTTCTTTCCATTTAGGAGGTATGGTATCCAAACTATAGTCCCAGATGTTGTCATCAAGAATGCGCAGATTAGCTCCTTCGGCCATTCCTGACTTCGAGTCTGGGGCCTTGACCTTAGTCCTGTCATTCACCAACGGAGCAATCACCGCCGCCCATCCGCCTCCCGGAGCCATATTCACCGTAATTTCTTTTGAGAGCGGAAGGTTGAAAGTTTCTTTTTTGTAGTCTGAAGCGACTTTATCAGCATTAACTCCATCACTGAATACTGTTATAACGTAATCTCCATCCTGCAAAAAACCAAGATTAAGCGTCAGAATCCTCGAGTTCCAATCAGTCATAGCTCCGACATACCATTTATCTCCGCTACGCCTTGCAATGGCTACATATTCAGCAACCTTACCATCAAGTGCCATCGTCTCGTCCCAGACTGTCGGGATCTTCGCAATAAAATCCGTGCATTCCTGCTCTATAGTATAGGCAGAAGGAGAATCGCACATCATATTCAACGGAGATTCAAACACGACGTATTCAGCCAACTGCCGACAGCGCGTACCTTGACTCATCGGCTCCGACCTGACCGGACGATAGTTCTTTTTTGTAGCATTACGCATCGCCCCCTGCGTGTAGTCCATCGGGCCGGCCAACATCCTTATGAAGGGGATGGTAACATCGTATGTCACCTGATCAACGGAGGCGGGACTCCATTTCATCTGCTCAAGTCCGTGAACTCCCTCAAAATTCAGCACATTAGGAAAAGTTCTCTGAAGCCCTGTCGGCTTGTAGGAGCCGTGGAAATCAATCATAAGGTGATACTTTGCGCAGGTCTCGGCCGCTCTTCTGTACCAGTCCACCATAATTTGATCATCGCGGTTCATAAAATCCACTTTGAATCCTTTTACTCCCATTTCCGAGAAATGCCTGCAAACATTCTCCAAGTCTTTTGCGAACGGCCACCACCCCGCCCAGAGAATAATTCCGATGCCCTTTGTCTCAGCATAGGAGATCAACTCATCTAGATGAATCTCTGGCACTATCTGCATAAGATCATTGGCGTACTTCACAGCCCATCCCTCATCAAGGATGACATATTCAATCCCATTGGCGGCGGCAAAGTCGATGTAGTACTTGTAGGTCGCATCGTTAACCCCAGTCTCGAAATAAACATTCTTAAGATTCCAGGCATTCCACCACTCCCAGGCCACTTTGCCGGGTTTCACCCAACTCCAGTCACAGTCCGCAGCCGGCGTGGCAAGTTTCCAGACAATATCGGAATCAGCAAGCTGCCTGTCTGACGAAGACACAGCGATGACCCTCCAAGGAAATTCAGTATACCCATCGAATTTGGCGATATAATCCTTGCGCGAAAGCACAAGCTCCTGCACTTTATTGTGTCCGCCTATCTCGGTCTTATCAGGCACACGTGCAAAATAGCCACTCAAGGTCGTTTTCTCGCCATTTTTTTTGTAATTGTAGAGGAACATCCCCGGGTAATTTATAAGATCAGCCTCGGTGATTACGACTTTTTTTCCTTCAGGACATTCCACCAAAGTTGGGAGCACGCTGTAACGTTCTTTCCATTCCGAAATGCGAGAATGCTCGTACAGACATTGAAAATCGTTGACAAGAATATTCTCCAGCGTCCCTTTCCATTTGCTACCGATATAGGGGATATAGGCTTCCCAATCGCCAGCAAAGCGAAAATCAGCCTGTTCGTCCGTGACTGTGAATGGTCTCGCAGACTTGGAAATGTAGCGGTAGGCGCAGGCATCATCGTATGCTCTAAAGATAATCTTGAAAGTCGAATAATCAAGGGTCATCTCATTGTAATTATCACGGACTTCTCCTCTCTTATACACAATAGCTTTTTCATTTCGGTCAACACTCAATCTCGACACCTGCCTCAATCTAGCCTTCTCACCACCATAGACAGTCCCGTCACCGAGAGTCATTGACGTGCGGCAATCCTCCAAAAGAAGAGTCCCGCTATGCAGCACATCGTAAGAGATGCCTGCAGAAGTACAGATACGCATCTCGAGACATCCGTCTGGAGATTTAAGGATATATTCATTTGGAGTGGCGATAAGGGTTACTGCAGTAAGAATAAATGCAGCTAAGCAGGCAAGGGGTCTTTTCATTTTTCTATAGTATTAGGGTTACTGCCAAAGAAGCGATCCATCACAAGTGCTATTGCAGCATCGCCGCTTACATTACAAGCAGGGCCATATCCGTCAAGTGCAAGATATATTGTCATCATCAGAGCACACTGATCGGGAGTAAACCCAAGCACAGATTCGAGTAACCCGATAGAGGCCATCAACACTCCGCCCATAACACCTGGAGCCGCTACCGCAGCTACAGCCTGAAGAAGGACAAAATTGAGAAATAGCCCGAATGTAATGTCTATTCCGCACATATAGGCTACCGCGATTGAAGTGACTGTCAGTTTGATTGTTGAGCCGCACATATGCACAGTAGAACAAAGCGGTATCACGAAATCAGCAATATCCTTGCTTGTACCATTCTTTAAGGAGCATTTAAGTGTAACAGGAATCACTGCAGAGCTTGAACAAATAGAGAATCCAGTAAAATAGGCAGGTAAAATATTCCAAAGGCATTTGAAAGGATTCTTACCAGCAATCAGTCCCGCAATGATGTATTGAATAACAAGGTAGCATATAGACAGAACTACTCCCGTAGCTATAATCTTCACTCCAGATCCCATCACAGTCCCTAGTTTGCCCGATGCGCTCATCTCGCACATCATCGTGAAAATGTAAAATGGAAGAAACGGGATGATAGCTTTCTCGATGGTAAGTTTGACAATCTCTCCAAATTCATCAAATCCCTTCTTCAGGCCAATAGCTCCGGTCACAATGATGCCAACTGCTATCATAAAAGACAGTAGTAAAGCCGTCAAGATGTCGCAAACGGGCGGAATTTTGAGCTCTATATACGGTTCAAATATTTTTCCATCAACTGCTGATGACGTAATCTCCCCGACTTCGAGATAATGTGGTAAAAGGCTCGTCGCGCAACCGTAAGAAAACAAGCCGGCGCCTACAGTGGAGAGATAGGAAATCACCATCACGGCAACCAGCATCTTACCAGCTCCCTTGCCAAGGTTTGCCACGGAAGGGGTCACAAGTCCAAGCACCAGCAACGGCACTATAAATTTGAGAATCTGTGCGAAAAGGACATTGAATGTCTTAAGTATGCGCACAAGCACATCTGGTGCAACAAGTCCCAGAAGGGAACCGACGACAATCGCTATGAGTACTTTCGGAAAAAGCCCGAGTTTGATTTTTTTCATTAAAAATGTCGAATCTATCAGTCAATAACTTCACACACTACGGCACTGACTCCATTTATCTTGAGTGAAAGTCCACCTGCAATTTTTCTGACTGAAAGAGCCTTCGAATCGCCATAGACAACCTTCAACTTGTTGTAGCCAGAGACTTCAGCGGAAGCTTTGGCACCACGCGGATTGATAATCACAAGATATTTTTCGTTACCGGAAAATCTCTCATAGATAGCCGGATATGGTACTTGAGGGTCGCTGACATATTTCCATCCCCCAGTATTCCCAAGAGCCGGGACGGAGGCACGAAGCGCCAACAAACCTTTTGTCCACGAATATACGGATTTCGGATCATCAATCTCATTCTCAACAGTAGGTCTCGACGGACTTTCGTCAACCGGCAGATAAAGCTTTGCTGGATCGCAGGTCGAAAAGCCAGCCGTAGGACCATCCGACCACTGCATCGGGGTTCTCTGAGCCGACCTGTCGCGACTCCCCTCAACGGCAGGGACTCCGTCCATTGATCTCATACCGATTTCCTCTCCGTAATAAACGATAGGCACCCACGGCATAGTCAAAAAGAATGTCATCATCACCTTCAATTCTTCCGGAGTGGATCTTTGGTTCCGGTTCATCCTCCACGTATCATGGCTGGAAGTCGGCATACAGGGGAATCCGTGGCCAAGGGTCTTACGATACATCTCTTCAAAAGGCACTATAAAAGATGCTATCTGTCCCTTACCAGACTTGTCGAACCAGCAATTCTTCGGAGGATATATCCCCGTCACATTATCGGCGTTGCGTTCCGTATTGTAGACAAGGTCGCGGTACATCGTCTTCCCACATCCATTGTGGCGGATTATATCAATATCGAATCCACAGGAAATAGACTCCACTGGGCTTGACCACTCAGAAAGGAATATTTTGTCAGGCCAATTCTCTGCTGTCCACGAGAAAATCTCGTTCCAAAGTTTACGGACCCCGTGAAACTCTTTATCGTCACCTTTGACAAGAGACCAAGCCAGATCACAGCGAAAACCATCAACCCCTTTATCAAACCAGAACGCTATGATATTCTTGAGCTCTTGTCTCACCATCTTAGGACCAGGAGCATCGTAAGACTGCTCCCAAGGTTTGGTCGGGTCAGGCGTCAGGTATCCGAAATTCAAAGCAGGCTGTACATCATAATAGTTCTTCATATACATTTTCCCGCGCGGATATTCCTTGGCGACCCATTTCTTCTTTTCACTCTTGCGAACCTCATCAACATCAGCATCGGTCCAAAGGTAGTAGTCAGCATAGTGTCCGTTCCTGTCTCCGTTTGCGGACTCAACAAACCACGGGTGCTTGTCCGAAGTGTGACCTGCTACAAGATCCAGACAGACCCTTAATCCTTTAGAATGTGCATCTCCGACTAGCCTGACCAAATCAGAGTTAGTACCGAAGCGTGGATCTATCTTATAGTAGTCAGTAATGTCATAGCCACCATCTTCAAACTCGCTACAGAATACCGGACTAATCCATATAGTATTAAATCCCAAGTTCTTGACATAATCCAACTTCGAGCGAATACCCTCTAAATCTCCATAACCATCCCCGTCACTATCCTTGAAAGAGGAAGGATAGATGTGATAGATGGCGGCAGAATCGAGCCAATGGGGGTAAGTCTGACGTGCCAAAGGATTGTCAAGTCCTAGTCCCTCCCAATCGTTGCAGGTACCTCCGACTACACCCCATTTACGAAGTTTGGCAACAAGCTCAGCATCCCCGACAGGTATTCCGAAACACTCAACTGTAAGCCCTTTGGCGTGACAATAGTCCACAATTTCCTTGGTTAAGCAAGTCGCCAATGGACGGATGACTAGATTCCTCACCTTGGCAGCGCAAGTGTCGATTGCTTCTTGAGTAAATTCCTTCCGCATAAACTCAAGCGGGGCATCGGTGAGTTTCGATGCTGTCAATATGCTAGACCAACTAGCAGAAGTCAGCACGTAATTTCCATCGAATCCGAAGTCCCGAAGCAGGTCGATTGTGCGGCGTATTCCCGTCTCATCGACTCGTTTCAACTCTACATACGGCTTAAGTCCCCCTTTACGACAGGCTTCAAGATAGACAGTGAGGGTCGGAACTTTTAGCTGTCCAGCGAAACACACGTCCCATCCTATGCCTCCATCTATCCAGAACCGCTGAAGTTGAGCGAACGTGTAGTCGGAGACTTTTCCCGTTCCATCTGTTGTTCTGTCTATAGTCTTATCGTGCATACAAACCAAAATACCATCAGATGTCATCTGCACATCCGTCTCCATACCCTTATAGACAGAGATTTTAGCAGCTTCAAAAAAAGCAGCCGAGGTGTTCTCTGGAAATTTGTTTGAAAGTCCTCTATGCGCTTGAAGGACGAAATCTCCTCCGTGGGCGATGTTCGTCGCCCCAAAAATGAGAGCCAGGCATATTGACAAAGTTTTCATGTCTTGAAGTGTTTTTTAATATCTTATCGGAAGTGCTTTTTCAGAATCTTGTTCAGTTTCGGAGACATCTTCCCTAACATTCTGGAGAATCCGACATCCGTAGGATGCGTGCCGTCCGCAGTCCCGAGACTATCATTACCCAGGAAACCGTCGGAAGGAATGAAGTAGATGTTCCTGTCCGTCTTCATTCGAGCCATAACTTTCTCCTCCCCTGCTTTCTGCTTAGCGGCTTCAACTGCGTCAGCTGCCTCGTTAAAATTACGCTTTTCTCTGTGTATCGTCTGTACGAAGATTAGCGGAGTCTCCGGGTGCGCCTCTCTGATGATATCCACAAATTTATCGAAATTTGCGTTTATTTCCTTTGCTGAAGGATTCGAGAACTGGTCGAACACAAAAGCGTCAGCATCAATATCCGCAGCAATTCTAGCCCAACACTCCTGAAGCTTTGCTTGACCGCTAAAACCAAGATTAAGGCAGTACAGACCGTTATCCCTACCATATCTTGCGACATAGCTCATTCCGGCCCTGCTGGCAGCTGAGCCATGTGTTATGCTAGAACCTATAAAGACAATTTTGTGAGCGAAAGGGTTCGGCAATGCAGTAATCAAACTGCCTGAATCCACACCAATCTTCAAAGAATCCACGGAGTCAAAAAGAGGTAGGTACAATAGGCATTCCTTAGTACCCTCCGGCATCGTTGAGATGAGCTTCTTTTCGTGATGAATGCAGTCTCCAGCCATATCGGGAGACGCCACGGCGGCGAAAACCCAACGTCCGTCACGCTTGATATAGAGATCAAGTCCTTTTTGGGCATTAGCTCCCGTGTTCGTACCTACGACCTTGAGAGGCGATGTCTCCCATTTAAGTGACAATGACCTACTATCGGTGCTGAATGTAATGAACACTCCTGTTGACTGGAGACTTTTTCTAGCTAGAGAGCCTTTAAGACCGTATTTTTTAGGGTCAAGCCTTGAATATGGATGTCCCTGCACTTCACAAGCCTTTCCATAAACTCCAAGCGAAGCGGCATCCACATAGAAAGGAACTTTGCTCTGTGCAAGCGCAAAGCCCTGGCTTAACACCAGGGCTAAGGATAGAATGAGCTGAAAGAACCTATTCATAATTCTTCTCGTTCTCATCCTGCCACTCGTTGATTCCATCGCGGACTCTGTTACGGAACTTCAGGTAGTCGGTGATATAGGTTGTGGTGCCGTCACCGTTTGAGTAACAGTAGTTAAGTATCAATTCCCTATCCTGCAAGAGCTTAGCATCGTTGTAAACGCTCGGCTGCCCCGAGATTGGCTTGATTTCTTTCGAGCCGTCCGCCGAAGATACAGTGATTTCATTTCCATTGAACTTAAGCAATAGTTTTCCAGAGTTCAGGCCAATCTTGTCAGTCATAACAGTGGAAGCGTCAACCGTGGTAAGAGAATACACTTTTGAATCTGCTTGAGGAATGACAAGGTCATATGTATCTTCGGAAACGGTCGCACCTGTAGCATCGTTCTTGATAACGGTCTTACCGCCGTGATACCAATTGCCAAAGAACTTGTTCTCACACTTTACCACTATAATTCCAAAACATTTCTCGCTAATAACCGAATCCGCATCAGCCTTGTTAATCTTAAAACCAAGAGCATAGTAAGGCTTGAAAGCATTTGCGTCACTTTCAATGGCAGATGTCGCATTGATGGAGACAGCCGCCGTATGACGACCTTTTCTGATAACCATATTGTCCAAACCGCTTACGGTATAATATTCCGTCGGCAGTGGTGTAAGTTCAGAAAGTCCGCTCACTCCTTCAGTGACATACTGCTGACTGCGTTCACCGAACTTTCCGTTACCCCTAAGACCATCAAGTGCGGTAAAACTTGTCACGCCAAATGTCGTGGTATATTGCGAAAGGTCTTCGGAGAGCAATTCATCCCTGAGTTCTACTTCCACATTCCTGTCTTTGTTATTCGTGACTACTCCGGCAAGGGCTACTGTGAAATCGAACTTACCCTCTTCTCCAAGAACGAAAGTCCTAAGGTCATACTGGTAGGCGACATAGACCGCAGTATAATCATAGTCAAGGGTATAGTCCTTATAGCATCCGACCAGTAGGAGCGGAGCCAAAGCAGACAAAACCAATTTTCTCATATTCATTTTCATTTCTTTCCAGATTTTCAGTATTTATCTCCAGGATTCCCAGCCCTCGTTCTGCACAAGGTTATCGCATCTTCTAATATCAGTGTACGGAATAGGAGCCCACAGGGATGGGAAATTCAAAGTCTCCACAACGTTATCTAGTTGATACTCTCCGTCTACAGAAATCTTGGCACCGTGTATAGCTACATTTACATCAGCCACACTGCCGGCCCAACGCCGAAGATTATAATATCGATCACCTTCGAAACAAGTCTCCACACGCCATTCGTTCTTCACCAATTCTTCGAACTTGGAAGTCCCAGCTTCAGCACATTCGTCAAGATAAGGGTCGTCCGTAGCGCCAATGCCCTTTACTCCGTCGTTGGAAGGACGGCTACGCAGCCATTTGATTGCCTGCTTGGCAGAGTAGCCGAATTTTTCGTTCTCCGGCCCGACCACCTTGTTGGCAGCTTCTGCAAAGATTAGGCACATATGTGTCCAGTTCATCATATGAACGCAACGGTATCCGGCATCAATCGCCTGATCACTGGAATTCCATCCGGTATAGAGGAACTTTTTAATATAGTAGGAAGTCGGAGACACGTAAGCACCGCCCGGAGCATCTTTTCCGCCGTCTCTCGTCTCAAACGTGTACATCATCTTTCCAGTAACTTCATTGACCACCTGAGAACCATCATAGTAAATTGCAGAATAGAATCTCGAGTCCCTGTTCAGGTACGGATTCTTTGGGTCGTAGCCACCGCGGCTGTCTGTGATAGGATAACCGTTTTTCATCGGGAAAGCGTCCACAAGATCCTGACTCGGGGCTATGTGTCCGTAGCCTCCGAACTCTTTAGGATAAAAAGCGACCTCTGTCGCGGTACTTGTAGAGAAATTCGAACACCAGATAATCTCCGGGCTGTTGGTGTCTGTCCATCGGAAACCTTTCAGCGGGTCAAAGCCTCCAGCGAGAGTGCTTTCCACTTCAAGTTTGTGCTTCATCACCTTTGCAGCACATTTAGCGGCATTTTCGTACCTTGTAAAGTCGTTCGAAGGATTGAATGCTGGGCTGGCCCAGAAAAGATAGACCATCGCTCTAAGACCATCAACAATCACCTGATCCATTGTCCGGTAACGAATTGCTCCTGTAACCTGAGGCGTCTGTACTGCATCGCCCGGATAGTCCCTGTTGTTATATGGCAGATGGACATAAGCGGAATCGCAATCCTTCAGAATCTGCGCCACACACTCGTCCACCGTGGCTCTGCAAACTGAACTATTGTCCATCTTTCCTGCTTCTGACGGGGCCAGTATAAGGGGAACTCCCCACATATTTCCGTCAACGCCCTTGCCGGCGAATGTACGGAGAAGATCGAAGTAAAACCACGCTCTCAGTCCGAAAGCGCTTCCCTGCTGGCAGTGTCTGTAAACTTTGTCAGCATCGAAATCAACCAAATAACGGGTATTGTAGCCTACATTGTCCTTGAGGAAGAGATTCAAATAGTTGATAGCCGTGTAGTCATTAGTCCATTTTGATTCAAAAATATTATTATCCATACGGGCATTGCCTGTCGAGAGTAGACGCCATTTCGCTGTTTCTGAACGGTAGAGGGCATCATCTGTAGCGGCAGCAAGGCCGCTACAGTAGGTGCTATAATAAACTGTCGAGAAATAATCGGCATATACCTTATCGACATAGCCACGAAGCAATTCCGGATAGTCATCGAAGTTCTCATCGTTGTAGCTTCCATCGGGAAGAGGGTCAAGGAAGGAGCATCCTCCTGCAAGAAGGGCGGCTGCCGTAAGACCGAATATGATGTTTTTGATTTTCATAATCTTGATTTCGGTTTATCAATTAAAAGCTCAACTTGATACCACCTGTAATGGTCTTCATCAAAGGGAAGGAATTTACTCCGGCATTGATATTTTCTGGATCAACATCTTTGATTCCAGTGAATGTGGCGAGATTCTGTCCCTTTACCGAGAAGCGGATGCTTCTGATCGCCTTACTTTTCAAAGGAAGAGTATAGGCTACCTCCACGTCCTGGATCTTGAACCAGCCACCGTCCTTGAGCCAGAAGTCGGATGACTGAAAATTGTTTTCATTCTTGGTATATGAAAGACGCGGATAGTTACCTCCAATGTTATCTCTGACGAAAGCGGAGTAATTGTCATCACCCCAGCCGTTCCAAAACCATTCGTTGGTAAGAGCCGTCTTAAAGAAAGCGCGTCCAGAACTAGTGGCGTTCACCTCCAGGTTCTTCCATGCAAATCCGAGATTCACCTGCCAGTAAAGGCGAGGGGCGCTGTGTCCGAGTATCACTTGATCGTTGACATCAATCTTGCCGTCACCGTTCACATCCTCGTACATTAGGTCGCCAATCTGGACATCCGACGAGTAGGCGGGCACCTTAGCAAGCTGCGACTCGCTGGTGAATTTACCTATGCACTTGTAACCCCAAATCGCATCGGCATCTGTGCCTGTCTTCTTTTGGTAGTCATAAAGGTAATTATCCTCAACCACCTTGTCGTTTTTCTGGACATAAGTCTGTACGCTGACTCCAGCAGAGAGTCTGAAGTTACCAAAAGTCTGCGCATAGTTCAGAGTCGCGTCCACACCGCGGATGGAGACAGCTGTGAAGTTCTCGTACATTGCCATCCCGGAAAGGCCGAAAACGCCTGGAGTTACAGCCACGGTGTTGGCGATGATGCCGTCAATCTTGCGGTAGAAGAAATTCGTATTGAAAGAGAACATATTTAGGAAATCAAAATCAAGCCCGGCGTCCACTTGATAAATCTTCGCCCAGGACAGATCTTCATTAGGAACTCTGTTGATGGTCGTTTTCTGAGAAGTCCAGGTCTTACTATCTCCAAACCAGATTCCCTGATTGACATTCGGCCCGTAACTCATCGAGTTTGCGAAAGAATACACTCCTCGATAGAGGTATGGAGAATCAAATAACGATGTCTGGCCGATGACTCCTCCCTGCGCACGAACCTTGAGATTGTCAATCCAGGAGACATTCCTAAGGAAATTCTCGTTGGAGGCCACCCACGCCAGACCGGCTGTCGGAAAGAATCCGAATCTGTTGGACCGGCTCAATGTATGGGTACCGGCATACTCTGCGACAAACTCGGCGATGTACTTGTCTGCGAAGGCATAGGAGATGTCGGCTATGCTATACATCTGCCTCTGGTTCCAGGATGAAGCTTTGTTCGAAGTGTTATTCAAGGTGAATGTCACTCCGGCGGCAAGATTGTGCTTCCCGAAACGTTTGTCGTAAGACAGTCTTTCGTACATTCCAAGAGCCTGAATGGAATAGTTGTCCAAGGTGGTTTTCCCTGTAGCCTTAGCGCCTCTATGAGAGGAGATATCTCCCTTCCCGGCATCCGCAGTCCAGAAATAAGCGAGATAGTCATTGCTCTTACCGATAGTAGTCTGCAGGAAAGAAGAGTTTGAGAACCCTGTTCTAGAGTGCAGTCCGTCAAGCAACCAAGACAAGTCTATGTCCAAGGCAGTATTGAAAAGTCCGGTCCTCATCCTGTGGGTTCTGAAGCCGCCTTCCATCTGAAGCGCGTAGTAGTTTTCTGTGAATGTACGGGACACTCCGTAGATAGTTGTTCCCTTGGTTTCTCCGGTCTCTTCTCCGGTGGCCTCACCGAGAGTCAAAGGATAGGCTACAGCAGGGACACTGCGATAAGAGTTCCACGATGTCTGTCCGTAACGCTGGAACGACAGGAGCGAGGTAAAATCCACAGAGACTTCGATATAGCGTCCAATCCTCGCGGCCATACCTGCGGAGATATTGAAACGGCTGTAGTCGGTCGTGGCTCCTCCTTTGACAAGGTCTCCGGAATAGAGTCCGTTGAGAGCGAAATTGTATCTCACGTTGTTTCCTCCACCGTGAAAGCTCACCGCAGCCCTTGACAAAGGATAGGAGTTCTTGTACATCAGTGACTTGTAGTCAACATTCGGATAGAGAAGGTCGTAAGGGTCATTCTTCGCGAAGCCCTCGATCGCTTCTGGGGAGTACAGTTCGTCATAGCCGCTGGCTTTTCTGGCGGCATTATTGAGAGTAGCATATTCGATACCATTCACCCATTCAGGGACGATGCCCGCCATACTGATACCGCTCTCCAAGTCCACGCTAATGCGCATCGGAGTGTTGTAGCCGCCCTGCTTAGTGCGGATGAGAAGGGCTCCGTTAGTGGCTAATGGACCATATTTGGCTCTATCCACGACATCCGTGAGGACTGTTATGGACTCGATTTGATCAGGGTCCAGCAATAGTTGACTGAACGGGATGTGCATATCATTCACTATACACATAAGGTCAGTGTTGCCTCTCATCGTAATTTGAAAGTGGCCGTTGTTCATCGAGTACATCGCATAGGCCGATGGCTCAAAACCTCCACTCAGCTCCCGCACGTCCATTCCAGGCACAACGCCAGTAAGTCTGTTCCTCAGATCGCCCGCAACCTTGGTCTCAAGTTTCGGGATATTCACTGAAAGTCCGCTGCCCGTTGTCTGCCAATAGGAGAGTTTCTGTCCCCAGGGATAGGTAATGACTGAATCCTTCTTCTCCAGTTCCACGGCTGACATCTCCAAGCACACCACCGTTGCGGCAAAGATTGAGATTATATGTTTTATTGATGCTTTCATTATTGTGTCGTGTTAATTACTTCCAGGTCCAGTTTACAAAATTCTTAAGCTTGTAAGCCTCTGAGTCCGGGAACGGAATGTAGTACATATAGTCCCGCCAGACGCACTGGCGATTATCAGGAATGGCACGAACCTCAAACTTCCTGCCTATCGGGTACTCGCTACTCTTGGTCACACTTTCCACGTACATGCCATAGAGCGTGCGGTTCATCAGTTCCGGAGCTGTCTTCCACCGGCGGATGTCGTAGTAATAGTGGTGTCCCTCGAAAGCTAGCTCGATGCAACGCTCATTGCGAATTCTCTCACGGAACAGTTCCTTGCTAGCCGTGTACTTTTGAGGGATGTCAGCCTGACCTATACGGCTTCTGATGACATTGGCTGCCTGCACCGCTGTCAAGTTAAGCCCTCCTGCCGTGCCGTTCGGGCCGTAGGCTTCGTTGACAGCCTCGGCGTAGTTCAGGTAGAGTTCCGCCAGTCTGACCAAAGGGTCGATATGTGCGTGTGCTTTTCCTTTTGAACCAAGTACACCATCCCAGTATTTCTGACAATAGTAGCCTGTGTTTGAGCAAGCTGCCGTTTCGTTGTCTTTGGTGCCCCAGTCAATGCCAAAATTCACATTTTTGCTGCTGAGTTTTGTCTGTGGCCACGTTTTTTTGACAGGGTCATAATAAATGTTGATAACCTTGCCGGTAGCGTTGCTATTAGCAGTTCCGTCGTGGATTATTGTAATGTTGAGGCGAGGATCTCGGTTCGCATAAGGATTCTGCGGATTGTAGTGTCCGGCAGCGATTGCAGCAGCCTTGTCTTCCTCGGTCGTCAAAGGCTCCCCATAGATGGTCTCGTACCTATCAACAAAGTTCTGCGTCGGGCAAACACCTGAGTTCTCCTGACCCGCAGTGCCAACCTGCGGATAGGCGAAGATACCCATATAATTCTTATTATTGTTTTTTGCGCTATAAACGTATGCCCAAATCGTCTCATTGGTCATACTCTGGCCATAAAAGTTATCGGTATATTTCTCCGCTGGTAGGAGTTCGAATCCAGCATCTAGTGCAGCCTTCAAAGCCTCGGCAGCAGCATCTGCCGCAATTACCCAATCCTCCGAACCTCTTTCATTGTGTAACTCACTGGCGGCATAGAGCAAAGCTCTAGATCTGAGTCCAAGCGAACCAATGCCGCTGATTTCGTCGACCGTGCTTGTGGTAAGGTTTTCAGGGGTATTGCGGCGTGCGACACCGGCGGCAGACATCAGGTCATAGCCCGTTTTTAGGTCTTCAGCCGCTCGTGTGAATGTTTCGTGTGTGGAAAGCCTCGGGAGATCCCATTCGTCATCGGCCTCGATCACGTAATCGATATACGGCATCCCACCGAAATGGCGGCACATAATGAAATGAGAGAATCCGCGAAGAGCATACGCCTGTCCGAGAAGATCATTCCTCTGCTCATCGGTAATGTTCTGACATTCGTCGATGTGAGCAATCGTCATATTACATCTCCTTATGGTCGCGAACATAGTTGCTGCTATAGGCTTGTTGTCAGCAGCTCCGGTGTCAAACGTCACTCTTGACAAGAAATCCTGCGTAAGTGCGCCCTGCTTAAAGTACTGCTGTGTGATACCCATTCTTCCGGCATCAGACATATCAGTCGTATTGTACCACGAGAAGGAATACTTTCTAAAAAGGTCATAATAGAATGGATATGCAACAAGTATGCACTCCTTGTTATTTCCACTGCAGGAGTCGTAGATATAGTCGAAGTACTTGCGAAAATTCGAGTAAGAGCCGAACACTTCCTCGTCGGTAAGGCCGAGTTCCGGGTCTACGTCAAGAAAATTGCAGCCACTGATACCGACAAGAGCTGCGATCCCGAGAAGACCGTGTTTTATTTTATTGACAAATGTTTTCATAATCATTAGAATGCAAGGTTGAAGTTAAGTTTGAGCATCCTCATTGTCGGATAGTAGTTGGTCGCCGTGGTAAGTCTTTGAGGATCGGTGTCCAAAATGTTGGAGAATGTCCACAAATTGTTGCAGACAAGGCCTACGGCAAGACGTTTCACACCGAGCAGTCTGTTGACGGCAGTTCCGGAGAAATTGTAGGACAATGATACTTCCTTGACTGTAAGATAGTCCGAACGTTTCCAAGTGAAATCCGGAATAGCTAAATCGTAGCCTGGGTATTCGGATGTGCCTCCACCCCAGGAATACATTTCATCGGAGAATGACAGAGCCGGAACGTCTGCATTTCTGTTGGTTGGAGTCCAATAGTTCAAGTGTGGTTCGTGGACGACGTAAGATCCGGCATAGAACGGAATGATAACGGCGCGCCTGTAGTTTATGTACTTACCTATCGTTCCAGTACACAGAGCCTTGAAGCTCCACCCTTTATACTCTCCGCCAATGTTGAATGAATAGACTCCCGGAGCATAGGTGGAACCTTTCAGCACGTGAAGATCCTGCTGAGAGATCTTTCCGTCAGGAACGTAGTCTAGGAACTTATACACACCGGGAACTACATTCGTCCATTCGGTTGCATAGTTTGGATAGCCGTGGATCTCGTCGACGCTTCCGAAGAACTTGTCATCGACTAGTTGGTCGCCCGTCCTTGCCGAATTTAGAGGAGTGCCGACATATTTCTGATATTCAGGAGAATACGGAGCATCTCCATACTTGGTAATGCGATTCTCGCTGAGACCAATCATTCCTCCGATGTTATAGGTAAGACCTCCCGTTGTAGTGTTTCTCCAGTTGAGCTCGACCTCAAATCCGTGCTTTTTCAGAGCCCCGGCGTTCACATCCTTGTAGGCCACGCCCACAAATGCCGTAACCACCGGAGACATCAGCATATCATTACGTTTCTCATCGAACAGATCTACATTGAGAGTAAGCCTGTCTTTGAGGAATCCCATCTCAAAGCCAAGATCCTGCTTGTGAGCGGTTTCCCATCTTGCTGTCACATTGGCGGCGGCGTCTTCCTTATAATAGCCTCTGTACAAGGTCCATGAGGAATAATAAAGCCAGTTGCTGCTTGATGCATCGCTACCGACTAGACCGTTGGAGTAACGGATCTTCATTGTACTCCACCAAGGCATCGCCCTTTTCCAGAACTTTTCCTTGGAGATAATATAGCCGACAGCTGCAGAAGGGAACACGCCGTACCTATAGTCAGGGGAGAACTGTTCGCTTCCGGTCACACCGATATTGCCCTCAAAGAGATATTTGCCCTTATAGTCATAGGTAACACGTCCGACAAAGGACTGCGTCCTCTTTGGGAAAGAGGCTCCGGAGTTGTACTGCCTCTGGTTGTAAAGAGCCAACGCGGAGACATTGTGCTTTCGAGCGAATTTTCTGCTGTAGCTCAGAGATCCTTCCAAATAGGTAATGAACTGCACCCCCGACGGAGAATTGTTCTGGGTAACGGAAAAAGGTTTGTCGTTCCAAACATAGTCAGAGGCGCTACTTTGAATCTCCCAGATATCATCGCTTCCGGCATCGTAAGCATCCCAGTTTATATTCCACTTTGCAAAATTAGTCGCAGCTTTCTGCGAGACTCTGGCATAGGATGAAGTCAAGCCGAACTTTGCGCTGGCTGACAGGCCCACCGTTATAAAATCCAGTTTTTGAGTGAGGATAAGGTCCGTGAACAGACGATAGGTCACCGTCTTGGTATAATCCGGATCGGATAACGCCGAATAGGGATTTTCATATTTTGCACCTTGGTTGCCGGAAACTCTTTTAGAATCCGCATCCGGATAATTAGGATCCGGATACTGTTTGAGAGCGTCCGCCGTGTAATAGGCCGGGAACGTGATAGTAGGTGACTGATAGATGGTACTGAAAAGCCAGGAAGAACTTGAGTGAGAAGACAGGCTCTTCACCATATTGGTGACACCCCCAACCTTGAATGAAAGTTGTGTAGACTTGGTTACATCCCAATCAAGGTTCAGTCTATAGTTGATTCTGTCGCTAGCATAGTTGGTTCCCGGATAGAGTTCTTTGATAATTGACCCTTCATGCACGTAGCTAGCACCCATATAGTAACGCACCCTATCCGACCCTCCCGACACGGAGAAGTCAGCGTTTGTGCTTGTGGCGAATTTTTTTTGGATAAGGTCGTACCAACGCACATCAGGATACCTCATCGGGTCTGACTGATCCTCATATTTCTTGATAATATCGTCCGAAAACTGAGAGCCGAAAGATTGAGTGTTCCTGTAGGCAATATTCGCCATTCTCGCCACAGTTCCTGCATCGACATGCTTTGGAGTCCACATTGGGGTGTTTAATCCCTGTTCAACGTTGATAGAAAACTTAGGCGCCCCTTTGGAACCTGTCTTTGTCGTGACAAGTATGACGCCGTTTGCTCCTTTTGCGCCATAGACTGCGGTGGCAGAAGCATCCTTCAGAACGGAAATACTGGCAATGTCCGTAGGTGACAGCATACTCATCGATCGTTCGATGCCGTCGACCATAACGAGAGGACTATTGCCGTTCCAGCTAGAAAGACCACGTAGTAGCAAAGTGCTCTCATTCTGACCTGGCGCACCATCTTGAGAATACACCAAAAGGCCTGAAACCTTGCCTGCTAGGGCGTTGGTAATGTCCGTGGTGCCAGTTTTATCAAGTTCCTCGGCCTTAACCTGAGTGATGGCGCCGACTACGCTCTCCTTTCGCTGCACGCCGTAGCCTACAACGACCGTACCTTCAAGAGCCACGGATTCCTCAGCCATCATTATCATCCAATCAAGTGTCCGAGGAACCTGTTTCTCCACGGTCGTATAGCCGATACAGGAAAACTGTACAGTTGAATTGGCCGGAACGATGAATGTAAATCCGCCCTTCTCATCCGTCATAGCACCTCCTAACTCCGGTCTACCTTTGACAAGTACTGCGACGCCTGGTATCGGCTTGGAGGCCTCATCAAGGACTGTTCCGGAAATCTCTACATCTCTTGTATCGGAACGGTTCTGCGCTGCGACTTGATACCCTACCCCCCCCCAGTAACGCACTGACATTCAAGCACATTACAGCAGCTATAGCAATCTGAAGAACTAACCTCAAGCTGCTTTGGATTGATTGTCCGTAATTATTTCTCATCGGTTATTATGTGTTTTTAGCGTTTATTTTCGTGAGAATCACATATCGACACATTTGCGTTCCATCAGGAATATCGGGCTATCCCACATCGGAAGCCCTGACAGACGGACATTTCCACCGCTAAGTCCTCCCCTCAGGATTACTGATTTGAGCTCGTGTACCTTACCTGTGATTGGTTCCACATAGACAGGATCCTTTAGGTCAAGCCCTTTAACGATCATATTCACATTGTCCTTTTCTAACTCATCTGTCGGCATCTGGTCACTATACCACAGCATCGCACCTACTGTCTTGCCGACCTCGTCTTTAATCCCTACAGCAGAGATCTCTCTCGTGGCATTATGCTCGACCTCAAGGTCGAAAGGATGCACCTTAGTAGTCAGCAGACTTGCCATATGTTGCACAGCATAATAGGATGGTCTCTTGTAAACTGCCTTCTTCAAGAGGTTCATTCTGATGAGTCCAAACGACTGAAGCATATTATCGTACTTCAGATCAACCATTGTGAATATGTTGGACATAATCTCTAGCCGAAAGTCGTTAGCCATTCGCCTCAGATCCCACTTAGCCTGCTTATACTCGCTCCACTCATAGTGGTTCATCGCATGCCCATATTCAAGTATAGAAGGACAGCCTGTCTCACCCTGGAAAAGTTTGATTTTCGGGGAATAAGACTTCATCAGGCTATCGAGTGCCATAATGTCAGTTGTAGCGTTGTCAGGGTTAGGATAATACGGGTGAAAAGAAACCATGTCAATCAAATCTGTCTTTTTCCTTTCCTTGAGGATGTCCATAACCTTTTTGGGCCACGTTGTAGGAACTCCGGACAAACCAAAACCGATAATCACAGCTTTTCGATTCACCTTTCGAATCTCTTCGGCAGTGGCGATCAGCATCTCAGCATAGACCTCTGGGTTATTCTTGCTCCTAAGGTTCGGCTCATTCCAAATCTCCCACATAGCAACACGATCACCATAGTGCTTGACTGTCTCACGAACATATCTCAACCACGGCTTCATCACTTCGTCTTTGGTAAATAGTCCAGATCCGAGATTTCTGTCCGCCCCGTAAAGAGGGTTACCATAGCAGAGACACATCCAAGGACGAACCCCCTGTGAATTGAGGCCTTCCACTATTTCATCAAGCCAGGCGAAATCGTACTTACCTTTCTCCTGCTCGCACTTCGCCCATCCGCTTTGGATTCTGGCATAACCGACTCCTAGAGCCCCGACATATTTCTGATACTCTTTGAAATCTGCATAGTCCCTGTCAAGAGTCTCACAACCAATCGACCATCTGGAGTCGCCAGAGCCATCAGCCGACTTGGTTACAAGTTTCCCCACTTCAGGCAATCTCGTAGAGTAAGTGTTGAAATTCTGCCAAGTCACAGAATATGGTTTTTTCTGTGCCGAAACCGACATTGTTACAACGAGAAGCAACGCGGCTGTTATGAGCGATTTATTCATATTATTAAAGTAGGTGTTAGTTTCTATGATTTCGCGGTTTGTTTTACGCTTATGTTAAGTGTGTTGTGGTGTGGTATTTTATGCAAATATAGCAGGATATTTCAGAAAAGACAACATTTTATTGATTTTTCGCAATATTGTAATTTCTAAGGATACCTCAAAACATATCTGGCTCGCTCATCTTTTATGATGAAATACATATCTGAATCTACTATTCGGAGCGGAATCTCCGTCTTTCATACAAGTGAGGATATCCCCGTCTCTAGCAGCGTTGTCTATCCATTTGAAGCCGATAGTGAAATCCCTGACATTTATAATCCCAAGGTCTTTCAGCGGTACGGAAAGTTCCATTTCGCAATCGTTCACCCTATAGTCTAAACTTTTTCCTTCGTTCCATTTCCAGCCCCCTACGCAAGTTTGAAGCATCGTGGTTCTGTCAGAGCTCACTTCATTGTTAATGACGTAATTGAATCCTTCCCAGGAAGGCACTTCGCTTCCGTCCACGGTGATAAAAAGCCGCATCCAATCCTTGTCCGTGTATTGGCTGAGAGTAGAAACAGTACGTACATAAAAGTAGAGATTCTTTTCGTCCGTCGTTACTTTAGAGATAGCGATATCGTTTCTTCCAGTTTTGTTAGTCAACTGCCCGATTCGCCCCCAGCCAAAATGGTTCCGATGTGTAATATCTCCGACATTGTCGGCATATACTGAAGCCACAGATTCCCAATCCGACATACTACCGTCTATCGATATATTGTTACAGTCGGAGACAGCCGAAGGCCGTTCTATTCCTTTATAACGACGGATAAAGTCCACCATATAATAGTAGTAATTATCTGTAAATCCGTCCATTACAGGTTCTAAGTCTCTTGAAAATTCGTGGTTATACTGATCCACAAAGTACGTACCTCCTTTGTCAATAGTCTTGCCCATAAACTTGTTCCACGAGATCGGGCTACCATTGATCTGCCTTTGTGCGACCCATTCGTTCCAACCAGTAATGAACACAAAAGGCGGATCGACCTCCAATGCACGCTCGCACTGAAGTTTGAAATACGTCCCTTTACCGGACTCTTCATCCGAAGGGAAGAAGCCAAGGGCAGGCTCGCCTCGTTCCGCCTGATGACTTCTACCGTAGCCCATATGCGCGTGTGTAGCCGGCATTACACTAATCTCTTCTGGTTTGCCATTTTTTCTT
>CAVJKV010000001.1:49449-50182 GCA_963650425.1 Oscillibacter sp. | reverse complement strand
GTCTGAGGATAATAGTCACCCCAAACCCATTTACCTTCACCGTTCACCTCAATAAAATTCCAGTCAAGCTCGTTGCTTGGATCGAACCAACAATGGCGCATAGTGAAATAGGAATTGATATCCGCTCCATAGTCTTTTTCTGGGCATAGCAAGAGCGGCTTTCCATCCCAACGGAACCAAAGTTCATCATAGTCTGGATTTGTATAGAACGCTTTGTACAATTCCGGCACGCAGGTGGCCGCTCCGGAACTGGTAATGAACGCAATCTGCGGAGTAGGATTCCCACTGCGGCGCATCATCAAATATGTACGACAAAGCTTGTTAACGGTCGCCTCGTAACGGAAGTTATTGGTCACGTCAATGATGATAACATCGACCCCGGCATCAGTCAGCATCTGAGCATGCTTGCGAACTACCCACTGGTCATTCGCCACATAATAATCAAAATAAGGACGTCCCCAATAGTGGAAGGCTCCTTGCGGTCCATAGGCCGGATTCTCCTTATCCACCTTCAAAAGTTCATTGATATCATAAGGGCTGTTCACATTGGCTGAACTCGGTTTCTCTGGTTCTGAAGTGTAACTACTACCAGCTGAACCTCCATCGTAGCCGTGGGAACCGTGCCAAACAAAGTAGAAAATCCCGACAGTCCTACCGGCTCTCTTCTCAGGATATCTTTCAGAATTATCTATCTTTTGTCCATCTGCATAGTCAGCTATCCACGATGATGCCC
>CAVJKV010000001.1:0-49439 GCA_963650425.1 Oscillibacter sp. | reverse complement strand
TCGTTTATTTTTATATCGCGCATCCCGGAAGGACTCTTTCCGGTTTCAGTCTTTCGGCAGTTCAGAGTCACCGAGAGAACCAAAGTAATTATTAAAATTTGGAGGCCAGACATATTCTTCAGCATAAAAATATCATATTAAAGTGTTGCATTGTGTGGTGTGGTTCTCTCAAAAGCGCAAATCCACTGAAAAATCCATTTTTTGTTAAACAATATCTTATCAAAAGAATAAAATCAGAAAGAGCTACGTCTTGTCATCCGAAAGTCGCACTTTTGCTTAAAACGGCATCCCTCAAGAATCATCCCGGCGGCGAGTTTCCCCATCTGCACAAAATCTGCAGAGATGGTAGTTAACCCATCCAAAACGATTTCGCTCATCGGAGACTCGTTATAGGATATGATACCAAAATCTCTTCCCGGTTTGAGTCTTAACTCTTTTGCCACACGAGCCAACTTAATGAGTTCCATATCAAATTGCCCGTGGAGAATCAAGTAAACCTCCTTAGATTTGACTATCTCCGGCGTGACTTGTGTGTAAAATTCATAGGCAATTCTATTATCCTCGCAAAAACGGGTAACAGCCTTTGAAATCATTGTGTGATAAAGACTGGAAAGTTCGATAATCACATTGAGTTTGGAGATTTTCTTCAGTTTTTTTACCCCAGTCATCAGGCCCTGGTAGGCATCATTCTCAAAATCCTGATAAACAGCTCCGTAGTTACCTTGTAGTTCCGGCATATAGTTGTCCAACATGATGAGTTTGCGATTAGGGATACGCCTCAATGCCTTCAATACTCGCTTTTTCGTCTCTGAATCCAAAGGGAAATGAGGAGTGATGACATAGTAATCAAAACTATCCAAATTCTCGTCAAGGTAATATTCTAGAAGGCTTATCTGCTGATTGTGAAGATAGATAGTGATATCAGCCTTATCTCCGACAGCACTGGCAAAAGCATTGTATAGAATCTGCTTGGTATTACTGAACTTGTCAAACAGAAGAAGAATCTTCATCTTCCCCGACTCGCTACGATCGGCTATATAGTATCCTTTACCTTGTGTTGAGCGAATCTCTCCCCTATCTCTAAGCATAAAGTAGGCCTTCTTAACCGTCTCTTTAGAGATATCAAGTCTATCGGAGAGTTCGTTCATCGACGGGAGCGGATCACCGCTACGAAATGTCCCCTTCTTGATTCCAGCTTCAATCTGGTCAATGAGCTGCTTATAAACTGGGACGTGAGAAGTATTATCTAATCCTATGACAACGGACATGGCAATATAAAGTATAGACTATAGTCTGGTCTGCTTTGGCGGCGAAATTAAAAAAAAATTTTGATGTAAAAAAATAATGGCCTACATTTGCACCACACCGCACCACACTTACGTTACGGTCGCAAGAGTGAAACACTCAGTTTTTCGCACAAAATGAATACAGCAACAAAATCGTATAAATGGGAGGTTTTAGCAATCCTATGGGTCGCTTATCTACTCAACCAAGCTGACAGACAGGTCTTTAATGTAGTTCTCCCGATGATTAGGGACGACCTCGGGTTGAGTGATGTAGCCGTGGGTTCCATTGCAACCATATTCAATCTTTTCTATGCTTTTCTAGTACCGATAGGAGGCTATGTTGGTGACAAGGCCAGCCGAAAATGGATTGTGACCGGGGCTGTCCTCTTCTGGAGCGTGGCAACAATGTTCACAGGCTTATGTAACGGATTTCTGATGTTCATCATAATGAGGAGTCTAGCGACCGGTGGCGGTGAGGCTTTTTTTGGTCCTGCAAATTATTCCCTTTTAGCTCAGTACCACGATAGAACAAGAGCCACTGCTATGTCCATACATCAGACTGCCTACTATATCGGAATAATCCTAAGCGGTTACCTTGCTGGACTTGTCGCTGAAAATTGGGGTTGGAGAGCTGCGTTTTATGTCTTTGGAGCTATCGGAGTAATCCATAGCATCTGGATGATCGCAAGGCTTCGTGACCACAAAGATAACGCTTCAGAGAGAGCGGCAGAGGCCGCCACGAAGTCACCAGGATTCTTTGAAGGTTTCAAAATAGTGTTCACCACTCCCACAGCTTTAATTCTGACATTATGTTTTTCTGGACTTATCTTTGTCCTAACTGGGTATCTAACCTGGATGCCGACCTATCTCTATGAGAATTTTGGTATGGACCTCGCTGCCGCGGGATTTCACTCTATGTTCTATACCCACATAGCAGCATTTGTCGGAATACTACTGGCAGGTAGGCTTTCGGATTACGCCGCAAGCAAGAATCCGGCAGCCAGAATGATAATGCAAGGCATTGGTCTTTTGGTGGCAGTCCCTTTCATAGTGATGATGGGACATTCCTCAATATTATGGGTAATCTACCTAGGATTCACTGGATTCGGTTTTGCAAGAGCGTTCTTTGACGCCAACACCTACACGGTTTTATATGACGTAATCCCCAAAAAGTTCCATTCATCAGCCTCCGGAGTGATGATAATGACCGGTTTCGCAATTGGCGCGCTTGCTCCGCTTGTACTCGGAGCAATCAAGGAAGCTGCTGGGCTCTCTTTCGGAATCACGATGCTTGCAATCGTCTGGGCTATCTGCGGAATCGCAATGGTCATTTCGGCAAAACTATTTTACTGCAAAGACTTCAGAAAACGCACAGCCAATGAAACAATAGAAAGTCAAGAATAACTTAAAAAATTGAATATGAAAGTTGACGAAAAGTGTAGGAAACCGAAAGCGGGACTACTTCTTATAGCATCCCCTCGTTTCAAAAACCTCGGTGAGGGTCTTTCTCGCGGAACCTATGGAGAGAGAAAGGCTGCCGATGTTGAGAAGATAAGAACTGGATTGGATTTTCTGGATATTGTATATCCCGGAATCACGTACGAAAGGGAGGATGCGGAGAAGGCGATGATGACATTTTTTGACGCCAAAGTGGATTTCATCATCGCGGAGTTCCTCTCTTGGTCCGAGGATTTTGCTTGGATTAGGTTTTTGCGCGATATGCCAGAAGTCCCGATACTTTTTGTAAACGTCGCAAAATCCAAGATGACATTCGAAGACACGATTGACGAGGACGACTTTATCGACTATCTCTGCTCAGGCACGCTAGTCGGTTCACTGGAAGCTTCCGGATCCGTGCCGAGAACAGAAAGGAAAAATCTGCATATCGTGATGGGTACGAGAGAGGAAGTTAATGAGAAGATAAAGTTGTTTGCTTCCGCCGCCAAGGTACGTACTATACTCAAGCACAGCAACATTGGTCTTGTAGCCAACTATAATGAGGCGATGTGGTCAACGTATATGGATCCGTACAAAATCTTCACAAAGATAGGTCCTGAAATACATTTCCTACCGTATTCAATCTATGGTGAAGTGATAAATTCTATCACGAAGGCTGAACTGAAGGAATATTGTGATGAACTCACAGACAAATACCGGATGATGGAGGATGTAGAATACTCAAAATTCGAAGGCTCTGCAGCCGCATCGCTGGCATTGGCGAAACTTGCAAAAGACTCCGACACAGACCTGATGGTGTACAACGACATTGACACCGCCACATTCAAGGTAGCTGGATGCCGCGCTGGGTTCTACCACCCGTGGTTCAATGAGACATACTCGATGCTAGTACCGGAGGCCGACACTGGAGCCGGACTCATTTGCTATATTCTTAAACTTCTAACTAGAAAGAATATCAATTTCCTTGAGCCATTTCATATCGAGGATAGCCTCGGAACATTTGCAGGAGGACACGCTGGTCCTAATGACCACAACGACCCACTCTGGCAGGGTAATGTCATCATTGCCAGGGATGTACGCTTCGCTAAGACCCATTGGAAATATGCCGGAGCACCTTTCGCTTGGTATAGGTTTTCACCTGGAATGAAGACTCTCGCACAGCTAATTGAGGACAACGGTAAGTACAAACTGATTTGCGGAATGGCTGAGTCTCTTCCTGGCAAGCAGATCCTCGCAACATATTCGCATAGCATTTTCCGTCCGACAGTGCCTGTTAAGTCGTTCTTCGAGCAGATTCTCAAGATAGGAGCGACGCAGCATTTCGGTATCGTCGATGGGGACTGGCGTGCATCTCTTAAGGCTGTAGCTGACATTATGGGCTTTGAATTTCACGAAATCGTATAGAGTACTATTTTCTTAAGAATAAGTGTATTATGAGTTTTATGTATAATCCGTTCCCTTACAATGACCCGCGCCCTGTGAATAGGCCGGCTCTCAAAAAGGAAACGATTGAAGGAGTTACACGCGGCACTCTCAAGTCCGCTTCCAAGCTTGCAGCTGATATCGTCGGAATGATAAAAGATGGCGAGGGTGTCATCGTTGCAATGGATGGTTACACAACTGCAGATTGGACACGTCTAATAAATTGTCTTTCGCAGCAATTGGCGGCAAGAGACATCTGTCTAGATATTCTCAGATTCGCCGATATCTACAAATCTGAGGATGAGCTTCATAATATGATTGACCCATATCTGGAATGGGATAAGAGCAAAGACCCGACATTGCTTTATGGCAAGGTATTCAAAGGCGGATATCCAGCCATATTCGATGACGAGAAGAAAGACTGTTTCAAGACAGCACTCAAGCTGGCCAAGTCTTCTGGAAAAGTGACCGTAGTCTATGGCTACGGCTGCCTTGAGAAGGAGTTCCGCAACCTCTATGATGTGAAGTGCTATCTGGACGTGACACCTAAAGAGTCTATCTTGCGTATACGCCGAGGCCAGTTCGCTAACTATGGCGACGCTACCGCAAACAAAGTCAATCTCACTATCAGAAGATGCTATTATGCTGACTTCGAGATGGCAGTGGGACTTCGTGGCGAACTTCTCCGTGAGGGTATACTGGACTGGTACTTACCCTCTGATGAGCCAGACGAACTTCAGCTTATGAGCCGTCAGACTATGGAAGAAATGCTTTCTGCACTCTCACTCTATCCATTCCGTTGCAGGCCTGCCTATCTTGAAGGTGTATGGGGTGGCACCTATATGCAGAAAATTCGTCAACTGCCGGACACAATGAAGAACTGTGCTTGGATCTTCGATCTCATCCCGATGGAAGTGAGCATCGTTGTTCAAGCCGGTGAAAACCAGATTGAGTTCCCATACTTCACTTTCCTCCAAAGGGAAGGCGTTCCGGTGATGGGAGAGACTTGCGTGAAAAAATTCCACGGCTATTTCCCTATTCGTTTCAACTACGACGATTCTTGGCACAGCAGTGGCAACATGTCGATTCAATGCCATTCCGGAGAGAAATGGAACAAAGAGAACTACGATGAGTTTGGCCGTCAAGATGAAAGCTATTATGTAGTGGAGGCTGGTCAAGACGCCAAAACTTTCCTTGGATTCCGTGACGATGCCGATACTGACGAATTTATCGAGAAAATCAAAAAGGCCGACACCGCACACGAGCCATTCGACTATATGAAGTACGTCAGTTATGAAGAATCCAAACCGGGACTTCAGGTGATGATTCCAGCCGGCACGATTCATTCGTCAGGACGAAACCAGCTTGTCCTTGAGATTGGTAGCCTTACCATAGGCTCCTATACCTACAAACTTTATGACTATCTTAGGGCAGATCTTGACGGCAAACCAAGGCCTATCCACACTTGGTATGGCGAACGCAATCTAGTGTTCGAGAGGAAGACTTCTTGGGTAAGACAGAATATTGTCCAAAAACCAAGGACGGTACGTGAAGGGGACGGTTGGAGAGAGGTCATTCTCGGCGAGAGCGACCTTCTATACTTCTCCCTCCGCAGGCTTGATTTCCAGACTAGCATTGAAGATGACACGAAAGGCAAGTTCCACGTACTTTCTATCGTTAACGGAGAACATATTCGGATCCGATCTATTGATTATCCGGAAAGATCATTCGAGGCGCATTATCTTGACATAGTAGTAGTTCCGGCTAATATGGGCAGATATGTGGTAGAGAATCTGCGCAAGGAGCCAGTCAGCGTCCACAAGACAATGCTTAAGGACGGTTTCGAGAATGACTAATAGTTCTGTTATCCTTCTGGATGTCGGCGGGACATTCATCAAAGGAGGCTTGGCAGATTCCGCCGGATACCTAGTTAACAGTGCCTATTGGCAGATATCCATAAATTCTGATGGCGGAGCGAAGGAGATATTGGCTGCTTTGGAGCACTCTTTACGCAAGGGGATCAACGAATCAAAGGCTTTGAGAATGGAGGTTGCGGGGCTCGCGGCCACATTCCCCGGGCCTTTTGACTATTTCAAAGGCATCCCATTAATGGAGCATAAATTCCGTAGCATTTACGGATTGAATCTAAAAGATTGGATTCGAGGACTTAATGGGATTTCGTCAGACTTAAAAATTAGTTTTGTTCACGATGTAAATGCGCAGCTTGCAGGTGAAATGTCTTGTGGGGATGCAGTTGGATTCGCAAATACCTGCATTATAACGCTCGGGACCGGCCTCGGGTTCGCTTACAGCATAGACGGAGAGATTCAGCTTTCCCCGACCGCCTCACCTGCAAAAATCATTTACCGTTTGTCGTATGGAGATGGAATACTTGAGGACTATGTTTCGAAGAGAGGTTTTCTCAGGATTTATAGGGAGTTGGGCGGTAAAGATGATTCAGAATTGACCGTTAAAGAAATCGGCCGCCGCGCCGGAGAGGGAGAAAAGATAGCTCTGGACACCTTCGATCGTGCGGCATCTATTTTGGCCGTAAATGTCAGGCCAATACTTGAGGAGAACAGAACTGAATGCCTTCTGCTCGGTGGACAGATTTCACGATCCTACCGGTTTATGGAGGGTGCGCTCAAGCGGGGACTTTCGTCTTTGCCCGACCTGAAACTTATCACCCCAGTTGCCAATATTGACACAGCCGCATTATATGGGGCATTTGCAACATTCGCCAAGGAACATCCCACGGAGAAGAAGATTTAGAGGCAGTTTCACTGACGCACATCAGCGATAATCTTGAGAGAGTCGGAGCAGAGACAGGTGACAGCAGCCCAATCGCGGGCCTTCACCACATCCTTCGGGAAAAGATTGCTGCCCATTCCCACACAAGACGCGCCGGCTTTGAACCAAGCCTTCAGATTATCCTCTTCCGGTTTCACTCCACCGGTCACAAGTATCTGCGTCCACGGCATAGGGGCCTTTATTCCCTTGACAAATGCAGGGCCGAGCACGTCTCCCGGAAACACTTTGCAGATATCGCAGCCAGCAGCTTGAGCACTACCGACTTCCGTCACAGAACCGCACCCAGGAATGTACGGCACGCAACGACGATTGCATACGTCAGCAATAGCCGGATTGAACAGCGGACCGACAATAAAATTAGCACCGTTCTGAAGGTAAAGTACAGCCGTCGGAGCGTCTATGACAGAGCCCGCGCCGAGAATCATTCCGGGAAGTTCAGCATTTGCATATTTCACCAAAGCGGTAAACGTCTCAAGCGCGAAATCTCCTCTATTGGTAAATTCGAAAACACGGATGCCCCCATCATAACACGCCTTCAGGACTTTCATCGAAGTTTCCGCACACGGGTTATAGAAAACCGGCACCAATCCTGTCGACACGGCCGCTGAAATAACCTGAATTTTATTGTACTTCGCCATATTCTGTTTTTTTTATATAATTTCTGCCCGAATTATCGTGAAACACGTCCCGAGCCGTTTCCATTCATGAGAGTTTCCACCTCGGCAACTGTCACGCGATTATAATCACCTTCTATCGTATGTTTCAGGCAAGATGCCGCAACGGCAAAATCAAGAACAACTTGCTGATTGTCAGGATGATTGAGCAAACCGTAAATCAATCCGCCGCTGAAAGAATCCCCTCCACCTACGCGATCGACAATGTCAGTAATATCGTATTGACGTGATGAAAAGAGATTATGCCCGTCATACAGAACTGCAGCCCAAGTATTATGGTCGGCATTCACCGAGCCCCGCAATGTAATGGCAATTTTGGACGCCTTAGGGAATTTGCTCATCAGCTCACGCGCAACATATTCAAACTTAGAACCGTCGATAACACCCTTTTCAGCATTGAAGCCCTCCGGTTTGATGCCGAAAACCTTCTCTGCGTCCTCCTCATTACCTATGATGACATCGCATCCTGCGACCAGTTCAGGCATCACATCGGAAGCCGTTTTACCATATTTCCAAAGATTTTTACGGTAATTGAGATCACACGAGACCTTCACGCCTAGCCTGGATGCAGCACGTATAGCCTCAAGACACACCTTCGCCGCTCCTTCGCTAATCGCAGGCGTTATTCCGGTCCAGTGAAACCAGTCGGCTCCTTTAAGAACCTGCTCCCAATCAATCATTCCCGGTTTAATCTCGGCAATTGACGAATGCTTGCGGTCATATATCACCTTACTCGGCCTTGAGACAGCTCCTTTTTCTATGAAATATATGCCTATTCTGTCTCCGCTCCTTATGCAAGAGTTAACGTCTATTCCGAAACTGCGGAGTTCTGCAAGACAGGCATTTGCGATATCGTTGTCGGGCAGTGCCGTGACGAATTTTGCGTTTTCTCCGAAATTAGCAAGGGAAACTGCGACATTTGCTTCTCCGCCTCCGAATGTAGCCTCAAACTCGTGAGCCTGTGAATACCTCTGATGCCCTGGAGTGGCAAGCCTGAGCATAATCTCACCGAATGTAACTATTTTAGCCATACAAAGCTCGTATATGTATGTGTTATAGACCTATGACTGCATATCCGAAGCTTTGTACGCCTCGCGGAATGCCGATTTGTACAAAAATAGAAAAAACTTCCCAATTTCCGTGCACGCACACGGAACTATTTTACTTCGGTTGCTGAGTAGCCGAGTTTTTCGATGGCTTTTTTGAGGGTTGCGACATCGGTCTTGGCGGGATCGTAGGAGATTGTGACTGTCTTGTTTTCAAGAGACACTTCCAATGACTTTACGCCTTTCTCGAAGGAGATATTCTCCTTTACCTTCTTCACACAGTTCTGGCAATGCAGACCGACTTTGAAGACAACCGTCTTGACCTCTTTCTTTGGCGCAGCTGTGATGCCCACGCTCGAAGCATTTGCTGTCAGTTCAAATGCAGGTGCAACAAAAAGCACTGATACAGCGACCGTCGCTGCCGTTAAAAGCATTTTACCTCTCATAATATTTTGTTTTTTAATCATTTCCACAGAGTAAAGCGCGCTCCTAGATAGACTTTTGTTCCCATAATCGGTCCCCATACGGCACTCGCGTCAAAATCGGAAGCAGACGGATCGACCATCGAATGCGAATGACCCGAAGAGGAGCCGCTGCCTGACTCAGACATCATCGTTCCCACAATCACATTTTTCTGCCTGAAATTGGTCAGATTCTCAGCCCCAAGATAAATGTCAACGCCCTTGAATCTCTTTGTAACCTGAAGATACAGAAGCGGATACACCGGAGTACGTCCATTGGAGTACAACAATTTACCGTCATCATCCCGCAATTTCTTCATAAAATCGTACACCCGGGACAATCCGTTGACAGAAGCCGTAAAATCGAATACCCACTTGTTCAGATTGGTTGCATACTGCAAGTTAAGCACTCCCTTGAACCTGCTGGTCATAGGTTTCTCCACAAGTCCGCGCCCTGCCAATTCTATCATCGCCTCGGTGTAGCGGAAAGTTGCCGTAACTGTGAATCTCTTGAAAGGCTGCACATTAAAATCAGCCTGATAACTGTTTGTATAGGAACGTTTTCCGTCGAGGGCATAGAAATCAATGGCATTAAGTCCGTGCTCATAATCCACAACCATCTGCTCGTTGAACCTTGTGCCGAAATAATCCAGACTCAGATAGGTATCGTCAGACGCCCCGAAAGGCAGATAAAACGTGGCATTCCCGCCAAAAGTCCAGGCGTCTTCTAGAATATGCTTGCCAAACGAACCTGTAAAAGACTTTCCCGTTGAAAATACGCCGATATTGTCAATTAACGGAAGTGCACGACGCATACCGCGCCCGGCATTGGCCCTCAACACAATTTCTTCTATCGGACTATATTTCAATGTTATACGCGGAGTGAACTTAAAGCCCTCCTTGTTGAACCAGTCTCCACGAAGCCCCACGATGGATGAAAATTTCTCGCCGGCGTGGAATGTGTATTCTCCGGACAAACCGGCATTGAAGAAATTATTGACAGTATTTCCGAGGTCGAGATTCTGCGCGGCAACCTTTCTCAACACATTCTCGCCATACCTGTCCCAAGTGCCGCCCATCGAGAGCGTAAACTTGTGTGCATCACTGATTTCATTCTGGAAAAGCACGTTAAAGAAGCCGGCATTCTGCGACGCGTCATATCGGGAAGCACCGAACCACGAGTCCATATCCGTCAGTGTATAGTCCCCGACTACCGCTATGTTCCGCGCATTGTCCTCGCTGAGCGGGACGCCTACCTTGAAATAGGCATTGACCTGACGGTTAGTAATGTCAGAGCCCCACGGAGATGACGGAGACAATGTATATGTCTTGTAGTCATAGCCGTCCTGACCGCCCTGTCGCTTGTCCTGAAGCGCTCTGATGCCGAAACGGACCTGCACACCCGAGTCATCATAATACAGCCAGCGGTTCGCCACATTGAACTGAAGCGCCTTGGGATCATCCCTGAAACCGTCGTGGTTGTGGTCATAAGTCTTGAAGTTGCCCGAAACGTGTCCTAGCATTACAGTGCTCCATTTCTCCCCTATCTGCAAGGAAGACGCAATATTGAAGTCCGCCTTGGTGTCGTTCATAATTGAAGCGTTCACGAACAACGGTTTTTCGTCGGTAGGCTTGCGGTATTCCGTGTTGATTTGCCCAGTAATTGCCTCAACTCCATTTACTACAGAAGACAATCCCTTTGACACCTGAATACTCTCCAACCACTGTCCCGGCACATACGACAGGCCGAAAGGTGCGGCCAGGCCCCGCATAGACGGACGGTTTTCGTCAAGCATCTGCGTATAGACGCCGCTCAACCCGAGAAGCCGTATCTGCCTCGCACCCGTGACAGCATCAGAATAGCCGACAGTGACACTCGCCGAATTTTCAAAACTCTCTGCAAGATTGCAGCACGCCATCTTCTTCAGACCGGCAGAAGATATGACTTCAGTCCTGAGTTCCTTACCCTTTGACAGATAGTTACCTTTCTGATGACCGACAAACACCGTCGCATCCAGACTGTCCTGCCTGTCCTTATATATATCTGTATTCGTCCAGGTCGTATCTGACAAATGCCGCATCGGCTCCGGATTGCGGGCCGACACGACATTCGACATATTCAATAAAAGCGTTATAACTGCGATGCTGAAAATTCTCATATTTTCTCACGTTTCTTCGCCGCAAATATATGACAAATCATATCATATTGGGCGAATACTCCGTGCAGAAAACGTAAATATCATAACATCGCGCGATTAAAACATAATTCTCAGCTTTGAGACAGTCTACCTCTCAATCTCAGTTTTCAGCCTTATGTCTTCGGCAGATGCGCCTACCATCACGTTGAACTTGCCGGCATTCGCACGGAAATCGTGAATTGCTACATCGTAGAATGCAAACGCGCTTGCCGGAAGATGCACAGACACAGTCTTGCTCTCGCCTGCTGAAAGCGTAACTTTCTCATATCCTTTGAGTTCCTTAACCGGACGCGGCACAGTAGGGTTCTGTTCGCCGACATAGACCTGTGCGACTTCTGCCGCTTCCCTCTTGCCGATATTCTTAAGAGTGAACACCACATCAAATCCGTCTCCTGATGGAGTAACAGACAAGCCACTGTACTCGAAATCGCCGTATGTGAGGCCGTAACCGAACGGATAAAGAGGTTTGGTGCCCAGCCTGTCATATCCTCTGTAACCCATAAACACGCCTTCAGTGTAAGTTACGTAACGATTTGTAAATCCGCGTTTTGTCTCAGCCTTTTCCTTTGGATAATAACTGTTTGCGACAGGATTGTCAGAGAACTTCGCCTCTATGCTCATCGGCAATCTGCCAGAAGGTGAATACTCGCCTGCAATCATACGCGCCAATGCGAGGCCACCCTCCTGTCCCGGATACCAGCCGAGAAGTATGCCCTTGACATCGTCTTTCCACTGGGACATATCGAATCCGCCACCGCAATACACTACCACAACGACATTCTTGTTGTGTTCTGCGGCGAAGCGTATCAGTTCGTCCTGACCTTTAGGAAGTGTAAAAGTCCTGTCGGAATTTTCCTTCTCTGTCTTGATATCGAATCCGACGGAAACTATCACGGTAGATGCTGATTCAATGGCCTTTACATTATCCTCAGAATCATAATTCAGGTCCTCGACAGGGGAAAGCAACTGAACAGGGAACTTCTTTCCAAGCTTCTGCAGTCCGGCATAAAGTGAAATGGAATATAGCGGATCCACCCTGCCGCTTCCTCCGCCGCAAGGGATGCGGTCAGCATTTGGTCCGAGAATGACAATCTTGTTTTTCTTGCCAGGCTTGAGCGGAAGGATTCCGTCATTCTTAAGCATTACAGTGGACTCTTTAGCCATTTTGAAAGCTACTCCACGCGAATAGGCATTGTCCTCGGAAATTTCCGTATCAAGCTGAGGTCTATCCAAGAAGCCGAAAGCGATGAGAGTCTGAAGAATGTTCTGCACTTTCTCGTTTATGTCAGACTCGCTCAACACTCCTGTCTCGAGCATTGGCTTAATCATTTCTTTCTTGAAGTAGAAAGCCCGAGGCATTTCCAAGTCAACGCCGTTCTTCATAGCCTCCAATGTTGAATATGTGGATGTCCAGTCAGACATTACAAATCCCTCGAAGCCCCATTTGTCACGCAGATTTTCCCTGATGAGGAAACGGTTTTCGGAAGAATGTACATTGTTCACGAGATTGTAGCTCGTCATAACTGAACCGACGTGAGCCTCCTGCACCGCAGCGCGGAATGTAGGGAAATATATTTCATTCATCGTCCTTTCGTCCGCATTCGAGCTTACGTGGTGGCGGTCATATTCCTGATTGTTCAGGGCAAAATGTTTGATTGTCGCCATAACACCCTGAGACTGAACACCTTTTATATAATTTACTGCAGTTCTGGATGCAAGGTATGGGTCTTCTCCCATATACTCGAAATTACGTCCGCAGAGTGGGCTTCTGTAAATGTTTACGCCCGGACCGAGCAATATGTGCACACCTCTCGCTCTTGAATCCTGTCCGAGAGCCTCGCCCATTTCGTATGCCAATTCCTGATTCCAGGACGCGGCAGCAGCTACTCCGCACGCGAACAAAGTGCTCTTCGTGTTGTTTCTGACACCTTGCGGGCCGTCAGCCAGTCTGATTTCAGGGATTCCAAGCCTCTCAACAGGCATTATGTGGAAGCCGTCTCTGAATCCGGAAATATACTCAATCTTCTCATCCAGAGTCATTTGATCCACCAAAGATTTCGCTCTGTCTTTGCAGGCCTGTGTCACCTCCTGCGCACTTACGACAGATGCCGATAAAAGCAGTGCCGCAACCAGTAGATTTCTTTTCATATAATATAAATTGTTGATTATTACCGTGTTATTATCAAAACAACTTCATTAGCGAACCGTAAAGTCGCCTGCCAAGTCAGCCTTGGAACTGTGGCCCACGAACACTTTGAAGTCACCTGGTTCCTCTCCCCAAGTATTGTCTGCCCGGAAGAAAGAGCGGGCCTCCGAAGTGATTTCGAAATCCACAGTCTTGCTTTCCCCGGCTTTAAGAAATATCTTTTGGAAGCCTTTAAGTTCCCTGCACGGGCGCGTTGTACTGCCGATAAGGTCCTGGACATACATCTGAATAACCTCCTCACCGTCTCTACTGCCTATATTGGTAACTTTCACCCTTACCTTTGCCGTCTCTCCCGACTTCACTTCAGGAGTAAGTACCTCAAGGTCAGAATATCCGAATGCGGTATAACTGAGCCCTTCGCCGAATGCAAAAAGCGGCTCGTTCGGAGTGAACATATACCGGGAGGTGTATTTTGCATTGTTGTCCGGGGAGCGCCTTGGGCGACCTGTCACTTTCGCATTATAGTGAATCGGAACCTGACCAAGCTCAAGAGGGAACGTCATCGTCAATCGTCCTGACGGATTGTAATCGCCGGAAAGGACATCGGCAAGTGCAGTACCGGCAGCCGTACCAGGATGCCAGGTCACAAGAACAGCATCCGCATCGGCTACTTCTCCGGCTATCGTCATCGGACGTCCTGTTACAAGCAGCACCACAATCGGTTTCCCGGTAGATTTAACCGCCTCAAAAAGAGCTTTTTGAGGAGCAGGAATATCAAGGCTAGTCAATGACGTAGCTTCACCGCTGCATTTATTCGGAAGGCCGAGAGTAAGTAAGACCACATCAGAATTACGAGCCGCTGCCACAGCTTTGGAGATGCCTCCATCAACAGGTGTTAGGAATCCGCATCCTTTCTCACACTTGATAACAGCATCCGGGAAACGCGCGCTCAATCCTTCATAGAAACTTACAGGCTTTCCATACTCGGCAAAACCAATCCACGCTCCCACCATCTCGCTCCTGGAATCTGCAGCCGGCCCGATAAGAGCAATCTTTTCGCTTCCTTTGAGAGGCAGAATATCGTCCTCGTTCTTCAGAAGCACCATTGAACTCCTTGCCACCTGCCGCGCAATCTCAATATTTTCAGGAAGATACGTCTCCTTTTCCCAACGGCCTTCGCCGCCATAGCGGAACGGATCGTCAAACAAGCCCAACTTGCATTTTACCAGCAAGATTTCTTTGCAGAGTTGGTCTATCTGCTTTTCACTCACCTTACCCTCCTTGATAAGTTCCTCCGCGAACTGAAAATAGAATTTGGAGCACATATCCATATTCAGACCCGCATTCAGCGCAAGTTTAGTCACTCCTTTCTTGTCACCAACTCCGTGATTGACCATCTCCTTGACAGCTGAATAGTCTGATACGACAAAACCTTTGAATCCCATCTCGTCTCTCAGCAAGTCTGTCAACAGCCATTTGTTTCCGCTGGAAGGAACTCCCATAAAGTCATTGAACGAAGACATAACGCTGAGCGCCCCGGCATCTATTGCCGCCTTATATGAAGGCAGATGACGGTCACGGAACATCATCTCCGACATATCCACAGTGTTGTAGTCACGACCCGCTTCGGCCGCTCCGTATGCCGCAAAATGCTTCACGCACGAAAGTATGGTATTGCCTGCAGAGAGGTCATCGCCCTGATAGCCGCGCACCATAGCCGCAGAAAGTTGGCCCGAGAGAAATGCGTCCTCGCCGGATCCTTCCGACACTCTGCCCCACCTCGGGTCTATCGCCACGTCACACATAGGAGAAAAGGTCCAGGCGATTCCGTAGGCAGACGCTTCCTCCGCTGAGACTTTCGCCACTTTCTCCGCCATTCCGGGATCCCACGAACAGGAAACTCCTATGTTTTCAGGGAATGTAATCCGCGCCCCGTGTATGATATCGTGACCGAAAAGAATAGGAATTCCAAGCCGGGAGCTGTCAACTGCCAATCTCTGATACCTGATTATCTCTTCAGGAGACTTCACATTGAACAGCGAACCGCAGCTGCCGTCTTTAATCACCTGCTCAATTCTCACATCGTTTCCTCCGGGACCTGTCACTACTCCATTACCGGGAACAAACTGACACAACTGGCCAATTTTTTCGGTCAATGTCATTTTGGACATCAGTTTATCAACTCTGACCTCATCCGGGGCCTTTTTCACGGTGCAAGCCGCAACGGCAAGCAAAACAGCAAGAACTGCTGGCAGATTCTTTCTCATTGGAAGCTATCTTGAAATGGTTATAAGTTTTCAAAAATCTTCGTAAAGTTAGCACATTTTCGGCTACACTTGGCGACGTATAATACGGATTTTTTACAACTTCCAGACTGACAGCCCGGCAATCGACAACCTGTAATCACGCTGCGCTGCAAGATATTCGTCCACAATGGAATAATACAGCGAATGTTCCATTATGTTGTCAAGCATTGATATCTCTCCCGAGAGAAATTTGCTCTCCGTCACTGAAAGTGCAGATGCTGATTCTGCCAATGATGAAGAAAGCGCTTCACACAGTTGATGAAGCCCTGTCGCCTCGTCATACTGCTTTGAAAAATCTGCATACAACTGCTCTGAAGCGTCCTTTTCCTCGAGCACGGCAGCTTCGTAAGAGAGATTTGCCTGACGTGTTTTGCTGCGTACAGACCAGAGCGGAATGGAAAGCCCCAGTGTAAGTCCACGGAAATTGCTTCCTTTCACGAGTTCCGCCATATATCCGGCAGTCAGCTTGGGAAAATTGGACATTTTCACTGATTTAGAGGCATTTGCATTAACATCTACATTTTTGTGCAAATACGAGAGTGCAGGACTTGAAGAAGAGGCATCAGCATACCAGGCATCAAAATCTGCCGGCAACACTTCAGCCGAAGAATACTCAGCATCCGTAATTTCAACCGGAATGCCGCCGTTCATCCTTTTCAGCTCTGTAAGCAAGGACTTGAGTTCCACTTCGTTACGCACGCAAGCACTTTTCTGCGCAAGGAATGACATCTGCGCCTTGTTCGCCTCTGACGGGTCAATCTCGCCCCTGGTCACCATCTCCCGGCTAGTCTGCGCCAAAGTCTCGGCAAGGTTAAGACGCTCGGAAAGTTCACGGGACATCGCATTGCAATAAACCACTCGAATGCACAACTTCTTGGCTTCAAGCATAATGCGCTGACGCTCAATCTTATATTGCAATTCCGAGAGGTCCGTTCTGGACAATGCCAATTTTCCGCGAACGCCGGACAGAGCCGCAATGTCAAAACTCTGAGTTACAGATATATCCTTTCTGTTTCCTATATCGGCCGGGCTTCCCCACAGATAGTCGAAGCTCACTTCCGGCGCATCAAGCGCACGTTCCGACTTGAATCCGGACTGCTCGGAATCTGTACGCTTCCGCAATGCCTGCAGTTCTACATTGTTTTTCTCGATACCGGCAAGTATCGATTCGATACTCCCCTGCGCATAAGCAACGTCTGACATCAATGCGATAACAGCCGCACAAAGCAGCAGATGCACCTTATTACTATATTTTCTCATATTTAGTTCTTATTCAAATTTCGCAAATGCGGGCCTTATGCAGTTTTATCTATGGCATTCTCTTTCCTGGAGATCAGAATATAAACCACTGGGATAATGAATCCGTTAAGCATCGTTGAAGTGAGCAGTCCGCCCAAAAGGACCTTTGCCATAGGACTCTGTATCTCGTTGCCCGGAAGTTCTCCGCCGAATGCCAGAGGTATCAGCGCGAGAGCGGAAGTGAGGGCCGTCATCAGAATCGGATTCAAGCGGTCCAGCGAGCCGCGCATAACGGATTCTCTCAGGCCAAGGCCCTGTTTTCTCAGGTCATTATATCTGTCTATCAACAACATACCGTTTCTTGTAGCGACTCCGAACAGTGAAATGAAACCTATAATCGCCGGTATGCTTACAATCTTGTCGGCAAAGAATATGGCAAATACGCCTCCTATCAATGCCAACGGCAGATTTATCAGCACGGCGGATGCCTGACGTATATCCTTGAACTGCCCGTAAAGCAGTAAAAATATCACGATTATCGCCATCAGCGATGTCAGCAACAACGTTCTGGACGCTGACTGCGCACTTTCGAACTGTCCGCCATATTCCACGTGATAGCCCTCTGGCAGCGGAACATTCTCTTCAATCTTTCTGCGAATCTGATTTACAGCACCTTGCAAATCACCATCGGACACATTTGCCGACACGACAATCTTGCGGGCGACATTCTCACGGTTTATCGTGTTAGGGCCTGAGGCTGAACGTATTTGGGCGATTTGGCTGAACGGAATCTTTCCGCCTGCAGCATCGACAGGAATGTTCCGTATCTCATCAATGGATGCCCGGCTATCCTCATCAGCCTTCACCGTGAGGTCGAAAACCTGATTACCTTCATAGACCTGTGACACGACTTTTCCCTCGAGATACACTTCCACCATTTCCGAAAATTCCGACGGCGAAATTCCATATTTCGCAAGCATTTCGCGTTTTGGAACTATCTGAAGCTGAGGACGTTCTATCTGCTGTTCCACATTCAGGTCCACAACACCGGGAATCGTGGAAATTTCAGATTTTATCTTGTTGCCAAGTTCGAACATCTTGTTGAGATCTGTGCCGAAAAGTTTTATGGCGATATTCGCCCTGGTTCCCGAAAGCATCGCATCAATACGGTGAGAAATAGGCTGGCCTATCTCCACATTGGTTCCGGGCAATGTTCCGAGCTTGTGACGGATTTCCTCCACGACTTCGCTTTTGGATCTACCGGCCAATTCAAACGGTGCCTCAATCTCAGATACGTTCACGCCCAAAGCGTGTTCATCAAGCTCTGCACGACCGGTTTTGCGTGCCACTGTCTTTATTTCCGGAACAGTGAGCAAAAGTTCTTCAGCTCGCCTTCCGATATTGTCCGACTCCGCAAGGGACACTCCCGGCAATGTGCTTACGTTGATTGTGAAAGATCCTTCGTTAAACGCCGGTAGGAAACTGCTTCCAAGACTGAAGAATACCGCCAACGCCACCGCAAACAGGGCAAGGACGCTTCCTATGGTGATTTTCTTATGAGCTAGGACCCATTCCAATGCCACCTTGTACCACTTCTGCAACCATCTCACCAGGGCAGGATCTTTACCTTCCTTGTCGCTTTTGTCAGAACCAAGGAGGAAGCTGCAAAGCACAGGGGTAAGCGTCAATGCAACCAAGGTGGATGCAAACAAAGCTGTTATAAATGCTATTCCAAGCGGTCTTAGCATTCTGCCTTCCATTCCGGTGAGGAAAAACAGAGGAACGAAACTTACCACGATTATGAACGTGGAATTGAGAATAGGCAGCCTCACTTCACGCGAAGCATTGAACACAACCTTAAGCACAGGCAACCTTTCCGACTCCGGAAGACTGCGATTCTGTCTCAAATGTTTGAATACATTTTCAACGTCCACTATGGCATCATCCACAAGCGAGCCTATCGCAATAGCCATACCTCCAATACTCATCGTATTGATTGTCAATCCGAGGAACTTCAGTGTTAAAACAGACACAAGAAGCGACAATGGGATTGTGACGAGAGAAATCACTGTGGTGCGCACATTCATAAGGAAGAAGAACAGCACTATCACCACGAAGAGCGCGCCCTCATACAATGACTTCTTGATATTGTCTATTGAACTGTCGATGAATTTCTGCTGACGGAAGATATCTGTAGAGACCTTCACGTCTGACGGCAACTGTGGTTTGAGAGCTTCAACAGCATTGTCAAGTTTCTTCGTAAGGTCAATTGTACTCGCTTCCGGCTGCTTTGTAACTGTCAGCAGTACAGCAGGTTTACCTTCGTGTGACGCCACTCCGAGTTTCGGGGTTTTAGGCCCCACCTCAATCTTCGCTACATTATCCAGCGTCACTGGAACATCTCCCGCCATCTTCACTACAGTCCTGCCCAAATCCTCCGTATTGGCGGTGGAAAGCATACCTCTTATAATATACTCGTTGCCATATTCATACAGGACACCTCCCGCGGAGTTCCGGTTCATATCCTCGGAAGCAGCCATCACCTCCTGAAGCGACACTCCGTAATGACGCATCTTTTCCGGTGACAGCAGAATCTGATATTCCTTGATATCTCCGCCGAGTACTGTCACCTGCGCCACGCCACCTAAGGAAAGCAGTCGCGGACGTATGGTCCAGTCGGCCAAAGTCCTCAAATCCTGCATTGAGGTCGTGTCTGACGTAAGCCCGATTATAAGCACCTCACCGAGGATAGAAGACTGCGGCCCCAATGTCGGCTTTCCACAGGCCGGAGGCAATGATTCGCTTACCTCCGCAAGTTTTTCCGAAACAATCTGTCTGTCTCTGTAAATATCTGTACCCCAATCAAATTCAATCCATACAACCGAGAATCCAGTCGTGGAAGAGGAACGTACTCGCCGCACGTCCGAGGCTCCGTTTACAGCGGTCTCAACAGGGAATGTCACCAGACGTTCTACTTCTTCAGGCGCCATTCCGGTCGCTTCTGTCATAACTACGACCGTAGGGGCATTGAGGTCCGGGAACACATCCACGTCCATATTGGCAGTGGTATATATGCCTCCGACCATAAGCAGTACCGCCGCCATCAATATGAACAGCCGATTCTGCAGTGAGAATCTGATAATCTTGTCAAGCATAGCTGTCCTTATTAGTGATTGTGGGTATGACCAGGGATAGCGCCTGTGACTGATGCAAGTTTGACTTGATATGCACCTTCTGTCACCACCTCGTCGCCGACTGATACGCCGCGCAGAATCTCCCTTCTGATGCCGTCGCTGGCACCGATCTTCACTTCCAGCTTTTTGTAGTCGTCTTCACCGACTTTCTTATAGACATAATATACGCCCTGTTCCTCAGTCAATGCGGATTCAGGCAATGTAATCACGTCAGTTCCGGCGTTTTCGAGAAGAAAGACCTCACAGAATGCACCCGGCACGAAATCGCCGCGGTTAGGGAATTCAAAAATCACCGGCAGATAGAAGGACCCTGCTGACGAAGATTTTCCGACAGAGAGCAGGCGTCCACCCAATTCCTTGACGTTGAATGTTTTGTCCGAGTATGAAGGCCTGAAATTGGCACCTGCAATCTTTCCGGTGTTCGCCCAGAATTTCTCCGGGAGATCGGCCTGAAGTTGAAGCCTGCCGTTTTGTGAGACCGTAGCAATCGCCTGACCAGCTTCAACGTAATCACCTTCATTAACAAAGATTTGCTTGATATAACCTGTGAGAGGCGACTTGACGGCAACTCCTTTGGCTGAATCGCGGTTTGAGAACGCATCATATTCGGCTTTAGCCAGTTCGTAGTCTTTTTTTGCCTGCTCGTATGCTTTCTGCGAAATGGCATTAGATTTAAGCAAGACAGATGCGCGATCCAACTGCTTCTGTGCCGCGTCATATTCCGCCTTTGCTTTGGCAACGGGATCTCCTGCAGCCATTTCCTTTGCGGAAACGTAGGCTAAATCTCCCCCTTTGGCGACTTTCATACCGGGAATTACCCTGTTTTTATCCAATGTTACCACTCCGGACGTGGTCGCAACTACAGTCGCTTCATCTCCCTGTGCCGGAAGAATCTCACCGCTGACGCGCAAGACTGCGTTGAATTGTTTCTGTTCGGCAATTTCAGTCTGCAGGCCTGCCGCTTCAGCTTTTTCTTTTGAAAATTCTATGATTCCTGGAGCGTGTGTGTGCTCCTCGTGAATATCTTGTTCGTGATGTTCTGATGCTTCAGTATGCTTTGAACCGTTTGCAGCACAGCCTGAAATAAGCATCAGAACTGTCATTATCAATGACAGCTGTTTCATATTTTGTACGTATTATTTGTCCTGAAAAAGAGTGACTTCCTACCTTGAAGTATACTCTCCTAATAAGTTAAATATCAGTTACTTCACTGGAGGCGCACGAAGTCCCTTGGACTGGACAAGATAATACGAAAGCAGCCTTTCCGAGAAGGGGACAAGCTGCTCGCAGGAAATATTCGAGTTTTTTGATAAATCCCAGACAAAAGCATCGTCAATCACACTTGCAATGCTCTGCAGCTGAGGGATAGACTGAATCTGTGACAAGAGCGTCACAACGAGATGCAGATGACATTGGCTTTCACCGTGCTTATGGGTATCCAACGAATGTTCCTCGTGACAAGTGCAAGTCCCGTCACAGTCATCGGCCCAATAGTCATCATCCGCAAAACAGATGTAGTCAATATGATGTGTAGTCTCAAGATTGCTGCAATGGTGGTGGTGCGGCACAGCCGACATAAGCAGCACGATTACTGCCGCCAAACACATTGTTATTCTTGAGATAGTTTTCATAACCGGGGCAAAGGTACTAAAATTTAAGTTGCAACCGGATTGCATTTCGCTTCTGCAAATGCGAAATGTGAATTTAAGAATCGTAAAAATTTTGATTTCTGTTACCACCTTTTGAAGAAAATGAGGAATATCCGACATAACTTTCCGGGGCAAAAGACAGATTGCGATGAAACGATTTATTGACATATCATTCATATTTATATCCGGACTGATTACGGATATCCTGAGGTATGCGGCGAAATGGGGAGAGTCTCTTGTAGATTTCATCATCCCGCGCGAATGCGCTGTCTGCAGGCGTACACTCCAACGGGGCGAGAAGCATCTGTGCATCTTCTGCGAGTCAGACATCCCGTTCACGAGGTATTGGAACATTCGCAACAATCCGATGTCCGTCAGATTGAACGACCTAATACAGAGAGATATAGACAAGTCAATCTTGAATAGCAACGAAGTTTTTCCGCCTCCTGATTATGATTCGCACGATATTCAGCCGCCACATATAAAACCGGTAAAATACTCCTACGCTGCAGCTCTGTTCTTCTACCGGGGCGGGAACGGATACAGAAAGATTCCGCAAAGGCTGAAATATACGGGAGACATCAGCGAGGGCAGATTCTATTCGAGGATGTTGGGCAATGCACTGAAAAACAGTCCGTTATTCAATGATATAGATATGATTGTGCCTGTTCCCCTGCATTGGACGCGAAAATGGAAAAGAGGATACAATCAGGCCGCGGTCATAGCCGAGACATTGGCTAAAACCCTCGGAGTACCAATATTCAAGGGTATTCTCAGACGCAACAGGAGGACCCGCACACAGACCAAGCTATCCATTGAAGATAAGGCAAAGAACGTACATCATGCGTTCAGCATCAATCGCAGGCACTTTTGCTTAAGTTCATCAAATCAGGCACCGGCACATCCGGGACACATTCTAGTTGTGGACGATGTTTTCACCACAGGTGCCACTGTACACGCTTGCATCACGGTTCTGCTCAAACATTTCGGACCCGACACAAGAATCAGCGCAGCCGCTCTCGGATTTGTTTCAGGCGGTTGACGTTTCCAACATTTTTTCGTAAATTGCCTTGTTAAACGAAACAACATCTTATGACAAGTGAAATTCGCAATCCCGAACTCTGGAAAGACGGGGAACTGAAAATCGAATGGGTAAGAAAACACATGCCCCTTCTTGCAGGCCTTGAAGCAGATTTCAAGAAAACCAAGCCATTTAAAGGCAAGAAAATAGCCTTGTCAGTACATCTTGAGGCCAAGACCGCGCATCTCTGCGAAATACTCGCTGAAGGCGGAGCGGAAATGTATATCACCGGAAGCAATCCGCTTTCGACACAGGATGATGTGGCAGCCGCACTCGTACACGAAGGCCTCAACGTCTTCGCCCTGCACGGAGCGACAGAAGAAGAATATATGCACGGCATACGCAAGGTCATTGAAGCCGGTCCGGATATCATCATCGATGACGGAGGAGACCTTGTAAATATGATTCACACTGAATACAGAGAACTGATTCCCAATGTCATAGGAGGTTGCGAAGAGACTACGACCGGTATTCTCCGACTTGAAGCTATGAACAAGGCTGGGGAACTCGAATTCCCTATGATGCTGGTGAACAACGCCGACTGCAAACACCTGTTCGACAACAGGTACGGCACGGGACAGTCAGTATGGGACGGAATCAACAGGACCACAAATCTCATAGTCGCAGGAAAGAACGTTGTAGTGGCAGGATATGGATGGTGCGGCAAGGGCGTGTCTATGAGAGCCAAAGGGCTCGGAGCTGATGTCATCGTGACCGAAGTAAACCCAATAAGGGCGATGGAAGCAATTATGGACGGATTCAAGGTTATGTCTATGGCTGAGGCTGCGGAAGTCGGTGACATATTCGTGACCGCCACGGGATGCAAAGACGTTGTCGCCGAAGAGCATTTCCTTAAGATGAAGGATGGAGCAATCTGCTGCAACGCCGGGCATTTCGATGTGGAAGTGGCCGTAGCCGCGATAAAGAAGATTGCAGTAAGTCACGCGCCTGCAAGAAACAATATCGAAGCCTACACTTTGGAGAACGGCAAGACGGTTTATGTGATTGCAGAGGGCCGTCTGGTGAATCTTGCAGCGGGAGACGGGCATCCGGCAGAGATTATGGATATGTCTTTCGCCATTCAGGCACTCAGCGCCAAGTATCTTGTGGACAATGAGAAAAGCATTGTCAGAGAAAAGGGCAAGATGTTGAATTCAGTGCCGGCAGAGATTGACAATGAGGTCGCAAACAGAAAGCTTGCAGACTGGGGCATCACCATCGACAAACTGACACCGGAGCAGCATAAGTACCTCTACGGAGGCAACTGAAAAAGCCTAAAATCCTGCCCTACGCATTTTAGAGAGGCATACTAAACGCTCCCGAGCTGAGGGTTAATAAAAACGAAGATGGCCGTAAGGCTATGCAAGACAAAGAGAAATTGTTTCAAAACAGATTCTTAAATAATTAAAGATATGTTCAGCAAGGAAATATACGTCAGAAGAAGACAGACATTGGTATCCAAGATGTCAGGCTTCGCGCCGGAAGGCAAAAGAGGCATAGCATTGTTCATAGGCAATACGGAAGCCCCAGCACAATACAAGGACAACTGCTACAAGTTCCGCCAGGACAGCACCTGGCTCTACTTCTTCGGACTGGATGAGCCTCTGTTTGCAGCAGTAATTGATCTCGACAACGGCGAGGAAGAAATCTTTGCCGATGACGTCGAAATAGGAGACATCATCTGGATGGGACCGCAACCGAGCGTGGCATCAAAGGCAGCCCTGGTTGGCGTGCACAAGACAGAGCCATACAAAGCGCTTGACAATGCGGTCGGTAAAGCGTTGTCAGCCGGCAGGCCTGTACATTTCGTAGCTCCGTCAAGATATTACAACACAATGAAACTAGCCTCGCTTTTGAAATGCAATGACGCTGAAGTTGCCGGCAAGGTATCATTGGCATTGACCAAAGCCATCATATCAATGAGGCTTGTCAAGGAAGACTGCGAGATTGAACAGCTGGACGATGCCGGAGTACTCGGCAACGAGATGCACACAGTCGCAAGAAACAACATCGTTCTCGGACGCATTGAGCAGGAGATAGTCGGAAGAATGGAAGCTTGCACACTTGCGAAAGGATGGGGCGTTTCATTCCCGACAATTCTGACACAGCACGGAGAGACTCTGCACAATCACTTGCACGACAAGGTAATAGAGGACGGCAGACTGATGGTCATCGATGCCGGTGCGGAAAACAATATGCACTACGCATCCGACTATACCAGAACATATCCTGTCAACGGAAAATTCTCCGCAAAGCAGCGCGAGATCTATCAGATAGTTTGCGACTGCAACGAGTTCGCATTCAATCACACACGTCCCGGTATTACCTACAGGGAAGTGCATCTTGCAACTATGCGACTTATGCTGGAGGAGCTAAGTGCATTGGATATTGTGCGCGGAAATCTGGACAATATGGTTGAAGCCGGTGTTGCTGGCCTGTTTATGCCTCACGGACTCGGTCATAATATGGGGCTTGACGTCCACGATATGGAAGACTACGGCGAAGACTATGTCGGTTATGATGATGACCAGAAAAGGTCCCCACAACTTGGCCTCGGCAGCCTCAGAATGGCAAGGAAACTCGTTCCTGGCAATGTCATAACTGACGAACCGGGCATTTATTTCATCCCGGCGCTCATAGAAAAATGGAAATCGGAGAAGACTGACCACGGTTTCGTAAACTATTCACGTCTTGAGTCTTACTATAACTTCGGAGGCATCCGTCTCGAAGATGACGTACTGGTCACATCTGACGGAGCACGCAGACTCGGAAAAGAAAGACTTCCTATCTTCCCGGACGACATCGAGGCGGCAATGGCTTCAAACAAATAACACACGCCCGGACAAGACAACTGATATGAGCACTTTCCTGGTTATTGCAGCCGTCATTCTAGGGATTCTTGGCATCATCGGAAGCATTGTCCCTGCACTCCCGGGTCCGCCCCTCAGTTGGCTCGGAATGCTGCTTATGTTTATCCGGGGCTCGGCATTCAACTTCAATACTTCCGCAATGAGTCTGTCCACTCTGCTTATATGGCTGATTGTAACCATATTGGTCACAATTTTAGACTACACGATGCCGGGATGGATTACCAAAGCAACAGGGGGAAGCAAATACGCAGCAATTGGAGCAACTATAGGCCTGCTTGCAGGAATGTTCCTTTCGCTGATGGGCGCTGTGCTCGGCGTTGTAATAGGCGCATTCGTGGCGGAACTCATATTTGCCGGGAAATCTGCCGGAGCATCATTCAAATCGGCTGCCGGGGCGTTCCTTGGATTCCTCTGCGGCAGTGGGATTAAGCTGATTGTCAGTTGCATAATGTTCATAAGGATAGGGACATACATCATCTAACCGGGTCAAGGTCACCGAACAGACAAAGCAGACAAAATAGACAAAACAGACAGAAATAAACAGAACCATTTCAAAACAGATTCTTATATGTTGGAAAAAGGCATCAAGGGTTTCGGAGAATTGACCGTTACCGAATCAAACACAGCAGAAGCGCTTGGCAGCGGGTCATTGGCAGTTCTCGCCACGCCAGCGATGATAGCGCTGATGGAGAAGACATCAAGACTCAGTGTCGCTCAGTTTCTTGAAGAAGGGCAGAGCACAGTAGGCACACTCGTAAATGTCAAGCATTTGTCCGCAAACCCCGTAGGAATGAAAGTCACCTGCAGCACAGAACTGGTGGAAATTGACCGCAGAAGACTTGTCTTCCACGTGGAATGTTCTGACGAAAAAGGAATTATCGGCGAAGGCGAACACGAAAGGTTTATCATTGACGAGAAAAAATTTATGGACAAGGCTGCGGCCAAACTAAGTGAATAACAACAACATACAACCACGACTAAACAAACTTCATAATGACTGACACACAGGTTCGGAACAACTCCGGAAGACTCCTCTCTCTCGATGCGTTGAGAGGATTTGATATGATGTTCATCATCGGAATCGCTAGCCTTATCTATGGCATCTGCGCACTGTTTCCGGATGGAAAAGACTGTTGGCTTGCCACCCAAATGACTCACGTGAGCTGGGAAGGATTCCACCATCACGACACCATATTCGCCCTGTTCCTGTTCATATCCGGAATGACATTCCCGTTCTCGCTCGCAAAGAAACAGGCCAAAGGACTTTCGCAGGGTAAAATCACGCTGGACATAATCCGCAGAGGCCTGATGCTGGTATTTCTCGGACTTGTCTCGCAGGGATTTTTCAATTTCAACTTTTCGACGCTGCGGTTTCCAAGCGTACTCGGAAGAATCGGTCTTGCATGGGCATTCGCCGCACTGATATATTGCTACACCGGAAGAAAGACCCAGATCGGCATCTCCGTAGGCATTCTTATAGGTTATTTCCTCATTATCAGGTTTATAACCGCCCCGGACGCACCTGCAGGAGCTGACTCCATGTCACTCGAAGGCAATATTTCATATTACATTGACCGAATGGTATTCGGTAAACACTGCTACAAGCCTCAAGGCGACCCAGAAGGCTTGTTGAGCACAATCCCTGCAATAGTTACGGCTCTGCTCGGCATGTTCACGGGAAGATACATCAAGGATTCCAAGGATTCGGGAGAGAAGAAGACCGTGAAACTACTTGTGGCTGCCGCTGTCCTTGCAGTTGTCACACTAGTCTGGTCAATCTGGTTCCCTATCATCAAGAGCCTGTGGACCAGCACTTTCGTATTAGCCGCAGCATCATATTCATTGGCCGTTTTCGCGATTTTCTATTATCTCATAGATGTGAAAGGATGGAGAAAGGGCGTACTGTTCTTCCAGGTAATCGGTATGAATTCCATAACCATCTATATGGCTATCAGATTCATCAGTTTCGACCTGGTTTCCAGATTTTTCCTGGGCGGATTTGCGGGACTATTCCCGGATGACATAGGCAAACTGATTCTGCTTGCCGGAGCATTCGCAGCGAAATGGTATTTCCTCTATTTCCTGTACAAGCACAACACATTCCTGAAGGTTTGATGACTGGCATTTAAGGTCTGATAACCAATTCAAATGAGACGCTGTTCACCCCAAAAATGAACAGCGTTTTCGCTTTAATCGATAAAACACACCCTCCGTTTAGGATTTCGGGGGATAAAAACCTATATTTGTGTGTTATGGATGGTTGTTTTCAGCAGTCTGCTCAGAACAACTTCTTCTAAACGAATTAACAAATACAGCTTATGGAATTAGACAAAACTCCATTTCACAGAGGATGTCGGACATTTATTCTTTGTCTTCTTGCTTGTCTCTTTCTTCCGGCGGGAATTTTCGGCGATTACGCTTCAGCCCAGACCACGAAGTCAGGCAGCAAACCGTCAGCCCCTTCCGGAAACACGAAAATCACAGTCAAGGGAAAGATCGTAGATGACCACGGAGAGCCGCTTGCAGGAGCGAATGTACTTGTAAAGGGCACAACTGTCGGAGTTTCTGCCGATGTGGACGGAAACTACAGCATCACTTTCAACAAGAGCGGAAAGAACAACGACGTGCTCGTATTCTCATTCATCGGAACTGACAACCAGGAAATCAATGTCAGTTCATCGACGACCATCAATGTCACGCTGAAAGTATCTACACTCGACGCAGTCGTGGTGAACGGCTTCTATACGCAGTCGAAGGAAACGTTTACCGGTTCAGCCACGACCATCAGCGGAGAACAATTGGTGGACCTATCCCCTACCAACCTAATCGCAGGCATCACATCCCTTACACCGGGTATGGTGATGGTGGAGAACAATGCCGCCGGTTCCAACCCTAACGCAGTGCCTTCCATATTGATACGAGGAGCCAATACATTGATTACCAACGAAAGCGAAGAGGGTGTCAACAATCCGCTCATAGTGCTCGACGGCGTGGAGATATCCATTGACGAGCTGTATGACCTTGACATATTCGACATTGAGCGAATCGATGTCCTTAAGGATGCCTCTGCAACTATCCTTTACGGTGAGAAGGGAGCAAACGGTGTCATTGTCGTGGAAAGAAAACGTATCGGAACAGAGAAAGTAAAACTCAGCTATAACTTCGTGCCTAAGTTCAGCTATCCGGACCTCAGTTCCTTCAACCTTTGTACTCCATCTCAGAAACTTGAGTTGGAGAGACTTGCCGGACTCTATGACACCACAGACGGCTCACTTGACGAGGCCTACGCATACAAACTCGAGAAAATCCTCCAGGGCGTGAATGACGACTGGCTGCACGCTCCACTCAGAATGCCTTTCAGTTACAACCACTCGCTGGCATTGACATCCAGAGGAGAGAAACTCAGTTTCAGGGCAAACGGAAGCTGGAACGACACGTACGGAGTGATGAAAGGAGACAAGCGCAGTTCCAAGAGCATCAATTTCACTATCGGATACCATCTCAGGGACAAACTAACACTCTCATACAAGGTCAATTTCTCAATGACCGACTCGAAGGATTCTCCTTACGGTTCATACGCGAACTACTCCAAGATGAATCCGTATGAGCCTATGTATGACGAGGATGGAGAACTGATAAAGATATATTACTTCAACCCTATCACCAAATCCGGCAACGCGGACACCAACCCTCTTTACGAAGCCACATTGTCGAGCTTCAAGAAGACGCGGTCGCAGACCCTCAAGAACTCCCTCGACGGAAGGTGGAACATAACCAAAAACCTGTATGTGACAGGTCAGGGAAGCGTAAATCTCTCGTGGGGCTCCTCTGACGCATACGATTCACCTGATATGGTAAAATATCAGAACACTCCTGTCACGAGCAGAGGCCAATATACCTTCACCAACAAGACGGGAACTAATCTGTCGGGCAAGATAGTCGTCAACTATGGACGTTCTCTCGACTCGAAAGGCTCAATGTTCCGTGTGAGCGGAGGTTCGAACATACAATACTCACGCAACCAGTCATCATCAGGTGTCGGAATCGGCTTTCTGAAAGACAATCTTTGCGACTTGTCATTTGCGCTCAGCTATCCGAACAACTCGCAGCCGTCAGGTTCGGACAAAATCTCAACAGAAGTAGGTTTCTTCGCCAACGCAAATGTCGGGCTCTGGAACAGATATGTCGTGGATTTGTCATACAGAGCCTCAGGTTCTTCACGATTCGGCTCTGAAAACAGTTTTGCTCCGTTTTGGGCAGCCGGTGCGGCGTGGAATCTCCACAACGAGTCCTTCATCAAGAAAGCAAAATGGATCAACACATTGTCCATCAGATACTCGATAGGATACACCGGAAGCGTGGCATTTGACTACTATCAGGCAAAGACAGTATATCAATACAAGTCAACCTATCAGTATTATACCGGTATCGGAGCCATTCCTAAGCAGATGGGAAACCCGAATCTGAAATGGCAGAGGACATTGAACAACAACATCGGCATCACCGGCGCTTTCCTCAACAGCAGAATCAATATGTCGCTTGACTTCTACTCAAACACGACATACGATATGCTGATGTCCATCAACTTGCCGCCATCAGTCGGAACTTCTTCGATGAATGTCAATTTCGGAGAGCTCAACAACAAGGGAGTTGACCTGTCGCTATCCGCACAGATTATCCGCAAGAAAGACTGGTTCTGGAGCGTAACGCTGACCGGCGGGCACGTGATGGACGAGATACGCCACATCTCAAACTCACTCAAGGGCGTAGAGAAGGATAACACCACGGATTCTTCCCTGCCGAAGATTCTTTTCCAGGAGGGCGGCTCACAGTACGACATCTACGCTATGCGTTCAGCCGGAATCGACCCTGCCACCGGACAAGAGATTTACATAAAAAAGAACGGTGAATACACATTCCAGTACAGCACAAGCGAGAAAGTTGCAGTGGGAAACACCAATCCTATCCTCAACGGTTCATTGATGACGACTTTAAGATGGAAAGGTCTTTCAATGTCTCTTTCAACGACTTACACATTCGGAGGCGACTATTACAACTCAACTCTACAAAACAAGGTTGAGAATATAGACAAATATCACAATGTGGACGCCAGGGCATTCACGGACAGGTGGAAAAACGCTGGAGACCATACACGTTACCTTGCAATTACGGCAGGCACCACAACCCATTACTCGGAAAGGTTCGTCGAGAAAAGAAACGAGATCTATTTCTCCAACATCCAGTTTATGTATGATATTCCTATAAAGAAAATCTCGAAGCTGGGACTCAGGAAACTGGCTGTCGGCTTCGGCTTCTCCGACATAGGTTACCTCTCCACGGTCCGTTTCGAGAGAGGAACATCCTATCCGTACTGCCGCAGCGTAAACATCACGTTCCGTCCGACATTCTAAAACCCGATGAAAATGAAAAGAAGCATAATATATACAGTATTGGCATTAGGCACAATCATCTCAGCGGGATGCAGCAAATTCCTTGATGTCAATCCGAGAGGCGAAACATTCGACAATGATATGTTCACGTCAGCCGAAGGTTATGAAGATGCGCTCTACGGAATATACAGCGAGATCTCATACAACAATAGCCTGTATGGCGGAGATTTCATCTGGATATCCGAGGTGATGAGCCAGAACACGACGGCGCTCACGGACAACACCTACGGCAACCTTGCGACTGCAAACTGGACTATCAACGGTCCGACATCTTTACGTAAAACATTGTGGAGCAACGCCTATAAGGCTATCAACCACATAAACAACATCGTAAAGCACGCTGAAGCAGGCGGAACAAACGAGTTCAAACATTCGAAGCTCTATTTGGGAGAGGCGCTTGCACTCCGGGCTATGATTCATTTCGACCTGGTAAGATATTTCGGTCCTCCTTTCTGGGCAGCCGACAACCTCAAGGCCAAAGCCATTCCGTACGTGAAGAATTATACATTTTCAGTCACCGACTACTCGTCTCTCGACGGGGTGTATGACCAGATTATCGAGGATCTCACACGTGCAGAAAGTCTGTTGGGCGAAGACAAGACACTCGTTCCTGAATCCAGGACAAACGTCGCCAACTCATTCACGGAAGGCAGAATCACGCATCTGAACCTTTACGCTGTGGAAGCCTTGTTGGCAAGGGTGTATTGGACTAGAGGCGACATCTCGAACGCGGCCATATACGCACAGAAAGTCATTGACAGCAACAAGTTTACATTCAGGCCGTTGAGTTCGTTCGTGCAGAGCGAGGGCGGCGTGCTTGATATGCACGAGACCATATTCGGATTCTACTCCGTTGATTGTCAGAAGGTCGCCTGCACAAAATACGGCCTTACCGGCACAAAGACTACATTCTCGCTGGCATCCGACTGGCGCACTCTTTATGAAGAAGGCAGCGGCTCGAATACGGATTACCGAATCAGTGCCTGGTTCGACAGTGCCGAGGGACATCTGAAGAAAACTGCCAATGTAACTCTCGGCTCCGGCGGCTCATACAGCGGCTCCGCGATTGCCGGCATAAACATTCTCCGAATACCGGAAATGTACTACATAATGGCAGAGTATTATTTGACATCCAACCCTAGACTTGCCGCCGAATTCTACAACAAGGTGGTAACCACCCGCGGACTGGACGAGATTTCAGAAGGGAAGCTCACATACGACTTATTGTTCAACGAGCGCAGGAAGGAATTTTACGGTGAGGGATTCACCTGGTCAGAAATGAAGAAATTGGGCAAAGACATCAAGACCGCAGCGGGAACCACTCTAAGCGGAAGCGTGCCGGGCAACTATACCGTGCAAATTCCTGACGATGAGGACGATGCTAGAAACGATATGGAGATATGATTATGAACAGAATATTCAGAATACTTTCAATAATTGCGGTCCTTGCCGCATCTGCATCGTGCAAAGGCACCTGGCTGATGTACGACACATCGCAAACACCGGTAATCTATTTTGAGGAAAGTGTACAGACGCATCTGTATTCATTCGCGCTCATTCCGGAAGACGACATTGTGGCAACCCAGTCAATATATGTGATGGGAATGCCGGCATCACACGATAGGGAATATGCAATTGAATATGTGCCGGCAGAAGAGGGACAGACATTCAAGGCGGGAACAACAGAACTTCCGGTAGTGACTGCCAGACCTGGGGTTGATTTCGACCTAGGTCCGCTCGTTATTCCGGCAGGCGAAGTAAAAGGCACAGTAACAGTGACATTTCACAGGCAACCGGAGATGATTGACACTTGTGTCCTGGTAAAATTCCGTCTCAAGGAAAATGAAAATTTCATTCCTTGTGCAACTGACAGCACCTCGACGCAGAAAGTCCTGACCCCGGAATTCGTTTACTATGTGTCAGACGGTGAACCAAGTTGTCCGAGCTGGTGGAAGGCATCCTCCAAGTCCGCTCCAGGATGGGACTACGACTGGGGAAAATTCTATCCTCAGAAGTTCCGCCGACTTCTCCAGTACCTTCGCGACACAAAGGAGACCTGCCCGTCATTCTACGATTACGTGGTAAGCAACTACGGTGAAAATCTTGACAACCCGAACGCTCCGATGAAATTCTGGAGAAAATCATATATGTCCGCGTGGGCGAAATATGTTGCCTATCCTTTGTTCCTGTACTATCAGGAATACTACAAAGAGCATCCGGACGATCCTAACTTCGAATACGTGGGTTCGGAATATGTCAACATAAATTCACAGATCGGATGGGGAAATCCGATGTACGGCACTTATGGATTCTTCAATTAAAAACAGGTCGTCAAGATGAGAAAACTCACTATATTTCTATTCATAGCATCCGTAACAGCTTTGTTTTCCGGATGTTACAAGGTCGAGCCTCACGGTTACAAGAATTTGTCACCTATAACCATAAATGCCGTATCCGACACCATCAGCGTCAATCTCGGCACCGAATTGGTTTACAATGGCCTTGACATTGTCAGCAGCAAGGAGGTCACATTCGAATGGGCGTACGGCGCGGTTAAAAGCGGCACCGTGATAGACCAGCATCAGTTCGAGAAGATAGAAATCATATCCAATACAAGGACTATCAACTATACTTTCTCCAAGGTAGGCTCCTTCCTGCTCAGGCTCAAGGTTGACAACGGAGAAAGCATTGAGTTCAAGTACTTTACCCTCAATGTAAACTCAGGTTATGACGAGGGTGTCGCAATACTATCCAATGACGATGAGGGCAACGGTTCACTTGCATTTGTAAAGACTCTGACCACCGAAGAAATCGCAAAGGGAGAGCAGCAGGTGTTCACCAACATTTTCAGCGTGGAGGGGAAACCGCTGAAGAACGGAACTTCTATGTATATGAGTGACAACACCTACGGCGGCATTACCTACTCCGGATTCCTGATTGCAACGAACGATGAGGACGGTACCATTTACCATATGGACTGCAAGACATTCGAGCTGTATATGACCGCCAAGATGAAGGACTACGGCACCTATTGCGCGGAATTCGGCGGAGAATATGCGGAAGACAAGGCTGCATTCGGTTGCTTCTTCCGGTCTGCAGACAACAGGTTGTTCAGGTATGATATGAACGGAGGATTTGTGAACGTAATTACCGACGCCAACGCATTCAGCATTGACAGAATCGTGGACGGACCGAACAAAGCGTCTTCCGCAACTGCCAAGACATACCGCTATCCGATTTTCTTCAATACGGATAAGGTCGGGACAAGAAAGAACGCATCCTCAGGTGTAAGATACCTGGAATCAGACGGTTGGGAAGTCGTGAATGTCGCCGTCGAACGAAGCAACACTTCCACCTCCAATTTCCCTATCTTTATGTTGTACCGCAAGAAATCCGACCCGGACTCTTGTAAGACAAAGGTTTGCGGACAGGGATGCTATAGCTACGGCACAAAAAAGGAGGAAGGCGAAGCTACCGCCCACGACATAGAATACAAGTTCAAGACTTCTGACCTGAAAATGGACGGCAAATCAAAAATTTTGGCAAACCGCTCATCATCAGATGTTTATTACACATACGACAATGCCATCTACCGTTGGGGACTTACGACTCCTCCGGGAAGCAGACCGGCCATAACATTGCCTCAGGGCGAAATCATCAAGGACATCGCCACTAACTTCAAGGGAAGAAAGGCTACAGACGGTGAAGATTTGCTGTACGTGGCTACATACAACCCTTCCAGAAGTGGGGATCACAAAGGAAGCCTCTATGTATACAGATACACGGATGACACATTGGTAAAATCATACGAAGGTATCTGCGACAATCCGACGAGCGTAATATACAAATACAGAATAAATTAAATTTCTACCCTATATGAAAACGAACAAATTTCTTGCGGCATTGTCGATAGTTGCCGCCCTCGCACTGACGGTGGTCGGATGCGACGGAAAGAAAGACGTGGCAGTGAAAGGCATAAGTCTCTCGAAGACAAGCCTTGCCATCAAGACAGGCGAAGAGGCAGCCCTTACAGTCAGCTTCACGCCGGAGAACGCCACTAACACAAATGTAACCTGGAGCACGGGAAATCCCGCTGTTGCATCTGTGACAGACGGTGTCGTAAAGGGCCTGTCAGAAGGTTCGTCTACCATTACCGTAACTTCTGAGGACGGCAGTTTCACAGCATCCTGCCTTGTATCAGTCACGGACTACCACGCTGAAAGTGTTGAAATCACACCGTCAGGTGACCAGAATCTGAAGAAAGGCGAAAGTGTCCAGCTCTCAGCCAAGGTCCTGCCGGACAATTCCATAAACAAGAATGTCATTTGGTCCTCTTCCAACACTGCAGTGGCAACTGTTGACGAATCCGGCAAAGTCTCTGCAGTCGGCGGAGGCGAGGCGGACATAACCGTATCTACAGTTGACGGCAACAGGACTGCAACAGTCAAGGTCTATGTAAGCGTTCCGTGCGAGGGTATAGCGCTTTCCGAGAGCAGCATCGAGCTGTACGAGACATTCTCCAAGAGCGGTATAGTCCTGACCTTCACGCCTGAAGACTGTTCCGACAAGGAAATAGAGTGGAGTTACGACAATTCTATCGTATCACTCAACTTTGAATCTGACGGAACGATTACCGTAACTGCAGGTATCGAAGGCGAGACCACAGTGAAGGCAACTACAAAGGACGGCGGATATACCGCAGAAATCAAGGTGAAAGTCCTCGCAAAAGGAACTTCTATTCCTGATGACAACTATGGAAAATACGAATAATCTAACGGAGGAAGTACTATGAATACTAAATATATATTGTCTGTCCTTGCATTCTCTGCCATATTCGCAGGCTGCACGAAAGAAAGTAACGTTCTGTCAAATCCGGATAAGAAAGCGGATGACGGAAAACTTTACACATTCTGCGCCACCGCTCAGGATCCGACAACTACAAAGTCATTCTTCAAGCCTGAGGAAACCCCGTCATACTACATCTATTGGGATGATACGGACGAGTTTGATTTTCACGACATTACGCTCGGATGGAAAGGAATCGACGAGAGTGAAAGCGTAGAGGTGACATCCTCCAAGCCAAGTTCTGTAGGCGCATCCAAGAAGTCCGTCATATTCGAGAAAAAGGCCCACGACTATATGGTCATCTCCTACCCTAAAGGCGCGGTATCTCTTCTGGACACGGCTACCGTATATAATTGGATAACTTCCAAGCAGACAGACACTGTAACTGTCTTCCACAATGCGACAGTGAAGGTCAAAGTACCTAAGGTACAGGAACTTTCGGCAGTTCTATCCCCGGCAAATCTGCCTATGGTATCTCAAAGATTCGCATTGTCCGAGAAAGCAATCGGCTGGGTCAAAAACGGACAGGATAGCGTCTCAACTGAGTTCACGAATCCGGTAAAGCTTACACCTCTCGCCGGCCTGGTGAAGATGACAGTCACCGGACTTCCTGACGTAACTTCCGCAAAGGTCACCAAAGTGAACATTCTGTCGGAGTTCAATTCCACAAGTTCATCTACCGGAACTCCTCAGAGAGGTCTTCGCGGCGACAACATCATAAGCCTGAAGGATACGATGGCAGTCATCGGCAACTGGACTTCCGGAGACAACAGATTTGACCTCTCACTTACAGGAGGTTCCGTGGATTACACAAGCGAAAACGGAGCCACAGTCTGCTTCGTGGCAAATCACAGCGTAGCGCAGATGAAGACCATTCTCGTCACCGTCTATACTTCAGACGGAGCTGCCTATCAGAAGAAATTCGACACGAGCAAGAGAGCCATCGCATTCAGTAAGTCCAGAGTTACATCGTTTACATTGGATTTTACTTCAGGAACAGTGGCAAAGTCGGCATCTACCAAATTTACAGTGGAATGGAGTCAGGGCTACCTTGTATACGATGAGACTAACAAAGCCTATAAAATCGGAGACAAGCAGGACATAGGCCTGTTCTTCAAGTTCGGCAGCGCCAACGGTATTGCACTCTATGATTCCAATCAGGATTGGCTTGACAGAATCAGGCCATCAAATCTTACGGCACAAGATATGGGTTCAGGACACGCGCAGCAAGTAACACCTGACGGACAGACGTTGTATAACGGAACCGATAATTTCTTTAATTCACTGTCTGGTAACGTAGCTAGCTGGCGTATTCATCCTTTCTATACCGCCGCTGACGGTGTGGTCACGATGAGCACAATGTCTAGCGAGGATGATTATTTCAGTTGGCAGGGAAGCACCGTCGCAAAAGACGCTACAGACCCTTGCAGCTACGTAAAGGTCGCTGAAGGCGAGAACTCTTGGAGGATGCCGACCCTAGATGAAATTAACGACCTTATCAATGTCGGCAAAGCAGGTATCGAGTTCGGCAATTTTGACGGCTCAGATATCAAATCCTCGGACGGAAAGAGCAGATATGTAAAATACACCGACGGTGAACAGGAATTCTATCTGATGGCTAACGGCATTGCGATAACTAAAATTATGGCAAAATATAAGTCCATCCAGGCAATGTTTACCAACAAATACGCCGCCAATTTCCTGTCATCCACATATCACGGAAATGAAGCGGTTTCCACAAGCACATCGACAAACTATTGCGACACATACCAGCTGTCACTTTCGAGCGCCCCAAGTATGACGACTGCCGCGAAAGCAAACAAAGGTATCGCAAACACCTACAACTCAAGCGGATACAAAGTAGACCCAAGACCTCTGTGGGATGCAATCAACGTGCGTTGCGTTAGAGACAAGAAGAAATAATCAAAACAAATTCGATAATGAGTAAAAGGAACATTATCCTTGCTATGCTTGCTGCCGTGCTGCTGGTGCCTGTCACCGGTGCGGCGGCATCAACGTCTTCAAGAAAGTCGAAAAAGAAGAAAGCTGAGACCGTAGCCACGACTCCGAAGCCGGCTCCGAAGAAGAAAGTCTCTCCCTACGAGAAACTTATGAAGGATGTCAAGGAATCCGTGAAAGGCGAAACATTCAGCCTTTACAGAACCTCCAAGGACAAAATCTATATGGAAATGCCGAAAAGCCTTATGGGCAGACGTATGCTCGTAGGCGGCACTGTGACAGCCGGGAGCAATCCTGCGTATGTCAATGTCGGCTATAAATACAATAAGCCGGAGTATTTCCAGATAGACCTTGTGGACAGTCTAGTTGTCCTCAGCCTTCCTGGCACGAATGCGTCAAGTTCCGATCCCGGAATGCAGAAAGCATTGGAGCACAGTTATATCCCGAAGGTTCTGCGCCGCATCGCAGTATCCGCGCAGGGCAAAGACAGCACCTCGGTCGTATTCGACGTGACAAGCCTCGTCAATGGAGCGGCTCCAAAGGGGACAAACTTCAATGTCTCCAAGTCTGCCGATGAGAAGACGACTTGGTTCGGCTCAATGAAGGCGTTCAAGGACAATGCGTCCGTCAAAGTATATTCAAATGTCGAGTTCACAAAGACATTCCTCGGATTCAAGGGCAAGGTCGGCAGCGGCTCCATCGAATACACGGTGTCTTTCCTGCTGCTTCCGGAGAAGCCTATGCCGTCCAGAATCCAGGACTCGCGCATCGGAGTATTTCCTGTAGGCCCGGGCGAAGGCAATGTAAAATACGATATTTCCTCGGCGGAGGACGGATTCAAGGGATATGTACTCGCTTCCCGTTGGAGACTGGAACTTTCCGACACCACAGCGTGGCAGAAAGGTGAGACCGTGACTGTCAAGAATCCGATAGTATGGTACATTGACGACACCTTTCCGGAAAGCTGGAAAACCCCTATTCGCAAAGGCGTTCTGGCGTGGAATGCAGCATTTGAAGCCATTGGACTGAAGGACGTTATGCAGGTTCGCGACTTCCCTACCGCAGAAGAAGACCCGGAATTCGACCCTGACAACCTCAAGTACTCCTGCCTCAGATACGTTCCTGATGCGACTATGAACGCAAGAGGTCCAAGCTGGACGGACCCTGTTACAGGCGAAATCATAAACGCTTCCGTACTCGTTTACAACGACGTGATAAAGCTCATCAACAACTGGAGGTTCGTGCAGACTTCACAGGTGGACGAGAAGGTGCGCGCTATAAAAATGCCACAGGACATCATAGACGAGTCTCTCGTATATGTCATTTCACACGAAATCGGACATACGCTCGGTCTGATGCACAATATGGGAGCTTCATCGGCATATCCTACTGAATCCCTGAGAGATGCGGCATTCACAGCTGAAAATGGCACGACTCCGTCGATTATGGATTATGCGAGGTTCAATTATGTGGCACAGCCACAGGACAAGGGCGTAAAACTGGTTCCTCCGTCACTCGGGGTCTATGACCTATACGCCATAAAATGGCTCTACACTCCTGTTCCGGAAGCGAAGGATATGTGGGATGAATACCGCATTGCCGAAAAGATAATCGACGAGAAAGTCGGGGACCCGATGTATCGATATGGGGCACAGCAGATTACCGGCTATGCAGCCTACGGCGCATACGACCCGAGCGCAAGGACAGAGGATCTGGGTAACGACCCTATCAAATCAGGCGATTACGGCATAAGCAACCTAAAATACATTCTTCCGAAAATGAACGAATGGATTGGCACTGACGATGCCGACTTCTCGCACAGAAATTCTCTTTATACACAACTCGTATCCCAGTATAATCGATATATCGGCCACGTGCTTGCCCAGGTGGGAGGAATTTATCTCAATGACGTAAAGGAAGGCTCATCTTTGAAGCCGGCTGTACCTGTGGACAAGGCAACCCAGAAAGCATCGCTGAAATGGGTGCTTTCCCAGCTCAAGAGCTCATCCTGGCTGAACGAACCTTCCGTGACAGCTAATTTGCCGCTTGCAACGCCAGCGTCGAACAAAGTATGCTCGGCAGTCGCCAGAACATTGGTGGGTACTGTTCCGGAAAATGTCATCAGAGCATCTGCAGTGGCTGGGGCTTCAAACGTATATACAGTCAAGGACTATTTCGATGACCTCTATCGCGAGCTGTTTGCCTCAAGCATAGCCGGACGCAAACTGACGTCAGAAGAGAAGACTCTCCAGAGGGAAATCCTCACAGCATCTTCTAAGGATGTCAAAGCTGTGCTGACCAAGACTTTAACCTCGGATGAGGAGGACTGTCAGGACATCTTCGGACACGAAGACTGTTGGTGCGGATGGGACTGCAATCTTGGAGAAGGCAACAAATCCTACCAGGCATCCGTAAGCGTCACGACAATCGACGAGTCAGACAGTTACAGGGTTGCCTTCCTCAACAAGGTCAAGACTCTCACTGCATCCAAAAAAACCTCTGCGCCATCTGACGACAGAGCGCATTATGAATATCTCTATGCTCGCTGCTGCGCTGCATTGGAGAGATAAAACCACAACATAACACACGACAAATATGAAATCAAGACTCATTCTCGCCGCTGCTGCCATCTCCGCGATTGCCGGTTGCAGTACATTGAAAGACGGAGAATACAATCTCTCCGTCATTTCCACCGGAGACGGCCACGGATACTGGTTCTCAAAACCTTACAGCGAAAGCAGCAAGGTGCGGGGTACGATTATGGCGCAGAGCAAGTTCGTCAATGACATCCGTTCAGAAAAAGGCGAAGACAATGTCATTCTGGTCGATGCCGGAGACAATTTTCTGGGCAACAACGCCGCATTCTATTATGACTATGCGGACACATTGTCGCCGTATCTATATCCACGGCTAGCGGAATATATGAAATATGATGCAGTCGTGGCCGGAGACAGCGATTTTGAGGCGGGAAAAGGAGTTTTTGACCGTGCTGCCGTGGGTTTCAGAAAAGCGGGAATACCATTTCTGGCAGGTAATGTCGTCCGCACTTCAAACGGCAAGCGATATATGAAGACGAGCACTGTCGTAAAGAAAAACGGCGTCAAGGTGGCGATTCTCGGCTATACGAACGCGGCCACTGGAGAACTTATCGACAAATCTCTGTATCAGGGACTTGAATTCAAATCGCTCATTCCGCTCGTACAGGAAGATGTGGACAATGTCAGGCGCAAAGAGAAGCCGCATGTTGTCATTGTAGTAGCGCACACTTCCGTTGGCAAAGGTGACGGGGCAAATGCTGAAAAACAGGGACTTGACTTGTATAACAGTCTGCACGGTGTGGATTTCGTGATTGCAGGGCACGACCATTCGACCAAAAATCTCAGTACGGACAGCATTGCATTGATTGACAGTGGAAAAAGCGGTCAGAGCGTAGGACTCGGGGAACTCAGGCTCGTCGTCAAGGGCGGCAAAATTGTCGGCAGGGAGATTTCTGCAAAGACCACGAGTTTGAGCAGCCAGAACGTGGACACACAAATGGAGAGCACATTCGCTCCAGAGTTCAATGCCGTGAAGGAGTTTACAGGCAAGAAGATAGGCACTATACAGAAGGATATGGCATCCAGAGAATTCTATTGGGGTCAATGCGACTATCTGAATTTCCTTCATACGTTGGCTTTGTCATATCATCCGATTGACGTGTCATTGACGGCTACATTGCTGATAGACGGCAAGATAGAGGCAGGAGATGTCACTTTCGACGACATACGGACACTTTATCCATACGCGAACAAACTGGTAGTCCTCAACCTTACCGGCAAGGAGATAAAGAATTATCTTGAAGCAAGTTACGATTTATGGATCGAGACTGTAAGCGGCTCTGATGCTGACCACGTGCTGAGAATGAAGCAGAGCAAGGATTACGGTTCAGGACAGATGGCGTGGAAGCTGGCTAAGAGTCCTGCCAATTTCGATTCTGCCGCAGGAATCAATTATACTGTGGATGTTACCAAACCTTGCGGTTCTCGGGTAAATATAATCAGTATGGCTGACGGCAGCGCATTCGATATGGACAAGATATATTCAGTGGGCATCACATCGTATCGGGCTGTCGGTTCGGGCGGACTGCTTCAGGCAGCAGGTCTGAAAACGATTGACGATGTGGAGTCTCGCATCACTTTCAGGGGTCCGGAATTCAGGACAATACTTTATGATTATTTCAAGAAAAACGGAACCGTCGACCCTGCTGTAATAGGCGCCCCTTCAGTCGTCGGCACTTGGAAATTCATCCCCGATTTCGCTCCTGAAATCATACGAAAAGATATCGAAACTCTCTATCCTTCAAAGGAATAGCATACTATGCAATATACCCAGGAAGAACTTGATATCTGATATAAATATATAACACGATGAAAAATAATCGATTAACCGTCCTGCTAGCCATATTTTCAGTCATTGCTTCTGCATCGTGGATTCCAGCTGAAGCACAAAGCACCGGCATGGAAAGGCGAGCAGAAATTGAGGCTCGCTATGGGGTGAAAAATGCGGAAATCCTATACGACACAAAATCAGAGCTTCTGAAACAGCCCGACAGAATGGGTGCGGAATATCTCATCTATCAGTTTGACAACCCGAAGATGACACCCGCGCCTTCAGGCTACAAGCCTTTCTATGCCAGCGTAACTTGCAGACACGGAGCCAGATATGCCCTGTCCGACAATATTTATGAGAAATTCCGCTCTCTGCTGACAACCGCCCACAAGGAAGGCAAGCTTACTGAAAAAGGAGAGGAACTCCGCTCAAGGTACGAGCGTTTCTATCCCCACGTCGCATTCCGCGGCGGAGACCTTACCGCAAAAGGTCAGGAACAGACTAGAGAAATTGCGCACATATTGTACAGCAATTTCCCTCAACTGTTCAAGGGTCATACCGTCGGAGTCGCTAAATCCACCACGATTCCACGAGTAATTATGACAATGTCCTCATTCATTGACGAACTTCGCGGCCTGGACAGGGACTTCACATATTCAATGGATGCAGGTCGAGCCCTATTGCCGGTACTTGAACCTAATGGTTCCAAGAATCCTTACAGGGAAAAAGTGGATATGACGCCGGAGGCTCAGGCTTCGCTTAAAAATTTCTGCAGCAGATTCGAGAGCGCCGAAGATTTCTGCTACAAGTTCTTTAACGACAAGTCCTTCGTTGCGGAGAATTACGGGGCAGAGGCTTTTAGGACTGATTTGAGAAACATTGTCGTGGACGTTCAATGCCTTGACGGAGATGCCGCCGCAGAGAAATTTGAGGGGGTATTTACGGATGAAGAGTTGTTCGGCATCTGGGAAGCTCGGAATTACTTCTCCTACCTGACCTATGGTCCGTCACCGCTTGCAGATCCCAGATTGCTCAAGAACAATGCTACAATACTGAAGGACATCATCGACAACGCAGAGCGGAATATGGCTTCTGGAGATGTCCAGATGGATCTCAGATTCACCCACGACACGGCAGTGCTTCCTCTTGTGTCTTTTATGCAGATCGACAATTTCGGAGCTATAGTGGAGCGGCCTGAGGATGTAAAGAACTTCTGGCGCTCAGATTTTATCCCTATGTCATCCAACCTGCAACTGATATTTTTCCGGAACAAGGCCAAGAAAGATATTCTAGTGAAAGTGCTTTACAACGGGCACGAAGCCTCTCTGCCGCTTCACGAGGTAGCACCGTCATTCTATTCGTGGAATGAGTTCAAGGAATTCTACAGAAAGCTGTTGGAATATTAAGCTAATGAAGCTTCGCAAATGCAAGACTTACGGCTACGCCAACAGATTTTCAACCTGAAGCTTGGGAACGTAATGGACGCCCTCTTTGGTATATGGTTCAAGTGCGGAAACATCGTCTGTCGGCTTGAGATAGACGCTCTCCGCGCTTTTTCCTATGCACAAAACTGCAAGCGGATACAATCGGTTTTCTGTTTCGTTGTCTGCGAACAATTCCTTTATCTTCGCAACGTCTATATTACCTTTAATCAGACAGTTGAGACCCAATTCAACCGCTTTCAGAGCCATACTCTGCAATGATATTCCGAGATCAATATCCACATATCGGTCCTCAGGAATTGACGAATAGACAATGATGAACGCGCTCGGAGCCTCAGAGCGCATCTGCTCCCGGAACAATATATCCCTGAGCAACAGCGCATTATCCTTACCATTCACGTTTCTGTCAGCCTCGGATTGCTCCGACGCAACAAGCCTGAAACGCAATACTTGCCTGTTCATCGCTGAAGCAATTTTTGTATTGACGGAGACTATCTCCTTAAGCTGTTCCCGAGGAATCACAACATCCTGCCGATACCTTCGAGTGCTCCTGTTCTTAACCAGCATGGTATTCAACGAGACATTTGTCCGCTTAATGATGCTCTTTGGTTTTGCGCCAGTGCCGAAAACTTCCTCATAACGCGTTTCAAGATAATTGTCTGCCATAATGCCGTGTGTTTATGCCGGCTGCAAATTTAGAGTATAAACGCAACATATCCATCGCAAAAGAGCCCGAAAAACACTACATTTGCATTCGCGTGTTGCTCCACTTCAACGAAGCATCCGCGTCACTTGAAACACCATATAGCTATGTTCAGAAAGCAGTTAATAACCATTCTTGCACTTGCAACAAGTATTCTCGCATCAGCGACACAACGCGAATATATCTGGCCTAAAGGCAAAATGCCTGACGCACAGAGTAACCAGATTGCGGCTATGACCGATGAGGCCAAGCTCCCGAATTTCAAGCCTGAGAAGCACAGAATCCCCTATCTCGACTGGTATGACGCACCAGCGGACAGCGTGCGCAACGGAGCCTGTATGATTCTCATTTCCGGCGGTTCATACCAGAATTGCTGCGATGTGAAATTCATAGCCGAGTGGAGTGAGAAACTCACAAAGCTTGGATTCCAATGTGTCAATTTCGTGTACAGAACACCTCGCCCGGTGGGTCTTGCAATCTACCAGAGTGCCTGGGAAGATGGACAGAGAGCCGTAAGGATGGTCAGAAGCGAAGCCGCCAAGAGAGGTTTTGACCCGGAAAAGATAGGCACGATATCAATGTCGGCAGGCTCCCACCTTGCGCTTCTTCTAGCGACAAGTTCCCAGACACCGGCATACGGCAGAGTCGACGCGCTTGACGATGTGCCTTGCCATATCAACTGGGCTATTGTCAATTCCCCCGCATACGTGACTACCGACGGAGAGACCGGAACACGCGCAATACGCCAGGGCTACGGACCGGATGTCAAGATCAGCAGTGTTTTCAAGTTCGACGAGAAGACTTGCCCGATGAGCCTCCATCACGGCGGACTTGACCCTTACACTCCATACGGTTCAACATTGGTATATAGAGAGTTGCGCAAAAGAGGGATACCTGCCGAACTGCACTTGTTTCCAAACAAGGGACACGCGCCTTACGGTTTTGACAGGGCTGTGGAGTTTATGAGACAGATGGGATTTATGGGGAAAGTCGGTCCTGAAGTTAATTTGATGGACAGATTCAGTTCTGACATTGCCGGTGTCAATTATTCAAAAGAGGATGTATGGCCGGAGGGGAAGATGCCTGATGTCAATGAAACTCAATGTGTTCCATATATCGAATGGTATATTCCGGAAAATCTCTCGACTAAAGCCATACAGATAATCTATTCAGGTGGTTCATACGAAGGAAACGACCCTGACGGCTTTGAAGTGGCTCCTACACGCAAATATCTCAATGCCAAAGGAATGGCTGTCGTGACATTGAAATACAGGGTGCCTCGTCCGGTCGGACTTCCTAAACACATAACCGCATGGGAAGATTTGCAGAGGGCTATCCGCATCGTCAGAAGCGAGGCCGCAGAACGGGGACTTGACCCGGACAAGATAGGAATTATGGGCAGTTCCGCAGGCGGTCACCTGACACTTATGGGCGTAACTTCATCAAAGCACCAGTCATATCTTCCGTTCGACAATATAGACAAGGTTTCCTGCAAAGTGCAGTGGGGTATCGGCATATACCCGGCTTACGCTCTTACAGACGGATTGGAAGCCTGCAACACCGGTGGCGGCAATTATGATGATGCCGTACTCGCACCTGAATTTTCGTTCGACCTCGACACTGCGCCTATGCTTTTCATCCACGGCGATGCGGACGGTTGGGCTGCAATGAATTCTGTCAAGACTTGGGAAAAGATGCAACAGATGGGCATACAAAGCGAATTACACACGCTTGCCACCCGCAAGCACTGCTTCCAGAAGAAGGCCTCACCCGGCACCGGCAGCTACAACTTCAACGACCGCATCTGGGAATTCATCCAGACGCAAGTGAAATAAAATAAAGAAATACTATCCTCAGAAGAGCTATACAGCGTTATTGCGGATAAAGGCTACATAGTAAACAGGCATATATCTTATGCCTGTTTCTTCATATACACTCCTCTCATTGCTTAGGACTATAGCCTTCTTGATTCCATAATCAGCGGTTTGAAGGAAATTATCCAACGCGCTGTGATGCCTATAGTCCTTCCCTGACTTAACCTCGATTGGAAGAACTGACAATGAATCATAATCGTCCACAAGAAAATCCACCTCACCTTTCTGCTTATTGTCATAATAGTGCAACTTAAAACCGTGAGCGTGGAGCTCTTGTGCGACAGCAGTCTCATATACATTCCCTAGATTTACACTCGCGTCATCGTTAAGAATTGCATTGATATTTGTGTTATAGAGAAGGTATGAAAGTATACCCACATCGTTTAGATAGAGCTTGATAAGGTTCTTCGTCTCTGACTCGGAAATCGGGAACTTGGGATTGCTGACTGCTTTTACTTCAAGAGCAACACCTGCATTGACAAGATAATCAAACTCCTGCTCATAATCAGAAAACTGCTTTCCCTTCTTATTTTCTATGTTTTTTACAACAACTCTCTTTTTTTTGTTCTCCATCAAAGATGGGATTATGTCATAGACTTTTCTTATTGCAAGTTTCTTTTCCGAGTCGTATTTAGAGCAATCAATTCTATAAAGATCGTGTATATTTTTCTGTATTCTTCTGAGTTTCACCACATTCAATCCTGTGACAAAGCTATTTACCGCTTCTGGAAGTCCGCCTGTAACGAGGTATTCACGAAACTTTTTCAGCACATAGGCGTGATTTTTCTCATCGAGAGACTCTCCTCTTTCGCATTTTCCACGCAAAGTCTCGATTGCCTCCAGATTAAATCCGGACGCAAGAAGAAATTCCTCAAAATCAAGCGGATACATCTGGCGGATCTCAACGCTACCGATAGGAACAGACCCGGTATCGTGTAATGCCACACCGAGCAGGGAACCACTGGCAATAAACCTGTAGCGCCTATCCTGTCTAAGAAATTTAAGCATAGTGAGAAGGTGCGGATACTCTTGAATCTCATCAAGGAATACTAAAGTGTCTTCTAACTGCCCTAATTTATTGCCTCCGACAATTCCAAGTTGGATATACAGATCAGATGTGGTCCTGACGTTCGAGAAAATTTGTTCACCTTCCTTATCCTCTCTAAGGTTAATTTCGATGAAATTCTTAAATAATTTCTTTCCGACATATCTAATTATGAATGACTTACCAATCTGGCGCGCACCATTCACAAGTAATATCTTATCAGGCTCATCATTGAGAAATTCTTCTATGTCTTTTGCGAATTTTCTGTATAGCATAAGAGGTGGTTTTTCGCAAAATTATGACTTTTTCCGATAAAAGGCAAGGCTATTTTGTCATTTTTTCCGAGTTTCAAGACCCCAATTTTGTCACTTTTTCGCAATCAGTCCTTTAGGCAACTGAGGGGAACAACATAGACACCATCAGAACGGCGGTAGGCGTATGGACCTACTGCCGTCAGTATCATAAGAAATGACGGAGCCTTCATTTTTGTCGTGTCAATTTTGTCGGAAAGAGCCTTAAGATTTTTCGCTCCTGCTTCAATCAGATCGTCACCTCCAAGCTTCACCTCAATCAAGGCGTATGAACCATTGCGAAGATGCACTACGGCATCGCACTCAAGTCCGTTTTTGTCACGGTAATGATAGACCTTACCTCCGAGAGCATCGGCATAGACACGAAGATCTCGCATACACATTGTCTCAAACAAAAGACCGAATGTATTTAGGTCATTCATAAGATCTGCAGGACCAAGGCCAAGAGCAGCGCAAGCAATCGAAGGATCAACAAAATATCTCGTATCGGATGTACGGATTGCCGTCTTGCTCCGAAGATTCGGATTCCAGGCCGGCATATCCTCAATGACAAAGATTTTTCTCAATGCTGACAAATAAGACGAAATCGTCGTATCGCTCAGATCTTCAGATTCATTCACTCTCACATCTTCAAGAATCACCGAAAGGCTTGTCTGTGTCCCCTGATGACGGGAATATGAGCGCATTAGCCTTTTTGCACGCTCTTCATCGCGCTGGACGTCATCAACACGGGAAATATCCGTTCGAGTGACAGCTTCGTAATATTCGATTGCTTGAGCCAATGCCGCTTTCTCCGACTTTTTCGTTATGGATTTAGGCCATCCGCCTCGACAAACCCAAAATGTCATCCTTTCCATATCAACGGAGTTCTCGCATCCAACCGATTCCTGAGACTGAAACAATGCACCAAGGCTCACACCTCCATTTGAATCTCCAGACTCCCAAAGCGACATAGGTCTCATCGTAAGCCAAGCATATCTGGCAGTACCAGTGTGGCGAATTTCATCCCGATTGGCCGGAACCGCTGAACCTGTAAGGATAAACTGCCCGTCATCGGGACGATGATCAACCTCAAAACGAACAGCATCCCATAATTTGGGAATATCTTGCCACTCGTCAATCAGTCTTGGCGTCTGTCCGGCAAGAAGCAGTCGAATGTTTGTCTGCGCCATCTGTTTATACTGCATACCTTTCTCTGGATCATCCATATAAATAATACTTCCCGCCTGCTGTTCTGCAGTGGTCGTCTTTCCACATCCTTTTGGCCCTTCTATCAACACCGCACCCATAGCCTCGAGCTTGTCAGAAAGCAACTGATCCGCAATACGTTTTCTATACTCGTTTGTCATAGCTTACGCCTTTGTTGCAAAGATATTAATTTTCAACAAGTTCAGCAAAAATTTCAACCTCCGTTTGGCAATTTGGCCGGTTTTCACTTGGCAATTTGGCCGGTTTTCGCTTGGCAATTTGGCTGAGAATCGAGGGGAAAACTCAAAAAGTATAACGAAAGAACAATAGCCACCGCTGTGAAGTCTGGAAGTCTATTTAGTCAATCCTTAACAACCGCTTTTTCAAGCATTTTGTAGTTTATATTGAGCATA